>JAKLLG010000015.1 GCA_023150275.1 Rhodocyclaceae bacterium
TCGATGTCGGCTCATCTCATCCTGGGGCTGTAGCCGGTCCCAAGGGTATGGCTGTTCGCCATTTAAAGAGGTACGTGAGCTGGGTTTAAAACGTCGTGAGACAGTTTGGTCCCTATCTGCCGTGGGCGCTGGAAATTTGAGGGGGCCTGCTCCTAGTACGAGAGGACCGGAGTGGACGAACCTCTGGTGTACCGGTTATGACGCCAGTCGTATCGCCGGGTAGCTAAGTTCGGAAGAGATAAACGCTGAAAGCATCTAAGCGTGAAACTCGCCTCAAGATAAGATTTCCCTGGGGACTCGATCCCCCTGAAGGGTCGTGGAAGACCACCACGTTGATAGGCTGGGTGTGGAAGCGCAGTAATGCGTTAAGCTAACCAGTACTAATTGCCCGTGCGGCTTGATCCTATAACCTTGGATCTGCTCGCAACTCAATAACACAATCACAACCTCCTTCTTCCCGTTTTGGCTTTGACGCCCCGCGTCAAAGTGACAAGTTATGCTTGGCGGCCATAGCGTTTCGGACCCACCCCTTCCCTTCCCGAACAGGACCGTGAAACGAAACCGCGCCGATGATAGTGCACACCTCGTGTGCGAAAGTAGGTCACCGCCAGGCTCCCCTTCAAAACGCCCCCCGACCCAACCGGTTGGGCGTTCGCTTTCCTAGTGCCGATATTCCCGGCTCTTGCCCTCACTCCACAAACACCTTCGCCCCAGTCTCCCTCAAAGGCCCCGTCGCGCAAGGCTTTTCAGCTATTTGCGATGCGTGATCCAGTGCGTTTGTGGTAGGATTCCGTGTGGCGGGTCTCCCCGCATTGCAGGATGGTCAACTTGGTCAGGTCCGGAAGGAAGCAGCCACAGCCGTTATCTGCAAGTGCCGGGGGTCAGGCTCGCCACCCTTTCTCTATATCGCGCCTTATGCGCCACCCGCTGCAGGTAGAATTCGGACGATGAGCTACCAAGTCCTTGCGCGCAAGTGGCGCCCCAAATCCTTTGCTACCTTGGTCGGCCAGGAGCACGTGGTCCGTGCGCTCACGCATGCGCTTTCGGAGCAACGGCTCCATCATGCCTACTTGTTCACTGGCACTCGGGGGGTCGGAAAGACCACGATAGCGCGGATTCTCGCCAAATCGCTGAACTGCGAGGCGGGTGTCAGTGCAGAGCCTTGTGGCACGTGTTCGGCTTGCGTTGAAATCGACAGTGGTCGCTTTGTCGATCTTCTGGAGGTCGATGCCGCGACGAATACGCGTGTAGACGAAATGCGTCAGTTGCTTGAAAACGCTGTCTACGCGCCGACGCGCGGTCGCTACAAGGTGTATGTGATCGACGAAGTACACATGCTGTCGAATTCCGCGTTCAACGCGATGTTGAAAACGCTCGAAGAGCCGCCTGAGCACGTCAAGTTCATTCTGGCGACCACCGATCCGCAGAAGATCCCGGTGACGGTGCTCTCGCGCTGTCTGCAGTTCAACTTGAAGCAGATGCCTCCGCCGGCGATATGCGGGCACCTGACCCGGATATTGCAAGCCGAGAGCGTTTCGTTCGAACCGGCGGCCTTGAACCTTCTGGCCCGTTCCGCTGCGGGCTCGATGCGCGATGCCCTGTCCCTGCTGGATCAAGCGATCGCGCATGGAGCCGGGCGGGTCGATGAATCGCAAGTAAGGGAAATGCTCGGAACGGTAGATCTCGACTACCTGTTTTCCATACTCGATGCGCTTCATGCAAACGACGCAACGCAGATGCTCACTGTCGCCGATGAAATGACGACGCGTAGCCTTTCGTTTGATTCCGCGCTGCAGGAGCTGGCAAATCTCCTCACGCAAGTGCAGGTTGCCCAGCTTGCGCCGGGTGCGATCGCTGATGATCTACCTGAGCGGGCGCGGCTGCTGGAACTTGCTTCGCGCATCAATGCGGAATATGTCCAGCTCGCTTATCAAATTGTCATCCACGGCCGCCAGGAACTCGCCCTTGCTCCGGACGAATATGCGGGCTTCGTGATGACCTTGCTGCGGCTGTTGGCTTTCTCGCCCAGCGATGAGGGGCGTCGCACAGTTGCGTCTCCCGAAACTGCGGCACGCACTCCATCCGCGGACCGTTCGCTTCCTCTGGCGCGTACACACAATGCGCCATCCCGGCGCGATGCGGTCGTCGCTGAGGAGCCGCCAAAGACTCCGCCGATCGTGCCCGAGGTAACAACAAAGCCTGAAAGCACGTCTCGCCGCGACGCAATCCCCATTGGCACCGCGACGCCTCCTCTCGATTGGCATGCGGCCTTGTCATCGCTTTCCCTGTCCGGGATGGCGCGTGAACTTGCGCAACACTGCGAGCTGCGTTCAATCGACGATACACAGATCAACTTGAGACTGTCGCCGGTTCATCGCCATCTGCAAATGAAACCTGCACAAGACAAGTTGCAGCAGGTGCTCTCCGGTTTTCTTGGGCGTCAGGCGCGCGTGCATATCGAGCTCGCGCAGACGGAGTCGACGACGCCGGCTGCTGCAGCACAGCGTGCCCGAGAAGAACGCCACGAAAGTGCCGTCGCTGCCATTGAGCAAGACGGATTTGTCCGCGATGTCATCGATATCTTCGATGCCCAGCTAGTCGATTCATCCATCAAACCGATTTGAGGAAAGCGCACCATGATGAAAGGTGGAATTGCCGGCCTGATGAAGCAGGCTCAGCAAATGCAGGAAAACATGAAGAAGGCTCAAGAGCAACTGGCCCAGCTGGAAGTCGAGGGACAGTCCGGTGCCGGCACGGTCAAGGTCGTGATGACCTGTTCACATGACGTACGTCGGGTCACGATCGATCCGTCCGTAATGGATGATCGCGAGATGCTTGAAGATCTCGTTGCGGCGGCGTTCAACGATGCCGTTCGCCGCGGCGAGCAGATTTCCCAGGAGCGCATGGCTGGGTTTACGGCGGGACTGAACCTCCCGCCCGGCTTCAAGATGCCGTTCTGAGCGGGCGTTCGTTTGAACCCATCCAGTCTTGAAAGGCTGATCGAGGCGCTGCGCTGCCTGCCCGGTGTCGGACCCAAGTCGGCGCAGCGCATGGCCTACCACCTGCTGCAGCATGACCGTACTCGTGCCGGCATCCTGGCCGAGAGTCTGGAGCAGGCGCTGCAGGCTGTCCGACACTGCCAGCGCTGCAACACCTTTTCCGAGAACGAGCTTTGCGAGCGCTGTGCTTCCGCACGGCGCGATCCGTCCCTTCTGTGCATTGTCGAGACCCCTGTCGACATGAACATGATGGAACAGTCGCAGGCGTACAACGGCCTTTACTACGTGCTCATGGGGCGACTTTCCCCGCTCGATGGTATTGGCCCGCGCGAGTTGAAGCTCGACCGACTTCTGGCGCGTGCCAGCGACGGCGTCGTGCGCGAGGTGATTCTGGCGACCAACTACACCAACGAAGGTGAAGCAACGGCCCATTACATCTCGGAATTGCTTCATGGCCGCGGCATTGGTGTCAGCCGGATTGCTCGCGGCGTGCCCGTCGGGGGAGAGCTCGAATATGTCGACAGCGGCACGCTGGCTCAGGCCGTCCGGGAGCGCCGGTCGCTGGACTGAAGGGACGCTCGCGGCGACGCAGGCATCGCAGCCGTTTAAATGGCGATGCCTTTTCGGTATAATTTCGTGTTTTGATTTTTCCCCATTCATCTTAGTCCTAGGATCAGCGCTATGAGCAATGAGTGCAAAGTGGACTGCGGACGGCGACGCCTGGTCGTTGCAACCGCGGCCGTAGGGGGTGTCGGAGCGGTTGCCGCGCTGGTGCCCTTCGTTTCCAGCATGCTGCCGTCGGAACGTGCCAAGGCTGCCGGTGCGCCGGTCGAAGCCGATATCAGCAAGCTTGAGCCAGGTCAGATGATGACCGTTGAGTGGCGCGGCAAGCCAGTCTGGATTCTCCATCGCAACAAGGAAATGCTCGATACACTGCCCAAGCTCGCTGATCAGATGGCAGATCCCAAGTCGGACAAGAAAATGCAGCCCGACTACGCGAAGAACGACAACCGCTCGATCCGGCCGGAAATCATGGTCATGGTCGGCATCTGTACCCACCTTGGCTGCTCGCCCTCCTCCAAGTTCAAGAAGGGCGCGGAAGAGGGGATGGCCGCTGACTGGGAAGGCGGTTTCCTGTGCCCGTGCCATGGCTCGACCTTCGACTTCGCGGGGCGCGTCTACAAGGCAAAGCCGGCGCCGGACAACCTCGAAGTGCCGCCGCACTACTACATCGCCGATGGTCGCATCCTGATCGGCGAAGACAAGAAGGGGGCATAAGTCATGGCAAACACCAATTTTGAAAAGTACAAGTCGGACGGCTCCCTGCAGGGCAACCTCCTCGAGTGGTTCGATGCCCGCTTCCCGGCAACGGCCATGTGGAAGGGGCACCTGTCCGAATACTACGCACCGAAGAACTTCAACTTCTGGTATTTCTTCGGCTCGCTGGCGCTGCTGGTTCTCGTCATCCAGATCGTCACCGGCATCTTCCTGGTCATGCACTACAAGCCGGACGCATCGCTGAACGCCAACGGCGTTCCCGTCGCCTTCGCCTCCGTCGAGTACATCATGCGTGACGTGCCGTGGGGCTGGATGATCCGCTACATGCACTCCACCGGTGCCTCGGCGTTCTTCATCGTCGTCTACCTGCACATGTTCCGCGGCCTCATGTACGGCTCGTACCGCAAGCCGCGCGAGCTGACTTGGCTGTTCGGTGTCGGCATCTTCCTGTGCTTGATGGGCGAAGCCTTCTTCGGCTACCTGCTCCCGTGGGGCCAGATGTCGTTCTGGGGCGCCCAGGTCATCGTGAACCTGTTCTCGGCGATCCCGCTGATCGGTGAACCGCTGTCGATCTGGCTGCGCGGTGACTTCGTCATCGGCGACGCCACGCTGAACCGCTTCTTCTCGTTCCACGTCATTGCTTTCCCGCTGGTGCTGCTCGGCCTGATCGCTGCGCACATCCTCGCGCTGCACGAAACCGGTTCGAACAACCCGGACGGCGTCGAGATCAAGGCCAAGAAGGACGAGAAGGGCATCCCGCTCGACGGCATCCCGTTCCACCCGTACTACACGGTCAAGGACATCGTCGGCGTGGTCGTGTTCCTGATGGCTTTCTCGGCGATCATGTTCTTCTCGCCTGAAGGTGGCGGCTACTTCCTTGAGCGTCCCAACTTCTACCCGGCCGACCCGCTGAAAACCCCGCCGCATATCGCGCCGGTCTGGTACTTCACGCCGTATTACTCGATCCTGCGTGCGATGGTGTGGCCGCTCTTCGGCCTCGATGCCAAGTTCTGGGGGGTCGTCGCGATGGGTGCTTCGGTCATGATCTTCGCGGCGCTGCCCTGGCTGGACAAGAGCCCGGTCAAGTCGATCCGTTACCGCGGCCCGATCTACAAGGCTTTCCTGACGCTGTTCGTGATCTCCTTCTTCATCCTCGGCTACCTCGGTACCCAGTCGCCGTCCTACTGGGGCGAGAAGATTTCGCAGGTTTGCTCGCTGATCTACTTCGGCTTTTTCCTGCTGATGCCCTGGTACTCGAAGGTCGACAAGTATCGTCCGGCACCGGACCGGGTCACGAAGTAAGGGAGAATGGATAACATGAAAAAGATTCTCGTCGCACTGCTCTTTGCCCCGCTGATGGCGTTCGCCAGCGGTGCAGCACTGCATCTCGACAAGTGGCCGGGCACGGTCGCCGACAAGCCCGCGCTGCAGAATGGCGCCAAGCTTTTCGTCAATTACTGCCTGAACTGCCACGGTGCCTCGTTCCTGCGCTACAACAAGCTCACCGAACTGGGGCTGACCGAGCAGCAGATCAAGGACAACCTCATGTTCACCGCTGAAAAGATCGGTGAGCCGATGCGTGTCGCCGCCCGCACCGAGGACCAGAAAAAATGGTTCGGTGCCGCGCCTCCCGATCTGACCATCATTGCCCGTGCCCGTGCCTCGGAATACGGCTCTGGTGCCGACTGGCTGTACACCTACCTGCGCCAGTTCTACCGTGACGACAATCGTCCGACCGGCTGGAACAACGTCGTCTTCGAGAACGTCGGCATGCCGCATATCCTGTGGGAACTGCAGGGCGAGCAAATCCTGAACAAGGACCACAAACTCGAACTCGCCGTGCCCGGAAAGCTCGCCCCGAAGGACTACGACAAGGCCGTTTCCGACCTCGTCGGCTTCATGGTCTGGATGGGTGAGCCAATGCAGGAACAACGCCAGACGATCGGCTGGTTCGTGCTGGCCTTCCTTGCCGTACTTTGTGTCTTCGCCTACAAGCTGAAGAAGGAATACTGGAAAGACATCCACTAAACGTCGTTTCCAGATCGCGGCATCGCCGGCGCGGGCAGCCCCCACGCCGCAGCGATGCCGATTCGTTTTCTGAGGGTAACCGAACATGATGAACCTCTATTCCGGAACCACCTGTCCGTTCAGCCATCGCTGCCGCATCGTTCTTTACGAAAAAGGCATGGACTTTCAGGTGATCGATGTCGACCTCTTCAACAAGCCGGAAGACATCGCCGTCATCAATCCCTATAACCGCGTGCCGGTGCTGGTCGAGCGCGACCTTATCCTGTACGAGCCAAACATCATCAACGAGTACATCGATGAGCGCTTCCCGCATCCGCAACTGATGCCGGGTGATCCGGTGATGCGCGCCAAGGCCCGTCAGCTGCTTTCCGGCATGGAGCGCGAGATTTTTGTGCACATCGAGGCCATCGAGAAAAACGCGAAGACCGCCGACAAGGCGCGCCAGACCATCCGCGAACGTCTCATCGAACTCGCGCCGATCTTCACCAAGCAGAAGCACATGCTGGGCGACGAGTTCTCCATGCTCGACGTGGCCATCGCGCCGCTGCTGTGGCGACTCGATCACTACGACATTGATCTCGGCAAGCAGGCAGCGCCGCTGATGAAATACGCCGAGCGCATCTTTTCGCGCCAGGGCTTCATCGACGCACTGACGCCGCCCGAGAAGGTCATGCGCAGATGATTTTCGTGGGCAGATGGCAGCAGCTTGCTGCCATCTGCCTGCCGAAAGTTGCCCAATGCCCCTGCCGACGACCAAACCCTATCTGGTTCGCGCCATCCATGAGTGGTGCTGCGACAACGGCTTTACGCCGTATATCGCCGTCAAGGTCGGCCCCCGCACGCATGTGCCGATCGAGTTCGTCAAGGATGGACAGATCGTTCTCAACATCAGCGCCGCAGCTACCAACCGTCTCGTCATCGGTAACGACCTGATCGAGTTCCAGGCTCGCTTCGGCGGCGTTGCCCGCGAACTCTCGGTCCCGCTGGCCAGTGTGCTTGCCATCTACGCCCGCGAGAACGGTGGCGGCATGGCGTTCGAAGCGGACGATGAGGCTGAAGAGAGCGTTGGCACGGATACCGTCGTTCTGCCCGACGCGTCAGACCCGGAGCCGGAACCTCCGCCAACGCGGCCGCGTTTGCAGCGCGTGAAGTAAGTATTCTCTCCGCACCAGGCTGGCGCGCCCGCGCCTGGTGCGTCGCACTATCGTGAGGCATCCTTGCGGCGAGTCCCGCCTCTTTGCTATTCAAGTCATTGATTTCATTGGGTGGCACGCCTGTTGCTGATTCTCCGGGCAGGAGCGATCACCATGAAGACCGAAACCCGATCTACCTGTTGTTACTGCGGCACTGGCTGCGGTGTCGTCATCGAGAGCGACGCCGGGCGCATTACCGGCATCCGTGGCGACAAGGCGCACCCGGCCAACTTTGGTCGCCTCTGCGCCAAGGGCGCCGCGCTTGCTGACTCCGCACGCCACGACTATCGCCTGCTTTTCCCGGAGTTGCGCAGCGAACGCACGGCACCGCGCCAACGCGTCAGCTGGGACGCGGCACTCGCGCATGCCGTCGAGCGCTTCGCCGATACCATCCGCCGGCACGGACCGGATTCCGTCGCCTTCTATCTGTCGGGCCAGTTGCTGACCGAGGACTACTACGTCTTCAACAAGCTTGCCAAAGGACTGATCGGCACCAATAACCTCGATACCAATTCACGCCTTTGCATGTCCTCGGCGGTCGCCGGCTACAAGCAGACGCTGGGCGCCGACGCGCCGCCCTGCGCCTATGAGGATATCGACCACGCCGATCTGATCCTGCTCGCCGGGTCGAACGCCGCCGTGGCGCACCCCATCGTCTACCGCCGCATTGAAGATGCCAAGGCGCGCAACCCCAAGCTGCGCGTCATCGTCATCGATCCACGCCGCAGCGAAAGCTGCGCCATCGCCGATCTGCATCTGGCCCTGCGTCCCGGCAGCGACATCGCACTCTTCAACGCCATGCTGCGCGTGATGATCGACGAGAAGCTCGTCGATCGCGACTATCTCGCCGCCCACACGGAGGGCTTTGCCGAGTTCGAAGCGTCGCTCGCACGCTATACGCCTGCCGCGGCAGCAGCCGTCACCGAACTTGCCGAAGAAGACATCGTCCTGGCGGCGCGCTGGTTCGGCAACGCTGGCGCGGCCCTGTCGCTCTATTGCCAGGGGCTCAACCAGAGCACGCACGGCACGCACAACAACGCCGCAATCATTCACCTGCATCTTGCCACCGGCCAGATCGGCAAGGCCGGCGCAGGACCGTTTTCACTGACCGGCCAACCAAATGCGATGGGGGGGCGCGAGGTCGGCGGCCTTGCCAACCTGCTCTCCGCACACCGCGATCTGGCCAACCCGGCCCATCGCGACGAAGTCGCCCGACTCTGGGGAATTCCTGCCATCCCCGAAAAACCCGGCAAACCGGCGATTGAACTGTTTCGCGCGCTTGCGAGCGGAGAAATCAAGGCCGTCTGGATCGCCTGCACGAATCCAGCGCAGTCCCTGCCCAACCAGGCGGAAGTGCGCGCAGCGTTGGCGAATGCCGAGTTCGTCGTGCTGCAGGAAGCCTATGCCAACACCGATACCGCCGCCTATGCCGACCTGATGTTGCCGGCGAGTTCGTGGGGCGAAAAGGAGGGCACGGTCACCAACTCGGAGCGGCGCATCTCGCGCGTGCGCGCTGCCGTGCCGCCGCCCGGAGAGGCGCGGCCGGACTGGCGGATCGCCGTCGACTTTGCACGCAGCCTGGGCGCTCGGCTGGAGAATCCGCACACCGCCCGTCTGTTTCCCTACACCTGTGTCGAAGAGGTGCACGCCGAACACCGCGCCTCGACGCGCGGTCGCGATCTTGACATCAGCGGTCTCGACTACGCGCTCATCGAGCGCGAAGGGCCGCAACAGTGGCCGTTCCCTGAAGGCGCGACGACTGGTCGAAGCCGCCTCTACGCGGACGGCGTTTTCCCCACCCCCTCCGGTCGGGCCCGCTTCGTCTGCGTCGAGCATCGTCCGGTCGCCGAAAAGCCGGATGCCGACTATCCGCTGAGCTTGCTCACCGGGCGCCTTCTCGAACAGTGGCACAGCATGAGCCGCACCGGTACCGTCGCCCGTCTGTTCAATGGCGAGGATGAGCCCATCCTGAAGATGCACCCGTGCGACATGCGCCATCGCGGCATTGAATCCGGCACCCTGGTGCGCCTTGCCAGCCGGCGCGGCGAGGTTGTCGTGCGCGTCGAACAGGGCGAAGGGCTCGCCAAGGGGCGCTGCTGGTTGCCGATGCACTGGGGCGAACAATTCATGAACGGCTATGGCGCCAACGCACTGATGCCGGCGGCCACCGATCCCTACTCGTTCCAGCCCGAGCTGAAGCACGCCGCTGTCCATGTCGAAACAGTGGATTTTCCATGGACTCTCGCCATCCTCCGCCGCGTTTCCGCAGATGAAGCCTTGCCCTTGCTCGCGCGGGCGCGCGGCTTGCTCAAGCGCTTTCCGTACGCGACGGTCGGCCTCTATGGTCGCAGCGGAACGCTCGTGCTTCTGCGCGCCGCCGCTTACGCGGCACCCGCGGACAGCGTGCTCGATGAAATCGATTCATTGTTTGCAATGCAGGGCAGCGAGAGTGCGATCATCTACGCCGACGCCTCGCGCGGTATCGACAAGAAGGCCGTGCTGCGCGATGGACGCCTGTTTGCCGTGCGTCTTGCCGGCGAATCGCTAGCCGCCACCTGGCTCAAGGATGCAATGGCCGACGATTCGCTCGACGCATCGCTGGTGCGTCATGCGCTCGCACCCAGTGTCCGGCCGCCAAGCCAGGCAGCCGTGGCACGCTCGCCCGTCATCTGCAAATGCGCCGGCGTCAGCGAGGCGCAGATCGTCGGCGAATTTGCCCGCGGCGCTACACTGGCTGCCGTGCAGGAAACCCTGAAATGCGGAACCTTTTGCGGCGGCTGCCTGCCTCAGATCAGGGAACTCGCCACTACCGCGCTGCCCGAGGCAGCCTGAGGAAAACAACAATGACCTACGCTCACATCATCAAGGAAATCGGGCGCGGCGCCGAAGGCTCGCGCGATCTCACCGAGGACGATGCCGCCCGCCTGTACGGTGCCATGCTCGACGGTGGTGTGCCCGATCTTGAAATGGGCGCAATCCTCATCGCCTTGCGCATGAAGAGTGAATCCATCGATGAAATGACCGGCTTTCTCGCCGCTGCCAACGAGCGCATCAACGCGCTGCACAATCCCAACGAAGGCGTGCGCCCGGTGGTGATTCCCAGCTACAACGGCGCGCGCAAGGGCGCCAATCTGACGCCGCTGCTCGCCATGCTGTTGCAGGGATTCAATATTCCCGTCGTGGTGCATGGCCTGCTCGAAGGCTATGGGCGCATCACCAGCGGCCATATCTTCCGCGAACTTGGCGTCATGCCGGCCGCCAGTATCACGCAGGCGCAGCAGGCGCTGGGCGAACACGGGCTGGCCTTCGTACCGCTGCCCGTGATCGCGCCCGGCCTGGCCGACATGCTTGCGCTGCGCGCGCGCCTCGGGGTGCGCAACAGCGCGCACAGCCTCGTCAAGATGCTCGATCCCTTCCGCGGCGAAGGCGTCGTGATGGCAGCGGCAACGCATCCGGACTACATCGAAACCATGCGCGACGTGCTCTCCCGTCAGGGCGCGCACGCCTTGCTTCTGCGCGCCACGGAAGGTGAGCCCTTCGCCAACCCGAAACGCCGGCCGCGCATCGAATACCTGCGCGAAGGAGTCAGCGAGGTGCTTTTCGAAGCCGAGCACGACAGCCTGCGATCGCTGCCGCACCTGCCAGAAGCGGCTGATGCAGCGGCGACTGCCTGCTGGATGCGCAAGGTCATCGACGGCCAGTTGCCGATTCCGCAGCCCATCGCCAACCAGCTCGCTGCATGCCTGCTGGCCAGCGGCTACGCCGCTGATCTCAACGAAGCCAAGGCGGTGGTCGCCGTTGAAACCGGGGCGCATGCCCTCGCGCCTGCCTGACTGCCGCCTCTCTCTCGCTGCACCGTTGCCGAACCAAACGCACCTTTATGGTGCGTTTGTGCTTTATGTTGATGTGATATTCCCATAAAAAACAACATGTTGTGATGGTTGGCACGGCCGTTGCATTAATCGGTACGGCAACATAAAAAACCACGGAGTTCCAACATGAGCAAACCCAAACTTGTCATGGTCGGCAACGGTATGGCCGGCGTTCGTACGCTCGAAGAGTTGTTCAAGATTGCGCCGGACATGTACGACGTCACCGTCTTCGGCGCCGAACCCCATCCCAACTACAACCGCATCCTGCTCTCGCCCGTGCTTGCCGGCGAAATGAAAGTGCAGGAGATCATCCTCAACGACCTCGACTGGTATCGCGAGCACGACATCCGTCTGCATCTCGGCAAAAAGGTCGTCAAGATCGACCGTGCCCGCCGCCAGGTGGTGGCTGCCGATGGCTCGATCGAATCCTATGATCGCCTGCTGCTCGCCACCGGTTCCAATCCCTTCATCCTGCCCGTGCCGGGCAATGACCTGCCCGGCGTGATCGGCTACCGCGACATCGCCGACACCGACGCGATGATCGAGGCGGCGAAGCTGCACAAGCACGCTGTCGTCATTGGCGGCGGCCTGCTCGGTCTGGAAGCGGCCAACGGCCTCAAGCTGCGCGGCATGGATGTCACCGTGGTGCACATCAGCCCGTGGCTGCTCGAACGCCAGCTCGACGACGTGGCCGGCAAGATGCTGCAGAAGTCGCTCGAAGATCGCGGCCTCAAGTTCCTGATGGAAAAGCAGACCGAGATGCTGATCCAGGGCGAATCTGGGCGTGTTGCCGCGGTGCGGTTCAAGGACGGCATGGAAGTCCCCGCGGAACTCGTCGTGATGGCCACTGGCATCCGCCCGAACACCGCGCTTGCCGAATCCTCGGGCATCTACTGCAATCGCGGCATCGTGGTGAACGACACGATGCAGACCTACGATCCGAAAATCTACGCGGTTGGTGAATGCGTCAACCACCGTGGCACGGCCTACGGTCTGGTGGCCCCGCTGTTCGAGCAGGGCAAGGTTGCTGCGAACCATCTGGCCGGCTATGGCATCGGCCGCTACACCGGCTCGGTCACCTCCACCAAACTCAAGGTCACCGGAATCGATCTCTTCTCCGCCGGTGATTTCATGGGCGGCAACGGTACCGAGGAAATCGTGCTCAACGATGCCGGCGGCGGTGTCTACAAGAAGCTCGTCATCAAGGACAACAAGCTGGTCGGCGGCGTGCTCTACGGCGACACGGCGGATGGCGCCTGGTACTTCCAGCTGCTCAAGGATGGCAAGGACATCCACGCGGTGCGCGATCACCTGCTCTTCGGGCAGGGCAGCGCCGGCGACGCCGGCCACCAGGGCCAGAACAAGGCGGCACTGATGGCTGACAGCGCCGAGGTCTGCGGCTGCAACGGCGTCACCAAGGGCTCCATCGTCAAGGCGATCAAGGAAAAGGGCCTGTTCACGCTTGAAGAGGTGAAGAAGCACACCAAGGCGGCGTCCTCCTGCGGTTCCTGTGCGGGCCTCGTCGAGCAGATCCTTGCCTCGACGCTGGGCGGTGCCTACACGCCGGCGGCTTCCACCAAGAAGCCAGTCTGCGGCTGTACCGATCACAGCCACGACGAAGTGCGCAAGGCGATACGCGAGCAGCACCTCGTCAGCATTCCCGAGACGATGGCCTTCCTCGAATGGAAGACGCCGAACGGCTGCGACAAGTGCCGCCCGGCGCTCAACTACTACCTGATCTCGACCTGGCCGCACGACGCGAAAGACGATCCGCAGTCGCGCTTCATCAACGAGCGCTCGCACGCCAACATCCAGAAGGACGGCACCTACTCGGTGGTGCCGCGCATGTGGGGCGGCCTTACAACGCCGGCCGAGCTGCGCGCGATCGCCGATGTTGCCGAGAAGTATCAGGTGCCGACCGTCAAGATGACCGGTGGCGCGCGCGTCGACCTGCTCGGCATCAAGAAGGAAGACCTGCCTGGTGTCTGGGCCGACCTCAACAAGGCAGGCATGGTTTCCGGCCATGCCTACGGCAAATCGATCCGCACGGTGAAGACCTGTGTCGGCGCCGAGCACTGCCGCTTCGGCACGCAGAAGTCGATGACGATGGGCGTCAAGCTGGAAAAGATGCTCTTCGACATGTATGCCCCGCACAAGGTCAAGCTCGCCGTCTCCGGCTGTCCGCGCAACTGCGCCGAGGCCGGCATCAAGGACGTCGGCGTCATCGGCGTCGATTCCGGCTACGAGATCTACATCGCCGGCAACGGCGGCATCAAGACCGAGGTGGCGCAGTTCCTGTGCAAGGTATCCACCGATGAAGAGGTTCTCGAATACGCCGCCGCCTTCCTGCAGCTGTACCGCGAGGAAGGCTGGTATCTCGATCGCACCTGCCACTACGTCGAGCGTGTGGGCATCGACTACGTGAAGAGCAAGATCGTCGAGGATGACGAGGGCCGCAAGCGCCTCTACGAGCGTCTGCTTGATGCACTGCGGGACGCAACCGATCCGTGGGCCGCGATGCAGCAGCAGCCGGCACGCAAGCAGTTCGAAATCATCCCCGTTTGAACATCGCCAAAGAGGAACAGCAAATGAGTGACTGGAAACTGATCTGCAAGCTCGAAGACATCCCGAAGCTGGGCTCCCGCGTGGTGCGCCATGCCAGTGGCGACATCGCCGTCTTCCGCAACAACGAGGATGAAGTGTTCGCCCTGCATGACAAATGCCCGCACAAGGGCGGCCCGCTGTCGCAAGGCATCGTTCATGGTCGCAAGGTGACCTGCCCCTTGCATGGCTGGAATATCCAGTTGGAGAACGGCAATGCGGTCGCACCCGATGTGGGGCACTGTGGAACCTTCAAGGTCAGGCTGGAAGACGGAGACGTCTACCTGGCTGTCTGACCCTGCAAACGAACACCCAATAAAACCAAACACGAGAGGAAATAGAAATGGCCTACGTTACTCCAACAGAGTTCGTCACCAAGATGATCGATGCCGGTGAAGCGAAAATCTTCATGTCCACCCGCGATACGCTGATTCGCGCCTACATGGCCGGTGCCATCCTGGCGCTCGCCGCAGCCTTTGCTGTTACCGTCACCGTGCAGACCGGCCAGCCCCTGCTTGGTGCCGTGCTTTTCCCGGTCGGCTTCTGCATGCTCTATCTGCTCGGTTTCGACCTGCTTACCGGCGTATTCACGCTCTGTCCGCTGGCCGTGTGGGACAAGCGCCCCGGTGTTACCTGGGGTGGCGTGCTGCGCAACTGGAGCCTTGTCTTCACCGGCAACTTTGCTGGCGCGCTCACCGTGGCCGTGATGATGGCGATCATCTTCACCTTCGGCTTCACCGAAGCGCCGAACGCCATCGGCCAGAAGATCGGCACCATCGGCGAAGGCCGCACGGTCGGCTACGCCGCGCACGGCGCTTCCGGCATGCTGACCCTGTTCATCCGCGGCGTGCTGTGCAACTGGATGGTGTCCACCGGCGTCGTCGGTGCCATGGTCTCGACCGACGTCACCGGCAAGGTCATCGCCATGTGGATGCCGATCATGGTCTTCTTCTACATGGGCTTCGAGCACTCGATCGTGAACATGTTCCTGTTCCCGTCGGGCCTGATGCTGGGTGGCAACTTCTCGATCTACGACTACCTCGTCTGGAACGAGATCCCCACCGTCATCGGCAACCTCGTCGGCGGCCTCACCTTCGTCGGCCTCACGCTCTACGCCACGCACGTCCGCACAGCCCCCAAGCGCAAGGGCCTGTGATCGACACCTTGTAGTAAAGTCAAAGCCCCCGGCGAGGTGCCCGGGGGCTTTAATCCATCTATATGACCGAACAGCTCAGGATCACCGTTGGCCAGTACTCCGACAAGGGGCGCAAGGAAACCAATCAGGATTTCCACGGCGTCTACATTCCCCGGGAGCCGCAACTCAGCGCCAAGGGCATCGCCATCGCCATCGCCGACGGCATCAGCAGCAGCGATGTCAGCGATGTCGCCGCGCAGTATTCCGTCAGCGGGTTTCTCGAAGATTACTTCTGCACCTCCGATGCCTGGTCGGTAAAAAAATCGGCCGAGCATGTCCTCACGGCAACCAACTCCTGGCTGCATTCGCAGACGCAGCAGAGTCAGCACCGCTACGACCGCGACCGTGGCTATGTGTGCACCTTCAGCGGTATCGTCCTCAAATCCACCACCGCGCATCTCTTTCACGTCGGCGATGCGCGCATCTACCGCCTGCGCGGCGGCAAGCTCGAACGGCTGACGGAAGACCACCGCGTTCGCGTTTCCGCGCAGCAGAGCTATCTCGCCCGTGCGCTCGGCATGGATCGCAAGGTCGATATCGACTACCAGGCGCTGCAGCTGGAAACCGGCGACGTCTTCCTGCTCGCCACCGATGGCGTCTACGAATACACCGATGCCGCCACCGTCACTGCCGCCATTGCCACGAACGGCGAGAATTTCGATGCCGCTGCCAGGGCCATCGTCGAGGCGGCACTTGAACGCGGCAGCGGCGACAACGTCACCTTGCAGATCCTGCGCATCGATGAACTGCCGGCGCCCGAAGCCAACGAGATCTACCGCCAGGTCTCGGATCTGCCGTGTCCGCCCCTGCTGGATGCGCGCATGGTATTCGATGGCTACCAGATCATCCGCGAGATCAAGGGTAGCAGCCGCAGCCATATCTATCTGGCGACGGATCAGGATTCCGGCGAGCGCGTTGTCGTAAAAATTCCCGCTGTCGACATGCACAACAACCCGGCGGCGCTCGAACGTTTCATGCTTGAAGAATGGATTGCCCGCCGCCTCAACAGCGCGCACGTGCTCAAGCCCTGCAGGCAGACACGCCAGCGCAACTACCTCTACGTCGTTACCGAATACATCGAAGGGCAGACCCTCGCGCAGTGGATGGTCGACAACCCGAAGCCCGACCTGCCCACCGTACGCCGCATCGTCGAGCAGATCGCGCGTGGCGTGCAGGCCTTTCACCGGCTCGAAATGCTGCACCAGGATCTCAAGCCCGACAACATCATGATCGACACCAACGGCACGGTGAAGATCATCGACTTCGGCGCCACGCGCGTCGCCGGCATCGAGGAAATCGATTCACCAATCGCGCAGATCAACATGCTCGGCGCCGAGCAGTACGCGGCGCCCGAGTACTATCTGGGCGAGCACGGCAGCCCGTGCTCCGACATTTTCTCGCTCGGCGTCATCGTCTACCAGATGCTCTGCGGCAAGCTGCCCTACGGCGCCGCTGTGCCACGTACCCGTACCCGTGCCGCGCAACGCAAGCTGCGCTATGAATCGTTGCTGACCGACGAGAGCGATATCCCGGCATGGGTTGACGACGCCATCCGCAAGGCCGTCGAGCCCGATCCCAACGACCGCTATGCCGAACTCTCCGAGTTCGTCTACGACCTGCATCACCCGAACCAGACCTTCCTCAACAAGACGCGCCCACCGCTGATCGAGCGGCACCCGGTGATGTTCTGGAAGACCGTTTCGTTTGTGCTCTTCTTCGCGCTGATCGTTCTTGTGGCCTTGCGGCCCCTGCGCTGATCGACGCCGAATGTGCGCCAAGACGATACGTGACGAACAGGCGATGTGTTGGCCGGCGCTGCACACCGCGCTTGTGCCGCCTGCGATGTGCCATACCGGCGGCAACTGCGCCGCTTTCATCAACAACGCGGGCGGGAACGTTTTTCTCGCCGTCTGATACCGCTACCGGGGGGGAGCGCCATGTACAGGGAAACCATTGAAAAGAGTGCTGCCAATGCGCAGCGCATCCGCGATCACGCCGGCGAGCAGCCGCTCGGCTTTGCTGTCGGCTGCATGATGGCCGGCGCCTATGTCGGCATCGGCATCATCCTCATCTTCGTGCTCGGCAACCTGATCGACGCCGCGTGGCGCCCACTGGTCATGGGGGCTACCTTCGGCATCGCGCTGACGCTGGTCATCATTGCCGGCGCCGAGCTTTACACCGGGCATACGATGTACGTCACTTTCGGCGTCAAGACCGGGCGGTTGAGCATCGCGCAGGCCGCGACCGTGCTCGCGCAATCGTGGGGCGGCAATCTGCTTGGCGCGGTGCTGCTCGCCTGGCTTTTTTTTGTTGCCGGCGGCGGGCAACTCCTGCCTGTTGAAAGCAGCCTGCTGCACCAGGTCGCGCTCGCCAAGAGCACTGCGCCGGCGAGCGTGCTGCTGGCCAAGGGAATCCTCTGCAACTGGCTGGTCTGCCTCGCCGTCTGGATGTGCATGCGTGTCGAGGGAACCGGCAGGTTCATTGCCATCTGGTGGTGCCTGCTTGCATTCATTGCCTGCGGTTTTGAGCACTCGATCGCCAACATGAGCATTTTTGCGCTCTCGTGGTTTGGCAAGCACCCGGTTGAGTTCACGCTCGCTGGCGCTGGCTGGAACCTGTTCTGGGTCACGCTCGGCAACACCATTGCCGGCGTCGTGCTGATGGGGCTGGGCTACTGGTATGCCACGCCGCGCGCGCGCAGGCCACGCGTCGAGCCTTTGCCTGCCTGAGCCGGCAGATTCATCTCTCCTTGATGACCGGCGCAGGCCGGTCATCGTCTTTGCAGCGCTGAAATTGCACCGCCTTCGCCCGGCTGCGCCCGGGTGTGCTCGATGATGGTGCGTGCGCTCTCTCCGTCAATTCTGTGAATTCATAACAAAAACAAAGGTTTGTTGGTGTGGCACGGGCGTTGCTAAACCGTGTATGGCGCAGTGCAGCACGGGGGCGCCTTACAACAACGACCGCCAGACGGTCACCTGATGGAGAGTGAAACGATGAACAAGAAATCCTTCCTGCAGTCCGGCCACACGCCGACGCTGCTCGCCGCCTTTCTCTACTTCGACCTTGCCTTCATGGTCTGGGTCATGCTCGGCCCGCTCGGTGTCGGCATCGCCAGGGACCTCGGCCTGTCGCACGCCGAAAAGGGCCTGATGGTCGCCGTGCCGGTGCTCGCCGGCGCGTTGCTGCGCATCGTCATGGGTGTGCTGGTTGATCGCCTGTCGCCGAAGAAAGCGGCAATCATCGGCCAGGTCATCGTGCTCTTCGCGCTCACCTATGCGTGGCTGGCCGGCGTGCATTCGTATTCTGAAGTGCTCATCCTCGGTGGCTTCCTCGGCGTTGCCGGTGCCTCCTTCGCCGCCGCGCTGCCGCTCGCCTCGCGCTGGTATCCGCCGGAGCATCAGGGCACCGCGATGGGCATCGCCGGCGCCGGCAACTCGGGCACTGCCTTCGCCGCGCTGCTTGCCCCCGGTCTCGCCGCCGCCTACGGCTGGACGAACGTCTTCGGCATCGCGCTGATCCCGCTCTCCATCGTCTTCATCGTCTTTCTGGTGATGGCCAAGGATGCGCCCGACGCGCCGCCGCCGAAGTCGCTGGCCGAATACATGAAGGTGCTGAAGGACAAGGACGCCTGGTGGTTTATGTTCTTCTACTCGGTTACCTTCGGCGGCTTCGTCGGGCTGGCCTCGTCGCTGGTCATCTACTTCAACACCCAGTACGGGCTCGACCCCAAGATGGCCGGCTACTTCACCGCCGCCTGTGTCTTCGCCGGTTCGCTGGTGCGCCCGATCGGCGGCAACGTCGCCGACCGCATCGGCGGCGTCAAGTCGCTGTCGGTGATGTATGTGTTCGCCGCAATCTTCCTGGCCATCGTCAGCTTTGGCCTGCCGGAAGCGTGGATGGCGCTGGCCGCCTTCGTCTGCGCCATGCTGGCGCTCGGCATGGGCAACGGCGCCGTGTTCCAGCTCGTGCCGCAGCGCTTCAAGAAGGAGATCGGCGTCATGACCGGCCTGGTCGGCATGGCGGGCGGCATCGGCGGTTTCTACCTCGCCTCGTCGCTAGGGTATTCGAAGCAGCTCACCGGCAGCTACCAGAGCGGCTTCCTGATCTTCGCCGCACTCGCCGTGCTGGCGCTGATGGGGCTGAGCGGTGTCAAGACGCGCTGGCGTACCACCTGGGGTGCGGCGCATCTGACGACCGCAAAGATCTGACGTAAAGTTTCACCCGGGGGCGCGATCTATCCCCCGGTTTCCCTTTCAGGCGCTACGGGAGTCACGATGCCTCTGCAGGTTGAAATTGGCCATTCCTCCCTCACCGGACCGCGCGAGCGGAATGAGGATTTCTGCGGCGTCGTCACGCCCGAGGGGGCGGAGCTGGAGAACAAGGGGCTGGTCGCTGCGCTTGGCGATGGCCTTGGTGGCCACAAGGGCGGGCGCGAGGCGTCCGAATACACGGTGCGCGGCCTCCTGTGCGACTACTACGCAACGCCTGATACCTGGGGCGTGCATCGCGCCATCGACAAGGTGGTCACCGCGCTCAATCGCTGGCTGCTCTCGCAGTCGGCGCGCGATCCCGAACTCGCTGGCATGGCGACGACACTTTCCGCGGTGGTGCTGCGCGGGCGACGCTGGTATTCCGCCCACATCGGCGATTCGCGCATCTATCTGCTGCGCGCGGGCGCGCTGCAACGCCTGACGACCGATCACCTCTGGGATCACCCGGAGCTGAAGAACGTGCTGTCGCGCGCAGTCGGGCTCGATGCCCATCTGTTGCTCGACTACGCCGAGGGCGAACTGCAGGAAGGCGACCGCTTCGTGCTGCTTTCCGACGGTGTCTGGGGCGTGCTGCCGGAGACCGCGATTGCGCGGATCCTGCTCGACAACCCGGAGGCGCAGGCGGCGAGCGCCGCGCTGACCAGTCTCGCGCTTGCGCAGGGGGGGCAGGACAATGCGTCGGCGGTCGTCGTCGAAATCCTGAAGCTGCCGCCAGAGCGACTGCGCGACAGTCTTGCGCAGGTCACACGGCTGCCCTTGCCACCGCGCCTGAAGCCGGGGCAGGAACTCGACGGACTCGTGGTTGATGCGCTGCTGCACGATTCGCGGGTGACGCTGCTCTACCGCGTGCACGATGCAAAAAGCGGCCGCCCGCTGGTGTTGAAGACGCTGCGCCCCGAGTTCACCGGCGATAGCGACGAGATCGCTGTCTTCGTGACAGAAGAGTGGCGCGCCCGTCGCGTCGTCTCGCCGTTCTTCCCGCAGATCGTGCCGGCGGAGGAACGTAGCTGTCTTTACTTCCTGATGACGTGGCACGAGGGGGCGACGCTGCAGCAGATGCTCGATGCCGACCATCACTTCACGGTGGCGGAGGTGGTGCAGCATGGCGTGCGGTTGCTCAAGGGCATCGCGGCACTGCACCGGCTGGAGATCGTGCACCGCGACATCAAACCGGCCAACGTGCATCTCGGCCACGACGGCCGTTTGCGCATTCTTGATCTGGGCGTCGCCCTCAGTTCCGGGGAGGGGCCTGCGCACGATGGCAATCCTGGTACGCCGAGCTTCATGGCGCCCGAGCTGTTCGATGGCGTTGCCGCAGGGGTGGCGCACGATCTCTATGCCGCCGGCGTCACGCTTTACCACCTGCTGACGCGCAAGTATCCCTATGGCGAGATCGAACCTTTCCAGCGCCCCAAGTTCGGCGAGCCGGTGCCGCCCACGCGTTGGCGTCCGGAGATTCCGGCCTGGGTCGAGAACATGCTGCAGAAGGCGGTCGCGCGCGATCCCGGGCAACGTTTCGAAACCGCCGAGGAATTCCTGCTGGCGCTGGAGCGTGGTGCCACACGGCCACTGACGCCGCCGCTACGGATGCCCCTCGCCGAGCGCAACCCCTTGCTGCTGTGGAAGATTGTTGCTGCGGCTTCCTTGGTGGCGAACATCGTGCTGCTCATGTTGCTGCTGCGCTGAACTTTTCGCGAACCTCCCTGGTGGAGTCACGGTCGAAGCTGTTCTGCGGTCCTGCGTGCGGGGCATGGTCCTCGGCCGTGTCTCGCGCCGCGCTTAATCAAGCTACACTGCCGCCATGGAAAATACTGCCCTCATCCTCTTTGCCCACGGTGCCCGCGATCCCGAGTGGGCGAACCCCCTGCGCCGCGTTCGCGATGCCATCCGGACGCGAGAGCCCGCGCAACGGGTCGAACTGGCCTTCCTTGAATTCATGTCGCCGACCCTCGCCGAGTGTGTCGATGCACTGGTGGCCGATGGCGTGTGCTCGATTCAGATCGTGCCCATGTTCCTGGCACAGGGCGGGCATGTGAAGCGCGATGTGCCGCACATGATTGCGGCACTCAAGGCCGCGCATCCCCGGCTTGAGCTTCGCCTCGCCGAGCCCGTCGGCGAAGCCGAGGCCATCGTGCAGGCGATGGCCGAGTACGCGCTGGCGGCAATCAGCCGCTTTTGATGGTCATCAAAGACGACAATCGCACCGCGGACAACACTGGCTCTCATGAAACGTTGCCCGGAACTGCAGGATCTTTCGCGCGAGCACCACACCGCCTTGCGGCTGGCGCTCGGCTTTCGCCGTGCGGCGAACGGCAGTGACGAGACGGCGCTGATCGAGGCCTGCAACCAGGCGCGCGAAACCTTCGACAACGAGTTGCTGCCCCATTTTCGGGAAGAGGAACAAAACCTGTTGCCCCGCCTGGAGTCGGCTGGTGCCAGCGCGGTTGCTGCGCGCACGCTGATCGAGCACCGCGCGTTGCAGCGCTTGGTTCGCGAGCTGGAAATTCCCGATGCCGATGTGCTCCTGCGCTATGCCGATCTGCTGACTGCGCATGTCCGCTTCGAAGAGCGCGAACTGTTCGATCTGGCCGAAACCCTGCTCGGCCGCAGCGTACTCGCGCGCGCGTTGCAACGGCACGAGGTTGCCGCGTAAGCGCGTTGCAAACGCTTTCCTGATTGGCAACGAACGTCAGCTACGTCATTCCGGCGAATGCCGGAATCCAGCACATGCCGCCGTCTCGCGGTGCCGGCCTCAGAGCCGGGTGACTACCGTGAATCGCACGTAGGCATCAAAGCAGCGAGCCGCATCCTCCAGATTTCCGCAGGCCACCGCGCATGCGCGCAGCCGGTTCCCTGCACTTGCGATCAGTAATTTTTCTCTCACGACGTGAGTGGTGTTCCGGATACAAAGAGGGCTCCCGGGGCCGAAGGGGCGGCCACCGGGAGCCCGGCCGGCATGGGGCCGGCACAGTCCTCAGAGGGAGGAGGCTTGCAAGGGGTGGGCGCTGCGGAAGCGACGGTAGGTGTCGGCCAGTTCATTGGCGTGGCCGACACGGCCGTGGTTGAGCGCCAGTTGGATGTCGTCGAGCATCATTACATGCAGGCGGGCGAGACCATCGTCCGTCTTCAGCAGTTCGCAGCCCATTTCGGCGGCGACGATCGGCGGTACGTGCTCATGCTCGGCGATGGCAGCAACTTCGTCAGCGCCGAGTTCACAGAAATCGAGGCAGTCTTCAAGACAAAGCATGGGCGTTCTCCTTGATGTGAAACTCTTGGAATAATTGCCCGCTTTGTGGGATGCGCCAGTAGCCGTGAAATGCGTGTTGCCGGGGGGCGCTTTTCGGTGCGGTTGCCACCGAATGTTAGACCATCGTTTCGCAAAGGCAAGTTTGCCATTGCCGCCATAAAAATATTCCATGCGGGAGCGTTGGGCTACAGCGTGAGCGTATTTTCAGGCAAGGATTTTGCAAGCTGCAGGCGCGTGATTGTCGGTGCCAGATCGAGGCCGGTTGCCGCTTTCAATGTTTTGGCACGCGAACGCAGTTCGTCCAGCGACACTGCAAGCTTGCTGCCTTCGACGGCAAGTGCGATGGCGTTGCCGCTGTCGAGCGAGGGAAAGACAAGGCTGCGTCCGTCGAAACACTTCGCGATGCGGGCGACGCTCGCTCGAAAGCCTCGGGTGTGGCCAAACAGATTGGTCGTCATCACGCCGGCACGGCTGAGGCGTGCGCGCACATTCACATAGAACGCCTCGCTATCGAGTACGCCGGCGCGGGCGTAATGATCGAATCCATCGACAAGGATCAGGTCGTAGCGCTGGCGGTCGTGCATCACGAAACGCGCACCGTCGTCGATATGAATCTGCAGCCGTTCGTCCTCCTCCGGCAGCTTGAAGAACTGGCGCGCGGCCAGCGGCATCCGCGGGTTGATTTCCACCACCGTGAGTTGCGCCTGCGGAAAATACCGCCACAGAAACTTCGTCAGCGATCCGGCACCGAGGCCGATCAGCAACACCTTGCGCGGCCACGGTGCCTCATGAAGCAGCAAGCCGGCCAGCATTTCCCGGGTATAGGCGAGTTCGAGCGCCCACGGGCGACGGATGCGCATCGCGCCCTGAATCCACTCGGATCCAAAATGCAGATAGCGGACGCCGGCATCCTCGCTGACGTCGATGGGGTGTTGTGGTGGGGTGTCATTCATCTCGCTGGGGAAAGCTGTGCGGCAGGGCTTGCATGGGATTTCAAGGCGGTGTCAAAGGGGTTTCTCGGATTCCGGATTCGGAGTAGCGTGAACGATACAACATCAACAGGCGATCGGAGCAGCCGATCCCCGTCCCGAGGAGAAGATCATTATGGCCAGTCTTACGCTGCGAGCGAAAATCATCCTGCTCGTGCTTGCCGCCCTTGTTGGCATGACGATCATCAGCGTGTTCTCGATCAATGCGACCAAGCGCGATCTGACGGAGGGCCGCAAGGAAATCATCAAGTCGCAAGTCGAAGGCGGGCGCAACCTCCTCGACCACTACCACGGACTGGAGAAGTCGGGTGCGCTGTCGAAGGAAGAAGCTCAGAGGCAGGCAGCCGAAGCGATTGGGGCTGCAAGATATGGCGGCGCCGATGGCAAGACCGAGTATTTGTACATGTTCACCACCACGGGTGTCGGTGTGATGCACGTGAAACGTGAGTTCATCGGGCAGAACATGCTGGACAAGATCAAGGATGGTCAGGGGCGCTACACCTGGAAAGACATCATCGCCGCTGTTCAGGCTAATCCGCGCGGCGCCTATGTCGATACCGCCTTCCCGCGTCCCGGCGGCAAGGATCCGCTGCCGAAACTCCAATACGTGATGGCCTTTGAGCCTTGGGGCTGGGTCGTCGGCACCGGGTTGTACATGGACGATCTGGAAGCCGAGTTCCGTAATCGCATGACGCGCGATTTGATCATCGCCGGCGTGCTGCTTGCCATCATTGCCGGTATCGGCTTCTCGGTCTCTTCCAGTGTTCTCCGTCAGGTTGGTGGCGAGCCGGGCGAGGCGATCGACCTGATGGCCCGTGCCGCGGCTGGCGATCTGACGATCGACGTGCAGAGCGCGGCGAAAGGCAGCATGCTCGCCTCCTTCGGCGACATGGTGGGCTCCCTGCGCAGCATGGTCACCGAGATTCATGGCGGCTCGAACAAGCTGATCAAGGATGCCGAACGGATCAACACGGCGGCCAAGGAAGTCGCGCAGGCCTCGCAGCATCAGGCTGATGCCACGTCGGCGATGGCCGCGGCCATCGAGGAAATGACGGTGAGCATCAACCACATTTCCGATACCGCGACCGATACCGAGCGCGCCTCCGAGGCGGCCGCCCACGATGCCGAGCAGGGCGAGCAGCAGGTGCAGACCGCCGCCGGCGAGATCAACAAGATCGCCACTTCTGTCGGCGAGGCATCGCAGAAGATCCGCGAACTGGCACAACGCGCCGATCAGGTATCGTCGATTGCCGGGGTGATCAAGGAAATCGCCGGGCAGACCAACCTGCTGGCGCTCAACGCGGCGATCGAGGCCGCGCGTGCCGGCGAGCAGGGGCGCGGCTTCGCCGTCGTTGCCGATGAAGTGCGCAAGCTCGCCGAGCGGACCTCCGCAGCGACGGTCGAGATCGAACAAATGATCGGCGGCATCCAGTCCGATACCGAGTCGGTCGTTTCAGTCATGGACGCGGCCTTGCCGCAGGTGGAATCGGGCGTGCAGCTGGCCGAGGGCGCCGCGCAGTCGCTGCGCGACATTCGCGAAGGCGCGGCACAGACGCTGGCGCGCATCCGCGAAGTGGCCGATTCGACCAAGGAACAGAGCATTGCCAGCACCAGCATCGCGCAGCAGGTGGAACACATCGCGCAGATGGTCGAGGAAACGAGCGCCGCGATGAACTCGACAGCCGCGACCGCGAGCGATCTCGAACACCTGGCGGGCGAACTCAACCGGCTGGTCGGCCGCTTCCGCTGCTGAAACTGCCCGGCGGCAGCAAGACTTCGGAATGGCGGCGCTTGCGGGCGCCGCTATTTTTTCTGCTCGCCGCCGAACAGTTTGCCGACCGCGCTGCCAATGCCGCTGACGGCGCTGCCGCCGGCGCCGCCGATTCCCTTGGCCAGCCCCTCCAGGCTGATGCCGAGGACGTTGGCCGTGGCCGCGCCCACTTGCGTCAGGAACTTTTCGTTCAGGGAAAACTTCGGATCGTCGATGTTCCCTTCTAGCACGAAATCGGCAGTGATCTGCCCTTTCTTGTCCTTCAGCATGCGCACGACAGTCTCGCGCGGCATGCCCATGAAGGTGCCGCCGGTCGATAGTTCGAGCCCGGATAGGGTGACCCGGCCGGGCGCGTGCAGGCGATTGCGCTTGACCACCGACTTCATGTTCAGATCGAGCGTGCCCTTCTTTACGCCCGTTTCCGCCGCCTTGATCAGGTAGGGCTGAAAGGCGACCAGATCGACGCTGTTGAGCCGTGCCTGAATGTCGGAGTCGCGCGTCGCGATTTCGGCCCAACCCTTCAGCGCGAGTTTGCCGTCCTGCCGCATGCCTTTGATGACGCCTTCGATTTCGATGTCGGTCTGGCCGGAGAGGGCGGGGAGGCGGAGCGTCCCCAGCGTCACGCTGGTCTGTTCGAGACGTAGCTTGTGCGCTGGCTGGCGTACCGACGCGTCGAAGAAATCGACCGCCGCCTCGACGAGACGGACCCGCGCGATCGTGACCTCCGGTATTGCCGCCGCTTCGGGCTTGTCCTTTGCGTCGGGCGAAGGAGTGTTGGGGGCGGTCTTGCCCGGTTGTTCCAGCAGCGACGGCAACAGTGCCAGCTTGCCATTCTTGCGGCGGAGCAGCGAGAGATAGGCGCCCTCGATTTCGATGTCCGCAATGCGAATATTGCGCGAGAGCAGTGCGCCCCAGTCGGGCCGGACCGTGACGCGGCGAGCGCTCAGTTCCTCATCAGCCGGCCAGCCCTGGCTGGCGCGGATGCGAATGCCGTTGATCGTGACGCCGGTGAATGAGGTTTCAATGCTGGCGATCTCGGCGTTCGGTCCCAGTGCGCGTGTGACTTCCTCGCGCAGCTTTTCGACCGCGAAATGACGGCCAATAAACCCAAGCGCAACGAGCGCGCACAAGACACCCGTGCTCCAGAGCAGCCATTTGCGCCCCGACGACGTCCGTGCCTGTTCCATGGTTGCTTCTCCCCTTTGACGAATGCTTATTGTGCAGCGATGGGCGGAGAAGGTGAACGGTGTACTGGACGGCGAGGTGTGGGCGCTGAGGTGATGGTCCCCTCGACAGGAATCGAACCTGTATCTGGCGCTTAGGAGGCGCCCGTTCTATCCATTGAACTACGAGGAGAGACCAGGCGCGCATTGTAGCGGCTGCCGGCCTTCGCGGCCAGTGGATGGGCGGATCGGGGTAGAATTGCGCCCTCGTTTCAGCAATCGCCCCCGGCGACCGACATGCCTTTCCTGACTCTCTCCGACGCTTCGCTCGCCTTTGGCCATGTGCCGCTGCTCGACCATGCCGATTTCCAGCTCGATCCCGGCGAGCGCGTGGCGTTGATCGGGCGTAACGGCACTGGCAAGTCCTCCTTGCTGGCGGCGCTGGCGGGACAGGGCGCGCTCGATGACGGCACGGTGTGGCGCCAGCCCGGCGCGCGCATCGGCTATGTGCCGCAGGAGCCGCCCTTCGATCCGGAACTGACGGTGTTCAAGGCGGTTGTTGCCGGCATGGGCACGACCTCGGCGCTGCTCGCCGAATACCATGAGGTGTCGCACCGGCTCGCCGAGAGCGATGCCGACCACGAACCGTTGCTGGCCCGCCTGCACACCTTGCAGACAGAACTCGAAGCGCTCGGCGCCTGGCAGTTCGAATCGCAGGCTGAGCGCGTCATCGCGCGCTTCTCGCTCGATCCGGACGCGAAAGTCGGCAGTCTCTCCGGCGGCCAGAAGAAGCGCCTGGCGCTGGCGCAGGCGCTGGCGGTGTCTCCCGACGTGCTGCTGCTCGACGAGCCGACCAACCACCTCGACATCGCGGCCATCGAGTGGCTGGAAGACCTGCTGATCGAATCGAACGTGACGCTGCTCTTCATCACGCACGACCGACGCTTCCTCGACCGCCTCGCGACGCGCATCGTCGAGCTCGATCGCGGCAAGCTGATGAGTTGCCCGGGCAGCTTTGCCGAGTATCAGAAGCGCAAGGCGCAGATGCTGCACGACGAGGAGATCGCCAACGCCAGATTCGACAAGTTTCTGGCACAGGAAGAGGTGTGGATCAGGAAGGGCGTGGAAGCCCGGCGCACGCGCAACGAAGGCCGCGTGTTGCGCCTCGAACAGTTGCGGCGCGACCGCGCGGCGCGGCGCGAGCGGCAGGGCAGAGTCGAACTGGCGCTGGATGCCGGCGAGAAGAGCGGCCAACTCGTTGCCGAATTGCAGTGCGTGACGAAACGCTTCGGCGAGAAGACCATCGTGCGCGATTTCTCGACCCGCCTGATGCGCGGCGACAAGATCGGACTGATCGGCCCCAATGGTGCCGGCAAGACGACGCTGCTGCGCCTGATCCTCGGCGAGTTGCAGCCGGACGAGGGCAAGGTGCGCCAGGGCACCAAGGTCGAGGTCGCCTACTTCGACCAGTTCCGCAGCCAGCTCGATCCGGAAGCGGCACTGATCGACGTGATCTCGCCGGGCTCCGACTATGTGGAAGTGGCCGGCGTCAAGAAGCACGTGATCAGCTACCTCGGTGATTTCCTGTTCGCGCCGCAGCGTGCGCGCTCGCCAGTGAAGTCGCTTTCCGGCGGCGAGCGCAACCGCCTGTTGCTGGCGCGCCTCTTTGCGCGGCCGGCCAATGTGCTGGTGCTCGACGAGCCGACCAACGACCTCGACATCGAAACGCTGGAACTCTTGGAAGAGCTGTTGCAGGACTATCCCGGTACGCTGTTTCTGGTCAGCCACGACCGTGCCTTCCTCGACGCCGTGGTGACGCAGACCATCGCCGCCGAGGGTGATGGGCGCTGGCACGAATACGCCGGTGGCTACAGCGACTGGGCCAGTTACCAGCAGCAGCGCAGGGCAGCGGACGCCGCCGATAAAGAGGTAGAGAAACAGGCAATGAGGGGCAGGGAGGGGGCGAAGCCGGTCGTGGAGAAACCGCGCAGTGCGCCAACGAAACTATCGTACAAGGATCAGCGCGAACTCGATGCGCTACCGGCGCGGATTGCAGCGCTGGAGGATGAGCAGAAAACGCTCACCGCAAAGCTCGAAGACCCGCAGCTCTATGCGAGCGACCCGCAGGCGGCACAGGGTTTTGCCAACCGCCTGGCCGGGATCGATGAAGAATTGCTGATCCTGCTCGAACGCTGGGAGGCGCTTGAGGCAATGCTGACGCCGCGCTGACAATTGTTCGGTCAAGCCAAGGCTGGCGGCCACTCCTCAGCAAGGCGCGCTGTTTTCACGGGCCTTGGCGCGCACGTAGGCCATGTGTGCTGCTGCTGCGATGCCTGCCGCTTCTGCATCGCGGGCGATGATCGCTGCGAACATTTCCCGGTGCTGTTCGCGCAGCCTTGTGGCTGAGACCGGGTCCGGCATCAGGCGATCGAGATTGCGCCGGATGTGGCCATACATCAACTGAATGACGGCATCGCCGACCTTGCGCAAGGCCGGGTCATGCGTCGCTTCAATAATTGCCACGTGGAAGGCAAGATCGGCCTCGATCTGTGCGCCGAGGTCGTGTCCGGCGAACGCATCGTCGAGTTTGCGGAAGATGTGTTGCAGGTGATAGCGATCCATCTCGGTCGCATTCGTGGCCGCCACAGAAGCAGCGTGGGATTCGATGAGTTCGCGAATCTCCAGGAGCTCGTCGCGCAGGTGGAGTGGCGGCCCCGGCAGTTGTGGCGCCGCAGCGATATCCGGATTCGCTGCGGGCGTTCCGGCTTCGTCGTGCTCCATCGCCACGCTGTCCGGGTTGCAGGGAATGTCGATCATGAAGATCGTGCCGTCACCGACCCGGCTGCTTACCCTGACCCGTCCGTGCAGGGTTTGCGTCACCAGGCGAAATACTATTGCCAGTCCGAGGCCGCTGCCGCCTTGCCCCATCCGGGTGGTGTAGAAGGGGTCGAAAATGCGCGTCAGCGATTCGGCTGGGATGCCACAACCGTTGTCGCTGATATCGAGCTGAATGCGACCCCTTCCAGACTCGCGGGCAACGATGCGGATTTCTCCGGGATCCCGGTCGGCGAATGCGTGCAGGCGCGCATTCTCGAACAGATTGAGCAGGATCTGTCCGAGCGCACCGGGGTAGCTGTCGAGTTCGAAACTGCCGTCAATGTCGATAACGAAATGCGGCGGCTGTGAGGCACTGCCGGCCTCGAACGCCTGCACGTTCTCGCGGACGACGTCGATAAGGCGGAACTGACGGCGGCGATCGCTGGTTTGGTCGACCGCAACTTCCTTGAAGTTGGCAATCAATTGTGCCGCGCGTTGCAGGTTGCGAACGAGGATTTCGAGGGCGGCCTCGCCGCGTCCGAAGAAGCGATCGAGTTGCGAGCGTCGCACCGCGCCTTGAGAGACTTCTCCATGCAGGGCAGCCAACTCGTCCTGCAGCGTGGTGGCTACCGTCAAGCCGTTACCGATCGGCGTGTTCAGCTCGTGGGCGACACCGGCAACCATTGCCCCCAATGAGGCAAGCTTCTCGGAATGAACGAGTTCGTCCTGGGCCAGCGCCAGTGAATCGACGGCCCCCTGCAGCTTGAGATTTGCCTGTGTCAGCGCGGCAGTTCTTTCGCTGACCCGCTCTTCCAGTGACTGATTCAGATCGCGCAGTGCGGCCTCGCTGCTGCGTAGCTCGCTGACGTCGAGCATGGCGCCAACGATGCCGGCATTGGTGCCATCGGCAAGACGTACGACTGCCTTGTGAAAAACGATGTCATGGCGGCGGCCATCGGCGGCGGTGACTTGTGTCTCATAGATCTGCTGGCCGCCTTGCCGCAAAAGCTCTTCGTCCTTGCTGCGGAAGAGCCCTGTCTGGCCCGTCGTCTGCCCCGCTGCGCCGACACTCTGGCCCTGCAGCTCCTCGCGCGTCTTGCCTAGGAAGCGCAGGAAGGCCTCGTTGAAGCGCTGGTAGCGCATTTCGGCATCCTTGTAGAACATTGGAAACGGCGCTGCGTTCATCAGTGCCTGCATCAGCGTGAGCTCGCGTTCCAGTCGCGCCGACAATTCCCGCCGCCGCCGCGAGTACGCTGTCTGCAGACCGATCATGCCAAGCAGGAGAATGAAGAGCGCGATCGCGCCAGTGACCAGTTGCGGGTGGGTTTCAGCAATTCCGGGCGGACGATTGATGATGCGCGCGCCAGCGGGGAGCTTGCGCTCATCGATGCCAAGGCGCTTCAATTCGCGGTGATCGAAGGCATCGCGGTTGGGACTTTCGATGACGCGAGGCGACGTGACGGCGCGCTCTCCCGCAAGCTGTGACTTCACCAGCGCTGCGAGTGCCGTGCCCTGATCCTCTCCCGATACGAGACGGCCGCCGACGATGCCATGTCCGAGAAAGAAGCTCCACCCGGAATAGATGGGGCGCTCGGTAGCCTGGCGTACCTCGGCGGCAACCTCCGGACCGCTGACCGTGTTGCCACGCCCATCGCGCGGGCGCCCCATGAGGAAGGCGAGATAGTTCCCCTGCTGCCCGGCAAGTGCGCTGCGCAGGTCGGCGAGCGTGCGGAAGGCCAGGGGCTCGATCGTAAACGACTCGGACATTGCTGCGTTTGCATCGCGCAGCGCTGCAAGATTCGACTCGAAAGTCGGAGTGTCGTCACCAATCACGAGCAGACGCTGGACGGCTGGATGCAGTGTGCGCATCAGGGCCAGATTGGCGGGGAAATCAGGTGTTTCCGCGACGCCGATGAGTCTGTCGAACTCGGCAAGATGTTCAATGCGCAGATTATTGGCGCCGGCGAAAAGCAGTGGCTTGCCGGGAGCGATCCGGTCCCGGTACTTGGTCAGCAAGCGCCACGCGGGATCGTCGGTTGCGACGAGCAGGTCGACGGCGCGATTGCGGTAGCGCTCGACGAGATGCGCAACCGTGGCCATTTCTACCGCCGAATCGGTGATTGGCGTGCGCAGCGCATCGAGATACTCGACAAAGAGGCTCGTGTGCCGGGCTTGCTCGCCAAGACCGGCAGTGAATCCGGAATGCACGCTGTCCGTCCATGGCAGCCCTTGATGATAGGAGTGAACGAGCAGTACCTGCGGATGATCGTGGTCGTGCAGGTCGGTGCCGTGCGTTGTCGGTGACACAAGGAACATGGCGACGACGGCGAGCGCGGCCATGAGTCCCTGTCCATGCTGCAGCAGGCGTTTGCCAAGAACGAGGAGCATCCTATGCCCGCTGCGGTCCTCTGCCAGCCTCATGGCTTCGGGCGCTTCGCGCTGAACTCGACGTGTGGGGCGCCTGCCGAACTTGTCATGATCTAGGAATGCTCCGCTGCTACCGTGCGAGGTTATGTGCGCCGTCCCTGACGCTGGTGAATTCACTCTACGTCAGTGACGGGCGGGCGGCAATGTCTGTTTGCCGTTGCGCCCCCCACCAGTTCGCGCTCGCAAAGTCTTTCCGGGTCTTTCCGGGGCTACGAATCCGCATGCGCTTGGGTTAAGCTAGCCGGCGTCGCGCGAGCCACGCTGGCTGCGCACCGGGAGTTCGAATGGCGCAGGCTGAGCAGGCACGGGAAGCCCCCGGTCCGATGTCGTTGCAGCAACAGGCGGAACGGTTGCTGGCCTTGCTGCGCCCATTGCTGGCCGATCCTCAGGTGGCGATTCCGCAGCGTCTGGTCGCCAGCCTGTTTGATTTCTACATTTCGGCGCAGGAGCGCAACGCCTGTGTTCAGGCGGGTGAAACCGCGCGTTCGCTGGCAAGCCTGCTGCACAACTGGGGCGATCGCCCGCTGCGCGAGCAGGATCGTCTGCAGGTGGACGTGCTGCTCGATACGCTGCTGCAGGATCTGTCGCCGCAGCACGACGCGATCCGTGACGAGCTCCGGCCATTGGTTACGCCGGTGCCGCCATCGCTGGCAACCGTCAATTCGCGTATCGCGCTCTACGTAGACAATGCTGCCTTGCTCGTCATTCTGCGCGAGGCACTCGCCGACGCGGGGTTCGACCCGATCGTCTTCGATTCGCTGGAGGCGCTGGCCGGCGTGACCGACGCGACCGTTCCCGCTGCGATCATTGCCGAACTCAGCCTGTGTCGCCTCAATCCGCAGACGGCTGCTGTCTTTTCCAACCTGCGCGATCGTTTCTCTCCGTCGCCGCATCTGGTCTGCATCGCACCGGCCGCGGACATCGCGGCGCGTCTCGATGCGGTGCGTCTCGGCGCGACGCGCGTGCTGGGGCTGCCGATCGATGCGGCGCGGCTGATTGCGGTACTCAAGGGGATTACGCTGCAGGTGCCGCACCGCCCCTACGGCGTGGTTCTTGTCGACGACGATCCCTTTCTTGCCGAGTTGTGTCGCGACGGGCTGGCGGAGGCGGGGATTCGTACCTGGGTCGTGCACGATCCGCTGCAGGCACCGGCGGTGATTCGTGATGTGCGCCCGGATCTGGTGGTATGCGACATCTTCATGCCCGGCTGCAATGGCCTCGAACTGCTCGCAGTGCTGCGCCAGGACGATGAACTGATCGAAACGCCGATCGTACTGCTTTCCAGCGACCCTGACGTGGGGCGGCGCCTCGAAGCGTTGAACCTCGGCGCCGACGATTTCCTGATGAAGCCGGTCGATATGTCGCTGCTGGTCTCGGTGATCGTTGCGCGCGCGCGGCGTGCCCGCACGTTGCGGCGTAGCCGGAGTGAGTTGCATCGCCTGCAGGAGCGCGTACGGGCGCTGGAGGGAGCGTTACATCCCGACACTCCGCAAGCAGCGGGAACGATCGTCGATTTCGAGGGCAGCGCGGAGACGATCAACCTGGACGATTACGTGGTCAGCGTCGTCGAACCCGGGGGCAAGCGTCGCTGGGCTCGCGGTACGCGCGCGCGCAAGTAGTGCGCGCTTTGTCTGCCCGGCGGACTACTGGCCCGGCGTGGGCATCAGTGGCATCGGCGGCAGTTGCGCCTTTTCCTCGTCAGTCAGCTTGAGCCGGTCGATCAGCGAATCGCGGTTGAGGTGCAGCAGATTCTCGAGCGCGGCGAAATCGTCAGGCAATGCAGCGTTGTTCCAGCCGTTCGCGGTGTGGCGAGCAAGGTCAACGGCGAGCTGTACGTTGCGGATACGCGGATGATCGGCCTGTGCCGGATCGATCAGGTGTGCGAGCAGTTCGGGCAGATGCCAGGCGCGGCACAGCGCGAGCTGCAGATCCATGAGCTGGATGCCGAGCACCTGTTCCTGCGCGACCGTGCTCCTTAGCGTGGAATCGGCGCGCTGGCGATCGCGGATCGCGGCGGCGAGCCCGGGAGCGAAGCACCACAGCAGGATTTCGGCGAGATCGTGCAGCAGCGCGGCGATCGTGACTTCCTCGACGTTCAGATCCTGTCGCCACAGCGCCCATTCGTGCGCGTAGTGTGCTGCACGTTGCACGCGCCGGATCAGCTGCAAGGTGCCGAGCATCGCCTGCGGTTCGCTCTTCAGCAGGTGCTCGACGGTGATCAGCTCCCTGAATTTTTCGAAGAAGGGTTCGACACCGATCATCATCACGGCGCTGGCGATGGTCGTGATATCGCTGCGCAGGCGCTTGCCGGAAAACGGCTGGATGTAGGCCAGCACTTTTACCGTCATCAGCGGATCCTGCAACACGATTCGGGCAACGTCGCGACCATTGATGCGATCGATCCGCGCGTGCGCCTCTTCGAGTTGCCGTGCCGTGTGCCGTAGCACGGGCAGGTCGGCGCCGCTGAAGAACAGCACCCAGGTTTCTAGATCCTGTAACGGGTGGGTGAGCATCGATTTACTTCACCATGAACGTTAAAAATAGCCCCTAATCATCTGACCGAGATGGAAATCCGGAATTCCTGACTGTCCCGGCGATGGTACTCGCTGCCTGCCGGCGATTCAACCCGCAGGCATCTTCGTTCCGTGGTCATTCCGCCGCTGCGTTTGCGCCTTGGTGCAGCGAGTGTTTGCAAGTCTGCGGCACACCTTGTCACCCTGCGCGGTGCGCGCAAGCCGCGAGTGGCAGGATCGCTTCAGGTGCGGAGTCCAACGATTGCATCCGCAAAGTCGGGGATCGCTGTGCCGAGCTCGGCGAAGGCTGCGGAAAGCGGTGCGCGTATGCTCGCCATGTGGCCGCCCTCTTGCGGCAGGGCAAAGCGCATTTCGGCACAGTGCAGCAACAGTCGCCTGCAGCCGGTGTGCGCGGCGAAGGCGCGATTGAGCGCACCCTTGCCGTAAGTGGCATCGCCGATGATTGGATGAGCCGCATGTTTGAGGTGGCGGCGAATCTGATGGCGACGGCCGGTTTCGGGCTGCAGTTCAAGCAGTGCGATGCGCGTCGTCGGGTGCCGTTCGTTGGCGATCGGCAATTCCGCGCTGGCCAGCCGCCGCCAGTGTGTGACGGCGGCTTGCGGCAGCAGTTGTGCGCGCGGGTCGATCCACTCCGCATCATCCGGCTCGCGCTTCAATGCGTGATCGATGGTGCCGGCGGTTGCCGGCCAACCGCGCACGACAGCGAGATAGCGTTTCTCGACGCCGCCGTTCGCGAAGGTTTCCGATAGCCGACGGGCGGTGTCGCGGTCCAACGCAAAGACGAGGACCCCGGAGGTGCCCCGATCGAGCCGATGCACCGGGTGCACCGGCTGGCCGATCTGGTCGCGCAGCCGCTGCACGGCGAATTCGGTTTCGTGACGGTCGAGCAGCGTGCGGTGAACCAGCAGGCCGGCCGGCTTGTCGATGGCAATGAGCCGCGCGTCGCGATAGAGGACGACGAGGGGTTCAGGCATCGGCGAAATCACCGTCCAGGTAATACCAGCGGCCGCCTTCGCGAACAAAGCGGCTGGTTTCGTGCAGGCGATGGCCGCGTCCGCCGGTGCGGTAGCGCGCGACGAACTCGACCGTCGCATGCGTGTCGTCCTGTTGCGTGTGGTTCTTTACTTCCAGCGCCAGCCAGCGGATCGCTTCCTCGCCGACTTCCGTCGGGCGTGTCGATGCATGCCAGGTGGCGAGCAGGTAATCGTGCAGGCCACGTACGTAGGCGCTGTAACGCGAGCGCATCAGTGCCTCGGCGTCGGGGGCCGCTGCGCCGGCGTGCCATTGTCCGCAACAATCGGTGTAGGAGCTGCCGCTGCCGCAGGGGCAGGGCTCGCCACGCGGGTTTTGCGCCATCTATTTTTTCTTGCGGCCGTACAGGCCGGTGAGCTTTGCCTTGCCGAGACTGTTGGCATTGATCATGAAGCCAGCAAGTGCCGCGGTCGCGCCTTGCGGTAGCTCAAGCTTCTCGACTTTCAGTGCGTGCAGCGTGAAGTGATAGCGATGCGGCGTGTCGCCGACCGGCGGGCAGGGGCCGCCCCAGCCGGGGGCGCCGAAATCGGTCGTGATCTGCTGCGCGCCGGGTGACAGCAGGTGGCCATCGGCTTTGCCCGCATCCGGCGGCAGCTCCCTGGTGTTCGCCGGAATGTTGATCACCACCCAGTGCCACCAGCCGCTGCCCCCGGTGGGGGCATCCGGGTCGTGCACCAGCAGCGCGAAGCTCTTCGTGCCTTGCGGCGGATTTTTCCAGACGAGCGCCGGGGAGACGTTGCCGCCGGTGCAGCCGAAGCCGTTGAATACCTGCGCTTCCTTGATCGTCGCGTTGTGCCTGATGTCGGGGCTGTGCAAGGTAAACGCAGCGGCTTCAACGGCGAAGCCTGTGCTGAGCAGGATGGCGCTGGTGATGGTGCGGGTCGCGATGCTGGACATGCGGAGGTCTCCTGTCGCAGGTGAGAAGGCGATTGGGATTTTATCGGGTTTGGGCATAGGCGCAGGTGTTGCAGTGCCGCATGCACTTTTCGGCGACAAAGCGCACCATGCGAAGACAGCCCCGCACCGGCCGATGCTGCCGGCTGGCCAATGAGGGCGAGGGCGGCAGAGGGTGGGAATGAGCACTCAGAACAAGAAGACGCTGGTGCGGTGGGTGTGCGAGATTGCGCGCGCCAAGGACGACTCGCTGGCACCGTATCGTGATCACATCATGATGTCGATGGGAGCGGTCACCTTTGTTGTGCTCGTTCCGTTTGCGCTCAACAATCTCGTGCAAGGGCGCTATGGTGTTTTCTCCATACTGGTTTTCGTTCTCGTGGCCACCGCGATCGATACCCATGCGCTCTGGCGAGGCCGGCAGGCACCCATCCCGTATGCCCTGCTGCTGATCCCCTTCGTTCTCGGGGTCACCGTTGCGGTCATCGTGCAGGGCGTGCCGGGGGTGTTGTGGGTATATCCGATCGTCGTCTATTGCTATTTCGTGCTTCGCCGCAGAACTGCCGTGGCTTGGAGTCTTGCGATATTGCTATACACGACAGGATTGACCTTGTTTTTCGTCGATGGTGCGCTGGCGATCCGGATTTTTGCGACGGTTCTGGTCACCATCGTAATGATCAACATCGTGCTCAACGTGATTTCCGACCTGCATCGGACGCTTGCCAATCAAGCGCTGACGGACCCGCTGACTGGCGTCTTCAACCGGCGCTTCATGGAGGAAATTCTGGAGCGGCTGGTGGCGCGCGCCGAGCGGCAGCCGCTGATGGCCACGATCCTGATGATCGATATCGACTACTTCAAGCAAGTGAATGACTGCTACGGCCATGAACGGGGCGATGCGGTGCTGAAGCGCGTCGTCGATGTTGTCGCCGCGCGATTGCGTCGTGGCGACAGACTGTTCCGCTGGGGAGGGGAGGAATTCCTCGTGTTGCTTGAGGGGACGGGGCTGGAAAGTGCCTTGGCAGTCGCGGAGAGCGTGCGCGAGAGTGTGGCGGCCGCGGCCATCATGCCTGAGCGGCAAGTGACAGTCAGCATTGGTGTCAGCCAGTACGTCGCTGGTCAGGATATCGATGGCTGGACCCGCGCGGCCGATGTCGCGCTCTACCAGGCCAAGGCGGAGGGGCGCAATCGGGTTGCCTGCGCACGGGCCGGGTCCGCTCGTCAGTGACGGGCGAAGACCTTTGCCTTCCTGTCGTTGCCGACAAGCAGAACTTCATACGGCTCCCTCTTCGCGTTCTCCATGCCGGGTGAGCCACCCGGCATGCCCGGTGCGGCGAGGCCGAGTGCCGTTGGTTTCTCGCGCAACAGGCGCTTGATGTCGGCGGCCGGTACGTGGCCCTCGATTACGTAGTTGCCTATCTTCGCTGTGTGGCACGAACCGTAGCGTTCGGGCATGCCCAGCCTGGCGCGGACGGCGGGAACGTCGTCGACGTTGATCGGCTTTACGCGGAAGCCGTTGTCGGCCATGTGCGTGGACCATTCGGTGCAACACCCGCAGTACGGGCTCTTGTAAACCTCGACCTCGGGCAGGTCGTTGGCGATGGCGTTGAAGGCAGTGGCGGAGAGAAGGGCAGCGAGCAGTGCTTTCATCGCGGTTACCTCAGTGTTTGCCGTGGCTGGCATGGGCGTCGTCGAGCGCGAAGCGCAGTGTTTTGGCCGGCTTGCCCGGCACGTTCAGGTTGGCGACGGCCTTGGTGCCGCCGAGATTGAAGCTGCCCTTTGCCTCGAAGCGGTTGTCGCCGGCTGGTGCCAGTGCAACCTCGCTCTTCTGGCCACCGGCGAGCAGCGTCACTTTGGCTGATCCGCCGGCAGTCGGCAGCGGCGTGCCGTGCTCGGTGATATACAGCGTCAGGCGGTCCGGCCTGGCGACCAGCTCGGCCTGGTAGTGTGCTGCCTCGGCGACGATGCCGCCATGCTGTGGCTTGCCGTGGTCTTCGTGGGCGAGGGCCGCGGCTGGCGCGATAAGCGAAGCGGCAGTGGCGAGGGTGAGTAGCAGATGTTTCATGATGTTCTCCTTGTCGGAAAAATGGTCAGAAGGTTTCGCCCTGATGCGATTCGAGCAGCCGGGCGAGCGGCTTCTCGCCGAAGGCGAGGAACAGCGCGGGTGTCACGAAGGCGTCGAGGAGGGTGGAGGAAATGAGGCCGGAGAAGATGACGACGGCCACCGGATGCAGGATTTCGGTGCCCGGCGCCTCGGCCTCGAAGAGCAGTGGCGCGAGTGCGAAGGCGGCGACCAGCGCGGTCATCAGCACCGGGGTGAGCCGCTCCAGCGAGCCGCGGATGACGAGCTGGCGGCCGAAGGTCTCGCCTTCGAAGCGCGCCAGGTTGGCGTAGTGCGAGAGCTTGAGGATGCCGTTGCGCGTGGCGATGCCGGCGAGCGTGATAAAGCCGATCAGCGTTGCGATGGACAGCGGCTGGCCCGACAGCCACAACCCGATGACGCTGCCGATCAGCGCCAGCGGCACGTTGGCGATGATCATTGCGGCGAGGATGGCCGAGCGGTAGCGGCTGTAGAGGACCACGAAGATCAGACCGAGCGAGATCAGCGCCAGCATTCCGATGATGCGCGCCGCTTCTTCTTGTGCGCGGAACTGGCCGTCGAGCGTGATGAAGTAGCCGGACGGCAGCTTCGTTTCGGCGACGACGCGGCGCACGTCCTCGACCACGGCGGAGAGCGGCCGGCCCTGCGCGTTGGCCGAGAGGACGATGCGCCGGCGGCTATTGTCGCGGCTGATCTGGTTCGGCCCGTCGCCCTCCTCGATGGCCGCCAAGCGTGACAACGGCACGCGGCCGCTCGGTGTCTCGATCATCAGGTTGGCGAGCCCGGTCAGCCCGCGTGCGTCCTCCGGCAGGCGCAGCACCAGCGCGAAGCGGCGTGCCCCCTCGATGACCTGGCCGATCTGTTCGCCATCGATCAGCGTTTGCAGTTGGCGCGCCAGCGTTGCCGGCGAGACGCCGTGCTGCTCGGCGCGCGCATAGTCGATTTGCACCCGGATTTGCGGCGCCAGCACCTGCTTCTCCAGTTCGAGGTCGGCGAGCCCTGCGATGTTGACGAGCCGGTCGCGCAGCGCCGCGCCTTCGCCGCGCAGCACGTCAAGGTCGTCGCCGACGATGCGGATGGCGATCTGCGCACGCACACCGGAGAGCATGTGGTCGATGCGGTGGGAGATCGGCTGGCCGATGCTTGCCGCTGCTGGCAGCGAGGCAAGCCGCGCGCGCAGGTCGGCGTAGATTTCCGACGGCGGACGCCCTGGTTGCAGGCGCATGTCGAGCTCGGAGACATGCACCCCCTCGGCGTGCTCGTCGAGTTCGGCACGGCCCGAGCGGCGGCCGACGTAGGTGACTTCCGGAACCTCGCGCACCAACTGCTCGGCGAGCGTGCCGATCTTTACCGATTCGGCGAGCGTGATGCCCGGATTGAGGCGCAGACCGACGAAGGCTGCGCCTTCGTTGAACGGCGGCAGGAAGGTGGTGGCGAAGAAGGGCACGCTCGCCGCCGCCAGTACCGCGGCGACGCTGGCGCCACCGATGACGCGCGCGCGCTGCGTCAGCACAGCTTCCAGCCAGCGTCGGTAGTGCGATTTCAGCCAGGCAACGAAGCGCGTATCACCATGGATCGAGGTCTCGCCGTGGCGTAACAGGTACCAGGCCATCACTGGTGTCAGCGTGATCGAGACGACGAGGCTGGCGAGGATCGCCGTCAGGTAGGCGACGCCGAGCGGGATGAAAAATCGACCTTCCAGTCCGGGCAGCGCGAACAGCGGCACAAAGACCAGCGCGATGATCAGTGTCGACACGACGATGCCGGAACGTACTTCGTTCGAAGCGTTCACGATCACCTGCAGCACCGGTGCCGGCGTCGTCTTTTGCCGGTTCTCGCGCAGGCGGCGGATGATGTTTTCCAGATCAACGACCGCATCGTCGACCAGTTCGCCGATGGCGATGGCCAGGCCACCGAGCGTCATCGTATTGATCGACATGCCGAAGTAGCGGAAGACCAGCGCCGCGGTGAGGATCGACACCGGGATCGCGGTCAGCGAGATCAGCGTTGCGCGCAGGTTGCCGAGGAAGAGGTAGAGCACGGCGGCGACGAAGACGGCAGCGGCGGCGAGCTTCAGTTCGAGGTTGCGGATGCTGGCCTCGATGAAGTCGGCCTGGCGGAAGGTGACGCGCGGCGCGGCCATGCCCGCAGGCAGGCCGGCCTTCAGTTCGGCGAGTGCCGCTTCCACCTGCCGTGTCAGTGCGACGGTGTCCGCCGCTGGCTGCTTCTGCACCGAGAGGATCACCGCCGGCTGGCCGTTGAGGCCGGCATCGCCGCGCCTGATCGCCGGCGCGAAGCCGACCAATGCCACTTGTGCGAGCAGGATCGGCTGACCATTTCGCGCGGTCAGTGGCAGACGCTGCAGGTCTTCCAGTCGGCTGGTACGACCGAGGTTGCGGATCAGGTATTCGCGTGAATTGAGTTCGAGGAAACCGCCGCTGGTGTTGGCGGCAAAGCCGCGCAATGCGCCCTCGATCTGGTCGAGCGTGATCCCGAGCGCCGCCATGCGCGCGGTGTCCGGCTGCACCTGGAACTGGCGCACCTCGCCGCCGATCGGGACGACCTGGGCGACACCGGGGATGGTCAGCAGACGCGGGCGCAGCACCCAGTCGGCGTACTCGCGCGCGGCCATCGCTTGTCGGCGGATAGTTTCCGGGCCGGCGCTCGCCGGTGTATCGATCGGCGTCGTTATTGGTATTCCGATGAGCAGGATTTCGCCCATGATCGACGCCACCGGCCCCATGTGCGGCACGACACCGGCCGGTAGCTGCGACTGGGTCAACGACAGGCGCTCGGCGATCATCTGCCGGGCGCGGTAGATTTCGACCTCCCAGTCGAACTGCACGTAGACGATCGATAGCCCGGCCGATGAGACCGAGCGCACCGTAGCGACGCCGGGCATGCCGTTCATTGCCGTCTCGATGGGAAAGGTGATCAGCGCCTCGACTTCTTCCGGCGCCATGCCGCCGGCCTCGGTCATCAGGGTGACGGTCGGCTTGTTCAGGTCGGGGAAGACGTCGACCGGCGTCTTCTGCACGACGAGCGCGCCGTAGAGGATGAGGACGATGGCCGCCGCCAGCACCAGCAGGCGCTGTGACAGGCTTTTTTCGACGATGCGAGCGAAGAGTGTCGTTGCCATGTTCAGCGCACCTGGTTGAGCAGCGCTGCGCCCTGGACGACGACGCGTTCACCGGCCTCCAGTCCGCCGATGACGGCGATGCGCGCACCGTCGAGTGGCTGTGTGCGCACCGGACGCGGCATGAAGCGCTCGGCGCTCACTTTCACCCAGACAATATCCTGGTTGGCGGCGTTCTTGACCACCGCCGTTGTCGGCAGTGGTACGCCCTGTATTTGTGAGCGCGTCTGGGCAATGACCTTCAGCGGCTGGTTCAGCGCCAGCGTCGCCGTGCCGCCATCGACCCGGAAGAGCAGCGGGATGGCCTGCTCGCGCAACGAGCGGCCGCCCCCGACAAAGCTGAGCAGCACCTCCTGGCCTGGGCCGGCACTGCCGTAGGCGCCGGCGATGTCGGCGGCGAGCCTTGAATCATAGGCCAATGCCTCGATGCGCAGGTTGGCCGGATCGATGATTTCGAACAGCACGTCGCGCGCCTCGACAACCTGCCCGGCGACGACATTGGCGGCGGCGACGATGCCGGACACCGGTGCGCGCAGTTCGTCGTGATGCCGCAGGCTGCGGCCGATGGCGGCGAGGCGCTCGCGCAGGCTTTGCACCTCGGCTTCGGCGACGTCGAGATCCTTGCGGGCGACTGTCGCTTCCAGCTCGCGGAGACGAGCCCGGCGTTTCTCGGCAACGCCCAGGGCAGCGCGCAGTTCGGCGGCCTGCGCCGTCTGCCCCCCGAGTTCTAGCGGCGAGACGGCGGGATGCACGCGGGCGAGCAGATCGCCTTTCTTTACGGTCTGGCCGAGCGAGGCGATGCCCTCGGCCGGTGCTTCGATGCGGCCGCCGATCATCGCCTGCACGCGGCCGCCGCTGCCGGGGTCGAGGACAACCTTGCCGCTCAACTCGACCGACACCGGCTGCTCGCCTCGCTCGGTGAGCGCGGTGCGCAGCGCGAGTTGGCGCTGCGTTGGCTTGGGCAGGAAAACGCTGCCGTCGGCGAGGCGCTGCGGACCGTCGCCACGGGTGATCGGAGCGGGCGGTTCGTCGTCATGTTTGTGGCCTTCGTGGGCGAAGGTGCTGCCGGTGGCAAGGGCGGTAAGGGTTACGAGCCCAGCGGCAACGAGGAGCGGGGGGAGCGTGTGTTGCAGATACTTGGCGGCGTTCATGCGGCTTCTCCCTTGCGGCGGCGCAGGGTGGCGACTGCGGCGGCGAGCAGCGCCAGCGCCGCGGCAATGCCGAGTCCGAGGGGCGTGGAGCCGGCGGTCGGTGTCGCCGAGGCGGTGTTGGCGGCGACGACGAAATCGGCGGCGAGCAGGTCGCTTTCGTCGCCGGCGGTAATGGTGATCGTCAGCGGATAGGTTGCCGGGGCGGCGAAGGGCGCCGCATCGAGCGCGTAGCTGCCGTCAGCCTGCGCTTCGGCGACAAGATTGCGGCCGTTCAGCTCGATCTCGATCCGCGCGCCGCTGACTGGCTCGTTGTTTGTCCAGCGGTCGAGCGTCAGCGTCAGGCGTCCGTCCTTGATGCGGCCGACCAGTTCGAAGAGTTCGCTGGCCGCTTCGAACGATGGGCGGACCGCGTCGGCGGCGGCTGCCGGCAGGGCCGGGAAGAGCAGCGCGGCCGCGCAGGCGAGCGCGGCGGCGGTGGTGCGCAGGGTGGTCATGGCAGGACTCCGATGGCCTGGTTGTAGCGGGAGACGGCGCGCGCCGCCTCGATGCGGGCGCGTGCAGCGGAAAGTTCGGCGTCGAAGGCGTCGGCTTCGATGCGCAGTCGTTGCGGCAGGTCGATGTTGCCGAGCGCGAAGGCGCGGGCGTACTCGCGGCGTATTTCGCCGGTCAATGCGTACCGGTGCTCGGCACGAGCGAGAGCTTCCGCGGTGCGTTCGAGTTCGCGCGTCGCCGCATCCTGCTCGGCTTCGAGACGGCTTTGTTCGTAGGGCAACAGGGCCTCGGCCTCGATCAGATCAGCGTTGGCGGCGGCGATCTTCGGCCGGTTGCGGGCATCGGTTGCGAGCGGGATGCGCACCCCGATGATGGTGGAACCTTCCCAGCCGGCTTCGGCGAGCGGGCGTTCCCGGCGCACGCCAAGCGTCAGTTCCGGCAGGTCGCGAACATTCTTTGCGGCGATGTCCAGCCGGGCGCGGGCGGCCGCAACGGCCCGTTCGAGCGGGGCGAGTTGCGGGTGCTCGTCCGCAGCCATCTTCCGGCGCTGCTCGGCCATCGTTGCTGGTGCAGGCAATGCCGGCAAGCCTGTCAGGGCCAGGAAGCCGCGCGCGGCGCGGTGAGCACGGCTGTCGGCTTCGGCAAATGTCGCGTCGGCAGCGGCTTCGGCGCTGCGCGCCTGGTTCCCGTCCATGCGCGGCAGGTCTCCGGCACGAACCCTTCGTTCTACGTCGACGGCAATTTGACGGGCGGCATCGGCGCGGGATCTGGCGACTTCGCGCTCGTTGGCTGCCAGCATTGCCTGCCACCAGGCTTCACGTACCTCGCCAGCGAGCTTCCACCGTGCCTGCTCGATCAGGGCGGCGTAGGCCGACTGTTCGCGTTCGATCAAGGCCAGCGTGCGTGCCTGATAGCCGGGCAGCCACAAGGGGAGCGCAATGCCGGCCTCCCATTCGCGCTGTCCGGTGTCGCGCTGCAGACGGTCGTTGCGGTTTGCGAGCGTAGCGGCCGGCGCGGCGGAAAGGAAACTGTCCGCTGCGTCACGGCGTGCCGCGAATTCATCTTGCCGGGCGCTGAGGGCACGCGCGGCCGGATGGCGTTCCCAGGCCGCGGCGACAGCCTGTTGCATCGTTTGCGCACCCGCGTCGCGCACTGGTAGCGAGAGGGTGATGAGAGCAAGCGTTATTGCGGCGCGTTGCCGCAGCTTCGGGAATTGCATCGGATTCTCCGTAAAAACAGGATGGAATCCGGCAGTGCAGCGATGAGGAGACGCGTGCGCACGCCGCTTCAGTCGAAGCGTTTGCGCGGGTCAGTCAGGGAATGCCCCGCCGGTCAGGCGAGGCGGGGCCATTTCGGCCGTTCGGGCCGTTCGTGGGGAGAGGTGTCGAGGAAAGCAGTCGCCCGCACCGCGTGCGGCAATCTCTTTGCGATCCCGCTTGGCGACGAAATCTTCGCGACTGGGGCACAACAACCCAGGTGACAGGTCAGGCAGTGCGTGTCACCGCTGCAGTCGCTTGCGTCACCCATGGCCCCGGGCACGTGCGTCTCGTGCGCAAAGCCTTCGTGGTGGGTGCTGATGGTGATGTCAGCCTCATGCGTCCCCGTGGCGGGCATGCACACACGCCCAGCCATCGCCCATGCGGCCTCGATGGGCAACAGAACGATCAGGAGCAGGGCAATCAGGCGTTGGATGCGCAAGGATTTCATCTGGACGAGAAGGGTTTCCGGCGGATTATTCGCCGGTGCGGCGTAGCCGTCAACGCTTGGTTTGACGTTGGATTCGTATCCGGCCTGGCTTGGAGATGACGACGGGGGCCGAAGCCCCCGCCGATAGCCATTCTGTTTATCGGACGGCTATGTCCTCAGCAGGCCTTAAGCGGCCATTGCGAATTGCTCATCATTGGCAATTATGGATTTGCGCGGATTACGTCCGTCGCCTCTCGGGCCGCCTGCGCGCCTTCTTTCACCCTGTCGAGACCAGATCACCCCCGTCGTGGTGGAGGTGGGCGGAATCGAACCGCCGTCCAGAATGCTTCCGGTTTGCCGGAATTACGACCATGTTGTGGATTATGGGGGCGGGGGGGCGGGATTACAAGGCGGGTGGGGTCAATTTTTGCCGAGAACGATCGTGGAGAGCGCATGGGCGTGGTCGACACGGTGGTCGGCGCCCCACGATTCGATGGGGCCGCCGTCGCCCAGATAGCCGTAGGCAGCAGCAATGGTTTTCATGCCTGCCGCGCGGCCGGCAGCGATGTCGCGAATGTCGTCGCCAACGAAGAAACTCGTCGAGGGGGCCGCGCCTGTCAGGGTGCAGGCGAGATGCATGGGGCGCGCATCCGGCTTGGCACGAACCGCCGAATCGCCGCTGACGATGCAGGCAGCGCGCCGCAGGTAGCCGAGCTTGTCCATCAGTGGCAAGGTGAAGCGCTGTGATTTGTTGGTGACGATGCCCCAGGCAGTGCCGGCGGCTTCAAGCGCATCAACCAGTACCTCGATACCGTCGAAGAGTCTTGTCTCTACGCACAATCTTTGGCTGTAATGCATGAGAAAGCGCTCGTAATGATCCCGGTAATCCGGGTGCTCAGGCCGCATATCGAACCCGATACGCAGCATGCCGCGCACCCCTTGCGAAACAAAGGGGCGCAGCGTCGCGAGCGGCAAGGGCGCTTGGCCGGCGTCTTCAAGCAAGCGATTGAGGGCGGCGCCGAGATCGGGGGCGGTGTCGGCGAAGGTTCCGTCCAGATCGAACAGAACTGCTCCGGGCGCCGCTTCAGGCATGGCGTACGGTGTGCATCAGGTAATTCACGTCGGTATCCCGGCCCAGCGAGTAAACCTTGGTCAGCGGGTTATAGCTCATGCCGATGAGTTCATCGGGATTCAGGCCGACGGCCTTTGCCCAGCGCGCCAGTTCCGATGGCTTGATGAACTTCGCATAGTCGTGTGTGCCCTTGGGCAACAGTTGCAGCACATATTCGGCACCGATAACCGCGAACAGATAGGACTTCGGGTTGCGATTGATCGTCGAGAAGAAGACGTGGCCGCCGGGTTTGACCAGCGCCGCACACGAGGCGATGGTGCTGGCTGGGTTGGGGACGTGCTCCAGCATTTCCATGCAGGTGACGACGTCGTACTGGCCGGGTTCGGTCGCTGCCAGGTCTTCAGCGGCGCTGAGGCGGTAGTCCACGCTCTGGCCGCTTTCCAGCAGATGCAGGCGGGCAACGCCAAGTGCCTTTTCGGAGAGATCGATGCCGGTCACGGTCGCGCCACGCGTTGCCATCGCCTCGGCCAAGAGTCCGCCACCACAGCCGACATCGAGAACGCGCTTGCCTTTCAGCATGGCATGGCGATCTATCCACTCAAGGCGCAGCGGATTGATTTCGTGCAGGGGACGGAATTCACTGTTCGGATCCCACCAGCGGTGGGCAAGATCGCTGAATTTTTGCAGTTCGCTTGGGTCGGCGTTGGTCATGACGCAGGTCAGTCTGATGAGAGAAATAAAAAAGCCCTGCTTGCGCAGGGCTTTTCGTTCGGCGAACCGGATTACTTCTGGGTGCCGATCATTTCGATGTCAACACGGCGATCCGGCTGCAGGCAGCTAACCAGTGCCTTGGACTTCTTGTCACCCTTGCAGGTGGTGCCGGTCTTCGGCTGCTTCTCGCCCTTGCCTTCGGTGTAGACCTTGTTGGCTTCGACGCCCTTGCTCACCAGGTAGGTCTTGACAGCGGCAGCGCGCTTCTCGGACAGCTTCTGGTTGTAGGCGTCGGAGCCGAGACGGTCGGTGTGGCCGACGGCGATGATGACTTCCAGGTTCAGCGACTTGGACTTGGCGACCAGGTCGTCGAGTGCCTTCTTGCCTTCCGGACGGAGGACAGCCTTGTCGTAGTCGAACAGGGCGTCAGCAGCCAGCGTCACCTTCGACGAGGCGGGCTTCTTGCCCATGCCGTCGGCAGGCTTCTTCGGCTCGCAGACTTCCTTCGGCAGCAGGTCCTTGTCGCAGGCGCAGCCAGCCGGATCCTTGGCAGCGGCAGCCGGCGTCCAGAAGCCGGTGCGCCAGCAGAGGCCGGTACCGCTCTTGGCGACTTCGCCACGCTGGTCGATGACGTAAACACGATCACCCGCCGTTTGCGCTTGCGCAACAGCGGCGCCCAGACCCATGGCAGCAGCGATGGCAACCATCAGGGATTGCTTGGCAATTTTCTTCATTCGTTTCCCTCGTTAGTAAAAGGCCATTACGGGCCGCCGACAAAGCATGGACTAAGCCTGCCTAGCGCGCGGACTGATTGAAGTTTGCCATATCGAAGCGAGATTTTCCAAATTCTTTTTGAGAAATCCGGTCAGGCTGTGGTTTTCCAACATCATTTGCCCGCAAACCCAGACGTGGCTGACGTTTTCTCGTCCCGCTACATGAATCAGATGTGACTCGGGGGCGTAGCAAGGTGCGAGCAGGGGATCGTCGAGGCTGATGGCGCACATGTCGGCAGCCTTGCCCGGAACCAGCGAGCCGATTTCGTCACCCAGTCCAAGGGCTCTGGCGCCGGCCAGTGTCGCTATGTGCAGGGCGCGGTGGGCGTCGAGTGCTGCCGCGTCGCCGCTGCTTCCCTTGGCGAGGAGCGCCGCCAGACGCAGGTCGCCGAGCAGGTCGAGGCGATTGTTGCTGGCTGCGCCGTCGGTACCGATACCAACATTGACGCCCGCTGCGAGCAGTGCGGTCGTTGGCGCAATGCCACTGCCCAGCTTGAGATTCGACGTTGGGCAGTGTGCCACCGAGCAGCCTTCGGCGGCGAGCAGCGCAATCTCGTGTGCATCGAGATGAACGGCATGAACGGCGATCAGGTTGGGGCCGACGATACCCAGACGGTGCAGGCGATCGAGCGGGCGCCGCCCGTGGAGCCGGAGGCTTTCCTCGATCTCCGCGCGTGTCTCGTGGACGTGAAGGTGAATCGGCAGATCCAGCTCGCCGGTCAGTGTTGCAACGCGCTCGAAGCTGCGGTCACTGACGGTGTAGGGGGCATGGGGTGCCAGTGCGAAATGCAGCAATGGCTGTCCGAGCATGGCGTCGCGCGCGGCCAGTCCCTTGGACAGGTAGTCGTCGGCATCCGTCGCGTAGGCGGTGGGAAACTCCAGCAGCGGCAGGCCGATGACGGCGCGCATGCCAGCCTCGGCAACTGCGACGGCTGCCGCCTCCGGAAAAAAATACATATCGTTGAAACAGGTGATCCCGCCGCGCAGCATCTCGGCACACGCTAGCAGCGTGCCGTCGCGTACGAAGTCGGGTGAGACGTGTTTTGCTTCCGCAGGCCAGATGTGCTCCTGAAGCCATGCCATCAGCGGCGTATCGTCCGCGATGCCGCGCAGCAGGGTCATCGCTGCGTGACAGTGCAGGTTGATGAGGCCTGGTATCAGTACATGGCGATCAAGCGAGACTTCACGTGCAGGCGTGTAACGTTCGAGCGCGTCGCGCTCCGGCAGAACGGCTGCGATCTTCCCTGCGTTGACGACGACCGCATGGTGCTCCAGCACCGTGCGGGCAGGCTCCACGGGGATGATCCAGCGGGCGCGAATGAGCAGGTCGGCAGGTAGGGACATGACTAAACTGAACCGGCGTGGGTAAGAAAAACCCCGCCGGAGCGGGGTTTCGGGTTTGCTGTCAATGCAACGCTTATTTCGGCTCGGCAGTGACGTCAATCGTGAAACGACGGTGTGGCGCCAGGCAGGCGATCAGCTTCTTCTTCGGCAACTTGTCGTCGCACTTCACACCGGGAACCGGTTGCGTCTTGCCGGCACCCATGGTTTCGATCTTGTCGGCCGCGACTCCCTTGGAAATCAGGTAGCCCTTGACAACCTCCGCACGTTTCTCCGACAGCTTCTGGTTGTATTGCTGCGAACCGAGGCGGTCGGTGTGGCCAGTGACGACCATCTGCCGGATCGGGCCAACGTCTTTCAGCTTGGCGATGACTTCGCGGTCGATCGCTGCCTTGCCTTCGGGTTTCAGGATTGCCTTGTCATAATCGAACAGCTCTTTTGCGGCAATCGTGATCGGCTTCTTGGCGACTGGTGCCGCAGGTGCGGCTGCTTTCGGCTCGCACTTTTCCTTTGGCATCAGATCCTTGTCGCAGGCGCAGCCAGCGGGATCGTTGGCTGCTGCTGCGGGGGTCCAGAAGCCGGTGCGCCAGCAGAGCCCCTTGCCCGACGAGGTCGGTGCGACGGCGCCGTTGGCTTCGTGGCCGCTACGAGCCACTTCGCCACGCTGGTCGATGACGTACACGCGGTCCATGCTTTGCGCGTGGGCCAGCGCCGTCATGGCCAGCAGGCCGGTGGCTGCGAGCGTCTGAGCGATGAATTTGGTTTTGAACATGACTCCTCCTGATTGCCGTTACCGTTAATGATTTGAGGTTGTCGGCGGTGCTGTGCCCGAGATTGAACACGAAAATCCGCAGTCCTTCAAGCAAATATCGCTGTTTAGCCGCGCAGATCCGCGGAATGCCAGCGGACTGCGGCCGGCACTGGTCGCCATGATAGAATCCAACGTTTAGCAAAAACCAACATAAGCCGCATCCCAAGCGGTACGTGGAAGAGATATGGAACCGACGCAACAGCCGCCACAATTCGCCAAGGAAACCCTGCCGATCAGCCTCGAAGACGAGATGCGGCGCTCCTACCTCGATTACGCGATGAGCGTGATCGTCGGCCGGGCGCTGCCGGACGTGCGCGACGGCCTGAAGCCGGTGCACCGCCGCGTGCTCTTCGCCATGCACGAACTCGGCAACGACTGGAACAAGGCCTACAAGAAGTCGGCCCGCGTCGTCGGCGACGTCATCGGTAAGTACCACCCGCACGGCGACACCGCGGTGTACGACACCATCGTGCGCATGGCGCAGGATTTCTCGCTGCGCTACATGCTGGTCGATGGCCAGGGCAACTTCGGCTCGGTCGACGGCGACAATGCCGCGGCGATGCGTTACACCGAAGTGCGCATGGCGAAGATCGGCCACCAGCTGCTGGAAGACATCGACAAGGAAACCTGCGACTTCGGCCCGAACTACGATGGTTCCGAGCAGGAACCGCTGATCCTGCCGGCGCGCATCCCGAACCTGCTGATCAACGGCTCGGCCGGCATCGCGGTCGGCATGGCCACCAACATCCCGCCGCACAACCTGAATGAAGTCATCGACGGCTGCCTGGCGATGCTGGCCAACCCGGAAATCTCGATCGATGAACTGATCGACATCATTCCCGCGCCCGACTTCCCGACCGCTGCCTTCATCTACGGCGTCTCCGGCGTCCGCGACGGCTATCGCACCGGCCGCGGCCGCGTCGTCATGCGTGCGCGCACGCACATCGAGGATATGGAGAAGGGCAACAAGCAGGCGATCATCGTCGACGAGCTGCCCTACCAGGTGAACAAGCGCACCCTGCTCGAGAAGATTGCCGAGCTGGTCAACGACAAGAAGATCGAGGGCATCTCGCACATCCAGGACGAGTCGGACAAATCCGGCATGCGCGTGGTGATCGAGCTGAAGCGCGACGTGATCCCCGAGGTGGTGCTGAACAACCTGTACAAGCAGACGCAGCTGCAGGACACCTTCGGCATGAACATGGTGGCGCTGGTCGATGGCCAGCCGCGCCTCCTGAACCTGCGCCAGATGATCGAGTGCTTCCTGGCGCACCGCCGCGAAGTCATTACCCGCCGCACCGTCTTCGAGCTGCGCAAGGCGCGCGAGAAGGCGCACACCCAGGAAGGCCTGGCCGTCGCGCTCGACAACGTCGACGAGATCATCGCCCTGATCAAGGCGGCGCCGACCCCGGCCGACGCCAAGCGCGGCCTGATGGGCAAGCTGTGGACCTCGCCGACGGTGACCGAGATGCTGGCCCGTGCGGCGATGGATGCGACGCGTCCGGAAGGCCTCGGCCTCGAGTTCGGCCTCTCCAAGAAGGGCTACCTGCTCTCCGATGCGCAGGCCCAGGCCATCCTCGAACTCCGCCTGCAGCGCCTGACCGGCCTCGAGCGCGACAAGATCGTCACCGACTACCGCGAACTGCTGGAGAAGATCACCGACCTGATGGACATCCTCGATCGCCCCGAGCGCATCACGCAGATCATTGGCGACGAGCTGAAGGCGGTGAAGGAACAGTTCGGCGACAAGCGCCGTTCCGAGATTGTCATGCACACGCAGGACCTCGGCATCGAGGACCTGATCACGCCGCAGGACATGGTCGTCACGCTGTCGCACACCGGCTACATCAAGTCGCAGCCGCTCGCCGACTACCGCGCCCAGCGCCGCGGCGGCCGCGGCAAGCAGGCAGCGGCGATCAAGGAAGACGATTTCGTCGACCACCTGTTCGTCGCCAACACGCACGACTACATCCTGTGCTTCTCGAACCGCGGCCGCGTCTACTGGATCAAGGTCTACGAAGTACCGCAGGGCAGCCGCAACAGCCGCGGCAAGCCGATCGTGAACATGTTCCCGCTGGAGGAAGGCGAGAAGATCAACGCCATCCTGCCAGTGAAGGAATTCGCGCAGGACCGCTTCATCTTCATGGCGACCTCGCAGGGTACGGTCAAGAAGACCCCGCTGTCCGAGTTCTCCAACCCGCGCAAGGCGGGCATTATCGCCGTCGCGCTCGACGAGGGCGACTACCTGATCGGCGCCGAGATCACCAACGGCGAGAACGACATCGTGCTGGTGTCCGATGCCGGCCGCGCCGTCTGGTTCGACGAGGAAGACGTCCGTCCGATGGGCCGTCCGGCGCGCGGCGTGCGCGGCATGAAGCTGGGCAAGGACCAGCAGGTGCTGTCGCTGCTGGTTGCCGACAACGACCAGCAGACCGTGCTCGTTGCCACCGAGAACGGCTTCGGCAAGCGCACCGCACTCGCCGACTTCCGTCACTCCGGCCGCGGCACGCAGGGCGTCATGGCGATCAAGGCCAGCGAGCGGAACGGCAAGGTCGTCGCCGCCAAGCTGGTGACTGACGAGGACGAGATCATGCTGATCACCACCGGCGGCGTGCTGATCCGCACCCGCGTTTCCGAGATCCGCGAACTCGGCCGTGCGACGCAGGGCGTGACGCTGATCTCGCTCGACGACGGCGAGAAGCTGGCCGGTCTGGAAAAGATCGTCGAAACCGACGAAGAAGAGTAAGCAGGAGCCCCGATGACGCGCATCTGGAACTTCAGCGCCGGCCCGGCCGTCCTGCCGGCCGAAGTGCTCGAGCAGGTCAAGGATGAGTTGCTCGACTGGCACAGCGCCGGTTGCGGCGTAATGGAGATGAGCCACCGCGGCAAGGAGTTCACCGCGATCATCGACGCGGCGGAAGCCGACCTGCGGGCGCTGCTCGGCATCCCGGTGAACTACAAGGTGCTGTTCCTGCAGGGCGGCGCCACGCAACAGTTCGCGCAGTTGCCGATGAATCTGCTGCCCGCTGGGGCTTCCGCCGATTACCTCGTCACGGGCTCGTGGTCGAAGAAGGCGATCAAGGAAGCGCAGCACGTCGCCGCCGGCATCGCCTCGGTGCGCAGCGCCGGTTCGACCGAGGCGTCGGGCTTCACGCGCAACCTCGACGCGAGCGAGATCGCGCTCGATGCAAACGCCGCCTACGTCCACCTTTGCACCAACGAAACTATCCACGGCCTCGAACTCGACTGCAGCCGCCTGCCGCAGACGGGCGTGCCGCTCGTTGCCGACATGAGTTCGCATATCCTGTCGCGCCCGGTCGACGTCTCGAAGTACGCGATGATCTACGCCGGCGCCCAGAAGAATGTCGGCCCGTCGGGCGTGACCCTCGTCATCGTGCGCGAGGACCTGCTCGGCAAGGCGTGGAAGACCATCCCCAGCGTCATGGACTACGCGGTGATGGCCGAGAACGGCTCGATGCTGAACACACCGCCGACCTTCGCCATCTACGTGGCCGGCCTCGTCTTCCAGTGGCTCAAGCGCCAGGGCGGTCTCGCCGAGATGGAAAAGATCAACAAGCACAAGGCCGAACTGCTCTACGCCTGCATCGATGAGAGCGAGGGTTTCTACCGCAACCCGGTGCGCGTCGCCGACCGCTCGCGCATGAACGTGCCGTTTACGCTGCTACGGCCGGAACTCGATGCCGCCTTCCTCGCCGAGTCGAAGGCGGCCGGGCTCGCCTCGCTGAAGGGCCACAAGTCGGTCGGCGGCATGCGTGCCTCGATCTACAACGCCATGCCGACCGATGGCGTGCGCGCACTGGTCGAATTCATGAACGATTTCCGGAAGCGCAACGCATGAATGCCGCCCGCCGGGCCGCCCCAAGGGCGGCAAAGACAGGAACCGGAGTCCCGCAGGGACGAACCGTCATCACCCCCTTCCTCGGGAAGGGGGCGGGGGGAAAGTGGATTCATGACTGATCTGCAGAAGGAACTGGGCGTCGTCCGCGACGAGATCGACGGCATCGACGGGCAACTGCTCGAACTCCTGAACAGGCGCGCCCTTTGCGCGCAGAAGGTTGGCGAGATCAAGGCCCGTCACGGCGACGCCGGCTTTATCTACCGGCCGGAGCGTGAGGCGCAGGTGCTGCGCCGCATCCAGGACATGAACCCCGGGCCGCTCTCCAACGAGAACGTCACCTGGCTGTTCCGCGAGGTGATGTCGACCTGCCTGTCGCTTGAACAGCCGCTGTCGGTCGCTTTCCTCGGCCCGCTCGGCTCGTTTACCGGCAGCGCCGCGACCAAGCATTTCGGCCATGCCGCCCGCCTGCTGCCGCAGACTTCGATCGACGACGTCTTCCGCGAGGTCGAGGCCGGCCACGCGCACTACGCCGTGGTGCCGGTCGAGAATTCGACCGAGGGCGCCGTCGGGCGCAGCATGGACCTGCTCTTCGCCACGCCGCTCAAGGTCTGCGGCGAAGTCGTGCTGCGCATCCACCAGAACCTCATGACGCGCGAGGCCTCGCTCGACAAGGTCACCAAGGTCTATTCGCACGCCCAGTCGCTGGCGCAGTGCCATGAATGGCTGAACCGCAACCTGCCGAACGTGCCGCGCATTTCCGTCGGCAGCAACTCGCAGGCGGCCGAGATGGCGATGCAGGAGGCCGGTGCCGCGGCGATTGCCGGCGAAGCCGCCGCCGAGCGCTTCAACGTGCCGATCCTCGTCGCCAACATCGAGGACGAGCCGAACAACACGACGCGCTTCCTCGTGCTCGGCCGCTTCGATGCCGGCATCTCCGGCCGCGACAAGACCTCGCTGATCATGTCGGCACCGAACCGCACCGGCTCGCTGCACGGCCTGCTGCTGCCGCTGGCCGAGGCCGGCGTTTCGATGACGCGTCTGGAATCGCGCCCGGCGCGGCACACGCTGTGGGACTACGTGTTCTTCGTCGACATCGACGGCCATCAGGACGATCCCAAGGTCGCCAAGGCGCTCGCCGAGCTGAAGCAGCAGGCGGCCTACCTCAAGGTGCTGGGCTCGTACCCTTCCGCGGTCTACTGAACATTCCTTTCCGAGGTTAACCATGTCCCTCATCGACCAGGCGCTGCCCTACGTCCGCGCCATTTCGCCCTACCTGCCGGGCAAGCCGATCACCGAACTGGCCCGCGAGATGGGCATCCCGGTGGAAAAGATCGTCAAGCTCGCCTCCAACGAGAACCCGCTGGGCATGAGCCCGAAGGCGAAGGCGGCGATGGAGAAGGCGGCCGGCACCCTCGAGCGCTATCCCGACGACTTCGACCTGAAGAAGGCGCTGTCGAACCACACCGGTCTCGACATGAACCGCATCGTGCTCGGCAACGGCTCGAACGACGTGCTCGACCTGATCGCCCGCGTGTTCCTCGCCGCGGGCCGTTCGGCCGTGTTCTCGCAGCATGCCTTCGCCGTCTATCCGCTGGCGACGCTGTCGGCCGGTGCCGAGCTGATCGTCGTGCCGGCCAAGGATTTCGGCCACGATCTCGACGCGATGCAGGCGGCGATCCGCCCCGACACGCGCATCGTCTGGGTTGCGAACCCGAACAACCCGACCGGCAACTTCCTGCCCTATCCGCAGCTGAAGGCCTTCCTGCAGGCGGTGCCGGCTGACGTCGTAGTCGTCCTCGACGAGGCCTACAACGAATACCTGCCGCCGGCCGACCGCGTCGATACGGTGGCCTGGCTCGCCGAGTTTCCGAACCTGGTGATCACGCGCACTTTCTCGAAGATCTACGGCCTCGCCGGCCTGCGCATCGGCTATGCGCTGGCCTCGGCCGAGATCGCCGACCTGATGAACCGCGTCCGCCAGCCGTTCAACTGCAACAACCTCGCGCTGGCGGCCGCCGTGGCGGCGCTAGCCGACCACGAGTTCGTCGCGAAGAGCTACGCACTGAATCGCGCCGGCATGGAGCAGATCATCGCCGGCCTCAAGCGTCACGGCCTCGCGCACATCCCGGCGCACGGCAACTTCGTCACCTTCAAGGTGAACGACGCCGCCGGCGTGAACCAGCGCCTCTTGAAGCAGGGCGTCATCGTCCGCCCGATCGGCGGCTACGGGCTGCCCGACTGGCTGCGCGTGACGATCGGCACCGAGGCCGAGAACCTGCGCTTCCTCGAAGCGCTGGAAAAGGCGCTCTGAGGCGATGTCCGACGCGCCCGAATTCGGCAAGGTCGTCGTCTTCGGCGTCGGCCTGATCGGCGGCTCGTTCGCGCTGGCGCTGAAGGCGGCCGGCGAGGTCGGCGAGGTCGTCGGCTTCGGCCGCAGCGTCGGCACGCTGAAGCAGGCGCTTGATCTCGGCATCATCGACCGTATCGGCGCCAACCCCGGGCAGGAAGTCGCCGACGCCGATCTCGTGCTGATCGCGACGCCGGTCGGCCAGATGCCGGAGATCATGGCGCGCATCGCGCCTTACCTCGGTGCGGAGACGGTGGTTACCGACGGCGGCAGCACCAAGTCCGACGTCGTTGCCGCCGCGCGTGCGGCCTTCGGCGACAGGATCGGCCAGTTCGTGCCGGCGCACCCGATTGCCGGCGCCGAGAACAGCGGCGCGGCGGCGGCGAAGGCCGACCTCTACCGCGAACGCAAGGTGGTGCTGACGGCGCTGCCGGAGAATTCGGTGTTGAACGTCGCCCGCGTGCGTTCCGCCTGGGAGTGGTGCGGCGCCCAGATCTTCGAACTGACGCCGGCCGAGCACGACCAGGTGTTCGCGGCGGTCAGCCACCTGCCGCACCTGCTGTCCTTCGCGCTGGTGCATGACCTCGCCGTGCGCGACAACAGCGAACTGTTCTTCACCTTCGCCGCCTCCGGTTTTCGCGACTTCACGCGCATTGCGGCGAGTCATCCCGAGATGTGGCGCGACATCGCGCTCGCCAACCGCGACGCCCTGCTCATCGAACTGAAGCGCTACGAAGATCAGATCGACGAGATGCGGGCGGCGCTGGAAGCCAGCGATGGCCAGCGTCTGGAAGAAATTTTCGATACTGCCCGCAGGGCGCGCCGCGCCTGGCAGGCGTCACAAAAATAGAAAGTCGTTGCTGATGGAATTTCTCGACCTTCCGCCGCTCGTCTCGGCGCGCGGCACCGTCCGCCTGCCCGGATCGAAAAGCATTTCCAACCGTGTGCTGCTGCTCTCGGCGCTGGCCGACGGCGTCACCGAAGTGCGCGACCTGCTCGCCTCCGACGACACGCACGTCATGCTGGAAGCGCTAAAGCAGCTCGGCGTCGGCATCCGCCACGAGGCGGACGGCGTCCTTCGCGTGACCGGCGTCGGCGGCTTCTTCCCAGTCAAGACTGGCGACATCTTCCTTGGCAACGCAGGCACGGCAGTACGTTCGTTGACCGCGGCCCTCGCCATGGCGGGGGGGCAGTACAAGGTTTCCGGCGTGCCGCGCATGCACGAGCGTCCGATCGGCGACCTCGTCGACGGCCTGCGCCAGCTGGGGGCTGACATCACCTACCTCGGCAACGACGGGTTCCCGCCGCTGCAGCTGAAGCCGGCGCAGATCCGGCCGGGCGGGGTGGTCAAGGTGCGCGGCGACGTCTCCAGCCAGTTCCTCACCGGCCTCCTGATGGCGCTGCCGCTGACCGGCGTCGAAACCACGGTGGAGGTCGTCGGCGAACTCATTTCCAAGCCCTATATCGAAATCACGCTGGCGACGATGGCGCGCTTCGGCGTCACGGTGGCGCGTGAAGGCTGGCAGCGCTTCGTCGTGCCGGCCGGCAGCCGCTACCGCTCGCCGGGCACGATCTATGTCGAGGGCGATGCCTCGTCGGCGTCCTATTTCCTGGCGCTCGGTGCCATCGGCGGCGGTCCGGTGCGTGTCGAAGGCGTCGGCCGCGACTCGATCCAGGGCGATGTGCGCTTTGCCGAGGCGCTGGCGCAGATGGGTGCCGTGATCGAGATGGGCGACAACTGGATCGAGGCGAAGGCTCCTGCCGGTGGGCTCCGGGGCATCACGCTCGACTGCAACCATATCCCCGACGCGGCGATGACGCTGGCGACGACGGCGCTGTTCGCTGCCGGGCCGACCATACTGACCAATATCGCCTCGTGGCGCGTCAAGGAAACCGACCGCATCGCCGCGATGGCGAAGGAGCTGCGCAAGCTTGGCGCGGAAGTCGAGGAAGGTGCCGACATGATCCGCGTGACGCCGGTGAAGACGCTCAAGTCGCCCCCGGAAGGCATCGACACCTACGACGACCACCGCGTCGCCATGTGCTTCTCGCTCGCCGCCTTCGGTACGGCGCTGCGCATCAACGACCCGAAGTGCGTCGCCAAGACCTTCCCCGACTACTTCGACCGGCTGGCAACGGTGACCGAAGCCGTGCCGGTGATCGCCATCGACGGCCCCTCGGCCTCGGGCAAGGGCACCGTCGCGGCCCGTGTCGCCGCAGCGCTGGGCTGGCACTACCTCGACTCAGGGGCGCTCTACCGCCTGACCGCGCTGGCCGCGAAGCGTGCCGGCGTGGCCTGGGATGACGAACCGCGGGTTGCCGCCGTGGCGGCGAAGCTCGATGTCGAATTCGCCGGCGAATCGATCCTGCTCGCCGGCGAGGAGGTCGGCGAGGCGATCCGTACCGAAGATATGGGCACCGGCGCCTCGAAGGTCGCCGCGCTGCCGGCCGTGCGCGAGGCGCTGCTTTTCCGCCAGCGCCTGTTCCGCCGCGCGCCGGGGCTGGTGGGCGATGGGCGCGACATGGGGTCGGTTGTCTTCCCGGATGCGCGGACCAAGGTCTTTCTCACCGCCAGCGTCGAGATTCGCGCCGAACGACGCTATAAGCAGTTGATCGCAAAAGGGATTGCCGCTACAATGGCGCCCATTTTGCAGGATCTGCGCGAACGCGACGAGCGCGACAGCCAGCGTAGCGTGGCGCCGCTCCGGCAAAGTGCCGATGCCGAATTGCTCGAAACCTCGGCCCTGACCATCGATGAAGCGGTGGCCAAGGTGCTGGGTTGGGCGAAAGCGAAAGCCGAGTAGTAGTACCAGTCGTACCGCAACACCAGGGTGTCGCAGGATTTTCGAATTTCACCGTTCGGACGCTTCCTTCGGTTCCATTCCGCCGGCCAGGCCGTGCGCAGAACCGCCAGGGGCGTTTTTTCCCTTCCCGGGGAGATGAAATCAGGCGATGGTCTTTAACTAACTGATTTGCCGCAGCAATGCGGTGCAAGGAAAGTCAATGTCCGCTGTTCCCAATACCGAAAGCTTTGCCGCCCTCTTCGAAGAAAGCCTTGCGCGCCAGGAAATGCGCCAGGGTGAGGTGATCACCGCCGAAGTGGTACGCGTCGACCAGAATTTCGTGGTCGTCAACGCCGGCCTCAAGTCCGAAAGCTACATCGATATCGAAGAATTCCTCAACGACCAGGGCGAGCTGGAAGTCAATGCCGGCGATTTCGTCCAGGTTGCAATCGAGCAACTCGAAAACGGCTTCGGCGAAACCCGCCTCTCGCGCGACCGCGCCAAGCGCGTCGCCGCCTGGAACGCCCTTGAGCAGGCCCTCAACGACGGCTCGCTGGTCACCGGCACCATCACCGGCAAGGTGAAGGGCGGCCTGACCGTCATGACCAACAGCGTCCGTGCCTTCCTGCCGGGTTCGCTGGTCGACATGCGCCCGGTCAAGGACACCACGCCGTACGAAGGCAAGACCATGGAGTTCAAGGTCATCAAGCTCGACCGCAAGCGCAACAACGTCGTCGTGTCGCGCCGTGCCGTGCTCGAAGCCACCATGGGCGAAGAGCGGGAGAAGCTGCTCGAAAATCTCAAGGAAGGTGCCGTCGTCAAGGGCATCGTCAAGAACATCACCGATTACGGCGCGTTCGTCGACCTCGGTGGCATCGACGGTCTGCTGCACATCACCGACCTGGCCTGGCGCCGCGTGCGCCACCCGAGCGAAGTACTCAACGTCGGCGACGAAGTCACCGCCAAGATCCTCAAGTTCGATACCGAGAAGAACCGCGTCTCGCTCGGCCTCAAGCAGCTCGGCGAAGATCCGTGGGTCGGCATCGGCCGTCGTTACCCGCAGGGTACCCGCCTCTTCGGCAAGGTCACCAACCTCACCGACTACGGTGCGTTCGTCGAGATCGAGCAGGGCATCGAAGGCCTGGTGCACGTTTCCGAAATGGACTGGACCAACAAGAACGTTCACCCGTCCAAGGTTGTCCAGCTCGGTGACGAAGTTGAAGTCATGATCCTCGAGATTGACGAGGACCGCCGCCGTATCTCGCTGGGCATGAAGCAGTGCGCAGCAAACCCGTGGGAAGAGTTCTCGCAGAACCACAAGAAGGGCGACAAGGTTCGCGGCCAGATCAAGTCGATCACCGACTTTGGCGTCTTCATCGGCCTGCCGGGCGGCATTGACGGCCTCGTGCATCTGTCCGACCTGTCGTGGTCGCAATCGGGCGAAGAAGCCATCCGCGGCTTCAAGAAGGGTGATGAAGTCGAAGCCGTCGTGCTCGCCATCGACACCGAGAAGGAGCGTATCTCGCTCGGCATCAAGCAGCTCGAAGGCGACCCGTACACCAACTACATTGCCACGCACGAGAAAAACGCCATCACGCGTTGTGTCGTGAAGTCGGTGGATGCCCGCGGTGCCGTGATGCAGCTGGACGGCGACGTCGAAGGCTACCTGCGTGCTTCCGAATTCTCGCGTGACCGTATCGAAGATCTGTCGCAGCACCTGAAGGTTGGTGACGAGCTTGAGGCGATGATCATCAACGTGGATCGCAAGACCCGCGGCATCAACCTCTCGATCAAGGCCAAGGATCAGGCCGAGCAGCACGAGGCAATGCAGAAGATTGCCTCGGATAACGCTGCCTCTGGCACGACCAATCTGGGTGCCCTGCTGAAGGCGAAACTCAACAACCAAGGCTAAGCATGACCAAATCCGAGCTGATCGCACGACTGGCTGTGCGTTTTCCGCAGCTGGTCGCGAAGGATGCCGATTTCGCGGTGAAGATGATGCTCGATGCGATGTCCGAGGCGCTGGCCAAGGGCGATCGCATCGAAATCCGGGGGTTCGGCAGCTTCGCGCTGAACTACCGTCCGCCGCGAACGGGCCGGAATCCGAAATCCGGGGACAAGGTAAGTGTTCCTGAAAAGTACGTTCCGCACTTCAAGGCCGGCAAGGAACTGCGCGAGCGCGTCGACAACGGGCGCGTCTGACGCAAGCTATGGTAGATTGCGGGCGGCAACGCGAGTTGCTGCCCTTTTTTTCGCCCTGAGGTTAAGCGATGCGTACGCTGGTCTGGCTCGTTCGCGGCTTCATCTTTCTGTTTCTGTTCGCGTTCGCGGTCAAAAATACGGACCCGGTCCAAGTCCGTTTCTTCCTGGACACGGGATGGCAGGCGCCACTCGTGATCGTCGTGCTCGCTTTCTTCGCGGCCGGCGCGTTTTTTGGCGCCGTGTCCCTGCTCGGTACGCTGTTCGGCCTGCGCCGCGAAAACACCTCTCTCCGGCGCGAGATCGCCGGGCTCAAGGCGGAATCGCGGGCCGTTCTGCCACCCCAACCCTGACTCTGTCGCTGCGTGGATTGAATGGATTTCGAACTCTGGTATCTGCTGCTCTTTCCTGCGTTCTTCGGTCTTGGCTGGGCGGCGGCACGGATCGATATCCGTCATCTGGTCAAGGAATCCCGCTCGCTGCCGCGTTCCTATTTCCAGGGCCTGAATTTCCTGCTCAACGAGCAGCCTGACCGCGCGATCGAATCCTTCGTCGAGGCGGTCAAGGTCGATCCGCAGACGGTCGAGCTGCACTTTGCGCTGGGGGGGCTCTTTCGCCGCCGTGGCGAAACCGAGCGTGCGATCCGCATGCACCAGAATTTGATCGAGCGCGACGATCTGCCTGAAGATCTCAAGCTGGCGGCGCTGTCCGAGTTGGGCCAGGACTACCTCAAGGCCGGTCTGCTCGATCGTGCGGAAGAGGCTTTCGAGCGCTTGCGCGGGACGGCGCTCGACGAGGAGGCCAAGCGCGCGCTGCTGGAGATCTACCAGCTGGGTAAGGACTGGGCGCGCGCCATCGCGATCGCCGGTGAACTGCCCGATCACGCCTCACGCAAGGAAATCGCCGAGTACTATTGCGAGCTTGCCGCTGCCGAGATGATCCGTTCGAAGCGGGACGAGGCGCGTGCAAATCTTGCCACGGCGCTCGACATGAACCGCCTCTGCGTGCGGGCGAGTCTTCTGCTCGGCGACCTTGCAGCGCAAGAGGGCGATCAGCATAAGGCCATCGAGTGTTGGCAACAGATCGAATCGCAGAATCCCGCCTATCTGGCGCTCGTTGCGCAACGCCTGCTCGGCGCCTACCGCGCGTTGGATCGCCGCGACGAAGGATTGCGCCTGCTGCGCGGCTACCTCGAGAACTACCACTCGCTTGACTTGCTTGATGTCGTCTTCCAGCTTGTGCTCGAAGGTGAGGGGGCTGAAGCTGCCTACGCGCTGGTGCGCGACGAATTGCGCCGCAATCCGACGCTGCTCGGTTTTGACAAACTTCTCGAAGCCCGCCTGTTCAACGCATCGCCGGATGTGCGGCCCGACATCGAGCTTGCGCGCAGCATCGTGCAGAACTACACGCGGCGTCTGGCGCGCTATCGGTGCGATAATTGCGGCTTCAAGGCACGGCAGTTCTACTGGCGCTGTCCGGCCTGCGGCGGTTGGGAAACCTATCCGCCGAAGCGAACCGAAGAATTCGATCTGACACCCTGATGAACCGAGTAAAGACAGCTTCTGCGGGCAGATTGCCCGACCTCTCCTCCGCACGCCTGCTGGTCGTTGGCGATGTGATGCTCGACCGTTACTGGTTCGGCGACGTCAGCCGCATTTCTCCCGAGGCACCGGTGCCGGTTGTCAAGGTCGAGAAGAGTGAAGAGCGGCCGGGCGGCGCTGCCAACGTGGCCCGTAACGCCGCAGCCCTTGGTGCGCAGGTAACGCTGCTGTCCGTTGTTGGTGACGATGAGGCCGGTGTTGCGCTCGGACGCTTGATGGAACAGGAGCGAGTCCGCTCCAGCCTGCACCTCGATGCGGCGATCAGCACAACCGTCAAGCTGCGTGTCATTGGCCGCCAGCAGCAGCTGCTGCGCATCGATTTCGAGACTGCGCCATCGCACGAAGTGCTACGCGCCAAGCTGGCTGAGTTCGAAAAGCTGCTGCCGGAGTGCGACGTTGTGATTCTCTCCGATTACGGCAAGGGTGGGCTTGCGCACATCACGGAGATGATCGGTCTGGCGCGCGCAGCCGGGAAGAAGGTGCTCGTCGACCCGAAGGGCGACGATTACACCAAGTACGCGGGCGCAACCGTCATTACTCCGAACCGGGCGGAACTGCGCGAGGTGGTTGGTCGCTGGCGGGACGACGACGATCTCGCCGCACGTGCCGGCAAGCTGCGCACGGAACTCGGTCTGGATGCCCTGCTGGTCACACGCAGTGAAGAGGGTATGTCTCTGTTTCTTGAGCAGGGCAGTTTCCGCGAACCTGCACGGGCCTTGGAAGTCTATGATGTGTCCGGTGCTGGCGATACCGTCATTGCGACCCTGGCCGTGATGCTCGCCGCTGGTAGCGACTGGAAGGAATCGGTTCACGTTGCCAATCTTGCCGGCGGCATCGTAGTGGGCAAACTTGGCACCGCCGTTGTCAGCCGCGAAGAAATCATCGCCGCACTGGCCTGAGGAAGACCACCATGTACACCATCGTCACCGGCGCAGCCGGCTTCATCGGTTCCAATATCGTCAAGGCGCTCAATGCGCGTGGTGTCGACCGCATCATCGCCGTCGATAACATGACGAAGGCCGACAAGTTCCGCAACCTCGTCGATTGCGACATCGTCGATTATCTCGACAAGAACGAGTTTCTGGACCTGCTGCTGGCCGGCCAGTTCGACGGCGATGTCGAGGCCATCTTTCATGAAGGTGCCTGCTCCGACACGATGGAGACCGATGGCCGCTACATGATGGAGAACAATTACCGCTACTCGCTGGGCCTGCTCGACTGGTGCCTGGTGCAGGAAGTGCAGTTCCTCTACGCGTCGAGTGCCGCTACCTACGGTGCCAGCAGCGTCTTCAAGGAAGATCGCCAATACGAGGGGCCGCTCAACGTCTACGGCTATTCAAAGTTCCTCTTCGACCAGATCGTCAGGAAGCGCCTGCCGGATGCCTCGTCGCAGGTCGTGGGCTTCCGCTACTTCAACGTCTACGGTCCGCGCGAAAACCACAAGGGCCGAATGGCCTCGGTGGCCTACCACCACTTCCACCAGTGCCGGAACGAAGGCAAGGTCAAACTCTTCGAGGGCTCGCATGGCTACGGCCCGGGCGGCCAGCAGCGCGATTTCGTCTTCGTTGGCGACGTTGCCAAGGTGAACCTCTGGTTCCTCGACCATCCGGAACAGTCCGGCATCTTCAACCTCGGTACCGGCCGTGCGCAGAGCTTCAACGATGTCGCCGTCGCCTCGGTCAATGGCGCGCGCGCGCAGAAGGGCGAATCGCCGCTGGCGCTCGATGCGATGGTCGCGCAGGGGCTCATCGAATACGTGGCCTTTCCCGAGGCGCTCAAGGGCAAGTACCAGGCCTTCACACAGGCGGACCTCACGAAGCTGCGTGCGGCGGGCTACACCGACGAGTTCGCGACGGTGGAAGAGGGGGTTCGCCAGTACGTCGAATGGCTGGCCAAGAATGCATAAGACGCTTGAGAATTTCGTCGGCAACACGCCGCTCGTCCGCCTGCAGCGCCTGCCTGGTGCGGCCATTGATGCGCGCGGCAATGTCATCCTCGCCAAGCTCGAAGGCAACAACCCGGCTGGGTCGGTCAAGGATAGGCCGGCCCTATCCATGATCCAGCGCGCTGAGGCGCGTGGTGACATCAAACCGGGCGATACGCTGATCGAAGCGACATCGGGCAACACCGGCATTGCGCTGGCCATGGCGGCGGCGATGCGCGGCTACCGGATGATCCTGGTCATGCCCGAAAACCAGAGCGTCGAGCGTCGCCAGTCGATGCGTGCCTACGGCGCCGAACTGGTGCTGACGCCGAAGGAAGGCGGCATGGAGCTGGCGCGCGATGTCGCCGAGCGCATGCGCAACGAGGGCAAGGGGATCATCCTTGACCAGTTCGCCAATCCCGACAATCCGCTCGCGCACTACGAAGGAACGGGCCCCGAAATCTGGCGCGATACTGGCGGACGCATTACCCATTTCGTCTCCAGCATGGGCACCACCGGCACCATCATGGGCGTGTCGCGCTACCTGAAGGAGCAGAACCCCGCTGTCTGCATCGTTGGCTGTCAGCCTGAGGATGGCTCGCAGATTCCCGGCATCCGCAAATGGCCTGAGGCGTACCTGCCGAAGATCTTCGATCGCAGTCGCGTCGATCGCGTCGAGAACGTTTCGCAGGCCGAGGCAGAAGACCTGACTCGGCGACTCGCGCGCGAAGAGGGCATCTTCGCCGGCGTCTCCTCCGGTGGCGCGCTTGCGGTTGCCTTGCGCATCGCTGCCGAGGTCGAAAACGCGACCATCGTCAGCATCGTCTGCGATCGGGGAGACCGTTACCTTTCCACGGGCGTTTTCCCGGCCTGAGTCGCCGCGTACGATGAAGCCCACACTCGTCTTCGATATCGAAACCATTCCCGATGTCTCTGGCTTGCGGCGCCTGCATGGCCTGCCCGCCGACATGTCGGATGCCGAAGTTGCCGAGCTCGCGTTCCAGCAGCGTCGCGCGCAGAACGGCAATGACTTTCTGCCGCATTATTTGCAGCGTGTCGTCACCATCTCCTGCGTGCTGCGCTCCGGCGACGCGCTGAAGGTATGGTCGCTGTCCGAACCCGAGCAAGGGGAAGGCGAAATCATCCAGCGCTTCTTCGATGGCGTCGAAAAGTTCACGCCGCAGCTGGTCTCGTGGAACGGCGGCGGCTTCGATCTGCCGGTGCTTCACTACCGTGGCCTCGTGCATGGCGTGACTGCGCCACGCTACTGGGACATGGGTGATGGCGATTACGGCGACAGCCGCGACTTCAAGTGGAACAACTACATCAGCCGCTACCACACGCGCCATCTCGATCTGATGGACCTGCTGGCGATGTACCAGCCGCGCGCCAATGCGCCGCTCGATGACCTTGCCAAGCTGATCGGTTTTCCCGGCAAGCTCGGCATGGATGGCAGCAAGGTATGGGAGGCTTTTCAGGCCGGAAAGATTGGCGAGATTCGCGACTACTGCGAGACCGATGTCGTCAATACTTATCTGGTTCTCTGCCGCTTCCGGCTGATGCGCGGCGAGCTGTCGCGCACTGAATTCGATGCCGAGATCGCTTTCGTGCGCGCCGAGCTCGGGTGCCTCGAAAAAGCGCACTGGGCCGAGTACCTCGCTGCCTGGCCGGTCTGATCCAACTTATTCGGCGCACCTCGAGTGCGACGCCATCCGTCATGCAAGTCCTCGCCAACGACATCGCGCTCGAATACGAAACCTTCGGCGACCCTGATGCTCCCACGGTCCTGTTGATCATGGGCCTTGGCGCCCAGCTGCTGCGCTGGAACATCGAAATCTGCGATGGCCTCGTCGCCGCCGGCTACCGCGTGATCCGCTTCGACAACCGCGATTGTGGCTTGTCGACGCGTTTCGATACAGCACCGATCCCGGCCGTCGCCGAGATCATTGCGGCGCTGCGCTGCGGCGAGATGCCGGCAGTACCCTATACGCTCGATGACATGGCGGACGACAGTATCGGCCTGCTCGACGCGCTGCAGATCGAGCGGGCGCATGTCGTCGGTATCTCGATGGGCGGCGCCATCGCGCAGTTGCTCGCGGCGGCATACCCGCAGCGCGCCCGCTCGCTGACCTGCATCATGGCGAGCAGTGGCCATCAAGCATTGCCTGGTCCGGCGCCGGAGGCTGCCAACGCATTGTTCGCACCGTTGCCGCGTGATCGCAGTCGCGACAGCATCGTCGCCGACGGCATCCGCCGTTTTCGGGTGGTCGCGAGTCCGGACTACCCCAGTGACGACGCATGGCTGCAGCAGCTGTTCGCCCGCGAATACGATCGTGGTTTCTATCCTGCTGGCGTTGCCCGCCAGCTTGCCGCAATCCTGGCGAACGGCGATCGCCGCCAGGTGCTTGGACGGATCACCGTGCCAACCCTCGTTCTGCACGGCACGGAAGATCCGCTCATCCCCCCCGCCTGCGGCGAGGATATTGCCCTTCATGTTCCACAGGCGCGCCTGCGCGCCATTCCCGGAATGGGCCACGATCTGCCACTCCAACTTACCGAAACGCTCGTCGATGCCATCGTGGCGATCGCTCGGGAAGCGGATGGCGCGCTTGCCGATGCCTGAACCGGGCAATGCTTCGGTCAGCGAGAAGGGGCAGCGTGTCGCGCTGCTTTATGCACTTGTCGCAGAGCATCTCGTTGCCTATTACGATCACGGTCACTGGTTCACCGAGGCGCAAGGTGCGAGCCTCGCTGCCGAGTGGCTGGCACGACACAAGCGCACCTTGCCGCTTGCCGAGCGGCGGCTGCTTTCAGGGCTCAGCGACGATATGGCGCGGCGCATGGTCGATTCCCTCTCGCGCGAAGCGGGGCTGTATACCGCCCACGAAATGATGGAGTCGCTGGACCCGAACTACCTGTCCGAGCTTGGCGCTGCGCTGATGATCGAATGTGAGCGTCTGCTGAATGAAACGGAATCGTCGGCGCCATGAAAAACTGCCGATTCGTATCCGGCCGCTGTTGACTTGGTTTCGCGGCCACGTATAATGCGGCCTTCTTTGCAGCAGGCGCGTAGCTCAGTTGGTTAGAGCACCACCTTGACATGGTGGGGGTCGTTGGTTCGAATCCAATCGCGCCTACCAGAATATCGAAAGTCAGAGCGCCCCAAAGCCTCTGGCTTTTTTGTTTTTGTCCTCTGGCCTTGTTGTTTTGGGAACTAGGAAAATGCCGGTCATTACGCTTCCTGATGGTTCGAAACGCGAGTACGCACAAGCCGCTGTGACGGTGGCCGAAGTGGCGCAAAGCATCGGCGCCGGTCTCGCGCGCGCCGCGCTGGGCGGCCGGGTCGATGGCAAGCTCGTCGACACCTCTTATTCCATGGACAGGGATGCAGAACTCGCGATCATCACCGACCGCGACGCCGACGGCCTCGAACTGATCCGCCACTCCACCGCTCACCTGCTGGCCTACGCGGTCAAGGAACTGTTCCCCGAAGCCCAGGTTACCATCGGTCCGACGGTCGAAAACGGTTTCTACTATGACTTCGCCTACTCGCGTCCGTTCACGCCCGAGGACCTGGCGGCAATCGAGAAGCGCATGGGCGAACTCGCCAAGCGCGACATTCCCGTCACCCGCGAAGTCTGGAAGCGCGACGACGCCGTCAAGTTCTTCCTCGACATGGGCGAGAAATACAAGGCCGAGCTGATCGGCGCCATTCCCGCCGACCAGGAAGTCTCGCTCTACCGCGAAGGCGATTTCATCGACCTCTGCCGCGGCCCGCACGTGCCTTCGACCGGCAAACTCAAGGCCTTCAAGCTGATGAAGGTGGCCGGCGCCTACTGGCGCGGCGACGCCAAAAACGAACAGCTGCAACGCATCTACGGCACTGCCTGGTCGAAGAAGGAAGACCTCGACGCCTACCTGCACATGCTTGAAGAAGCCGAGAAGCGCGACCACCGCAAGGTTGGTCGCCACCTCGATCTGTTCCACATGCAGGACGAAGCGCCGGGCCTCGTCTTCTGGCACCCCAAGGGCTGGGCGGTGTGGCAGGAGATCGAGCAGTACATGCGCCGCGTCTATCGCGACAACGGCTATCAGGAAGTGCGTTGCCCGCAGATTCTCGACCGCTCGCTATGGGAAAAATCCGGTCACTGGGATAACTACAAGGACAACATGTTCACCACGGCCTCCGAGAATCGCGACTACGCGATCAAGCCGATGAACTGTCCGGGGCACGTGCAGGTGTTCAACGCCGGCCTGCGCTCGTACCGCGAACTGCCGCTGCGCTACGGCGAATTCGGTTCGTGCCACCGCAATGAACCCTCGGGCGCGCTGCACGGCCTGATGCGCGTGCGCGGCTTCGTCCAGGACGACGGCCACATCTTCTGTACCGAAGACCAGATCCAGACCGAAGTCACGGCCTTCAACGACATCGTTCGCAACGTCTATGCCGATTTTGGCTTCACCGACATCGCCGTCAAGCTCGCCTTGCGCCCCGAGAAGCGCGTTGGCGATGACGCCGTCTGGGACAAGGCAGAGGCTGCACTGCGCGAGGCGCTGCGCGTTTCCGGCCTGGAATGGGAAGAGTTGCCCGGTGAGGGCGCTTTTTATGGCCCGAAGATCGAATTTCACATCAAGGATGCGATCGGTCGTTCGTGGCAGTGCGGCACCATGCAGGTCGATTTCTCGATGCCACATCGCCTTGGTGCCGAATACGTCGCCGAGGACAACTCGCGCAAGACCCCGGTGATGCTGCACCGTGCGGTGCTCGGTTCGCTTGAGCGTTTCATCGGCATCCTGATCGAGAACTTCTCGGGGGCCTTTCCGCTGTGGCTGGCACCGGTGCAGGCTGTCGTGCTCAATATCTCGGAAAAGCAGGCGGATTACGCCGAACATGTGGCGCAAATGCTACGGAATGCGGGCTTGCGCGCCGAATCGGATTTGCGCAACGAGAAAATAACCTATAAAATTCGCGAACATAGCTTGAACCGGTTGCCTTACCAGCTTGTTGTCGGAGACAAGGAAAAGGAAGCCGGACTGGTGGCCGTGCGCACACGCGGTGGTCAAGACCTTGGGCAAATGCCTGTTGAGGCCTTGATCGAGCGACTTGTGGGTGAAGTCGCAGCGCGGAGTGGCACGGCTTAGTTTTTGTCTATTGGAGCAACGACCATAGCACTGCAGAAAGCGCATCGCGTTAACGAAGAAATTAACGTGCCGGAAGTCCGTCTGATCGGGGTTGACGGAGAGCAAGTCGGAATCGTGAATATCAGGACGGCCATGCAGATGGCCGAAGAGTCGGAAGTTGATCTCGTCGAGATCGCACCGCTGGCTCAGCCGCCTGTATGCCGGGTCATGGACTACGGCAAGTTCAAGTACCAGGAGGCCAAGAAGGCTCACGAAGCGAAGCTCAAGCAGAAGCAGGTGCAGGTCAAGGAAGTGAAGTTCCGCCCGGGTACGGACGAGAACGACTACCAGATCAAGCTTCGGAACATGGTGCGCTTCCTGGAGGAAGGCGACAAGGTCAAGGTGACTCTGCGCTTCCGGGGGCGCGAGATGGCGCATCAGGAATTCGGCATGCGCCAGCTGGAACGCATCAAGGCCGACCTCGAGTCCGTTGGTCAGGTCGAGCAGATGCCGAAGATGGAAGGCCGGCAGATGATCATGATCATCGCTCCGGCGAAGAAGCTGGTGAAGTAAGAGATTCGGCGGGCCGCCGCAAGGCGATCCGCCAATACAAGTGGCGTCGGGTAGTTGAAGTGCTTCCAGAGGGGAAGCCACCTGGCGACATGACATTAAGGAGCATTCAAATGCCCAAGATGAAGACCAAGAGCAGCGCCAAGAAGCGCTTCAAGGTGCGTGCCGGCGGCAGCGTCAAGCGCGGCCAGGCGTTCAAGCGCCACATCCTGACCAAGAAAACCACCAAGTCCAAGCGTCAACTGCGCGGCATTACCGGGGTTCATGCCTCCGATACCGCACAGATTCACGCCATGATGCCCTACGCGTAAAGGAGAGCCGACATGCCCCGAGTCAAACGTGGTGTAACGGCGCGTGCGCGCCACAAGAAAGTTCTGGACCAGGCCAAGGGTTACCGCGGCCGTCGCAAGAACGTCTATCGCATTGCCAAACAGGCGGTGATGAAGGCCGGTCAGTATGCCTACCGTGACCGTCGTCAGAGGAAGCGCCAGTTCCGTTCGCTGTGGATCGCCCGTATCAATGCGGCAGCCCGCGAGCTTGGCATGAAGTACAGCACCCTCATGAATGGCCTGAAGAAGGCGCAGATCGAAGTCGACCGCAAGGTGCTGGCTGATCTGGCCGTCTTTGACAAGGCTGCGTTCGCGGCGATCGCGAACCAGGCCAAGGCCAGCCTCGGCGCCTGAGGCGAAGCCTTCGCTCAAGCAAAGAGGTAACGGAAAAAAGGAGGCGTCTCAGCCTCCTTTTTTTCTTCGGTGAGTGTGGATGTGAAATGCATAATCTCGACGCAATCGTAAACGAAGCCTGTGGCGCTTTTGCCGCGACGAACGACCCGGATGCACTGGAGCAGGTCAAGGCCCGCTATCTTGGAAAATCGGGCCAGATCACCGAACTCATGAAGGGCCTTGGCAAGCTGCCGCCCGAAGAGAAGAAGACCGCCGGTGCCGTCATCAACCGCGCCAAGGGCGAGATCGAGGCCGCGCTCAATGCGCGCCGTGAAGCGATCAAGCTTGCTGCGCTGGAAGCCCGCCTCGCCGAAGAGGCGCTCGACGTGACGCTGCCCGGTCGTGGTGAATCCCGCGGTGGCCTGCATCCGGTGACGCGCACGCTGGAGCGCATCGAAGGCCTGTTCCGCTCGATCGGTTTCGAGGTCGCCGACGGCCCGGAGATCGAGGACGACTTCCACAACTTCACCGCACTGAACACGCCCGACGACCATCCGGCGCGTTCCATGCACGACACCTTCTATCTGCAGGATGAAAGCGGCAAGGTCGCCGAAGGCATCCTGCTGCGTACGCATACCAGCCCGATCCAGGTGCGCTACATGCAGCAGCACGTGGAAAGGTACAAGCACCTGGAGACGATGCCCGAGATCCGCGTCATCGCGCCGGGCCGCGTCTACCGCGTCGACTCCGACGCCACGCACTCGCCGATGTTCCACCAGGTCGAAGGCCTGTGGATCGGCGAGAACGTCAGCTTCGCCGACCTCAAGGGCGTGGTCGCCGACTTCCTGCGCCGCTTCTTCGAAAGCGACGACCTGCAGGTGCGCTTCCGCCCCTCGTTCTTTCCGTTCACCGAGCCTTCCGCCGAGATCGACGTCGCCTTCATGAGCGGTGCGCTGAAAGGCCGCTGGCTGGAAATCGCCGGCTGCGGCATGGTGCATCCGAACGTGCTGCGCCACGTCGGCATCGACCCCGAGAAGTACATCGGCTTCGCCTTTGGCATGGGCCCGGATCGATTGACGATGCTGCGCTACGGCGTCAATGACCTGCGCCTCTTCTTCGACGGCGACCTGCGCTTCCTGCGCCAGTTCGTCTAAGCATTCGATTCCGGAAATAGCGAATCATGAAATTCTCTGAATCCTGGCTGCGCAGTTTCGTGAACCCGAGCCTCTCGGGCGAAGCGCTGTCGCACCTCCTCACCATGGCCGGCCTCGAAGTCGAGGAAGAAGAAACGGTCGCGCCCGCGTTCAACGACGTGATCGTGGCGCAGGTGCTCGAAGTCACCAAGCACCCGGACGCCGACCGCCTCAACGTGTGCAAGGTCGATATTGGCAACTACGGCGGCACCGGCACCCCGCAGCAGATCGTCTGCGGCGCACCGAACGTCGCCGCCGGCCTCAAGGTGCCGTGCGCGCTGCCCGGCGCCCAGCTTCCCGGCGACTTTACGATCAAGATCGCCAAGGTGCGCGGCATCGAATCCTCAGGCATGCTCTGCTCGGCCAAGGAACTCGGCATCGCCGAGGAGGCTTCCGGCCTGCTCGTGCTGCCGGCCGACGCGCCGGTGGGGCAATCGATCCGCCGGTACCTCGACCTCGACGACCGCCTGCTGACGCTGAAGCTGACGCCGAACCGCGCCGACTGCCTGTCGCTGACCGGCATCGCCCGCGAAGTTGCGGCGCTGACCGGTGCCCCGGCCACCCACGTGGACGCAGCCGAAGTGCCTGTCACCGGCACTGCCACACGCGAGATCGTGCTCGACGCGCCGGCGGCCTGCCCGCGCTACTGCGGTCGCATCGTCAGCGGGGTGAACGCCAAGGCGCCGACGCCGGAATGGATGAAGCGCCGCATCGAGCGCTCCGGCATCCGTGCCATCTCCGCGCTGGTCGACATCACCAACTACGTGATGCTCGAACTCGGGCAGCCGCTGCACGCCTTCGACAACGCCAAACTCTCCGGCGCCATCCACGCGCGCATGGCGAAGCCGGGCGAGCAGCTCCTGCTGCTCAACGAACAGACCATACCGGTCGACGCCGACGTGCTGATGATCGCCGACGACCAGAAGCCGCTCGCCATGGCGGGCATCATGGGCGGCGAGGAAAGCGGCATCACGCTCGAAACGAGCGAACTGTTCCTCGAATCCGCATTCTTCGCGCCAGCCGCCATCGCCGGCCGTGCGCGCCGCTACGGCTTCGGGTCGGACGCCTCGCACCGCTTCGAGCGCGGCGTCGACTTCGGCGCCACGCGTGCCGCGATCGAGCGTGCCACCCAGCTCATCCTTGAAATCTGCGGTGGCCAAGCGTGCCCGCTGGTCGAGGCCAAGGCCGACCTGCCGGCACGCCAGCCGGTGCGCCTGCGCATCGCTCGCGTCGCCAAGGTGCTCGGTGTCGCCTTCACGGGCGAACAGATTGCCCAACTCTTCGATCGCCTTGCCTTGCCCTTCACGCGAGAAGGCGAGGACTTCCTGGTCAAGCCGCCGTCGTACCGCTTCGACATCGAGATTGAAGAAGACCTGATCGAGGAGGTCGCCCGCCTGTACGGTTACGACAACATCCCGGCGCCGGCTCCGCAAGGCTCACTGTCCATGTTGCCGCACACCGAATCGGCGCGCCCGGTTGCGCGCATCCGCCAGATCCTCGCGGATGCCGGCTATCAGGAAGTCGTCAACTTCGCCTTCGTCGAGGAAGCGTGGGAAGCTGATTTCGCCGGCAACGCCAACCTGATCCGCCTTGCCAACCCGATCGCCAGCCAGATGAGCGTGATGCGCTCGACACTGTTCGGTGGACTCATCGCCAACCTCGCGACCAACCTCAAGCGCAAGCAGAGCCGCGTGCGCGTGTTCGAAACCGGCCGCTGCTTCCTGCGTGATGCGAGCAGCAGTGCCGTCAATGGTTTCAACCAGCCCTGGCGCCTCTCCGGGCTTGCCTACGGTGGCGCACTGCCCGAGCAGTGGGGGGCGCCGGCGCGCAACGTCGATTTCTTCGACGTCAAGGGCGATCTCGAAGTCCTGCTGGCGCCTTTCGTCGCACGCTTCGAAAAGGTGGCGCATCCGGCGCTGCACCCGGGCCGTGCGGCGCAGATCGTGCTCGACGGCAAGGTCGTCGGTGTGGTCGGCGAACTGCATCCGCAGTGGGTGCAGAAGTACGAGTTGCCGCTCGCACCCGTCGTCTTCGAACTCGATCTCGATGCGTTGAAGCACGCTGAATTGCCGACCTATGCAGATGTCTCGCGCTACCCTGCCGTCATCCGCGATCTGGCGCTCGTCGTCGATCAGCAGGTGACGCTGCAGTCGCTGCTCGATGGGCTGGCTCAGCATCGCCCGGCCCTTGTCTGCGACATCCGCTTGTTCGATGTCTATACCGGCAAAGGCATTGATTCTGGAAAGAAAAGTCTTGCGTTCCGTATAGTTATGCAAGATACTCAAAGGACTTTGCAAGACGCGGAAGTCGATGCCGCGGTGCAGCATCTGGTCGAATATCTGCAGAGCGCCTTCGCGGCGCAGCTCCGTGTCTGACGAGGAAAAAATGACGCTGACAAAAGCCGAACTCGCCGATCTTTTGTTCGAAAAAGTGGGTCTGAATAAGCGCGAAGCCAAGGACATGGTGGAAGCGTTCTTCGAGGAAATCCGCAACGCGCTGGAACGTGGAGATGGCGTCAAGCTCTCCGGCTTCGGCAATTTCCAGCTGCGCGACAAGCCGCAGCGTCCCGGACGCAACCCGAAGACCGGCGAAGAAATCCCCATTACCGCCCGGCGCGTGGTCACCTTTCACGCCAGTCAGAAACTGAAGTCGGAAGTGGAAGCCTTCTACAGTGGAAGCCAATCCTAAGGACATTACCAGCGACGCGCTGCCGCCGATCCCGGCCAAGCGTTACTTCACCATCGGTGAAGTGAGCGAGCTGTGCGGCGTCAAGCCGCACGTGCTGCGCTACTGGGAGCAGGAATTCACGCAGCTCAAGCCGGTGAAGCGCCGCGGCAACCGCCGCTACTACCAGCACCACGAAGTGCTGCTCGTGCGCCGCATCCGCGAACTGCTCTACAACCAGGGTTTCACCATCAGCGGTGCGCGCAACCGCCTCGACGACGGCCTTCCGCCGGAACCGGGCAGCGCTGCCGAAGCACTCACGCCGCAATCGCTGCGTGCCGAGCTCACCAGCATCATTTCGCTGCTGCGCGTTTGAGGGAAGGCACGAACTAGGTTATACTCCGCGCCTCGTGTCGGGGCGTAGCGCAGCCTGGTAGCGCACTTGCATGGGGTGCAAGGGGTCGCGAGTTCGAATCCCGCCGCCCCGACCAATTGATGTAAAACAAACGGCCAATCGCAGGATTGGCCTTTTGTTTTTTCGGCCGCATAATTCTCGGCACGCCGTGCCACGCAGACGATCTGCCACGGTGCATTGGACAATCGAGGAGCAAGGCTTATGACATCGCACATCACGATTCCACAGGACGGTTCGAAAATCGTTCCCGGTCAGGCGATTCCGGATAATCCGATCATCCCGTTCATCGAGGGCGACGGTATCGGCGTCGATATCACGCCGGTCATGATCAAGGTGGTCGACGCTGCCGTGGCCAGGGCCTACGGCGGCAGAAGGAAAATTCACTGGATGGAGGTCTACGCCGGCGAGAAGTCGACGCAGATCTACGGCGCCGACGAATGGCTGCCGAAAGAAACCTTCGATGCGCTGAAGGAATTTTCGGTGTCGATCAAGGGGCCGATGACAACGCCGGTCGGCGGCGGCATCCGCTCGCTCAACGTGGCGCTGCGCCAGGAACTCGACCTCTACCAGTGCGTGCGCCCGGTGCAGTATTTCAAGGGTGTGCCTTCGCCGCTGAAGCAGCCGGAACTGTGCAACATGGTCATCTTCCGCGAGAACACCGAGGACATCTACGCCGGCATCGAGTGGGCCAACGGTTCCGATGCCTGCAAGAAGGTGATCAAGTTCCTGCAGGAAGAGATGGGCGTGAAGAAGATCCGCTTCCCGGAAAGCTCGGGCATTGGCATCAAGCCGATCTCGGTCGAAGGCACCGAGCGCCTGGTGCGTGCCGCGATCAAGTACGCCATCGACAACAAGCGCAAGTCGGTGACGATCGTGCACAAGGGCAACATCATGAAGTTCACGGAAGGCAACTTCCGCGACACGGCCTATGCGCTGGCCAAGCGCGAATTCGGCGGCGTCGAGATCGACGGCGGCCCGTGGCTGAAGCTGCCAGCGGACAAGGGGGGCATCGTCATCAAGGATTCGATTGCCGACGCCTTCCTGCAGCAGATCCTGCTGCGCCCTGCCGAGTACGACGTGATCGCGACGACCAACCTGAACGGCGACTACATTTCCGATGCGCTGGCAGCGCAGGTGGGCGGCATCGGCATCGCGCCGGGGGCCAACATCTCCGACAAGTACGCCTGCTTCGAGGCCACCCACGGCACGGCGCCCAAGTATGCCGGCAAGGACAAGGTGAACCCCGGTTCGCTGATTCTCTCTGCGGAGATGATGCTGCGCCACCTTGGATGGAAGGAGGCCGCCGACCTCATCATCAAGTCGATGGAAGCGGCGATCGGCGACAAGGTCGTCACCTACGACTTCGCCCGCCTGATGGATGGCGCCACCGAAGTGTCGTGCTCGGCCTTCGGCGATGCGATGATTGAGCGCATGTAAGCGCCGTGGTCGGAAGATGAATAAGCCCCCGCAAGGGGGCTTCGCTTTTGGTGCGCCCGGCAGGGCGCACTTACTTGGAGGTGGAAGTCCTCTACTCGCCCGACAAGGGGAAGAGTTAGCTGAACGGCAAGGGTGTTCTGGGCGACTGGAAATCTGGAGGAAGCCGAAGGCAAAGCGCTGGCC
>JAKLLG010000004.1 GCA_023150275.1 Rhodocyclaceae bacterium
CCCCAACTCTCGCCGATAGCCGCTGGCCATACGCCCGCGCTTCCTCCACTACCTCCACGCTCGATAAACCCGTTCCGTAATTCCGCGAAAACAGCAGGTTGCTGTGCGCCTCAAAATAGTCAGGATTGATTTCAAGGGCCCTCCGGAATGCATTTTCCGCATCAGCAAGGCGCCCTTCACAATTGCGGATCAGCCCCAGGTTATTCCAGGCTTCAGCGTAGCCCGGCGCAATCGACAGAGCTCGTCTACACACATCGGCAGCTTCGTCAAGGCGCCATTGGCGCTGCAGGCACAATGCCAACGCATTCATCGCCTGCACATGCGTTGGCGAGATGCTGAGCGCTCGCCGGAAGCACTCCGCCGCCTCTGCAATTTTCCCGATCTCGTCACAGACGATGCCAAGGGAAAAATGGGCGTCAGCGTACGCAGGATTCAACGCCACCGCACGCGCGAAACAAGCTTCAGCGTCTGCAAGCTGACCGCAGATCTTGAAACCCTGTCCAATATTCAGGAACACTTCCGGAAAATCCGGGCGAATCGAAAGAGCCTTCTGGTAGCAGGCTGCGGCCTCGGAAAAATTGCCTTGCCGCCCGAGCATCATCCCCAAGTTGTTATAGGCCTCTGCATCTTCAGGCGAAAGACGCACCGCCTGTTGCATGGCAGGTATACCGTCCTTACCCTGCGCATCGCGTGCAACGCCCAGCACTTTCCAGATCGCACCGGAATTCGGTGCCCTTTCCAGCAAGCGAGCCGCCGCACTTTCGAGTTCGGGAAAGCGGCTTTCCCGATGCAGCGCGAGAAGCGCCTCGATATCCGAAGCTTCTATAAGCGGAAGCATCACATTCATCGCCCTGACGATTGCCAACCCTGCTGTTTCTGCCACATATTCCAGAGCGCGCGCTCGAAATTCCTGGCGAATCTGCTGGCATCCATCAGCGGCGAATGCTCAAGCTGCCCACGCAAGCGCTGCCTCAGCTGATCAAGTACCTCCAGATCCGCCACATGCGCCACCGCCTTGGCAATCAGGTCGTCCTCGTCCGCGGCAACCCAGTCCTTCAGCCCGGCATTGTGCAGAATCCCCACCCCCTGCCGTGAAAGGAAATGCCCCCCCTCCAGGCTCAGCACCGGCACCCCCATCCATAACGCCTCCACCGTCGTCGTGACGCCGTTGTAGGGGAAAGGGTCCAGACCAATGTCAACACGATGGTATGCGGCAAGGTGCTCTGCACGACCTTCGATCGGCCCTTCCAGTGCCAGCCGTTCGATCGAAACACCGTGTTCGGAAAAGCGCTGCGCAATGTGCTCACGCACTGCATCATCCTTGAGCTGACGCGCCTTCAGCAGCAACCGACTCCCCGGAATCGCCAGCAGCAGGCGGCTCCAGAGTGCAATCACCTCTTCCGTAACCTTGCTCAGGTTGTTGAAGGAGCCAAAGGTGACATGCCCTGCAGCAAGCGCCGGCAACTCGGAAAACGGCACAGTGGCATCGGGCCGGGAGAAGCTGATGTAGGTCTCGGGGAGCCGCCAGATGCGCTCGCTGAAATCATGCTCCAGCGCTTCTGGCAAGGTCCATTCGTCCGCAAGGTAGTAGTCAATTTCCGATACTCCGGTCGTCGCGCAGTAGCCGAGCCAGCTCACTTGGACCGGCGCCGGCTTCCAGGCAAATACGGGGAGTCGGTTGTGGGCCGTATGCCCCGATAGATCGACCAGAACGTGGATGCCGTCATCGTGAATGGCGCGGGCGGCCGTTGCGTCGTCGAGCCCCACTAAAGGTTTCCACGCGGAAAAACGTGGGTGAATGCGCCGGGTAAGCTCGCTCGACAGCCGTGTCGTCGGATAGGCGATCGATTCCACCCGTGCCGGGTCGAGCGATGCAAGAAGCCCCTCGAGGAAATAGCCTACCGAGTGGTCGCGCAGGTCTCCCGAGACAAATCCAACCCGCAGGCGAGCCGGTGTCGGCTCGACACACCACGAAACGTAGCGCTTCTCCCCAACTCTCGCCGATAGCCGCTGGCCATACGCCCGCGCTTCCTCCACTACCTCCACGCTCGATAAACCCGTTCCGTAATTCCGCGAAAACAGCAGGTTGCTGTGCGCCTCAAAATAGTCAGGATTGATTTCAAGGGCCGCCTCATCCAGACGTCCCAACTCCCGAAGCGTGACACCCAGATTGTTGTAAGCACCAAAGAATTTCGGACGCATGGCGATTGCCTGTCGGCAGCATGCTTCCGCTTCCTGCAACAGCCCCTTGTCCCGCAGCAGCGAGCCTAGATTGCCGAGCACTTCGACAAAATCGGGTTGCAGCGTCAATGCCTGTCGATATTGTTCCAGCGCCTCGTCCAAGCGCCCGGTCTCCTGCAGCAGGATGCCCAGGTTGTAACGAATACCGGCGTAACCGGGATTCAGCTCAAGGGCACGACGATACGCCGATTCGGCACCGCTCCAATCACCCACCGCCTTGAGCATGATTCCCAGATTGCTCCACGCATCGCCATCCCCGGGCGCTAATTCGATCGCCTTCTGGCAGCACGTCCGGGCCTCATCCAGTCGCCCCATCGTCTTCAGCGACAGGGACAGGTTCTTGAACGCCAATACCTGCCTGGGATTGATGCGCAATGCAGCCAAATATGCCTGGCAGGCCTCGTCCAAACGTCCGGCACGGTTCAACGCGTTGCCAAAGTTGATCATCACCTCGTCATCATCAGGCATCAATTCGGCGGCACGCTGCCAGCTTGCCAAACTGTCCTGGTGGCGGGCATCCTGTGCGGAAGCAAGGATGTGCCAGACAGGGCCTGAATCTGGCTCCTGCTTGAGCAGCAAGCCCACCCAACGATCAAGCGTTGCAAAATCTCCCTTCGTCACAAGGGCTGCCAAAGCCTTGTACTGTGCTGGATGCAATGAGAGGGATGCATTCAGTTCCGGCGCTGCGATGTTGCCTGTAGGTATTGCTACCGAGTGCTGCCGCCAAATCGCCCATAGGGCGGTTGAGAAATCAGTGGCAAACGATTGCGCATCCATCAATGGTGAACGCTCAATCCGCTCTCGCAACTCGGTCCGCAGCAGCGCCAGCCCCTTCAAATCGCTGGCATGCGTGACGGCTTTTGCCACAAGATCGTCTTCATCGGACGCAACCCATTCCGGCAATCCGGCGTTGTTCAGAATGCCGACTCCTTGCCGCGAAAGAAAACGATCTCCAGCCAGCGTCAGCACCGGCACTCCCATCCAAAGAGCCTCAACCGTCGTCGTCACGCCGTTGTAGGGAAACGGGTCAAGCGCAATATCGACATGCTGGTAGGCAGCAAGATGCCCACCGCGGCTTTCGATCGGCCCCTCCAGAAGCAAGCGCTCGGCCGGAATCCCGAGATCGGCGAACTCAGCTTCAAGTCTGGATCGGACCGCCTCGTCCTTCAACTGCAACGCCTTGATGAACAATCGGCTATCGGGAACAGTCTGCAGGATACGCGCCCATAGCGCGATCACCTGGGTAGTCACCTTGGTGAGATTGTTGAACGAACCGAAAGTGACATAGCCGCTTTCGGTAGCGGGCAGAGGCGATACAAGCACATCCGCTGACGGGCGCGAGAAACACAGATAGGTTTTCGGCAGGCGCCAGATTTTCTCCGTGAAGAAACGTTCCTGCTCTGGCGGGAGCGTCCATGCGTCTGCAAGGTAATAATCGATTTCCGGAAGTCCGGTCGTAGCGCAATAACCAAGCCAGCTGATTTGAACCGGTGCCGGTTTCCACGCAAACACCGGCAAACGATTGTGCGACGTCACTCCTGCAAGATCGAGCAGGATATGCACGCCATCATCGTGAATACGTCTTGCCGCCGCCTCATCGGAGAATCCGACCAACGGCGTCCATGCTGTGAAGAAGGGCATGACGCGCATGGTCAGTTCGGTCACCTCGCTACTCGTCGGATAGGCAATCAGTTCGATCGATGTCGGATCAATCCGTGCAATCAGTCCTTCCAGGAAGTGTCCGACCGAATGATCCCGGATATCGCCAGAAACGAGCCCGACTCGCAATCGGGTAGCGGGATTCGCGCACCGCCATTCGACAAACGGGCTGGTAACGGATTGGCGCACACGATGCCCGAACTCGTGCGCTTTCTCGACCCAGCGTTCAGGCGCATCGGAAGAATGATAGTTTCCAAAGAACAGCAGGTTGGAAAATGCCTGAAGGTTGTCGGGCTGAATCGCAAGTACACGGTGGCAAGCCGCTTCTGCCTCGGCCAGGCGTCCTTGATCGGCGAGCATGATGCTGAGGTTTATCAGGACGGGAACGCAATCAGGCCGGATGGCGAGCGCGTTCCTGCATGCGCTTTCGGCCTCGGCGATCCGCCCCAGTTTCCGCAAAATGTCGCTAAAGAGCGGATAGGCATCAACGAACTCCGGCTTGAGCTGCAATGCCTTACGGCAAAACACCTCCGCCTCTACGGAGCGCCCAACCGTATGCAGCGCCTGGCCCAGATTGACCAATGCCTCCACGTGGTCTGGGCCACATTGCAGCGCCTGCCGAAAGCTGCCCTCCGCTTCGTCAACACTGCCGCGAGCCATTTGGAAGCGCCCCAGATTGTTCCAGGCGTCAGCAAAATCCGGGCTGATATCGAGCGCACGCCGACTCAGGGCTTCCGCCTTCTTCAAGTCCCCCTTGGCCGACAGCAACAGCGCCAGGTTGTAGCAGGCCTGTACATGGTCCGGATTGCACCTTAGCGCTGCGCAATAATCCTCTTCGGCATTATCCGCCTGCCCCAAGGCTTCGTGAGCCGTACCAAGACTGTAATACGCCTCCGAAAATTCCGGCTGGCAGGAAATAGCCCGCTGGTAACTAGCCACTGCCGCCTGCAAATCGTCTTCCTGCTGCAGCGCCAACGCCAGGTTGTAGTGTGCAACCGCATAGTCCGGACGCAATCGAATTGCGCAGCGATAGGAGGCTTCTGCTTCCGTGTAGCGGCCTTCAGCTTTAAGCGCATTTCCCAGGCCATTGTGAACCTCGGCATCCTCTGGCAGCAGAGCAGCCGCACGCAACATTGCGGCAAGCCCCCCTCCACCAAGTGAAACACGGGCAATGCCAAGAACCTTCCAGAGCAAGCCGTCGTCCGGAAAAACTGCCAACAATTGTTTCGCCGCATCTTCGAGTCCCGCGAAATCACCACGGGAAAAAAGGGCGGCCAATCTTTTCTGCTCCGCTATCGGGAGACTCATCTTGCACTCTTCGTCAGAAAAAACAAAACAACACACTGATTTCATTGATATTAACAAACCTGCAGTCAGCGACCGACGGCAACATAACAAGTATCTCCCACACGCGCGTTTCTGAACACCGAGCAAACGAAAAAAATTGCTAAAGAAATCTGCACAAGGGTCGTTGTTGCAATTGTCAGGACGGCAATGTGCCGAACGATAGGGCCGGAAGAACACCGTCAGAGGCTAGTAACCGATCCCGAGAGTGACTTACTACTTTGGACAGGAGAAACAAAATGGCACAGCAAATCAACACCAACATCTATTCGATGAACGCCCAGCGTAACCTCAACAAGAACTCGTTGGGTCTCGCCAGCGCCATTGAGCGCCTTTCGTCCGGCCTGCGCGTCAACAGTTCCAAGGATGACGCAGCCGGTTTGGCGGTTGGCCTGAAAATGGAAGCTTCCGCCCGCGGCATCTCGGCAAGCATCCGTATTGCCTCGGACCAGATTTCGGTTGCGCAGACCGGCGACGGCGCTCTGCAGACGGTTGGCGATATCCTGTTGCGCATGAGCGAACTGAAGTCGCAGTCGGCAAACACCACCCTCGGCACGACTGAAGTGGGTTACCTGGGCCAAGAGTTTTCGGCTCTGGCAGGCGCGGTGGCAGCTATTCAAAGCGCGGCGACGATCAACGGCATTACTACCATTGCCACGGCGGTCACCATCGGCAACGTGCTCACATCGGTAGGCGCAACTGACATCAGTGCGGCAATTGACTCCGTTGCCTCCAAGCGTGCTGCCTTCGGTGCTTCAATGAATACCCTGGAATTCCAGATCCAATCGTACGAGACTTCCCGCGAGAACCAGATGGCAGCCCGTAGCCGCATCATGGATGCCGACTTCGCGGTGGAAACCTCGAACCTGTCCCGCTTCCAGATCCTGCAGCAAGCCGGTACCGCCATGGTTGCCCAAGCGAACGCCGTGCCGCAGAACGTGCTGTCGCTCCTGCGCTAAGTCGCGGACAAGGCGCGCCAGCGCCGGAGCATCAACAGGGTGCGAAGGTTCGCTAGAGCCTTCGCACCTTTGCCGATAAGGAGCAGGACATGAACATTCAGACGATATCCAGCAATTCGCCAAGCTCGCCTCCAGTCGCAGCGCGCGAGACGCAATCTCCTCGCAACGAACGTGCAACCGAAGCTCTCAGCGCGAAAGCCCCGGCCTCGGTCGTGCAGCAGAAAAAGGCAAGCGACCCGACGGACGTCAGGCAAGCGGTTGAACGCGTCTCCGAGTTCGTCGCGCAGACCGGTGCGGAGATCAGTTTTTCCGTCGATGAAGCATCCGGACTGAATGTGGTCAAGGTGATCGACAAGGCATCGAAAGAAGTCATCCGCCAGATCCCATCCGAAGAAATGGTTGCGATCGCCGCCGCATTGGATAAACTGCAGGGGCTGTTCGTTCGCGACAAAGTCTGACCGGGTTCGCATACTAGGAGGCTGCCATGGCCACAACATCTTCCCTCGGGATCGGCGCTGGGGTCGATCTGGCCTCCATGCTGTCCTCGCTCATTGCTGCCGAGCGGCAGCCCATCAATGTGTTGACGGCGAAAGTTCAGGCCAGCAACACGAAGCTGTCCACTTTCAGCAAGCTCAAATCAGCGCTTTCCACACTGCAAACCGCGGCTGACAAGCTGAGCTCTCCGCTCAAGCTTTCACCACTCTCTGCAACCGCGAGCGATACGACGAAGCTCAGCGCCACAGCAGCGTTCAATGCATCTGCAGGCTCCTACGCGGTCAGCGTTACGCAATTGGCTGCGGCGCAAAAAAGCTTTTCCAACGAGTTCTCCACCAGTCCCACCAGTCGGACATTCGGTCAAGGCTCGCTCACATTTACCATTGATGGCGATGACTATGACATCGATCTCAGCGACCAAACCACCTACACGTTGCAGGACGTGCGGGCGAAGATCAATGCGGCGGATATCGGCGTCACAGCAACGGTCGTTACCGGATCAACAGGTGAAAGGCTGATACTCACCGGCAAGGAAGGGGCAGCGAACGCCTTTACCCTGGCAGCGACAACTACCGGACCGGGGGCGGCCACCAACGATCTTGCCGACATCGCCGTTTTCGATACCGACGGCAGTGACGACGTCCTTGCGAGAAGCACGGCGGCCGATGCGCTGCTGACGATTGACGGCGTCGCTGTAACCTCAAGCGGCAATGTCGTCGAAAATGCCTTGAATGGTGTCAGCCTCAAGCTTCTTGCCACTGGTTCGACGACTCTGACAGTCGCCACCGACAACAGCAAGATTTCCGATGCAGTGAAGTCGCTGGTCGACGCTTATAACGCGATCAATACCCTGATCAAGGAAAACAGTACCTACGACACCGCTACCAAGACGGCAAAGCCATTGAACGGCGAGTCCTCAGTGCGGACGATCCAGAGCATACTGACGAGTACTCGGACAAGCATACCGGCAGCACTGTCCAGTGCCACCTACAAGACACTCTCCGAGGTTGGTGTGTCGATACAGAAAGACGGTTCGCTTACGATCGATTCGGCAAAGCTGACGGCGGCCCTCACCTCGTCATCAAGCAGCGTGCAAACAACGCTTGCCGCCTACGGCACCGCTTTCAATGACGCCATTGCAAGCATGCTGGATACGGGCGGCGTGCTCGAAAGCCGTGTCAGCGGCCTCAACGCAAGCATCAAGAGTTACAATGATCGTAAAACTTCGCTTGAGTTTCGCGTCGAGAATATCGAAAAACGTTACCGGGCACAGTTCACGGCGCTGGACAAACTCGTCAGTTCGATGCAGACAACCAGCAATTACCTGACCCAGCAACTTTCAGCGTTATCCAAATAAACAATGTTTTCTAGCCCGATTGCCGCCTACCAGCAGATTGATCGTGACGCAGATATTCGCGGCTCGGATCCTCATCGGCTGATCCAGTTACTTTTTGACGGAGCGCGGGCCGCACTTAACGACGGGAAAAGTCAGCTTGAAGCCGGCAATATTCAGGGCAAAACGAACGCCTTGGTCAAGGCGATCGCCATCATTTGCGACGGGCTGTCGGCCAGTTTGAACCTGGAAGAGGGCGGAGAATTGGCAGCCAACCTCAGAGCCTTGTACGACTACATGGCGACTCGACTCGTGCACGCCAATATTCACAACGACGTAGCAGCCATCAATGAAGTTGAGCGGCTGCTGACTGAAATTGGCGGTGCGTGGAAGGAAATGGGCGAACAGATTGGAAAACCGGCTGCGGAAAAATGACGACGCCGACTGATGAAGCACTGGCACGACTAGCAATCATCCTTCGCAAAATCAACTTATTAGCGGACAGCGGAGAATGGGATGATCTCCAGATACTCGCTGCCGAGTTTAATCAGACCGCCGATCTTCTTGCCCCCGACACGACTCGAGGTACTTTCGCACACCAGCAGTTGCACGACCTCCTCGTTCTCAATGAACAGACAATGCTTCGCTGCCAGGCACGTCTCAAAGACATTGAGCCGCTTCTCTCAGCGCTTCACACAACTAAATCATCCTGACGATGATCCCGTCCGACGTCGCCTCCCGCCTGCAACTCCCCACGGATGCCGCCGTCGCCCGCGCCCCTACCGCGCAGCAGGTTTCAAGTGCCTTGGCCGACCTATCCCCCGGCCAGCGGGTTCTCGCCGAAATTCAGACGCTACTGCCAACCGGCGCCTACCGTGCGCTGATCAATCAGCGCGATATCACGCTCGCCCTGCCGTTCTCGGCAAAGGCAGGCGACACGCTTGAACTGGAGGTTGTCGAAAGCGAGGGGCGACTTGCGCTGGCCGTTATCGCGCGCAAGGACGCGGCGGACGCCACGCCGCGAGGTGAGCGGCCCGCCGTCGAAACAACGCTTTCGCGTACCGGCAACTTCATCGCCGGCCTGCTCGGCCGCGGCGAAGACGGTGATACCGCCAAACCGGCGCCACTGAATGCCAATCAGCCCATCGCCGCGACGCCCCCCGCAAAGGGAAGCGATCTGGTTCCGCTGCTGAAGCAGGCTCTGTCGCAAAGTGGCATGTTCTACGAATCCCATCAGGCGCAGTGGGTGAGCAGCCGCTTGCCGATGGACGTGCTGCTCGCTGAACCACAAGGAAGACTGTCCACACTGCGCAGCGACAGCCAAGGAGATACTGCTCGTGGTGCTCCGGTCGCGGCATCCATCGTTGCGCCAACCCTTGGCAAGGTGGGTGCGGACGGGGCTGAAGTTCCGGTAGCGGGGATGGGCGATACGACACGCCCAGCAGCACCAGCCCTTCCTCCCGGGCAACTCGTCGCCCTGGATCTGGTCCCATTGGTTCAGCAGCAACTGGAAGCACTCGCCAATCAAACCTTTGCCTGGCAAGGCCAGGTCTGGCCCGGACAGCAGATGAAGTGGGAAATCGCGGAAGACGGGCACCGCAACGCCGAGGGCGAGCCGGACGCATCAACGCAATGGCAGACCCGGCTCACCCTGTCGATGCCGGAGCTCGGCGAGGTACGTGCTGTACTTCGCCTGCGCGAAGGCGATATTTCGCTGATGCTGAGCACCGACGACAATGACGCCGCATCCCGGCTGTCCGGCGGCGGCGAAGCACTGCGCACGCAATTCGAGTCTGCCGGGCTGACGCTGTCCGGCCTCAGCATCGGCCGTCATGAGCGCACGGAGGGCTGACGCGCTACGTACGGCAGTTGCCCTCGCCTATCGCGAGGCCGATGCTGCGCCACGCGTCGTCGCCAAGGGGCGTGGGCTGATCGCCGAGGAGATCATCGCCAAGGCCCGCGAGCACGGGGTATACGTGCACGAATCGCCGGAACTCGTGTCGCTGCTCTCGCAGATCGATCTCGACCAGCATATTCCGCCGCAGCTCTACATCGCTGTCGCCGAGTTGCTTGCATGGCTCTATCGCATCGAGCGCGGCGAGCCGCTGCCGGCGCCAACTTTATCGTTACCTGCGGAGACTTGAATCGACTCCGCCGGTAAACGGCGCCAGAAAATCCATCAGCGAGCCCCTTCGTTTTCGCCCGTGCAGGATTTGCATTAAACTGGCAGGCAACACGCGGCGGCCTGCGCTGCGAAACACATAACCATTCCAATGTCCGCGATGTCCGATATCCACGCCCCGTCAGGGCAAGAAAGCCGCAGCGCCCCACTGGAACTCGATCAGGGCGACGTCTACAGCAAGTACATGCTGCATTCGCGCTCGGAAATCGTTTTCTTGTTGCGCGCGATCGTGCAGAAGGGAAGCCTGGTCACGGTCTATTTCGATCATGGGCAATCCTTCCTGCTCACGGCAGTGATTCTGGTCGACGCCGACAACGGCACGCTGCTGTTTGACATGGGCAGCGATGAAGAAATGAACCAGAAGGCCCTGAAGGCTGATCGGCTGCTGTTTACCACCTCACTCGACAAGGTCAAGGTTCAGTTTAGCCTCAATTCCCTGCAGCAGGTTCAGCATCAGGGACGGGGGGCTTTCCGTGGTGCGATCCCCGATACCGTCCTGCGCCTGCAACGGCGCGAGTACTACCGGCTGACAACCCCCATCGCCAACCCGATCCGCTGCCGCTTGAATTCTCGGCGAGAAGACGGCTCATCGGCGCAGCTTGATATTCCGCTGCTCGACATCAGCGGCGGTGGTGTCGGCCTGATGGTCGATCCGGCGCTGCGCGAGGACTTCGTGGTCGATACGAAGTTCTCCGACTGCCGCATTGATCTGCCGGAAGAAGGACTACTCGTCTGCAATCTGGTCGTGCGCAACGCTTTTGACGTTACGACCAAATCGGGCAACCACCACCTGCGCATCGGTTGCGAGTTCATCGACCTGCCGGGAACGCGCCTGACGATGATCCAGCGCTACATCACGCGCATCGAGCGCGAGCGCAAGGCGCGCATGTCCGGAATGGCCTGACGAATACCGCGTCACAAAAGAGAAGGGCCGGCAATGCCGGCCCTTCTCTTTTGCGGATTTTTCGCGTTCAGACCTGGATGTTCATGACTTCCTGATAGGCATTCACCAGCTTGTTGCGCACCTGAACCATTTCCTGGAAGGAAACATTGGCCTTCTGCAGGGCGATCATCACCTCATGCAGGTTGGCCGTGGAGTCCCCGGCGGCAAAATTTGCCGCCAGCCCTTCCGCCTGGTGCTGTGTCTGGTTGACCTGGTCGATCGAATTCTTCAGCACCGAGGCGAAGTCCAGCCCCCCCGCTGTCGCCCCGGTTTCCTGGGGCTGGCCGGTTGCCTGCGCCGCCGTGGCGCGCAGTACGCCCAACATCTGATCAATACCCTTGGTGTCCATTGCACGACTCCTGTCACATTCATACGGATGGCAGCAAACATCGTGCCATCACTCGTTGAAGTATCCCTCTTCCTTGTACTGTTTAAGCTTGTAGCGCAAGGTTCGTTCCGAAATCCCCAGGCGCTCGATTGCCAGTTTTCGCGAGCCATTCACCGCTGCCAGCGTTTCAAGGATGTGCTCGCGCTCCAGATCGCGAATGCTGTCGGCCTTGGCCATTGAGGTTCCCGAGGCACCGTCCGGCGACAGCGGGAAAATGACCGGTGCCGCCATACTGACGGCGCCCACGAGGTGAAGCGAGTCGACATCGACACGTTCAGTCGGCGAAAGGATGACGGCACGCTGGGTGACATTTTCCAGCTCACGAACATTTCCCGGCCAGCCATAAGCCTTGAGCGCCGCTTCAGCACCGGCCGTCAGGGCCAGCCCCGCTCGCCCCATCGTTCCCCCATGAACCGCCAGGAAGTGGCGGGCAAGCGGCACGATATCCTCGGGACGCTGGCGCAAGGCCGGAATCGGCAGCGGAAATACATTGAGCCGGTAGTAGAGGTCCTCGCGAAAGACGCCGCGCTGCACCGCTTCGGCCATGTCACGGTTGGAAGTGGCAACGATGCGGATGTTCAATGCGACCGGTTTCTTGCCGCCAACGCGCTCCACTTCGCGCTCCTGAAGCACACGCAGCAGCTTGGCCTGCAAGCCAAGCGGCATCTCCGTCACCTCGTCGAGCAACAGGGTGCCGTCCTGCGCCTGCTCGAACTTGCCCGCCTGCGCCTGCTGGGCCCCGGTGAAGGCCCCCTTTTCGTAGCCAAACAGCGTCGCTTCGAGCAAGGTGTCCGGAATCGCGGCACAGTTGATCGCAACGAAGGGGCCATCGCGACGCGCCGAGTGCTGATGGATGTAGCGGGCGACTACTTCCTTGCCGACACCCGACTCTCCGGTCAGCAGCACCGTCGCATCGGTCTGGGCGACGCGAGCGGCCATGGAGAACAGATTGCGGCTGGCCGTATCGTTTGCGACAACGCCCGCATCATCCTCCGCCACCGGCAACCGGTATTTTTCGACATGCGCGAGCAGCGCCGGTGGCTCGAAGGGCTTAAGCAGGAAATCGCAGGCACCGGCACGCATCGCTTCAACCGCACGATCCACGTCGGCATACGCCGTCATCAGCACGACTGGCAGGTGCGGCCAGCGCTGCCGGATTTCCTTGAGCAGCGCGATGCCGTCCATCGGCATCATGCGCACATCGCTGACCACCAGTGCATAGGCGCGATCGCTCAGCAGGGCAAGCGCCTCTTCGCCGCCGGGCGCGGATTCGTATGCCTTGCCTGCAAGAGCCAGCGTATCGCAGATCGCCTCACGCAGGTTTGGATCGTCCTCGACGACGAGGATGGGTAGTTCCTGACTCATCTCGCTTCTTTCTGCAGTTCGTCCGCCACACCCACCGCGCCAACAGGCAGATCGATGACGAAACAAGTTCCCTCTCCCGGGGCCGAGGCCACCTCGATCGTGCCACCGTGTGCACGCACCACGCCCAGCGCGATCGCGAGCCCAAGGCCAGTGCCATGCGCCTTTGTGGTGAAGAAGGGCTCGAAGATGCGCGGCTGCTGCTCCGCGGAAATGCCCGGACCGGTATCCGCCACACTGATGCGCAGGCGCTCGCCAACGCACGCCACCCCCAGCGTTACCGTACCGCCGGCATCACACACCTGCAGCGCATTTTCGAGCAGATTGAGCAGCGCCCCCGCCAAGGGCTTGCGGCCGCCGACGATTATAGCGTTGCCAGCCCCCCCCTCGCGGCGCCAGAGCACGCCCCGTTCGTTGCACAGTGGCTCCATCGTCTGCGCCGCATCGGCCAGCAGCTCCGCAACGGGAATCGCCTCACGGCCGATTTCCTGCCCGCGCGCGAACAACAGCACATCCTGTATCAGGCGCTCAAGCCGCCGCAACTGCTCGGTTGCCTTCCCGGCAAAGCGCGCCCGAGCATCGTCGGCGAGATCCGGTTTGGCGAGGTTGGCACTGTAGAGCAAGGCGGTCGCCAACGGCGTGCGCAACTGGTGGGCGAGAGAGGCCGCCATTTCACCCATGGCGGCGAGTCGCTGGTTGCGTTCCATGGCCGCCTTCATCTCGTGTGCCGCGCTGATGTCATGAATGAGAATGATGCGCCCGCCGGAACTCGGCAGCATGCTTTCCGCGATCACCGCCCGGCGGCCGGCGAAAAAATACTCGTCGGGCGGCGTCGCCGGCTGCATCCCTTGCGCGAGTTCCCGCCAGCTCCAACCTGCTGGAACGCAGCCAAGCAGGGCGCAGGCCGCCGGATTAGCGGCACTCACCATCCCATCGGCCTCGACCACCACCACACCCGCCGGCAGCGCATCGAGCAGCAGGCCGAGACGTTCGGAAAGCGCCTCTTTTTCCTCGTACTGCCGGCGCAACTCCCCGTTGGCGACGGCGAGTTCGTTCGTCAGCGACTGGACGCGCGCCTGCAGGGCGGCATAGGCCTGCGTGAGTTCGTGGGAAACCTGATTGAAAACGTCGAAGGCCCGCTGCAGATCCTGGGCTTTCGACAATTGCGAGGAATCGGTCATTCGGGGAGAATCCCATGCAGATTGCGGCTACAATAGTAGAATAATTCTCAGGACTTTGCGCTTTTTGCTTGATTAGACGCAAATAAAGGAAAGCATGGCGGCATCACCGGACACCACCGCAAGCACTGGAGCATCCGATAGCGCGTTCAACCGTGCGCGCGTGGCGCTGTCCCGCCTAAACAATCAGCAAAAGCTTACCCTGATGCTCGCCGTGGCTGCCGTCGTCACACTGGCCGTCGGTGCCCTGCTGTGGAGCCGGCATGGCGACTTCCGCGTACTGTTCTCGAACATCACGGAACGCGACGGCGGTGCCATCATCAGCGCGCTGGAACAGCAGAACGTTCCCTACAAGTTCTCGGATGGCGGCAGTGCGATCCTGGTTCCGGGCGACCGCGTCCACGAAATCCGTCTGCGCCTCGCCTCGCAGGGTCTCCCGAAAGGAGGCGCCGTGGGTTTCGAAGTCATGGAAAACCAGAAGTTCGGCATCAGCCAGTTTGCCGAACAGGTCAATTACCAGCGCGCACTTGAAGGGGAGTTGTCGCGCACCATCCAGTCCATCGCCGCGGTACAGACGGCACGCGTCCATCTCGCAATACCGAAACCGACGGTATTCGTGCGCGAAGAACAGAAACCCTCGGCGTCCGTCCTGCTCAGCCTTTACCCCGGGCGCATGCTCGAAGCGGCACAAATCGCCGGCATCCAGAATCTGGTTGCCTCCAGTGTGCCGCACATGCCGTCCTCCAATGTGTCGATTCTTGATCAGAGCGGCGCGCTCCTCTCGCAGTTGAAAAGCAAGCTGATGGAAGCAGGCCTCGATCCGACGCAGGTGAAGTATGTAAACGAGGTGGAGAGCGCGGTCATCAAGCGCATCGAGGATATCCTGATGCCGATCGCTGGTGCCGGCAATGCCAAGGTTCAAGTCGCTGCCGACATCGACTTTTCGCAAACCGAACAAACCGCCGAGACGCACAAGCCGAATGCAACACCACCGGAAATCGCGATCCGCAGCCAGCAGTCCAGCGAGACAGCGAGCGCCACGGCGACGCCGGCCGTCGGCGTTCCGGGCGCACTATCCAACCAGCCGCCGGTTCCCGCCACAGCGCCGCTCACGCAACCCGCCGTCGGCGGCGCGCCCGGAGGTGCGGCAAATGCGCCGCCGATTCCCGGGCAGATCAATGCCGCCGGCGTGCAGGCACCAATCGGCAGCGTCGGGCAACCGGTGTCCACGCGCAAGGATTCGACGATCAACTACGAAGTTGACCGCACGATCCGCCATACCAAGCAGTCGGTCGGGAGCATCCGCCGTCTGTCTGCCGCCGTTGTCGTCAATCACCGCAAGGAAATCGGCAAGGATGGCAAGCCGGCGACCAAGCCTTTCACTGATGCCGAACTGAAGCAGATCAACGATCTCGTGCGCGAGGCGATGGGCTACAACAAGGATCGCGGCGATACACTGTCGGTCGCGAACGCCCCCTTCACGGCCAGCGAACGCCCCGATAGCGGCATTCCACTGTGGAAGGATCCGGACCTGCTCTCGCTGCTGAAGGATCTGATCAAGTATGGCGCCATCGCCGGCATCATCGCCTATCTGCTGCTCAAGGTCGTCAAGCCGCTGGTAACGACAATGATGACGCCGCGCCCGGGTGAATACTCGCCGCGTGGTGCCTTCAGTGGTGCCGGGGGTGCCGCTGCCTATGGCGAAGCGGCAGACGAAGGGGGCGGTGGCCCCTCGCCGTTCGAGGACAAATTGAACCGGGCAAGGAACGCGGCTGCGCAGGATCCGAAGGCGGTCGCCAACATCATCAAGGATTGGACAAACGCCAATGCCGGGTGAGGATGGAATCGAAAAGGCCGCCATCCTGCTCGTCTCGCTGGGCGAGGAGCAGGCAGCGGAAGTACTGAAGCACCTCGGCCCGCGCGAGGTGCAGAAGATCGGGCACGCCATGGCGGCGCTCAAGTCGGTGCCACGCACTCGCGTCGAAACCGTGCTCGACGATTTCAACAAGACAGCCCAGGAATCGGCGGCAATGCACGTTGACTCCGACGCCTACGTGCGTTCGGTGCTGACCAAAGCACTGGGCGACGACAAAGCCTCCAACCTCATTTCGCGCATCCTGCAGGGCGGCGACACGGCCGGCATCGAAGGCCTAAAGTGGATGGATGCGCCGACGGTCGCCGACCTGATCAAGAACGAGCATCCGCAGATCATCGCCACCATCCTCGTGCACCTCGATCACGATCAGGCGAGCGACATTCTCAACCAGTTCACCGAGCGACTCCGGAACGATGTGGTGCTGCGCATCGCGACGCTGGAAGGCATTCAGCCCGCTGCGCTGAAGGAACTGAACGACGTGATGATGCGCATTCTCTCCGGCTCGTCGAACATCAAGAAGGCGGCAATGGGTGGCGTGCGGCCGGTGGCCGAGATACTCAACTTCATGGGTTCGGCGAACGAAACTGCGGTTGTCGACGCCATCCGCGAGTACGACCCTGACCTGGCGCAGAAGATTCTCGACGAGATGTTCGTCTTCGAGAATCTCATGGATCTCGACGACCGCTCGGTACAACTGCTCCTGCGCGAAATCCAGTCCGATTCGCTGATCCTCGCCTTGAAAGGCGCTTCACCCGAACTGCGCGAAAAGATATTCAAGAACATGTCGCAACGTGCCGCGGAAATGCTGCGCGAGGATCTTGAAGCACGCGGCCCGGTACGCCTTTCCGAGGTCGAGTCCGAGCAGAAGGAAATCCTCAAGATCGTCCGCCGCCTTGCCGACGAGGGCCAGATCGTCCTCGGTGGTGCGGGTGGCGAGCAGATGATCTAGAGCCATGTCCGGCTTCATTCCGAAAGAGAAGCTGACCGCGTATGAGCGCTGGGAAATGGCAGCGTTCGATGAGGGTGAACGCGCAGCGCAAGCGGCAAAATCCGCACCGACAACCACAACCGTCACGGCTGAAACGGAATCCGGGCTGGCCCTGCCGACCGCGGAAGAAATCGAACGCATCCACCACGAGGCGCATGAGGCGGGCTATGCAGCGGGCCACGCCGAGGGCTATGAGGCAGGGTGCGCGGCAGCCCGCGCAGAAGCCGAGCAACTGCAAGCGCTGTGCGCCAATCTCGAAACACAGTTGCAAACGTTCGACCAGCAGGTCGCCGAAGGCCTGCTCGACCTTGCCGTCGAAATCGCCCGCCAGGTGCTGCGCCAGAGCCTCAAGCTGAAACCTGAACTGCTGCTGCCGGTGGTACGTGAGGCGATTGCCGCCCTCCCCTTGCACCACGGCCACCCCGCCCTGTTCCTGCACCCGGAAGATGCCGCGCTTGTTCGTCAGCAACTCGGCGAGCAACTCAACCACAATGGCTGGCGCATCCTGGAAGACGGCAGCCTCACCCGCGGCGGATGCCGCATTGAATCTGGCGCCAGCGAGGTGGACGCGACACTTGAAACGCGCTGGCGCCGCGTGCTCGAAGCCATTGGCACGAACGCCGACTGGCTCGAAGAGCGGTCATGAGCAGTTCCCCGCCCGACCACGGCGCGCGCTGGCGGGAGTTTCTGGATCTCTGCCGCGAGGCGGCTGCCGATGCCCAGCCCATCCTCAGCAGCGGACACCTGACACGCATCAACGGACTGGTGATGGAAGCCAGCGGGCTGAAGCTGCCACTGGGCAGTTCATGCCGGATAGCGCCAGCCGGAGCCGCGGCCATCGAGGCCGAGGTCGTCGGTTTCAATGGCGAAAAGCTCTACCTGATGCCATCGGAGGACGTCTACGGATTGTCGCCGGGCGCCCGCGTCTCGGCGCTGGAGAGTCGCCCGCTCTTGCCGCGCATTGGCAAGCCGCGCCAGTACCGGCGCCGCATCATCGATCGCGCCAAGCTGATGCCGGTCGGCGAGGGGCTGCTCGGCCGCGTCGTGGACGCCGCCGGGCGCCCACTTGATAACCGCGGCCCCTTGCACACCGAGATGCTGCGTCCGCTGCAAAGTCGGCCGATCAACCCGATGTCGCGGGCGCCGATAACGCAATCGCTCGACGTCGGCATTCGTGCCATCAACGCGCTGCTCACTGTCGGCCGCGGACAGCGCATGGGACTCTTCGCCGGTTCCGGCGTCGGCAAGTCAGTCCTGCTCGGGATGATGGCGCGCTACACCGAGGCGGAGGTCATCGTCGTCGGGCTGATCGGCGAGCGTGGCCGTGAGGTGAAGGAATTCATCGAGCAGATTCTCGGCGAGGCAGGGCTTGAGCGCGCCGTTGTCGTTGCGGCACCCGCCGACGTCAGCCCGCTGATGCGTCTTCAGGGCGCAGCCTACGCAACGGCGATTGCCGAGTATTTTCGCGACCAGGGGCGCCAGGTGCTGCTGATCATGGATTCGCTGACCCGTTACGCCATGGCACAGCGCGAAATCGCGCTCGCGGTCGGCGAACCTCCGGTCACTCGCGGCTATCCACCGTCGGTGTTTGCGCGCCTGCCGCAACTGGTCGAACGCGCCGGCAATGGCCCGGACGGAGGTGGATCAATCACCGCCTTCTACACGGTACTGGCTGAAGGCGATGATCAGCAGGACCCGATCGCCGATTCTGCCCGCGCGATCCTCGACGGCCATATCGTCCTTTCCCGGCAACTGGCCGACGCCGGCCACTATCCGGCGATCGACATCGAACAGTCGATCTCGCGGGCGATGGTCAACTTGATCGAAGCGCCGCACCTGGACGCAATCCGTCGCTTCAAACAGCTCTATTCGCGCTACCAGCGCTCACGTGACCTGATCAGTGTCGGCGCCTACGCAGCGGGCAGTGACCCGCTGCTCGATCAGGCAATCGCGGAGCATCCCCTCTACGAACGATTCCTGCAGCAGGATCTCTCCGAACGTGCCACCTACGGGGACAGCCTCGCCCAGTTCGGCATGCTCTTCGGCCTCCGCCTCCAGGCACCGGGCTAATCACCGATGAGCAAGCCCTTTGCCCTGCAAACCGTGCTTGATCTGATGCGCCAACGCGCCGATGAGGCCACCTCGCAACTCGCGCGGCTGATTGCGAGTGAGAAGGATGCCGACGCCAAGCTGAAGCTGCTTGCCGACTATCGCGAAGAGTATGCCCTGCGCTTTCAGGATGCCGCCCGTGAAGGTCTGGCACCGCAACAATGGCGTAATTTTCAGGATTTCCTGCGCCGACTCGACGAGGCAATCGAACAGCAGCGTGAGGTGGTCACCCGATCACGCCGCAACACCGCACAAGGTCAGGACGCGTGGCGCGCGCAGCAGGTCAAGCTGAAGGCAATGGACACCCTGTCACTGCGACATCGTGAGGCTGAATCGCGCAAGGAGCTCCGGCAAGAGCAAAAGCTCGTCGATGAGATCGCTGCACGGCAGCACAAGCGCGACGGAGACAGTTGACGCCCCGCCCGGGTTGATCCGCCAATAAATACCTGGCATGCCAATTGCTATTTCTCCGCAAACAGTTATTTCGCGGGGTTTTCAATGACCATTGCCGTCACCCAGTTCGTCGCAGCAGCGGCCAAAGCACTGCCCGGAACAAGCGCCCCCACTGGTGCGGAAGGATTGCCGGCGGTCGAAGGTTTCGCGGATATCCTCCTCGGGCAGGTGCCACCGCTTCTGCAAGCGGCGGCTCCGCTCATTGACGACTCCGGAAGGGAACCACCCATCCTTGAGGCGCCGACAGACGCCGCTCAACTCTTCGCGGCGCTGGGCCTGCCCTATCCGGGGGCGACAGGAACGCTGCCGGCCGATGATGGCGCCACCATGGAGAAAACCTCGGATGGTGTGACATTGTCGCCGCCAATCTCCACAGAATTCGCCGATCCCGCTCCGGATGCACGCCGCATCGCTCATTTTCCGGGCGGGGCGGGAGCAACTGACCCGTCAGCACGGCAGGAGCCGTCCTTGTTCGGGACCGTCGAGCAACTCGTTGCGGCAAAACTTGCCGGCACGGAGATGCCGCAAGACACGCCGATCGCAGGCTTGGAAACGACCACATCTGGCCCGGGCACACTCCCGGTGCAGCTTTCAGGGGTCGCCAACGCATCTCCGGGGCAGACGCCGGCCGCCACTTCTACGGCGATGCAACTGGCGACTCCGGTGCGTGACGCGGCATGGCCCGCAGAATTCGCGCAAAAGGTGACCTGGATGGCACGACAGGATCTGCAATCCGCGCAGATCACCCTCAATCCACCGCAATTGGGGCCGATAGAGATATCACTGGATGTGAGAAACGATCAGGCAAGCGCCGTTTTCGTTTCCGCCAGTGCCGAGGTCCGCGAAGCAATTGAGTCGGCCGTGCCACGTCTGCGTGAGATGCTGGCGGGCGTTGGTGTGGAGCTGGGACAGACCAACGTCAGTCACCAGTCATTTCGCAATGGCAACGGAGATACCCGTACCGGCAGCGGCAATGCCGCCCGAGATGGCGCCAGCGAGAACAGCGGCGGAAACCGGGAGCTTGCTGCCGCAGGTTTTGTGCGGTCGAGCGGCAGTGGCCGCGGACTGGTGGATACTTTCGCTTAGTGACCGAACCGGCGACGCGAAAAATACGATCAGCGCGCTAGAATGCAAGCTGACAATTTCAGGGGATGGGCTCGGCAGAATACAATCCGGGCCCGCATAGAGGGACAGAGAAATGGCTAAGGAAGAAAAGGCTGCTGAAGGCGCGGAAGCAGCGCCGAAGAAAAGCAAGAAGCTGCTGATCATCATCCTCGTTGTCGTGCTGATCATCGTGCTCGGTGGCGGCGGAGCGGCCTATTTCCTGCTCAAGAAGGGCAGCGACGAGCACGCCGAGGACGAAGAAGTCGCGACCGAGAAGGAAAAGCCGAAGAAGAAGGGCGACAAGGAGGCGCCGCCGGTCTACATCCCGATGGAGCCCTTCACGGTCAATCTGGTTCCGGAAACCGGCGATCAATACCTGCAGGTCACGATCAACGTCGAGGCCGAGGATGCCGCGGTCGGCGAGAAGCTGAAAGTGCACATGCCCAAGCTGCGCAACCGGATCATGCTCATTCTGTCCTCGAAGAAGGCTTCGGAGCTTGCTCCGCGAGAAGGCAAGGAAGCACTCGCTGAAGAAATCAGGGAGAGCATCAACGGCGTCATTGGCGAAGCCCCGGCCAAGGGCAAGAAGACGGCAGAAGTCCCAATCAAGGAAGTGCTGTTCACTTCCTTCATCATCCAGTAAGCGCACAGCCATGGCCCAGGATTTTCTCTCCCAGGACGAAGTCGATGCCCTGCTCAAGGGTGTCACCGGCGAAGTCGACGAGCCCGAGGAGAGTAGCGAGGAAGGCGGCGGCGTCCGCAACTACAACCTCGGCACGCAGGAGAGAATCGTTCGTGGGCGCATGCCCACGATGGAGCTCATCAACGAGCGCTTTGCGCGCTATCTGCGCATCGGCTTGTTCAACTACATGCACCGCAACGCCGAAATTTCGGTCGGGCCCATCAAGGTGCAGAAGTACAGCGAATTCATCCGCAATCTGGTGGTGCCGACCAACCTGAATCTGGTATCAGCCAAACCGCTCCGCGGTACAGCCCTCTTCATCTTCGACCCAAATCTGGTATTTCTCGTCGTCGACAACATGTTCGGCGGCGATGGTCGCTTCCACACGCGGGTTGAGGGGCGCGATTTCACGCAGACGGAACAGCGCATCATTCAGGGCATGCTCGGCGTCGTGTTTGCCGAATACGGCCGCTCCTGGAAGCCGGTGCACGAACTGAATTTCGAGTACATCCGCTCCGAGATGAACTCGCAGTTCGCCAATATCGCAACGCCATCGGAGATCGTGGTATCCACCACCTTCTCAATCGAATTTGGCGGCTCGGCCGCGGAAATGCATATCTGCTTTCCCTACTCGATGCTTGAGCCCATCCGCGATGTGCTCTACAGCAGCATGCAAAGCGACCAGCTGTCGACCGACAGGCGCTGGATTACGACCTTGCGCCAGCAACTGCAGGGGGCCGAGGTAGAACTGGTTGCGGAACTGACCCATGCGACAGTCTCGCTCGGGCAGGTTCAGAAGATGAAGGTCGGAGATGTCATCCCGGTGGCCATCCCCGAAGCGATCATCGCCAAGGTGGACGGCACGCCGCTGATGGAATGCCGTTTCGGTCAGCAGCAGGGGCAGTATGCAATACGTGTCGAGCGTTTCATCGCTCAGGACAAGCAGGAATCGAATTAAGGAGAGCGTCATGTCTGAAGCCACCGAAAATACCGAAGGCGCTGCCGAGGACGCGATCAGCGAAGACGACTGGGCGGCCGCCATGGCCGAGCAGGCGACGACGGAAGCAAGCGCGCCTGCCGCACAACCCGCCCAGATCTTCGAGAATTTTGGCGGGGACACCAGTCGTGCCTCGGTCATGAACGAACTCGACATGATCCTGGACATCCCGGTCCAGATCACCGTTGAACTCGGCCGCACCAAGCTGACGATCAAGAACCTGCTGCAGCTTGCACACGGCTCGGTCGTCGAACTCGACGCGATGGCCGGGGAACCGATGGACGTGCTGGTCAACGGCACCCTGATCGCACAAGGCGAAGTGGTTGTCGTCAATGAGAAGTTCGGCATTCGTCTCACCGACATCATCACGCCCTCGGAGCGCATGAAAAAGCTGAATCGCTGAATGGCTCAATTGGCCTCGCTTCATGCGTCGCCAACGCGCATAGTCTCTCCGCACGGCCAAACTCCCCACGCTTGCGGTTCCGCCACGGGACGCCTTGCTTTAATATAGGCTCCCGTGACCCGCTCCGATTCAACCCTGCACACCGTTCGCTCGCGCCACCATGCCGCAGCGCTACTCGCCGCCATGGTAGCCGGCGCACCGTCTTTTGCCGCAGAGGCATCGGCCACCCCCGGCGTTTCGCTCGGCACCATGGTGCAGACCTTTCTCGGGCTCATTTTCATTCTCGCCCTTTTCCTTGGTGCTGCCTGGCTGGCACGCCGGCTGGGCGCCGGAAACGCGTTTGCTGGCAACAAGGGGCCTTTGAAGATCGTCGGCGGCGTCTCCCTCTCACCGCGTGAGCGCATTCTTCTGCTCGAAATCGAAGGAACATGGCTGGTCGTCGGCGTCAGCCCCGGTCAGATGCGGACCCTGCACACACTGCCAAAAGGAACGCTCCCTCCCCCTGCGGGCAAGGAAGGGCAGTTCGGGCACTGGCTGCAGCAATTCAGGAACAGGCATGACGACGCTTCGCACTGACCTTCGGACAACACTTTCACTGGTGCTGACGGCAATGGCGATGCTGCTGCTTTCCACGGAGGCGTTGGCGCAGGTGACCGTGCCGGCAGTAACCAGTACGCCGGGCCCAGCCGGCAGCACCAACTGGTCGTTGTCGATCCAGACCCTGATCACACTCACCGCACTCACCTTCATTCCCGCTGCCGTGCTGATGATGACCGGCTTCACGCGCATCATCATCGTCCTGTCGCTGCTCCGGCACGCACTGGGCACGCAGACCACGCCGCCCAATCAGGTGCTGATCGGATTGTCGCTGTTCATGACCTTCTTCGTGATGGCGCCCGTCTTCGATCGCATCTACAGCGATGCGTATCTTCCACTCTCGGAAAACCGCATCACATTCCCGCAGGCGATCGACCGGGCCGCTGTCCCGCTCAGGGGATTCATGCTGAAGCAGACGCGTGAAGCCGATCTTGGCCTCTTCGCACGCCTCGCCCGTGTGGACAAGATCGAGAAGCCGGAAGATACGCCGATGCGTGTCCTGATTCCGGCATTCATTACCAGCGAGCTGAAGACGGCGTTCCAGATCGGGTTTGTCATCTTCATCCCCTTCCTGGTCATCGACATGGTCGTCGCCAGCGTACTCATGTCGATGGGCATGATGATGATGTCGCCGGTCATGGTTTCGCTGCCGATGAAGCTGATGCTCTTCGTGCTTGTCGACGGCTGGCACCTGATCGTTGGTTCGCTCGTCCAGAGTTTTGTCACATGACGCCGCAGACGGTCATGGAGCTCGGCCGTCAGGCGCTTGAAATGACGATGCTCGTCTCAGCGCCGCTGCTTCTGGCGGCCCTGGTAACAGGCTTGATCATCAGCGTTTTTCAGGCCGCGACACAGATCAACGAATCGACGCTTTCGTTCATCCCGCGCCTGATCGCAATGTTCATCACGCTGATCTTCGCCGGCCCATGGATGCTGCAGTTGATGATCGATTACATCCGACGCCTGCTGGAGAGCATTCCCGGACTGATCGGATGATCGAGATCAGCAGCGCACAGCTCGACGCATGGATTGCGGCCTTCCTGTTTCCGCTATCGCGCGTTCTTGGCCTGCTCGCCACGGCCCCCCCCTTTTCCAACGCCGCAATGCCAGCGCGCGTCCGGCTCGTGCTGGCACTCGCAATCACCATCGCTGTCGCGCCCACGCTCCCTGCCCCCCCACCGGTCTCCCCCGCTTCCGGCACCGGGTTGATGATCCTCGCCCAGCAGATGCTGATTGGCCTGACCATGGGCTTTGCGATGCGCCTCGTCATCGCGGCGGTCGATTTCGCCGGCGAAGCCATCGGCCTCCAGATCGGTCTGGGTTTTGCGACTTTCTACGACCCTGACAACACCGCGCAGACACCCGTGGTCAGCGAATTCCTGTCCTTGCTGGCGCTGCTGATACTCCTGTCGATCAACGGTCATCTGATGATCCTCGCCACGCTGGCGCAGAGCTTTCAGGTGCTGCCGATCGGGGGTATCAAGCTGGGCGCCGGCAGCTGGTCGAACATGGCCCATGCCGGCGCGTTCGTGTTTTCATCCGGACTGCTGCTCGCGCTGCCAATTATCTGCGCAATGCTGATCACGAACATCGCGCTCGGCGTACTGACGCGTGCGGCGCCGCAGCTCAATCTGTTCGCAGTGGGTTTTCCGGTGACCCTGATCGGCGGTTTCGTCGTCCTGATCCTGAGCCTGTCCTATCTGGCGACACCCATTATCGGGATGTTCGAGCATGGGCTGCAGGCCATGCTCGGCCACTTCGTGATCGCGCCTTAGCGCGGAACGGCCTGCTCTGCCTTGACCAGCCGGAAGATGCCTTCCGAGTAACGCTGCGCGATGGGGGTCGAGGATTCGATGCCTTCGGCAAAGTCGAGCAGCTTGTAGCCGGCGTAGCCTCGCTCGTGCTGCAATTGTGCCGCTCGCCGCTTGAGCACCATCATCGCTTCGCCATCACCGCCGGTACGAAAGCGCTTGGCGAGCATGCGGATGTAGTAGGTGTCGTCGCTCAAGCGCGCCTCCTCGACCGACCAGTTCGGGGCGAATGGCTGATAGACAAAGTAGAGGATGATCGGCTGCGTGAACGGCTTCCACTGATCCATCGATTTCTCGAGGATATCCTTGAACGTCCACATCATCACCGGCGCTGCCGCGAGTTCCTTGTACGTATAGGAAATATCGGGGGTTACCTGGACTTTTCCCTCGTCTGGAATCAGGGCGCCACTGGGGGGAATATTGGGAGGTGCCGTCGTACACGCACCAAGGGCCAGCGACAGGGCAGCAATGAATCGCGCAGCGATCATAAGATGTCGAAGAGGCTAAGGCGTGCAGTCTGGGCAAAAGCCTTCTGGGCTGCCTCCAGCTGGATCTGCTGTTGCGTGAATTTCGAGATGGCTTCGGTGTAGTCGAGATCCTGCAGTTCGGACAAGGTCGTCGCATACTGCAAATCGAGATCCGCCGCGTTTTCACCGAGGAAATCGAGTTCCTTGAGACGGGATCCGACGTCGGCACGGACACGCCCGATGTTGTCGAGCGCCTGGTTCAGATTCGCCAACTCCGCATTCACACGATTCTCGAGTTCGGTGGAGGTGTATGCAAGGTTCACCGGTGTATCAATCGCACCGATAAGATTCTGAATCGTCTGGAACAGGCTCTGGTTGGAACTCGGCGTGATCGTGAACCTGTCTCCATTGGCAGGCGTACCGGAAATGACAACCTGCGCTCCGAAATCTGCCGCCGGCGCCGTCGTCTTCTGAAGCGGAATGGCCTGACCGGGAACAAAGCTGGCGGGAGCTGCAAGCATGGCGACGTTGGCCGCGTTGTAGATCTGGTACTGCGTACCGCCAGCCGAAAACTCGATCCTGAAGCTGCCATGTGCATTTACCGCCGCCGTCCACAAGGCCGGGTTGCTGACCGATCCAGAATCAATCAGCGCGGTTCCCTGGTTGATGCCACCGCCGGAGTTGCCGCCCACCGCTGTCGAAAACGAGCCATTTCCGGAGCGTATGTTCATGAACAGTTCGGCACCGGAAACATTGGTGGCCATCTGGCGTGAGGCGCCTACCTGCAGCAAACGTTCGCCCTCGTCGCCGAAATACCTCACAGGGGGCGTCGTGGCGGGTGGCACGATGGTCCCGGTTCCGTCAATGGCAAAGGGTTTGGTCGCTCCCTGGTAGCCGGAAAAAAGATACTGCCCGGTGCCATCGTCGGTATTGGCCAAAGCGACCAACTCCGTCAGGCGGTCCCGCAGTTCCTGCGCCACGAAGTTGCGTTCGCTGTCCGAGTAGATTCGATTCTTCGAGTCATACGCGCGCTCGTAGACTGCCAGCAGCATGTCGCTCAAGGTCGCGAGATTACCCTCCAGCACCCCAAGGTCGGACTTTGCGCTCCCCTGGTTTTCCTCGTACTGGCCGACGAGTTCCTTCGATTGCGTGACGATCAGTGCCTGAGCAGCGGCCACGGGATCGTCCTCCGGCGTCAGAACGCGCCGCCCGCTGGAGAGTTGATTCTGCAGCTTGAACAGGTTTTGCTGATTCTGCTGGATGCCAAGTGCACCGGCATCGAAGATCTGGTTGGTGCTGATACGCATGACAGCCCCCTTTAACCTAGCTGCGAATCGACAGAATGACGTCGAACAGTTTGCTGCCGATATCGATCATCTTTGCCGATGCCTGATACGCCTGCTGATAACGGAGAAGATTGGCCGCCTCCTCATCGAGGTTTACCCCGGAGAGCGAGTCGCGGGCACTCTGAGATTGCTTTAGCAGGGCCGTCTGCGCATCTCCGGTGACCTGAATCTCGCGTGTCTTGTTGCCAACATCACTGACAAGACGCGCATAGGCATCCTGATAGTTGGCAATCCCCCCGGACACGGACCCTTGCGTCTGCAGCTTTCCAAGCGCAAGCGCATTGCGGCTGTCCGACACTCCGGCCGAATTGCGGGCCAGCGAAAACGAATCGCCATTGTTGGGCACGCCACTTATTTCGAAGCGAAGTCCGGCCGCATCGAAGGTCGCACCGGTAAGCGGGTTGTAAGGGATCGACGAACCGGCGGGATAGCTCGTTGTCACTCCGCCAGCCGTCACCGATATCGTTCCGGACGCCGGAAAACCCGCGGGAAAGTCTATCGTGCCGGTGTAAGGCGCAGGCGGTCCGCCTGCGGTGAACCCGATCGTAACGCCGCCGACCGGAATCGAGGTGTTCGTAAAGCCAACCTGGGAACTACCAGCCGATATCTGCGCGCTACCTGTATTTGTCGCGTTGCTGGCAGTGCGCAATGGCATCCCCGCAGCAATCAGTCTGGGATCAGCGGAGATGCTCGCATTGACCGACAAGTTGCGCGCAGCAAAGCGGGTCGGTTGCACGGTAAAGCTGTCTCCCGCTGCCATCGCTCCGCTCGTGAGGGAGAACGAGAACCCCTCGCTGGAAGTCACCGCCGTCGACAATCCCGCCAGGCTCGCATTCGTCCATGTCTGATTGTCACTCAGCCGGGTCATCGTGTAATTGGCACCGTCGTAACTCAAACGGTAGTCGGAATTCGTCAGGTTCGTATAGAACCCCCCCGCACTCGCAGCAGTGGCAGCATTGAAGGACGCGCCGATGACAGCGTTGCCGGTATTCAGGCTGTTCGCAAGCGCCTGAGGCTGTGAAACCGAAAAGAAATCAGCAGCAAAAGAGCCCTCGCCGACAACCTGACCGAGCAGATCCTGCCCCAGACCATGCTGTGCATTGAAAGTTAACGTCAGCGTCGCGGCGATCCGCCCGATATCGTTTGCCGTACGATCCAGCGTCTCGCTTCGGAACTTAAGAAGGCCGGCAAGACTGCCGCCCGTGATCAGATTTTCCGGCAGTTCCTGAACAGACCCTGCAGCCTGAACACCAACGGCGAGACGGGAGATGTCCGCATAGGACGCCTGTACAACGAGTCGCGAAACGGTCGCGCCGACAACCAGTTGCTGGCCATTTCCATAGAACACGCTGTAACTGCCGTCGCTATCAACGCGCGCCTTCACTTCGACGAGTTTGTTCAGTTCGGCGACAAGTTGGTCCCGCTGATCAAGCAGATCGTTGGGTTGCTGATTGTTTCCTGCCTGCGCCAGAACAATCCGCTGATTTAGTTCGGCGATCTGCTCGGCAAAGGAATTGATCGTCCCAACGGTAGTCTGAATTTCCGCGCCGACCCCTTGATACAGCTCATTGAGGCGGCTTTCCAGCGAGCGGAAACGGGCAACCAGCGCTTCAGCCGAGGAAATCATCGACTGCCGCGCTGCAAGCAGGTTCGGACTCGCAGCAACAGCCTGAACACCCCGGAAGAAATCCTGCATTGCGGGCGACAAGCCCGAGTTCGCGTCGGCGAGGATATTGTCGATCTGCTTGATTTGCGTGTAATAGGTATCGAGTTCCCCTACATTCGCCTGCGCGGCATTCACCTGATTGACAAGCGACTGGCTGTAGAGGCGCTCGATCTGCGTGACGATCGTCCCCTGCCCGATGAAGCCTGCCCCCGTCGCAACGGGCGGGTTGGTGCTCTGGATGATTCGCTGCCGCGAATACCCCGGCGTGCCGACGTTCGTGATGTTGTGCTCAGTCGTCAGCAAACCGATCTGTGCCGCGCGCAACCCGGAGATGCCTACACCGATGATTCCTGTACTCATGGAAGAAACCTCTGTTTCCCTGCCTTAACGGCAGTCTGACTGAATTCTTGAACGACTCGCCGGCAACCCGGAAACACGTCAGCCACTGAGGGCCTGACGCAGCGTGCCGCCGTTGATGATTCGCGCGAGTTTGTCGGCGTACATCGGGTCGGTGGCATACCCTGACTGTTGCAAGGATCGAGCAAAGGACGTGCCATCCTGCTGGCCAAGCACGCCCGAAAATCGCGGATTGCTGGTAAGCAAACGTGCGTAATCGCGGAAGGCCTCTGCATAGGAGCCATAGGCACGAAACTTCTCCCGTACCTGCCTGGCCTCGCCGTTCACGTACTCCGTCGTCATCGTTTCGACTGTATCGCCCTGCCACCCGCGCCCAGCCTTGATGCCGAAGAGGTTATGGGTGGTCGAGCCGTCACTGCGCCGGATTTCGCTCTTGCCCCAGCCCGATTCAAGGGCCGCATGCGCCACGAGAAAATGCGCCGGCACCCCGGTGCTCCGGCTGGCATCGACAGCGTGCGACCAAACCCGGGCGGCAAAATCCTGTGCCGACTGCGAAACCGGCCCGGTTGGCACCTGCGGGGCTGGCGTTTCGGAAGCGCCCGCACTGAACACACGTGCCGCGCCCTGTATCGCGCCGGCGGGAATGCCGTCGCCGCCGATGGTTCTGACCGGCATCGATGCCACTGCGGAATTCTCGGCGGCAGTTGCACCATATCTGCCGAGCTGTTTCTCGATCAGGCGGGCGAACCCCAGCTGCCCGCTGGCACCAAGCTGGGAGGCAAGCTGCTGATCGAGCACCGAGGTATAGAAGCGCGTTGCATCGCTGTTCAGCGGGCCATCCGCCGGTGTTGCGTCACGCATGCTCTTCATCACCATCTGCAGGAACATGCCTTCAAACTGTCGCGCAGCTTCCTGGAGCCCGGCCTTCGGGTCCTGCTGCATGCGTGTCCGCAAATCCTGCGCCGTCTTCATGTCGAGGACGAAGCGGCTGGCGGCGATCTCGTCAGCTTTCACACGGCCCCCGCTCAGATGATTTCCAGCTCGGCGCGCAGGGCACCGGCAGCTTTCATCGCCTGCAGAATGGCAAGCAGGTCCTGCGGATTGGCCCCCAGCGCGTTGAGCGCCTTGACCACATCGGCAAGGTTGGCGCCTGCCTTGATGTTCATCAGCGCGCCGGAGTCCTGCTTGATCTGGATGTCGGTCTGGTTGGTGACCACGGTCTGACCGGCAGAAAGCGCATTCGGCTGGCTGACACTGGGATCCGAACTGACGACGACCGACAGGTTGCCATGGGCGACCGCGCAGTTCTGCAAGGTCACCGCCTGGTTCATGACCACCGACCCGGTGCGCGGATTGACGATGACCTTGGCGACCGACTGCGTCGGCCTGACTTCAAGGTTCTCGATGCGACCAATAAAGGCAACGCGCGCATCCGAGGCTTCCGGCGCGCGAACGCGGATCAGGCGGCCATCGACGGCCTCCGCAACCGGTCCCACGGCACCATTGATCGCATCAACCATGAGTTTTGCCGTGCCGAAATCGGTTGCATTCAGCTCGTAATGAACATACGGCCCCTGCCCGACCGGAGCCGGCACGGCGCGCTCGACCGTGGCACCAGCGGCAATACGCCCGGCCGAGAGGTGATTGATCTGTGCCTTGCTGCCGCCCGCCGACGCCCCGGCTCCCGGCACCAGAATGTTGCCCTGGGCCATCGCATAGACGCTGCCATCAGCCCCCTTCAGCGGCGTCATCACCAGCGTGCCGCCACGCAGACTCTTGGCGTTGCCGATAGACGATACCGTCACATCGAGGTTCTGCCCCGGCTTCGCGTACGGCGGCAGACTGGCGGTAACCACCACTGCGGCGACGTTCTTCAACTGGATCGTGCTCGCCTTGTCGAGCGGCAGATTGGCGCCGAGCTGTGAGAGCATGTTCAGCGTTGCCTGCGTGGTGAACGGCGTCTGCGTTGTCTGGTCGCCACTGCCATCGAGGCCGACGACGAGTCCGTAGCCGACCAGCTGGTTGTGGCGAACCCCCTGCACGGAGGCCAGATCCTTGATCCGTTCAGCCTGGGCGGAAGGACTCCCGATCGTCAGCGCCGCGCAGGCAAGGATTGCCGCCTGACGCAGGATCTTGCCGGTGAAACCTGCCATTTGCCGCCTCCATCACGAATTCGATCAGAACGGCATTACTGAAAGGAAGAATCGTGCCAGCCAGCCCATCACCTGGGCTTCGCTGATGTAGCCACTCTCCTTGTATTCGACACGGGCATCGGCCACGCGTGACGATTCGATTGTATTCGTGGCGCTGATAAAGGTCGGATTGACCACGCCCGAAAGACGGATGTACTCCTGCCCATGGCCGATCGCCACCTGCTTCTCTCCGGAGACGAGCAGGTTGCCGTTCTCCAGCACCTCGATCACCGTCACCGTGATGGCACCGGTAAACACGTTCTTCGCGGCCGCCGCGCCCTTGCCGGCAAAGTCGTTCTCGGTTTCAGCCGAGGCCGCCATGCCCTGGAAGTTCTTTCCGGGAAGCCCGGTAATCGTCGGGACGGAGGCCGACAGGCTGCTGGTGCGATTGGCAGAACTGCTCGAACTGGTGGAGGCCGACGTATTCTCAACGATGCTGATGGTCAGCGTGTCGCCAACGAAGCGCGCGCGCCGATCGTCGAACAATGAGCGGCTGACGCCCGGGTTGAAGATCGCGCCGTTGTTGCTGGCAAGTTCCGGCCGCGGTGCCGGCCTCGCTGTCATCGGCTGATGCACATTGGTCGGCGGCACCGACTGGCAACCTGCAAGAACAGCTACAGCGAGCAGCAGGCTGGAAGCGATGCGGCGAATCATTTCACTTTCCTCAAAGCTGCGTCAGACGACCAAGCATGGCATCCGAGGTGGACACCACCTTCGAGTTCAGCTCGTAGGCGCGCTGCGTCTGGATCATTGAAACCAGTTCCTCGGCAACGTTGACGTTGGAGGTTTCGACGTAGAACTGATTGAGCACGCCGGCGCCGTTAAGGCCCGGCGTATTCGGCGTTGGCGCCCCGCTCGATGCCGTTTCGAGATAGAGATTCTCGCCCACGCTCTGCAGACCGCCCGGGTTGATGAAAGTCGCCACCTGGATGGTGCCGACCTGTGTGGCCGTGCTGCTGCCGGCCTGAACAACGCTGACGACGCCATCGGTCGAGATGGTCAGCGAGATGGTATCGGCAGGAATGGTTACCGCGGGCTGTAACGGATAGCCGTTCGAATTGACGATCTGGCCCTGGTTGTCCTTCTGGAAGGAACCATCGCGCGTGTAGGCAATGGTGCCGTCGGGCAAGGTGATCTGGAAGAAGCCCGGGCCGTTGATTGCGATATCGAGGCCGTTCCCGGTCTGCTGCAGATTGCCTTGTGTATGGATCCGCGCCGTGGTCACCGGTCGGGCGCCGGTGCCAATCTGCAGGCCGGAGGGAATCTGCGTCTGTTGCGACGATTGCGCCCCCGGCTGGCGCAGGGTCTGGTAGAGCAGATCCTCGAATACCGCGCGCCCGCGCTTGAAACCGTTGGTGGAAACGTTCGCCAGGTTGTTGGCGATCACGTCAAGCTGCGTCTGCTGGGCATCGAGCCCGGTGCGGGCGATCCAGAGGGAGCGGATCATTCAGGGTTCCTCATCGGTTCATCGAGAGAATCTGCCCGGCGGCGCGGGCATTGGTATCGGCGGTCTGCAGCATCTTGATCTGCATTTCGAACTGGCGCGCGAGCGAGATCAGGTTGACCATCGAATCGACGCTATTCACGTTGCTGCCTTCCAGCGCTCCCGGCGCCAGCCGCACGTTCGCATCGACATCGGCAGCCTCTCCATTCTTCCGGCGAAACAGGCCATCAGGCCCGCGTACCATCTCGTTCTCGGGCGGATTGACGAGCTTGATACGACCGACCGGATTGGAGTTGTTCGGTGTTCCAAATAGCGGCACGACCGAGACGGTACCGTCGGGAGCGACGGTAATCCGGTTATCCGGCGGGATCGCGATCGGACCGCCATCGCCGAGCACGTTGAGCCCCGCAGCAGTCTGCAACTGCCCCGCTGCATTGGTCTGCAAGGCCCCGTTACGCGTGTAGGCCTCGCCGCCATCCGGCGTCTCGACGGCGATCCAGCCTGCGCCCTGTACGGCAACGTCGAGCGGTCGCCCCGTCGTCATCAGCGGACCCTGCTCGAACACGTCGGCAACAGAGGCATTGACCGTAAAGGCTCGCGTCGGCAAGCCCGGTCCCTGCACCGGTACGGCGCGGAACTTGTGCTCCATCGCCCGATAACCGGTGCTGTTGGCGTTGGCCAGGTTCTGGGCGACGCCGGCCTGCTGCAGGAAAGCCTGCTTGGCCCCACTCATCGCTGTGTAGATCAGCCTGTCCATCGCCGCCGCTCAGCCCTGGTTAGCGGAGGTTGACCAGGGTCTGCAGAACCTGATCCTGCGTCTTGATCGTCTGCGCGCTCGCCTGGTAGTTGCGCTGCTGCGTGATCATCGACACGAGTTCCGCGGTCAGATCGACGTTGGATTCCTCGATCGTCGATGAGTTGAGCACGCCCAGGCTGCCGGAACCCGGTGCGCCCACGGCGGGAGGTCCGGAAACAGATGACTCCGCCCATTGGTTCCCACCGAGATTGACGAGGCCCGTTGGCGCCCGGAAATTTGCAAGGACGACCTGGCCAAGTGCGCGCGTCTGACCATTGCTATATCGGCCTTGAATCACGCCATCTGAGCCAACAGTAATTCCCGCCAACGAACCGGCTGTGTACCCGCCTTGGCGCAAACCATCAACCCCGGACTCAGCTCCGTACTGGGTCGACCCGGTGAAGTCGATGGTACCGGGAGACCATGGCGATGCTGCACCAGTTGTCAGCGCAAAGGCCGCCGGAATTGCAACGGTTGGAGCACTTGTAAGCGCACCAGATGTATTGAACGTCATGTTCGGAAGCGCAGTCGGCGTAGCTCCGTCAAGCGTTGCGTACACATTCCACACCCCAGGACTGTTTCGAACATAGTACGTCGTTAGCGTGTGCGAAACTCCCAGCGTGTCATAAACAGACAAGCCGGTTGAAAAATTGTAGGTCTGCGGATTCGCGAAGTTGAACGGCGCCACTGCAGGACTGCTCTCCCGCGAATCGAGATTAACAACCGCTGTAATGTTGCCCGACAATGGATTGCTGGTTGCTCGCGGTGGAATCGGAGCAGGAGAGAGAATTAGATCTACTGGAGTAGAAGGCACCACATTGCCGTTTGTATCAACCGGGTAGCCGGTAAGACGCTGAGACTTGTCGTTAATAATGTAGCCGGCATTGTCGAGATGGAACTGGCCGTTACGCGAGAATGTAACCGTACCGTTCTGGCTCATGCGGAAGAAACCACCGCCATTGATCGAAATATCAAGCGGATTGTTGGTGGTAGTGATGTTGCCCTGCGTAAACTGCTGCACAACGGCGGACATCGTTGCCCCGATACCGACCTGCGATGCCCCGCCGCCAGACAACGATGCTGCATAGACATCGGCAAAATGCGGCGCAGCCGTCTTGAAACCTACCGTACCCGCATTGGCGATGTTGTTGCCGATGACATCAAGTGATTTCGAGGAAGCATTGAGCCCGCTCAAACCTTGCTGGAAGGACATTTTCTCTCTCCTGCCTTAAATGATCTGCTGCACATCGGCGAAGCCGACCTGACCTGCCTGCCCAAGATCGAGCAGGAAATTGCTGCCGCTACGGGTTACAGCATTTACCATGCCAAGCTGCAGCGCCGTTGCCTCCACCTTGCTGTTGCCACGTACCGCCGAGACACTGAAGCGGTAGTTCCCGGCAGGCATCTGCGTACCATCCGACTTCTTGCCATCCCAGCTAAAGGCCAGGTTACCGCCGTCGTGAGCGCCGAGCTGCTGCGTCTGAACCACATTTCCGGCACCGTCGAGAACACTGACGGTGACCTGATCCGCCGCCTCCTTGAGCAGCACGCCGCCGGCTGACTGGCCATTGGCAAGCGTGAGGTTGTTGCCGGCAACGAGGACATATTTGCCGATCAGCCCTGCCGCCTGCATGCCTTGACCGGCATTGTAGAAATCGAGCATCTTGCCGAGCGTGGCATTCATCTTCTCGATACCGCTGATCGTGTTGATCTGCGCCAGTTGGCTGGTCATCTGCGCGTTGTCGAGCGGATTCAGCGGATCCTGGTTGCGCAGTTGCGTTGTCAGCAGCTTGAGGAAGCGATCCTGGATCTGGTCGGTGACGCTCGCCGAACTGCTGTTGTTCGTGCCAAGCGACGCGAGGTATTCGTTGCCGGTCGTTCCGGTGGTCGATGAGACAGTGGCCATGGTCTAGCTCCTTTTACTGACCAAGCTGCAGCGTACGCAGCAGCAGGGTTTTTGCGGTATTCATCACATCCGCGTTGGTCTGGTAGGAACGCGACGCAGAGATCATGTTCACCATCTCCTCCACCGCGTTCACGTTGGACATCGCGACATAACCCTGTTCGTTGGCTGCCGGATTGCGCGGGTCGTAAACCATGCGCGGAGGCGCCGCATCATCGACCACCTGGCGGATACGCACACCCTGACCGCCGGCAGCTCCCATCGGCGTCGCCTCGAAGACAACCTGCTTGGCGCGATACGGCTTGCCATCCGCGCCAGCAATGCTATCGGCATTGGCAAGGTTGCTGGCAACGGCGTTGAGGCGCACCGACTGTGCGGTAAGTGCGCTACCCGCGATGTTAAAGACGCTGAACATGCTCATGCTTTACTGTCCCGGCGCGATCGCTGCGCTCATCATCCGCAGCTGGTGGGTAATGAAGGAGATACCGGCTTCATAGTGAATGGCGTTCTCGGCGAACTGGGCACGCTCTATATCCATATCGACCGTATTGCCATCCACCGCGGACTGCAACTCACCGCGATAGCGCAACGGCGCAGGCCCTTGGCCTGCAGGGCCCGCCAGATGACTTGGCGAGGTCCGCGCAACGGGCAGATCGCCGCCACTGCGACCGGCGACTGCATTCTTCAGTGCCGCCGAAAAATCGATATCCCGCGCCTTGTAGTGGGGAGTGTCGGCATTGGCGATGTTGCCGGCCAGTATCTGCTGCCGATAGGCCCTGAGGTTAAGGGCCTGCTGCTGAAATGCGAGTGCGCTGTCGAGTTTGCTGACCACGTCCGGACTCTCGTCGAATCGTTGATGCCGGAACTAAGCGAGATACGTGCCAGCAGACTGGGCCTGCGCGGAACAACCGGCATGCCATCCCGCCACAGCCGCCCGCCGGGGCTGCGAGCGGGTATCGTTACCGGCATCCGGCGGCCTGCGGCAGGACACGGCAAGAATTGCCGCCGCGTGTGCCATGGCACCTGCCCGCGAAATCGGCCGCCCAGGCGCCATTGCTGCATCAGCGCCGCGTTATCGGGCAAAATGGCGCCATGAAGCTCATCAGGTTCTACCGGGCATGCCTCGCCCTACTTCTGTGTTCGCTCTTGTCCCTCTCCGCGGGACACGCCGCCGGCACCGCAACCAGTCAGGAGGAGGTTGTCGTGGCCGTTGAACGCTATCTCAAGACGCAGACACAAGGATTGTCCGGACGGGTCGATATCAGCGTCGGCCAGCTCGACCCGCGCACGCAGCTGTCAAGCTGCGCCGGATACGAGCCATTCGTCCCGCCGGGCAATCGCCTGTGGGGGAAGACGATGGTCGGTGTGCGCTGCCTAGGACCGGCCAATTGGACGATCTACGTGCCAGTACAAGTCCGTGTCTTCGGCGCCTATGTCGTCGCGCGACGGCCGATCGGGCCTGGCCAGCAACTCGCCGAGGACGATCTGGAACTCAGGCAGGGAGACCTGAGCACGCTGCCGGCAGGCGTCCTCACTGATGTTGAACAGGGCGTCGGCAAGACCACGAAGGGCGGGCTGGGTGGCGGCCAGCCGGTGCGCGCTGAGGCACTGCTTGCAGCGATGGTCGTGCAGCAGGGTCAGGATGTTCGCGTGATCTACAAGGGGCCCGGGTTCTCCGCCAGCAACGAGGGTAAGGCGCTCAACAACGCGGCCGACGGGCAGGTCGCCCGGGTCCGTACCGCAGGCGGGCAGACGATCAGCGGCATCGCCCGCCCGGGCGGAATCGTCGAGATCGGCCCCTGACCATCACGCTAACAAGGAAAGCGGCCGCAGCAGGTGCTTTCCGGCTAAAATCCGCTCATAGCTCAAGTTTGTGCAGCGCCTGCCGATATCCCTCCCAGAGGCTCTTCAGGCATAAAGGATAGCGACGTGAAAATCGATACCAGTTTCAAGACAACCGGGGCAGGAAGCACCAGCAGCCGCCCGCGCGCCGAGTCGGCTGACAAGTCCGGCAAGGCTGCGGCGACCGAGGTCACCCTGAGCGCGGCATCGTCGCAGATGGCCGGCGCCAGCAGCGGCGCCCCGATCGATGGCGCCCGTATTGCAGAGATCAAACTGGCCATTTCCGAGGGGCGATTCCAGATTAACGCCGAAGCAATCGCCGACGGCCTGATCGACACCGCTCGCGGTCTGCTGCAGGCGCAGCGCAAGGCCTGACCGGCACGCTCCCAACATGGCAGAGCGGCACTCAGACAGGTTTTCAGACGAACTTCGCGCCGAGGCCGACACCGTGTCGGCCTTCGTTTTTCTGCTGCACGAAGAGCAGGAAGCGCTCAAGACCGGCCATGCCGATGCGCTGCCGGCCATTGTCGAGCGCAAGAACAAGGCAGCCGCAAGCCTTGCGGCCTTCGCGGCTACGCGCAACGCTGAACTTGCCCGTGCGGGATTCAGCAGCGACCGCAAGGGAATGGACGACTGGCTGGCACAGCAGCCGGCAGGCAGCGGCGCAACAGAATCATGGCAGCGACTGCTGACCCTGGCCGAGGAGGCAAAGGAACTGAACCGCCTCAACGGTGAACTCATCCGTCTGCGCATGGGCCACAACACGCAGCTCCTGGAAACCTTGCTCGCAGCGAACCGCCAGGACCTCTACGGCGCCGATGGACAGGCAAGCAGCAGCACGACCCGACGGATCATCGATTCGGCGTAGGCGCAGCCACTGTTGCCGAGGGTTGAGCCGCCGACGAAGTCACGTCGACCGGAACTTCGGTCGGTTTCTCCGGCAGATAGGAATCGATCTGGATCGATACGCGACGATTGCGCGCGCGCCCTTCGATGCTGTCGTTCGGTTCCACAGGGCGCGTTTCGCCATAGCCGATCGCCGTCAGGCGCTCCGCGGGCACACCGGCATCGGCGAAGATGCGCAGCACGGTCGTCGCTCGCACCGCCGAGAGTTCCCAGTTGGAGGGGAATTGCGCGGTCTTGATCGGCACGTTGTCAGTGTGGCCCTCGATGGTCACCGGAAAGTCGGCGCTGGCAATCACCTCTGCCACTGAGCGCAAGGCAAGCGCGGACTCGTTGTTGAGCACCGCCTGCCCAATCGAGAACAGGGCCGAGTCGGCGATCTCGATGGTGACGCCACGGCTGGTTTCAAGGACTCGCACCTTGCCCTGCTGCACCAGCGGCGCCAGGGCGTCCATGATTTCCTTGGCCATGCTCTTCATCTTCTCGCGCTGCGCCTGCTTTGCCTTCTCCTGCTGCGCGGTTTGCCGCGCGGCGGGTGCGGTTCTGGCTGGCGGCATCGGCACCTGCGGCGTCAGCGCCTCGCTCGACACGTTGATCGGAACATTGCGGAAGGCATTGGTCAGCGAATTCGACAGCACGCGATACTTGCCCTCATTGATCGACGAGAGGGCGTACATCACGACGAAGAACGCGAAGAGGAGCGTGATGAAATCAGCGTACGAGACCAGCCAGCGCTCGTGATTCTCGTGCTCTTCCTCGCGCTTGCGGCGGGCCATGGCGTCAGAAGTAACCGCGCAGGCGGTTCTCGATGATGCGCGGGTTGTCGCCGTTGGCGATGCCGATGATGCCGTCGAGCAGCATTTCGCGATAGGTCACATGGCGCGCGACCTGCGCCTTCAGTTTGTTGGCCATGGGCAGATAGACGAGGTTGGCCAAGCCGACGCCGTAGATCGTGGCAACGAAAGCAACGGCAATGCCGGCGCCCAGCTTGGATGGGTCGGAGAGGTTTTCCATTACGTGGATCAGGCCCATCACAGCCCCGAGAATGCCGATCGTCGGCGAGTAGCCGCCGGCAGCCTCCCAGATCTTCGCGCCCTGACGCAGCTCTTCCTCGTAGGTGTTGATATTGACTTCGAGTACCTCGCGGATGCGTTCGGGCTCGACACCATCAACCAGCAACTGCAACGCCTTTTTGGCGAATTCGTCCTTGAGCGGACCAATGAAGCCTTCGAGTGCGAGCAGACCTTCGCGACGCGACACCTGACTCCAGTTACCGACCTGCTGGATCAGCTTGGCATACTCAACGGTGGGCGGAAACCAGACCCAGCGAGCCATGCGAAAACCCCGTTGCAGGGTGGGGAAAGGGCTCTGCAGCATGACGGCACCGAAGGTACCGCCGCAGACGATGAGCAGTGCCGTTGGCTGCAACAGCGAGCCGACATGCCCGCCCTCGAGCGCCTGCCCGCCAATGATGGCGACAATCCCGAGAATGAGGCCGGCAAGACTGATCTTATCCACGACGCGGCCGCCCCCGCTTCTTTACCGGCGCCTGTTCGCCAAGCAGCAGCGTTGCACGCAGCCGGGCGATGGCCTGGCTATGAAGCTGGCAAACCCGCGATTCCGTCACTCCCATGACCTCCCCGATCTCGCGCAGGTTGAGTTCCTGCTCGTAGTAAAGCCCCATCATCAGTTTTTCGCGTTCCGGCAGTGCCTCGATCGCTTTGACAAGGTGCTGGCGCATATCCAGGTCTTCCAGCAGCGCTGCCGGATCGGCATCGTTGTCGGTGAAATGGCGTTCGAGGAAATCCTCGTCGCCGTCTCCCGCCAGATCCTCCAGATAGACCAGCTGATGCCCACGTGCATCGTGCAGCATCTTCTGATAGTCGGCAAGGGGCATGCCAAGGGAATCAGCCAGTTCACGTTCGGTGGGCGCACGACCGACTTCCTGTTCGAGCTGCTGGATGGCCGCCTCGATGCGACGCATCTCACGCCGCAGGCTGCGCGGCAACCAGTCGTTCTCGCGCAGGCCGTCAAGCATCGCACCGCGGATGCGTTGCGTCGCATAGGTTTCGAATTGCGCACCGAGCCCGCTTTCGAAACGCTCGATTGCGTCGAGCAGGCCGATCATGCCGTTCTGCACGACATCATCCACCTGTACCGACGACGGCAGGCGGCTCATCAGGTGAAAGGCAATTCGCTTGACCAGCGGCGCGAAACGCTGCACCGTCTGCTCCCGGTCAAGCTGCCCGGCAGCGTTGTACATGGCGGAGACTGAACTCTGAACGCTTGCGGCCGACTATCCGGCGTGGATGGTCACAGGCTCGATGCGTTGCGAGAAGTGTATCAGTTGCTGCACGAACTGTTCGAGTCCGCCGGATTCACTCGTCGCACCGGGCCACTCCAGCATGTCTGCCGCGATCGTGCGCAGAGCCGAGGCCGCCATCGATTCCGGATGCGTGGCAATCACTGGCTGGGAAATGCGCACTGCATGACGAATACTGTCATCGAGCGGCACGTAACCCGCCGCATCGACCAGCGCAACGCCACGCTGACGTGCCAGTTGTGCCAGGTTCTGTTGTATTGCCTGCGCGTCGCCAGCACTCTTCGCCTTGTTGATCAGGATGCGGAAACGGCGTCGCGAGTAGCCAAGGCTTACTTTCTTGATCAGGGCGTAGGCATCGGTGATCGCCGACGCCGTCGCGGCGGCAACCACCACGGCATCCTGGGCAGCGAGCCCGAGCGGCGAAAAACCGAGGGGATGATCCATCGAGGCATCGACAAGAATCACATCGGCGGGATGATCCATTCCGACGATCGCCTCGGCGAGCGCTTCCTGCTGCGCAAGGCTGAGATGGCCAAGCTTGCGCACGGCACGGGCCGCTGGAAGAACGCGGACGCCCGGCGCAACGTGGACCAGCACATCCGAGAGGCGACGATCGCGATTGACGACGTTGAAGAGATCATGACGCGCCTGGACGCCGAAGGCGCCGGCAACGTTCGCACCTACGTTTTCATCGAGGACGAGCACCTCCTTGCCGAGACGAGCCAGCGCGGCAGCGATATTGGCAACGGCAGTCGTCTTGCCGACCCCCTTGCTGCCCGACGCAAAGGTGACGACGCGCAAGGACTCCTGCCCGAAAAGGCGGCGCAGCCCGGCCGCCTGGTCGCCGTGAAACTCAGCCACGACGCCCGCCCGCAGCTGCCATGCCGGCGTTCGCCATCACCAGACCCGGTTCGATGCCATCGAAGCGGTGCGGCGAACTTTCCGGCGCGTCCTTGAACGCGCGGTGCAGCAGGTAGGCACGATTCGGAAGGTGCAAGTCTTCGGGAACGCGCTGACCGTTCGAGATGTAATGCAGCTTGAGCTGATGGCGCATCACGACATCGAGCGCCGGGGCAAGACTTGCTGCTTCATCGACCTTGGTCAGGATGCAGCCGGCGAGATCGGGACCGTTGTAGGCGCGCACCACGTCATCCATGGTGTCGCCACGGCTGGTTGCCGAAAGCAGCAGCAGGCGCTGCACCCCGCAGTCGGCGAGCATGCCGATCTGTTCGGTGACCAGACGGTCGCGCTGACTCATGCCCATCGTATCGACGAGCACCATATGCTTGTGCGAAAGGTCGGCAAGCGTCTGGCGCAGATCGTCGCCGTCCTTCACCAGATGCACCGAAACGCCGAGAATGCGGCCGTAAATGCGCAGTTGCTCGTGTGCGCCGATCCGGTAGCCATCAGTGGTCACCAGCGCGAGCTTGGCGGCGCCATGGCGCAGTACGCAGCGTGCGGCGAGCTTCGCGGTCGTCGTTGTCTTGCCGACGCCGGTCGGCCCGACAAGGGCGAAAACGCCTCCGCGCTCGATGATGTCATGATCGCTGCCCAGGGTGCGAAGGGCACGATCAGCCGCGCTCTTGGCCCAAGTCTGCGCTTGCCGCGCATCAAAGTCTGCTGGCACGCCATCGAGCAGATCGCGGGCAAGCTGTGGCGAAAAACCGGTGTCGAGCATCTGCCGCAGAACTTCCGTCTTTGCCGGCTCGCGACGCGCCGCTTCGCCGAACGCGAAGCCGGCAAGGTGTTGCTCGACGATCTGACGCAACGCGCGAATTTCGGCCATCACCGAAGCCGGCACTACCTCCGCCTCGGCTCGCGGTTCGGGATTCGCCGGCGCATCGATGCGCGGCATCGGGCGCGAGGCAAGCGGTGCAACGGCTGCGGCGGGGCGCTGCACTGCCGTCTGGACGCGCTCGGGCGACGCTGCCGATAGGGATGCCGCCTGGACAGCCTTCTGAGTGACAGGCACTGCGGCGGGCGCCGAAGACAAGCTGACCGTGTAGTCATCCTCGCCGTGCGCTGCCGGTGCCGCGAGGGTACTGCCGCCGACAATTCGCGGGGCAACATCCTTGAGTGGCACCGGCGACGGCGCCAGTGCAGCCATTTCGCGTGCAGCCACCGCCATGATCTCGACGCCACCACCGGCAAGGCCACGATTGGAGAGGATGATCGCATCCGGCCCAAGGATTTCCTTGAGCTTGTGCAGTGCCTCGCGGGCAGTGGGGGCAACGAATTTTTTGACGTTCATGCTCTACCTCCGATGATCGAGGTGACCTTGATGGTTTTGGTATCCGGCACTTCGCTGTGAGCGAGCACCTTGAGTTGGGGGACGACGCGACGCAGGAAGCGGGAGAGCAGCGTGCGCAGGCTTGCCGGGACCAGCAGCACCGGTGGCAGACCCAGTTCTTCCTGACGCTGGGCGGCACCCGCCGTCTCGCGCATCAGCGTATCGGCCAGACCCGGCTCGATGGCGGCGCCATCGCCAGAGCCGGCGACGGCCTGCGTCAGCAGGCGTTCGAGTTGCGGATCAAGCGACATCACCTGCATTTCTGCCGCGCCCGGATAGAGTTGCTGGACGATGGCACGGCCAAGGGCGTTGCGCACCTGTGCGGACAGAATCTCGGCGTCCTGCGTCCGCGTTGCGTTGTCGGCGAGCGTTTCGACGATGGTACGCATGTCGCGGATATGAACCCCTTCTTCGAGCAGGTTCTGCAGCACTTTCTGCACCGTGCCGAGCGGCAGCACCTTGGGGACCAGATCCTCGATCAGCTTCGGCATCTCCTTGCCGAGATGATCGAGCAAGGCCTGCGTTTCCTGGCGGCCGAGCAGCTCGGCCGCATGGGAGAGGATCAAGTGATTGAGGTGCGTCGCGACGACGGTGCTGGCATCGACGACGGTGTAGCCATAGGCCTGCGCCTGGTCGCGCACGCTCGTATCGATCCAAAGCGCCGCCAGGCCGAAGGCCGGGTCCTTGGTCGCGGTTCCAGGCACCGAACCCGCAACGCGCCCCGGATTGATCGCCAGCAGCTGACCCGGGAAAGCCTCACCCTGACCAAGCTCCACCCCCTTGAGCAGAATGCGGTAGGCGTTCGGCTTGAGTTCCAGATTGTCGCGGATATGGACGGGAGCGACGAGATAGCCCACTTCCTGGGCAAACTTCTTGCGAATGCCGCGAATGCGACGCAGCAACTCCCCGTCCTGCGATTTGTCGACGAGCGGAATCAGGCGATAGCCCACTTCGAGGCCGAGCACATCGAGCGGCGCCACATCGGACCAGCTGGCTTCCTGGGCCTCGGTGGGTACTGCCGGGGCAACCGGAACCGGTGCCGGCCGTCGCAACTCGGCGCGCTGGGTAAGATGCCAGGAAAGATAGCCGATACCCGCCGCGCTGAGCAGGAAGATGAAATTCGGCATTCCGGGAATCAGGCCGAGCGTGCCGAGAATCCCGGCCGTCATCGCCAGCGCGCGTGGGTTGCTGAACAGCTGGGCGATGAACTGCTGCGAGATGTCGCTCTCCGAATCATCGCCGACACGGGTGACCACCATGCCCGCGGCGATCGAGATGATCAGCGCCGGGATCTGCGCCACCAGACCGTCGCCGATGGTGAGCAACGTATAGGCCTTGGCAGCGGCGCCGGCATCCATGTTGTGCTGCAGGATGCCGACGAAGAGACCTCCGATCACGTTGATCAGCATGATGATGATGCCGGCGACGGCATCGCCGCGCACGAACTTTGAGGCACCATCCATCGAGCCGTAGAAATCGGCTTCCTGCGAAATTGCGGCGCGGCGCTTTCTTGCCTCATCCTCACCGATCAGGCCGGCGTTGAGATCGGCGTCGATCGCCATCTGCTTGCCGGGCATCGCATCGAGCGTGAAGCGCGCCGAAACTTCGGCGACACGCCCGGCGCCCTTGGTGATGACCACGAAGTTGATGACGACGAGGATCGCAAACACGACGATACCCACCGCGTAGTTGCCACCGACGAGAAAGTGACCGAACGCCTCGATCACCTTGCCCGCGGCATCGGGGCCGGTATGCCCATGAAGCAGCACGACCCGCGTCGAAGCGACGTTGAGCGAGAGGCGCAGCAGCGTGGTCACCAGCAGGATGGTCGGAAAGATCGAGAAATCGAGCGGTTTCAGGGTCGCCATCGCGACCAGCAGAACGATCACCGAAATGGCGATATTGAAGGTGAACAGCAGATCCAGCAGCAGGGGCGGCAGGGGCAGCACCATCATCGCCAGGATCAGGATGATCAGTACCGGCCCCGCAGCCTGTCGCCAGTTGAGGCGAGCGAACATGCCCTGCATGGTCATAGTGCCGGGGCTAGCCATTCACCATCTCCGGCACCGCGAGATCCTGCGGAATTTCCAGATTGCGGGGGGGCACCGGGTACTGTCCGCCGCTCTGCCGCCAGGTGCTGAGTTGATAGACCCAGGCGAGCGCTTCGGCGACCGCCGCGTAAAGGGTTCCCGGAATTTCGCGATCAAGGTCGACGTGGCGATGCAGCGCGCGTGCAAGCGGCGGCGCTTCAAGCAAGGGCACGCCATGCTCGGCGCCAAGTTCGCGGATGCGGCGTGCCACCTCCCCCATTCCCTTGGCGACAACCTTGGGCGCCCCCATGCCGCTCTTGTAGGCAAGCGCAACGGCGAAATGCGTCGGGTTGGTAACGATCACATCGGCCTGCGGAACCGCCGCCATCATGCGGCGGCGCGCGGCCTCCCGTTGCAGGCTGCGGATGCGACCCTTGACGTGGGGATCGCCCTCCATTTCCTTGGCTTCCTGACGCAACTCCTCGCGCGTCATCTTGAGCTTGTCGTGGTAATGCCAGAGCTGGAACGGCACATCGATGGCGACGATGATCAGCATCACTGCCACGATGGCGAGAAAGCTGAAGGCAGCAAGGTGGCTCGCGGAAACCAGACCCACCTCGATCGGCTGCGCGAGCAGGGCAATCAGTTCGTTGCGCTCGCTCCAGATCACCCACGCCGCCATGCCACCGAGCAGCAGCGCCTTGGCGACCGCCTTGAGCATTTCGACTAGGCCGTTCATCGAGAACAGGCGTTGCAGGCCCTTGATCGGATCAAGGCGGCTCAACTTGGGCGCCAGCGCTTTCGGCGAAAAATTGAAGGCGTTGAGGAAGAACGGAGACGCCACCGCCGCCACCATCAGCAGGCCAAGCAGTGGCGAAAAGGTCACGAGGACATCGAGAGAGAGGTCAGAGAACCGGACAAGCATCTGCTCCGGTTCGTGCGCCAGCTTGTGATCGAGGGTGAGGCCGCGACGGAACATGGCCGCCACACGCTGCGAGAACCAGCCGCCCATCAGCCAGAAGGCCGCGGCAGCAACAATCAGGATGAGAAAAGCGCCCAATTCCCGCGAGTGGGGCACCTGCCCTTCTTCGCGCGCCTGTTCCAGCCGTCGGGCTGAGGCAGGTTCTGTTTTTTCGAGGTCGCTCTCTTCGGCCATACCCGTTGCCTGATTGGGTTCTGGCAATTATAGGAAAAACCAATAAAAAAGAAAGAGGTATGAGGGTTTTTTGTTAACGATTCTAGGGTCGTTGCAAAAATGCAACCCAGGCGTTGCGCCCCGTAGACACAGAAAAGGGGCCGAAGCCCCTTTTCAAGTCATTGAAATAATTGATGATCAGGAGAATTCGAGTGCGCGCATGCTGCTGCCGCGCCCATCGCCATCCAGCGCCGAGCCCAGGTCACTCAGCAGTTCCTTCATGTCGAGGATGAGCACGATCTGGCCATTGGACAGCGTCGTCACCCCGGCAACGCCGCGCGGACGGAAGTCCTCCAGCGACTTGATCACCGCATCGTCTCGACCGGCAAAGTTATCCACCGCCAGAATGAAGCTGCGCTCAGCAGTCTGCATCAGCACGCCGTACTCGGGTGGTGCATCCTGCGGCCACCCGAGCAGCTTGGCGAGCGAAACGACCGGCAGAATCTCGCCACGCACGACAAGCGTGGCCTTGCCGCCGACTTCCTGAAGCTTGCCGTGCTCGATCGGCAGAATCTCGCGCACCAGCGACAACGGTAGCGCAAACGGCTGATCGCCGAGCAAGACCAGCAATACCGGCAGAATCGCCAGCGTCAGCGGCAGCGAAATGATGAACACGCTGCCCTTGCCCGGCTCCGAGCGAATGTCGATACTGCCGTTCAGCTTCTGGATGTTGGTTTTTACGACATCCATGCCGACACCACGGCCGGAGACGTCCGAAATCTGCGTCTTGGTCGAAAAGCCTGGCAGGAAGATGAGGTGCAGGCTCTGGCGCTCGTCCAGCGTATTCGCCTCCTCCTCGGAAATCAGTCCCTTTTCGATCGCCTTGGCGCGAATACGCTCGGCACTCATGCCACGGCCGTCGTCGGCGATGATGAGGACGATATGATCGCCTTCCTGGCGCGCCTCCAGCCGGACGACCGACTTCGCCGGCTTGCCCGCCGCCAGGCGCTCTTCACCACCCTCGACGCCGTGGTCGACGGCATTGCGGATCAGATGGATCAGCGGATCGGCAAGATCCTCGATCATCGTCTTGTCAACCTCGGTCTCTTCGCCGGCGAGCACCAGTTCAACATCCTTGCCGAGCTGACGCGCAAGATCGCGGGCAATGCGCGGGTACTTCTGGAAGAGCCTGCCGATCGGCTGCATGCGCGTCTTCATCACCGAGTTCTGCAGGTCGGAGACGAGCAGGTCGAGCTGCGAGACGGCCTGGTCGAGCGCATGCAGGGTGTCGGAATCCGTCTTGCCGGCGAGGATGTCGGCGCGCAGGCTGGTCAGGCGGTTCTTCATCAGGCCGATTTCACCCGACAGGTTGAGCACCTGATCAAGACGGGCCGTATCGACGCGAATCGTGTTTTCGCGCGCAGCGGCGCGCTCTTCGACCCGGCGCCCCTGCCCGGCAGCCTGAGGCGCACCGGGCTTATCCGTTGCACGCCGACCGTAAGGCGGTGGTGTCGAAGCGGCGGGCGGCGACACTTCGGCCCTGGAGACCACCTCGGTCGAAGCAACAGTTGTCGCAGCCGGCTGGCCAGTCACTGCGCCGTGCAGTGCCTGCCAGTCAGGCCCGTTGCCAGCGGATGGCGCAGCAACCGCTGCCGGCACCGCCACTGGCTCCGGCGTCGCTGCAGCCGGAGCGCCACTGTCGAGTGCTGCGCGCAAGGCGTTGAGCACATCATCCGGCGCCGGGCGGGGTTGTACGCCCTGCCCGAGTTCCCCGAACATGTCGCGGACGCCTTTGGTCGCCGCCATGATGGTGTCCATCAGTTCGGGCGTGAGGTGCATTTCGCCATTACGCAGGCGGTCGAAGAGGTTCTCCGTGAGATGGCAAAGCGTCACGAGTTCCGCGGCATTGAGGAAGCCGGCGCCGCCCTTTACCGTGTGAAAGCCGCGAAAAATGTCGTTGAGCAGCCCCTTGTCTTCCGGTTCTCGCTCCAGGTCAACCAGCTTGTTATCGACATCCGACAGCAGATCGTGCGCCTCCTGCAGAAAATCCTGCAGCAGATCCTCCATCCCGGCGAAATCGCTCATGTTCTTCTCCTAGAAGCCGAGGCTGTCAAGCAGATCGTCCACCTGCTGCTGATCCACGACGACATCGGTGCGCCCTTCGGCACTGATCACCGGGCCGTTGAGCAGGCTGTTCACCGACTCGGTACGCCGCTCGCCCGGCATTACTTCGATCAGCGCGTTCATCAACTGCGACTCCAGATCCTGCGCAACGGCAATGACTTTCTTGATCACCTGCCCGGTCAGATCCTGAAAATCCTGTGCCATGATGATTTCCATCAGTTGTGCCCGCGCGCCACCGGCGCGGCCGGGCAACTGATCCTTCAGAAAACCGCGCGTCTCGGCCGCCAGCGCCTTGAATTCGTCGACACCCATCTGGTTGGCGAAGAGGCGGTCCCACTTTTGCGCCAGTACAGCCGCATCCGTCTCGATCGATTCGACGAGCGGGTTGGCAATGTCCGTTGCGTTCAGCACCTTGCATGCCGCCTGTTCCGTCAGGCTGGCAATGTAGGTCAAACGATCCTTGGCGTCAGGCAAGGCTTCCATGGTCTGATTGATCATCTTGTCATAACCAAGCTCACGCAGCGTGTCGTGCAGCTGGCGTGCCATGTGGCCAACGCGCTGGAACACCCTTTCCTGCGCCGGCCAGTCCTGCTCGTCGCCCTCACCGACAACGCCCGGTGCAGCGACGGCTGGCGCGCTTTCCGCAATTACGGAATCGAAAAGCGCCTGCAGTTCGTCGGAATCCCCTGTTGACGACGATGCCGGGCTTGCCGATGCGGGCGCAGCGACAGGCGCCGCCGGTGCAGGTGCCGACGCACCGGCGATGCTGTCGAACAGCGCCTCAAGTTCTGCGGAATCACCGCTCATGATTCGCCTTTCTCACGATCAACCGGCAACGCCCATTTTTTCGAAGATCTTCTGCAGCTTCTCCGAAAGCGTGGCGGCGGTAAAGGGCTTGACGATATACCCGCTGGCACCAGCCTGCGCCGCGGCAATGATGTTTTCCTTCTTGGCTTCCGCAGTGATCATCAACACCGGCAGGTGCTTGAGGCTGGGGGTCGCCCGGATTGTCTGCAGCAAGGTCAGGCCGTCCATGTTGGGCATGTTCCAGTCGGTAACAACGAACTCAAACCCTCCGGCCTGAAGCTTCTGCAACGCCACCGCACCATCCTCGGCTTCGTCGACATTGGTGTAACCCAGTTCCTTGAGCAGGTTGCGGACGATGCGCCGCATCGTCGAAAAATCATCAACCACGAGGAACCGCATTTTTGGATCGGCCATGCTTCAAACTCCGTTTTCTTATCTTTCAAGCAGCGGACGCAGGGTGTCCGCAAGTATTTCTGCATCGAACTTGGCGACATAGCCATCGACACCCACCGCCTTGCCCATTGCCCGGTTGGCTTCGGAGGAAAGCGACGAGTGCATGATGACTGGCACACCGAAAAAACGGTTGTCCGCCTTGATGTTCTTGGTGAGAACGTAACCATCCATTTCGGGCATCTCGGCATCGACGAGAATCACGCGAACCTCGTCGCGCACCGGCTTGCCGATTTGCGTGCAATGCGCGGCAATCGCCTGCAGACGGGTCCACGCTTCGGCACCATTGGTCGCGTGCTTGTGCTTGACGCCAAGTTTCTCCAGCACCTCGCTGATCTTGCGGCGAGCCACGATCGAGTCGTCGACAAAGAAGATGCCAACATCCTCGGTCGTTCGCGCCGGCGCCACATCGACGATGACCGCCTCGCCAAAGGCGTTGGCAAGAATCTGCTCGACATCGAGGATCGACACCAGCTTCCCGCCTTCAAGCTCAATCACCGCGGTGATCAGGCCCTGGTTAGACGACAGCACCGTCTCCGGCGCCTTCACGCGCTCCCAGTCGACACGGATGATGCGGTCGACCTCGTGAACCAGAAAGCCCAGCGTCCGCTTCGAGTACTCGGCGACCATCATTGTCTTGCCAAGCCCCGGCGGTGCACTTCCTTCGAGGTCGAGGTACGAGGAAAGGGAGAGAACCGGAATGACATTGCCGCGCAGCGAGATCAAGCCCTCGACCCCCGTCGGCATGTTCGGCGTGCGCGTGATGTGCGGCGTGCGGCCGACTTCGCGTACCTTGAACACGTTGATCCCGAAAGTTTCCCGCGTTCCCAGCGAGAACAGCAGGATTTCCATCTTGTTCGAGCCGGCGAGCCGGGTTCTGGCATCGACGCTTTCCAGCAGATTCTTCTTGTCGGACATATCCATGCTCACTCCTGCGGCAAGTCCCGGTCAAGCCGGCACGGGATGATTGGCGGACTCGCCCAGAATGCGACGGGCCAAGGCCTCGGACAGCTTATTCGGCTCGAACTTCGCGACGTACTCGTCGACGCCAACCGACTTGCCTAGCTGCTGGTTGGACATTCCGGAGAGCGATGAATGCATGATCACCGGAACCCCGGAGAAACGCGGATCGCTCTTGATCTTCTTGGTCAGGATATAGCCATCCATCTCCGGCATCTCGATATCGGTCAGCACGAGCGAGATAAGTTCGGATGCGGGCTTGTTCATGCTTTCTGCATAATCCGCCATTTTGTCCAACTCTTCCCAAGCCTGACGACCATTCACCGAAGCCACATAGTTGACCCCCATCAGCTGCAGGGTTTTCTCGATCTGCTTGCGCGCCACCACCGAATCGTCGGCAAAAAACACCGTTGCATCGGGCCTGTTGATCGCAGTCACGCTACGGTAAGCCGCCTCGTCGTCATAGCGTGCCGTTTCGGCAAGCACCTTCTCGACGTCCATCATCATCACCAGACGGTTGTCTTCCAGTTCGGTCACGGCAGTCACCAAGCCGCCCATCTCGGCCATCAGCATTTCCGGCGGCACACGCATCTGGCTCCAATCGAGGCGCAGGATCGTATCGACGCTCTCAACCAGGAAACCCTGCGTGTGGCCGTTGTACTCGGTCACGATCATGATGTCGCGTGGCGTATCGGTCTGCACGCCGGCATACCGTGCCAGATCGATCACCGGCACCAGCGCACCGCGCAGGCTGACCATTCCCTCCACCGCAGCCGGCATTTCGGGTGCCGCCGTGATCGGCGGCGTACGCATCACTTCGCGCACCTTGAACACGTTGATGCCGAAAGTTTCACGGCGCCCCGTGCGCACGTCCCGCCCCAGGAAAAAGAGCAGGATTTCAAGCTTGTTGGTTCCCGCAAGCTTGGTACGGGCATCGATGCTCTTGAGCAGTTCGGACATACCAGAATCCTCTCCGGAACCCGGTCAGGGCTCCGCAATTCCATCACGTTCTTTAGCCGCTTACCGGCTAATCTTAATCCATGATCGCGCCCAATACCATGCCGGAGGCAGGGTTTGGTGAAGTGCCGTGGCGCGTTCCTATACTTCGGTCCTGTAGCCGATCCTGAATCCACCCCATTGTTTGCCCTTGACCATCACCGGCGCCGAGATGTCGTGCATGATTTCCCCAGTATCGCGTCTGTAGGTCTGCAGGAGAAATGGCTGAGCGTGATCCCCGCAGCGACGTCCGACCGGATCATCAAACATGCGCTTTGTCCGGTTGTTCACGAAATCAACCTTCTCGTCGCCAGTCAGTGGCTGCGAGAACTTTCGGTTATGCGTTGGCACGTAACCCTTGCGGTCGCAGGCAATGGCATAGACCAGCCACTTGTTCTCGTCGAGCAGGCGCTCCTGTAACGGCGGCAGCAGCTGGTCGGTCAACTCATCGAACCTGGTCTTGAACTTTTGTGGCCTGGTATTCGGGATCGGCTGATAGCTCTGGTCAAACAGATCTTCGAGGCGAATGCGCCCCGAATCGACTGCCCGCTCAAGCGCCTCTCCAACCGCCTGCGCAGCACGCTGTACGATAGGCGGCATCCGGCCATGCGTCTGCACGGCCTGCTCGCCAGCGTTGCCAAGCTTGAAGACGTTGCCGATCTCCTTCAGGTTGCTGGCCAGATACTCCAGACGATCCGCCTCGTGCAGCGCCTTGCCCGAAGCTTCGCTGTTGGACTCGGCCATTGCCATGATGCTGCGCACGTGGTCGGCAATAGCCGCACCGGCACGGCTCTGCTCGTCGATTGCCTTGGCGATGGCATCAACCTTTTCCATCGTCTCGCGGGCACCGTGATTGATGCGATCGAGCGCTTCGGCGGCTTGCTGCGCGAGCAGGGCACCATTGCGCGCCTGGTCACTGCCGGCATCGATGCTCACAATCGCACTGTCGGTTTCGCCCTGAATGGCGCCGATCATGGTGCTGATCTCGCCGGTCGCCTGCGAGGTCCGTTCGGCGAGTTTTCTCACCTCGTCGGCAACGACCGCAAATCCGCGCCCCTGCTCTCCTGCACGCGCCGCTTCGATTGCCGCATTGAGTGCAAGCAGATTGGTCTGGTCGGCGATCTCGCGAATCGTCTGTACGATGCCACTGATCGCCTTCGAACGTTCACCGAGGACGCACACGACTTCAGAAGAGCGGGTCACCGAGGCCGCGATCTTGTCCATTTCGGCGGCCGCATCGCGGACGATGACCATCCCTTCGCTCGAAAGCCCGCTGGCCGATTCGGCGATTTGAGCGGTATCTCCCGCATTGGCACCCACCTGATGCATGTTGCCGGTCAGCTGATTCATTGCGGACGCCGCGGACAGCGCAGCATCGCGCTGCTGGTTCGAGCCCGAGGCTACAGTATCGGCCTCCTTGATCAGTTGCGCGGAAGCGCGCGCGACCTCGACGGAATTGAAGAACACCTTGCCGACGATTGTTGCAAAGCTTGCCATCAGGCGGTTGAAGGCCTGCGCGGTCAAGGCCACCTCGTCGCGCCCCTGCTCCGGAGCGCGTCGGGTCAGGTCACCATCCATGTAGATGCGCTCGATCACGGCGCGTAATTCGTCAAGACGACCAACCAGACTTCGCTCGACCAGCAGCGCGAAGCCGATTCCCGCCACCAGCAGCACCCCCAGGGTGATCAGCACTCCCTGTGTGCCCTCGCCGAACCACGCGCGCCCGAAGACGGAAATGCCAGCAGCCAGCAATGCCATCGCCACGAACGACGCACGAACCTTGAAACCCAGGCCATTCATCCGGCCACACTCCTCGATTGGATGATTGTCTTCAACGCGTCAGACAATCCGGAACAACTTGCCGAAGTTGGCAATATCGAGCACCTGTTTCACTGCACCGCGGACATTGCTCAAAGCCAGCGCCTTGTTGGCGGCCCCTGCCTTGTCGCGCAACATCAGCAGCATACCCAGCGCCGAACTGTCGAGGTACTCGACGCCAGCGAGGTCGATCGTCACTTCACGCACCTCCGCTTCGCCCATCAAGGGTTCGTAGGCCGAGCGAAAATCGCGGTGCGCATTGAAATCGAAACGGCCGGAAAGACGAACGACGGCCGCTCCCGCATCCTTGGTCACACTTGCCTGCATTGCTACCTCCTCTCAAGAAACACGAAGGGCCGTCCCGAGTGTTTCCGGCCCCTTGAGGGGAGAAACCAGCGGAGCGAGTTCTTCGGGGTGGACTCTTATCACTTTAGTATTACTCGATACACTATGCCACAGAGCGCGCGGCACTGGCGAGCACCTTCCTCGCCATGTTGTCGAGACTGACGACCTCCTCGACAGCCCCTACCAGCGCAGCTTCACGCGGCATGCCATAGACAACGCTACTCGCCTCGTCCTGCCCGAAGGTTCTTGCGCCAGCCTGGCGCATACGCAACAGGCCCTGTGCGCCATCCTTTCCCATCCCGGTCAGGATCACCCCGAGCGCATTGCGTCCGACCAGTTCTGCGGCGGAATCAAAGAGCACCTCCACCGATGGGCGGTGACGGTTCACGGGCGGCGTGGACAACAATTCGGTGACATAGCCACCCGCCTGGCGACGAATCCGGAGGTGTGAGTGGCCCGGCGCGACATACACGGTACCCGGCTCGACCCGCTCCCCCCCTTGCGCCTCGACAACCCGCGGCGCACAAAGGCTGTCGAGTCGTTTGGCGAACGATGCAGTAAAGCCCTCCGGCATGTGCTGCACAACCAGGGTCGGCGGGCAATCGGCAGGGAAACCGAGCAGCAGATCCTTGATGGCCTCGGTACCGCCGGTCGAGGCACCTACGAAAATGATGTTGCCGGCGGCCGATGTGCGCGGAGCAACCGTCGGCTTCGCCGCGAACACCGGGGTCGCAGCAGCCACGGAGCGCGACGGCTCACGCCGCAGGCGTGCGCTGGCGGCGCCACGGATCTTTTCTGCCAGTTCATCGGCGTACTCGCTGATCGCCGCCGGGTTGTCGGCACGCGGCTTGCCGATAAAATCGATCGCCCCCAGTTCAAGCGCTCGCAAGGTCGTCTCGGAACCGGCTTCGGTAAAGGCCGACACCATGACAACCCGCGTCGGCCGCAGACGCATCAAGCGCTCAAGAAACTCAAGACCGTCCATGCGCGGCATCTGCACATCCAGCGTCAACACATCCGGGTTGAGCGTCTTGATCATCTCGCGCGCTGCGTGCGCGTCCGGTGCGGAGCCGACCACCTCCAGATCCGGCGCGGCACTGATCAGCTCCGTGAGCAGTTTGCGCATGAGTGCAGAATCGTCGACTACGAGAACCTTTATCGTCATATTTTCTTCCGTCGGATGAGATGCCGAACGACGCCCTCAAATCAGGTGAACAGTTCGATATCGCCTTCGACCTTGGAGTGCTCGATACGCGCCCGATATTCCTTCTCGCGATTGAACAGGGTGTCGTTATGCACTCTGTGCAGCTTGCGTACGAGCACCTTGCCATTCTTCGGGAAGTAGTAAATCTTGCGTGGATAGGAGTCGAGCAAATCCTTGGCGACCACCGGAATCTTCTCCGTCTGCAGGAACTTCAGCACGAACTCCGCATTGCGGGCACCGACGTTCGACGACGACAGACTCTCCAGCACGGCCCCGCCGCCGAACACCTTGGCTTCCAGCCGGTTCCGGCGCGCACCGGATTTCAGCAGGTGGTTGATCAGCATCTCCATCGCATACGTTCCATAACGCGCGGAACTGCTGACGACATCCTTCCCCCCCTCGTCCGGCAGCATGAAGTGATTCATGCCGCCGATACCGTTCTCGTTGTCGCGAATGCAGGCCGCGACACAGGAGCCGAGCACGGTGACAAGCAGCATGTCGCGCGTCGTCACGTAGTACTCGCCGGGCAGAATCTTCGCTGCCGATGCGTCAAAATTCCGGTCGTGGTAGAGGTTGGAGGCAAAGCCCTCTACGTATTCGTGGTCGGGCGCCGGCGTGCGATACGGCCGCTGCCGGCGCTCAACGTGCTCGACGGGCGAGTTCATAAACTGTTTTCCCGAGCGAGCGGAACAGATCGGCAGCATGCAGGAAGCTCTCCGAATGACCGGCGAAGAGCAACCCGTCGGACTGCATCATCGGCGAAAAGCGGGAGAGAATCTTGTACTGCGTCGGCTTGTCGAAATAAATCATGACATTCCGGCAGAAGATCACATCGAGCGGTCCTTTTACCGGGTAGCTGGCATCGAGCAGGTTGACCTGCTGGAACTGGATCATGCGTCGCAGTTCTGGTCGCACCGCTGCGAACCCCTCCTGGCTTCCCGACCCCTTGAGAAAGAAACGCTTCAAGCGCTCGGGCGAGAGGCGCTCGACGCGATCCAGCGCATAGACGCCCTTGTCCGCCGTCGCAAGTACGTTGGTATCAAGATCGGTAGCAATGATCGACACAGGCGTGGTGAAACTGTTGAAGGCCTCGACGACCGTCATCGCGATCGAATAGGGCTCTTCTCCGGTCGAGGCAGCACTACACCAGACGCGGATCGGGTTCCGACCCGAAAGCTTCTTGAGGTGCTCCGCGAAAATCGGAAAATGGTGAGGTTCCCGGAAGAACGAAGTCAGGTTTGTCGTCAGCGAATTGACGAACCGCTCCCATTCATCCCCCCCACCTTTTTCCAGCATGTCGAGGTATTCGCCGAAGCTGCCCTTGTTGGTGGCGCGCAAACGGCGCGCGAGGCGCGAATAAACCATGTCCTGCTTGGCTGCCGAAAGCGATATCCCCGCATGCTGGTAGATCATCGTGCGCACGCGCTCGAAATCGCTGGCGGTGAAGGCAAACTCGCGCGAACCACTCTCGCGTAACGGCAGGCCCGTCAGTGGCCGTGTCGACGCGGCTGCTGGTGGGGTCGCCGGCATTGCCGGACGCTGCAGGCCGCGTGCGGGCGGCAAGGAGGTTGCCGAGACCGGCCGGCCACCGGAACTGATGCGCGACGGCGTCGAGGACGATGAAGACGTCGATGTCAGCGGTTTGGGCGGCGCCGGACGCTTGGGGTCGAATAGGGCCATTCAGCCTTCCTTGGAATGGTGCATCATCAGAACTCTTCCCACTCGTCGTCGAGCGACGCCGGCAATTTTGCAGGAAGCTTGCGCTCGTTTTTTGCGGCGACGAAGCGGCTGGCCGGCGCTTCGGAAAGCTCGCTGCGCGCGACGTCTGCTGCCTTTGCGGCTGAAACGCGTGCCGCACCGCCCTCCGACAGGCGAAATACCGAAACCGCGTCGCTCAATGAGCGCGCCTGCTCCTCAAGGCTTTCCGCTGCAGCGGCGGCCTCCTCGACCAGTGCCGCGTTCTGCTGCGTCACCTCGTCCATCTGCGTGATCGCCAGACCGACCTGCTCGATGCCGGAGCTCTGCTCGCGGCTGGCCTCGGCAATATCGGTCATGATCCCGGCCACCCGTGCGATCGAGGCGACAACTTCTTCCATGGTACGCCCGGCCTGATCGACGAGACGCGAGCCGTTCTCTACCTTATCGACCGAGTCCGAGATCAGTTCCTTGATCTCTTTTGCGGCCGCGGCGCTGCGCTGGGCAAGACTACGTACTTCGGTAGCGACCACCGCGAAGCCCCTTCCCTGCTCGCCCGCACGGGCCGCCTCGACCGCCGCATTCAGCGCCAGGATGTTGGTCTGGAAGGCAATGCCGTCGATCACGCCGATGATGTCGGCAATCTTCGACGAACTCTGGTGGATCGCCCCCATGGTCTGCACTACCTGCGCCACGACCGTGCCGCCTTTCTCCGCCACCTGCCGGGCATTGCCGGCCAGCTCGTTGGCGGTCCTCGCGTTGTCGGCGTTCTGCTTCACCGTGCCGGTGAGTTGCTCCATGCTGGAGGCAGTCTCTTCCAGACTGGAGGCCTGCTCCTCGGTGCGGCTCGACAAATCCTGGTTGCCGTGGGCAATTTCCTGGGCCGCCGTGTTGATGGCATCGGTTGCCTGCTTGATTTGCGTAACGATCTCGCGCAGCCGAGCGACGGTGAGGTTGGCATCGTCCTTCAACTGGCCAAAGGTACCGGCGTAATTTGCGTCGATCGATTTGGTGAGATCGCCTTCGGCCATGGCCGAAAGCATTTTCACCACGTCGTCCAGTCCGCCCTGCGCGGTTTGCAACAAGCGGTTCAAGTCTTCGGCAAGGCGCAAGAAGAAGCCACTCTTGCCTTCCGCCGATACGCGCCGTGTGAAATCGCCGTTGGCAGCAGCACTGACAATCTCAGCCACCTCGCTCTCGACCGCCACTTCAGCGGTGCGATCCAGCCATTCCACCGCTGTACCCAGCCTTTCGCCGCGGGTATTGATGACTGGTGTCACGGTAAGTGCGAAGGTACGCCCGCCGACGAGAATCTGTGCCTTGTGCGTGCCTGCCAGGCGATCAAGAACGCCGCGCTGATGCGCCGGGTTCTTGTGGAAGATATCGATATTGCTGCCCAGCAAAGTCGCGGCACTGAACTGCGGCAAGTCCTTGCGCAGATCTGATTCGGCATCTGCAAACATCCTGCGAACGGCCTCGTTCATGTAGATGATGTTGTGTGCGTAATCGGCAATCATCACGTTGGTCGCCACATTGTCGAGACCGATCTTGATGCGCAGGTTCTCATCCGAAACGCGCTTCGCCTCGGCAACATTGAACCCCTGCTGAATCTGCATCGACTGCAGTTCCTGCAGGATCTTGCCAAGTTCATCGTTGCGGGAAATATCGACGTTGCGCGTGAAGTCGCCCGCCGCCAGTGCGCGGAACGTGGCCGCGATCTCGTCGAGCGGCGCGGTTACCGAGCGGATGATACGCATCGCGATGACGATGCCGGCAACGAGCGCAGCAGCCAGCAGCAGCAGCACCCACATCCGCACCGACTGATAGGAAACCGCCGCGGCATCAAGCTGTGCCTTGCCGCGCTCGGCCTGATACCGGTTGATTTCATCGGCGCGTTTTGCCGCCTCGGCGTAGGTGGGATTGATCTTCTGCAAGAGCAAGGCATTGGCATCTTCAAAACGTCCTTCCGCCAATGCGGCGCGCGCCGGTTTCAAGCCCTCTTCGACATAACGTTTCCTCGCCTCGGTATAGCCTGCGGCAAGGACTTTGTGATCATCGGAACGGACCGCCTGCTGGTAGCGGCTCCATTTTTCAGTGATCTCGGCCATGTTCTTGTCGATAGTGTCGAGGTGAACAGTTAGCGGATGATCGTGGAGCTTGGCATAGGCGCCCCCCGGATCATGCTGCAATCCAAGCAATACCTGGGCGCGATTGTCGGCCATCAGTTTTCCAATGGTCGCGAGCGCCTGCACCGGCTCGAAGCGATCGGCATAAAGTTTCTCGACCTGCTCTTGCGTTTCGCCAATTCCCTTGAGTCCGAGGCCGGCCACGATCGCCACGGCCGCCAGCATGACCGAGAAACCGATCGTCATGCGCGACTTGAGCGAAAGATTGGCCGCCACGCCCTCACTACCTTTCGCCACCTTGCCATGGCGAATCGAGGCGCCGCCGGTCTTTTTTTCACGGAACAGCCGGTAAGCTTCCTCACAGGCGGCAATCGCCTCGCGCGACGCCTTCCTCCGCACGGACATGTAGCCGACAACCTGCCCGCCTTCGCGGATCGGCGTCGCCGTCGCCAGCACCCAGTAGTAGTCGCCATTCTTGCAGCGGTTTTTCACGTAGCCGGTCCACGGGCGCCCCGCCTTGAGATCGCGCCAGAAATCCTCGAAGGCCTCGATCGGCATGTCCGGGTGACGGACGATGTTATGCGAAGCGCCAATCAGTTCGGCTTCGGTGAAGCCGCTGATATCGAGAAAATCCTTGTTGATGTAGGTGATCTGCCCCTTGAGATCGGTCTTCGAGACGATCAGCGTCTCGTCGGTCAGCGGAACTTCGACGTTGGTCACCGGCATGTTGATTTTCATCGTTCTATCTCCGTGTCTGGCTTCGTGGCAACGGAATGAGCCTCAGACGGGGCGGCGACGCCCCCGTCAGAACTCCTCCCACTCGTCTTCATCACCGCTCGACGAGGTACGCAGCGTTTCAGTTGAGGACTTGCGCAGCGGTGGTTCGAAGCGCACAGGTTCGCGATGCGGCAACGCGGCTCGTTGGGCACGCCGGGGATGCGCCGTTTCCCGAACGTTTCGTACGTCGGCTTGCGACGGATGTGCAACGGTGACGTGCGGTGCGTGCGGTGCGTGCGAACTCCCTGCCGCCAGCTGGAACACCGATACCGCCTGCTGCAACGTTCGCGCCTGTTCTTCAAGGCTCTCGGCAGCGGCAGCGGCCTCCTCGACCAGCGCCGCGTTCTGCTGCGTCACCTCGTCCATCTGCGTAATCGCCAGACCAACCTGCTCGATGCCGGAACTCTGCTCGCGGCTGGCCTCGGCAATGTTCGACATGATTCCGGCAACGCGCGCAATCGATGCCACCACTTCCTCCATCGTCCGGCCTGCCTGATCGACCAACTTGCTGCCACTCTGCACCTTGCTGACCGAATCGGAAATCAGCCCCTTGATTTCCTTGGCCGCCGCGGCGCTGCGCTGGGCAAGGCTGCGTACTTCCGTGGCAACCACGGCGAAGCCCCTTCCCTGCTCGCCCGCACGGGCCGCCTCGACCGCCGCATTCAGCGCCAGGATGTTGGTCTGGAAGGCAATGCCGTCGATCACGCCGATGATGTCGGCAATCTTCGATGAACTCTGGTGGATCGCCCCCATGGTCTGCACTACCTGCGCCACGACCGTGCCGCCCTTCTCCGCCACTTGGCGGGCATTGCTGGCCAGTTCGTTCGCCGTCCGGGCGTTGTCCGCGTTCTGCTTCACCGTGCCGGTGAGCTGTTCCATGCTGGAGGCGGTCTCCTCCAGACTGGAGGCCTGCTGCTCGGTACGCGCGGAAAGATCCTGGTTGCCGTGGGCGATTTCATTGGCGGCGGTGTTGATCGAATCGGTCGCTTCCTTGATCGAGGTAACAATCTCGCGCAGGTTATCGACCGTGGCATTGGCATCGTCCTTCACCTTGCCGAGCAGCCCCTGGTAGTCGGTTTCGATCTTTTCCCGCAGGTCGCCGCCCGACAGCCGTGCCAACAGGCGGGCAACGTCATCCAGCGCCCGGCTGTTCGCCTCCAGCAGATTATTGATGCCTTCGCCAATCTGCCGGAAGAAGCCGCTCAGCTGCACGGTATCGAGACGTTTCGCGAAATCGCCCGCGGCAGCGGCGGCAATCACTTCCGCGATCTGCCGCTCGACATCGACCTCGGCGGTACGATCGCGCCACTCAACGACGGTTCCGATCCGCTCGCCGGCCGGAGTCACGATCGGATTGGCGGCAAGCGCAAAGATGCGCCCCCCCAGCGTCAACTCGGTTGAGTGCATCGATCTCAGGGCCGCGAGCAAGGAGCGCTGGTGCGCCGGGTTACGGTGATAGCTGTCAAAGTTCGATCCGGGGACAGCGTCGGCGCGGAAGCTTGGCAACTGCTTGCGGATATCCGCCTCGGCGTTCCTCAGCATCGCGAGGACGGCCTGGTTGCAGTAGATGATATTGCCGTCCGGATCGGCGACCATGACATTGGTGGAGCAGCCATCAAGCGCGTTACGGATGCGCAGATTCTCGCGGGCGACGCGCTGCTCCGTTTCGATGCGATCCTTAAGTTGCTGCTGCATGCCGTTCAGTTCGTGCCCGATATCAGCGAACTCGTCCGCGCTCTCTATCGCCACTGCGCGCGAAAAATCACCGGCGGCGACGCGGCGCGCGCCATCACCGATTTCCGCAATCGTGCTGATCATGGCGCGGCGGAATGAGAGAAAAAGATAGGCAACGACGAGCAGGGCCATACCGACAGCAGATGCCGAAATCACCTGCTCACGCTGCAGCCGGTCGACGCGCGCACCAACCAGACGTACGAACTCCGTGCGCGCGGCATCATTAACCACGTACGCCGCGTCAATTGCCGCACTCGCAACCGAGAGCATGCTTTCCGGCGCAGCATCCGGCGCTTCCGAATCAATTACCTCGGTGCGCACCTTGGCAAGGTAAGTCGAAAACGCGTCCTTGAGCGCCTTGCGCGGTGCCGAAAGCACTTTCTGGGTATCCGGAGCCGCCTTTTCAACCTTGTCGAGACCGCTGTCGATATCGGTCATGTCGCGCTCAATCAGGCGCAGCAGAACAGCGAGATCGCTCCGTCGCTCCGGGCTGATGCTGCGGGATTGCAGGGCCAGCACCGACGCGGCGCGCATCTGCCCCGCCGATTCCGTGGCGCGGACGATCTTGGTGGCGAAGGCATCGATCAGATAATAGGTATCGATATCCGGATCGAGCGTCATGTTCGAGCGATCCGCAGTCAGGATGATGAAATCCTGCGCCGCAACGATCACCTCGGTGTGCGCACGAAAACTCTCGGGCGGAGACAGGGAGTCGGCCGATGCGGCGAGTGCCTGCCAGTCCGTCTTGAGCTTGCGCCACACGTCGCTGGTGCCGAGCTTGCCGCCAAGGGCAGCGTCCACCTTGTCCTGCTCGACGATCGCGGTGTTGATCTTGTCGCGAAAACCACCCAGTTTGGCCTTTGCCTCGGCATTTCCGGCCAGGGCCAGTTGCGAGACACCGCGATGCAACTGCATCGTCTGGATCATCGCGCGCAGCGGCGTGATCTGGCGCACCCCTTCCAGTTCAAGTTGCGAGAACTCGATCTGCGCGCTCAGGTTGCGCTCATATGCGACCAGAAGATAGGCAACCGGAATCAGAAAGACGACTGCGATAAGCAGCATTTTCTGCGGCATCTTCATCGTTCCGAGCAGGCGGATTCCGGGATTGAGGATCGACATCGTTCTGTCCCTGTGACTTGTGTTGTTCGCGCCGGTCAGCTGGCCGCCGCTTCGTCGAGCAGCTCCATGTCGCGGCTGGTCATCAGCCGTTCGATGTCGGTCACGATCAGCATGCGTTTCTCGATGCTGGCGAGCCCCTGGATGTACTTTGTGTCAAAGCTCGCCGAGAAATCCGGTGCTGGGCGAATCTGACTGCGCGTCAGCATGGTCACGTCGGAGACACTGTCGACCACGATCCCGATCACGCGCTGGGCAACATTAAGAATGATCACGACGGTGAAGGGTGTGTACTCGACTGTGCCCAGCCCGAACTTGATGCGTAGATCGACGATCGGCACGATGATCCCGCGCAGGTTGATCACCCCCTTGATGAACGGGGGCGCGTAGGCGATCGTCGTCGGGGGCTCGTAGCCTCGAATCTCCTGCACCTTGAGGATGTCGATCGCGTATTCCTCGTCACCAAGGCGGAAGGTCAGGTACTCGCAGGCGGCCTGCTCCTCTTCGACCGTTGCGTTTTGCGGGCTTGCCGTTTCCATGCTTCGCTCTCCTGGCTAGATGGCCTGCGCGGTCGCGGCAACCGCGATCGCCTGTTGCGCCGTGCGTGCCGATTCGATTACCGCCGAAACGTCGAGAATGAGGGCCACACGGCCATCTCCCATGATCGTGGCACCGGATATTCCGGACACTCGGCGGTAGTTCTGTTCCAGACTCTTGATCACAACCTGATGCTGACCGACCAGTGCATCGACGAACAGCGCCGCCTTGGCGCCATCGGCATCGATGACGATCAGGATGCCCTTGCTGAAGTCGGTTTCAGCCCCCGGAATGCTGAACAGTTCGTGCAGGGACACGACCGGCAGGTATTCGCCGCGCACCTGGATGACGCGCGCCTGGTTCGAAAGCGTTCGGATATCGCCGGGTTCCGCCTGCAAGGACTCGATGACGTAGGAGAGCGGCAGGATATAGATATGCTCGCCTACCGCAATCGACATGCCGTCAAGAATCGCCAACGTCAGCGGCAAGCGTACCGTCATCCGCGTACCGATGCCCTGCATGCTCTCAATTTCGATGCGCCCACCCATCGACTGGATGTTGCGACGCACGACATCCATGCCGACACCGCGACCGGACACATCGGTGACGACTTCCGCGGTCGAGAAGCCAGCCTCGAAAATCAGGCCCCAGACATCTCCATCACTCATCTGGTCTGACACCTGGAAGCCGCGCTCGCGCGCCTTGGCGAGGATACGCTGGCGATTCAAGCCGGCGCCATCGTCGCCGACCTCGATGACGATATTGCCCCCCTGATGCGCCGCTTTCAGCGTGATCGTGCCACTGGCCGGCTTGCCGGCAGCAATGCGCTGCTCCGGCAACTCGATGCCGTGGTCGAGGCTGTTGCGGATCAGGTGGGTCAGCGGATCGGCAATGCGTTCGATCAGACCCTTGTCGAGCTCGGTACTCTCGCCGCTCATTTTCAGTTCGACCTGCTTGCCGAGCTTCGACGAGAGATCGCGGACGACGCGCGGGAAGCGCGAAAAAACGAAGGAGATCGGCATCATGCGGATAGACATCACCGCTTCCTGCAATCCGCGCGTATTGCGTTCCAGCTGCGCGAGGCCATTACTGAGCGCCTCCGGCGCAGCATCGCCCATCTGCGTGGCACACTGCAGCAGCATCGCCTGTGTGATCACCAGTTCGCCGACAAGATTGATCAACTGATCGGCGCGCTCGACGCTGACGCGGATCGAGGCCGCCTCCCCCGCCACCGCCGCCGGCTTGGCCCTGGTTTCGCGTGGCGTAGGCGCCGCTGTGGCAGTCGTGGGCACCACCGTGGGCGGCGCAGCATCGGCAGAGGGAGCGGGAGCGGTGGCTTCGACGACAGGCGCCGGCACCGGCTCGAAGAAACCAAAACCGTCGCCTTCTTCGGCCACCGAGCCCGCATTCGCTGGGGCTTCCGGCGTGGATGCTTCGACGGGTTCGAAAAAGCCATAGCCATCGCCCTGCTCTCCAATGAGCACTGGCTGGCTGGCCCCGATGCCAGCGGATGAAGGGGTCTGCGCCTCGGGCAATGGCTCGAAGAACCCGAAGCTGTCGTCGGCGACAACCGGTTCAAATAGACCAAACGCCTCGTCGGTCTCCGCGAGTGCGGGCGTCGTCGGTTGCACCCGCCATGCATCACGCTCCGACACGAAGTCGATGAGATCGGCGAACGCTTCCTGCGGTTGGCTGGTCACCAGACGCAGGCGCCAGGGCCCGGGTTCGTCGGTCGCCGGCTGCTGGAGAATGTCGAGGGCGCCCAGGCTGCCTAGTTCCTGCAGGAGGTTCGGCAGTGCCTGATGGTCGGCAGCAGCCTCCAGCGTCGGCAGGAACTCGATATCGTAGCTCGGCAAGTCGCTTGCGCCCGCGGCGCCGGTTGCGCCTGCAGCCGGCTGCGGTTCGGCTACCGCCTGACTCGCACCTTGCACGGCAACGGCACTGCCCCCGGTCAAGGCCTTGAGCCGGGCACAGACGTCGCCAACGACGCTGGCTTCCACGGCTGCCGCTCCTTGGTGCGCCGCCAGCATGTCCTTCAGCGTGTCGCCCGCCGCGAGGAAGGCATCCACCATGTCGTTGCGAAGCGGAAGTTCGTGCTTGCGGATGCGGTCGAGCAGGTTCTCGAGTACGTGCGTCACTTCCGCGAGATCGGAGAAACCGAAGGTTCCACTCGACCCCTTGATCGAATGCGCGGCGCGGAAGATCGCGTTGAGATCCTCGTCGTCAGGCGCGCCGACATCGAGCCCGAGCAGCAGCGACTCCATGGCCGCCAGATGCTCTGCGGTTTCCTCGAAGAACACCTGGTAAAACTGACTCATGTCGATGGTCATTCTTACCTCTGCGCTTCTGTAGCGTTGGAAACGCGGCCTACCACCATCGGTGGCCGCCCGGTATCAGCCAATGACCTTCTTCACCACCTCGATCAGTTTCTGCGGATCGAACGGCTTGACCAGCCAGCCGGTAGCCCCCGCCGCACGGCCCTGCGCCTTCATCGCGTCGGAGGATTCGGTCGTCAGCATCAGGATCGGTGTGGCCTTGTACTGTGGCAGTCCGCGCAGGTTTTTGATCAGCGTCAGACCGTCCATGCGCGGCATGTTCTGATCGGTAAGCACGAGATTGACCGATTTTGCCTTGGCCTTGTCGAGGCCATCCATGCCGTCAACCGCCTCGACGACATCATAGCCGGCACTTTTCAGGGTGAAACCCACCATCTGGCGGATCGACGCGGAATCATCAACGCAGAGCACAGTCTTGGCCATGGATAGTTCCTTCTCGGTTAGAACAGCTCGACGCCGCCGCTGGCGAAGCCTTGCTGTTTGACGGGGTTGTTTTCGATAACGTGATGAATGCTGCCGAGCGTGGCGACAATGCCGGACAGCTGGACACGCAGGCGCCCGGCCTGCTCCGCGGAAAGCCCGTGCGCGGCAGCCCCTGCAATGCGACCGGCACCACCGATCTCGTTCATGATGCCCTGCAGCTCGCCCAGGCGCTTGCTGACGTGCGTGATCAGCTGCGTGACCATGTCCTGGAACTGCAAGGACACCACCGCCTGATTGACGCTGCTCTCCATGATCTCTGCAATCTTGTTCAGTTCGACGACCGTCTCGCTGGTATGGCGATTCAGTTCCTCGACGTCGCTCATGGCCTGCTCGACATCGCTCTTCGATTTCAGCGCAAAGGTCATGTCCTGTGCGGCCATCTTGTTGATGGCAGTTTCAGTATCGGCAATCGATTTCTGCATGTTCTGCATCAGGCCGCGAATCTGCTGGCTGAAATGGCTGGTCCTGCCGGAGAGATCGCGCACCTCGTCGGCAACCACCGCAAACCCGCGCCCCGCCTCGCCGGCGCGCGCAGCCTCGATCGCCGCATTCAGCGCAAGCAGATTGGTTTGCTTTGAAATGCCTTCGATCTCACCGAGCATGCCGAGAATCTGCCGCATTTCGGTGGCGATGCGGTCGGTCATCTCGACCAGTTCCATCGCCAGTTTCGAGTTCTCGATGACGCTATCGACGAAAGAACGCAGGGTTTCCGAGGTCTGCCGCGCAAACTGCTCGAAGTCGGAGACGCCGTTCGTCCCGCCATGCTTGCTGACGATCTCCAGGCCCAGCTCCTGTTGCCGCCGGGTCTGCGCGCTCATCGCATTGAAACTGTCGATGAGCTTGGCAATTGCATCGGAGAAAATGTGCTGGGCGCGACCGAGCTCTCCCCGGGTATTGTCGAACTGGGCAGAAAACTCCTCGCCACAGCGCACGAGCGTGGTTCCCGTATCCGCCAGCGCACCGCGAATCTGCGGAGCGGCCTGATCCTCCTGCGCGCTTGCTGTCGCCCCACCATGGCCTGCGCCGGCAATGAACACCCAGCCTACGGCCATTGCCACGACCGCTCCCACGAAGACGCCGTTGCGCAAGGCCGGCTCGACCGCCGCCGCAATGCCGGCAACCACAACCAGCCAGATCACGCCAAACAGCCTGCTTTTGTCTCCAGTCATCCTGCCATCTCTCCTATTGCACGCCCGTCCTCCAGGTTGCGGAGGGCCGATTCAGCGCGACTATTCCCGGGTCAGCCGGAACGGCCGTTGCCGTCGGCACCTTGTCTCAATACGCTGCCAGCGCCTTCCCCGCTACCGACATCTTCCGTCGGCACTTCGCCCTCGTTGAGGAAGGCGTCCTCGGTCTTCTTGTTCAGCACGATGATGCTGATCCTGCGGTTGACCGGATTGAGCGGATCGTTCTTGTCGAACAGTACAGTCGAGGAAAGCCCGACAACACGCAGGATCTTGTTTTCATCCATGCCGCCGGTGATCAGCTCGCGACGCGACGCGTTCGCGCGATTGGCCGACAGCTCCCAGTTCGAAAAACTCTTCTCCCCACCCGCGAAACGCGCGGCATCCGTGTGGCCCGAGACCGTAACCCGATTGCTGACGGTATTCAGCGCACGACCGATCTCGCGCAGGATGTCCTTGGTATAGGGCTTCAACTCGGAACTGCTCGAATCGAACATTGGCCGGTTCTGCTCATCGACAATCTGAATACGCAAACCTTCGCTGGTGATATCGAGCAGCAACTGGTTCTTGAACTGCTTGAGCGACGGGTTGCCCTCGATCACCTTTTCGATGCGCTGCTTCAGCTCGTTGAGCTTCGCCTTTTCCTGCTCCTCGAATTGCTTCCTGAGCAACTCCTGATTGGTTTCCTTGAGGTTGATCGTTTTCCGCTTCGCCTCGATTTCGCCTTCCTTGACCTGGCCGGAAGTGCGTGTGAGATCCTTGCCCCCGCCCTGAATAACGCTCGATGCGTCGCCGACCCCGGAGCCTCCGGACATTCCGACCTTGAGCGGATTCTGGAAGAAATCGGCGATACCCTGCAGATCACCCTTCGCGGTCGACCCGAGCAGCCACATGAGCAGGAAGAAGGCCATCATCGCCGTGACAAAGTCGGCGTAGGCGATTTTCCATGCTCCGCCGTGGTGGCCGCCGGCGACCACCTTCTTGCGCTTGATGATTATCGGGCGTGTCGAATCGTCACTCATCGGAGCCCCGTATCCTGTCTCACGTCAGCCGTCCGCTCACTTGCCCTTGCGCGCCTTGAGTTCATCCTCAAGCTCGCGGAAGCTCGGCCGCACACCGGATTCGAGCACCTTGCGCCCGAACTCGACGGCCACCTGCGGCGCGTAGCCCGACATCGAGGCGAGCAGCACGACCTTGATCACCTGATAGATCTTCGAAGCCTCATGCGCCTTCTGTTCGAGCAGCGAAGCGACCGGCGCCACGAAACCGTAGGAAACGAGAATACCGAGGAAGGTGCCGACCAGCGCGCCACCGATCATCTTGCCAAGCACCGCCGGCGGCTGGCCGACCGAACCCATCACGTTTACCACGCCCATCACCGCGACGACGATACCGAAGGCCGGTACACCGTCGGCCACCTTGGACATCACGTGGCCAGGCACCTCGACTTCGTGGTGGTGCGTCTCGATCTCCATGTCCATGAGGCTTTCGATCTCGACCGTATTGAGATTGCCACCGACCATCATGCGCAGATAATCAGTGATGAACTCCATCACATGGTGATCGTTCTGCAACGTGGGATATTTGCTGAAGATCGGGCTTGCGTGCGGATCTTCCACATCCGCCTCGATCGACATCAGGCCTTCCTTCCTCACCTTGGAGAGAATCTCGAAGAGCATCGCCAGCAGATCGACATACAGCGCCTTGGTGAACTTGGAGCCCTTCAGGATGGACGGCAGTGCACCGACGGTCTTCTTGATGTATTTGATGTCATTGCCAGCGAGGAATCCCCCGATGGTCAGGCCGACGATCGCGACATATTCAGTGGGAACCCAGAGCGCAAGCAGGCTGCCGTGAATCGCGTAGGTGCCGAGCGAGGCAGCGAGAATGACGACATAGCCGATGATCAGGAACATGCGCTACCCCTTAAACCCTTACCCTTGATGGCCCCCGCGCACGCTCGGCGGCTGGCGTTGTTGTTCCGCTATTGTAGCCAGATGCCGGCGAAGAATGCGAAAAATGCTGCACATCTGAAGGTTTGCCACAATTTCGCCACGATTCGGCGATCGAGCGCCTGCTACCCGAAGCCAACTGGTTTAGACTTCCGCCATGAGCATCGTCCATCCTCCGATCCATTTCTGCAGCAGTTGCGGGGCGCCGGTCACGCATGCGATCCCTGAGGGCGACAATATCGCCCGGCACATCTGCACCCGCTGCGGCACCATCCATTACCAGAATCCGAAAATGGTCGTTGGCTGCATCGCGGAATGGGAGGGCAAGGTGCTGCTTTGCCGGCGCGCGATCGAGCCGCGCCATGGCCGCTGGACGCTGCCCGCCGGTTTCATGGAGAACGCCGAAACGACTGCCGAGGCCGCGGCCCGCGAAACGCTGGAAGAGGCTTGCGCGCAGGTGCGCATCGAGCGCCTGTTTGCGCTGGTGAACATTCCCTACATCCACCAGGTACACCTCTTCTATACGGCTGCCCTGATCGATGGCGTACATGCCCCCGGTATCGAATCACTGGAATCGAGGCTGTTCGCCGAAGCCGACATCCCCTGGCGGGAAATGGCTTTCCGCAGCGTCAGCTTCGCACTGCGTGCCTGGCTGGACGACCGCCGTGCCGAACGCAGCGGAACGGTGCATACGACGGACCTCGTGCCGCCGACTACTCCTCCAGACTGAAGCGGATCGGCACGGTCAGCGCAAACGCCTTGCTGCGCAGCGCTTCGGGCATCGGGGCTGCGAGGACCGCGTGCGACAAGGTATCTTCAGCCTGTGCATCGAGCACGGCGTGGCCAGAAGACCGCCCGACCGACACCGCGGGCGGCAGACCCGGCGATGCTTTCAGGGTCAATTCGACCACACCTTCCCAGCCCCGCGTCCGCGCGACTGCCGGGTACGCCCGATAACGCCTCGCGGCGCTGGCAAGGTCGAGGCGGTACTGACGCAGCAGATCGGCAGCGACCGGCTCGCCGATGACGGGCTCACCGGAGGAGGCGGGACCTGCAGCAGACGCCGAGGCCGCTTCCGCAGCCGGTTCCCTTGCTTCAGGCGCCGCCTGGGCCGGCACGGTACTCATGGATTTGTTCGCAGCAAGCCGTGGGGGCGTCGTATGCGACTGCGCAGGCGGCGGCACCTTCGCTGCCGGGGGATCGAGCTTTCGCGGGACGGAAGTTGGCTGCGGCACCACGGCGCTTGCAGCCCCCCTGTTGGGCAAGGATTCCGCAATTCGCACCTGTACCGATGCAGCGGCACTTCGTTCAGCCGTGATGGGCATGGGGCGCGCGAAGCCTCCGCCGAACACGAGCAGCAGATGGGCTGCACAGGAGACAAGGAGGGCGACGAACAAAGGCCGCTGGCGGTGGTCTGATTTCATTGCAGCGGGAAAGCATAGCGCGCCGGCAAAAATTCAATCAACTGAAATACTTGAAAGATTGAACAGCAGTGAATTACTTTGGTACGCTTCCGGCAGCCAGCAAACGACCGAGAGGAGGTAAGCAAGTGATGCAGCCTCAGCCAGCGACTGACACGCCGCCGTGTTCCGGCACCGCGACGGTCGTCCCGCTCATCCTTGCGGTCGACGTCACCGGCGCGCCGCGCGGCTGGATCACCTGGCGCGATGCTGTTGCCAGCAAGGCATCGGGGCGTGTGGATCGTGAGCTGGGGGAGTTTCTGTTCACCTTTCACGGTGGTCGTTCACGGCTCACGGGCGAACGCTCGGAAATCAGCATCAGCAGCATTCTCGCGCTGCGCGGCCGCAACCCACAGGCGTGGGAGCCGCAGGCGCCGGCACTGACCAATTCACTGCTCTTTCAGCGGGATCTCCACCTGTGCTGTTACTGTGGCCGCCAAAAGCGGCCGGAACTGCTGACGCGCGACCATGTCATCCCGGTTTCGCGTGGCGGTGCAGATCACTGGAAGAACGTCGTGACCGCGTGCAAGCCCTGCAATCAGCGCAAGGGGGCCAAGACGCCCGAGCGCGCGGGGATGATGATGCTGTACGTGCCCTACACGCCTTCGGTCTACGAGGCGATGATCCTGCGTAACCGGCGCATCCTCGCCGACCAGATGGATTTTCTGCTCAGCCTGCTGCCTGCGGACTCGCGTCTGGCGGTCTAGCAGCCTGTCGGGCAATCAGTCCTCCAGCTCCGCCTTCGCGGCTTCGATATCGAGCCGCTCCATCGCGTCGGCCGCTTCACAGGCCGCGGCTTCGGCGTAGAGTTTTTCGGCCTCTTTCAGCTTGCCCTTTCCGTAAAGCATGACCAGCGCATTTGCCATCTCGGTGCGCGCAATCGCCGAGTCGGGATTGAGCTTCAGCGCCTCGGCAAGCAGTTCGCTGCCCGCATCCTTTTTGGCGCCGTAGGTGAGGCCGCCGACCAGCGCCCCCACCTTGTCGATCACCTCGGCATGCCAGGTGCCCAGCGCGATCCGTGCATCAGCGTGCTTTGGCGCGAGTTCGATCGCCCGCAGCAGGCTCTGCTTGATCTTGCCGCCGAGGCCTTCAGCAAGCGCCTTGGCCACGGAAATGCCCTGGCTGTAACGGCCCAGCGCATAGGCGTGGTAGTACCACGCATTGGCGTTGTCCGGCTGAGCCGACTGCAGTTCCTCGCAGCGGGCGGCAATCTCCTGATACGCGGCGAGTTTGTGCGCATCGTCGTCCTCCAGGTAATTGGCATGGATCATCGCCGCCTTGTTGGCGGCGTTGTACCCGGCAAACCCTTCCTTCAGGCCGACTTCGACAGCACGGCCGAAATCACCGGCGTGGTAGGCGCGCCAGGCCTCCTGCACCGCGGCACTCTCGGGCCACGGCTCACAATCCCCCCGGTGCAGTCGCGGCCAGGCTTTCTTCAGCGCGGCCCCGGCGTACTGGTAGGCCTTCTCGGGATAGGGAAACTTGTGCCATGCGGCCTTCTTCATCGCATCACCTCCGCGGAAATCTCACTTCAGGTATTCGGACGACAGACGTTCGAGCAAGCGGCGCGCGTCGCCAACGAGAAAGGGCGCCAGCATCGCCATCACCTGATAAACCGCCAGATCCAGCGATTCGTCGGTCATCTGCCGGCGAGGATTGCGCGCGTACTCGAAGGAAAGCCAGCAGGTGGCCAGCGCCGCCATGTTGTTGGCCAGCGCGGCGATCTCCGCCGGTGAGGCCCGCATCTCGTTCGACTCGACCAGCGCGGTGCAGGCCTGTGTCGCGGCGGCCACCTTGTTTTCCAGAATGCGTCCGAAATGGACTTCGAGCAGACGGTTGCGCGTGAGCAGATCGGAAAGGTCGCGATAGAGGAAACGATGGCGCCAGATCAGCTCGAACAGCAGGTGCAGAAACAGCCAGATGTCCTCGACGCTGGCGGTGCGGCGGCCAACGACGCCAAAGAGCTTGTCGATGTCGCGCTCGAAATCGGAGAACAGCGCGTTGACGATCTCATCCTTGCTGTGGAAGTGATAGTAGAGGTTGCCGGGGCTGATGTTCATTTCGTCGGCGATGACCGTCGTGGTGACATTCGGTTCGCCGAAATCGTTGAACAAGCGCAGGCTGGTTTCCAGGATTCGCTCGCGGGTGCGGCGCTTCGGTTTTTTGTCCATCGCCGGCCTTTCTTTTGTGTGCGCTTTTTTGTGCAGTCTCCGCCGGCGAGGATAGCACAGCTCACCGTAACGAACGCTCGGCCAGCCAATGATCGAGATCGTCGAGTGCTACCTCCAGCGCGCGCTGGGTGGTCGACAGTGGAATACCACCTTCGTGCGCCAGCAGGCTGCGCTGATGATCGCGCAGCACGGCAAGATCGAGCCGGATGCCATGGCGAGCCAGAAGCGGCGCAAGCTCATGGCGACGCCGATAGAGATCGATCCGGGTGCGTTGATAGGCATGCTCGCAAAGGCGCTTGCGGCTCGCGTAGCTGAACACGTTGGCGAAGAACATGTCGGCATCGTCGCGCGTCGGCTCGAAGAGCACGACATCGACACCGGGATGGAGGTGCCGGTAGCGATCCATGCCCACCTGCATGCGCGAGTGGATGATGGCCCGGAAGGTCTGCGCGAGCACAACCGGCAGCCCGCCTTCGACGAGATGGCCGACGCTGTGCCGGCGCTTGTGCTCGCGATGCTCGGCCAGATCAGAGTCGAAGGGCACCAGTGGATTGATGCAGAGCACGAGCTCCGCCCCCTGCCGCAGGGCAACCGAGGCGTGCAGTGTCTTGATCAGCGCACCGTCGACGTAGAAACGGCCGCCGATCTCGACGGGCGGGAAAAGGCCGGGCAAGGCAGCACTCGCCTGCACGGCCGTGGAAATCGGGACGTGATCGTAACCGGGCGCTCCGAATTCGATGGCCTCACCGGTATCCAGATCCGTCGCCACCAGATAGAGCTTGCGCTTCAACTCGCGGAAATCGTTGGAACGACCGCGCGTGGAGAACATCCGCCGCAACAGGCGGTCGATGCCGGCGTTATCGAAAATGCCCGTCGGTATCGCGTGCGAGAGGCGCTGGAATGATTCAAGCAGGCCGCTATGCCAAGGATCGCCGAGGTAATGGCGCAAGGCGTCAAGCAAGAGTGGCGGCACCGAGAGGGCACGCCGGAAATACTCACCGATGGCCGGGCGCAAAAGCGTATCCGGGTCGAAAACCTCCTCGGCATCGTTCTCGACCAGCATGCGGGCCAGCTTCGCCGGCGACATGCCGTTGGCGAGGGCGGCGGCAATGAAACCTCCGGAACTGACCCCGACGAAGATGTCGATCTCCGTGAAATCAAGTCCGTCGAAGGCCTCCTCCAACGCCGCCAGCGCACCCACTTCGTAGATGCCGCCAAGCGGCCCGCCGCCCGCGAGCGCCAGACCTATCGGTGCCCGACCCTTCCTGCGCGAGAGCGCACCAGACCGCAGAGCTGCTCTCGCTTCATTGACGATGCCCATGCTGCTCCCCGTTCAGGGATCAGACGGTTTTCTTGCTGGCGGCAGGTTTCTTGGCAGCAGGGGCTTTCTTCGCGGCAGCGGCACGCGTCGCGGAAGGAACCGGCTTCGCCGCAGGAGCGGCCTTGCCTTCGCTCAACTCCGCCACGGCAGCGGTCAACTCGGCGACACGTTTGGAGAGCCGATCGATGTCCTTCTTCGTCGGGACGCCCAAGGTACCGAGCGCACGTGCAACACGCTCCTCGAACACGGTTTCCAGTCGATCCCAGGTTCCTGCCGCCCGACCGGCGACTTCAGCGATCTTCTCGTCGGCAACCTTGCGCGTACGCGCCTGAATGCTCTCGCCCTCCTTGACGAGGGCGTCGAACACCTTGTTGCCCTCTTCCTGCGCCTTGGCGAACGCGCCCAGTCCGGCCAGCCAGATCTGGTGTGCCGAGTCCTTGACGGTCAGCGCGAATTGATTGTCAGCAACTGCGCCCGCGAGCGCCTTGAGTTTCTTGGCCATAATATCCTCCTGATGGAAAATGACGGTTTAACATACGACGAGGCAGGCCATTGCGATTGGTAGGGAGTTTCGTCGATCCATTGCGCCCTGCCTGTCTGACGATGTCAGTGTAGTGAGAAAATCTAGAGGGGGCACACTAATCACCTAGGTGGCATACTCTAGTTTTCATCAATAAACAGAACAACTTGCAAGGAGACAACATGAATTACTTCATCACCGGGGCCAGTGGCTTCATCGGCAAGCGACTGGTACGCAAGCTGCTCGAACGGGAAGGCAGCGTCGTCTACTTCCTCGTGCGCAGCAACGAAGCCGAGGTCATCGACAAGCTGCGCGACTATTGGGGTGTCGACGCCTCGCGGGCCATTCCGGTGATTGGCGACCTGACCCAGCCACTGCTCGGCGTAAGCAAGACCGAGCAGAAAAAGCTCGCGAAGAAGATCACGCACTTTTTCCACCTCGCCGCGATCTACGACCTCAAGGCCGACGCCGAATCCCAGCAGCGCGCCAATGTCGACGGCACTCGCAACACCGTACAGTTCGCCGAGGCGATCGCTGCCAAGCACTTCCACCTGTTTAGCTCGATCGCCGCAGCGGGGCTTTTCGAGGGCCTCTTCCGGGAAGACATGTTCGAGGAAGCTGAAGGACTCGACAACCCCTACTTCCGCACCAAGCATGATTCCGAGGGCATCGTGCGCCGCGAGTGCAAGCTGCCGTGGCGCATCTACCGGCCCGCCATCGTGGTCGGCGACTCGCGTACGGGTGAAATGGACAAGATCGACGGTCCCTATTATTTCTTCAAGCTGATCCAGAAGATGCGCAAGATGCTGCCGCCGTGGATGCCGACGATCGGCCTCGAGGGCGGGCGCATCAACGTGGTACCCGTCGATTTCGTGGTCAATGCCGTGGACCACATCGCACATCTGCGCAATGAGGACGGCAAGTGCTTCCATCTGGTTGATCCTACGCCGATGCGCGTCGGCGATCTGCTGAACACCATTGCCCGCGCTGCGCACGCACCGGAAATGGCGATGCGCGTGAACGCCGCGCTGCTCGGCTTCATTCCGAGGCATATGCGCAAGGCCCTGCTCGCGCTCACGCCGGTACGGCGCATTCGCCATGCAGTCATGAAGGATCTGGGGCTACCGGACGACATCCTCACCTTCATCAACTACCCGACGCGCTTCGATTGCCGGGAAACGCTGCGCGCGCTGAAAGGCAGCGGCATCGAAGTGCCGCCGCTGGACAGCTACGCATGGCGCCTGTGGGACTACTGGGAGCGCCACCTCGACCCCGATCTGTCGATCGACCGGACCTTGAAGGGTCAGGTCGCCGGCAAGGTCGTACTCATCACCGGCGCTTCGAGCGGTATCGGCAAGGCAACGGCGTGGAAACTTGCCGAAGCCGGCGCTACGGTCATCACCGTGGCGCGCGACCGGGAGCAACTGGCCGCAACGAAGCGTGAATTTGAGGCAAATGGCCACGCGCTGCACACCTATGATGGCGACATCACGGAGTTTGCGCAGGTGGACAAGCTGGTACAGCAGATCGTCGCCGACCATGGCGGCGTGGACATTCTCGTCAACAACGCCGGGCGCTCGATCCGCCGCGCGATCGAGAACAGCTTCGACCGCTTCCATGACTTCGAACGGACCATGCAACTCAACTATTTCGGCGCCCTGCGCCTGACCATGGGCCTGTTGCCGAAGATGATCGAACGGCGAGGCGGCCACGTCATCAACATCTCGTCGATCGGCGTGCTGACCAATGCACCGCGCTTCTCGGCCTACGTTGCCTCGAAGGCGGCGCTCGATTCGTGGACCCGTTGCGCAGCCTCGGAGTTTGCCGACCGCGGCATCCATTTCACGACAATCAACATGCCGCTGGTACGCACGCCGATGATCGCACCAACCAAGCTCTACGATCACGTACCGACACTGTCGCCGGAAGACGCCGCCAATCTGGTCGCCGATGCAATCGTGCACAAGCATGTCCGCATTGCGACCCGCCTCGGCATCTTCGGTCAGGTTCTGCACGCAACGATGCCGCGTGTCGCGCAGATCGTGATGAATACCAGTTTCCGCATGTTCCCGGACTCCGATGCTTCCCAGCACAAGGAAAAAGGCCTTCTGCCGTCGATGCCGAGCGCCGACCAGATCGCGTTCTCCCAGATAATGCGCGGCATCCACTTCTGAACCAGTCACGGATAGCTTGATGCTCAAAATCCAGTGCGGCCTGTTGGCCGCTGTCCTGCTCTTGGCCCCGGCGCTGCCCGCCCTGGCGGACGACGCGCCAACGCCAGCGAGAATACGCAAGCCAGCGGGCGCCGGAGCGGAAACGATCCGCTCGGCAGTCGAAGTGATGGCACTCGACACACGAGCGCGCACCCTGACGCTCAAGCGTGACGACGGTAACACGTTCAGCGTGGTCGCTGATCCTGCGGTACGCAACCTTGCGCAGATCAAACCGGGAGATTTCATGATCGCGGTCTATGGTCGGGCGCGCGCGCTGACGATAACCAAGCTGACCGCAAACGGAGAGGAAAGTACACCGGAGGCTGCAGCAGCGAAGAAGCAGACTGGCGTGCAACGAAAGAAGCGTACCACTGCGGATATCGTCGCCATCGATGACAAGAAGGGATTCGCAACGCTGAAGGAAGGGCGCGATCACGTCATCGACGTACTGGTCGCCGATCGCAAGGCGCTGGCCGCCGTCAAGATCGGCGACCGAGTCACCCTCGACTATCTCGATGCCGTCGCCGTTTCACTGAAACCAGCGCGTACCCGTCGCTAAGTTAAGGGCTCCCGCTTTGCAGTTCCGATCGCCCCTGCGAATCATTTCACCGGGCGGACCGGTTCGCGCTCGGGCTCTTTCGCGGGACGCTCAACACGCTTGCCTTCCAAGGATTGCGGTGGCGCCTGCGCGGGAAGCGGCTTGGGCATCGGGCGCATGCCATGCGGGCGCTGCAGCACGTTGACAAAGCGCGTCTGAAAATTCACCGGCGCTGCCGTGATCAGCACATTGCCCTGCAGATCGACGACCGACGCCTCGATCACATGCTGCTGGGCACCCGCCGGCATCACGTCGCCAAAGAACTCTGGCGGAACCATCATCTCGGTGGCGGTGTAGCGTCCGGGCACCTCGCGCCCGTCCATGCGCAGGCGAAAGGCGTGGCCCTCGCCAACCTGCAAGGGCGGATCAACGCTGACGCGAACCTCAAAGGTCGCGTTGTTGGCGGCGACACTACCGTTGGCCTCGGGAAAGACGACAGCAAACGTCTTGTAGCGCGGCAGCGCCTTTTCCAGCGGGTCCTTGCGCTCGGCCGGCTGCGGCTTCGCCGCTGCAGCCTCGACGGGCACCGGCTCAATGACATTCAAGGGCTTCAGTTCGACCGCCTTTCCTCCGGGCAATGGCCGGTCCGAATAGACCTTGCTGCCGCCGCTCTTCGACTCATACACCGTCTGTGCGGCAAGCGGCGCGCATGCCGCACAGAGCCATACCATCAGAATACGAGATAGCCGGGTCATAGCCTGCCCTCCCAGATCGTTGCCATCGATGCGCGCATTCCCTACGCCGCGACTGGATTCTGGCAGAACCGGGCCCGAGTGGATAGCGGCCGTGCCGCCATTGCTCAGGCGCGCTCGTTCAGCACCGCAAGCAGCATCTCTGCGGCCGCGTCGGAAAAAAGTACGGCAAGGTGCCCGGTTGCCGGCAATTCGAGATCTGCGGCGGCGGGGAGTCGCTGGTTGTCCTGCGGCATCACGAAGTTGTCGTGGCTGTTTCGGATCGAGGCGACCGGTATCGGCATGCCGCCTCGCCACAGCGCACCCAACCATGGCGAACCGGGTTCCATCTGCCGGGCGTTGCGCCCCATCCCGAGCCGCGCCAGCACGCTGCCGGCGTGCGGCGTCGCGATCGTCACCAGTTGCCGGACGTGCGTCGCGCCGAATTTCGCCAAATAGGCACGTGCGACGAGCCCCCCCATGCTGTGGCCAACCAGCGTTACCTTGTCGCACGCATTATCGCGGCACGCGCTTGCGATGCGCTCGGCGAGGCGAGCGACGTAGCTGTCGATGTCGGCATAAACGGGCTCCAGATTGAGCGTTGCCACCGCGAAGCCGGCAGCCTCCAGTCGGCGGCGCAGCCACCACCAGGCGCCGCGGTTGCAGCCGTAGCCGTGGATCAGGATCAGCAACGGGCGACCGGGCCGCACATTGTCCTGCCCCATCCATTGCCGCTCGAACGGCTGGATGAGCAGGAAAAGGACAAGGAACGCGAGGTACTCGCGGAACGCCATCGCGCCGGCCCGGACGAGGCCGAGTCGCGGCGCAGGTGAATGCGCGGCGTAGGCGAAGACGTAGGTCACCGCGATGATGCCGGCACGCAGTCCGAGCAGCACGGCACAGGCAGCCAGCGCCGATGCTGCGGGTGCCAGCGACAGGGCGCGGCTCGCAAAGACGCCGTAGATCAGCAGTTCGCAGAGGAGCGACAAGCGCAGGGCGATGGCCAGCATGAACTACCCCTCGTTGCCCGCTGCGGCCGGCACAGGATTTCCGGTGAGTTCGGCAGCCAGTCGCGTCATATTGCGGGCGGCCAGGCCGTAGATCGACAGCTGCGGGTTCGCGCCCAGGCTCGTCGGGAACAGCGAACCGTCGCAGACGGTGAGGTTCCCGATATGGAAATGACGTCCATGCTGATCGACAACGCCGCGCGCAGGCGTGTCAGCCATCGCGCAGCCCCCCATGACGTGTGCACTCACCACCCGGCAACGGCGCGGCTGCATGGCAAGGGTCGCGATCCCCTCGCGCGCTTCGGCCCACGAGGAATAACCCGCCGTATCCTCATGCACCGGGGTGACACGGCCCGCACCCGCGGCGAACTGGATCTCGGCCATCGCCAGCAACGCCCGCCGCGCCGCCTCCCAGAACACCGCGTTGAGGGGATAGTCGAGGAAGGGCGAGCCATCGCTGCGCAGGCGAACGCGACCGCCGACGCTTTCCGGATGGAAGCCGTCGCGCACCAGCGCGATGATCACCTGCGCGTTCGGGAAGTCGCGCATTTTCGTCGCATGCGCAGCGCCAAACCCCTGCAGCGTGGTCGAATAGAGCACGGGGTGCAGCGGCGGCGTTTCAAGCTTGAAACCGAGCGGGCCATCGATCGGCCCCTGTTCGAGAAAATGATCGGAGTAGATCGACTGCGGCGCCCCGGCGTAGCCATCCACCCGCGCTGCAAAGACGCCGGCGGAGACCACGGTGGGGTGCAGGAAGGTGCGTTGCCCCACCCGGCCATGCGGATCGGCGAGGCGACTGCGCAAAAGCAAGGCCGGCGAGCCGATGGCCCCGGCAGCGAGGACCACATGCCGCGCACGGATGCGGACGGCATAGGGGCCCGCGCGCAGGCCGTCCGGCAACAGCGCCCGTCCTTGCAGGCCGGCGATGCGCTGGCGGCCATCGGGAATCAGGCGTTCGGCACGCAGGCGGCTGATCAGCGTGGCACCGCGTGCCAGCGCCGCCGGCAGCGTGGTCGTCAGCATCGACTGCTTGGCGGCAGTCGGACAGCCCGTGCCGCAGTAGCCAATGTTCCAGCAGGCGCGGACATTGCGGGGGATCACATCGGCACGGATGCCGAGTTGCCGGGCGCCGCGCGCCAGAATCGCGTTGTTCTCGTTCGGCTCGACATCCCACGGACGTACGCCAAGGCGCGCCTCCATGGTGGCGAACCACGGCGTCAGCGCTTCCACGGACAGCGATTTCAATCCGAGCGCCTGCTGCCAGTGGGCAAGTGTCGCCGGAGGTGTGCGGAAGCTGCTGGTCCAGTTGACGGTCGTCGAACCGCCGACACAGCGCCCCTGCAGGATGTTAACCGCCTTGTCGGCCGTCTTGCGGGCCGCCGATTCCTGATACAGGTTGGGGTAGGCCTCGCCCTCGCGCATGCGGAAATCGCGGGTGGTCCACAGCGGACCTTCCTCGACGATCACCACATCCAGCCCCGCCGCGCTGAGAATCTCGGCAGCAACGCCACCGCCAGCGCCGCTACCGACGATCAGCACATCGGTATCGAGCAGAAGATCCTCGGTGAGGCGCGATGCATCAATGTGCTTCCAGCCGGCCGCGAGGCCTTCGCGCATCGTGTCGCGGATGTTGGACGCCATCAGAACACCTCCGGCGGCCCCGGGTAGCCGATGGCTTCCCAGGTATCGGGGCGCGCATACCAGGCGCCGAGCACCAGATCGTGCAAGGCTGCGTAAGCGCTCTGCAGCAGCGCAAAGCGAGCGTAACGCCAGCGCTCCAGAAAGGCGGCGATCTCCGCAGGCTGCGCCTCGGCCCACGGTGCGGAAACGCCCGCGAGAAGTCGGCGCACCGGCGCGATCGTCAGCAGCGAAAAGAGCTCGCCGACCTCCTTGCGGGTATTCAGTGCCAGCCCGGCGACGGCCTGGTCGATACCGGCCACGGTTTCGCTGAGCACGGCACGACGGCGGGCCGGATGCTCGGGAAGCATGCCCTCCAGGATGACGCCGGCCACGGCAGCAAGCATCGCGCCTGTGCCATCATCGGCGGCACGCGCCTGCTGAGCGTGTCCGGCAAAGGCAAGGAGGAGGCTGCCGGCTAAGCCTGCCTTGATGAATTGCCGGCGCGATACAAGCGGCGTCATCGCAGCAACAGCCGGATCAGGCGCTCGAAGCGCGCGCCATAGGGCGCCCGGAAAAGCCCGATCCCGGAAAGGCGCGACTGACGGAACACGGCTTTCTGTTTCGACAGGGCGAGAAATCCGGCGTGCCCGTGATAGTGACCCATGCCGCTGGGGCCGACACCACCGAAGGGCAACTCGTCCTGGGTAATGTGCAGCAGCGTGTCATTGATCGTGACACCGCCCGAGATCGTTTCCGCGAGCACGCGTTCGACGCGAGCGCCATCGTCATCGAACAGGTAGAGAGCCAGCGGTCGCGGCCGCGCATTGACGAAGGCAATGGCTGCATCGAAATCGGCGTAGGGAATGACCGGCAACAGGGGACCAAAAATCTCCTCCTGCATGATGCGCATGCTGTCGTCGGTGCCGAGCACGGCGACGGGCGGCAAACGGCGACGGGCGGGATCCGGTTCCACGCCGGCAAGCGGCTCGATACGCGCACCACGTTCACGTGCTTCGTCAAGATAGCCGACGAGACGCGCATAGTGACGATCGTTGACGATGGCGCTGTAATCCGGTGTCGTTCCAAGATCGGGGTAGCAACGCGCCACTGCCGCGCGCGCCGCAGCGATGAATGCCGCTTCGCGCCCTGCCGGCACCAGCACGTAATCGGGGGCGATGCAGGTCTGCCCCGCATTCAGGCACTTGCCGACAACGATGCGCTCGGCGGCGCGCTCGAGCGGAAAATCGGGGGCCACGATCACTGGCGATTTGCCGCCGAGTTCCAGGGTCACCGGTGTCAGATGATCTGCAGCAGCGCGCATCACGTGATGACCGACCGCCGTGGAACCGGTAAACAGGAGATGATCGAAGGGGAGATGCGAAAACGCCTGCGCGACGGCAGCATCGCCTTGAACGACAAGCACTTCATCATCGCTGAAATGGCGAATGACGAGATCGGCAAGCAAGGCCGCCGTCGCCGGGGTGAATTCGGACATCTTCACCATCGCCCGGTTGCCGGCCGCCAGCGCCGCGGTCAGCGGGCCGATCGCCAGATAAAGCGGGTAATTCCAGGGAACGATGATGCCGACGACGCCCAGCGGCTGCATGCGCACCTGCGCCCGCCCCGGCTGGAACCAGAGCGACACCGGCCGCCGCTGCGGGCGCATCCAGCGCCGCAGGTGGCGGCGCGCATGCCTGATGCCTTCCAGGCTGGGAAAAATCTCCAGCAGGCGCGTCTCTTCGCGCGAACGATGCCCGAAATCGGCAGCAATGGCCGCAGCGAAGGCATCGATGTTGTCGCGCACCAACGCCGCCAACGCGTCAAGCCGCCGCAGCCGCAATGCCAGCGGCGGTTCGATTTCGGCGCGCGAGGCCTCCTGCAGGCGGGCAAAACGCTGCGACAAATCATCCATCCGGAATCTCCTCGGTTCATCGCCAGTGTAGTCGTGACCCCTTTGTGCTGCTAGGCGAGTCGCTCTAAACACCGTTTCATTGCAGCCGGATAATTTGACGCATGACTGTTGAGCGTGATGAAGAAACGTCGGCGGAGAAAGCCGAGCTTGCTACCCGCATCGCACGCGATCTGAAACTTGCCGCCGGACTGCGTCGAAATGCCGCTGCCGATCCGGTGCGCGCCAGCGAGCGCGACGCGTTGCGAGCATGGCAGGCCGGGCGTCTGGCGCGAACCTACCCGGATTTGCTCGCCCACCCGCGCTTTGGCGCAGCGGCTGGCTTCTTTCTATCTGACCTCTACGGCCCCAAGGATTTCTCCGCGCGCGACCACGAAATAGAACGCATCCTGCCGATGCTCGCGAAGGCGCTTCCCGTTTCCGGACTCGGCACACTGTCACTGGCGATCGAACTGGATGCGCTCTCCGAGGATCTCGATGCACGCATGGTCGACGAACTGCGCCGGCGCGGCACCATTGCGACTCTTGACGATGCAGCGTACGCCGCAGCCTTCCAGACGGTTGGCCGACGCCCGGCACGGCGACGGCAGATCGATCTGATCATCGAAACGGGGGAGGCGCTCGAAGCGCTGGCGCGCAAGCCACTGATCGCGGGCGCCATCAAACTGATGCGCGGCCCGGCCCATGCAGTGGGGCTCGGTGAACTGCACGACTTTCTTGAACGCGGGTTTACGACCTTCCGCCAGATGGGCAGGGCCAGCGAGTTTCTGGCGCGGATCGAGATGAAGGAGTGCGAATTGCTCGATGCGTGGCTACGCGGCGAAATTCCGGCTTACCAGTAGGCGCTGTTTTCATTCATCCGGTGAATTGCGAGTGAATGAGAACAGACCCGAATCACCAGTCGCATCCGGCGGGGCAGACATACTGCGACAAGGCCTGCACGTCGGGAATGTAAATACCGTTACGCTGCTTCACGATAAGCCCTTTATCTTCGAGTTCCCTGAATGCCCGCGACAGGTGCGAATCGCTGACACCGAGCCGGGAGGCCAGCTTGCTGCGCGGCACGGTGATCGACAATGACAGCGATCCGTCCGGCGTGCGCGGTGTTTCGTTGAACTGGCAGACGAGGTAGCAAACGAGGCGGGCAGTCGCGCTCTTGGTGCAGAAGGTGACCATATCCTTCTGCAGGTAGTCAGTGCGCGCGGCAAGCAGGCCAATCAGACGGCGAGAGAATTCAGGCGATGCAGCAAGCCAATCGGTAATCACGCTTTCCGGGAGCCGCAGTATCGCAGCGGGCGTCAGCGTGCGCGCGGTGTAGCGAACCGGCTGCGCCTCGAACAACGACTCCTCGGCAAACATGCCGCCAGCACGCGCGAAATCGACAATCTTTTCGCTGCCATCCGCCGGCGCCACCACCATTTCCACAGTGCCATGCGCCACCAGATGCAAACCCGGGGCCCTTGTCCCGGCCGCGATGACGACCGTATCTGCCGGCGCCAGCAAATGATTGGCCGGATCGCGCAACGGCCCCTCGAACAAGGGGGATGCGGGCAATCCGCGCATGAGTGCAGAACTGCGCACCAGGCTGATGTCGGTTTCGCTGAATGGCATGCCGTCGGGGTTGGGCGAAAATGAAAGCCCGGTGGGAGCCGGAAATACTTCCTCCGGCTCCCACCGGGCCTTCCTGCTATTGTGAAACTTATCTTACACGCGTTCGAAGATGGCGGCGATACCCTGGCCGCCCCCGATGCACATCGTCACCAGGCAGTACTTGCCGCCGACGCGCTGCAGTTCGTAGAGCGCCTTGGTGGCAATGAACGCGCCCGAGCAGCCGACCGGGTGACCAAGGGCGATGGCACCGCCGTTCGGGTTGGTCTTCGCCGGATCAAGGCCAAGCACCTTGGTGACGGTGAGCGCCTGGGCGGCAAAGGCTTCGTTCGACTCGATGACGTCCATCTGGTCGAGCTTGAGACCGGCTTTCTTCAGCGCCAGCTGCGTCGCCGGGATCGGGCCTTCGCCCATGACGTCGTTCGGCACGCCAGCAACGGCGTAGGAGACCAGACGCGCCATTGGTTTGTGGCCGGCCTTGGCGGCAGCATCCGCGGCGGCAAGGACAAAGAAGGCAGCGCCGTCGTTGATGCCGGAGGCGTTGCCGGCAGTGACCGTGCCGTCCTTCTTGAAGGCCGGCTTCATCTTGGCCAGCGACTCCATGGTCGTGCCGCGCTTCGGATGCTCGTCGGTATCAAATACGACATCACCCTTCCGGGTCTGCTTCACGATCGGCAGGATCTGGGACTTGAAATGGCCGGCGTCGATGGCGGCAGCGGCGCGACGCTGCGATTCGACGGCAAAGGCATCCTGGTCTTCGCGGCTGAAGCCGTGCTTGGCCGCCAGGTTTTCAGCGGTAATACCCATGTGGCCAACGCCGAACGGGTCGGTCAGCACGGCCACCATTGCGTCGATGGCCTTGGCATCGCCCATGCGAGCACCGGAGCGCAGCGCCGGCATCAGGTAGGCGACTTTCGACATAACTTCGACACCGCCGCCGATACCGTATTCGCAATCACCAAGCATGATGTTCTGTGCGGTGGTGACGATGGCCTGCAGGCCCGAGGAACACAGGCGGGAAACCTGCATGGCGACGGAATCCATCGGCAGGCCGGCCTGGATGGAGGCCACGCGCGAAACATAGGCGTAGCGGGAATCGACCGGCATCGTCGTGCCGACGGTGACATAGTTGATCTGCTGCGGATCGACGCCAGAACGGGCGATCGATTCCTTCATGACGATACCGCCGAGATCGCACGGATCCATGTCGGCGAGCGAACCGCCAAAAGCACCAATCGGGGAACGAACTGCGCTGAGGACAACGACTTCTTTGCTCATTTTTTTACCTCTCTTAACGACTAGATTTCGACTACATCAAGCGCCCACCAGACTGGCAAGCCCCAACAACAGCAACAGCAACAACCACAGTACCACGGCGCGCCAGACAAGACCCACCGCGCTCTGCATGAAATCGACATCAGCATCCTCGCCGGTGCCGAGTTCAGCACGATCCGCAAACTCGCCGCTCTCTACCACCGGCATGCCGAGGCGGACGCCAAGCGCGCCCGCGCCACTGGCCAGGACGATGCCCATTTCGTCATCCGGCCAGTCGCCGGCCTGCGTACGCCAGCAGTAGACCGCATCCTCGAAATCACCTACGACAGCGAAAGCGGCCGCAGTGGCGCGCAGGGGTAGCCAGTCGACAAACGTAAACGCCTGTTCCGCAAAGCGCCCGAAATCACCCGTATCCGCCTCTCCCTGACCACTTCGCCAATGCGATGCAAAAATTGCGGCTGCCCGGTAAAGAACTGCACCACAAGGCCCGGGAAGCAGCACGAACCATAATAGTACGCCGAAGACATGGCGATGAGATGACGCCAGCGCCTCCTCGATCGCCAGCCGCGCGACATCGCCCGACGACAAGCCGTCCGCGGATCGCCCACGCCACTCACCAAGCAATTGACGCGCTCGCGGCAGATCCTGCATGCGTAGTGCGAGCTGGATATCCGTGTAGTAGTGGCTGAACTGGCGGAACCCCATCGTCAGGTAAAGGACCAGTACGTTCCAGGCAAGTGCCAGCAGGGGATTGAGCGTGTAGAGGAGCGCAAAGACGAGCCCGGCCAAAGCCGTCAGTCCGCCGACACCGATCAGCCAGGCGATCAGTCCGTGCCTGCGTTCACCGGCATTCAACAGACCATCAAGCGTATCGGCAAGCCGCGAGACGGGCTCGAACACGAACTGGCGATAGCGCAGGGGGCGCGCCTGTTCGATAAGGAGTGCAAGAACAAGGGAAACGAGACTCAAGGGAGCAGGGCGCGAGGCGCCTCGTTGTTGTGTTCAGCTTTTGAAGATAACACAATTCTGCGGGCATTCCCGGGCATTTCGGATGGCGCAAGCAGCACCCCAATGGGCCGCGCATGATCCAGGAAAAAAACGCGCAGCCCGTTAATCAGGGGGAAGCAAGGCCAGCCTCCGGCAAAGCGAAACAATCATTCCCGCCGTGGCACCCCAGATGAAGCGATCACCGTAAGGCATCGCGAAATAGCGCCGTTGCCGGCCGCGCCAGTGAATTTCGTGCTGACGATGATTCACCGGGTCGAGCAGAAAGGACAGCGGAACCTCGAAAACCTCGGCCACCTCGAAGGGATCGGGTGACAAGGACAAGGGGGGGCTGACAAAGCCGACCACTGGCGTAACGGCAAATCCGGTCCCGGTGCGGTACTCGGGGAGATAGCCGACAATCTCGACCTGTCGGGCGGGCAGGCCGATTTCCTCCTCCGTCTCGCGCAGCGCCGCGTCGACCGGCCCGGCGTCGCTTGTTTCGACACGGCCGCCCGGAAAGCTGATCTGTCCGGCGTGATCACGCAAATGGTCGGTGCGCCGGGTCAGCAGGACAGTCGGCGAATCGTCGTGCAACACGATCGGGAAAAGAACGGCTGCCGGCGTCATGGCGGCGTCAGGCGGTCCATCCTCGAATACGTTCCCGAGATTTCCCGGGCGGGGCGACAGGCAGGCACGCAGGCGAACAAGATCCAGCGCTTCGGCCATGGATCTCAGTCGCTCCCCTCTTCTTCGATCTCGGCGTGAACCGAACCCAGCGCATCCTGCAAGGATTCCTCGGACAGCTGATTGATGGTGGTAGCGACCAGATCGGCCGCCTCGACCGCACCAACCGGCAGACGCTTGCTGTCGAGGCTGGCAATCAATGCAGCAGCGGAGCCTGCGACGCGCAGCAACAGATCGCGCTCACTCATCAACATCTCAACTTCGCGACGCAGCATTGCAATTTCCTGATCCCGATGGGGCATCGCCATCTCCTCAAAAACGTTTCTTCAATGTCATCGTCGAGCCTTCGTTGCGCATTTCCGTGCGTGACAGAAAGCTCATTCCGAGCAGCGCGATGGGCATATCACTCTCGTGCACCAGACCATCCACCCCGTTCAACGTGATGTCGCCAACACGTACGTTGTCGAGCCTGACCTTCCATGCTCGCGCCATGCCGTTGGCCGTCTGTGCCATTCCCGGTTGCCCCTTGCGCCAGTCGATGCCGATACGGCTGGCATCGGAGGCCCCCAGCGAAACCATTGTCGCGCCAGTATCGACAAGAAAGCGAACGCTCTGACCGTTGATCGCCCCTTGTACCTGATAATGCCCTCGGGAATCGGCCACGAGCTTCGCTTCCTGCGGCCCGTCGGTACCCTTCTGCGATACGACATTCTGGCCCATGCGCAGGACGCGACGCTTGCCCTCGATTTCAAGCGTGACCGCCTCACCATCAATGGCAACGACCCGAACGCCCTCTGCTGTCGTCTGGCCGATCGCAACAAGTTTCGGGGAGCCGCCGTCGATCACGAGCAAGGCCTTGCCGGGAAAAACGCCAGCGACAGCGACACCGGCGGCAAGGGCATGCGGAACGGATAGGCATAGAAGTGCCACCGCAATACAATAACGCCACTTCTCGACCACCCATGATGCTGGCAGGCCACGCATGAAACCAGTTGCCATTTTCCGCCACTTTCCGACCGAAGGTCCGGGCTATTTTGCCACATTCCTTGAAGCCAACGGCGTGCCGTGGCAGCTTGTTGCCGTAGACGCTGGCGATGCCGTGCCCACTGACCCGCAAGCCTTCAGCGGCCTCTGTTTCATGGGCGGGCCGATGAGCGTGAATGACGACCTTCCGTGGATCGAGCAGGCGTGCACACTGATCCGTGCCGCCGACGCCGCCTGCATTCCGGTCGTCGGTCATTGCCTGGGTGGGCAGCTCATGGCCAAGGCGTTGGGTGGGAGGGTCACACGCAATCCAGTGAAGGAAATCGGCTGGGGTGAGGCAACCGTCGACGAGGGTGATGTCGCGCACCAATGGCTAGGCGATTTCCGCGGCAAGGGCACGGTATTTCAATGGCACGGGGAGAGCTTTTCAATCCCGCCGGGTGCAACGCGCCTGATGCACAACGAATGGTGTAACAACCAGATGTTCGTTCATGGCCCGCACCTCGCGATGCAATGCCACGTCGAGATGACGCCAGAGATGATCGCCACCTGGTGCGAAGTCTGGGAAGACGAGGTGAAGGGATTGGCAACGTTGCCCCCGCCAGTGCAGACACCGCAACAAATGCAGCAGGAGACGGCGTACAGGCTGCCGGCAATGCGCGAGCTTGCCGGCAGGCTCTACACCAACTGGGTTCGCGGCCTGAAACGCTGAGTTGCCGACGATTCAGCACTGGGCATAAACAAGATGGCCGTCCAGTTGGACGGCCACTATCTCCGGCGCGCGCTCGGCGCGAATCAATCGCGATAGTTGCCGTGCTTGATCGGGAAGTCGGTAATGTTCTTGGTCACCAGCGCAATCGCTTCCTGCAACACGTCGCGCTTGGCGCCGGTGACACGCACCGCGTCGCCCTGAATCGCTGCCTGCACCTTCAGCTTCGAATCCTTGAGCAGCTTGACGATCTTTTTCGCCAGCTCGGACTCGATGCCGATCTTGATCTTCAGATCCTGCTTGACCTTGTCGCCGGACACCTTCTGCACGGCCTGCTGGTCCAGCCGCTTGACGCAATCCGGCTCCTTCTTTTCCATTTCCGGGAAAAGGATGGTTTTGACCTGATCGAGCTGGAAGTCGGAATCCGCGAAGACGGTGATGACCTTGTCCTTCTCGTTCAATTCCACCTTGGCGCTGGTGCCCTTGAAATCGTGGCGGCCGACAATTTTCTTGCCGGTGGCGTCGACTGCGTTCTTCAGCGCCACCATATCCACTTCGGATGAAAAATCGAAAGACGGCATCCTGACCTCCGTTCAGCAGAAATAGCAGACGTAATGATAGGGTTCGTCGCAGGCGATCTCGAACGACGAGTTGCCCGGCACGTTGAAGGACTGACCCTCGCCGTAGGTTTTCCATTCCGACTCGCCCTTGAGCCTGACGCGGCACGATCCGCCTACGCCTTCCATGATCTCCGGCACGCCGGTGTTGAAGGTCAGCGACGATGGCAGGATCACCCCGACCGTCTTCTTGCTGCCGTCGGCCATCAGCACGGTGTGGCTGACACACTTGCCATCAAAATAGACATTGGCCTTCTTGACCACGGATACGTTATCGAATTGGCTCATTTCAGATTCCCCAGATTTTTTGAATGACAGTCTTGGCGATAAACCCGAACATGCCGAAGGCGAGCACGAAGAACAGCACCATCGTGCCGGTCTTGCCTGCCTTCGACTTCCAGGCGATCTCGCCGATGATGAAGAGCATGAACAGCATGAAGGCGCCGACCCCGAAGGTGACGCCGAACTCGGCAACCTGTTCCTCGGTGAGACCGAACAGCGTTCCGTTCATGCGGCCTTACTTCTTGCGAGCGGCCAGATTCGCGGCGAGTTTGGCAGCAATTCGCATGCGCAGCGCATTGAGCTTGATGAAGCCGCCCGCGTCCTTCTGGTCGTAGGCGCCGGCATCGTCCTCGAAGGTGGCGATGGTCGGGTCGAACAGCGAGTCGGTCTTCGAATCGCGGCCGGTGACGATGACGTTGCCCTTGTAGAGCTTGACGCGCACCCAGCCGTTCACGGTCTGCTGCGTGTGGTCGATCAGGGTCTGCAGCGCGCGGCGCTCCGGGCTCCACCAGTAGCCGTTATAGACGAGGCTGGCGTAGCGCGGCATCAGGTCGTCCTTGAGGTGGGCGACTTCGCGGTCGAGCGTGATCGATTCGATGGCACGGTGAGCGCGCAGCAGGATCGTACCGCCCGGGGTTTCGTAGCAGCCGCGCGACTTCATGCCGACGTAACGGTTCTCGACGAGGTCGAGGCGGCCAATGCCATGCTTGCCGCCCAACTGGTTCAGCGTCGCCAGCAATTCGTGGGCAGGCATGCGCTTGCCGTTGATCGAGACGAGGTCGCCCTGCTCGAATTCAAGGTCGAGATATTCGGCGACGTCCGGCGCCTTTTCGGGCGAGACGGTCCAGCGCCACATCGACTCTTCGGCCTCGGCGGCCGGATCTTCCAGGTGACGGCCTTCGTAGCTGATGTGCAGCAGGTTGGCGTCCATCGAGTACGGCGAGCCGCCCTGCTTGTGCTTCATGTCGACCGGAATGCCATGCTTCTCGGCGTAGGCCATCAGCTTCTCGCGCGAGAGCAGATCCCATTCGCGCCACGGGGCGATGATCTTGATGCCGGGCTTCAGCGCATAGGCGCCGAGTTCGAAGCGCACCTGATCGTTGCCCTTGCCGGTGGCGCCGTGCGAGATCGCATCGGCCTGCGTCAGATTGGTGATCTCGATCAGGCGCTTGGCGATCAGCGGGCGGGCGATCGAGGTGCCGAGCAGGTATTCGCCCTCATAGACGGTGTTGCAGCGGAACATCGGAAAGACGAAGTCGCGCACGAACTCCTCGCGCAGGTCGTCGATGAAGATGTTCTCCGGCTTGATGCCGAACTGCAGCGCCTTGGCGCGCGCCGGCTCCAGTTCCTCGCCCTGGCCGAGGTCGGCGGTGAAGGTCACCACCTCGCACTGGTAGGTGTCCTGCAGCCACTTGAGGATGACGGAGGTATCGAGACCGCCGGAATAGGCAAGTACTGCGCGCTTGATATCGCTCATGTTGATTCCCTACGAATGATTAACTGTTGACGCGGCCGAGGAGCAGGTACTCCATCAGCGCTTTCTGTACATGCAGTCGGTTCTCGGCTTCGTCCCAGACCACGCTCTGCGGGCCGTCGATCACTTCCGCCGACACCTCCTCGCCGCGATGCGCCGGCAGACAGTGCATGAATACCGCATCCTTGTTCGCCGCGCGCATCATGTCGCCATCAACCTGCCAGTCGGCAAAGTCGCGCATGCGCTCCTCGTTCTCGGCCTCGAACCCCATCGAAGTCCACACATCGGTGGTCACCAGGTCGGCGCCCTTCACCGCATCCATCGGATCGGCAAATTGCTCGAAGTGGTCGGTACCGTACAGTCCCGCGCGCTCGGCCTCGACTTCATAACCCGGCGGCGTCGACACGTGTACGTTGAAGTCGAGTACTTCCGCTGCCTGCAGCCAGGTGTTGCAGACGTTGTTCGAATCGCCGACCCAGGCCACTGTCTTGCCCTGGATCAGGCCGCGGTGCTCGATGAAGGTGAAGATGTCGGCCATGATCTGGCACGGGTGGTATTCGTTGGTTAGACCGTTGATGACCGGCACCCGCGAGTTGGCGGCGAAGCGCTCGATGATTTCCTGCTCGAAAGTGCGGATCATCACGAGGTCGCTCATGCGCGAGATCACTTGCGCCGCGTCCTCGACCGGCTCGCCGCGGCCGAGCTGCGAGTCGCGCGTATTCAGGTAGATCGCCGAGCCGCCCAGTTGCTGCATGCCGGCCTCGAAGGAGAGGCGCGTGCGCGTGCTGGCCTTCTCGAAGATCATCACCAGCGTGCGGTCGGTGAGAGGCCAGTACTGCTGGTAGGACTTGAACTTTTCCTTGATCCGGCGCGAGCGCTCGAACAGATAGTCGTACTCGGCCCGCGTCAGATCCTTGAACTGCAGATAGTGCTTCACGGTCGCCATCTCAGGCTCCTCAGGCAGAGAGGAAATCGCGGATCAGCGTCGACAGGCGCTCAACGAGTTCCTTGATCTCGGCATCCGTGATCACCAGCGCCGGCAACAGACGCACCACTTTCTCGGCAGTGACGTTGATCAGCAGACCAGCATCAAGCGCGCGCGCCACCAGCTCGCCGCAGGGACGATCGAGCTCGATGCCGATCATCAAGCCCTTGCCGCGGATATCGACGATACCCTTGTTGCCGACAAGGGCGGCCGCGAGCCCTTCGCGAATCGCAGCACCTGCAACGACGGCACGCGCCATCAGAGCGTCGGCCTCGATCGTCGCAAGCGTCGTGAGCGCTGCGGTGCAGGCAAGCGGGTTACCACCGAAAGTCGAACCATGATTCCCGGGCTTGAACAGTCCGGCCGCCCGGCCGGAAGTAAGGCAGGCGCCGATCGGCACACCGGAGCCGAGTCCTTTCGCCAGCGACATCACATCGGGAAGGATGCCGGCATGCTGAAAACCGAACCAGGTTCCGGTGCGCGCCATGCCGCACTGCACCTCGTCGCACATCAGCAGCCAGCCCTTTTCGTCGCAAAGCTGGCGCAGCCCACCCTGAAACTCGTTGGTGGCGATATTGATGCCGCCTTCGCCCTGCACCATCTCCAGCATCACCGCGACAATGTTCTTGTTGTGTTCGGCAACGGCGCGGATCGCCGCGAGATCGTTGTACGGCACACGTACAAAACCCGACACGAGCGGCTCGAACCCGGCCTGCGCCTTGCGGTTACCGGTCGCCGACAAGGTCGCCAGCGTGCGGCCGTGAAAGGCCTTTTCCATGACGATGATCACCGGGCTGTCGATGCCCTGCTGATGCCCGTAGAAGCGAGCCAGTTTGATCGCTGCCTCGTTCGCCTCACAACCGGAATTGCAGAAGAACACCTCGCTCATGCCGGAGAGCGCACACAGGCGATCAGCAAGCTGCTCCTGCTCGCGTATACCGTAGAGGTTCGATACGTGCAGCATGCGGCCGGCCTGCTCGGCGATCGCCTTCACCAGTGCCGGATGATTGTGACCCAGGGTATTCACGGCAATGCCGGAAAGTGCATCGAGATAGGTCTTGCCGTTGATATCGGTCAGGCGGCAACCCTCGCCGTGCGAAAAAGTCACGGGGAGGCGTGCGTAGGTATTCATCAAATGAGACATAATGAGTCTGCCCAGAGTCAGCCGTTTTACAGGCCATGAAACTGAAACGGCGGCTCGCGCCGCCGAAAGCCCTGTTGCCCGCAAACTCTTGCTGCAACAGGGAATGCAAGGGGTGGAATATTAAGGGAAAAAGGGCGCCTTGTACATACGGAAGGTCAAAGGAGCACGGATGCGGATCGCGGTATTCAATCAGAAGGGCGGCGTCGGCAAGACCACGACCGCGCTCAATCTCGCCGCCGCCGTCGCCCGCGACGGGGGACGCCCGCTGCTCATCGACCTCGATCCACAGTGTCATCTCTCCGGCGTTTTCGGAGAGGCGCCACATGACTCGCAACGCAGCCTTTTTGCCTACTATCAGGACTTGAAAGGGCTCGCCCAGCTTGAACTTGAATGGGCGGGACTGGGGAGTCTCATTCCATCACACCAGCAACTGATCAAGGTCGACTCGATATTCGGCAAGGGCCCCGCCATCCTGAACAAGCTGCGCGTCGGACTCGATGCACTCGACAGCGAGCAAACCGGGCGCATCACCCTGATGGATTGCTGCCCCTACGTCGGCGTCCTTTCACTCAACGCACTGTTTGCCTGCGACCGTCTGCTGATTCCGATCTCGACCGACTACCTCTCGCTAAAAGCCGCAGAGCAGATGACCCGCACGCTCGAAATCCTGGAACCGGTGATCAAGCGTCGGGTTGAGCGCCGCTACGTACTGACACGCTTCGACCGGCGCCGCAGGATGAGTCAGGATATCCGCGACAAACTGCTGGCACTCTATGGCATGGAAGTCTGCGAGACGACCGTTGCGGAGAACGTCGCTGTCGCCGAAAGCCCGTCCTTGCAGAGAGACGTGTTCAGCCACAATGCAGCAAGCAGTGGCGCAAGGGACTACCTCGCGCTTTACTCGGAACTGAAGGAACAAGGGTTCTTTTGAACCCGCATGACCTGCCATCAACCAGGCATTCGCGGCAGCAACGCAAGTACTGCCGTCGTCACGAAGCCCTCCCGGCAGGTAACGAACCGGGACGCCTCAGTGCCCGGAAATCAGATCGACAACATCTTCGTAGTTGACCGGGCCGCTACGCGCCGGGCCGCAGGCGACGTTCCGCTTTTCCAGAATCTCGCAACCCATATACATCTGGCGCAGCTTGCGCTCCGCCTCGGGTTCGTCGCGCCCGAAAATGAGCAGATTATCGACCACCGCCCCGGAACGCGTACGGATGCGAAAGCCATATTTCATGCTAGCTGGCGCATGCATAAAAACCTCCACTCATCAATGACATGGCCAGAGTATATGCAGTCATTTCTTCAAATGCAACGCATCATGTTGTTTTATATGACACCACTCGAACCCGACTCATCCGGGAGGTTACCGTGACCCGCCGTTCTGATAGAATCCCGGCTTACGCTGGATATCGCCAATGCGCCCCGAATGCGGGGCCGCCGGGACAAAATAATCAGGCATCACCGCCGAAACATGACCGATCCACTCAGCAGCACCTTCATCATCCTTGGTCTGACGAAGGAAGGCAGGAAATTCCGCCCCAGTGACTGGGCCGAACGCCTCTGTGGGGTCATGTCGGCATTCGGGGCGGAAAAGAAAATGAAGTATTCGCCCTACGTAGGCCCCGGCGACTACAGCGGCGAGAAGGCCGTATTCGTTGACGGCCGGCTGCAGGAAGTCGAACCGATGGCCTACCGCTTCCTGCTCAATTTTGCCGCGGACAACGAACTGCAGATCATCTCCGGTGTCTGCCCGATCGAGCCAAAGCAGCACTGAGTTCGGCAGAAACAGGCAGCACAAACAGGCAAACAAAAACGGCGCCCGCAGGCGCCGTTTTGCTTGGATCGATCCGAACGATCAGGCAGCGAGCGCCTTGATCTGGGCCGACAGGCGGCTCTTGTGGCGCGAGGCCTTGTTCTTGTGGATGATCTTCTTGTCAGCAATGCGGTCCAGAACGGCAACCGATTCCTGGAATACGGATTGTGCCGCTGCCTTGTCGCCAGCGCCAATCGCCTTCTGCACGCGCTTGATCGCAGTACGCAGGGTCGAGCGCAGGCTGGCGTTGTGGGCGCGTTGCTTGTCGGCTTGACGGGCACGCTTGCGTGCTTGAGCGCTGTTGGCCATTGATTCGGTTCCTAAAAATTCGTGGGTGACAATCGGAAACGCGGAATTATACGGAGCTCAGTCCCGTAAAGCAAGTCCACCAGACGGGCGTGCTACCATTCGCCCCCATGAACCTTCTGAAGGCCCTCGCCACCGTCAGCAGCATGACGCTGCTGTCGCGCATCCTCGGCTTCGTGCGGGATTTCGTCATCGCGCGCACATTTGGCGCCGGCATGATGACCGACGCCTTCTTCATCGCCTTCAAGCTACCCAACCTGCTGCGGCGCATGTTCGCCGAAGGCGCGTTCTCGCAGGCTTTCGTGCCGATCCTCGGCGAATACCGCAACAAACGGGGCGAAGCAGAAACGAAGCGACTGGTCGACCATGTCGCCACCCTGCTCTTCCTGATCCTGCTTGGTGTTGCCGCGCTGGGGGTCGCCGGTGCACCGATCATCATCTATATCGCAGCCCCCGGCTTCGCGGCGGACGCCACGAAATTCGAACTGACGGTCACGCTGACACGCATCTGCTTCCCGTACATCGCTTTCATGTCACTGGTCGCGCTCGCCGGCGGCATTCTCAATACATGGAGCCGCTTCGCGCTGCCGGCCTTCACGCCGGTGTTGCTCAACGTCGCCTTCATTGGCATGGCGCTCTTCGCGGCCCCCTATTTCGATCCGCCAGTGCTCGCGCTCGGCGTCGCCGTGCTGATTGGCGGCGCCTTGCAACTGGCAATCCAGCTGCCGGCACTGGCCCGCATCGGCATGTTGCCGCGCTTCTCGCTCAACTGGCGCGACGAGGGCGTGCGCCGAATCATGCTGTTGATGGTACCGGCACTGCTCGGTGTATCGGTCTCGCAGATCAGCCTGCTGATCAACGGCATCTTCGCCTCGTTGTTCGGCGACGGCCGCGTCTCCTGGCTTTACTACGCCGATCGATTGATGGAGTTTCCGGCCGGCATGCTTGGCGTGGCGCTCGGGACGATCCTGCTGCCCTCGCTTTCAAAGTACCACGCCGCCGAGAACCACGAAGAATACGGCAGGCTGCTCGACTGGGGACTGCGCCTGACACTGCTGCTCGCCGCACCGGCAGCGCTTGGACTCGCCCTGCTCTCCACACCGCTGATCGCGACACTGTTCCATCATGGCGCCTTCACCGCACAGGATGTCATGCAGACCCGCAACGCTCTTGTCGCCTACAGTATCGGCCTCGTCGGCATGATTCTGGTGAAGGTACTGGCGCCCGGATTCTATGCGCGACAGGATATCCGCACCCCCGTCAGGATCGCCATCATCTCGCTTTTCGCCACTCAGGCAATGAACGTGCTTTTCGCCTGGCTTCTTGGCATGGAACACGCCGGATTGGCGCTGTCGATCGGTCTCGCGGCCTGCATCAATGGCGGCTTGCTCTATCACGGTCTGCGCAGCCGGGGTATCTATACGCCGCAGCCCGGATGGAGCGCCTTCTATCTGAAGCTGTGCGCCGCGCTCGCTGCGATGGGCGCAGCGCTCGCCTTTGCCGACGGCGGCACATCGCTCTGGTTGGCCGCAGGCACCGGTGAGCGCGTAGTCCGCCTGAGCTTGCTGGTGCTCTTCGGCGCGGCTGTGTATTTCGCTACACTGTGGCTTCTCGGATTCCGCGTGCGCGACTTCAAGCGCCGGGCGGCGTAACCACAACAAGAGGAGGAGCAGGAATGAAGCTGTCCAGCACCAGTTTTGCCGACAATCAAAAGATCCCCGGCGACTATGCCTTCTGTATTCCCGATTCCGCGCACCATGTCTGCCTCGGCAAGAATCGCAACCCGCATCTCGCGTGGGCTGAGGTTCCAGCGGGGACAAAATCCTTCGCCGTCATCTGCCACGACCCGGACGTGCCGAGCAAGGGCGACGACGTGAATCAGGAAGGCCGCAGCGTTCCCGCCTCGCTGCCGCGCGTCGACTTCTTCCACTGGGTACTGGTCGACCTGCCCGCCTCGGTAACGCAGATCGCCGAAGGCGAGTTTTCGGCAGACGTGACACCGCGAGGCAAATCCGGCCCCGCAGCGGCGCATGGTGCCCGACAGGGGATCAATGACTACACCGGCTGGTTCGCCGGCGACGGCGACATGCGCGGCGACTACTATGGCTACGATGGCCCGTGCCCGCCCTGGAACGACGAGATCCGCCACCGTTACGTATTTACCGTTTTCGCGCTGGACGTCGAGCGACTGTCGCTCGAAGGAAAGTTTGGTGGCCAGCAGGTGCGTGAAGCGATGGCCGGGCACATTCTCGGGCAGGCCAGCCTGACCGGCGTCTACACGCTGAACCCGAACGTGAAGCTCTGATCTTTCCTGACCACCAAAGCAAACGGGGCAGCCTTGGCTGCCCCGTTTGCTTGATACGTACCGCGCTTAGACCATCAGCGGCACGATCAGCAGCGCCACGAGGTTGATGATCTTGATCAGCGGGTTCACCGCCGGGCCGGCCGTATCCTTGTACGGGTCGCCGACGGTGTCACCGGTCACGGCCGCCTTGTGGGCTTCCGAACCCTTGCCGCCGAAGTGGCCGTCCTCGATGTACTTCTTGGCGTTATCCCAAGCGCCACCGCCGGTGGTCATGGAGATCGCGACGAAGAGACCGGTAACGATAGTACCAACCAGCAGGCCACCCAGCGCCTGCGGGCCAAGGGCCAAGCCGACGACGATCGGCACGGCAACCGGCAGGATCGACGGGATCATCATTTCCTTGATCGCGGCCACGGTCAGCATGTCGACCGCGCGCGAGTAATCCGGCTTGGCCGTGCCTTCCATGATGCCCGCGATTTCCTTGAACTGGCGACGCACTTCGACCACCACGGCACCTGCCGAGCGACCGACCGCTTCCATCGCCATGGCGGCGAAGAGGAAGGGGATCAGACCACCGAGGAAGAGGCCGATGATGACCATGTGGTTCGACAGGTCGAAGGTGATGCCCTTCAGACCGGCCGCTTCCAGACCATGCGTGTAGTCGGCGAAGAGCACCAGCGCAGCCAGACCGGCGGAACCGATGGCGTAGCCCTTGGTCACGGCCTTGGTCGTGTTGCCGACGGCGTCCAGCGGGTCGGTCACGTCGCGCACTTCCTTCGGCAGACCCGACATTTCGGCGATGCCGCCGGCGTTGTCGGTGATCGGGCCGTAGGCGTCGAGCGCCACGACGATACCGGCCATCGACAGCATCGAGGTCGCAGCGATGGCGATACCGAACAGGCCGCCCAGCGCGAAGGCGACGTAGATCGAGGCGCAAACCGCGATCACCGGCAGGGCGCAGGCCTTCATCGAGATGCCGATACCGGCAATGATGTTGGTCGCGTGACCGGTCTGGCAGGCAGCAGCGACGTGCTTCACCGGCGCATATTCCGTGCCGGTGTAGTACTCGGTGATCCAGACCAGCGCCGCGGTCAGTACCAGACCGACAACCGAGCAGCCGAACATGCTCATGGTCGTGATCTTGGCAGCCGGGTCGCCGGCGCCGATCAGCCACGAGGTGATCGGGTAGTAGGCGACCAGTGCCAGCACGCCGGCAACGGCCAGACCGCGATAGAGTGCGGACATGATCTTGCCGCCATCGGTGGCCTTGACGAACATGCAGCCGATGATCGAAGCGATGATCGAGACGCCGCCCAGTGCCAGCGGGTAGAGCAGCAGGTTCTCACCGAGGCCCGGCGAGGTCTTGATGACCAGCGCGGCGAGCACCATCGTCGCGACCACGGTCACGGCGTAGGTTTCGAACAGGTCGGCGGCCATACCGGCGCAGTCGCCGACGTTATCGCCGACGTTGTCGGCGATAACGGCCGGGTTGCGCGGGTCATCTTCCGGAATGCCGGCTTCGACCTTACCGACCAGGTCGGCACCGACGTCTGCACCCTTGGTGAAGATGCCGCCGCCAAGACGGGCGAAGATCGAAATCAGCGAAGAACCGAAGGCCAGGCCGACCAGCGGCTCGATCATGTGGTGCAGATCGACGTTGGCGCCAGCCGTCATTTTCAGAATGGCGTAGTAGCCGGCAACGCCGAGCAGACCGAGGCCGACCACCAGCATGCCGGTGATGGCGCCGCCCTTGAAGGCCACATCCAGCGCCGGAGCGATGCCGCCACGGGCCGCTTCGGCGGTGCGCACATTGGAACGGACGGACACGTTCATGCCGATGAAACCGGCAGCGCCCGACAGCACGGCACCGATCAGGAAACCGACGGCGGTCGGCCAGCCCAGCTTCGGCACGAATCCGATGACCAGGAAGAGCACGCCGCCAACGATGGCGATGGTCTTGTATTGCCGGGCGAGATAGGCGGATGCGCCCTCCTGGATCGCCTTGGCGATCTCCTGCATCCGCTCGTTGCCCGCCGACATACTCAGAATCTGGGTACTGGCGACCCAGCCGTAGATAACAGCCAAAACAGCACAGCCTAGTGCAAGCATCAATACTGACATGAACAACTCCCTCCTAAAGATTGCTCAGCCCCTCCGGGTTTCCCCTTCGGAGACGGTTTGCCCTGCAAAGTGAAACAAACCTGCCACGCCGTTGCCGGCGCTCGCGCTACCGTCAGTCTGCTGCTATATCGCGAACTCCCCCAGCCTCTTCGGTACCGCCTTGTTCTTCAGTCGCACGTAGTCCGGCAGGCCGTTGCGACAGGGGGGCGGCGCCTCCCCGGCAATCAGCGGCGCAAGATACGCGCGACATTTGTCCGTGATGTGAAAGCCATCGTCGCTGATGAAGTCGCGCGGCATCTTGCGCTCGACGTTGGCGACGTTCTTCAGTTCGGCAACGCCGATTTCCCAGCGATAGGGCGCATCGGCAAGACGCACGATGCCCGGCATCACCGCGTTGCGTCCGGCGAGCGCCAGCTCGACCGCTGCCGCGCCGAGCGCGTAGGCCTGCTCGACATCGGTCGCCGACGCGAGATGGCGCGCCGAGCGCTGCAGATAGTCGGGCAGCGCCCAGTGGTACTTGTAGCCCAGCTTGTCCTTGATGCGCTGCGCGATCACCTGCCCGACCCCGCCCAACTGGGCATGACCGAAGGCATCCGTGGTGCCCATGTCGGAAAGGAAACGTCCGTCGGCGCCATGCAGGCCCTCGGACACCGCGATCGTGCAATAGCCGTGGCGGGTCACGCAATCTTCGACGCGGGCGAGGAAGGCTGCCTCGTCGAAAGGAATTTCGGGGAAGAGCAGAAGGTGCGGCGGCTCGCCGGCCGATTCGCTGGCCAGCCCGCAAGCGGCGGTGATCCAGCCGGCGTGGCGGCCCATCACTTCCATGACGAAGATCTTCGTCGAGGTCGCCGCCATCGAGGCCACATCGAAGCCCGCCTCGCGCATCGAGGTCGCGACGTACTTGGCGACCGAGCCGAAACCCGGGCAGGCATCGGTGTGCGGCAGGTCGTTATCGACCGTCTTCGGAATGCCGACGCAGACGAGCGGATAGCCCATCTTTTCGGAAAGCTGCGACACCTTCCACGCGGTGTCCATCGAATCGTTGCCGCCGTTGTAGAAGAAGTAGCCGATGTCGTGCGCGCGGAACACCTCGATCAGGCGTTCATATTGCGCGCGGTGCTCGTCGATGCCCTTCAGCTTGTAGCGGCAGGAACCGAAGGCGCCGCCCGGCGTGTGGCGCAGGCGGGCGATGTCTTCGGCGGATTCAAGGCTGGTATCGATCAACTCCTCGGCGAGGGCGCCAAGAATGCCGTTGCGTCCGGCAAAGAGCTTGCCGATTTTCTGCGGATGCTTGCGGGAAGTTTCGATGACGGCACAGGCGGTCGCGTTGATCACCGCCGTGACGCCGCCCGACTGGGCGTAGAAGGCGTTGCGTGCCGTCATCGGAACCGGTTACTTCAGCGCGTCGAAGGCGCGGTTCTTGATGTCCTCGACACTGCCGACACCGGCAATCTTGCGGCACTTGGGCGCCTTGGCGTCACCAGTTGCCGCCCACTTGCCGTAATACTCAACCAGCGGTTTGGTCTGCGAATGGTAGACGTCGAGACGCTTCCTGACGGTTTCTTCCTTGTCGTCGTCGCGCTGGATCAGATCCTCGCCGGTGACGTCGTCCTTGCCGGCGACCTTCGGCGGGTTGTACTTCACGTGATAGGTACGGCCGGAAGCCACGTGCACGCGGCGGCCGCTCATGCGGTCGATGATGTCCTGATCCGGCACATCGATTTCGAGCACGTAATCGATCGCGACGCCGGCAGCCTTCATGGCGTCAGCCTGCGGAATCGTGCGCGGAAAACCGTCGAACAGATAGCCCGACTTGCAATCGTCCTGCTGCAGGCGATCCTTGACCAGCCCGATGATGATGTCGTCGGAAACGAGACCGCCCGCATCCATGACCTTCTTGGCTTCCAGACCCAGCGGAGTGCCTGCCTTCACGGCGGCGCGCAGCATGTCGCCAGTGGAAATCTGCGGGATGTCATATTTTTCGCGGATGAACTGGGCCTGCGTGCCCTTGCCGGCGCCGGGCGCGCCCAGGAGGATGAGTCTCATGTCTTGACCTCGGAGAAATTCAATTGAAGCGTACCAAACGGTGCTTGTGCCAATGCTGTTCTGGCTCGTTTTTGTGGCGCACTATGCTGTGCGCTGGAAACATCCGAAAAGTACCTGCAAATCGGGCGCCGGTCAAACCCACAGGCGGAAAATATCAGCTCACGTTCTGCGCAAAGATGCGGCGCATGCGTTCAGCATCCTCGGGCGTATCGACACCGGGGACGGGCATGCTGCCGGCGACCGCGACACTGATGCGAAAGCCATGCCAGAGCGCGCGCAACTGCTCCAGCGCTTCGAAACTCTCGAGAGGTGACGGCAACAGCGCGGCATAGGCCTTGAGGAAGCGCGCCCGGTAGGCATAGAGCCCGATATGGCGCAGCGCGGGAAAGGAATCCGGGAGCGTTTCGCCACCCGCCTCGCGAGCGAAATGGTCGCGCGCATAGGGAATCGGGGCGCGCGAAAAATAGAGCGCGTCGCCATCCGCGCGGCAGACCACCTTCACCACATTCGGATTGAAGAAGTCGGCTGCATCCTCGATGCCGTGAGCAACGGTGGCGATATCGGCACCACTTGCGGCCAATTGTCGCACCGTCGCCGCAACCAGGGCCGGGTCGATCAGCGGCTCATCGCCCTGCACATTGACGACGATGGTGTCGTCGGACCAGCCGCGCAGCGCCACCACCTCAGCCAGCCGGTCGGTACCGCTCGGGTGATCCGGACGCGTCATCAGCACATTCACGCCGTGAGCCGTACACGCGGCGAAAACGTCTTCATGGTCGGTAGCCACCCAGATCTCGTCGGCGCCAGTCTGCCGCGCGCGTTCGGCAACGCGGACAACCATCGGCTTGCCACCCAGATCGAGCAGCGGCTTTGCCGGCAACCGTGTCGACGCAAAACGCGCCGGGATCACCAGCTTGAAGGTGACGCCCGCCCCCACTCAGGCGCCCTGCGTTTCGGTCGCGCCGAGCTGACGCGCCTCATCCACCAGCATCACCGGGATGTCGTCGCGGATCGGGTAGGCCAGCTTGCAAGGCTTGCAGACCAGTTCCGACGCGCTCTTCACGTACTCCAGATTGCCCTTGCATGCGGGGCAGACGAGGATATCAAGCAGCCTTGCGTCCATCGATTTTCTCCACGATTCGTTCGATCAGCCCGGGCGAAAGTTCGGCGCTGACGGGCAGCACCCAAGCCTCGCCGGCGATCAGGCCGGCGCATTTTACCGCATCCTTCTCGGTGAGCAGGACGACACCGCCTGCTGCCGGCACGAAATCGGCCGCCGTGAAGGAATGATGATCGGGGAACGGGTGTTCGACAACCTCGAGGCCGAGCCCGGCAAGGTGCGCAAAGAAGCGGCGCGGATCGCCGATGCCCGCGTAGGCATGCAGCGAACGGCCAGCAAGCGCCTCGGCGGTGCAACTGCGCCCCGGATCGGCGAGCGACACGAAGCGCTGGCCGGCCAGTTGCATCGTGTAGGTGGGCACACTTGGTGGCAGCTCAGGCAACGCCGCGCCCCCATTGAGCACGACGGCATCGACGCTCGCCAGCCGCCCGAGCGGCTCGCGCAACGGCCCCGCCGGCAGCAGCCACCGATTGCCAGTCCCGCGCTGGTCGAACACCACGATCTCGACATCGCGCGCCAGCCCGTAATGTTGCAGCCCGTCATCGGCGAGCAACACATTGCATTCGGGGTGGGCCGCCAGCAATACGCGTCCGGCAGCGGCGCGATCGCGGGCGACCGCCACTGGCACACCGCCGCGCCGGGCAAGCAGCAGCGGTTCATCGCCGCAATCCGTTGCCGCATCGCCCTCGGCAACCAGCCGCGGCGCAGCGGCCGCGCGTCCATAGCCGCGACTGACGATGCCCGGCCGCCAGCCGCGCTCGCGCAGGCGCTCGACCAGCCATAGCGTCAGCGGCGTCTTGCCGGCACCGCCGGCAACGAGGTTGCCGACCACGATCACCGGCACCGGCAAACGTTCGGCATGCGCGAGCCCGTGACGGTACGCCATGCGGCGCACGCCGGAGACGGCGGAAAAAAGGGCAGAGAAGGGAAGCAGCGGGTACAGCGGGAGGGCGAGCCCCCGGCGATACCACAACCGGGGGATTTTCTCGGCAAGCGCCATCAGCGCGTTGTTTGCGTGGCGAAGGAAATATGTGGATACCCGGCCATCTGTGCCGCCTGCATGACGTCGACCACGCTCTGGTGCGCCGCCTTGGCATCGGCGTTGATCACGATCACCGGCTCCTTCTGGCTGCCCGCGGCCCGCTGCAGCGCAGCGCTGATCGCGGCCACATCGGTCGTCGCCAGCGGCACCTTGTTGACCAGCACCTGTCCGGCGGCCGTGACCGCCACATTGACCTCGTTGGGCTGCTCCGCCTGCTTGGCGGCATCGGCTGTCGGCAGGTTGATCTCCAGCCCCGAAAACTTGGCGTAGGTGGTCGTCAGCATCAGAAAGATGATGATTACCAGCAACACGTCGATCATCGGGATCAGGTTGATCTCCGGCTCTTCCCGAGGACGACCGCGACGAAAGTCCATATTACTTGCGCGCTCCCTGGATCACTTCGACCAGGCGCACCGCCTGCAGCTCCATATCGACCACGAGGCTATCGACCAGCGCGCGGAAGTGGCGCCAGAAGATCATGGCCGGAATGGCGATGACGAGACCGAAACCCGTGTTGTAGAGCGCAATCGAGATGCCGTGCGCCAGCTGCTGCGGATTGGCGCCGGACGGCGACTGCGAGCCGAAGATTTCGATCATGCCCACGATCGTTCCGAACAGCCCCATCAGCGGGCTGATCGAGGCAATCGTGCCCAGCGTCGTCAGGTAGCGCTCAAGATCATGGCTGACGGCACGGCCGGCTTCCTCGATCGATTCCTTCATCACTTCGCGCGAGGTCTTCGCATTGCGGACGCCCGCCGCGAGCACGCGACCCAGCGGGGAATTCTTCTCCAGCTCGGCCAGCTGCGCATCGCCGAAACCCTTCTGCTGATACTCGGCAAGCACGCGCTGCAACAGCCCTGCGGGAACAATGCGGTTGCGACGCAACGCGACGAGTCGCTCGATGATGAGGGCAACGGCGATCACGGATGCCAGAAGCAGCGGCCAGATCGGCCAGCCGGCGGCCTGAATGATGGCGAACACGGAAACTCCCTTGGAAAATTCAGCGGGGAACTTTAGCTTGCCGGATGCCAATCGGGCAAGTGCTTGTGTGCGCGCTTGTGTGCACGATGCCCGCCGGCTCACCGCGAAATCAAGCCCGAGCGACATCACATGACCGAGGCATCGCAGCGCCAACACGGCTGCCGCCGGCACGATGAAATTGCCCGGAATGCACGCTTGTGTTGCGCCGCATTCGTGTCGCTTCGCAGCGACCCGACTTACACCAAACTTACACGCGCTATGACCTTTGTCAGACCCCAAATTCTTATCCACAAAATCTGTGGATAACTTTGTTGATTGATTGTCACAAAAATGTCCAAATTGCCTCCCTGCAAGGGTTTTTCTTACTTTGCCCACAAAACGGGCACTTAAAATTACTGTTTATTTTCAAGTACATAAACAAGCGCCACGAAGTCAAGCGCCTTCCCGCCGAAATCCTGCCCGCAAAGCCGCACGGATGTGCATATCGCCATCGGTTAGAATGCAGTCATGCCCCTTGCCGCCCCGTTTACGCCGCTATCCGTTGCAGCGCTTAATCGTCTGGTTCGCGAATGCGTCGAGCAGAATTTCCCGCTCTGCTGGGTGGCCGGTGAAATATCCAATCTGACTGTCGCCGCCTCCGGACACGCCTACTTCACACTGAAGGACGAAGCCGCCCAGGTGCGTTGCGTGATGTTCCGCAATCGCTACCAGATGCTCGGCTGGCGACCCGCCAATGGCCAGCGCATCGAAGCACGCGTGCTGGTCAGTCTCTATGAGGCACGCGGCGACTTCCAGCTCAACGTTGAAACCATGCGCCAGGCCGGTGCCGGCAATCTGTTCGAGCGATTCCAGCAACTCAAGGCCAGGCTCGAAAGCGAAGGCCTCTTCGCGGCGGAACGCAAGCGCGCACTGCCGGATTTTCCGCGCTGCATCGGCATCGTCACCTCGCCGCAGGCGGCCGCGCTGCGCGACGTGCTGAGCACCCTCGCCCGCCGTGCGCCGCAGGTGGCCGCCATCCTCTTCCCGACGCCCGTGCAGGGCGACGGCGCCGCCGCACAGATTGCCGCTGCGATCGCCACCGCTGCAAGCAGTGGCCTGTGCGATGCGCTGATCGTCTGCCGCGGCGGCGGCAGCATGGAAGACCTGTGGGCCTTCAACGAAGAGATCGTCGCCCGCGCCATCCATGCCTGCCCGATCCCCGTGGTCAGCGGCGTCGGCCACGAAACCGATTTCACGATTGCCGATTTTGCCGCCGACCTGCGCGCGCCAACGCCCACCGCCGCCGCCGAAATCATCGCACCGGCGCGCGCCGAACTGCTCGGGCGGCTGGCCGAACTGCAAGCGGCCCTGCAACGGCAATTCCGCCACGGCCTCGAACAGCGTGCGTTGCGGCTCGACAGCGCCGCCCGGCGCCTGCTGCCGCCCTCGGAACGGCTGGCGCGGCAGCGCGACCACCTGCGGCATCTCGCGCAGCGCCTCGGCAACGCCTCGGCACGCATGCTCGACGACGCCAAGCACCGCAGCGCCGCGCTGCACCAGCAACTATTGCGCGAGCGCCCGCAGGCCACGGCCCTGCTGCGTCGCACCGATGCGCTATCGAGCCGCCTGCACGCCGCGCGCGAGCGCGCCCACCTGCAACGCACCGCCCACCTGGCGCGGCTTGCCGACAGCCTCGACCACCTCAACCCGCTCGCCGTTCTCGGTCGCGGTTATGCGCTGGTGCGCGACGATCGCGGGGCCATCGTCACCGACGCACGGATGATGGAACCAAGCGCCGCGATCCATGTCTATCTGGCGCACGGGCGGCTCGATGCCGAAGTCACCGGCATCGATGCCAGTGCCGAGATCGCGCGCGACGCCGGCGTATAATCCGCCGGCATTTCCGCAGCACCCATATCAATAACCCCTAAGAGAGAAAACGCATGGAACACCAGCTCCCGCAACTGCCCTATGCCAAGGACGCCCTCGCCCCGCACATGTCGGCCGAGACCTTCGACTACCACTACGCCAAGCACCACCAGGCCTACGTGACGAACCTCAACAACCTGATCAAGGGCACCGAGTACGAGAACCTCGACCTCGAAGCCATCGTCAAGAAAGCCCCGGCCGGCGGCGTATACAACAACGCAGCGCAGGTCTGGAACCACAGCTTCTTCTGGAACTGCATGAAGCCGAACGGTGGCGGCGCCCCGAACGGCGCACTGGCCGCGGCGATCAACGCCAAGTGGGGCTCGCTGGATGAATTCAAGAAGGCCTTCCAGGCCTCCGCCGTCGGCAACTTTGGCTCGGGCTGGACCTGGCTGGTGAAGAAGGCCGACGGCGCCATCGACATCGTCAACATGGGCGCCGCCGGTACCCCGCTGACCACCGGCGACAAGGCCCTGCTCTGCGTGGATGTGTGGGAACACGCCTACTACATCGACTACCGCAACCTGCGCCCGAAGTTCGTTGAAACCTTCCTCAACCACCTCGTGAATTGGGAATTTGCGGAGAAGAACTTCGGCTGATCCTGGATCAGCGCAGACACAGAAAGGGGCCGCGTGGCCCCTTTTTCATTTCTCGTGGCGTGCGGGGATCGGCAAACGCGTGAACAGGCATGTGGAGACAAAAAGGCGCCGCACACCTACACTGCAAGCAATAAGCGACTGCCCTCAGGAGGCTGTCATGCCCGCCCATTCAGCAAAGCGGCTCACTACAAGAATCACCGATCATGTGCAGGAAAAACTGCAAGTGGCCGCAGGCCTCGTTGGAGTAACGCTGAACCAGTTTGTCGTTCAAGCGGCGTTGGAAAAAGCCGAGAAAGTCATTGAAAGAAACTCAACGATTGTTCTGACTCGCCGGGAATCCTTGAGACTGCTGGAACTGATCGAGAATCCGCCGCCGCGCAATGAAGAATTTCTTCTGGCCCAAACCCGTCATCGAAAGCTGAAGAACGATGCCGGTTCTACCGCTTGACGGAAGGGCGCATTGGTTGCGGCCATGCCGGCCGGAATAGCTGGCTCGAATAGACATGAATGGCTGACCTTCCCGAAACTCTGTTCTTGCCGATTTAACGCATAACGACAAACGATGACCGAACGACGGGCGGAGTCCTCCAAGATGACATCCCAAGAAATATCGCAAGAGCAGCCTGTCGTCGGCCCCTCGTTGAAACAATTACTGCTGTCCGATCAGGCACGCGGTGAATTGATGATACCGACGCGCGGAAACGCCAGCCGCCGCCGAGTCAAACATCTCGGCTGATTTACAGCATCCTGCTCGCAACGAGCAAATTTCTAAGCAGAGCGAATCCAAGCCCCGTTGCGGCATAGCCGCCGCCCCATCCAGCCGGGTTTCGACGTTTGACCCCACGGACGCCTACGTCCCCTGATTTATGCAGAGGGGCTGGCTCGACATGGCGGAATGGTGTTGCCTTGTCTTTACACATCAATTGGTTACGAAAACGTGTTGCTGGGATTAAAAAGAGGGCGTAATGTCCTCATTCATTCCCAGCGAGTCAAGGCGACAGACATGGCAACAGAAATCAGAACCGGGCTGGATATGGACGTCGATACGGCATATCAGTACTTGGCGATCGCCCGCCAGAATTTTTCCCAGAAACAGATAGCCGAGTGTCTTGGCGTAAATGTCCGCACGATCCGGCGCTGGGAGGCCCGACAAGTCGAGCCCAACCCCTACCAGATCGGACCGGCACTGCGCCAACTCATCCTGCCGTTCGGCACGCCCAACGTGCACGATAAAGCCTTCAAATTCATCGATCTCTTTGCAGGAATCGGTGGCATAAGAGCTGCCTTCGAAGGCATCGGAGGCCAGTGCGTGTTCACCAGCGAGTGGGATAACTACGCACAAAGGACCTATGCCGAGAATTTTCATGATGGCCACCTGATCGCGGGCGATATTACCAAGATCGAAGCCAGTGACATTCCGGATCACGACGTCCTGCTCGCCGGATTTCCCTGCCAACCATTCTCCATTGCTGGCGTAAGCAAGAAGAACGCGCTGGGTCGTGCTCATGGCTTTCGCGATGAAACCCAAGGCACGCTGTTCTTCGATGTCTGCCGCATCATCGAAGCCAAGCAGCCACGCGCCTTCCTGCTGGAAAACGTGAAGAACCTCATGTCCCACGACAAGGGCCGCACCTTTGACGTGATCCGCCGTGCACTCCTCGATCTCGGCTACCACATCCATTACCGCATCATCGATGGCGCTCATTTCACACCACAGCATCGCGAGCGCATCATCATCGTCGGCTTCCGCGAAGGTGTTGCGTTCGACTTCGACGCCGTACCCCTGCCGCCCAAAGGCTGCAAAGTCATGCGGCATATCCTGCACAAGACCGATGGCAGCGAGCCGCATATCGAAGCTGATGGCGACAAGTACTTCGATCACAACCTCGATTGCGTTCCAGAAAAATACACGCTCACCGACAAGCTCTGGGCCTATCTGCAAAATTACGCCGCAAAGCATAAGGCGGCAGGTAATGGTTTTGGCTTCGGAATGGTCTTTCCAGAGAGCGTGTCGCGCACACTCTCGGCGCGCTACTACAAGGACGGATCCGAGATTCTTGTGTGGCAAGGCGAGGGGCGGAATCCGCGGCGGCTTACGCCGCGCGAATGCGCGAGGCTGATGGGTTTTCCGGATTCGTTCCGGATTCCGGTGTCGGATACCCGTGCCTACAAGCAGTTTGGCAATTCTGTTGTTGTCGATGTCATGCGGCACGTTGCCAGCATGATGAAACCGGCACTGGAAGCTGATATCCTGGTGCCCGAACTTCCACTTGTTTATAGAACCGCTTGAGGTGCTTCATGCAAACGACTTCCCGCATACCTACACTCACCGAGGCATCATTTAACGGCGCGCTGATCTGGTTCTCCGAACTGCAGAGTGAAGGCCTGTTGTTTCACCCCGAGGATGATCCAGACTCCATTTATCAGACGGCCGATAACCAGAAAACTTTCTCGCAGAGCGAAGTTGCCGAGCTTCGCTTCGTGCTCGACAAAATCGAAACCAGCATCGGTCATGACAAAATGATTGAAGCCGCCTACCCGATTTTCATGAATGCGATGGGCGTCAAGCTGGACGCCTGATGGCGGATGTTGTCGACAAGGCAACCCGTAGCCGGATGATGTCCGGTATCCGGGCGAAGAACACTCGCCCAGAAATGTTTCTTCGCCAAGGGCTGCACGCCCTTGGCTTCCGTTTCCGTCTTCACGCCAAGGGTATTCCGGGCAAGCCGGATATCGTTCTGCCAAAGCACCGAGCGTTGATCATTGTGCATGGGTGCTTCTGGCATGGGCATGGCTGCCGGTACTGCAAAACGCCAAAAACCAATACTGCCTTCTGGCAAGAGAAAATCCAGAGCAACAAGCTGAGAGATGAGCGAACTCTGCAGCTTCAACTGGATGCGGGTTGGCGTTGTCTCGTGGTGTGGGAATGCGCAGTGAGGCAAGCCGAACAAATGCCGAATGAATTAGATATAGTGACGCTTTCTGCCAACTGGATTGTCGGCAACGGCCGTCTTGCGACAATCGACGAGCAAGGGCTGGCTGAATCACAAACATCCTGAGCAAAGAGGACTCCATGTTTTTCGACCTTGCTGCTGTATTACGCCGTTTTGCCCAACTGGGCGCTGTAAAGGCCTTCTGCAAACCTCTTGCAGAGAACGACAACAGCAAGCAGCAGATCTATCTGGGCGGAAACCTCGATGCGGTTCAGATATTTCCTCTTCATGAAATCGAGGCTGAAAGCAAAGGCAAAGACAGCACATACAAGACAAAGCTTGAGTTTTATTGGATAACCCCTGATTCCATAGAGCGTGCAAAAGGCGCTCAACTCATCCTCTATCCGCAGTACCCAGAAGTTCGCTTGTCTGGTTTTTTGCGCGGTTGCAAAAACGCTCCAAACGAAATGCTCCGCCCCGTCCCCAAAGATCAACGCCAACACAACAACGGAACAGATGGCCGCGTACTCTTTTTTGGTGTTACTGCTTCAGGGATGACCTTGGCCTACTTGGCCCCGGCAGATAGCGATCTCGCAAAGGAGCTTCTGCTCCGAGCAGCGAAAAACGAGTTTCCTTACGAGAGCGTATTTCTAACTCTCCCGTTGTTTGGGCGAGACTCGAAATCGATCCTCTTGGAGAAACTGGCTGATATCCGAAATCATGGTTGGCAACCCTCGATACGTTTGAACAATAAAGGCGAAGTCCAACCGTATAAGGCACGAAATGGCGGTGGTTACACGCTGGAGGCTTTGTTGGGCGTGATCCCAAATGGGCGTGCAGAGCCCGACTTCCTAGGCTGGGAAGTCAAAGCACACAGTAGTAGCCGTGTCACCTTGATGACCCCCGAGCCTACCGGCGGCATGTATGGTGAAAGAGGCGTGAAGGCTTTCGTTTCAAAGTTTGGCTCACCCACCGAGAACGATACGCTGTACTTTACGGGCACCCACCGCGCAGGCACACGCAACAAAAAGACTGGGTTGAATATGGTGGTGCGTGGCTTCAACCCCGCTAAGGCGGTTATTGAGGATGTAAACGGAGCTGTCGAATTACAAACTGACAATGGAGACTGTGCGGCTGCATGGTTGTTCACCGATCTGATGATTGGCTGGAACAGGAAACACGCTCAAGCCGCCTATGTTTCTTACGAGAGCGAAAAAATTCTTGCGCCGGCCTATCGCTATTTCAGCCCTGTACTTCTGGGCGAAGGCACGGATTTCAATCGCTACCTAAGCGCGCTGACAAGCGGATTCATCATCTTCGACCCCGCTTCCAAGATCATGAATGCAAGCTCGGACAAGTCCAGCGTTAAGCCTCGCAGCCAGTTCAGAACCTCAGTAAAACATCTGCAGATGTTGTACGAAAAATTCGAAGCCACTGACTTCTGAACGAACTGATCAGGGATTTTGGCCCCCCCCTGATCTGTGCCACGAAGTAACGAGGGGACGCACAGATATCGGGCGCTGCAACCTGCATCACACCATTTCAGTCGCTGGATTCACCCCTGCGGCGCCGCCGAAAACACCTCTGTCACCAACACCCGCTGCCTGCCAAATCCATGCACGCAACGCCGCGCGAAGAAGCACGGCGGCGAGATGCCCAGTGCGTTGGCCGCACGCGCATGAAGCGGGTGGCGGGGGTCGATGCGGGCGAACGCCAGTTGCCCGCGCCTGAAGCCGGGGTGGGCGAAGAGCAGCGAGCCGAGGGAGCGACCACCGAGGCCGGCGAACCAGCGGCCGAGGACGCCGCGTGGTTCGGTGGGGAGCACGGTGTGGGCAAAAATGACCGGGGTGTCGTTACAGTGCAGCACCACCTCGCGCACCCAGCAGCGGGCGTGCGAGGGCAGACCGAGGATATCTTCCTCGTCCGGATTGGCGCAGTGCAAACGCTGGCGGAGCAGTTGCAGGCGGAAGCGGCCGCTGCGTTGCAGGCGCGCCGTCAGCGATCCGGGTTCGCATAGCCAGTTGCGCAGCGAGGCTTCTACGCCACGCCGCGGCGGGCGATCGCGCCAGCGGGAAATTTTCGGCATCGGCAGCGCCTGGCTCAGCGCCCGGCGGGCAGCCGCTCGATGCCGCCGATCACGGCGCCGGGCTTGAGCCCCTTGGCCTTGAACCAGCCGGTGTTCATTTCCAGCGCGAAGCGGGCGGAGCGCGGGGGGCAGTGGCTGGTTTCGGTTTCCGGCGCCATCTCGTCGATGTGGACGATCACGCCCTTTTCGTCGAGGAAGGCGATCGCCAGCGGCAAGGGGGTGTTCTTCATCCAGAAGCAATGCACGGCCGAAACGGGAAAAACGAAGATCATGCCGCGGTTCTGCGGCATGGCACGGCGGTGCATCAGCCCCTGCGAGCGATCGGCCTGGTTGGCGGCCACTTCGGCTTCGATACGGTGAAAGCCCGCCGTCAGTTCGACAACGGGCAATTCGGCGGCGGCGCTGGCGGTGATGGTGGATGCGGCGAGCAGGCCGACGAACAGGAGTTTGCGGAGCATGGGCGTGGTCTCGTGAAGAGGCGGGTGCGGTAGGGAGGTCCGATGGTTGGCGCATACGCGAAAAAGGCAGGGGCTTCCCTGCCTTTCGCGGCGACGGCGGCCTGCTTACTTCTGTTTGGCGGCCTTCTTCGCTGGTTTCTTCGTTACGGTTTTCTTTGCCGCCACTTTGGGCGTTGCGCCGTTCGCGGTTCCGGCGACCACTTCGCCACCGGGGTGTTCCGCCGCCTTCGGCACGGCCTGCGCGCCGGATGCGGCAAAGGCAAATGCGGTGGCAAGCAACATGGAAATCTTTTTCATGCGTGACCCCTTTTGTTTCGTGATGCGATCAGCGACCCGCCGGGGGCGCCAGATCGGCGTATCCGCCGCTCAGCTCCTTCCAGCTTCCGGGCGCCAGCCCTGCCACGGTCGCGGCCCCCACAGCATAGCGGATCAGCCGCAGGGTGGGGAAGCCCACATGCGCCGTCATGCGCCGCACCTGGCGGTTCTTGCCTTCGCGCAGCACGATCTCCAGCCAGCGCGTGGGAATCTCCTTGCGAAAACGGATCGGTGGATCGCGCTCCCACAGATCGGCTGGCGGGTCGATGCGGCGCACGGCGCAGGGCAAGGTGGTGAAATCGGCGTAGCGCACGCCGCGGCGCAGTTGTTCGAGCGCTTCATCGGTGGGCTCGCCCTCGACCTGCACCCAGTAGGTTTTCGGCAGCTTGTGTTTCGGGTCGGCGATGCGCGCCTGCAGGCTGCCATCGTCGGTGAGCAGGAGCAGGCCTTCGCTGTCGGCATCGAGCCGCCCGGCCACATAAACGCCGGGGACCGGCAGCAGCGCCTTCAGCCCCTGCCAGCGGCCTTCCGGCGTGAACTGGCTGAGGTAGCCGTAGGGCTTGTTGAGGAGGATGAGACGCGACACGTTGGGGATTCAGGCTTTCAGGGGCTTTCGGGCCAAATCGTGCAAATCACGCCACGAATATTGCAAGAGTTTGTTAGGCTGCAACGCCCGGCCTATGCGAGATAGTAATTTGACATTGCAAATTACGCCAACCTGAAAGGCCTGCATTTCTCGACTGGGCGCCATTCACGGTTCGATATTCCTTACTGCGCAAGGCTCCACGAACAGCTCGGCACCCGGGCCAAAGGCCCGCGGCCTCAGCTCAGTGCGACGTTCCCTCCGAGCGCGTGATCTTGTTCCACACGTTGTATTTGCCCACCGGCTTCTTCGCCGGGATGCGCTTCACTTCCTTGAGCGTTTTGGCGTCGATGACGACGATCGCGCCATCCATCTCCCACAGGCTGGCAAGCGCGTAGCGGCCGTCCTTGGTGAATTCCACGTGGGCGAGCGTCTGCCCCTGCGGCGCCTCGATTTCCTTCACCACTTCCAGCGTTTCCTTGTCGATCACCTGCAGCTTGTTCTTGTGTTCCTTGCTCATCATCGAATCGGTGAAGGCGTAGCGGCTGTTCTCGTGGCTGCGCATGAAAAAGCCGGGGCCGCGAATCGGTATCCGCTTCACGTTCTCGAAGGTCTTCAGGTCGATCACGGTGATCAGCCCTTCGTTGAGGTTCGGCGAGGCCATCACGGTGCGTTCCTTGCCGGACGGATCCTTCCATTTCCAGGTGATGCCCGAGCCGAGGTGCGGCATGCCCGGCATGTCGAGGTCGGCGACCTTCTTGCGGCCATCGAGGAAGATCACCTGACCCTTGGTGGCCGTGCGCGAGGCGCCGAGGATTTCGAAATAGCTCTGCGTGAAGAAGAAGTCGTCGAGGATCTCCTGCAGCAGCGTGCGGCGCGGGTAGAAGAAGCCGGGCTTGAAATCGCCTTCCTTGTACTGGAAATCGTGCACCAGACCTTCGGCCACCGGCTCGGCCTTCGGGTCGTAGCTGATCTCCCACACCTCCGGCACGTCCTTCAGCGCGGCGACAAAGCTCTTTCTCGGCGCGGCGTCATAGACGGCGGAGACGCGCGAAGTCTTGTCGCCCTTGGCGTTCTTCACCGGGATGATGCGCGAGAGCTTGAGGTCGTGCGCGTCGAGCACGACCAGCGTGTGCGGCAGGTAGTTGGCCACCATCACCCACTTGCCGTCGCCGGAGACCGCCGCGTTGCGCGTGTTCAGTCCGGCACGCGTTTCGGCGACAACCTTCAGGTTCCACAGATCGTATTTGGTGACCCAACCGTCGCGCGAGGCGAAATAGACGAAGCGGCCATCCGGCGAATACTTCGGCCCGCCGTGCAGCGCGTAGCGGCTGGGAAAGCGGTGGATGCGTTCGAGCTTGTCGCCATCGAGCACCGAAACATGGTGATCGCCGGTTTCGACGACGATGAAGAGGTTCATCGGGTCGGCGCCCTTGAGGTCCGCCGACGGCTTGGCCGGCAACATCAGCGCGCCCTGATCGACGATGCGCGACCCCTCGATCTCGGCCTCGCCCCACACCGGCGCAGGATCGACCTTGGTGTAGATGAGGTCGGCGAGCGCCTGGATTTCTTCCGCCTTCAGCTTGTCGCCGAAGGCCGGCATCTGGATCGCCGGGCGGCTGTCGCGGATGACCTTCATCGCCTCGGGTTTGCGCAGGCGCTCAAGGTTCTCGGGCAGCAATGCCGGGCCGACACCGCCGAGGCGATTCTCGCCGTGGCAGGCCGCGCAGTGCTCCTTGAACAGCGCCGGCGCATTGACAGACTCGGCCGCTTCGGCCAGCGAGGCCATGCCGGTAAGAAAGACGGCAAGATAGGTGGCGGAAATCCACAGACGCCAGTTCATGCTTCGCTCCTGTTGATGCGGATGTACGGGGTAACGGTCAGACGCTCGCCAGAGGTGGCGACGCCGATTTCCTCGTCGTCGAGGTAGCAGCCGGGGTCTTCGGCCCAAGGGTCGCCGGTGAGCTGCTGCGCGCGCACGCGCGTGTTGCCGTTGCAGATCTCCAGATAGCGGCATTCGCCGCAGCGGCCCTTCACGGCGCGCGGGTGCTGCTTGAGGCCGGCCATCAGCGCATCCGAGGTGTCCGGCCAGATCTGCGAGAACGGCCGCTCACGTACGTTGCCGAGCGTGTGGTGCCACCACATGGTGTCCGGATGCACATTGCCGAGGTTGTCGATGTTGGCGACATTCACCCCCGACGAATTGCCCCCCCACTGGCGCAGCTTGGCCTCGACATGCGCGGCGCGCTCGGGGAAGCGGCGCTGCACCCAGCGCAGGAAATAGGGGCCGTCGGCGTCGTTGTTGCCGGTGGTGAATTCCTTCTCCAGCCCGCGCTGCTGGTACTCCCAGCAGGTGTCGAAGAGCAGATCCATCGCCTGCCGGGTGAGCTGGTGGCGCGCGTCGTCCTTGCGGTTCTTGTTGCCGCGGCCGGCGTAATTGAGGTGCGAGAAGTAAAAGCGGTCGATGCCTTCGTCTTCCACGAGTTTGAGCAGGCCCGGCAGGTCATGTGCGTTGTCCTGCGTCATCGTGAAGCGCACGCCGATCTTCAGGCCGAGGTCGCGGCAGCGGCGGATGCCCTGAAGCGAGGCTTCGAAGGCGCCGTCCATGCGGCGGAACCTGTCGTGCGTGCCCTTGATGCCGTCGAGCGAGATGCCGACGTAGTTGAAATCGCACTCGGCGATCTGGTCGATGTTGCTGTCGTCGACCAGCGTGCCGTTCGACGAGAGGCCGACGTAGAAGCCCATCGCCTTGGCGCGCCGGGCGATGGCGAAGATGTCAGGATGCAGCAGCGGCTCGCCGCCGGAGAGGATCAGCACCGGCACACGGAAGGCCTTGAGGTCGTCCATCGTGCGGAAGATTTCCTCGGTCGAGAGCTCGCCGGGGAAATCCTTGTCGGCGGAAATCGAGTAGCAGTGCTTGCAGGTCAGGTTGCAGCGGCGGATCAGGTTCCAGATCACCACCGGGCCGGGCGGGTTGCGCTTCGGGCCGAGCGGCGTTGGCGCGGCGATTTCCTGCATGTACTGGGAAATGCGAAACATGGGGCGAATCCGGGGAATGCGTTGCCCGCCATTAGACGGGAGCCCGCCGGCCACGGCATTGACGTGGATCAACCTCGCCGGCATGCTCCGCCTGCTGCGACAAGGCGTGGCGGCGATCAAGCAGCCCGCGTGCAGCACATGGCGCATACCATGACACTTCATCCAGCCAACGGAGTTACAGCATGCAGATGACCACCACCCCCAACATCGAAGGCAAGCGCATCACCCGTTACTGCGGCGTCGTCGCTGGCGAGGCGATCCTCGGCGCCAACATCTTCAAGGATCTGTTCGCCGGCATCCGCGATCTCGTCGGTGGCCGTTCCGGCACCTACGAGCGCGAACTGCAGCGCGCCCGCGACATCGCCTTGAAGGAACTCGCCGAGCGCGCGCAGGAAATGGGCGCCAACGCCGTCGTCGGCATCGACCTCGACTACGAGGTAATGGGCGAAAGGAACGGCATGCTGATGGTGTCGGCGAGCGGCACGGCGGTTGTGGTCGAATAAGCCCGACACGCTCCGCACGGGTGACGATCCGCTGCTGCCGCCCCTGCGGCAGCGCCAAGCAATCCTTTGCCACGGTGCTGGAAAGCGCCGCCCGCGAACCTGTGCTGATCCAGAAACAGAAGCGCGACGTGGCCGTGGTGCTTTCAATCGCCGATTACGAACGGCTGACACGCATGAATGTGCAGGCCTTCCAGCGCTTTTGCGATCAGGTCGGCGCCAAGGCCGAACAACGCGGGCTGACCGAGGAAAAACTGGCGGAACTGCTCGACGACGATGCCTGACCTGCGGCTTGTCGTCGACGCCAATGTCCTGATCAGCCGGCTGCTGTCACCGCGCTCTGTCGCAGCGCGTGCCGTCGATCTGGCGATTACGGAAGGGCGCCTGCTGGTATCCGGGGCCACGCTGTCCGAACTCGCCCGCGTTCTGGCCCGACCGAAATCCGATCGCTACATCGGTATCGAAGACCCGCAGGAGTTCATCCGGTACCTCGCCACGCTGGTCGAAGTGATTACCGTCCTGCAGAGATTCCAGGCCTGTCGCGACCCGAAGGACGATATGTTTCTCGATGTCGTCGCCAATGGCCAGGCCAGCGCCATCATCACCGGAGATGCCGATCTTCTAGCGCTGGATCCGTTCATGGAAATCCGGATCGTGACGCCGGCGATGTGGGTGGATCGGTCGTTGCAAGATCAGGAAAAATAACGCCCGGACTTACTTCCGGCCGCTTTTCCCGTCCGCGTCCTGCGGTGCGAACTTGCCTGTGCCGGTGGCCTTCTCGTAAGCATCCCACGCGGCATCGTAACGACGGCGGTGGAAGAAGTTGCAGCCGGCAAAGACCGCGATGCCAATCACTACCGGCCAGGTCCACGAGTGATAGACGGCAGCTTCAAGGTACATCGCCGAGAGCACGCCGATCCCCCAGCGCAGGCGTTCGATCAGTTGCAACTCGGCATCCGCGACGCGGCAGCGGACGTGCAGTTCTTCGATATCGGTCATGATTCGGTCAGTCGTGAGGCATTCGAGGCGCGCATTTTCCCACGGCTCGCGGAAGAATCGTGAACTTGCTGAGGGAGCAGTTCGACGCCGGGCCACGACACGCACTGCTGCAGGATGCAACGCGGGCGAGAACAGCCATGACAGCAGGGACGTCGCACCGGGACTTCGCGTATACTTCCACGATTGATTTTCCGGACAACCGGACCCCTGCGGGCCCCGCGGACACGACCAGCACCCCATGAATCCCCCCGGCACCACCCCGTTTTCCAGCACCACGCCGCCCCTGCCGGCCGGCTGGCAGGAAAAGCTGCAGCCGCGCCTCGCTGCCGGCGAAACCCTGCTCGCCTTCCTCGAAACCGACCTCGACGCCCGCCTCAACTTTGCCAGGGGCCTTGTCGCCGTCAGCGACCGCCGCTTGCTCGCCTGCGCGGCGGGCAGCCATGACTGGCAGGAATGGCCGATCGCCGCCGGCCTCGCGCTGCAGCACCACGACCACGCCGGCGTCGGCACGCTGGAACTGGTGAATGCCGAAGGCCGGCTGGCCAGCTGGCGTTTCACGCTTTCCGAGAACCTCGCCGCGCTGCGCGTCGTCAATCACTTCGAGGAGCGCCTGCAGACGATCGTCACCGGCCGACCGCCGGAGAAGGACGACGAGGAAGTCTGCCCGAAGTGCAAGGCGCCGCTGCCGCCGGGCGAGGACGAGTGCCCGATCTGCGTGCGCGAGCACCAGACGCCGCCCTCGACCTGGGTGCTGTTCCGCCTGTGGCGCTTCGCCCACCCCTACCGCTGGCAGCTGCTGCTCGGCTTCACGCTGACGCTGTGCGCGACCGCTGCCTCGCTGGTGGCGCCGTACATGTCGATGCCGCTGATGGACAAGGTGCTGATCCCGTACCAGAACGGCACGCCGATCGACCGCGACCTGGTCATGCTCTACCTCGGCGGCCTGCTCGGCTCGGCACTGGTGGCGTGGGGGCTGGGCTGGGCGCGCACCTACATCCTCGCCCTCGTTTCCGAGCGCATGGGGGCGGACCTGCGCACCACCACCTACGAGCACCTGCTGGCGCTGTCGCAGGAATACTTCGGCGGCAAGCGCACCGGCGACCTGATGGCGCGCATCGGCTCGGAAACCGACCGCATCAACATCTTCCTCTCGCTGCATCTGCTCGATTTCGCCACCGACGTGCTGATGATCACCATGACCGCGGTGATCCTGATCTCGATCAACCCGTGGCTGGCGCTGGTCACGCTGCTGCCGCTACCCTTGATCGCGTGGATGATCCATGTGGTGCGCGACAAGCTGCGCACCGGCTTCGAGAAGGTGGACCGCATCTGGGCCGAAGTGACCAACGTGCTCGCCGACACCATTCCCGGCATCCGCGTCGTCAAGGCCTTCGCGCAGGAGAAGCGCGAGGTCGATCGCTTCCGCGCCGCCAACCAGCACAACCTGCAGGTGAACGACAAGGTCAATCGCGTCTGGTCGTTGTTCACGCCGACGGTGACGCTGCTCACCGAAATCGGCCTGCTCGTCGTCTGGGCCTTTGGCATCTGGCAGGTCTCGAAGGACGAGATCACAGTCGGCGTGCTGACTGCCTTCCTCGCCTACATCAGCCGCTTCTACACCCGCCTCGACTCGATGAGCCGCATCGTCTCGGTGACGCAGAAGGCAGCCGCCGGCGCCAAGCGCATCTTCGACATCCTCGACCACGTCTCCAGCGTGCCCGAGCCGCAGACCCCAGTCCATCTGCCGCCGGTGCAGGGCCGCATCGAATTGAAGCAGATCGGCTTCCGCCACGGTACGCGCGCCGTCACCCGCGACATGAGCCTCGTCATCGAGCCGGGCGAGATGATCGGCCTCGTCGGCCACTCCGGCTCCGGCAAGTCGACGCTGGTGAACCTGATCTGCCGCTTCTATGACGTCGCCGAGGGGGCGATCCTGATCGACGGCATCGACATCCGCTCGGTGCCGGTCGCCGAATACCGCCGCAACATCGGCCTCGTGCTGCAGGAACCCTTCCTCTTCTTCGGCACCATCGCCGAGAACATCGCCTACGGCAAGCCGGAGGCGACGCGCGAGGAAATCATCGCCGCCGCGCGTGCCGCCAATGCCCACGAGTTCATCCTGCGCCTGCCGCACGGCTACGACTCGCTGGTCGGCGAGCGCGGCCAGTCGCTCTCGGGCGGCGAGCGCCAGCGCATCTCGATCGCCCGCGCGCTGCTGATCGACCCGCGCATCCTGATCCTCGACGAGGCCACCTCGTCGGTCGACACGACGACCGAGAAGGAAATCCAGAAGGCGCTCGACAACCTCGTGCATGGCCGCACGACGATCGCCATCGCACACCGCCTGTCGACGCTGCGCCAGGCCAACCGGCTGGTGGTACTCGATCGCGGCAAGATCGTCGAGGTCGGCAACCACGACGAACTGATGGCCCTCGAAGGGCACTACTACAAGCTCTACATGGCGCAGGCGCGCAACGTCGATGCCGAGGACGAACTGCCGCTCCTGAACGCGCCGCAGAAGGAGCATGCCTGATGAACTTCGCCCTCATCCGCAACCCCTTCGGCCGACTCGTGTTTACCGGTGCCGACGGCGAGGTGCATGAATCGGTGGTGCCGGTGCGCGCCTTCCCGATCGGCGCACCCGACGACGGCATCGCGCTGGTCAGCGGCGAAGGCCGCGAACTCGTCTGGATCGACCGTCTCGACACGCTGCCGGCCGCAACCGCCGCGCTGATCCGCGAGGAACTGGAAAGCCGCGAGTTCGTACCGCTCGTCCGCCGCATCCGCGGCGTCTCCAGCTTTGCCTGCCCGAGCACCTGGGACGTCGATACCGATCGTGGCGACGCGCAACTGGTATTGAAAGGCGAGGAAGACATCCGCCGGCTCGGCCGCGACAAGCTGCTGATCGCCGACGCCCACGGCATCCAGTACCTGATCCGCGACCTGACGGCACTGGATCGCGGGAGCCGCAAGATACTTGATCGCTTCCTGTAATCACAAACGGCGCCGCCACGTTATTTGCCCATAAACTTCTCACGACACTCCGCCCCCCATGAGCCAAAAAGACATCATCTTCCGCAAGATCGTGCCGCTGCGCGGCCCCAATGTGTGGACCTACCGCCCGGTGCTGGAGGCGTGGGTGGATATCGGCGAGCTTGAGGATTTTCCCTCGAACAAGATTCCCGGCTACTACGAGCGGCTGAAGGCCATGCTGCCCTCGCTGATCGAGCACCGCTGCAGCTACGAAGAGCGCGGCGGCTTCCTGCGCCGGGTCGAGGAAGGCACCTGGCCGGCGCACATCCTCGAACACGTGACGCTCGAACTGCAGAACCTCGCCGGCCTGCCCGGCGGCTTCGGCCGCGCGCGCGAAACCTCGGAGCGCGGCGTCTACAAGGTAGCCATCCGCGCCTGGCAGGAAGATGTCACACGCGCCGCGCTGCACAAGGGGCGCGAGTTGATCATGGCGGCAATGGAAGACCGCCCCTTCGACGTCGCTGCCGCCATCGAGGAACTGACCGACATGGTCGATTCGCTGTGCCTCGGCCCGTCTACGGCGAGCATCGTCGATGCCGCCGACGACCGCGACATTCCGGCAATCCGCCTGCTCGAAGACGGCAATCTGGTGCAGATCGGCTATGGCGCCGCGATGCGCCGCATCTGGACGGCCGAGACCGACCGCACCAGCGCCATCGCCGAAGGCATCTCGCGCGACAAGGATCTGACCAAGTCGCTCTTGAGTTCCTGCGGCGTGCCGGTGCCGGAAGGCCGCGAGGTCGACAGCCCGGAAGATGCATGGGACGCGGCGCAGGACATCGGCCTGCCGGTCGTCGTCAAGCCGGTCGATGGCAATCATGGTCGTGGCGTGTTCATCGACCTGAAATCGCGCGAGGAAGTCGAGAAGGCTTATTCGGTCGCCGTCGATGAAGGCAGCGGCGTCCTCGTCGAGCGTTCGATTCCCGGCACCGAGCATCGCCTGCTGGTGATCGGCGGCAAGCTGGTCGCCGCCAACCGCGGCGACATGATCAAGGTGACGGGCGATGGCAGATCGACCGTGCGCGAACTGATCGACCTGCAGATCAACTGCGACCCGCGCCGCGGCCCGACCGAAAAACATCCGCTGTCGATCATCCGCATCGACACCGCCGCGCGCATCGAACTGGAGCGTCAGGGGCTGACCGGCGATTCCGTTCCCGCTGCCGGCAAGGAAGTGCTGATCCAGCGCAACGCCAACCACGAGTTCGACTGCACCGACGAAGTGCATCCGGAAACGGCGCATCTCGTCTCGCTCGCCGCGCGCATCGTCGGGCTGGACATCGCCGGCATCGACCTCGTCGCCGAAGACATTTCGAAGCCGCTCGATGCGCAGGGCGGCGCCATCGTCGAGGTGAATGCCGGCCCCAGCCTGCTGATGCACCTGAAACCCGGTGTCGGCAAGCCGCGCCCGGTGGGCAAGGCGATCGTCGACCACCTATTCCCGAAGAGCGCCAGCGGCCGCATCCCCATCGTCGGCATCACCGGCTCGCGCGGCAAGACCGGTGTTGCCCGCATCCTGCGCCATCTGCTGCAGATCACCGGCAAGCAGGTCGGCGCGGCGACCAGCGACGGCCTCTTCCTCGGCAAGCGTCACGTCGAAAGAAAGGACTGCGCACACTGGCAACCGGCACGCCGCGTGCTGATGGCGCGCGCGGTCGAAATGGCGGTGTTCGAGAACGGCCCGGCGACGATACTCGGCGAGGGGCTGGCCTACGACCGCTGCCAGATCGGCGTCGTCACCAACGTCAGCGATTTCGAGCACCTCGCGGCCGACTACGACGTGCAGAGCATCGACCAGTTGTGGAAGGCGCTGCGCACGCAGGTGGACGTCGTGCTCGACAGCGGCGTCTCCGTGCTGAACGCGGCAGATGAGCAGGTCGTCGAAATGGCCGAGCTTTCCGACGGCGAAGTCATCTTCTACGCGATCGACCCCGACACCCCGGCGCTCGCCGCGCACCGCCAGAACGACGGCCGCAGTGTCTATGTGCGCGACGGCTACCTGACGCTCGCCTGCGGCGAGGACGAGGAGCCGCTGATCGAAACCGTCGCCTTCATCGGCACGCCGAAGGGCTGCGCGCCGCACGAGATCGAGAACCTGCTCGCCGCCGTGGCTGCGGCCTGGGCGCTCGATCTGTCGCCCGATCTGCTGCGCACCGGCATCAGCACCTGTGAAATGGACGAGGCCGAAGCGGCCTGAGCCTGACAAAGAAACCAAGGACGAGACACCCCATGGACGTTTCCCGCACCCGGGCCCTGCGCGGCCCCAACCTGTGGAGCCGGCACACGGCGATCGAATGCATCTTCGCGTGCACGGAAGACGAACGCGACATCGCTCGCCTCTCCGGCTTCGAAACGCGCCTGCGCGCCCGCTTTCCGGCCATCGACCTGCAGGCGCCGAGCGGCGGCCGGCCGATTTCGCTGGCGCACGTGCAGGAAGCCGCGGCGCTGTCGCTGCAGGTACAGGCCGGCTGCACGGTGACCTTCTCGCTGACGCGGGAAACGGTCGAGCCCGGCACCTATCAGGTGGTCGTCGAATACGCCGAGGAACCGGTCGGACGGCTCGCGTTCGAGATGGCGGAGCAGTTGCTGCGCGCCGCACTCGACGACACGCCCTTCGACATCGACGACGCGCTCTTCAAGCTCAAGGATCTCGACGGCGACGTGCGCCTCGGCCCCTCGACCGGCGCCATCGTCTACGCCGGCGTCGCGCGCGGCATTCCCTATCGCCGGCTCACCGAAGGCAGCCTCGTGCAGTTCGGCTGGGGCAGCAAGCAGCGCCGCATTCAGGCTGCCGAAACCGATCTGTCCTCCGCCATCGCCGAATCGATCGCGCAGGACAAGGAACTCACGAAGAAACTGCTGCACGCCGCCGGCGTGCCGGTGCCGCTCGGCCGCCCGGTCGAGGACGCCGAGGATGCCTGGGCCGCCGCGCAGGAGATCGGCGGGCCGGTCGTCGTGAAACCGCAGGACGGCAACCAGGGCAAGGGCATCACGGTCAACGTCAGCAGCCGCGAAGACGTGATGAAGGCCTACGAGTCGGCGCGCGAGCATCGCCGCCACATCCTCGTCGAGCGCTACCTGCCTGGCCACGATTTCCGCTTCCTCGTCATCGGCAAGAACCTCGTTGCCGCCGCACGCCGCGACCCGGCGCAGGTGATCGGCGACGGCCAGCACAACATCAAGGAGCTGGTCGACATCGTCAATGCCGACCCGCGCCGCGGCACCGGGCACGAATCGTCGCTGACGAAGATCCGCTTCGACGACATCGCCATCGCCCACCTCGCGAAGAAGGGCTACAACCCGGAGACCGTGCCGGCCAAGGGCGAGCGCGTAATGCTCCGGAACAACGCGAACCTTTCCACCGGCGGCACCGCCACCGACGTCACCGACGAAGTGCATCCGGAACTCGCCGCCTGCGCTGTCGCTGCCGCGCAGACCGTCGGGCTGGACATCGCGGGCATCGACGTTGTCTGCCAGACGGTGCAGGAGCCGCTGGAAGCGCAGGGCGGCGGCATCGTCGAAGTGAACGCTGCGCCTGGCCTGCGCATGCACCTGACGCCATCCTTCGGCAAGGGCCGCCCGATCGGCGAGGCGGTCATCAACATGATGTACGAGGATCCGGCCGAGGATGGCCGCATCCCCATCGTCGCCGTCACCGGCACCAACGGCAAGACGACGACGACGCGGCTGATCGCGCATCTGCTCACGGTGAGCGGCCTGCGCGTCGGCTTCACCGGCACCGACGGCGTCTTCGTCGAGCGTCGCCGCATCGACAGCGGCGACTGTTCCGGCCCGAAGAGCGCGCGCAACGTGCTGCTGCACCCGGACGTCGACGCCGCGGTGCTCGAATGCGCGCGCGGCGGCATGCTGCGCGAGGGACTGGGCTTCGACCGCTGCGATGTGGCGGTGGTCACCAACGTCGGCGTCGGCGATCACCTCGGACTCAACTTCATCACCACCGTGGACGATCTCGCGGTGGTGAAGCGCGTCATCGTCGATAACGTCGCCGAGACCGGCTACGCCGTGCTCAACGCCGCCGATCCGCTGGTCGCGAAGATGGCCAGCCACTGCCCCGGCGCGGTGATCTTCTTTGCGATGGACCGCAACAACGCGGTGATGTCGCGCCATCGCGCACAGGGCAAGCGTGTCGTCTATGTAGAGAACGGCGCCATCGTCGCCGCGCAGGGGCAAAGCGAACACCGCGTGCCGCTCAACGCGATTCCGCTGACACGCGACGGCAGCATCGGCTTCCAGGTCGAGAACGCGATGGCCGCGACGGCCGCCGCCTGGGCGCTGGACATGGATTGGGAGAGCATCCGTGCCGGCCTCGGCTCGTTCATTTCCGACGCCTCGACCGCCCCCGGCCGCTTCAACGTCTTCAGCTACAAGGGCGCGACGCTGATCGCCGACTACGGCCACAACCCGGATGCGATCATCGCGCTGGTGCGCGCCATCGAGACGATGCCGGCGAAGCGCCGCTCGGTGGTCATCAGCGCCGCCGGCGACCGCCGCGACGAGGACATCCGCCAGCAGACGCAGACGCTCGGCGACGCCTTCGACGAAGTGATCCTCTACGAAGACGCCTGCATGCGCGGCCGCGATGAAGGCGAAACGATCGCCCTGCTGCGTGCCGGCCTCGCCGGCGCGAAACGTACCGGCTCGGTCGACGAGATCAAGGGCGAGTTCCTCGCTATCGACACCGCGCTCGGCCGGCTTGATTCCGGCGACCTCTGCCTGATCCTCGTCGATCAGGTCGAGGAAGCGCTGGCGCATATTGCGCAGCGGGTGGCGGAAGCGGGCTGAACACGCTCTCCGCGCACCGACTTCACGACGCCCCGCAAGGGGCTTCGTGTCGTGTGGAAATCAACTCCGGCTGATTCTGGCGCAAGCCTTGCTGTCGCAGATTACCTGCCCAGAACCTGTCTACTCGCCGTGCAACACCCAGTCCAGTCGTCGCTCAGGCAATCTGCCGCGGCGCCGTCAGCACCTCCGGGCGCAGCACGGATTCCAGTTCCTCGCGCGACATCAGGCCCATCTCCTCGACCAGTTCGGCGACGCCGCGTCCGGTACGCAGGGCTTCCTGCGCAATGCGCGTGGCGTTCTCGTAGCCGAGATACGGGTTGAGCGCCGTCGCCAGACCGGCTGAGGTGCGCACGCGTTCGGCAAGCAGCTCCTTGTTGGCGGTGATGCCGACAACGCAGTGCGCGGTCAGCGTGCGGCAGCCGGCGGCGAGGTGTTCGACGCTCTTGAACAGGCTGTGCGCGATGATCGGCTCGAAGGCGTTGAGCTGCAGCTGCCCGGCCTCGGCGGCCATGGTGATGGTGACGTCGTTTCCAATGACCTCGAAGGCGATCTGGTTCACCACTTCCGGGATTACCGGATTGACCTTGCCCGGCATGATCGACGAACCGGCGGCACGCGGCGGCAGGCGGATTTCGTTCAAGCCGGCCTGTGGCCCGGACGAGAGCAGGCGCAGGTCGTTGCAGGTCTTCGACAGTTTGCTGGCGATGCGTTTCAGCACGCCGGAAAGCTGCACGAAGGCGCCGCAGTCCTGCGTCGCCTCGATCAGATTCGGCGCGGCTTCCAGCGGCAGGCCGGAAAGTTCGGAAAGGTGACGGATGGCCAGCTTGGCGTAGCGGATGTCGGTGTTGATGCCGGTGCCGATCGCCGTGGCGCCGAGGTTGATCTCGCGAATCAGCGCGATCGCCTCGTTGAGTCGCGCCTCGTCCTCGCCGAGCATCACGGCGTAGGTGGAGAACTCCTGGCCCAGCGTCATCGGCACTGCATCCTGCAACTGCGTGCGGCCGATCTTCAGAATGTCCTTGAATTCGTCGGCCTTGGCCTCGAAGGCGGCACGCAGGCCGGCCATCGCGGTGAGCAGGTTGCCGATCGAGAAGCAGGTGGCGACGCGCAGTGCCGTCGGATAGACGTCGTTGGTGCTCTGCGACATGTTCACGTGGTTGATCGGATGCAGATAGGCGTAGCCGCCCTTCTGCCGGCCGAGCAGTTCGAGCGCGCGGTTGGCGATGACCTCGTTGGCATTCATATTGGTCGAGGTGCCGGCACCGCCCTGGATGACATCGACGACAAACTCGCCGTGCAGCTTGCCGCCAGCGACTTCCTGACAGGCAGCGACGATGGCGTCCGCCCGCGTCGTGTCGAGCTGCCCGAGCTCCTTGTGCGCCAGTGCCGCCGCCTGCTTGATCAGCGCCAGCGCGCGCACCAGTTCCGGATAGCTGCCAATCGGCTTGCCGGTGATCGGGTAGTTCTCGATCGCGCGCAGGGTGTGAATGCCCCAGTAGGCATGCGCCGGCACCGGCGCGTCGCCGAGCAGGTCGTGTTCGTTGCGTGTAGTCATGCTTGTCTCCTTGTCGGGGGCGTGCGCCTCCCTCTGCGCATTGCAGCGCATTCGATCTTGCGAATCGGGGAAAGGCCCGGCGCGCGACGGTGCCGGCGCCGGGCAACCAGATCAGTGATGCAGGATCTTGGCGAGGAACTGCTGCGCCCGGTCGGAGCGCGGCTTGCCGAAGAAATCGTCCTTCGAGGCGTCTTCGACGATCAGGCCGTGGTCCATGAAGATCACGCGGTTCGCCACGGTGCGGGCAAAGCCCATCTCGTGCGTGACGCACATCATGGTCATGCCTTCCTTGGCCAGCTCGACCATGACATCGAGCACCTCGTTGATCATTTCCGGATCAAGTGCCGAAGTCGGTTCATCGAAGAGCATGCAGATCGGATCCATGCACAGCGCGCGGGCGATCGCCACGCGCTGCTGCTGGCCGCCGGAAAGCTGGCCGGGATGCTTCGGTGCCTGGATCTTCAGGCCGACACGGTCGAGGAACTTCATGCCCTTGTCGCGCGCTTCTTCCTTGCTGCGGCCGAGCACTTTTTCCTGCGCGATGGTCAGGTTGTCGATGATGGTCATGTGCGGAAACAGCTCGAAGTTCTGGAAGACCATGCCGACATGCGAGCGCAACTTGGAGAGGTTGGTCTTCGGGTCGCCGACCGAAGTGCCCTTGACGATGATCTCGCCGGCCTGGAACGGCTCCAGTCCGTTAACACACTTGATCAGCGTCGACTTGCCGGAACCGGACGGACCGCAGACGACGATCACTTCGCCCTTCTCCACCGACGTTGTGCAGTCGGTCAGCACCTGAAACTGGCCGTACCACTTGGAAACATTCTTAATCTCGATCATTTCACGAACCTCGCTTGCAAACGCTTCACCAGCAGCGAGGCGGAGAAGCTGATAACGAAATAGATGGCACCGGCAAAGAGCAGCAGTTCAACCAGACGTCCGTCGCGATCGCCCACCTTGTAGGCGGTGCCGAAGAAATCCGAGAGACCGATCACATAAACCAGCGACGTATCCTGGAAGAGGATGATGGCCTGCGTCAGCAAGAGCGGCGTCATGTTGCGGAAAGCCTGTGGCAGCAGGATCAGGCGCATCGTCTGCCCCTGTGTCATGCCCAGCGCGAGGCCGGCGGATACCTGCCCGCGCGGCACGCTCTGAATGCCGGCACGGATGATTTCCGAATAGTAGGCGGCTTCGAACAGTGCGAAGGCAACCAGCGCCGAGGTCAGCCGGATATCGCCGATATCGTCGCCGAAGATCGCCTTCAGACCCTGCGGCACGATCAGGTAGAACCACAGGATGACCATCACCAGCGGCACCGAGCGGAACAGGTTGACGTAGCCAGCCGCCAGCTTGGCCAGGATCTTGTTCGGGCCGATGCGGGCAATCGCCAGCAGCGTGCCCCAGACGATGCCGACAACGATGGCCGTAAACGTCACCTCGAAGGTGATCAGCAGTCCCTTCAGCAGGAGAGGGATCGCACCGGGGATGGAACTCCAGTCCATTTCATACATGACTACTTCCCTCCCACGAAGCCCGGTACGCGGACTTTCTCTTCGAGGCGACGCATCAGGTACATCACCGTCACGTTGATCAGCAGGTACATCACCGTCACCGCAATGAAGGCCTCGTAGGGCTGGGCGGTGTAGTCGACCAGTTGCTGCGCCTGGCGGCTCAGTTCAATAAGGCCGATGGTGGTAGCCACTGCCGAATTCTTGAAGATGTTCAGGAATTCCGATGTCAGCGGCGGCATGATGATGCGATAGGCCATGGGCATCAGCACATGCTGATACACCTGCGGCAACGTGAATCCCATCGCCAGCCCCGCATTCTTCTGGCCCTTTGGCAGTGACTCGATGCCGGAACGCACCTGCTCGGCGACACGGGCCGACGTGAACAGCCCGAGGCAGAGCATCGCCGCGAAGAACTGTTGCCAGAGCGGATTGCTCTGCTTGATGGCGCTGCCGAGATCGGGCGGCAGCAACTCCGGCAACACGAAATACCAGATGAAAAGCTGCACCAGCAGCGGGACATTGCGGAAGAGTTCGACGTAGGCAGTCGCGAAGCCGGATAGCCATCGGTTCGGTACGGTGCGCAGCACCCCGATGATGGAGCCGACGATCAAGGCGATCACCCAGGCCGACAGCGACAGGGAGACGGTCCACTTGAGGCCGGTAAACAACCAGCCAAGGTAAGTGTCATCTCCGCTCGCGGAGGGCTGCAGGAAAACGCCCCAGTTCCAGTTATAGGACACGGTGGTTCAGCCTCGAAAAGAGGGAAGTAGCCGCGGCATCGCGCCGCGGCAGTATTTCAGTGCAAGGAAATTTCGTGCACGGAGCGGCCAGGACGCGAAGACGAGTCGCAGGCAGTGCGAACAGCACGGCAAGACGCAGTCGACAAAGTCATGGCCGTTCCGGGTGCGAAATTACTCGTAGGCCTTGTCGTTCGGGGCCTTATGAAGTGCCTTCATCTCGTCCGACATCGGCATGTTCAGGTTCAGGCCCTTCGGCGGAATCGGGTTCATGAACCACTTGGCGTAGATCTTGTCCGCTTCGCCCGAGGTCTGCAGTTTGGCGATGGCGTCGTCGACCACCTTCTTGAAGCCGGCGTCATCCTTCCTCAGCATGCAGCCGTAGGCTTCCTTCGACTGCGCGGTGCCAACCACGGCCCAGTCGCCCGGTTTCTTGGCCTTGGCCATTTCGCCGTAGAGCAGCGCGTCATCCATCATGAAGGCGACGGCACGGCCGGTTTCCAGCGTCAGGAAGGATTCGCCGTGGTCCTTGGCCGAGATGATGTTCATCTTCATGACCTTGTCTTCGTTCATCTTGCGCAGCAGGCGCTCGGAGGTGGTGCCGGCAGTGGTCACCACGTTCTTGCCGGCGAGGTCGCCGAAGTCCTTGATGCCGCCGTCTTTCTTGACCTGGATGCGGGTGCCGATGACGAAGAAGGTGTTCGAGAAGCTGACCTGCTTCTGGCGCTCAGTGTTGTTGGTGGTCGAGCCGCACTCAATGTCGACCGTGCCGTTCTGGACCAGCGTGATGCGGTTGGCGGAAGTCACCGGCATCAACTTGATGTCAAGCTTGGCCAGCTTCTGGTCAGCCTTGACGGCATCAGCGACCTTCAACAGGATCTCGTGGGCATAACCGATGACCTGCTGCTTGTCGTCGTAGTAGGAGAACGGAATCGAGGACTCGCGGTGACCGAGGGTGATCGAACCGGTCTCCTTGATCTTCTTCAGCGTCGCGCTTTCCTGGGCAATGGCGGGCGTGGCAACGAAGGTGGCGGCAACGGCAGTGGCGAGAACGGTAGTCAGCAGTTTCATGGGTTTGTCTCCAACGGTTGGTTTGGTATCGAGGCTGTCTTGACGAGCCAGCACTGGTGTTGCACGAGGTGTGCCAGCCACGAGCAGATTCGTACCGTATTGTTTTTAAACAGCTTCGTCAGTTTGCGACGGGGCTCCCGTTCGGAATTCCGGATTTTCTGGCGCACAACCGTTCGGATTTACGAACGACGCGCGCGGCGATCTGCCACAATTCCCGCTTTGATCCATGCACGCCGTTCCCGATGAAAGACGCCATCCACTACACGCTCTGCCCGGCCCATCCGGACGCTCATCTTTTTGCGGTCTCCTGCCGCGTCGCCAACCCGGACCCGGCAGGCCAGCGCTTCGCGTTGCCGGCCTGGATTCCGGGCAGCTACCTGATCCGCGATTTTTCCCGGCACATCGTCAGCATCCGTGCCGAGGCCGACGGCAAGCCGGTGGCGCTGACCAAGATCGACAAGCACACCTGGCAGGCGGCGGCGCTCCGCGGCAAGCAGGCACTCACCCTGCACTACGAGGTCTACGCCTGGGATCTGTCGGTGCGCGGCGCGCACCTCGACCGCAGCCACGCTTTCTGCAACGGAACAAGCGTATTCCTGCGCGTGATCGGCCAGGAAAACCGGAAGTGCCGCGTCGAACTGCAGCGCCCGCGCGGCAAGCGCTGCCACGACTGGCGCGTGGCCACGAGCCTTCCGCCCGCAGGCAGCCGCAGCAAAACCTGCATCCATGATTTCGGCGCTTTCGTCGCTGCCGACTACGACGAACTGATCGATCATCCGATCGAGATGGGCACCTTCACGGTCGCCCGTTTCAAGGCTTGCGGCATTGCGCACGAGATCGCCATCACGGGGCGCCACGACTGCGATGCGGAGCGGCTCTGCGCCGACCTGAAACGTGTCTGTGAATGGCAGATCCGCTTTTTCGGCAAACCAGTGCCGATCGATCGCTACCTGTTTCTCGTCACTGCGGTCGGCGATGGCTATGGCGGCCTTGAACACCGCGCCTCGACGGCGCTGCTCTGCGCACGCGAGGATCTTCCCCACCCCGGCATGAACGGGCTGCCCGAACGTTACCGTGGCTTTCTCGGTCTCTGCAGCCATGAGTACTTCCACACCTGGAACGTCAAGCGCATCAAGCCGGCGGCGTTCATTCCCTACGATCTCGACCGCGAGAACCACACCACGCTGCTCTGGGCCTTCGAGGGCTTCACCTCTTACTACGACGATCTGGCCTTGCTGCGCAGTGGCGTGATCGGCCTGCAGGATTGGCTCGACCTGACGGCGAAGAACATCGACAACGTGCTGCGTGGTCCGGGGCGGCTGACGCAATCGCTGGCCGAGTCCAGCTTCGACGCGTGGAGCAAGTATTACCGTCCCGACGAGAACACGCCGAACGCAGTGGTCAGCTATTACGCCAAGGGCGCGCTCGTCGCGCTGGCGCTCGATCTCACGCTGCGCGCCGGCAGCGACGGCGCGGCGTCACTCGACGATGTGATGCGCCAGTTGTGGCGCGAGCACGGCGTGACCGGGCGCGGCGTTGGCGAAGACGACATCCGTACCATCGCCGAGAAGGTTTCCGGCCTCAAGCTTGGCGAGTTCTTTCGCAAGGCGATCACCGGCACCGAGGATCTGCCGCTCGCAAAGCTGCTGCGCCCGTTCGACATCCGCATGCGGCGGGAGTCCGCCTCGGCAACGCCGGCGCTCGGCCTGCGCACGAACTGCGAGGGCGGCGAACTGCGCATCGCCAATGTCTATCGCGACGGCGCTGCCGAGCGCGCCGGTCTCGCCGCGGGAGACACTCTGCTCGCCATCGACGGCCTGCGCGTCACGGCAGCGAATTTCGAGCGCCTGCTGCAGCGCTACCAGCCAGGCGCGGCCGTGACACTGCACGCATTTCGCCGGGACGAACTGATTGTCTGCAAACCGACGCTGGCAGAAGCCCCCGCCGACACCACGCGACTGGCCGCAGGGGACGACCCGAACGCCTTGCGCAAGGCCTGGCTGGGTGCCTGAAACATGCCGCCAGCGGGCATGACACGGAGATCAAAGCCCCTCCACGACCGCGACATTCTGGGATAACATGCTTCGCAGCTAATTGCGACGCATTTTCCGCGCATTCACGATATTCCACGACTCCAAGACGCGCCACAACATGAGCCTAATCAACCGTTTTCGCACGATCGTTGGCAGCAAGCAGGAAAAGCCTGCCGAGCCCCCGCCCGCAGAAGCCTGGGCTGACCGCCGCAAGCGCAAGCGGACCAATGCCCGCGAAGGGACGCGCGTCCTCATCGTCGACGATTCGCCAACCATCGTGGCGGCCCTGAGGAAGATTCTGCGCTCGGCCAAATACGAGGTGCTTGAAGCGGGCGACGCGGAAACGGGGCTGGAGATCCTGCGCACGCAGGGCGTGGATCTGGTCTTTCTCGACATCGTGCTGCCGGCAATGAACGGTTTCGCTGCCTTGCGCGTGATGCGTCGCGACGCGCGGCTCGCGCCGATTCCGGTGATCATGATCAGCGGCAATGAACAGGCCACCGAACAGTTCTACGCGAACCGCATCGGCGCCGACGACTTCATGAAAAAACCGTTTTCGCGCTACGAGGTTTTCGCGCGCATTGAGCAGTTGCTCGATGCCGAGCGCGTGCCGCAACGGAAAGCAGCGCAGGCGACACCGGCCTGAGGGTCCGGGCGCCCGCCCCGTGCGAGAAGAGGTAAGGGAGAAGGGTGAAGGGCAAAACCGGCGCGGCCTCACCCTTTCCTCTGCCCCCTTCCCACAACTCGACGAGCCTTCCAAACAGCCATGGCTGCTATCGCCGCGTGGCGGCAACAGGCGATTCCGCACCTTTCGCGCGCAGCGTGCGCAGCAGGATCACGCCGATCGCCAGCGCGGCGACCACCAGGCTGACGAGCGACGCCAGCCAGAACCCCTCCACCCCCATCGGCGTGGAGCCATGGAACGCCAGCCACCAGCCGCCGAAGAGTCCGACACCCCAGAAGGCCACGGTGTGCACCAGCATCGGCGCAAGCGTGATCTTGTAGCCGCGCAGCGCATAGCCGGCAACCGTCTGCACGGCATCGAAGAACTGATACAGCGCGATGTAGCCGATCAGCGCGAGCGCCACGGCGCGTACCGACGTGTCGTTCGTATAAGCGCGCACCACGGGTTCCGCACCGAGCCAGAGCAACCCGCCGAGCAGCGTGGACAATCCGGCAGCGAGCAGCACACCGGCCGCGATGGCGGCGCGTGCACGTTTCCAGTCGCGCGCACCGGCCGCCTGCCCCACCTGCGCGAGCGTTGCAATGGCGATGGCCAGCGGCAGCATGTAGCAGAGCGCCGCCAGGTTGGCGACGATACGGTGCCCGGCGACGGCCGTTGCCCCAAGCTGCGCAACGAAGAGCGCGATCAGCGTAAATGACGTGATCTCGACGAAGTTGGAAAAACCCATCGGCAGGCCAAGCCGCAGCAACTCGCGTATCGTCTGCCAGCGCGGCGCCTGCCAGTTGGCGAAAGGATGATAACGCGCCAGCGCCGGCGATCTGGCGACCCACAGCGCAGCCAGTGCGCAGCCGATCCAGTTCACGACGGCATTGGAAATGCCGCAGCCGAGCGCGCCCAGCGGCTCTCCGAGCGTGCCGCTGACCAGCAGCCAGGCGAGCCCGCCATGCACCAGCGTGTTGCACAGGCTGATCAGCATCAGCGGCCGAGGCTGGCGCAGTGCGTTGCAGAAGGAATAGAAAGTCCGGTAGAGCAAGGCGGCCGGCATGCCGCAGGCGAGGATGCGCAGATAGAGGCGGAGTTTTTCGTCCACCGCCGGCTCGATCGTCGACAGCGCGAGCACGGGATCCGGGAACCACAGGATCAACATGCCCGGCAGCGATAGCGCCAGCGCCAGCCATACGGTTTGCTGCAGGGCGCCGGCAACCTCGGCGTGGCGCCCGGCGCCGACGTGGTGCGCAACGGTGGGCGCAATTGCCTGCAGGATGCCGACCAGCGCAAAGACGACAGCGATGTAGATGCCGCCGCCCACCGCCACGGCCGCGAGATCGATGGTGCTGTGGTGTCCGAGCAGCACGGTATCGATCACCATCATTCCCATCGAGGCGAGCTGGGCAATCAGAATGGGCCAGGCATGGCTGACGATGGCACGGGATTGGGCGACAAGCATGACCGGCATTGTCGCACGGCCGCACTGGCAACCTGACCTGGATCAAGGCCTGACAGCGCTTGAACGGAGACACTTTCCGGTTAAGGGAGGAAACCATGACTGACCGCAATACGCTGGAACCCATTGAAAAGGCGAGCCGCGACGAACTTGTCGCGCTGCAGACCGAGCGCCTGAAATGGTCGCTGAAGCACGCCTACGAGAACGTGCCGCACTACCGCCGCAAGTTCGACGACGCCGGCGTCCACCCGGACGATCTGAAGACACTCGCCGACCTCGCGAAATTCCCGTTCACGACCAAGCAGGATCTGCGCGAGAACTACCCCTTCGGCATGTTCGCCGTGCCGCGCGAGGAGGTGGTGCGCGTGCATGCCTCGTCGGGCACGACCGGCAAGCCGACCGTCGTCGGCTACACGCAGAACGACATCGACATGTGGGCGACGCTGATGGCGCGCTCGATCCGCGCTGCCGGCGGCAAGAAGGGCGACATCGTGCATGTCGCCTACGGCTATGGTCTATTCACCGGCGGGCTGGGCGCACACTACGGCGCCGAGAAGCTGGGCGCCACCGTCATCCCGATGTCCGGCGGCCAGACCGAGAAGCAGGTGCAGCTGATCATGGATTTCCAGCCGGACATCATCATGGTCACCCCCTCGTACATCCTCAACATCGCCGACGAGTTCAAGCGCCAGGGCATCGACCCGCGCGAGACCAAGCTGCGGCTGGGCATCTTCGGCGCCGAGCCATGGACCGACCAGATGCGCAAGGAAATCGAGGCCACCTTCGGCATCGACGCGATCGACATCTACGGTCTCTCGGAAGTGATCGGCCCCGGCGTCGCCAACGAGTGCATCGAGACGAAGGACGGCCCGACCATCTGGGAAGACCATTTCTATCCGGAGATCATCGACCCCGTCACCGGCGAGGTGTTGCCCGACGGCGAGCACGGGGAACTGGTATTCACCTCCCTCTCCAAGGAAGCGCTGCCGGTGATCCGCTACCGCACGCGCGACCTGACCCGACTACTGCCACCATCAGCGCGTTCGATGCGGCGCATGGGCAAGATCACCGGCCGCTCCGACGACATGCTGATCATTCGCGGGGTGAATGTGTTCCCGTCGCAGATCGAAGAGCTGATCCTCAAGCGCGAAAAACTGTCGCCGCACTACGTGATCGAGGTCTATCGCGACGGCCACCTCGATGCGCTGACGGTGAACGTCGAGATGAAAGCGGAGTTCCAGTACGCCACCGCCGCCGAGAAGGATTTCGCGGCGAAGGATCTGCAGCACCACATCAAGTCCTACATCGGCATTTCGGTGCAGGTGCGCGTGGTCGAGATCGGTGGCATCGAGCGCTCGATCGGCAAGGCGAAGCGCGTGATCGACAAGCGGCCAAAATAGCCCGCGGGGAAGCGCGGAGGCCGCTGCGCTTTGCGCTATCATAGGCCGCAGAAGCCTTCTGCGGCCTTGTTCATTTCTCCCCATGCAACCCACGCCAAAGCACAACGCCGACGTCATCCTGCCCGCAACGAAGAAGAATCCCGGGATCTGGCCGAGCGAGAAGATCGTCGCCATCGGCACTTCGACCGGCGGTACACAGGCCCTCGATTCGGTATTGCGCATGCTGCCGAAGGAAGTACCCGGCATCGTCGTCGTGCAGCACATGCCGCCGCAATTCACCGCCACCTTCGCCGAACGACTCAACGCTCACTGCAAGATCCGTGTTCGCGAGGCAAAGGATGGGGACCGCGTCGAGCCGGGACTGGCACTGATCGCCCCCGGTGGCAAGCACATGATCGCCCGGCGGGGCCCCAGCCACTACTACGTTGAGGTCGTCGACGGCCCGCCGGTCAATCGGCACCGCCCGTCAGTCGACGTGCTGTTCCGCTCGGTAGCCTTGTGCGCCGGACCGGCAGCGACCGGGATCATCATGACCGGAATGGGCGACGATGGCGCCCGCGGCCTCAAGGAGATGGAAGAAGCCGGCGCCCACACCGTCGCGCAGGACGAGAAATCCTGCGTCGTCTTCGGCATGCCGAAGGTGGCAATCGAACTCGGCGGCGTCAAGCAGATCCTGCCGCTGGACAGGATTCACGAAGCGGTGGTTGCGGCCGGGCGACGCTGACCGGCCGATCAGCGCCCGGCGAGAACGCGACCACGACCGCGCGCCTCGCCATCCAGACGGAACATGCCGACCGCGGCAACCAGCCCCTGCGCCTGTTCCTCCAGGCTTTCCGCCGCAGCCGCTGCCTCCTCGACAAGCGCTGCGTTCTGCTGCGTCACCTCGTCCATCTGGCCGACGGCGAGCGTGACCTGCTCGATCCCGCTGGCCTGCTCGCGGCTGGCGCCGCTGATTTCCTGAACGAGCGCGGACACCTGCTGGAAAGCATTGACCACCTCGCCGACCGTATCACCGGCCTGCCGGACCAGGCCGGCACCACTCTGCACGGTGGACACCGACTCACCGATCAGCGCCTTGATCTCCTTGGCGGCATCGGCACTGCGTTGCGCCAGGCTGCGCACCTCGCTGGCAACGACCGCAAAGCCCCGCCCCTGCTCGCCCGCGCGCGCTGCCTCTACGGCGGCGTTGAGCGCGAGGATGTTGGTCTGGAAGGCGATCGAATCGATGACGCCGATGATGTCGCTGATCTTGCGCGAGCTCCGCTCGATCGCCTCCATCGTTGCAACAACCGACTGGACTTGGTCGCCCGCGCGCAGCGCAAGGTGATTCGACGATCCGGCGAGCTCGCTGGCCTGACGCGCGTTGTCGGCATTCTGCCGTACCGTGGCGTTCAGCTGCTCCATGCTCGACGAGGTCTCCTCAAGACTGGACGCCTGCTCCTCGGTGCGCGATGAAAGATCGGTGTTGCCGGCCGCGATTTCCTGCGCCGCGGTGTTGATCGCATCGGCCGCCTGCTTGATCCTTCCGACCACCTCGCGCAACTGGGCGACCGTGGCGTTGGTGTCTTCCTGCAGCTGCCCGAAAACGCCCTGATAATCGGCGTCGATCCGTCGCGTCAGATCGCCGTTGGCAATCGACTGCAGCACCGCCGCGACATCATGTAGCGCGCCTTCGATGGTCGTGGACAAAGTATTGAGATCCTTTGCCAGCGAGAGGAAGAACCCGTCCTTGCCGGCTTCGGTGAGGCGCAGGCTGAAATCACCGCGTGCCGCCGCGCTGATCAGGCAAGCGACCTCCTGCTGCGCCTCCTGCGTCACACGCTGGCGTTCACGTTCCTGGCGTGCGTTGTCTTCCATCACTGCCAGTGACTGGTTGCTTCCATTCAATGCCTCACGGAAAACACCATGCAGGCCCACCGGCTGCGCCTTGCGGAAATACTTGCCGTCGCTGGCCATGCGCAGCACCGTCTGCTGCTCGCGGAAACAGGTCTCCAGCTGATCGAGCATGTTGTTGATGTGCCAGCAGAGCTGACCGAGTTCATCCTTCTCGCCAATATTCACGATGCGGCCAGTAACCTTGCCAGCGGCGACGTCGGCAACCAGTGCCTGCAGGTGCTGCAGGCGCGAATCGGCCTCCGCCGCGCGGCTGGCGCGCATGAACAGGGCCGCCGCAGCGGCAGCAAGCAAGAGCAGCAGCAACACAATATCGAAGCCGTGGCGCGCGAACACCCACAACGCAGCTGCCGCGAAGAGGCCGCAGGCCAGCCAGGCAGCCGCATTAAAGGGCGTGGATGAGTTCTTCATAGCTCATTCCTTTCTCGTTCAGCACACCGACCAGAAGCCCCAGCGACGCCTCGCACGCATCCCGCGCACCTGCTTTGTGCTCCGCATCAAGCATGGCCTTGTAGAGTCCTTCGACAACCGGCAGCGCGCTGCGCTTGGGCGCGCGCCGCACCGAGAGGTAGCCGATGATGTTGCCGGCCGCGTCGTAGTCCGGCGTGACGTTGGCGAACACCCAGTAGAAGCTGCCATCCTTCGACATGTTCTTCACGTAGGCGAACACCTCGCTGCCGGAAGCGATGTTGTCCCAGAGGAACTTGAAGACGCCGCGTGGCATGTCCGGATGGCGGATGATGTTGTGTTGCGCACCGAGCAGCTCGGCTTCCGAATAGCCGGAAAATTCGATGAAGATCTCGTTGCCATAGGTGATGCGCCCCTTGAGGTCCGTCTTCGAGACGATGAAGTCGTCCTCGCGCATCACCTTTTCGTTCGTGGTCGGCTGTACCTTGTACTTCATTTCGTCCTCCCCGCTTTCGCATCACGGATGGCCTGGCCACCGCCATCAGGTACAACTATACGAGACGCACCCGCAGCGAGCCAACGCCGTCGACGCCACCTTCGAGCACATCGCCACGCACCACGGTCGACACCCCGGCGGGGGTTCCGGTAAAAATCAGGTCACCCGGCGCGAGACGCACGAAGGTCGACAGGTTGGCGATGATCTCGGCGACGTTCCACGACATGTCGGCCAGATCGCCGGTCTGCCGGGTTTCTCCGTTGACGCGCAGCCAGACCGCGCCTGACCGCGGGTGACCGGTCTGCGCCACGGCATGCAGCGCCCCCGTCGGCGCCGAGGCGTCGAAGCCCTTGCCCATGTCCCACGGATGTCCTTTCTCCTTGGCGCGCGCCTGCAGGTCACGACGGGTGAGATCGAGGCCGGCCGCATAGCCAAAGACGCAGTCGAGCGCCTCGGCAACGGGAATGTTCGCGCCACCGCGACCGAGCGCGACGACCAGTTCGATTTCGTGCTGCAGGTTCGCCGTCGCCGGCGGATAGGGCACGTCGCCTTCGGGCACCACGGCATCGGCCGGCTTGGAGAAGAAGAAGGGCGGTTCGCGGCCATCGGCCTGTTCGTGCGCGCCCATCTCCCGCGCATGGTCGGCATAGTTGCGGCCCACGCAATAGACGCGGCGGATGGGGAAGCGGGCGTCGCTGGCTGCAACGGCCAGACTTGGCGTGACGGGAGGAGGAACTACAAAACTCATAAGGTCGATTCCTGTTCAAACGGGGTTATCGATATCGACGAACTCGCATTGCAAGCCAAGGGATTGCGCAAGATGCCCGGCGAGCGCCGCAACACCGAAGCGCTCGGTGGCGTGGTGGCCGGCCGCGAAATAGGCTACACCGGATTCGCGCGCGAGATGCACCGTCTGTTCGGAAATCTCGCCACTCACGTAGGCGTCGAGCCCGAGCGCGATTGCCTGCTCGAAACAGCCCTGGGCGCCGCCGGAACACCAGCCGATGCGGGCAACCGTGCGCGCGGGGTCGCCGATCAGCAGCGGCGCACGCCCGAGTGCGGCGGTGAGCGCGGATTGCACGCCAGCGGCGTTCGTGGGGGATTTCGTGCGTCCGTACCAGGCGATGTCCTGCTCGCCGAAGCGCCCTTCCGCGACCCATTCCAGTCGGGCGGCGAGTTGCGCGTTGTTGCCAAGTTCCGGATGCGCATCGAGCGGGAGGTGATAGGCGAAGAGGTTGATGTCGTGCGCCAGCAGGGTACCGATGCGGCGGCGGCGGATACCGGTGATGCGCCCATCCTCGCCCTTCCAGAACCAGCCGTGATGGACGAGCAGCGCATCGGCACCGCGCGCGATGGCGGCGTCGATCAATGCCTGGCTGGCGGTAACGCCGGCAACGATGCGCTGCACGGAAGCGCGTCCTTCCACTTGCAGACCGTTTGGGCAATAATCCCGGAAGCGCGCCGTTTCCAGCGTTGCGTCCAGGTAGCGCTGCAATTCATCACGTTCCATGCGGAGTTCCATTCCTTAGACATGAAGAGACTGTGGCTGATTTTTGCACAAACGGTCACGATTGGGCTCGCCGTCTACTTCGTGATCAGCACGCTGAAACCTGCCTGGCTTGCGGGTAGCGCGCCGGCTGCCGGCGTCGTTCAGATCCTGCAGTCCTCCGGCAGCGAGGCCGCGAAGGCGGCAGCCTCGTACAGCGGGGCGGCGCAGCGCGTTATTCCGAGCGTGGTGCACATCTACACCACACAGACGCCAAAGCAGCCACGTCATCCATTGATGGACGACCCGGTGTTCCGCCACTTTTTCGGTGAGCGCTTCGGGGATGGCCGGCCGCGTTCGTCGGGGCTCGGCTCCGGCGTCATCGTCAGCGGCGACGGCTACGTCCTGACCAATTACCACGTGGTTGAAGCCGCCGACGCGATCGAGGTCGCCCTCAACGACGGTCGCAAGCTAAAGGCGGTGCCGGTCGGCGCCGATCCCGAAACCGATCTCGCGGTCCTCAGGATCAGCCCGGCGGCGGGGCAGGATGCGCGCTTTTCCCCGATCACGCTCGGACGCATGGAAGACGTTCGCGTCGGCGACGTCGTGCTGGCGATCGGCAACCCGTTCGGCGTCGGCCAGAGCGTGACGATGGGCATCGTCTCGGCGCTGGGGCGCACACAACTGGGAATCAACACCTTCGAGGATTTCATCCAGACCGACGCGGCGATCAATCCCGGCAATTCCGGCGGGGCGCTCACCGATGCGGCCGGCAACCTGATCGGCATCAATACCGCGATCTACTCGCGCTCGGGCGGCTCGCTCGGCATCGGCTTCGCGATTCCCGTGTCGACCGCGAAAAGCGTGATGGAGCAGATCATCCAGAGCGGAAGCGTCACGCGCGGCTGGATCGGCGTCGAAGCCCAGGAGATCACGGCGGAGATCGCCGAATCCTTCGGCTTGCCCGGCACCGACGGTGCGCTGATCGCCGGCGTTGTGCGCGGCAGCCCCGCGGACAACGGCGGCATTCGTCCGGGAGACATCCTGCTCGCCGTATCCGGCAAGCCGGTGCGTGATCCGCAGGTGATGCTTGACCTGATCGCCTCGCTGAAGCCGGGCGAGACGGCCGCCTTCAAGCTGCGGCGCGAAAAAGCCATCGTCGACGCGCAGGTGAAGATCGGCAAGCGCCCGCCTGTCGTACGCGGCGGTCGCGAGTAGGGCCATGTGCCAGTTGCTCGGGATGAACTGCAATGTCCCGACGGACATCTGCTTTTCGTTCACCGGTTTCCAGGCACGTGGTGGCGCTACCGATGTTCATGCCGACGGCTGGGGCATCGCTTTCTTCGAGCAGCGCGGCGTGCGTCTGTTCCTCGATCCGCAGCCCTCCTGCACCTCGCCGATCGCGGCGCTGGTCCGCGAGTATCCGATCCGTTCGAAGAATGTCGTTGCCCATATCCGCAAGGCAACGCAGGGCGTCGTCGCGCTCGAGAACACGCACCCGTTCATGCGCGAGGCGTGGGGACGCTACTGGATCTTCGCGCACAACGGCAACCTGCCCAGTTTTTCACCAACGCTCGACGGCAGCTTCCTGCCTGTCGGCAACACCGACAGCGAGCGCGCTTTCTGCTGGCTGCTGCAATCCCTGCGCCAGCGTTTCGGCGAGATGCTGCCCGGACCCGATGCTTTGTTCGACGCGCTGTGCGAAATCAGCCTCGAGCCGGGCAGCCATGGTGAATTCAACTTCCTGCTCTCGAACGGCGATTGCCTGATCGCCCACGCATCGACGCGGCTCGCCTACATCGAACGCAAGGCGCCGTTTGCGGAAGCGCACCTGAAAGACGAGGATGTCACCGTCGATTTCAGCGAAGTGACGACACCGGACGATCGCGTCGCCGTCATCGCCACCGTGCCGCTCACCGACAACGAGCCCTGGCAGACAATGCCGCCCGGCAGCCTGTGGCTCTTCGAGGAGGGGCTGGCACGGCGTCAAGCCACCACAACGGCAGGGATTCGGCAGACACCCTGACCACGCCTTTTGGGCGGCGTCGGTGACTACTTCTTCAGCAACTCGGACAGCATGGCGCGCAGGCGGGCACCGGTGATCGGCTTGTGCAGCAAGGGAAGGCCTGATGCCTGTGCTTCCAGCAGGCGGTCAGCCGCGGTATCGCCAGTGATGATCGCTGCCGGTACGCCTGGCGCAACCAGACCGTGCAACGCCGAGAGCGCGTCGAGTCCGGTGCAGCCATCGCGCAGACGATAATCGACGAGAATGGCTTCTGGCAGCCAGGTGTCGTTAGCCAGCAGTTCACGCGCGGCAGCGGCGGACTCGACGACCCGCGCATCGCAACACCAGCGCTCGAACAGTTCGACGAGAGCGTTGCGAATCGTCGCATCATCGTCAACGACGAGAATCCGAGCACCGAACAGTGGATCCAGACCACCAACCACCGGCTCGGCTGCCGCAGCCGCAACGGGGGCAGTGATCGGCAGAGCCAGCGAGAAACACGAGCCATGCCCCGGGCGCGAGCGCAAATTCAGCGGGTGTCCGAGTAGTCGGACCAGCCCATCGACGATGGCGAGACCGAGGCCCAAGCCCTTGTTGCGATCGCGCTCGGGGTTGTCGAGCTGGCAGAACTCCCGAAAAACCTCCTGCAGCTTGCTCTCTGGAATTCCAACACCACTGTCCCAGACTTGCAGGCGAAGCGGATGCCCCCGGCGGCAAACAATCAACACACCGCCTTTACGGGTGTACTTGATGGCATTGGCTACCAGGTTGCGCAGGATACGCTCAAGCAGTGCCGGATCGCTCAGCACCCACGCATCGCGTACACGAACGCGTAACTGCAAACCCTTGGCCTCAGCCTGCGCGGTGAACTCCCGCTCGATACCCGCCAGCAGGGGGGCGAGCGGGACGGGCCGTATGTCAGGCGTGATCGCACCGGCATCGATCTTCGAAAAATCGAGCAGGGCGTCGAGCAATGCCGCAAGCCCGTGGTTGGCGCTGCGCAGACTGGCAATGACGCGACGCCCACGCTCGGAACTGACATCGGCCGCCAGTGCATCGATCAGCAGCGCAAGCGCATAAACCGGTTGTCGCAGGTCGTGGCCGGCAGCCGCGAGAAACTTGGATTTTGCGACGTTGGCTTCTTCAGCGATGTTTTTCTGCCGGCGCAGTTCGCCGACAAGCCCCAGATTTTCGAAACGCAGGCGCAGCGCTTCGACCACCGACGCCTGGGTATTGCGGGCGAACGCAATGTTGAGCAACAGGAACAGTAGCGAAGCCACGGCCGTCCCGACATACAGCCCGCCGCTCTCGGCGAGGCAGCGCAGGGCAAAGGGCAGAACGACGGGGGTGACATGTGCGACGTAGGCGGGGAAGTAGCTTGCATGTGCCGCGAGCGAAGCGAGCACCACGCCGCCGAAAAGCATGACGAAGGCAACAAAACTCGCCGGCTCGGTTGAAAAGAAGACAACCCCTGCGACGCCCCAGAGACTGCTGGAAGAAAGCGACCCGACAGCGAAACGGGCGCCCCAGCGCACGGTGTCGGAAATGCGCCGAGGCTGGCGCTGGTAGTTGAAGAGAAGAACGCTACGGGCTGCGTTGACCAGAACAACCATTCCGATCCAGGTAAGCAGTCCGCCGGCCCGCGAGTCGCTCCACAAGATGAATGCAAGCAGCCCCGAGGCGACAAGATTGCCAGCAATGATCGCAGGGCCATTGGCGTAGAGCAGGCGTACTCGCTCCGCAAGCACCTCGTCGTCGTATCGGATCGTTGTGGCCATCGCGAAGCTAGCTTCGCCAGACTACTGCGCTGAAGCAGGCGAGCAATGCAGGCTCTATCAACGGGGGCTGCACGTTAACGCCCCCATGAATCGTCAGCTCCGGTCCTTGATCTGCTGCTCGTCAGCCTCGCTCGCCGGTGCCCACGCGTCGGCTGCGGCAGGTTTGGGCGGCGGCGCGGTGACGAAGCGCGCAAAGATGATGCCAAGCTCGTAGAGCAGGCACATCGGGATCGCCAGCGCCAGCTGCGAGACGACGTCGGGCGGCGTGACGATGGCGGCGATGATGAAGGCGATGACGATGAAGTAGGAGCGCCATTCCTTCAGTTTTTCGACCGTGACCAACCCGAACTTGACCAGCACCACCAGCACCACCGGCACCTCGAAGGAGACGCCGAAGGCGAGGAACATCGTCATCACGAAACCAAGGTAGGCCTCGATATCCGGGGCCGGCGTGATGCTCTTCGGTGAGAAGCTGCCGATGAAGGTGAATACTTGGCCAAAGACGAAGAAGTAGCAGAAGGCGATGCCGAGCATGAAAAGGAAGGTGCTCGCCACCACCAGCGGCAAGGCCAGCCGCTTCTCGTGGGCGTAAAGCCCCGGCGCAACAAAGGCCCAGATCTGATAGAGCACCACCGGCAGTGCGATCACGAAAGCGATGAGCATGGTCACCTTGATCGGCACCATGAACGGGGTGATGACACCGATGGCAACCATCTTGGTGCCTTCCGGCAGTGCCTGCGTCAACGGCATCGCGAGGATGTCGTAGATTGTGCCCGGCCCCGGCCAAAGGCACAGGCCGGCAAAGACGATACCGACGGCGACCAGCGCGCGCACGAGGCGATCGCGCAGTTCGACGAGATGCGAAATGAAGGAATCTTCCTGCTGGGTCATGGAGAGGGCAATCAGACCTTTTGGGGGCTCATGGCAGCACTTGCCTGCTCGACAGGCCGTGCCGGCGGCACAGCCTCGGGCGCCTCCCCTTCAGCGGCAGAGACGGCAGCCGTGGGCAGCACGAGCGGTGCGGCAACACCGCTGGACGACTGTTCGACGGCAGCGGCAACGTCGGCAACCGGTTCGGTGACGCTGCGCGCGGTCTCGTTGAGGGCCGATTCGGCCGACTGGAGTTCCGTGGTAACGCTGCGTTCAAGGCCGCGTGCCGACTCCTCGACCTGCGCCTGAAGGCGCTTCAGCTCCTCAAGCTGCATCTCGCGGTTGATGTCCGACTTGACGTCACTGACGTAGCGTTGCAAGCGCCCGAGGAGATGCCCCGCAGTGCGTGCCACGCGCGGCAGTTTTTCCGGGCCGAGCACGACCAGCGCCACAATGGCGATGATCAGCATTTCGGAGAATGCGATATCAAACATGCCGTCAGTAAGGATGAAGGAACAAGTAGCCGGGCAAGGCGACGCGGATTTTCCGCACGCCGCTCAGCTCACGACTTGGTCTTTTCCTTGACCTCGCCTTCGATAGTCTGGCCGCCGGCAACCTGTGCCGGCGGGGTTTGTGCGGCATCGCCTGGCTTATCGGCTTCCTTCATGCCTTCCTTGAAGCCTTTCACCGCGCCGCCGAGATCCTTGCCGACGTTGGTCAGCTTCTTGGTGCCGAAGATGAGGACGATGATGACCAGAACGATCAGCCAGTGCCAGATGCTGAAGCTACCCATGATGTTGTCTCCTTGATTTTCCTAGATTCGTTTGAGCATCGGCCCGACCGGTTCCGGCCCGCCGACGATATGGATGTGCAGGTGCGGAACTTCCTGATGCCCGACCCGCCCGGTGTTGATGATGATGCGGAAACCATCCGGACTGCCCTGCTCGACGGCGATGCGGTTCGCGATGGCCAGCATCTTCCCGAGCACCGGGGTGTCGTCCGCGCTCACGTGCGCCAGCGATTCGATATGCTTCTTCGGAATCACCAGCACATGTACCGGGCGCGCCGGATTGATGTCCTTGAAGGCGAGGATGTCATCATCCTCATAAACCTTGCCGGCCGGGATTTCGCCGGCAACGATGCGGCAGAAGATGCAGCTCACTGCTTCACCCCGCGCGAGTTTTTCTCGTCGATACCGGAAATCCCCTCGCGACGGCGCATTTCCTGCGACACATCCTCGATGCCCAGCCCGTAGAAGGAGAGCAGGACGAGCAGGTGATAGACCACATCGGCCGATTCGCGAACGATATGCAAGCGGTTGCCTTCCTTGCCGGCCATGATCAGTTCGGCGGTTTCCTCACCGATCTTCTTCAGGATCGAATCCGGGCCACCGGCCAGCAACTTGGCGGTGTAGGACGTTTCCGGATCGGCGTGACGACGCGAAGCCAGCGTTTCCGAAAGACGATGCAGAATGTCGTGCGTGCTCATTTGGCGTAGATTTCCTTGGGGTCTTTCAATACCGGATCGACCGGCGCCCAGCGCCCGTCTTGCAACTCATGGAAGAAGCAGCTCTGCCGGCCGGTATGGCAGGCAATGCCGCCTTCCTGTTCAATCGCCAGCAACAACACGTCGCCATCGCAGTCGGTGCGGATCGCCGACACCTTCTGATAGTGACCGGACTCCTCGCCCTTGCGCCACAAGCGTCCACGCGAACGCGACCAGTATACCGCGTTGCCGCATTTCACCGTTTCCTGCAGCGATTCGCGGTTCATGTACGCAAACATCAGCACGCGGCCGGTTCCGGCATCCTGGGCGATGGCCGGGATCATGCCGTCCTTGTCCCACCTGAGGGCATCGAGCCAGGGCTGAGAGGGATCGAGATCGCTCACAGGCGCACCTCGATACCGCGTTCGCGCATCCGCTCCTTGGCCTGGCGCACGGTGTACTCGCCAAAATGGAAGATCGAGGCAGCCAGCACGGCGTCGGCGTGGCCGATGGTCACGCCATCGGCGAGATGGTCGAGGTTGCCGACGCCGCCGGAGGCGATCACCGGGATATCGACAGCATCCGCGACAGCACGCGTCAGTGCCAGGTCGAAGCCGGCCTTGGTGCCGTCGCGATCCATGCTGGTGAGCAGGATTTCGCCGGCGCCCAGCTGCTGCACCTTCTGTGCCCATTCGATGGCACACATGCCCGTGCCCTTGCGGCCGCCGTGAGTGAATACTTCCCAACGCCCGGGCGCCGACTGCTTGGCGTCGATGGCGACGACGATGCACTGGTTGCCGACCTTGGCCGACGCTTCGGCAACGAGATCGGGATTCTGCACGGCGGCGGTGTTCATGCTGACCTTGTCGGCGCCGGCATTGAGCAGGCGGCGCACGTCGGCAATGGCGCGCACGCCGCCGCCGACGGTGAGCGGAATGAAGACCTGCTCGGCACAGGCTTCGACGATGTGCAGGATGATGTCGCGCTGATCGCTTGATGCCGTGATATCGAGGAAGGTCACCTCGTCGGCACCCTGCGCGTCGTAGCGGCGGGCAATCTCGACCGGATCGCCGGCATCGCGCAGATCGACGAAATTGGTGCCCTTGACGACGCGGCCGGCAGTAACGTCGAGACAGGGAATGATGCGTTTGGCGAGCACTGCTTATTTGCCCGACTCGTTGCCCAGCTCGTCGGCGAGTTTCTGCGCCGCCGCGAAATCGAGCGAGCCGTCATACACGGCACGGCCGGCAATGGTGCCGGCGATGCCTTCGCTCTCGACCGCGCAGAGTTTTTTGATGTCATCGAGGTTGGAGAGCCCGCCCGAGGCAATCACGGGAATATGCAGCGCCTGCGCAAGCTTCACGGTTGCTTCGATGTTGATGCCCGAGAGCATGCCGTCGCGGCCGATATCGGTGTAGATGATGCCCTCGACGCCGTAGTCCTCGTATTTCTTGGCGAGGTCGATGACATCGTGGCCGGTCAGCTTCGACCAGCCATCCACCGCCACCTTGCCATCCTTGGCATCCAGCCCGACGATGATGTGACCGGGGAAGGCGCCGCAGGCATCGTGCAGGAAACCGGGGTTTTTCACCGCGGCGGTGCCGATGATCACATAGGAAAGGCCGTCGTCGAGACAGCGCTCGATGGTGTCGAGATCACGGATGCCGCCGCCGAGTTGCACCGGAATGTCGTCGCCGACTTCCTTGAGGATGGCCTTGATCGCACTCTCGTTCTTCGGTTTGCCGGCGAAGGCGCCGTTCAGGTCGACGAGGTGCAGGCGGCGGGCGCCCTGCTTCACCCACTCGCGAGCCTGTGCGGCGGGATCGAGGTTGAACACGGTTGCCTCATCCATGAGGCCTTGCTTGAGACGGACGCACTGCCCGTCCTTCAGGTCGATCGCGGGAATGATCAGCATGGGAAAGCTTCAGGAAGCGATAGAAAGTTTGGCCGGAAACCGGTTGGCGTGAGGCTCAGGGATTCCAGTGGATGAAGTTGGACAGAAGCTGTAGGCCAGCCTGCGCGCTCTTCTCCGGATGGCATTGAACGGCGAAGATATTATCCCGCGCACAGGCACTGGTAAAGGGGATGCCGTATTCGGTGGTGCTGGCGATGCAGGCGGCATCGCCAGGGGCAACGTAGTAGCTGTGCACGAAGTAGAAACGGGCGCCGTCGGCAATGCCCTGCCACAGCGGGTGCGCCTTGGTCTGGCGCACTTCGTTCCAGCCCATGTGCGGCACCTTCAGCTTCTGGCCATCGGGCAGACACATCTTCCCGGCGGGGAAACGCTTTACTTCGCCGGGCAGAATGCCAAGGCCGGGCACGTCGCCCTCTTCGGAATGCTCGAACAGCATCTGCTGGCCGATGCAGATGCCGAGGAACGGTTTGTTCGCCGCAGCGGCTATCACTGCCTGACGCAAGCCGCGCTCGTTCAGCTCGCGCATGCAGTCGGGCATCGCACCCTGGCCGGGAACGACCACGCGCTCGGCCGCGGCCACCACCGCCGGGTCGGCGGTGACGACCACCGGCTTGCCGTCGGCGACATGTTCCAGCGCCTTGGCCACCGAACGCAGGTTGCCCATGCCGTAGTCGACTACGGCAATCACTCCACCTGGCATCACAGCGCGCCCTTGGTCGAGGGAATGGCACCCGAGGCGCGCGGGTCGGCTTCGGCGGCCATGCGCAGCGCCCGGCCGAAGGCCTTGAACACCGTTTCGGCCTGGTGGTGGGCGTTGGTGCCGCGCAGGTTGTCGACGTGGATCGTGACCAGCGCGTGATTGACCAGCCCCTGGAAGAACTCGTTCACCAGATCGACGTCGAACTGGCCGATCCAGGCACGGGTGAAGGCGACATGGAACTCCAGCCCCGGCCGGCCCGAGAGGTCGACGACGACGCGCGACAGGGCTTCGTCCAGCGGCACGTAGGCGTGGCCGTAGCGGCGCAGGCCCTTCTTGTCGCCGAGCGCCTTCGCGAGCGCCTGCCCGAGCGTGATGCCGATATCCTCGACAGTGTGATGCGCGTCGATGTGCAGGTCGCCCTTGGCCGTGACTTCGAGGTCGATCGCGCCGTGGCGGGCGATCTGGTCGAGCATGTGGTCGAGGAAGGGCACGCCGGTGTCGAACTTGCCGACGCCGGTGCCGTCGAGATTGAGCTTCACCGAGACCTGGGTCTCGAGGGTATTGCGCGTGATTTCGGCTTGCCGCATGGGTCTTGGCCACAGGGGATGGAACAGGCCGCCATGATACCATTTCGACCTTTGGAAAAGCCCTTCGAAACACCCATGAGCAAGTACTGGAGCGCCACGACGAAGAAGCTGACCCCCTACGTGCCGGGCGAACAGCCCAAGCTCACGAAGCTGGTCAAGCTGAACACCAACGAGAACCCCTACCCGCCCAGCCCGCGGGCAGTGGCCGCGATGCAGGCGGAACTGGGGACGGACGGCGCCGCGCTGCGCCTCTATCCGGACCCGAACGCCGACCGGCTGAAGGAAGCCGTCGCCGCCTTCTTTGCCGCGCATGGGGTCACCCCGGCCCACGTCTTCGTCGGCAACGGCTCGGACGAGGTGCTGGCACACGCCTTCCAGGGGCTGCTCAAGCACGAGCGACCGATTCTTTTTCCGGACATCACCTACAGCTTCTACCCGGTCTACTGCGGGCTGTACGGCGTCGATTACAACCAGGTGGCGCTGGACGGTGATTTCGCGATCGTCGCCGATGATTACCGCCAACCGAGCGCACGCAAACCCGGCGGCATCATTTTCCCGAACCCGAACGCCCCGACCGGCCGCCTGCTGCCGCTGGCCGAGGTCGAACGCATCGTCGCCGGCAACCCGGACTCGGTGGTGGTCGTCGACGAGGCCTACATCGACTTCGCGGGCGACGACATCCCTACGGCGATCGCCCTCGTGGCGAAATACCCGAACCTGCTGGTCGTGCATACGCTGTCCAAGTCGCGCTCGCTCGCCGGACTGCGCGTCGGCTACGCGGTCGGCCAGCCCGAACTGATCGAGGGGCTGGAGCGGGTCAAGAACAGCTTCAACTCGTACCCGCTCGACCGGCTCGCGATCAGCGGCGCCGTCGCCGCACTGGAAGATGTCGCCCACTTCGACGCCACCCGCCAGGCGGTGATAAAGAGCCGCGAGGCACTGGTCGCCGAGATGGCGAAGCTCGGCTTCGAAACCCTGCCCTCGGCCGCCAACTTCATCTTCGCCCGCCACCCGCAGCACGACGCCGGCACGCTCGCCGCCGCACTGCGCGAGCGCAGCATCATCGTCCGCCATTTCAAGTCACCGCGCATCGAGCAGTTCCTGCGCATCACCATCGGTACCGACGAACAGTGCATGGCGCTGCTCGCTGCCCTGAGGGAGATTCTCTGATGTTCGACCCGATTGCCGTCGCCCACGTCGATCATGCGATCACGTCGCGCCGCTCGGTGCGCCGCTTTTTGTCGAAGCCGGTACCAAAGAAGACGGTCGAGGAACTGCTCGCCATCGCCTCGCGCGCACCGTCCGGCACCAACGTCCAGCCGTGGAAGGTCTATGCGCTGGCCGGCAAGGCCAAGGACGAACTGTCGGCAGCCATCCTCGCCAAGCACAACAGCACCGGCATGGACGGCCGCGAGTTCGACTACTACCCGACCGAATGGGCCGATCCCTGGCTCTCGCGCCGGCGCAAGATCGGCTTCGACCTCTACGGCCTGCTCGGCATCGGCAAGGAGGACAAGGCCCGGATGAAGGAGCAGACCGGCCGCAACTACCAGTTCTTCGACGCCCCGGTCGGCTTCATCTTCACGATGGATCGCCAGCTCGGCCGCGGCATGTTCATCGACTACGGCATGTTCATGGCCAACCTGATGACCGCTGCCCGCGCGCGCGGCCTCGACACCTGCGCGCAGGCCGCCTTTGCCGACTACCACGAGACGATCCGCGAGGTGCTCGGCATCCCGGAGAATGAACTGGTCGTCTGCGGCATGTCGCTCGGCTACGCGGACAACGCTGCGCCGGAAAACAAGCTGGCGACGGAACGCGAACAGGTGGCAGGATTCACCGATTTCCGCGGCTTCTGAGATGTACTGCCCCGCCCACTTTGCCGAAACCCGACCGGACGTGCTGCACGCGCTGATGCGCGACCATCCGCTGGCGACACTGGTAACGACAGGCGCGGACGGCCCGAATGCCGACCACATTCCGCTGCTGCTCGAAACGACGGCGGATGGCACCCAAGTGCTCTGCGGCCATGTCGCCCGCGCCAACCCGATCTGGAAGACCGTACGCGAAGGCACTCCAGCCTTGGCCGTTTTCCACGGTCCGCAGGCCTACATCACGCCTTCGTGGTATCCGAGCAAGCGCGAACACGGCAAGGCGGTACCGACCTGGAACTACGCGGTTGTCCATGCTCGCGGGCCGTTGCGCTTCGTTGAAGACACTGACTGGTTGCGCCGCCATGTCCAGGCGCTGACGCGAATGATGGAAAGCGGGTTTGCCGAACCCTGGGCCGTAAGCGACGCCCCGGCGGATTACATCGAAAACATGCTCGCCGCCACCGTCGGACTCGAGCTTGTGATTGCGTCGCTTGCAGGCAAGTGGAAGGCCAGCCAGAACCAGCCGGACGCGAATCGGTCCGGTGCTGCGCTGGGACTCCGTCAACTCGGCCATACCGACGCAGCGAAATTGATTGAGCGCAGCGAGTAGTCAGCCATGACGGGATTGCAGGCGCCACCGCACATCGCGGAATCCGTGTAACGGAGCCCGGCGGCGCTTCGCCCACCGGCAAGGATACCCGGCGGGCACGCCAACGGGCGCTCCAAAATCGGCCCAAAGCGGAAACAAAAAACCCGCGCCATCGTGAAATGTGCGCGGGTTTCATGTTCTTGTGGTCGGGGTGAGAGGATTCGAACCTCCGACTCCTGCGTCCCGAACGCAGTACTCTACCAGGCTGAGCTACACCCCGACTTTGGGTTCGCGGCTTCAGAAGCTTCGGGTCACCGCGAAAGCCGATAATTCTAGCAGCGATTCCTTGTATTGTGAAGCGGGGAGACACGCGATCGCTTCCGCCGCGAGTGCCGATTCCGCTTCCGCCACGCGGCGGGCGCGATCAAGCGCGCCGCTCTCGCGCACGGCAACGAGGACATCGGCGAAGGCATCGCGCCCGCCCTGTTCGATTGCGCTGCGCACCAGTGCGGCCTGCTCCGGACGCCCGCGCTGCATGACATGGATCAGGGGCAGCGTCGGCTTTCCCTCGGCCAGATCGTCCCCGACGTGCTTGCCGGTTTCGGCCTCGGCACCGGAGTAGTCGAGAACATCGTCGATGATCTGGAACGCGGTGCCCAGATGCATGCCGTAGGCGGCCAGCCCCTGCTCCTGCTCGGGCGATGCGCCGCCGATGATCGCCCCCAGCTGTGCCGCCGCCTCAAACAGCTTCGCCGTCTTGTAGCGGATCACCTGCAGGTAGCGCGCCTCGTCGACATCGGCGTCGTGACAGTTCATCAACTGCAGGACTTCGCCCTCGGCGATGATGTTGGTTGCGTCGGAGAGCACCTGCATCACACGCATGTCATCGACAGCGACCATCATCTGGAATGCGCGCGAATAGAGAAAATCGCCGACCAGGACGCTCGCGGCGTTGCCGAACATGGCGTTGGCGGTCTCGCGCCCGCGGCGCAAGGCGGACTCGTCGACCACGTCGTCATGCAGCAGGGTGGCGGTATGGATGAATTCGACGACAGCGGCGAGGTCGTGGTGGAAACGCCCGCGGTAGGCGAGCGCCCCCGCCGAGAGCAGGACCAGCGCCGGGCGCAGGCGCTTGCCGCCGCTCTGGATGATGTATTCAGCGACCTGACGAACGAGCACCACCTCCGAGTGCAGGCGTTGCCGGATGACGGCGTCCACGGACTGCATGTCCGTGCCGATGAGGGAATGGAGCTTTTCGAGACTCACTGCGGGCAACCAGTTTCGGTAAACCGGCGCATCTTAGGCGGCGCCCCGGGGTGCGTCAAGCAAGCAGCCCCCGGCGCTTGACCGCCCCCCGCCCGTACTGCCATAGTTAGCGGCATGCGCTTGTGCTATCGATCGGCCCACCCGTGAGCGATTCATTCATCCATTCGATCCGCACCGCCGGAATCTGCGCCGGGGATTCGGAAGAACTTCAGCTCAAGAAATCGCTGCTCATGCTCGCCACGGGGCTTGTCTGCCTCATGTCGATGCTGTGGCTGTTCATCTACTGGCAGCTCGGCCCGCAATTCTCGACCACGATTCCCTTCGTTTTCCAGCTATTGCTCGCCGGCAACATGGCGGTTTATCTGAAGACGCACAATTTCGACCTCTTCCGCCACACGCAACTCAGCCTCTTCCTGTTCATGCCCTTCGTGGCGCAGTGGAGCATCGGCAACTTCATCACCGCGAGCGGCGTCAGCCTGTGGGGGCTGCTCGCCCCGATCGGCGCCATCCTCTTCTGCGGCGTGCGCGAATCGATCGCCTGGTTCATCGCCTACATCTTCATGACCGCGCTTTCGGGGTTCTTCGATTTCTACCTTGCCGACACTGTCGCGAGTAGCGCCGGCAACGCGGTGCCAATCCGCACCAGCGTATTCTTCTTTGTGCTCAACTTCATCACCGTATCGAGCATCGTCTATCTGCTGCTGCGTTTCTCCACGCTGGAAAAGGAAAAGGCGGCGCGCCGTCTCGACGAGGCGCACAGGCTGCTGCAGATCGAGCAGGAGCGCTCGGAAAAACTGCTGCTCAACATCCTGCCCGGCCCCGTCGCGGAACGGCTGAAGAACAGTTCGCAAACGATCGCCGACGGTTTTGCCGATGTCACCGTGATGTTTGCCGACATCGTCAATTTCACCCGCGTCGCCGAAGGGCTCACACCGCAGCAGGTGTTTGCGATGCTCAACCGGATCTTCTCGTCCTTCGATGAACTCGCGGAAAAGTACGGCATGGAAAAGATCAAGACGATTGGCGACGCCTACATGGTCGCCGGCGGCTTGAACAGCGAGTTCGCCAACTACTCCGACGCCATTGCCGACATGGCGATCGAGATGCGCGACTTGCTGCATCGCGATTTCAACGTGAACCAGATGCATCTGGAGGTCCGGATCGGCATCGGTACTGGCCCCGTTGTCGCCGGCGTGGTGGGCAAGAAAAAATTCATCTACGACCTCTGGGGCGACACGGTCAATATCGCCAGCCGCATCACCAGCGAGGGGGTTCCGGGCATGATTCAGGTCGACGAGACGACCTACCGCCGCCTCAGCACTCGCTACGAATTCCATGAGCCGCAGACGATCTACCTGAAGGGCAAGGGCAACATGGTGGTTTATCGCCTGATCGGGCGGAAAGGCGAAATGCCCGTCCCGTCTGCTCCTACGTCGCAGAACACCTGATTTCCGGGACTGGCGCTGGCGGACGCCGGCCACAGCATCGCGGACAACCGCCCTAGCGCGGATTCAATGCAAAGCGGACCCTGCCCGGCTGATTCTCCACCAGACGGAGCGTGTAACCGAGTTCCTCCGCCTGCAACGCAGCGTGGTACAAGCCAATGCCGAGACCGTTCGACGACGTGACAGGCGCCCCAAACAAGTTGCTGCAGACATGCTCCGGAACTGGCGACCCCGTATCCAGCACGCTTATGGCCCGCCCACCCTCGCTCAGCACCACTTCGATTTCGATGCCAGGCTCATGGCGCCGCTTCTCGACGGCATTCTGCAGGAGATTATCGACGACGCTGTCGAAGAGCGTGGTCGGCAGCAGGGTTTCCGAAAGGCAGCGATCGGCCGCGAAGCGCACGCCCAGTGTCTCGTAGCGCTCGCGCAGCGCCGCCCACCACACTTCGGCGCTGGCCAGCGGGCCAACGCCGCCGCGCGGGCGGCGCAGCTTGTCCAGCGTCTGTTCGAGACGCTGGACAATCAGGGGCAGCTGCCGCTGCATCAAGGGCTGGATTTCCGCTGAGCGCGCTTCGTCGAGCGATTGCGCGACGTAGCAGAGGTTGTTCAGCGACTGCAGCAAATTCTTCACATCATGCGTCAGGCGGGCACCTGTTTCGTACACGGCACGCAGGTAACTCACCTGTTCGAGTTCGCGCTCGCGCAACTTGGCAAGATAGTACTCGGCGACAAGCTGCGTCAGCAGGCGGAAATGCCAGACCAGGGCCGGACTCAGACGGTAGCGTGTGTGAAGGACGAGGCGCACCGAGAGAACGGTGAATTCCTGCGAGAAATGGCTCTCCACACCGAATCGCCCCTCCTCGCCGCCGGCGGACCATTCGCCCCCCTCCACCCATGGCAAATCGAGCATCTGCTGCAGGGCTCGGTCGAGAAACGGCGCGGGCTCTCGAATTTCATCCGCGAGTTCCGTCAGGCGATGCAGCCACTGCTCGAACGGCAAGCCGACGGTCAGCAGGTAGCGCGAAAAGAAGATGCCGACGCCGCCAAAGCCGGGGCGCGGGTTCCACGCCCAGCCGAGCAGTAGCAGCATGCCGCCCATGACGGCGATCGTCGCGAACAGGGCCTCGATATAGCCCGTTCGCTGGATGACCATGAACGCCAGGCTACCGAGCACGAGCACCGCGACGAGCAGGAACACGAACAGGCTGTAAACAAAATCCACCGGCCCCGCCGCCTTGCGCTCCGCGGGCAGGCGAACCGGCATGATCGCCATCAGGGCGAGCGGGATTGGCGCCCCCCACATGAACAAGAGGCTCAGCATCTGCTCCGCATCGCCCGGGCCGGGAACTACTCGCGGCACAAGATAAAAAAGCACTGCTGTCAGCAGGTAGGCGAATGCCAGCAGATAGAAGACCCGTGTTCCCCGATGCGACACGAACAACACGCGCCCGCCCACCAGCGCAGCGACGAAAGCCGTCCACAACATCAGCAACCAGCTGCCATAACCCCAGATTCCGGCACCGACGATCAGCGCCACCGCAGAAAATGAGGAAAAACCAAGACGCCGCTCGGCATGCACAAAGGGCTGCCAGAGCATGAACAGGCCGACATCGACCAGCCACCAGACAATTCCGAGCCGATCGCCGGGGCTGGCGAGCAAGGACAGATGCAGGACCACCAGCAACGCCACCAGCAAGCCTTGCTGCCGCTCGACAAGAAAACGGCCGGCGCGCGCAAGCAGCGTCATAACCGCGCTTCGTCCCGTTGGGGTATCGAGCTGTCGAAATATCGACACATCGCCATCAAATCTGTCGCACCTCTGACAAAAGTAGTAGAAAACGGCTCAAATTCGGCCCCAAAACCGCTGGCACGAATTCTGCAGTGGAAGAAGCGTCACCACCACGATAGCAGGTAAGCAAAATGAAAAGCCAACAGTCCGGTTTCACGCTCGTCGAGATTGCCATTGTACTGGTCATCATCGGCCTGCTGCTTGGCGGCGTGCTGAAGGGTCAGGAATTGATCAATAGCGCCAAGGTGAAAAACTTTGCGAATGACTTCCGTAACATTCCGCTATTTATATACGGATACCAAGATAAATATCGCGCACTTCCGGGTGACGATGCCGCAGCCGCTGCTCACGTCGGGGCTGGTGCAACCCAAATTGCTGCAGCTAACGGTTCTGGTAACGGAACACTCAACGGAAACTGGTGGGACGGTGCAGCAAGTCTCGCGAATAGCGAGACGGTAGCCTTCTGGGAACACATTCGCCGGGCCAACTTGGCCGCAGGTGCTACTGCAATCGCATCCGATGCTGATCTCCCAAAGAATGCCGAAGGCGGATGGATTGGCATTGAAGCGGGATCGACTGTAGCTGCAAATCAATACATCACGGGATTAAGCGGGACGTACATCGTCTGTTCGGCGGGAATATTGGGCAAGTTTGCAAAACAATTAGACTCGACGATGGATGACGGGAACCCCTATACAGGTTCGATGCGCGCAGTGCCAGGGATGCCAAATGCCCGCGGAAACGCAGCACACTGCGCAGTTGCGGGAACACCCGCAGCATGCGCAACTGCAGTTGATGACGCAGCCCCCTATACTGTATGTTTAGCATTCTGATTCACTAAAATCAGCCCTCTGCACAAAGCCCGCTCCGGCGGGCTTTTTCTTTTCTGCTACCCCTTCAGCAGCCGCTCCTCCACCACCGCCAGCCCATCCGGCCTGCCCAGCAGCACCACAACATCGCCCTGCTGAAAACGCAACTCATCCGAGGGTTCCAGCGCACGGATGTTGCGCCGGCGCACGGCGCTGACGACGACATCGAGTTCGCCACAACCGATCTCGGCGAGCGTATGGCCGATGGCGTAGGCACCGGCATTGAGCATCACCGAATGCAGGCGCTGGGCCTCGGTGTCGTGCACGTCCTCCTCGCGGTCGCTCTGCCCGTGAAAGAAACCGCGCAGCAACTGATAGCGCCCGGCTCGCATCTCACGCACGCGCCGCAGCACCCGGTTGATCGGCACGCCGATCAGCACCAGTGCGTGCGAGGCAAGCATCATGCTCGCCTCCAGCGACTCCGGCACCACCTCGGCGGCACCCGCCGCCCGCAGGCGCTCCATGTCGGCATCGTCGTAGGTGCGCACAACCACCGGCATGTCCGGCTTCAGCTCATGTACCAGATGCAGTACACGCTCTGCGGCACGGGCATCGGCGAAGGTGACGATCAGCACGCTGGCGCGCATGACGCCGGCAGCAACCAGGGTTTCGCGACGCGACGCGTCGCCGAAAACGACACTTTCACCGGCTGCCGCGGCCTCGCGCACCCGTTCCGGATCGAGATCCAGAGCAACGTGCGAGACCTGCTCCTGCGCCATGAAACGGGCCAGCGTCTGGCCGCTGCGGCCGAAGCCGCAGATGATGGCGTGTTTTTCGGTGCCCATCGCTTGCGCGAAGATGGTGGTCAGTTCCATCGAACGCAGCAGCCACTCGCTCGATGCAAAGCGAAGCGCGATGCGGTCGCTGTAATGCACGATCAGCGGTGCCAGCAACATCGAGAGGACCAGCGCCGCAAGCACTACCTGCGCCACCAGCGAGGGCACGAAATCGAAGCGCTTGATATCGGCGAGCAGGACAAAGCCGAATTCACCGCCGGCGCACAGCCAGAGGCCGGTACGGATCGCCGTCCCCGGCGGACTCCCAAGCAGGCGCGAGAGGCCGCCGGCAATGACGAACTTGAGCAGCAGCAAACCCGCCAGCACTGCCAGCACGAGTGCCAGATTGGCGAGCACCAGGGACATGTCGAGCAACATGCCGATGGTGACGAAGAAGAGCCCCATCAGCACATCGCGGAAGGGCTTGATGTCCTCTTCCACCTGATAGCGGTATTCGGTTTCCGAAATCAGCATGCCGGCGACGAAGGCGCCGAGCGCAAGCGACAGCCCTGCCACCTCGGTGAGATACGCCAGCGCCAGCGTGATCAGCAGGACATTGAGCATGAACAGTTCGGCCGACTTGCCGCGCGCCACGATGTAGAACCAGCGGCGTACCAGCCGCTGCCCGACATAGAGCACCAGCGACAGCACGACGAAGGCCTTGAGCGCCGCCACAGCCAGCGTCATTGCCATCTTTTCCGGCGACTGGCCGAAGGACGGAATCAGGATCAGCAGCGGCACCACGGCGAGATCCTGAAAGAGCAGCACGCCGATGATTTCGCGCCCGTGCTTCGAATCAAGCTCCATCCGCTCGGTGAGCAGTTTGGTCAGCACCGCCGTGGACGACATCGCCAGTACGCCGCCGAGCGCAACGCCCCCCTGCCAAGGTAGATCGAAGAACAGGCACAGCACAGCCGTGCTCGCGAGGGTCACCACCACCTGCAGGCAGCCCAGCCCGAAGACGATGCGCTTCATGGCATAGAGCTTCGCCAGCGAGAACTCCAGCCCGATCGAGAACATCAGGAAGACGACGCCAAACTCGGCGAGGTGCGCCGCGCCATCGGCATTGGCCATCAGGTTCAGGGCATGCGGGCCAATGACGGTACCGACGAAAAGATAGCCGAGCAGCGGCGGCAGATTGAGGCGCCGGAAGGCGATCACCGCAAGTACCGACGCGCCGAGCAAGAGAAGGGACAGTTGCAGCGTATTCATTGCCGGCGAGGCACCACCGCGAAGCGGGAAAAATTGCGCGAAAGGGGCATGGAATCTGGCACTCCGGGCCGATCTGCTATACTTCCCGGAATCATAACCGCATCACCTGCATGAACCAAATCACCCCCTCTCCGAACGCGCTGGACCTGGCTCGTCGCGTCCTGCGCATCGAGGCGGATGCCGTCGCCGCGCTCGCCGCGCGACTCGACCAGCGCTTTCTCCGCGCCGTCGATCTGATCCTGCACTGCCACGGGCGCGTCATCGTCAGCGGCATCGGCAAATCGGGCCATATCGCGCGCAAGATCGCAGCCACCTTCGCCAGCACCGGCACACCGGCCTATTTCGTGCACCCGGCCGAAGCCAGCCATGGCGACCTCGGCATGATCACGCGCGATGATGTGCTGATCGCACTTTCCAATTCCGGCGAGAGCGCCGAACTGATGGCGATCGTGCCGATCATCCGGCGGCAGGGCGGCAAGGTGATCGCGATCACCGGCAACCCGGCATCGTCGCTGGCGATCGAATCCGACGCGCACCTCGATGCTGCCGTTGCCGAAGAAGCCTGCCCACACAACCTGGCCCCCACGGCCAGCACCACAGCAGCCCTCGCCCTTGGCGATGCGCTGGCCGTCGTGCTCCTCGATGCGCGCGGCTTCGGCGCCGAGGATTTTGCCCGTTCGCACCCGGGCGGCACGCTCGGCAGAAGGCTGCTCACCCACGTGCGCGACGTCATGGCACCGGCGCCGGTAGTCAGCCCGACGGCCTCGGTGGCCGAGGCGATCCTCGAAATCTCGCGCGGCGGCTTGGGTATGACCGCAGTCGTTGATGAGAGCAGCCGGCTGCTCGGCATCTTCACCGATGGCGATCTGCGCCGCGCCTTCGAACGCAACATCGACCTGCGCGCAAAAACGGCCGGCGAGGTCATGACGGTGAAGCCGCGCGCGATCGGCCCCGAGCGCCTTGCCGTCGAAGCCGTCGAGATGATGGAACAGTTCAAGATCAACGCACTACCGGTGGTCGATGCCAGCGGTATCGTGCTCGGTGCGCTCAACATGCACCACCTCTTCCGCGCCAAGGTCATCTGATGGATGCTACCGGCCGCGCCCGCCAACTGCGCCTGATGGCCTTCGACGTCGACGGCGTACTCACCGACGGCAGCATCTGGTATGCCGACGACGGCAGCGAACTGAAGGCCTTCAACGCACTCGACGGCGCCGGCATGAAGATGCTCGAAAAGGCCGGCATCGCCGTGGCCATCATCACCGGCCGCCAGGCACCGTGCGTCGAACACCGGATGCGCAACCTCGGCATCCCCCACTTGTATCAGGACGTGCATGACAAGGTCGCCTGCCTGCAGGGCATCCTCGACCGCCTCGGCATCGAGGCAGCGCAAGCCGGTTTCATGGGCGACGATGTGATGGACCTCGCGGCCATGGCGGCCTGCGGCTTTTCCGCTGCGCCGGCAAACGCCCATGATGCGGTGCTGCGGCACGCTACGCTGGTGACCACACAGCGCGGTGGGCAGGGCGCTGTTCGCGAGGTTTGCGATTTCATTCTGGCCGCGCAAGGGCAACTGGAGGCGGCGATCGCGCCGTGGATGCCGCAATGAAAGCCTGGTCGACCGCCGCTTTCCCGATCTCGGTGCTGACGACGCTCGCCGGCCTCAGCTTCTGGCTGCTGCATGCCACCTCGATCGAAGAGCCGAAGCGCGACGGCAAGGACCGGCACGATCCCGACTACGTCATCACCGGCATGAAACTGAACAAACTCGACAAGGCCGGCCTGCTGCAATACACGCTGACGGCCAACGAGGTTGTGCACTTTCCCGACGACGACTCGACCGAGGTCGCAGCGCCCTATCTCGTCTATCTCGGCAAGAACAAGCCGCCGCTCACCATGCGTTCGCGTACCGCCCACGTCAGCAGCGAGGGCGAAACGGTGATCATGCGTGACGATGTGCATATCGTGCGCGCTGCGGCAGCAAACCGTCCCGAAACCCACGGCCGCATGCCCGACCTGACGATCCAGACCGAAGAGGAAACCGCCGAGACCATAGGTCCGGTTGTTTTCACGCAAGGCAACTCCTGGCTAAAGGGCGTCGGCATGAATCTCGACAATCGCACGCAGACCTACGTGCTGCAGTCGCAGGCTGTCGGTTTCTTCGAAAGTCGGCGCGCACCCGGCGCCAAACCGGCTGCCGCGCCTCGGGTAACTGCGGCCCCGCAGGCAACTGCTACGCCGAGTGCGACGCCCGCGCCCGCAAAGAAAGCAACACCGACACCTCCCCGCAAGGTCGAGAAGAAAACGCGACCCACTCAACCCAAAAAGACCAAGGCCAGTAAATGAGCATGCAGATTCGCGCGCGACGCCATACCCTCGCCATCGCCACCCTGCTCGCCGTGATTGCCGCACCGGCAAGCGCCGAGCGTGCCGACCGCGACAAGCCGATCAGTCTGGAGGCCAACCGCATCAGTGTGGACGACGTCAAGAAGGTCCAGATCTACGACGGCAATGTCGTACTCACGCAGGGCACCCTCGTGATCCGCTCCGACCGTATCGTCGTATCGCAGGATGCCGATGGCTTCCAGAAGGGCGTCGCCACTGGCGGCCCGGGCGGTCTGGCGCGCTTCAAGCAGAAGCGTGAGGGCCAGAACGAGTATATCGAGGGCGAAGCCGAGCGCATCGAACACGATGCGCGCAGCGAGACGACCCAGTTCTTCGTGCGCGCCTGGGTGCGCAGCGGGCTCGATGAGGTCAAGGGCAACTACATTTCGTACGACAGCGTGAATGAACGCTACCAGGTCTCGTCCGGCGTCTCCGCCGACGGCAAGGGCCCGGCCAAAACCGAAGGTGGCCGCGTCCGCGCGATCATCCAGCCCAAGGGCAAGAGCGATGGCGAAGCCGCGAAGGGTGACCCGCTGACGCTGAAACCTTCCGCCAACCTCCCGAACAAGGAGTAACGAGTTCATGAGTCCCGAATTCATCGTCGCCGAGCAGCGCGGTCGCGTCGGCCTGATCACGCTGAACCGGCCGAAGCAGCTCAACGCCCTCTGCGACCAACTGGTGGAGGAGATGAAGACGGCGCTCGACGCCTTCGAGGCCGACGAGGGTATAGGCTGCATCGTCATCACCGGCTCGGAGAAGGCCTTCGCCGCCGGCGCCGACATCACGGCGATGAAGGATTTCTCGTACATGGACGCCTACAAGGCCGACTACATCACGCGCAACTGGGAGCGGGTGAAAACCTGCCGCAAACCGGTCATCGCCGCGGTGGCCGGCTATGCACTGGGCGGCGGCTGCGAGCTGGCGATGATGTGCGACTTCATCATCGCCGCCGACACCGCCCAGTTCGGGCAGCCCGAGATCAAGCTCGGCACGCTGCCCGGCGCCGGCGGCAGCCAGCGCCTGCCGCGTGCCGTCGGCAAGGCGAAGGCGATGGACATGTGCCTCACCGCGCGCATGATGAATGCCGAGGAAGCCGAGCGTGCCGGCCTCGTCTCACGCATCGTGCCGGCCGACAAGCTGCTCGACGAAGCCATGGATGCAGCGACGAAGATCGCCACCTTCTCGCTGCCGGCGGTGATGATGGTCAAGGAATCGGTCAATCGCGCCTTCGAATCCTCACTGCAGGAAGGTCTGCTCTTCGAGCGCCGCGTCTTTCACGCCTCCTTCGCGCTGGAAGACCAGAAGGAAGGAATGGCGGCCTTTGCCGAGAAACGCAAGCCGGAATTCAAACACCGCTGACGGGGCGCCGGAAACCACCTGCTGCTCCGCGATCAAACAGCGTTTGAATCACACTGAAATGTTTTTGTAACATACTGTTTATTCATGATAATATTATTTTTGTGCGGCGCACAAAAAAATACTTGACATTGGAAAACTCCCCTCTATAATTGGGATCATGCTGCAGCGCAACATGTTGGAAAGCGTGCGGTGCTGCATAAAAGCCCTAACCCCATTGATAGGAGATTGACCATGTTTGCTACCCCGGAACAGTTCGCCGCCGCCAACAAGGCTGCCGTCGAGTCCCTGCTGACCCTCGCCAACACCGCCCTGGCTTCAGCCGAGCGCGTTGCTGCCCTGAACCTGAACACCGCCCGTTCGGTGCTGGAAGACGGCGTTTCGAACACCAAGGCCCTGCTCGGCGCCAAGGACGTGCAGGAAGCCCTGTCGGTCCAGGCCGGCATCGCCCAGCCGAACGTTGAGAAGGCCGTTGCCTACTCGCGTAGCGTTTACGAAATCTCGGCCCAGACCCAGGAAGAGTTCGCCAAGGTTCTGGAAGTCCAGTTCAGCGAGTTCCAGAAGTCGGTCGCCGGCCTGCTGGACAAGGCTGCCAAGTCGGCTCCGGCTGGCTCGGACGTCGCTGTTGCCGCTGTCAAGTCGGCCATCGCTGCCGCCAACTCGGCTTTCGACAGCATGAACAAGGCTGCCAAGCAAGTCGCTGAAATCGCCGAAGCGAACGTCGCTGCCGCGACCAACGCCACGGTCAAGGCTGTCGGCGCCACCGCCTCGGCTGGCAAGAAGAAGGCCGCCTGATCGGTATCCTCCTCGAAAAAGCCCCCGAATTGATCGGGGGCTTTTTTGCATTTGCGGTTCAGATCAAATGGATTCTGTAACCATACGCTCTATACTGAAATATTGAACGACACCACTACGCTACCGGAGGAATGCAATGAGCAACAACAATCTCGACCAACTCGCTGCCGCCCAGAAAGCCAACGCCGAAGTCATGATGGCGCTCATGCGCACCGCCTTCGAGGGCATGGAAAAGCTGGCCGCACTGAACATGACCGCCAGCCGTGAATTCTTCAACGCCAGCGTGGCCAACGCCCAGCAGCTGATGAGCGCGAAGGATGCGCAGGAACTGGCGAAGATCAACTCTTCGTTGTCACAGCCGAACGTGCAGAAGCTGATGGACTACTCGCGCAACATCTACGATCTGGTCACCCAGTTGCAGCAGGAAGTCACCCAGGTGATGGATGCGCAATACAACAGCTTCTCGAAGAAAGCTTCGGCCACGATCGCCCAGACCTCGGCACAGGCGCCAGTCGGTGGCGATGTTTTCGCCGCGGCGATGAAGTCGATGCTCGATGCGACCAATCAGGCCTTCGGCAACATGCAGAACATGGCCAAGCAGATGACCGAGATTGCTGATGCCAACCTGCAAGCGGCTTCGACGGCAACCGCCAAGGCTGTCAGCGCAACAACGCCCAAGAAGAAATAAGGCGTGAGCCGCTCACCGGAAACCCGGCCACTGGCCGGGTTTTTTGTTGCCGACAGGATTTTCGTGCAATTTGCGCCATACGGCCCACGTGCCGTTAGCGCCCGTCAAAAGCCAAAAAAAACACTCAGGATTGCAAATCGCGCCAAACCCAGTCGATGCCCCGCTTTTCGATCTCGATACGGATTTCTTCCATCGCGCGATCCACCAGCGCCGGTTCGCCCTCGACCCCCAGTTCGAGGTGCCGTCGTTCCTTGCCGGCCAGTGACGGCAGCGAAAACAGCCGCAGCGTCGGGTAGTCAGCGACGATGCGCTCCATCAGGCCGAGCAGCGCACTCTCGTAGGCTTTGTCGCCGGTGAGCAGGAAGGCCTTCTCGACCTTGGCCGCGCGGAACTGCTCGCGATAGAACGTCTCCAGCGCCCACTCGATCATCGGGTGTGCCATCTGCGGGAAGCCGGGCACGAAGTAGTGGTGCCGGCCCGGCACCATGAAGCCGGGGATGCGGTTGAACGGGTTCGGCACGATCTGCGTGCCGGCCGGGAAGCTCACCAGTTGCAGGCGTTCCGGCGTCATGTCGTCGCCGAAGCGGACCTTCGCCTCGGCAACGCCTTCGGGACTGATCTCGAGGCCGACGCCAAGCGCCGCCGCCACGGCCTGCCGCGTATGGTCGTCCGGGGTGTTGCCGATGCCGCCGCAGGAGAAGACCACGTCGCCGGAGGCCAGTGTCCGGCGGAAGGTTTCGGTCAGCCGGGTACGGTCGTCGCCGAGGTACTCGACCCAGGAGAGTCGCAGGCCGCGGGCGCCGAGCATCTCGGCGATCTTCGCGAAATGCCTGTCCTGCCGCTTGCCGGAGAGAATCTCGTCGCCGATGATGATTGCGCCAAAGTTCATACCCTCGGTTTTCATAACCTTCTCGCCTCCCCCTCGATGATCACGCTCGCCCCGTCGCGCTCGCGACGCAGCGCCTGCAAGCCGTAATGCACGTAGGCCAGCGCGCCGAAGGCGGGCGCCAGCAACCCGACGAAGGGCACGTGCGCGAGCAGGCCGAGCAGCACACCGAGCAGCAGCAGCTTGCCGCGGTGCTTGTCGAAGATCGCCTTCCACTCGTCCTTGGTCGCATGCAGCGCCAGTGCATCGTAGGCGAAGGTGCGCCGGTTCAGCCAGGCCAGCCAGTAGATCGGCAGCACCAATCCCATGCCCGGAATCAGCCACAGCGGCAGCGTACCGATCCAGCCGATGATGAACCCTGTCGCCGCGAGCAGACTGTTCGCGGTCGAGGCCACCACGCTGTCGTCGCCCTTGCGCATCACGTCCGGATACTCGCGGTCGCCAATTTCCTTGACCAGCATCGGCACAATGAAGATCGCGGCAAGCAGCATCGCCGTCATGTAAGCGAGGGCGAATACGGCCAGCCAGCCGCCGACCCAGCCCAGCACCTTGGCCAGCCACAGCGCACCCCAGCTGGAAAGCCAGGTCAGCGGTGGAAAATCGAGCAGTTGCGCAACGAACCAGTCGAGCGCGAAGAAAGCGAGCAGCAGCCAGACCAGCAGCGCGACGATCGCGGGCCCGATCAGGCGCGACCAGATGCGCCCCTCCTGCAGGTTGTTGAGACTACGCACCAAGGCATTGAAAACTTCAACCACGAGACAGACCCTCCCATGTTTTCTGCAGCCGCTTCGTCGACACCGGCGTCGGCGTCTTCAGTTCCTGCGCGAACAACGACACGCGCAGTTCCTCGAGCAGCCAGCGGAACTGCTCCAGATTCTCGTCGATCATGCCCTGCTTCGCCAGGGCGCCGACACGGCGTTCGTAGTTGGTCCACAGCGGTGCGAACTCGGCCATCAGGCGGGCATCGCGGGCCGGGTCTGCCTTGAGCTTGTCGAGCCGCAGCGCCGCCGCCTTCAGGTAGCGCGGGTAGTGCTGCAGGCGTTCGAAGGGCGTCGCGGCGACGAAGCGCTTGCCCATCAGCCGCGCCACCTGCACCTCGATGTCCTTCACCGTCGCCGCATGCGCCTTGAAGGCCGGCAGTTTCTTCAGCAGCGCCTGCCATTCGGTCAGCACCAGTCCGACAAGGCGGCAGATCTCCTGCGACAGCAGGCCGAGCCGCGACTTCGCCTCGGTGCAGCGCGTGCGGAACTGCGCTTCGGTTTGCGGCAGCGGCGCGGTCAGGCAGGCACGGGCGAAGACGATGTCGATCAATTGCTGCTTCAGCTCGTCGACCGTCATCAGCCCCATCGCCTGGATGCCCATCTGCGGCAGGCCGGGCAGGTTCTTCTCGAAGTACTTCAGCTGCTCCTTGAACTGGATCTTGAACAGCCGCACCAGCCCCTTCTCGTGCGCGGCGCGGGCTTCCTCGGGCGAGTCGAAGACCTTCAGCGAAACTGAACCACCTTGGCTCTCGCCGTCATCGGTCAGTCCCGGGTAGCCGAGCAGCATCTGGCCGCCGACCTCGACTTCCATCAGCTCCGGCAGTTCGCCGAAGCTCCAGTCGGTGAGGCCGGAAAATTCCGACGGCGCCTCGTGCTTCTCGGCGAACTCGGTCTTCGCCTGTCCGCCCCACTCGGCACGCAGCTCGGTCAGGTTGCGGCGCATGTCGAGCTGGCGGCCATGCTCGTCGACCAGCTTGAAATTCATCGACAGATGCGCCGGCAGCTCGCCGGGGCGGAAGGCGTCCGGCGTCACCGCCCAGCCGCGCGCATTCAGGCCGCGCGTTTCCATGATGAAGGCGATCAGCGCCGGGACCAGCCCCTTGTCGGCTGGCGGCACCTTCTCGGCGAACTCGGCGGCGAACTCCGGCACCGGTACCAGCTTGGCGCGGATCTTCTGCGGCAGCGTCTTCACCAGCTGCAGCACCTTCTCCTTGAGCAGCCCCGGCACCAGCCATTCGCAGCGCAGCGCCGGCACCTGGTTGAGGTGCGGCAGCGGCACGGTCAGCGTCACGCCATCCTTCGGCGAGCCCGGCTCGAAGTGATAGGTGAGCGCGTACTCCACGCCGCCGAGCTTGATCTGCGAGGGGAAGGCGTCGGTCGTGACGCCCGCCGCCTCGTGGCGCATCAGGTCCTCGCGCTTGAGGAACAAGCGCTTCGGGTTTTCGCGCTCGGCTTCCTTGCGCCACTTGTCGAAGTCGGCGCCGTTGTGGATGCCTTCCGGAATCACGTGGTCGTAGAAGGCGTAGATCAGTTCGTCGTCGACCAGCACGTCCGGCCGGCGCGACTTGTGCTCGAGCGACTCGATCTCGGCCATCAGTTTCTTGTTGTGCTGCCAGAACGGCCAGCGCCGCGCGAAGTCCTCGTTGATCTCGCCGCCGACCAGGCCCTGGCGGATGAAGATCTCGCGCGCCTCGGCCGGATTCATCGGCCCGAAGTTCACGCGCTTCTTCGGATTGACGACGATGCCGTAGAGCGTCGAGCGCTCCCAGGCCGCGACCTGCATCGCCTTCTGCTCCCAGTGCGGATCGAAGTAGCTGCGCCGGATCAGGTGAGCCCCCACTTCTTCCAGCCAGAGCGGATCGACGCGGGCGATGCAGCGGGCGTACAGCTTGCTCGTCTCGGTGATCTCACTCGCCATCAGCCAGCGCCCCACCTTCTTCTGCAGCGGCGACGACGGATGGACGAGGAACTTGATGCCATGCGCGCCGAGGAAGTACATCGAATCCTCGGAACGGCAGCCGAGGTTGCCGAGCAGGCCGGTGAGCAGCGCCTTGTGGATCGCATCGTACTTGGCAGGCTCAATCACAAGTGACTGCGAGCCCTGCGAGCTTGCAGGCGCCCCCTTCCCCGGGAAGGGGGCTGGGGGGTTGGCCTCTTCCATCTTCCACCCCTGTTCGCCGATCAGGGCGTGCAGCTGCGAGTGGATGTCGCGCCACTCGCGCATGCGGTTGGCCGACAGGAAATTCGCGTGGCAGACCTGCACCAGCTTCCTTTGCGACTTCTTGTGCTCGATCTCGTTGCCGTACCAGTTCCACAGTTTCAGCCAGGAGAGGAACTCGGACTTCTCGTCGGCCCACTTGGCGTGCGCCGCATCGGCCGTGCCCTGCTTCTCCTGCGGCCGTTCGCGCGGGTCCTGCACCGAAAGCGCGGCGGCGATGACCAGCACTTCCTTGAGGCAGCCGCCGTCGCGGGCGGCGACGATCATCCGGGCGATGCGCGGGTCGAGCGGCAGCTTGGCCAGGCCGTGGCCGATGCCGGTCAGCCCGTTGCTGTCGTCGAGGGCGTTCAGTTCCTGCAGCAGCTGGTAGCCGTCGGCCACCGCACGCGACGACGGCGCTTCGAGGAACGGGAATTGTTCGATGTCGCCGAGATGCAACGACTTCATGCGCAGGATGACGCCGGCCAGCGAGGAGCGCAGGATTTCCGGATCGGTGAAGGCCGGCCGCGCCTTGAGCCCGGCCTCATCGTAGAGGCGGATGCAGATGCCGGCGGCGACGCGGCCGCAACGGCCGGCGCGCTGGTTGGCGGCGGCCTGCGAGATCTTCTCGACCTGCAGCTGCTCGACCTTGTTGCGGTACGAGTAGCGCTTGACGCGGGCGAGCCCGGTATCGACGACGTAGCGGATGCCCGGCACCGTCAGCGAGGTTTCGGCGACGTTGGTCGCCAGCACGATGCGTCGCCCGGTATGTGGCTTGAAGATGCGCGACTGCTCCTCGGCGGAGAGGCGGGCGAAGAGCGGCAAAATCTCGGTGTGCGGCGGGTGATGCTTGCGCAGCGCCTCGGCGGCATCGCGGATCTCGCGTTCGCCGGGCAGGAAGACCAGTACGTCGCCCGGCCCCTCGCGGTGCAGCTCGTCGCAGGCATCGACCAGCGCGTCGTAGAGGTCGCGCTGGTCCTCGCGCTCGGCTTCCTCGGTCTCGACCGGGCGATAACGCACTTCGACCGGGAACAGCCGGCCGGACACCTCGATCACCGGTGCATCGTGGAAGTGCTTCGAGAAGCGTTCGGCGTCGATCGTCGCCGAGGTGATGATCAGCTTCAGATCCGGACGCTTCGGCAGCAGCGTCTTCAGGTAGCCGAGCAGGAAGTCGATGTTCAGGCTGCGCTCGTGCGCCTCGTCGATGATCAGCGTGTCGTACGCGCTCAGCGACGGGTCGCCCTGCGTCTCGGCGAGCAGGATGCCGTCGGTCATCAGCTTGACGAAGGTTTCCGGGATCGTGCGCTCGGTGAAGCGGATCTTGTAGCCGACCAGGCTGCCGAGCTCGGTCTTCAGCTCCTGCGCGATGCGCGCGGCGGTCGCGCGCGCAGCGATGCGGCGCGGCTGCGTGTGGCCGATCAGGCCGGTAGCGCCAAGGCCGAGTTCGAGGCAGATCTTCGGCAGCTGCGTCGTCTTGCCCGAACCGGTCTCACCGCAGACGATGACCACCTGATGCTCGGCGACCAGCTTGGCGATCTCGGCCCGCCGCGTATTGACCGGCAGGTCCTCGTCGTACTCCGGCTGGGGCAGTCGCGCGCGGCGCTTCTGCACGATCTCCGACGAGCGCTTGGCCAGGGCATCGAAATCGGCACGCGCCTTGTCCTTCTTGGTGCCCTGCGCCGACTTCAGGTCGCGCAACAGGGCTTTCAGCCGCCGCCGGTCGCTGGCGAGGCAGTCGTCGAGTTCGATGCGCATCAGGAGAAAATCTTGGTGGCGCCGACCGTGAGCAGACCGAGGTAAGTCATCAGCAGGGAGCCGGCCAGATGCACGCCGGCGAGCCCGAGCGCCCAGCCGATCTGGTGCGCGAGGAGGCGCTCGACGACCTCGGCGGAAAAGGTTGAGAAGGTTGTCAGCCCACCGAGAAACCCCGTGATGATGAACAGCTTCAGCGCCGGTGAAAGCCCGGAATTGAGGTGGAAAACACCGACCGCGACGCCAACCAGATAGCCACCGATCAGGTTGGCGGCCAGCGTGCCGAGCGGCAACATCACGAGCAGCGGGTTGAGCGCAAGGCCAAGCAGCCAGCGCGACCATGCCCCGAGGGCCGCTCCGATGCCGATCGCCAGAAAATTCGCGCCACTGATCATGCCAGACTCATCTCATGCACTCGCCAGCCCGCATTCTATAACGGCGACCACGAGGCCGACGCTTCCGGCGGCAGGCGATCTGCTACGATCAGAGACTGACCCTACCCATGAGGAGCTTCCCAATGAACCGCAGCATCCTTCTTTCCGTTCTGCTCGCTTCCGCACTCGCAGCCTGTGGCAAGAGCGAACCCGGAAAGCCCGCCGCAACATCCGCTCCGACAGCTGCGCCCGCCACCACGCAAGCGCCCGCCGCCTCCCCGGCGCCCGCGCCGACCGCAGCTGCGCCGGCAGCCCCAACAAGCGCAGCGCCAGTGGCCCCCGCGCCCGCGTCGCCAGCGCCCGCAGCGACTCCAGCCGCAACGCCGGCTCCTGCGGCGCCTGCCGCTGCATCGGCAGCAATCGATGGCGCGGCGATCTACAAAAAATCCTGCGGCCTCTGTCACGCCAGCGGCGTCGCCGGCGCACCGAAATACGGCGACAAGGCGCAGTGGGCACCACGCATCGCGCAGGGCAACGACACGCTGTACTCGCACGCGATTCAGGGGTTCAAGGGCAAGGCGGGTGTCATGCCGGCCAAGGGGGGCAACACATCACTGAGCGACGAACAGGTAAAGGCCGCTGTCGATTACATGATGGCTGCGGCGCGCTGAGCGCCAAGAAACCGTTCCGGTGCGAAGCGTCAGCGCACCGGATGCGGCCGGGGCGGCTGCGCGGCGATCGCCGCGTAGTCGCGCAACTCGCCGCCTTCCGTGCGGGTGAAGGCCTCGGCGGCCTCGCGGCTGGCGAAGGCGGGGTAATCCGCTTCGCGCATCGGATCGAGCGCGCGCGAACCGGCGACGAACACGGCCTGCTCGGCCCGCAGCCAGCCGCCGCCCATGTAATCGGAAACATAGATGCGACCAATGTCGGCAGCCGTGCGCCCCTTGTCATAGCGCGGCAGGTCGTGCAGGTAGCGCAGCATTTCCATCGGCGAATCGAAAGCGATCATCTCCTGATCGAGGAAGACGATCTGCGCCATCCATTTCGGGAATAGCGCCGGGTACATGCCGCACACCGGACAGCGCTGCTCCTTCGCAACCGTGCGCGGACGCAGCGGATCGAGGCTCAGCGCATAACCCATTGCAAGCAGCGAGACGACGGTGAGCGCCGCCACCCACCAGCGCCAGCGCCTCGGCATCAGGCGTTCCCCGCCCCTTCGCCGGCAAGCAGCGGGTCGGCAAGCACGGCCGCGACGAGCGCCGCAAGATTTTCGATCGGCGAGCGGCCCGGCTGGGTGACCGGGTCGGCACGCACCCGCTCGTCGGCGTCGTGCAGATGATTGGGATAGGTCGACACGCCGTGCGCCACCGGCGCGGTATCGATGCGCAGGAGGGCATCGCCGTACGCCCAGGCGAACGCATATTCATCGGGCGCGGCCAGGCGCACCTCGACTGCGACGCCGTTGTTCAGGAAGAGCTGCAGCGCATCGCGGCAAAGCACCGACTCGCGTGCGTAGTGCTGCAACAGCGACGCATCCGCCGCGGCCTTGAGTTCGATCAGCGGGCTCATCGACGCCCCCCGCTGGCGAGCAGCTCACTCAGGCTTTCGCGCGCCGCCGCGTACGCCACGAGCAGCGCCTTCGCGGAAAGATAGTCGTCGTAGGCCGGATGTTCCGGGATTGATCCCGACGCAATCATCGCCAGCAGCGCCGCTTCGTCGCTTGCCGCGTGACGGGCAAGCACCACCTTGCGATCCTCGCGCAAGTCGTGGATCAGCGCACTCAGTTTTTCGGCTTCGCTCGCCAAATCGATCGGTAATTTGTCGAAAAACCCGGACATGCGGGATTCCTCCTTTATTTTGCAAAACCCGGCGAATGCCGGAATTACATTGACTTGTCCTTGACCACACCGCCGTCGAGCACGGCCATGTCGGGCGTGACTTCGGCAAAGCGCAGCACCTTGCCGCCTTCCTTGTCGGCGAAAGCGCGCGCGGCGGCCTCGTCGGAGAAGGGCGCGAAGGTCGGCCCCATCGAGCCGCGCTTCTTCGAGCCGACCACGTAGAACGCGCTGCGGGCGTCAATCCAGCTGCTGGCCGGCGCCTCCCAGCTGGTCTTGCCCATGTCCTGCACGAAGAGCGCAACGACGCGCTTCTGCTGCTCCGGTTGCAGATAGACCGAGAACATCTCGACAGTGTCGCAGAAGAAATCGGGCTTGCCTTGCGTGTAGTGGATCTGCGCTTTCGGGCCGGGGTAATCGGCGAGCAGCATGCCGTCGAGGCTGCAAAAGGTGTCGCGGGTGATTTCGAGCGGGGCCGCGGCCTTCTGCTGTGCCTGTTCGCAACCGGCGAGGAGGGCAAGCGCGACGAGAGGGAGCACCAGAAGGCGCTGGATGCGCAGGAAGCGATGACTCATTTGCGGAATCTCCAGACAGCGACAGCAAGGGGAAGAACAATCCAGGCGACCATGACCGCGCCGAGCAGGCCCGGCCGCGCGAGCGCCTCGGGGAAGACGGTGGCCAGACCGTACATTGCGCGCACGTCCTCGACGCCGAAGATGTTGGCAATGCGGAAGACGTCGGCCGGGTTGAGCATCAGCAGGTAGGGGAACAGCTGGCTGCCCCAGCCGCCGCCGAGATCGCCGGCGCCGAGCACCAGCCCGCCCAGAAGCAGCAGGTCGAAGATCAGCACGAAGAAGAACCACAGGCCGATCGCCGCGCTGCTCGCCCGTCCGCGATCGCTTGCAAACACCGAGACCATCACCGCGAGGCTGAGAAAGGCGGCGCCCAGCAGCACCGCGCTGAAGACGAAGCCGGCGTAGTGATAGAGCGCCGCGGTCGGCAACTGGGTGGCGAGCAGTACGCCGGCGAGGCCGAAGCCGAGCACCGTCGAGCACGCGAGTGCGAGGAAGAGGCCGAGAAACTTGCCGAGCAGGAGTTCGAGCCGGGTCAGCGGCATCGACAGCAGCAGGTCGAGCGAGCCGCGCTCGCGCTCGCCGACGATGGCGTCGAAACCGAGGATCAGCGCGATCAGCGGCACCAGATAGATGACCAGGCTGACCAGACTGGCAATGGTCACCTCGATGCTGCGAAAGCCGACGCTGCCCTGCTGCGCGGCGCCGAAATAGGCGATGGCGAGCGCGAAGGCGGCGAAGACGACGGCGACTGCGAGCACCCAGCGGTTGCGGATGCGATCGCGGAATTCCTTGCCGGCGATGACGCCGATCTGGCGGAGTTGAAGATCGAAGGCCATGTCGTATTAACCCGAGTAGCCGAGGAAGACATCCTCGAGCGAAGGTTCGCGTACCTGCACGTCGGCAAAGCGGCCATCGGCAGTGAGCGGCGCCAGCGCGGCGAGCACCCGCATCTTCGCCTCGCGCGGGCTGTGGATGTGCAGCTCGCGACCGTTGGCGGCAATTTCGACGCCGCCGGCGAGATCGCCAAGCGTGTCGCGCAGCCTTGCCTGCGCAGCCGCCGCACCGCCTCCGTCGGCCAGCCGCAACACGAAGAAGAGCGGCAGGTTCATCGCTTCGCGCAGCGACTGCACGCTGCCGAGCGCCTCGATGCGCCCCTGTTTCATGATCGCCAGACGATCGACGCGCTCCTGGATCTCGGAAAGGATGTGCGAGGTAAGGATGATCGTCGTGCCGCCGTCGCGCTGTTCGCGCAGGATGCGGTAGAACTCGCGGATGCCTTCCGGATCGAGGCCGGTGGTCGGCTCGTCGAGGAAGAGCAGGCGCGGCTTGCCGAGCAGGGCCTGGGCGAGGCCGAGGCGCTGGCGCATGCCCTTCGAGTACTCGCGCACGCGGCGATGGCCGGCGGCGGCGAGCCCGACGCGATCGAGCAGCGCCTCGCGATCGTCGTCCGGGCAGCCCTTCAGGCGAGCGAAGAAGGAGAGCGTCTCGGCACCGGTCAGGTTGTCGTAGAAGACGACGTTCTCCGGCAGGTAGCCGAGCGTGCGCCGCACCTGCCGGAAAAGCTCGCCATGCACCGGCCGGCCATCGACGACGATGCTGCCGGTGGTGAGCGGCACCAGTCCAAGCAGCATCTTGAACAGCGTGCTCTTGCCGGCGCCGTTGTGGCCGATGAGGCCGAAGAGTTCGCCCGCGTGCACGTCGAGGTCGACACCATCGACCGCGCGCACCGCGCCGTAGTGCTTGCGCACGTCGCGGATGCTGATCACGCCGACGCTATCGCTGCTGCTTGCCGATCCATTCATTCCATTCACCATGATGCGGGCGCATGCGCGGCTTCGCGTCGACGACGCTGGGCGCTCGCAGCACCGGAAACTGCCGGGCGATCAGACGCAGGGTCTGGATGGCCGGGCTGTTCAGGAGGAGTTTGATGACCGGCAGGCGGGCAACCAGCCGGTCGACGAGGTCGCTCGCTTCGTACGGTACGTCGCCGGTGCCGTCGCCATCGCGATCCCAGCCGAGATAATTGCTCCAGTAATTACCGCCGCGCTTGCCCCAGTCCTGGTCGCGCGTGGCGACGTAACGGACCTGCTGGCGGTTGCGGATGAAATCGTTGCCGTCGACCTTGTTGTTGATCGAGCCGGCCCACAGATGCACGCCGACCTCGTTGTCGATCACCAGATTGCCGGAGAGCGTATTGTATTCGGCATCGTAGATGAAGAGGCCGCGCTGGTTACCGGCGATCACGTTGTTCTCGACCACAGAATCCTGGATGGTGCGCAGCATGATGCCGTGATCGGAGTTGCCCCAGACGCGATTGTTGCGCACGAGCTGGTCGCGCGTTTCCATCAGCGCCAGCCCGCCGCGGTTGTCGTGCACGACATTCTCTTCCCACAGGTTGTGGTAGGAATTCATGTAGTGCGTGCCGTAGCGCGTGTTGTGGACGTGGTTGCCGCGGAAGATCGCGCGATGCGAAACATCGACATAGATGCCGTCGCGCACGAAGCTGATGCGGTTGCGCTCGATCAGCGCACCGGTGGTGTTGTAGAGCTGGATGCCGTTGCCGCGCTGTGATGACAGGAAATCGCGCTTGCCGGTGATCAGGTTACCGACGATGCGCACGTCCTTGGCCTTCTCGATCCACATGCCGAACAGGCTGTAGCTGACTTCGCAGTTCTCGACACGGGCACGGTGTGAACCGGGCCGGATGTAGATGCCGGCTTCCTGGCGCCCGAGATCGCCGCCACTGTCGGTGACGAGCAAGCCGGAGAGCGTGACATCCTCGGCCTCGACGGTAATGGTGTTGCCGCTGAGCGAACCGTCGATGCGCGGACGATCGATGCCCTTCAAGGTCAGCGGTTTGCCAATGTGCAGGTTTTCGCGATAGACGCCGCGCTCGACGAGAATCGTGTCGCCCGCCGCCGCCGCGGCAATGGCCGCGGCGATCGATTCACCGGGGCGGACGCGTAATTCAGCCGCCCCCGCCGCCGCGGCGAGGGCGAAAAACCCCGCCAGCAGCGGCAACAGCCCGCACAGCAAACGTCGTGTCAATACAGCCATCTCAACTCGGGAATCCCGTGCAGGAAGGCAAGCGCGCCGACCGCCTTCAGGAAGAGCATGAAACCGGCACCGATCAGCAGGTTCTTGAAACCGACGTAGGCCACCATGTCAGCCCAGCTCGCCGGGCGGAAGTTGTTGTCCCACCACGGACCATCCTTGACGAAGGGCTTGCAGCTCATGCGCGTGATCACCTCATAGGCGCTCCATGCCAGCCACCAGCCGAGGATGACGCCGGGGCCGAGCTTGCCGGCGGCACCGAGCAGCCACACCCAGGTAACGAGGACCGCGAGCGCAATCCCGGCCGCCTGCAGGAAGAGCGGCTGCTTGAACACTTGGCGGTTCCACGGCAGCAGATGATCCTTGATCTCGCCATAGACGCGGGCAAGGAAACCCTCGGCGCGGGCAGCGGCAATCGGCGCGGTCGGCACGAAGGCTTCTTCCTTCGCCGGCGTTGCCGGCACCTGAACGAGCGGAATGTAGTAACCGTTGCCGGCGATCGCAGTCAGCGGCTGGCCGGCGCGCGTGCGCTGCTTGCGTTCCTTGGCGAGCGGCGGGCAGGCGTGTTCGTCGTAGTAGAGCACCATGCAATCAAGGCAGAGCATGCATTCACGCTGATCGATGCGTCCGCCGTCGTCGATGGCTATCGACTCGCAGCCGGACTGGCAGGCCGTGCACGGACCGCATTCGTTCTTGCGTTTCAGCCCCCACCAGCGGAAGGTCGAAGGAATCGCCAGCGCGGCGCCGAGCGGGCACAGATACTTGCAGAAGAAACGCTCGACGATCAGGCAGGCGGCAAAGATCACCAGCCAGAAGACCACGAAGGGCCAGCTGCGGTTCCACACACCGACAAGGAAAGTCGTCTTGAACGGCTCGATCTCGGCGAGCACCTCGGCAAGCGACATCGAGTAGAACGAAACGCAGAGCAGGCCGACGAAGATCCAGTATTTCGTCCACTTCAGCTTGTCGTGCACCTTCGCCGGCAGCTGGCGCTGGAAGCGCTTGAGCCCGAGATAGCCGGCGATCTTGTGCGACATCTCGGTGAGCGCGCCGTAGGGACAGAGCCAGCCGCAGAACATGCCGCGCCCCCAGAAGAACACCGTGATGATGATGAACCACCAGAACAGGAAGATGAACGGATCGGAAAGGAACAGCTCCCACTCCCATTTGAACAGGACCGAGTGGAACCAGGTCAGCACCTGCGTGATCGAGGGTTGCGCCATCAGGTAGAAGCCGGCGAAAGCGATCGAGAATCCCCACAGGGCGTACTTCGGCGCGCTCACCGGCGTCTTGTCCTTGTGCGTCGCCGCGCGCACGAGGCGGTCGCGCAGCGCATAGACGACGCCGGCGGCGATGAGCAGCAGCGCAAAGGCGGCGATCTCCAGCGCACGCGCGCGCCACACTTTCTCCCACGCCGCCAGCGGCCGCTCGTAGTGCGGACGGCCGCCGACCAGGTAGCGATCCGGCAGCCAGAATTCGCGCGTGAAGTTCACGAATTCCCGGTTGCCGGTCGCCTTGTCCAGCTTGTTGGCGAGGAACACGAGGTTCCACGGATAGGCCGGCGCAAACCCGGCATCACGGATGATGAAGATCGACGATTCGCGATAGTACGGGACACCCGGAACCTTGACGCTGTAGAGGTTCTGGTAATCGAGGTCGCGGAAGGTATAGGTATCGAGCTCCTGCGCCACCTGGATGCGGTCGAAGATGCCGCCACGCACGAAACCCGAGCCCTTGAACGATTCGATACCGTCGGCGATCAGGAAGATCGCGTGTTCGCCCGGTTTGAGTTCATCCATCAGCCGGCGATAGTTTTGCTCGCCAAGGACGGCCTTGCCGATCGTCGGCGCGTTCAGGTAGCCAAACCAGATGTCGATGTACGGTTTTCCAGGCACCGGCGCCACGCCGACATCCTCGCTGCGCACGGTCAGCCGCTGCACCGCCCCCTCCTTGCGCATCGCTTCCCAATCGGCCAATGGCGGCACGTCGGTGTACTGTACCGGGGGCCGCTCGGGCGGCTTCATGATGCCGACCTGGCGGGCAACGATCATTGCCGAGCGCATGATCACCTGGTTCTCGGCGATCACCGTCACCGTCGCGCCGCTGATCGCATCAAGCCCGATCACTTCTTCAGAATCGTGCCCCTTGCCGACTTCAATCTTGCTGCCGACGACCTTGCCCAGATACTGATTCACGAAGGCAACCAGCTTTTCCTCAGGAATGCCGAGCAGGAGAATCGGTTCGGAGTGCTTGAGTACGCGCACACCGGTAATGACGCCCTTGGTATCCATGCCGATCAGCGTGACGATCGGCTTGCCCGAGTAGGCCGGGATATCGACGATGTCGGTCGACAGAAAGACATAACCGACCAGCCGCTCGCGATCCCCCTCGCTGGCGAACGCCTCCACATAGGGTGGGCGCCCCTTGCGCAGTGAAAAACGGTCCGCCCCCGGAATGACGCTACCGCAGGGAACGTGCTTGCAAAGATCGGGGTCGCTCGCCAGCTCGGCAGGAAGCACCGCCTCATAGGCGAGTGCTGCGGGGGCTGCAACAGTGGAACGGGCAAAGAGAAGTAGTCCGGCCACGACGACGGCGGCCAGGAGGCGGGACAGCGATAGCTTGGAAGACATGGCGGAACCTTTTGCTAGTGCCTTCCAGGCGCCCGCCACCATAGACGGAAGCGGGAACACCCGGAGGAATCAGCGGCGCCAGACCTCGTGGTCAGACACCGGCGAACGGACGGCGCAAAAGCATGCCACCTGCCGCGGCCGGCGGCGAAAAGCCGTCGGCCGGGCGGCGCTGCGCCGCCGGCCGATGATACAACAGAAAGCGCTAATATGCAAGAATGCTTATTAAGCTTCCACGAGCATGCGCGAGCGCATTTCGAGGTGCAGTGCGTGGCAGAAATGCGTGCAGTAGCACCAGTAAACGCCCGGCTTGTCGGCAATGAAGGTGACCGACTTGGTCTCCTGCGGGCTCACGATGAAGTTGATGTCGTACTTCGGAATCGCGAAACCGTGGGTCAGGTCTTCCACCTTGTCGAGGTTGGTCAGGATGATGGTGACTTCGTCGCCCTTCTTGACCTTCCACTCGAGCAGGCCGAACTGCGGCGCCTGCGAACCGAGGTGGATCGTGACCTTGTTGCCCTTGCGCTCGACACGGCTCTCGTCGAGCGACTTGATGCCGTGCGGGAACTCGGCCAGATCGTAGACCTGGCGGGTCTTGACGATGTCGCGACGGACAATGATCGAGTCGTGCGGCTCGGGGACGGTCGTGTGTTCGTGAACCAGGACCATCTTCTCACCGGAGATGTCGATCAGCTGTGCGGTTTCGGCGTGCAGCGGGCCAACCGGCAGCAGACGGTCCTTGGAGAACTTGTTGTCCGAGATGAAGTACTTGCCATCCGGCTCCTTGGTCTCGCCCATCGAGGTAAAACCGTGACCCGGCTGGTAATGCACATCGATGCGGTCGATCACCACCTTGGCGTTCTTGTCGCCACCAAAGGCCTTGATTGCGGCCTCGACGTTCCACTTGACGATCTGGCTGTCCAAGAACAGCGTCGTGTAGGCATTGCCCTTGTTGTCGAAGCCGGTATGCAGCGGGCCAAGACCGATTTCCGGCTCGCCGACGACGGCTTCGCGCGCTTCCTTCAACTCACCGGCAAACCACTTCAGCACCTTCTCGTGCGCGATCACCGAGGCGGTCGGCGACAGCTTGCCGGAGCAGACGTAGTACTTGCCGTCCGGGCTGATGTTAACGCCGTGCGGGTTCTTCGGCACCGGCACGTAGCAAACCAGCGCGGTCTTCGGATCGGCGTTGTTCTTCTTGGTGCCATCGACGACCGGCACCTTCGAACTGCCGATGGTCACGAATTTGCCGGCCTTGACGGCGGCTTCGATGCGCTCGACGTTGAAGAAGAGGCACGCATCGTGCTCGGACGACATCATCTCGGCATAAACTGCGCCACCTTCGGTGTTGTACTGGTTGGCGGCAGCAAGCTTGCCATCGTACGAAGTGGCAACGAGGTCCATGTTGCCATCGACGCGGCACTGCCAGCGCACTTCCATGGTCGCGGCATCAACGCACGAGAACAGGCAGCCGTATTTGGTCGGATCGGTCAGGTCGCGGCCGTCGTTGGGCAGCGGGATGTGGAACTCGGCACCACAGAAGACGCGGGTCGTGTGGTTGATCGCCTGATCGACCGGGTCGCGCTTGTCCGGGAAAATGCCGTGGAAGCCCATGATGTTGGGCAGTTCGGTGATCTTGTCGCACTCCATCGTATCCATGCGGACGCGCGCGATACGGCCGTGAATCTTGTCATTCACGAAGATCCACTTGCCGTCGTAGATGCCATCCTTGTACGACATATGCACGTGGTGCGTGTCGCCGGTCGTGTACTTGAGCTGACCGTTCGGCTTGGTGCCGATGATCGCCTTCGACTCGTTGGTGACACCCCAGCCGATCATGCAATCGGTGTTGAAGACCGGGATCTTCTTGAGCTGGCGACCCGAGGGATAGCCGTAGATGCGGACGTCACCGGAGTGGCCGCCGCTGGAGAAGGCGTAGTAATCGTCGAGCTGTCCCGGCGCAACGTCATGCTTGCCATGCGCCGCAGCCTTGGGGGCGGGCGCGGCAGCAGCCGGAGCCGCGCCACCGGCGGCGGGTGCCGGAGCTTCCTTGTTGCACGCGGTCAGCCCGAGCGACAGGCCGGCACCGGCAAGACCGGTCACCGCGGCGGAGTTGAGAAACTTGCGACGCCCCTGATCTTCAGGCGTAGCGGCTTGAACTTCGGTTTTCTTGGTATCCATGTTTTTGTCCTCTCCAGGCATTGAAATCCGATCATTACCGCGACAAATTGCCGCTGCGACAATTTGCCGCACATTATCCGCCAGCGCGGGAGAGAACAAACTTGATCTAAATCAACGATCCGCGAGCCCGGCAGATCCCGCCGCGCCCGCTGCTGCCACAAGGGCCTCGACGGCCGGATGGCTGATGCGCCGCTCGCCGGAAATGGCAAAAACCTGCTCGCGAACCCCGGCAAGCTCGCCGACCCGCTCGGCGCCGAACTGCGCGGCGATCTCTGCTTCCAGCATGCTCAGCGCCGGAAAGAGGCCGATGCCCTGGCGACCGAAGATATCCATGAGCGCAGCATCCTCGAACTCGCCGACGACCTGCGGGCGCAGATCGTGCGATTCCAGCCAATGGTCGAGCCTGCCACGCAGCGCGTTCGTCCGTGTCGGCAGCAAGAGCGGTGCGCCGTTCAGGCTGCCGGGAAAACCATCCTTGAAGCGTGCCGCCAAGGCCGGCGCGGCATAGAGGCTGACGGCATACTCGCCAAGTGGCCGACTGAACACGCGCAGACTGCCGCTGCTCGCCACCGGGCGGTCGGAGAGCACGACATCGATGCGGTGCAGCGCCAGATCCGACATCAACTCGTCGATCTCGCCCTCGTAGCAGACCAGCCGGACCGGCCGGTCGAGCCGGGTCACCGGCTGCAACAGGCGATGCGCCGCCAGCTTCGGCAACGCATCGAGGATCCCGACCGTCAGACGCAGCACGCCTTCGCCAGCGCGATCTTCAAGCGCTTCGAGCATTTGTTCGCCCAGATTGAAGATGCGGTCCGCGTAGGAAAGCGCCAGCCGCCCGGCCTCGGTCAACGCGAGGCCGCGCCCCGCCGGGGCAAAGAGCGATACGCCGAGCGCCCGTTCGAGCAGCGACAATTGCCCGCTGATCGTCTGCGCGGCAACGCCGAGCTTGTTTGCCGCGCGATTGACCCCACCTTCCTTGGCAACGACCCAGAAATAATGGAGATGCTTGTAGTTGATTTCCCGCATTTCAATTCGCTTTTATCGAACAGTTTTTCAATTTTTATCCGCTTTTTATTGAAAAGCAACACCCGTATATTTGCGCTGTCCAACACAAGAAATCACGGAGGACCCCATGAAACGCGTCATTCTCTTTCTCGCCACCAATCTGGCCGTCATGCTCGTCCTGGGCATCACGGCGAGCCTGCTCGGCGTCAACAAGTTCCTCACCGCCAACGGCCTCAACCTCGGCGCGCTGCTCGTCTTTGCCGCATTGATGGGCTTCGGCGGCGCCTTCATCTCGCTGTTCATGTCGAAGGCGATGGCCAAGTGGAGTACCGGCGCCCACGTCATCACGAGCCCCAGCAATTCAACCGAATTCTGGCTGGTGCAGACCGTTGAGCGTCTCGCGCAACGAGCCGGCATCGCCATGCCGGAAGTCGCCATCTACGAGGGCGAACCGAATGCCTTCGCCACCGGCGCCACGAAAAACAGTTCGCTGGTCGCCGTTTCCACCGGCCTGCTGCAGAGCATGTCGAAGGAAGAGGTCGAAGCCGTGCTCGCGCACGAGGTTGCGCACGTCGCCAACGGCGACATGGTGACGCTGACCCTGATCCAGGGCGTCGTGAACACCTTCGTCGTATTCCTGTCGCGCGTCGTCGGCTATCTGGTCGACTCCTTCCTGCGCCGCGGCGAAGAATCGTCCGGTCCCGGCATCGGCTACATGGTCACGACGATCGTCTGCGACATCGTCTTCGGTGTCCTCGCCAGCATCATCGTCGCCTACTTCTCCCGCCAGCGCGAGTTCCGTGCTGACGCCGGCGCCGCGCAACTGGTCGGCAACCCGCAGCCGATGGTCAATGCCCTGCGCCGCCTGGGTGGCCTGCATACCGAACCGCTGCCGCAGAACATGGCCAGCTCGGGCATTGCCGGCGGCCCGGCGTGGATGTCGCTGTTTGCCAGCCACCCGCCCATCGAGGAGCGCATCGCCGCGCTGCAATCGCGCTGACCCTTTTTCGAGTGTGCCCCCTCCGGCGGCTTCCCCCTGCCGCCTTCAGAACCCCGGCTACGGCCGGGGTCTTTTTTTGGCCGGCGCCCTGCGACCACCTGCGCTCCGCTAAAATGCGGCTTTCGCCGCGTCGATGCTGCCCCGCCGCATGACCGGCCAGACCTTTGAGCCCCGTCGAATCGCCCATGTCCAAAGAAAACGCTCCCGCGAACACCCCGGCCCCCGCCGCCAACTTCATCCGAAACATCGTCGAGGCCGACCTCGCTGCCGGCAAGCACGCCCAGCGCCACTGGGCTGGCCGGCCAGGCACCGCCGCCGACCACGCCGCCGCACCGCTCGACCCAGCCAGGATCCGCACCCGTTTCCCGCCGGAGCCGAACGGCTACCTGCACTTCGGCCACGCCAAGTCGATCCTGCTCAACTTCGGGCTCGCCGAGCAGTACGGCGGCCGCTGCCACCTGCGCTTCGACGACACCAATCCGGAGAAGGAAGAGCAGGAATACGTCGATTCGATCATCGATGCGGTGAAGTGGCTCGGCTGCTCGTGGGAGCAGAACGGCCCGACCGGCCCTGAATGCAACCTCTACTACGCCTCCAACTACTTCGACTGGATGGTCGCCTTTGCCGAATACCTGATCCAGTCCGGCCACGCCTATGTCGACAGCCAAACAGCCGACGAGATGCGCGCCAACCGCGGCACGCTGAAGGAGCCGGGCAAGGATTCGCCGTACCGCAACCGCAGCGCCGAAGAAAGCATGGAACTCTTCAAGCGCATGCAGAAAGGCGAGTTCCCGGACGGCGCCCACATCCTGCGCGCCAGGATCGACATGGCCTCGCCCAACATCAACCTGCGCGACCCGGCTATCTACCGCATCCGCCACGCCACGCACCACAACACCGGCGACAAGTGGTGCGTCTACCCGATGTACACCTTCGCCCACCCGATCGAGGACGCGCTGGAGAACATCACGCACTCCATCTGCACGCTTGAGTTCGAGGACCAGCGCCCGTTCTACGACTGGCTGCTCGAGCGCCTCGCCGAAGGCAATCTGCTGCAGCGCCCGCTGCCGCAGCAGATCGAGTTCTCGCGCCTGAACCTCACCTACGTCGTGCTCTCCAAGCGCAAGCTGATCCAGCTGGTCGACGAGAAGCACGTCGCCGGCTGGGACGACCCGCGCATGCCGACGCTGGTCGGTGCGCGCCGCCGCGGCTACACGCCGGAAGGGTTCCGCCTCTTCGCCGAGCGCATCGGCGTCTCCAAGCACGACTCGCTGATCGACTACGTCACCTTCGAGGACTGCTTCCGCGAAGTGCTCAACGAATCGGCCGAGCGCCGCGTCGCCGTGCTCGACCCGCTCAAGCTGGTCATCACCAACTACCCGGAAGGCCAGAGCGAGGAATGCTTCGCGCCGAACCATCCGTTGAAGCCGGAACTCGGCAAGCGGGCTATGCCCTTCTCGCGCGAGCTGTGGATCGAGGCCGAGGATTTCATGGAGGAGCCGAGCAAGGGCTACCACCGCCTCTACCCCGGCAACATGGCGCGCCTCAAGTACGGTTACATCGTGAAGTGCACCGGCTGCGAGAAGGATGCCGCGGGCAAGGTCGTGAAGGTCTTGTGCGAATACCTGCCCGACACCAAGTCCGGCACGCCGGGCGCCGACAGCGTCAAGGTCAAGGGCAACCTGCACTGGGTGTCCGCCGCGCATGGCTACACCGCCGAGATCCGCCTCTACGACCGCCTCTTCGCCGTGCCGGCGCCGGGCGCCCGTCGTGAAGGCGATGCGCCGGAACTCGAACGCGACTACCTCGACGACATCAACCCGAACTCGAAGCAGGTTATCACCGCCCAGCTCGAACCTTCGCTGAAGGACGCCAAGGCCGAGGACCGCTTCCAGTTCGAGCGCCACGGCTACTTCGTCGCCGATAGCAAAGACTCGAAGGCCGGCGCACCGGTGTTCAACCGCACGGTGACGCTGAAGGATTCGTGGGCAGCAAAGCCCGCGAAGTAGGGCGGGTCGCCCTTCGCTACGCCCGCAATGCGGGCTGCTCAGAATGAGCGACCGAATTACCGGTCGGAGCCGGAAATGGCCTCGATCATCGCCAGCGAGCGCGAGTAGCTGTGCGCGATCTGCGCGTCGTCGTAGCGATGCTCCGGCCGCACCGGGCAACTTGTTCGGGCGATGCAGGTGACGCGGCATTGGGAGTCAGGCAGCCGCCGATAGGCGGTGCACTTCTCCAGCGAAAACTCGCCATCGTCGAGCGCGCCGGCCGGGCAGGCAGCGATGCAGGGTTTTCCGGCGCAGGCGGCGCAGGGAGAATCGCCGTGCGCCGAGGGCGTCACCGGCAACTCGGCATCGACCAGCAGCACCGCGCGATAGGCGAACCACGAACCCCAGTCGGCGTTGATGCCAACGCGGAACGGCGAATCGTGATGCCATCCCGCCAGGCGACCAAGTGCCTGCAGACCGACCGGCACATTGCCGGGATAGGGCATAGCGTACGCCACCCCCGGAAGCTGAGCGGCCACCCAATCGGCCAGCGTGACGCGCACGAAATCGTCGATCGGGTGTTCGCCGGCGAGCCCGGCAGCCGTAACGCATTCCCACAGGCGGCGGCCGCCGTGCCCGACGAGCAGCAGGCGACAATAGCGCCCCTGCGGGTCGAGCATCGCCCGCATGGTCCCGGGTAAGGCGTCCAGATCGAACACCGCTCGCAGATTGAGCCCCGCGGCATCGAGCGCGGAATAACCGACGTCACTCACACCAGGCGCTTCACGCAATTTCCGCCAGCGCCTCGGCGATCGGCCCCGCCTCGACCGGCCGCACCAGCCGCGCCACCTCGACGCCATCGCGCAGGAAGACCAGCGTCGGCCACAGCTTCACGTGAAAGCTGCGCCCCAGCCGCTGGCCGGGCCCATCTTCAACCTTCAGGTGCGCAACCTGCGGATAGTCGGCAAAGGCCGCCTGCACATGCGGCAGCGCTGCCCGACAATGCCCGCACCACGGCGTGCCGAACTCGACGACCTGAGCCCCCGGCGTCGCCTCGATTGCAGCGCGCGTCGGCGCCTCGTCGACGAATTTCTCGCTGTAAGCCATCCCGCCTGCTCCCGTCGGATCACACCGCCACCAGCGTCTGCCGGCCGTACCATTCCTCGCCCGGCGCCACCGTCGCCGGCGTGTTCGCCACGGCAGCCTCCACGCACAGCATGTGCCGCCAGTCGCTGGCCGGCATGTCGGTCAGCGTGGCGCACTTCTCGACCCACGGATTCCAGATCACGACATCGGGGAAACCTTCCTGCGCGATGCCGAGGCTGAGATTCGCCGCCTTCAGCAACAGCGGCCGTTTCGCATTGAAGTAGATGCGATCGGTCTCAGCCTCGACGAGCAGCTCGGTGCCCGTCTCGCGCACGACACGGCCGCCGTTCGCGCTATCGCGATAGTCGTAGCCGCGCAGCCCTTCGAGCGCCGCATCCTCGACCTGCACGACGCGCAAGTAGGAATGCAGCGCGCCGGTGAACGCCAGCGGCGCATCGCCGGTATTCGTCACGCACAGTTCGAGATCGATGCGATCCGCCTCCAGCATCACAGTCAGTTCCAGCCGGAAGGGATGCGGCCACAGCGCGCGCGTCGCAGCATCGTCGCCGGTTGCCAGCGTCGCCAGCGCGTAATCGTCACCGCAGCGCTGCGCTGCGACTTCCCACTGCCGGGTACGCACGAAACCGTGCTTGGGCAGCGCGCCGAGCGCAGCGAACTGCGGAAAGCAGACCGGCACGCCACCGCGGATCGGCACGCTGCCGTCGAATACGGCGCGCTCAGAGAGATACAGCCGCTCGCGACCATCCGATGTCCGCCACGAAAGCAGTTGCGCGCCCTGCAGCGCGATGACGGCCTCGGTGCCGCCGGGGCCGCAGAGGCGCAGGGCGGGGATGCCCCTGAAACTGATCGATTCGATGAAAGGCTTGCTGGCTGCCATGCCGGACTCGCGAAAGATGGAGAGACGCGCATTCTAGTCGACACCCCGCGCGCCCGGCGCGCACGCCCACGGCGCAAACGGCCGACGAGAATCGCTCAATCACTCAGGCGGACTGCCGCAACCAGTCGGCAAGCAACAGCTTCAGTCGCCCATACTCGCCGGCGAGCACCGCCACAGCGGCCACGTCGCACGGGCGCTCCTCGCGCAAGGCCGCCTCGATCGACTTCGCATGCCGGCTGAAACCGTCGGCGCCAATGTCCAGCGCCATGCCCTTGATCGAATGGGCCGCGCGGACCGCGGCTTCGCGATCGCCACATTCGAGAGCAGCCTGCAGATCGGCGAGTCGCGCCTCGATATCGGGCTGCGCCATTTCGACGATGGAGCGGGCCAACGCCAGATCGTCACCCATGCGCGAAAGCATCTTCGCCGGATCGAAGCCGCCCGCACTCACCGCAGCGGGCAGCGTCGCCGGCGCTGACTGCGCCACACCGCCATCAGGCGGTTCAAGCTGCAGCCACAGCGCAATCGTGTTCTGCAGCGCCACGAAGTCGACAGGCTTGGGCAGAAAATCGCTCATGCCGGCGGCGAGGCAGCGCTGCCTGTCCTCGGCAAAGGCGCCGGCGGAAAGCGCCACCACCGGCAGCGGCGCGACTCCGGAGGCCTGCTCCCAGGCACGGATCCTTCCTATCGCCTCGATACCATCCATCACCGGCATCTGCACATCCATCAGCACCAGATCGGGACGGTTCTCGCCGGTCGCGCGAGCGAGCGCCTCCGCGCCGTTGCCGGCAAGCTCCGCCACGCAACCGCTCTTCTCCAGCATCGACACAATCACGCGGCGGTTGGTCGGATTGTCCTCCACGACCAGAATGCGCTTGCCGGCAAACATGTCTGCCGGCAGCGCCGGCAGGCTCGCCTCGCGTGGCAATCCACCCAGCAGAGACGACGCCTCCGCCGCAACGCGCCCAAGCGGCACGCGGAACCAGAAACGCGCCCCCGCACCCACCTCGCTTTCGAGGCCAACCGCCCCACCCATCGCCTCGGCCAGCCCGCGCACGATCGAAAGCCCAAGGCCACTGCCGCCGTAGCGGCGCGTCGTCGAACCATCGGCCTGCGAGAACGGCTGAAACAGCTGCGCCTGCTGCTCAGATGCGATGCCGATGCCGGTATCGATCACCGCCACCTCCAGCCAGACCGAGTTTTCATCGCGCGCATGAATACCGCCTTCGATGCGCACATCGCCATCGTGAGTGAACTTGATCGCGTTGCCGACCAGGTTGTTCAGCATCTGGCGGAGGCGCACCGGGTCGCCCTCAAAGCACGCCGCCGCATCGCCGTTCCAGCAGGAGGCCAGCGTCAGCGACTTGGCCGCGGCCACTTCGCGGAACAGCTTTTCCGCATCCACGATCAAGCCCGACGGCGCAAACACCTGATGATCGAGCATCACCTTGCCCGCCTCGACGCGGGAGAGATCAAGGATGTCGTTGAGCAGCGTGAGCAACGATTGCCCGGACGAGAGCAGCGTGCGCAGGCACTCATCGCGCTCCGCCTCGCTCATCTCCGGCATCATCGCCAGCTGCGCCATCCCGAGGATGCCGTTCATCGGTGTGCGGATCTCGTGGCTCATCGTCGCCAGGAACTGGCTCTTGGCGACACTCGCCGCTTCCGCCGATTCCTTGGCGCGAATCAGTTCCGCCTCGGTCGCCTTCTGCTCGGTGATGTCCTCGAACACCCAGATGCTGCCTGCCTCCGGCTGCTGCACATTGAGCAGCTTGCCGTTCATGCGCATCCAGATGCCATGGCCGTCGGCATGGCGCATCAGGCGTTCGCTCGAAAAACGCTCGCCGCGCAAGAGGACCGGATACGCCTCGCGGCCGAACGATTCGTAATCCTCGTCGGAGAGATAAAAAAGGCGCGTACTGACCTGCGCGACGGCTTCCGGGGCATAGCCGAACATTTCCGCCATGCGCCCGTTCGACCAGATCTGCCGACGATCGCGCACCAGCGCAATACCGACGCTCGAATTGTCGAGAATCGACTGCAGCTCCATCATGCGATCGCGCAGAACGGCATCGAGCTCGACGAGGTCGGCCGTCTGCGCACGCACCTTGCGCTCCACCGCGGCAGCGCGCCCGGTCATCGCCAGCAGCAGCAACTGCAGCACGCTGACGAACAGCATTCCGGCGATGCCCACCACCGGCGACAGCAGCGAGCGCAGCGAACGCGCATATTCCGCGTTCAGCGAGTACGACACCAGCCACTCACGTTCCCCCGCCCGCACGCTGGTGCGCCACACCGGATCCCCCTCTGGCAGATCGCCGAAGACGATGCGCGGCGGCCCGTCGCCGCCCATTTCGCGCGGATCGCGAATCAGCACGCGGATGCGCTGTGCCATCTCGGGGCTGCGTGACGCGGCTACGATCGCGGGGATGTCCGCCACTGTTGCTCCGCCCAAGCGCTGCTGCAGCTGATGCGAAATCTCGGTGCCGTAATGTGCCAGCTCGTGCGCCACCTGACGGCGCTCCCAATGGCCGGCATAGATGAAGGCGGCAACGATCAGGATCAGCGTGGTCACAATCGGCGCCGCGAGCACGAGCATGCGCCGCCGCCACACCGACGCCTTCTTGTATTCGAGCAGCAGCAGGCCGAGCGGCGCCCCGATCAGCACGCCGAGGGTATCGCCCAGCCACCAGTTCCACCAGGTAAAGAGAAAATCGGCGGCGGGAACGATGCTGAAGAACACCAGCGCGGATACGCCGAAGGACGCCGAGACCACGCAGGCCAATGGCCCGCCGCGCAGTGAAAAGGCGATGATTTCGTCGTCGTTCTCCAGCCGCCGCCAGGCGTCGCCGAGCCGGCGCCGCACCAGCACGCTGCCCAGCCAGGCCTGCAGGCTTGCGCCAACGGCAATCACTGCCGCGACAGCACCGGAGGAAAGCGTCCACACCAACCCGTTGCCGACCTCGACCACCAGATTGGTGAGGAACGCCGCGACCCACACCGCGGGCAGCATGCGTGGCCCGAACACCAGCAGCGCCGCAAGCGCCCAGCCCGCCGCCGGAAACATCGGGCTGGCATAGCCCTGCAACACGCCCAGTTGCAAGCCCGCCACGCCCGCCACGAAATAGCCGAGCAGGGTGATCGTGTAGGGCATCCAGCGGGGCATGGGCCTCCTTGGCGGCGGAGAATAGACGATCGTTCAAGTGTAGCGCGGCAAGCCGCGCACCGGTCAGCCCGGCGAAGTTCAGGCAGTGCCCAGCATGCGCACTTCGTGCTGGGGCACCGGTATCGCGATACCGCGCGCGCGGAATGCTTCAAGCAGCGCCTTGTTGATTTCGGCCGTCGCCGGCACGTAATCCGGCACCGCGACCCAAGGCATCACGCTGATGTGCACGCTGGAATCGGCGAGCTGCGACACGCCGACCACCGGCACTGGCTCCTGCAACACCCGGCCATTGGCACGCAGAACGCCATCGACCGTCGCCAATGCCGCATCGACATCCGCCGCATAGGAGACCCGCACCGCGAGCCCCAGTTGCCGGACCTTGCCGTAGTTGTGCAGGATCTCGCCGACGATCTTGCGATTGGGGATCACCACCCGCGAACGATCGGTGTGGCCCAGCGTGGTGCTGAACAGCGAGATGTCGAGCACCTCCCCTTCCTCGTCACCGATCGAGATGTAATCGCCGACGTGGAACGGGTGCGTGAAGATGATGGTCAGCCCGGCGACGATGTTGCCGAGCAGACCCTGCATGGCCAGCGCGATGCCGGCGCCGGCCACGCCGAGGCCGGCGATCAGCGGCAACAGTTCGACACCGAGGTTCTGCAGCGCCATGATCGCAAACAGCGTCAGCACCACCAGATACACGATGCGCACGATCAGCGAGCGTACCGGCGCCTCCAGATGGAAACGCTGCACCAGTCGCTCCACCATGCGCCCCGCCCAGCGCCCGGCAAAATGGCCCGCGACCATGATCACCGCAGCCACCAGCGCCTTGGGCCCGAACTTCAGCACCATGTCGATGGCTGTCGCCTTGATCTGGTCGATGCTCTGAAATTGGTCGTTCATGTTCCCCCCTGAAAATTGCCGTTGGCGCCAAGCATTGCCCTCACCGCGCCACCGGATCCAGCGTGATCGACAGACCGCCCGGTACCACTTTGAACACGCCGGGCTTGTAGCCCCAGCCTTCCACCGCCTGCAGATCCTCGGGCCGCAACCGGTAGAGCGCAAAATCCTTCAGCACGCGCTGCGCGAGGCCTGGCCCGAGCTTTTCCAGCGGGCGCTTCAACTTGTCCGGCGTGCCTTCCATCGTGAAGCGGGAAACGCGCACATCGGTCATGCGCACGCTGTTGTCCGAGGGTTCGAAGCGCAGGCCGTAACTCATGTCGATGCCGCCCTTGTAGGTTTTGTCGATGAGCAGGCCGAGCACGCTCGTCGGCGACACTTCAAGATCGAAAGAGGTGTTGATGCGGTTGGTGGTCGGGTCCAGTGTGATGCGCGGCGTTTTCACCACCACGTCCATCACCTCCAGCATCGTGCTGTCGAACGGAAACTGCGAAGCGATCGCCTGCGCCAATTGCTGCTCCGATACCGTGAAGGAACGCGGCGAAGGCGGCTGCAAGGCACACGCGGAAACAAACAGGGCAAGGCTGGCAATCAGGAAACGGGCAGCAAGACGGCGCATGAACGACCTCTCAACAAGGGATGGAGGGGATGGCGAACCTATTAAGATATGGTACTCCCGCGCGCCCGCTCATACGACTGCGGCATGAAGATCACACCACTCGGGATTGAAACTCTCGATCAATTCCAGCTTCCACGCCCGCCGCCACTGAGCTTGTCGAAGCCTGCCCTGAGCCTGTCGAAGGGGGCCGGAATGACAACCAAAGTACGCCGCTCTCCCCGGCCGTCACCCCGACCGCCCCCGTCACCCCGGCGAAAGCCGGGGTTCAGTTCGTACATCACTTTTCCGCCGCGGCCCGATCAACCTCAGTACTGGATCCCGGCTTTCGCCGGGATGACGGCCAAAGGAGCTGGATGACGATCAACTGTGCGTCGCGACGGCATACCCACCTACCGCACGCTGATCTCCACCCGGTCATACCGCCCGGAATCGTCCATCACCGTCACCGTATGCCGCCCGGCTTCGGGGAAGGCGTGGTGCAGCGCCTTGCCGGCCGGGGCGCGGCCGACCTGCTGGCCGTCGACCAGCCAGATCAGTTCCTGCTGGCCGCCGCGGGCTTCGAGCCTCAAGGATGGTGCAGCACCGCCAACGCTGCCGGCGCGGCGAATCGTCTCGCCATTCGTGATGCTGACGATCTTCAGCCCCGCCTCCGGCGCCTGCGCCTTGGCGCATGAAGGCGCCCAGGCCGGCGGCAGCGCGCGTTCGCGCGTGGCGGCGTCGAGCCACGGTTCCAGCGCGGCGGGCCAGCGGGCCATCTCCACCGATTTCATCTCGCCCGGCGCGCAGGCCGTGCGTACGCGCTGGCCGGTGGCGGCGTCGCGGTAGTCGGTGTAGCGTGCCGCGCCTTCGCGCAGGCGGTCGGGGAAGGTCGGCGGTGCGCTGTCGTTCAACAGCCACGCGGTGCGCTCGTGGTGGCACAGCGCAGCCGGCACCGCGTCCGCCCGCAGGCCGAGCGGCCAGCAGACCTTCGCCTGCGTCACGCTCGCCGGCGGGTTTCGTTTCGCGGGGCGCGCATCGTCGATGGCCGAGAACACATCGACCAGCATCGGCGCCGCGACGTTGGCGCCGAAGAAGCCGGGGTTGGGCGTGCCGTCCGGGCGGCCGACCCAGACGCCGACCGTGTAGCGGTCGCTGACGCCCACCGCCCACGCATCGCGGAAGCCGAAGCTGGTGCCGGTCTTCCACATGATGCCGCGCCGCGCGCCGACGCTGCCTTCCACCTGCCGCGCCACCGGGCCGCCGGATTCGAGCACGTCGCGAATGATGAAGGCCGCGCCCTCGCTCATCAGGCGCGCCTCCTCGACCGGCGCATCACTCACATAGCGCGGCTTGCCGGCCACGCCGCCGCGCGCAAAGGCCGTGTAGGCGCCGACCATGCCTTCGAGGTTCACCGCCACCCCGCCGAGGATCACCGACAGATTCGGCTCGGCGCCGCGCGGCAGATCGAGCTTGAGCCCGCCGCGCCGCAACAGCGAGACGAAGCGCTGCGGCCCGAGGCGGTCGAGCACTTCCACCGCCGGCACGTTGAGCGATTTCTGCAGCGCCTCGGTCACCCCCACCGGGCCGGAAAAGCTCGCCTGGAAGTTGCCCGGCTGGTAGCCGGCGAAGGACTGCGGCACGTCGGAGAGCAGCGACTCGGAATGGATCAGCCCCTCGTCCAGCGCCAGGCCGTAGAGGAAAGGCTTCAGCGCCGAACCGGGCGAGCGCCGGCCCTGCACCATGTCGACATGCGAGAAGCGCTCGGCGTCCGAAAAATCGGCCGAGCCGGCGTAGGCGCGCACCTCCAGCGTGGCGTTGTCGACCACCAGCGCCGCCATCGACACGCGCGGCGGCAGCACCGCCAGCCGCGCCGCGACGAGCTGCTCGACGCTCGCCTGCGTGCCGGCATCGAGCGTCGTATCGACCCGCTGCGCCTTCGGGTAGAGCTTGCGCACCCGCTCGGCGAAGAGCGGCGCCAACAGCGGCTCGCGCAGCGTCTGCGCGATCACCGGCTCCTGCTTCGCCTCCTTCACCGTCGCCTCGCCCCACTCGCGCACGAGGCGATCGAGCACCTTGTCGCGCGCCTCGCGGGCGCGCCCGGGAAAGCGGTCCGGCCGCAGGCGCGAGGGCGATTGCGGCAGCACCGCCAGCAGCGCTGCCTCGGCGTGCGAGAGGGAGAGCGAAGGCTTGCCAAGATAGGCGCGGCTCGCCGACTCGACGCCTTCGAGCACGCCGCCCATCGGCGCATAGGTGAGGTACAGCTCGAGGATCTCGGTCTTCGAAAGGCGCAGCTCCAGCTGCACCGCCCGCGCCATCTGGCGCAGCTTGGCAGGGAGCGAGCGCGAGGCATAGGCCTCCGGCTCCAGCATGCGCGCCACCTGCATGGTCAGTGTTGACCCGCCCGAAACGATGTGCCCGTGCCACAGCCACTGCCCCGCCGCGCGCAACAGCGCGAACGGATTCACGCCGGGATGCCAGCGGAAGAAGCGGTCTTCGTAGGCCAGCACCGCCTCCACATAGCGCGGCGACACCTCCGCCACCCGCACCGGGTGCCGCCAGATGTGCGCGCGATCAGGAAAGGCCCGCAGCGGCGTGCCGTCGCGGGCGAGGATGACCTGCGCGTGGGGCGCGAGGTGGGCGGGGTTGCTGCTGCCGGGCAGCGGGGGCGGGAGGAGTTGGTCGGCGAGGAGGAGGATAGCGAGCAGGCCCGCCAGTATCCAGCGCAAGCGGCTGACACTTCCCGGGAAGCGAATCACGTGACGCCTAACCTGCTCGGCTCAACGGCACTCACGCCGCCGCATCGGCCTCGGCCTCCGGCCAAAGCGCGGGAAAATAGAAGCGAAGCGCATGCAGCGGCAGGCCGAAGCGAACCTTGCCCTGCGGCGTATCCGATTTCAGCAAACCGCGTTCGAGCAAGGCCGCCAGTGCCGAACCCGCCGTACGCTGGCCCAGCCCCGTCATCGTCTTGAACTCGCCACGCTCCAGTTCGCCGCCTGAGAGGAACAGATAGTGCAGCGGCCGCAGGGATTCGCGCCGCACCCCGGAGCGCAGCGTTTCTTCCTCGAAGATCAGGCAGGCCGCAATACGCCGCTCCATCGCCGAGATGTCGAGCAACCCGCCCATGAAACGTACCTGATCGAGGCAGATGTCGAGCACATAGTCGATCCATGCCGCCAGCCCCTGCTCGCTGAGATTACCCCGCCCGTCGAGATCACCCTTGCGCGGCATGTCGGCCTCGGCCAGACGCAGGTAATACTGATCGACATTGCGCGCAAAGCCACGCAGCGGCGACCACAAGCCGTTCGTATAGCCAAGCGCACTCAGCACGGCATGGGTATGCAGGCGCATCACGCGCCCGTTGCCATCGACGAACGGGTGTATCCACCCCAGCCGCTGATGCGCCGCGGCCAGCGCCAGCAGCGCCGCTTCTCCGCGGCGGATGCCACCGTAGAACTCGCCCCAGCGCCCCAGTAGCGCTGGCAGACTCTTGAAGGTCGGCGCCACATGCTGGCCAACCTGCACTTCGCGACCACGCAGATCGCCCGGCGCAATCGGCTCGCCCTCGGCAGCAAGCAAATCCTCCGCCGGCAAGCGGGCAAACAACGCCCGATGCAGATCGCAGACCGCTGCCGCCGAATAGAGATGGCGAGCGCCGTCATCCCCGACGTAGTGCCTCTCGATCTCTGCCTCGGCTTCGATGTGTGCCAGCGCCAGCCGCTGCCGCGCGGCCAGTTCCTTGTTGCCGGAAAAGTTGCGGGCAAGCGCCTGCTCGATTTCCAGCGGGCGCGTGTGCTGCCCCTCGATGCGATTCGTGTAATAGGAATTCATCCCGCGCAGCAAGCCGCGCAGCGCCGGCGCAACCGGCAGACCGGCAAGCTGTGTAGCACTACGCGCCAGATCGTGCGCCTTGGCGAGCAGGGGCTCCTGCTTCAGCGAGGAGGGCAGTAGTGGCTCGAATTGATGGGGAGAGTCATACATTTTCAAACCTTTATTTGCCAACACACAACAAGCAATTAACAGTTGTTTCAAAACAATATTTTGAATTAATTGCAAATATTGTTGCCAACTCTAATGCAAACGATGGACAAAAGGCAAACATTGGCCAAGAAGCGTTGTCCCAAAGGCGAGAATGCATATGCATGACAGTCATATGCTGCCGACGAACATCAAGCTACGGCTTGCTGCTCCACCCCGCACACCACCAACTCCTGCGTCGCCCGCGTCATCGCCACATAGAGCAACTTCGCCTCGTGCGGCGACAGTTCTCCGGCGCTTTTGATGCGGTCAGCGCCGGGAATAACCACCAGCGGAAACTCCAGCCCCTTGCACGAGTGCATGGTGATCAACGTCACCTTGTCTTCTTCGCTGGCGTAGGTCGCGTCCTTGAAATAGACGAGCGGGATGCCGTGGGCCGGGAGCAGTTTGCGAATCAGCTTCGCGTCGCGCTCGTATTCGCGGTAGATCACCGCCATCTCGCGCCACGGCGTACCGGCACGATGTGCGTCCTTCAGACGTTTGACAACGAATTCAGCCTCGTCCTTCAGCGTCGGCAGGTTGATCACCTGCGGCGCGGCACCGGCCCGACCGGCGGACTGTGGCGACAGCAGCGGCACGCCGTCATCGTCCGCATCGCTCGGCGTCAGGATGCCCTGCGCCACATCGCGCGCAAAGCGTAGGATGGCGTCGGTGTTGCGGTAATTCACCTGGAGGATCGTCGTGCGCCCGGCGGCCTGGATGCCGACGCTCTTGAAGCTGAACTTCTTGCGCCGCATTGATCCATCTTCGTCGCCGTAGATCGACTGCGCGTCGTCGTAGAGCACCAGCAGGCTGTTGGTCTTCGGATCGACCATCTGCACCACCAGCTTGAACCACTCCGGCCGGAAGTCGTGCCCCTCGTCGATCAGGATCGCGTCGTACTGCGCCGCCGGAATCTGGCCGCGCTCGACGGCGCGGATCACGCGGTCGACCATCTCGGCGAAGAAGGCATCCATGTCGTCGTTGCTCTTGGGCAACCCGACGTTGAAGGCCGACAACTGCGCGCGGCACCACTGGTGGAAGTGATGCACATGCACCTTCTCCGCCAGCCCCTTGGCGCGCATCACACTGCCGATGCGGCGCGCCAGCGACTCGTTGTAGCAGAGGATCAGGATCGGCTTGGCGCACACCTGCGCCAGATGCTCGGCGCGGTAGCCGAGGATCAGCGTCTTGCCTGAACCGGCAACGCCGTGAATGACGCGATGCCCCTCGCCAAGGCTGCGCGCCAGTTGCTCCTGCTGCAGATCCATGACGCGCACCAGATCCGGCGGCGGCTCGTCGGCGGCGAACATATCAGCCTGCGCTGGCTGGATGCGCACCTCGGGGAAGAGATGCCAGCGAATCCGGTCGATCTGCGGCAGCGACAGCGCACCGTGAAAGCGCACCGAGAACATCTCCCACAGCCGCTGCTGAAAGGCCTCGGCCTCGACACCTTCGAGCATTTCGTCCTGGCAGATCACCCGGTTCGGCGGGATCACCTCGCCCAGCCCGCCCTCGTCAAACTGTTTGCGCGTGAGGTTCGGCAGGACGACGCCATAACTCCACGGGAACATCAGCTTACCCGCCTCGCGCCCACTGGAGAACACCAGTTGCGGGTCGCGCTGCAGCACATCGGTGGCGGCATGCGCGTAATGCCGCGCCTGCTCCAGCGGATTCTCCACCACCGTCGGGCCGCGTGCGGTTTCGATGGTGAACTTCTGGCGGTCGGCGGCGAGGATCGTGCGCGTACGCCAATCCTTTACCTCCAGAATCAGCAGCCCGCGCCGCGGGTGGAAGACGATGAAATCGGGATGCAGCGCCGACGGCCCGAGCGCGACGTTGTACCAGCAGAGGTAGTCGTCCTCCAGCTTCGCCTCCAGCCGCTCGGCCACGCGGCGCTCGCCACCGCTGTCGAAGGTGCAGCTACCGATGGATGGAATGAGTACGGCCATTGCTCAATCCATACCAAGTGAATTGGCGACTGTGAAAATCCAATTCATGCTGACCCCTTATCGCTGTTACAGCACATCCGAGTCAATCTGAAACAAATACAGAATACATTCCCTCAGCACCCTTCTTGCTAAAGATTAGCTGAGTACCAACAGTCGTTTCGTGCATGTACTTGAGAACGCATACGATCGTCGAATCGCTATATCCATAGTTAACGACTGCGACATCGAAAGCGATCCCTCGTTCTTTAATTAGGAGCGCTTTCACTGCCCCTCTCATGAAATCACAAAGCTGGAAAACATCGGCGTGCTTAGGCAACGCTATGACATCGGTCTCTAGGACAGATATCAGAGATGAGCTCACCTTCTCCGTATACGAGAAGAACTTTGTGCGCCCATCTTCTCCAATCCCGACTGAATGGTATCCGTGCTTTTTGATATGAATTTCTGGATCAATGACACCCGCGTCGACTTCGCTGCAGATAGTGCTGAGCAATAAACCGAAGACACAGAAAGCGCCCATCTGCTTGAGTGAGTAGTTCTTCTTCATAACTTTCTTTCGCGCACAGCGAACTAGACAAAATGATTGTCAAAATGGCGCTGGTTTCTTACTGGTACAAATTTTTGCAGCATGACTGAAGCCCTCAACTATTCTTTTTGCATCCACTAAATTTTTCTGGCCAATTTCAAACGCAATGCCACCTTCTAGCACGCCAGCTTGAATCAACTCATCCGGAGAGGCACTTGACGCTCGATATCGTTTTGCCGAAAAAACAGGGCACCCTCCTAAATTCTTACAATCAGGTTTAGCCCGTATTCGCAGCAATTGATAGCCTCGCCCCCCCTCGTCCTGATCTAATTGAATCAACGCTCCATTCAGGCTGAACGTGTAAAGCACGATCTCACTTTTTAGAATTTTCACTGGCTCCAGCGGTACAGAAGAAACTTGCGAATACTCTTCATATTTTTTTATAGAGACATTGCATTGATTGAAATCGATGCGATCAACAAAATGCTTCTCATGCATCCCCGGTTGCGGGACACTCAGAATTCCGCCTCCAGCCGAAGATGAATACGCGATCCGATTCGGCGCGAATTCTGATAACCAACCAGTTGTCTCGGACAGCGTCGCCTCAGTCGATTTCTTGGTGGTTTGGGTTTGGCCAGCGTATATGCCTACGCTTGAAAAAAAGAGCAATAAAACGGCCATTACCTTGCTACGGTTCATGAAGGCACTCCCAATAAATTGAAATAACATTTTTACCGACTCTCTCCAATGGCAACTGCCTCCCCGCCCCCCGCCAACCCATAAACCATCGGCTGGTACATATCCTCCGCATAGGTCGGCGGCATCACGAACTTGCCGGGGGTGACCACGCGCACGCGGTAGAAGAAGTTCATCTCGCCTTCGAGGCGGGCGGCGACGACGAAGCGGTCGTCGCGGAACTCGACGTGCTTGATGCGCGTGTCCTGCATGGCCTGGCGCATATCGACCTTGGCGATCTCGACGCTGCTCTGCTCGCCCTGCACGATGTTGGCGTTCTCGATCTCGACGCCGGCTGGCACGTAGTCGACGACGAGGCCGTTGGCGTAACGCCCCTTGGTCTTCACGTTCAGGCGCACGATCAGGGTTTCGCCGACTTTCAGTGCCCTGTCGCCTAGCACCTTGCCGTCGGCGGTGTACCACTCGCGCTTGAGGTCAAAGGCATCACGCCGCGCGGCGGGGGCCTTGGCCGGGTTGCCGGCGTAGTTGAGCTCGACGAAGAGGCGCTCCTTGTGGGTGTTATTGAGCTTCACGCCGGTGGTCAGGTCGGTTGCTGGCAGCGAGATGAAATGGGTGCCTTTCGTCGTGATGTTTGTTGACGGGCTGGATCCCGGCGTTCGCCGGGATGACGGGGTGGAGGCGGAGTCCTGGGTGCCCGCCAACCCTGCTACTTCTGCTGTCCAATCCCCGGTCTGCTGGTTGGCGAAGCTGCGGCCGAGCAGGAAGAGCGAGAGCTTTTCCTGCGTGCTGATGTAGCGGTTCTTCTCGATCTCGCCGGCGACCATGCCGACCAGGTTCTCGCGGCCTTCCGGCGTCAGCTCGTGCTTCTGCAGCAGCACGTACATCTGCGCCCAGTCGCGCAGGTTGGTGCCGTAGTCGCCCCACCAGTAGTTGTTGAGGCGCGGCTTCTTGAGGCCGGCGTCGATAGCGGCCTTGCTGCGCGCTTCGTCGCCCATCAGCTTGAGCGCGAGGCCGAGGTGCACGAGACCGAGGCCCGAGTGCGCCTGTTCGCTGGCCTCCGAGAGCGTGCGCAGTGTGGCCAGCGGCGCCTTGCCCTGCCGCGCCAGCACGTAGGCGCCGTAGGCGAGCACGCCGAAGCGGCCGGAGCCGGCGTAGCGCCAGTCGTTCCAGACGCTGTTCTCGTTGTAGTCGAGCGGGCCGCGCGGCAGGCCGGCAACGCCCTGCTGCAGGCCGGTGAGCAGGAAGTCGACGGCCTTCTTCTCCATTTCTGCCGGCACCGTGAAGCCCTGCTCGCGCGCGTCGAGCAGGAAGTTGGTGATGTAGGCGGAGAGCCAGTACTGGTACTCGTTGACGTTGCCCCACAGGCTGAAGCCGCCGTTCGGCGCCTGCATGCCGGCGAGCCGGCCGATGGCCTTGTCGAGCATCTCGGCGCGCTGCGCCTGCGTGTAGGCCTTGAGGTCGAAAGCTTTGGCCGCTGCTTCGTCGATGAAGACGTGCGGGTAAGCGGTGCTGGTGGTCTGTTCGGCGCAGCCGTAGGGGTAGGTGAGCAGGCCCTGCACGGCACTCTTCACGTCGATCGGCGCCTTGTCGGAAACCGAGAGCGTGGCGTTGACCGTTTGCCTGAGGAAGCCGGCCAGATCGGCCTCTTTTACCTCCAGCGTTTCGCCGGGGTTTACGGTGTAGCGCTTGAGCACCGTCTGCCGTGGCGTCGGCGCCTGCACCTGCAGCGGGAAGGTCCGGTCGAGCTTCATCAGCGGGCTTTCGATCTTCACCTGCACTTCGGTAAGGCCGATGGCGGTGCCTGCTTCGAGCGGGATGCGCAGGATGCGCTTCTGCTGATCCTTGAGGCTCACCTTCTGCTCGCCGTTCTTGATGACGAGGCCGTCGCCGTTGCTGACCTTGATCTTCACTTCCTGCTCGGCGCCAGCGAGGTTGTGCACATCGAGCGCGAGCAGCGCCGAGTCGCCCACCGAGAGGAAGCGCGGCGTGGCGAGTTCGACGACGAGCGGCGCGGCGACGGTGACTTCGGCCTCCTGCATGCCGAAGCGTTCGCCACTGGCGGCCACCGCCATCAGGCGCAGGCTGCCGTTGAAGTCCGGCACCGGCAGGCTGACTTCGGCTTCGCCGTTGGCATCGAGCGCGACCGGGCCGCTGAACAGATCGACCAGGCGCACCTTCTTCGGCAGGCTCTTGGTCGGCTTGGGCGCGGCGTCACCACCCCACTTCAGCTTGCCCTTCTGCCCGGCCATGCTTTCGATGAGGCGGCCGTAGACGTCGTAGAGGTCGTGCCCGTAGCGCAGCTTGGCGAAGAAGAAGCCGTGCGGGTCAGGGCTCTTGAAGCTGGTGATGTTGAGGATGCCGACATCGACCGCGGAGAGCGTGACCATGGCGGTTTGGCCCGCTTTTGCGTTGACTGCGTCGGGCACCTTGATCTTCACCTTGAGCGGCTGGTCGGGCGCCATCTTCTTCGGCGCTTCCATCGCCACGTTCAGCTTGCGGTTGCCGCGTTCGAGCGGCAGGTAGGCGAGGCCGAGGGCGCGGGCGGGCGTGACGCCGGCGCCACCCTTTTCGCCGGCCGATCCGGGGCGCAGCACCATGGCGGTGACGTAGAGGTCGTGCCGCTTCCACTCGGCGGCGATGGGGATGTCGATGGTGCTGCCGTCTGCCGGCAGGCTGATGCGGCGCGACCAGAGCAGCTTGTCGCCTTCCACCGTGATCAGCGCTTCGCCGGCGTGCGGCGGGGTGATCGTGAGCTTGGCGGTGTCGCCGTCGGCGTAGGCGGGCTTGTCGAGCTTGAGGGCGACGCGGTCCGGGCGCACGCCCTGGGTTTCGTCGTCCTTGGCGGACCAGCCGGCGTAGAAGCGGAAGCGCGTGACGAGCTTGGTTTCCGGGTTGAGCACTTCAACGCGGTAGCGGCCGTACTTCACCGGCACCAGCAGCTTGCCGCGGCTGCCGGCAGGCACGGAGACCTGCGTGGTGGCGACCAGTTCGTCGGTTTCGTTGTAGCCGGAATGCCAGCCGCGCTGGTCGTCGAAGCGCCAGTACCAGTTGCGGTCCTCGCGGAAGATGCGCACCGGCAGCGCGGTGCCTGCCTTCAGGTTCGCGCCGGCGTCGGCGAGCGCAACCTCGAACTCGGCGTTCGAGCCTTCGCGCGCGTAGGCGCCGACGAACATCGGGCGCAGGCCGACCAGCACCGGCGCCGGCCAGTAGGTGCGCTCGATGCTGCGCACCACCGGGCGGCCGCCGCTTTCGAGCAGGCTCAAGGTGGCGCGCACGGTGAAGGGCGAGCGGCGCTGCTGCACCGGGGAAAGATCGACGCTAACGCTGGCCTTGCCCTCGTCGTCGAGCGCGGTTTCTTCCAGCTCGTTGCGCGAGCGCACGCTGTCCTCGTCGGCATCGCCGAAGATGAAGCCGGGCAGCTTCTTCTCCAGCGGGTTCCTGTTGCGCTCGGTGTTCACCACGCCAAGCAGCTTGTTGCCAGCGGCGGGCGCACCGTAGAGGTAGTTGCCGGTGAGATCGATCTGCCAGCCCTGGCTTTCCGGCGCCAGTTGTTCGGCCTTGCTGGCGAGGTCGAGCTTCATGCGCTCGGGCAGGAATTCCTCGACGCCGATGCGCATCACCGTGCTCGCCACCTTCGCCGCCGGGTCGGCGCGCAGTTCGAGGTTCCAGAAGCCGGTCGCCGCATCCATCGGCAGTTCGATGGTCTTCCGGTAGTAGCCGGCGAACTTTTCTTCCGGCGCCCAGGTGGCGGTCCATTGCGCCTTGCCGTCCGGCCGGCGCAGGATGGCCTGCACCGGCTGCGCCGGCACGCTGCGGCCGTCGGCGTCGCGCGCCATCACCGAAACGTCGAAGGTTTCGCCGGGGCGGTAGAGGTTGCGGCCGCTCCAGGCGAAGACGCGCACCGGCGCCGAGGTGAGGCCGCCGATATCGAACTCGGCGAGGTCGAGCGCCGGCTCCTTGAGCGCGATCAGCGAAAGCTGCTCGCCCTTCCTGGCGACGACGACCTTGGCGTCCTTCGGCCGCTCGGCGAAATTGGCGCGGCCGTCGCCGTCGGTTTCGGCGCGGCCGAGGATCTTGCCGTCGGCACCGAGCCACGAAATTTCGACGCCGGCGACGCCCTTGCCGGTGGTGAGTGAGCTGACGAAGGCATCGGCGCCCTTGCCGGCGTATTGCCGCACGTGCAGGCCGAAATCGCTGACGTAGTAGTAGGTGGTCTGGAATTCGTGGCGGAAGCGGTTGGGCTGCGACATCACCGCGATGTACACGCCGGGCTCCTTGAGCGCCGGGATGCCTTCGACCGGGATGAAGGTGACGCTGCGGCGATTGGGCTTCTGCTCGGTGAGGAAGCGGCCGGTGAAAGCGCTGGTCGTCATCCTGTGGAAGCTGTCGATCGTCCAGCCCTGAACGGCGCCCTGCAGTCGGGTGCCGCGGTCGTACCAGTAATAGTTGTCCTCGCCGTCCTCGTCACCTTCCTCGCCCTGCTGGCGCTGCGGCTTGGCAGCACCGGCGATCACTTTTTCGAGGAATTTCGGCAGTTGCTCGGTCTTCACCTTGAGAAACTGGATATCGACCTCCGGCACGTTTACGGTCGTGATCGGCAGGCCGCCGTTCTGCGCAGCCGGCAGCACCATGCCCTTGCTGGCGAAATAGAACGCGGGCGCGACGGCGGCGGTCTGCACCGAGAAGCGCTGTTCCTCGCCGGCCAGCTTGGCGCCGCTCTTTGCCGGCAGGCCGGGTAGCACGCGCACGACGTAGCGGGCGCTGGGCTTGATGTGTGGGAAATACAGGAGGCGGGGGTTGTCGCCGACGGTCCACGCGCCGGAGACGGGCTTGCCGTCGTCGAGCTTGGTGTCTTCGGGTTTGCGGCTGACGCCGGTGCCGAGCGCGGGATTGTTGTAGCCGCTGTATTCCTCGTCGCCCTCTTCCTCGTCGCGCACGCGCGCCGGCTGCGTGCCGGGCAGTGGCGGCACTTCCAGCACCTGAACGTATTGGCTGACGTCGGCCTTGGCATCAAGCGGCAGGCTGAAGGAGAGCGCAAGGGCCGGAGAACCGTCGAGTTCGCGGTGCGCGGCATCGACCACCTCGAAGGCGACGCCCTCGCTGGAAAGCTCACCCGGCGCCACCCCGCCCGGCTTGTTCGCGACCAGCCAGCCGACGACCGCCAGCACCACCACCGCCACTGCAGCCACCATCGGCACTGCACCGACACCCTTGTTGCGAAGCCAAAGCGCCATGTCACTCTCCTGGTTATGCGCGTGGAATTCTAGCCGAGAACGAAGCCGCACGCCGAGCTCACCGCAACGCCACCGTGCCGCCTTTCCATGCCGCGTCCTGCCAGCGGTAGAAGGCGCTCAGGTTTTCGGGCTTGTCCGCCTTGCGCTTCGTTTCCAGCGTCTGCAGCGAGAGCAGCTCGAAGCTCTGTCGATAGGCACCGGCAGTGCGCGTCTCGCGCGCGGCAAGCATTTCGGCGCTGCCCGGCACCCAGCCGGCGAACTCGACGTAGCCAATATCGGTGTTTTCCGTGGCCGGCGGCGCCACATCGGCCACCCATCCCGTCGCTGTCTGCCGAAAAACCCACATCTCGCGCCAGGTATCGAGCGGCTGCACGGCAACGGTGAGCGCACTGCCCTGCGCGTTGGCAGCGGCCGATGCGGCCCACACGGTGCCGTAGGTGCACCGCGTCGCGAGCGGCGCCTTCACATCGTGTTTCGCATCGACAAGATGAATGCAGGTTTCGCCCGGCTGGCCGACGGAAAGCTGCACGGACAGTTTCGCGGGCTTTTTTTGCGGCGCTAGTGGCATGCCGGCCTGCGCCGCCCAGCGCGAGGCGCCAACGCGGATCGCCGCATCGCTGTAGATCGCGGCATCACTTTCCATCAGCTCGTTCTTGTTGATCGCCGCCAGCGCGTCGATCGCACGGTTCGCTGCTTCGCGGATGGCGGCCTCGCCGAACTCGGCACGCCGCGAACGCTGCCAGGCGAGGCTGGCCCAGACGCCAGCGCGGCGCAGCTGGATACGGTTCTTCAACACCTCCGGCAGGCGGGCGGTATCGACGCGGTCGAGCACATCAGCGCGCCAGTTGTCGAGGGCAAAGCGTTCGCTCGGCGTCAGCTGCGGCGAAACACATTCGTGCTTGGTCAGCGCCAGCACGGCCAACGCTTTCTGGATGTCGGTCGAGCGTAGTGCGAGCACGCGGCGCTGTGCCTCGCCGTCGTAGCAAAGCTGCACCTGGCCGTTGCGTTCGAACTGCTGCATCGCGATGCCGTAGTGCGCGGCGAGTTCGACATGCGCCGCCAGCGCTTCGCCGGCCTTGCCCTGGCGCCCGGCGGTGGCGCGGCGGGCGAGGCGCTCGGCCATGCCGCCGAGGGCATCGAACACTTCGCCGTCGATCGCTTCGGCCGGCGCCGCGCGCAGGTAGGCTGCGGCGTAGCTGATGCCGAGCGCTTCCGACCCCGGCGCATCCTTGAGAAAGCGCACGACGGCGAGCAGTTCGGAGGCCGCCTCGGGTTTCAGCGACTGTACGCGCACCTGCGTGGCGCGGATGTAGCCGGCGCGCTCACGGCGGTGGTCGTACACCTGCAGGAAGTCGCCCTTCTCGCCACGGATTTCGAGGCTGTCGCCCTGCCACAGCACGGCCTGCTGCGCGGCGGAATCCTTCGGCGCGGCGCGCAGCGCCGACTGGTCCTGGGTGACGATGGCGATCACGGCCAAAGTGGTGGCAAGCATTTCAGTTCCCCTCGGCGGCGTTGTCGTCGGCGTTATGCACCGGCTGCGGCGCGCGCTCCGGGCGGCCGATCAGGTTGCTGCCGATGAAGCTGCCATCGACCGGCGGCGGCGCGATGATCACCGAGATTTTGTCGGAGAGCTTGTCGGCCAGCGCCTTCTGGATCAGCAGCGGGTTCTTCTGGATCAGCGCGCCGTCGCGGGCAAGCTGCTCGCTCGCCACCTTGCCGATGCGCTCCTGACGATAAACCTCGGCGTCGGCGAGCTTGCGGCGCGATTCGGCCTCGCCGGCGGCTTCGATCTGGCGGGCCTGTGCCGACGCTTCGGCGGACTTGATGCGCGACACCTTCTCGGCTTCGGCTTCCAACGCACGCTGCTCGATCTGCTTCTGCTTGAAGGGCAGCACGTGCTTCATCGCTTCGGCCTGCGCCTTGGCGGCGATGATCTGCTCCTCGCCGGCCGCTGCCGCGGCGGTCTCGCGGCGCGCCTTGTCGGCGAGCGCTTCGAGCTCGGTCTGCCGGACCTGCTTTTCCTTGAGTTCGAGCGTGTAGCGCATCTTCTCGGTTTCCAGCTCTTCCGCGAGCAGACGCTCCATGCCGCTCTTGTAGTCGCGCGGCAACTCGACCTTGCCGACAAGAATGGCCTGCAGCTTGATGCCATCCCTTTCGAGCAGCGGGCGAATTTCACTCTCCAGCAGTTGCACGATCTCGGCGCGCTTCGACGAGAATATTTCGCGCACGGTGTAGCGCGACAGCGTGCGGTAAAGCACGCCCTGAACCGCCGGCTGCACCACCTCGCCGCCGATGTTCTCGGGCAGCGCACGGGCGATGTTGGCGATGCGTGCCGGATCGAGCGCATAGCGCACCGTCACGTCGAGGCCGATCGACAGCCCTTCGACGGTCTGGAAGCCTTCGCCGCCACCTTGCGGGCGATAGACCTGGTCGCGCAGCGAGAAGCGGCGCAGAACGTGCATGCCGGGGATGACGAGCGCGGCACCTTCGCGCACCTCGATGGCATCGCCGGTGAATTGATTGACGCGCACGCCGATTTCGCCGCGCTCGACGCTCTGCATTGGCGGGTGCTTGTACAGTCCATAGGCGCCGATGCCGGCGATCGAGAGGGCGATAATGCCAACGCGCGCGCCTCTCACGCCGCTCGCGGCCTGTCCGGCCAGGCGGCCGCCCTTGCGGCGGGTGCACACGGACAGCCGGCGGGCGGTATGGCGCAGATTGCTGATGATTTGATTGATGCGTTCCGACATGACACTTCCTCCTTCAACGCGATCTTCCGGAACGGGGCGCGCTTCAAGTGCGGCCCCGATGCGGCGCCCGGGAAGATCTATCGGTACGCCGCCTGCCATGGAAGCCATCGTCGCGCTACCGGGGGAGAGCAAGCCATGCCGCCGCGGGGCGACTTCGGTAAGGCACCGTGTCCGAGCGCTCCGGGGTGTGAACAAAGCTTCACGGCGGAGCCATGGGCGCATGGATGGAAATCGGGGATACTGCGGCCAGAAATGTTTGGAGAAATGGATTCGCCATGCCGAAAGTCGCCGTCATCGAAGACGACCTGCCCACCAGCAACCAGATCAGGTCGTGGATACTTGCCGCGAAGCCGGAGATCGTCGTCGAGCAATGGTTCAACCGCGACGACGCCGAAGCGGCGATCGCGCGCGAGGACTACGCCGCGGTCGTGCTCGACATCGAACTCGGCCGCGAGCGCCACGCCGGCGTGGCGATCATCAACGCCATCAACAAAGGCGCGCGCGGCACGCCGGTGCTGGTCGTCTCGGCGATGCCGGCGACCATCTACCGCAGCATCATGAAGGCGCTCGACGCCTGGGATTACCTGCAGAAGACCACCTTCGAGGAAGCCGATTTCATCGACACCTTTCTCGAAATCCTGCGCGCCGCGCGCGAACGCGAGACGGTGAAGCCCGCCGCGCCTGCCGCTGACGAACTGTCGCTCGATCCCTTGCGGCAAAGCACGCCGCTGTGGCGCGGCAAGCGCGTGAACCTGCCGCTCACCGCGCAGCGCATCCTCGCCACGCTCTACCAGCGGCGCGGCGAGGTGGTGTCCTACGACGATCTCTTCCAGGTAGTGAAGAGCGGGCGCAACCGCGACAACATCAGGAAGCACATCAGCACCATCCGCGAAGCCTTCCGCGAACTCGACGAGGATTTCGACCGCATCGAGAACATTCCGATGCGTGGTTTCCGCTGGGCAGAGCAGGCGGCGACAGGTCGCGAACGATGAAGCGCGCACTGGCCTGGCTGGCCTCGTTCCGGCTGCGCGTCCTCTTCCGCACCGCGTTTCTCGCGCTCGGCCTGTCGGTGCTGGCGATGGCCATCGCCGTGCTGCAGGACGAGAAGCAGCGCAGCGTGGACAACTACCGCGCGAGCTTCGCGAAGACCAAGGAGCAGATCGTCGCGCGCCTGCACCACCCGGCCGGCCAGCTGGCGTTGCTCAATCCGCGCTGGGACGGCGCGGCGGCAGCGCAGGGGCGGCCGGTGCTGCTGCCCTACGCGGCGATCGATTTCGACGACCAGACCAAGGTCAGGAGCGCGATCGAGATGGCCGGTTGCCTCGTGCAGTATCGTCACGCTGGCAGCCTCTGCGTCGCCATCGGCAACAACCCGTGGGCGGGCGGCTACATCTATGCCGCCGGCACCTTTGCCAGCGGCCCCCTGGTCGCGCACGCGATCGGCGACGAGTACCTGCACGGCGCGCATCGCCTGCGCGTGACGGCGACGGTGCGCGGCCAAACCTACCGCTGGCTGGCGCCCTTCGAACTGCCACCGGCAGGCGCGAACGGCGCGTCGACGAAGGCCGAGGGTGTGCGCGGCCGCTTCACCGGTTATGTGGAACTGGGTGGCGATGATTACACCGGCGCCAAGCCGGTAAAGGAATTCCGCGGCTGGGTCTGGCAGAGCGGCAAATGCCTGGACGCAAGCGCTACCGATGAGGACGGCTGCGAGAAGCGTTCGTTTTTCTCGTTGCGGCTGCCGGTCGAGGTACTGCGCGATGCGCTTTTCGCGCGCGAGAAGCCGGTGTGGCCACCGCCCGATCTCGACACCTTCGCCGTACGCGTCGAAGTGCTGCCGCCCGGCCCGGCGGACGAAACGAGAGCGCTCTTCGACAATCACGAGGCCGGTGCCGCACCGCCATTCACGCTGGCTGATCTGTCGGGGCTGCTGCTACCGGGGGAAACGCTGACTCTGCAGAGACGCGGCGCACGCCCGGGCGACGAGATCCTGATCGCTGGTCGCGACGAGGCGATCGAGCAAACCTCGCCGCTGCTCGCCCGCCTGATCCGGCAGTTGCCAGTCGAAACGCTGGATGCGCCCATCGTCGAGCTGACCGACGAGGTCACCACACCAATCGGCAGCTATACGCTGCTGCTCAGGGGCGATGCGCGCAGCGTTAACAAGAGCCTTTCCGCCGTGGCTACACGCGTTTCGTGGTTCGTCGGGGCCATGCTCGGCGCGATTGCACTGGCTTGGCTGGTGATCGAGATCGGCATCGTCCGCCGCATCGCGAAACTGACAAAGCGCACGCGCGGCCTCGCCGAATCGGTACAGGCCGACGGCGGACTGGAACGCTACGAGTTGGCCGACCTGCGCGGCAGCGACGAACTGGGATTGCTGGCCGGCAGCCTCAACGAGCTGCTGCGCCGGGTGAAGGAAGACGCCGAACGCGAGCGCATCCGCGCCGAGCAGGAAAAGGACATGTGGCACGCCGTCGGCCACGAAATCATGTCACCGCTGCAGTCGCTGCTCGCGCTGCACGGCAGCGCCGACGACCCGAGCCACCGCTACATCAGCCGCATGCAGCAGGCGGTACGCGTGCTCTACGGCAGCGCCAGCCCGAGCGAGGCTTTCCAGGCCTCCAGCCTGCAGGTGCAACCGCTGAACATCGCCGACTTCCTCCGAAATGTGGCTGAGAACGCCGGCATCGCCAACGTACGCTGCAGCGGCATCGATGCGCCGGTGTGGGTGCGCGCCGACGAGTACCCGCTGGAGGATGTCTTCGCGCACATCCTGAAGAACGCCGACCGCTATCGCACGCCGGGAACACCGATCACGCTCCTGCTCTCGACCAGCGAGACGGCGGCGACCGTCGGCATCCACAACCTCGGCCCACAGATATCTACCGACCTGATCGACAAGATTTTCGAGTACGGTGTCTCCGATCAGCCGGAAAGTGGCGCCGCTGGCAATCGCGGCCAGGGCCTGTTCGTCGCCAAGACCTACATGGCGAAGATGGGCGGCACGATTGCCGTCAGGAATGACACGGATGGCGTGGTGTTCTTGCTCGGACTGCAGCGAGTTGCCGTCTAGAATCCGCTGGCACGGGAGAATCGATGAGACCAGCGAGTTTGCCTTACTGTTTTTCCTGAATCCGCCGCACCGAGTCCACTCCGGACTTGGTCAATATCGGCATGAGCTGCGAGAACGGAACTTCTGCCCGAAGGATGCAACTGCGGCTTTTTTCCATCCGGTAGACACTGAACAAAATACCGGCGTCACTCACGGTTGCCTGGAAATCGACACCCCCTTTTTCAACGTCGGCACCGCATTCATCCGACCGGTCTCGCTTCAGATGCCTTGCAATCAGGGGAAGCAACTTTGCGGATGGTCTGCCATAGCCGCAGTTGTCCGTCAGAACACTTCCGCATGGTTTGAAATTGTTTTGCCCGAGCCATGACCAAACGCTGATTTCGTTGCCGCTTTTCAGATCGAAGGTGCGGTAGATGTACTCCTCCACCTCGGTCGGACGCCGCCGGCTTTCGATATGGGGGTTGTAGTCTCTCAGAACCTGGTATCTCACCACGAAATAGTTTGCTGTCCAGTAGAACGGGCTTCCATGGATCGATGGACCGGCTTTCCGTGTCAGAACCCCGTTGAACTTGAAGGTTTCTTCGAAGAACATTTGCATATCGTTCTCCTTCGGAAGATCGTTTTCCAACGCTTCGTTAATGCGATGGACCGCCGCGTCGCCACTCTCGATGCGAACGGTTTCGACGCTTACGTGGCCTCTCTTACGCCAATGAAGATCGAATTGTCTTGCCCGATCATTTTCGAAGTAGTTGGGACTCTGCACGCCATAGCTTCTTTGCCCCGCCTTCTCTTCAATGAGAGAAAAATACTCGCTGGATGCACACGGGCTGTCATTTAGCAGATGCCATGACAGATCATCGATATTCCCGATCTTGTACAGTTTGATTGGCTTGCTCTCTCGGCCATGCCAACTCCAGGTGCCGGACATCGTGTCTCCCGCACTGCCGTTGAGAGTCCATGAACCAGATGATTTTCCGTCCTCCCGTGATTTTTCCAACCATTTTCCATCGGCGTTTTTCTGCAGGATGATGGGCGCGTCGTATTTCTCGTAGTAGTAGCTGCCACGGGCGGAATGGTCGAAGCACGCGACGACGCTCGCATTCCCGATCCGTCCCTTCCAGACCCCTTGATTGCCAAGTGTGGGCGTGGCAATCAGCAGCGCTCCCAGCACCATAACGGAACGCAGCAATTTTTGAATGTTTCGACTTCCCGACATCTTTCACTCCGGTAACAATAGACAGGCACGGCTCAGCGATTGAACCACTCCTTCGGGAGTTCGATCCGCTCCAAGCGTTGTGCCGGGGGTGGAGCGGGTTCGGCAACGCTCATCGCGAACCGCCAGTACCAACGCCACAACGTACCGTCCTGGCGCAATAGAAAAACCTCGGCGCCGACCTCTCCCCAGTAGTCACCCTCCTGAAACAGCCGGATACCGTTGGTCGCGAGTATTTCCGGCTTGCGTGCAAGCAAGCCGCTGCGTACGTTGATGCCACGGTCGGCGTCGCCGTGATAGTCGAGCAAGGTTCCATCCGAGCGCAACGCCAGCAGGTGCACTCCGTGCGAGCGGTCGTACGCAAAGGCCATATCCACAAAGCCGCAGCCAACATGATCCATGCGCACGGAACTGCCGTGCTCCTGGCTTACCCACAGACTGCCATCGGATTTTCTGGCCGCCACGAGTGTCTGGCTCTCGGATGTCTTGACGTCCACCCAGTCCTCGCCCACCAGACGCGGCCACGGACTTTGTTCCAGGCCGGGCAGGGCAACGGGAGTGGACATTGCGGTCAGGGTTCTGCCCCATGCCCAGATGGACCCATCGGCACGCCAGGCGAGCTCCATCTTCCGCGAGGCGGGAAGGCGCTCGAAGCCCGCGCCGTGCCAACGCGACTTTCCCGGAGTCGGCTTTGATTCAGCGGGATGAGTCCACTCCCACTCGTTCCAGGCCCACAACCCGCCGTCACTACGGAGAAAAAGCACGGGAATGCTGCCGCGCATCTGTCGCACGCCGCTTGCGACGACCTCCATGCGCGGACGATTACTATCCCAAGCCCACAAGCGCCCGTCGTTCGCCAATGCACGGCCGCCGTAGTTGTCCACGTCGGCTTGAACAAAGTTCTCGCCAATGCGTTCAGGCCGTTCGCGGCTTCCGCCACCGTCACCCAACCTTCCGGCATATCCGCTTCCCCACGTCAGCAGACTGCCGTCACGCCGCACGACGGCGCTGAAACCTTGCCCGGCGCCAGCGTACAAATAGTCTTCGCCGATCACGAAAGGCGCTATCCATTTCCCGCTACCTGTATCGCCTTTTCCCAGCGCTCCGTCGTAATTCTTCCCCCACCCCCAGACTCGACCGGAGGGCTCACGCAAAAATACGTGATCCGAACCCGCTGATATCTCTGCGACACGGGCGCCCCAACCATTCGGATCGGGAGGCGCCTCTACCGCAGGACACGAATCGGGCGGCACACCCGGCGTCCGCACATCACCTTCGCCAAGCAACAGGCTCCTGCCGTAGGGGCTGAGGTACGGAGTGAGAGAGTCGAGAGAGAAGGCCTTGCTGTCAATGGCCGAGGGCATGGCGTCGCCGTCGCCCGCACAAGCCGGCCCACGAATATGCCAACGCTTGTCCTTGCGCCAGACCATCTGACGCCCGCCCCTTGAGCGCCATCCACGCCACTCATTAAGACAATGCTTGAAGCTTTCGAGACCATCCGGCGTCCACTGCGATTCCTCGCGCCGACGGAGTTTGACAGCCTCCTGCAGGATACTGCGCTCCCCGAGTCGGTCGAGCGCGATTCGACCGTCAGGACTGAACATGTCATCCGCTTCCACCCGGTCTCCGGTGCGGAGATCGAACAGGAGCTGTTCGCTGTTCTGCCAACAGCGGGTTTCGCAACCGCTGGAATTCGCCTCAAGGACAAGCAAGCCAGGGTTGCGCCAAAGGACGGTAACCGTGAGCGTTTCATTCGCCGGTTGCTCTTCGGGAGGGGCGGCAGGAAGTTTCGACAACGCCATGCGGACATCCTTGTCACGCGGACCGACGGGAGCCTCCATGTGCAACAGATCCCGGAAGAGCGCCTCGTTGATCCTGATGCCGACGAGCGGAGGCGTGGTCTGAACGAAAGGCAAGCTGCTCGCTTCATCCTGCCCGGTCGTGACAGGCAAGCGAACCGTCGAAATGCGAACATCCCGGACGCTGTGGTCGGGACTGCCCACGCATGACGAAAGCGCACGCGCCAACTCGTCGGCACGTTGGGTAAAGGTACTGCCGAGATAATCCTGCGCAGCCACATCCGCGAAGCGTTCATATCCCTTTCGCAGTTCCGCGAACCAGGACGCATGGGATGGGAAGTTCCGGGGGGATTGCGTTGCCGCACCCTCGCAATGTTTTTGCCAGAGTCGGTAATCGCGCGCCAATGCGTCCTGGAGGACACGCAAGGCCGGACGCTCGCAGATCGCGCGATCGATTGCGGACGCTGCAGTGGCGCAATTGTCTCGTGCGCCGCCGGGAGATCCAAATGCCGAATTGGCCATTGCGCCGGCCAGCGCGGCAATGCAAAGGAGTGCCTTCATGGTGAATCCTCGTAATAGCGAAAACCCGGTAATGAAATGGTCGATTTTGCGAGGAGCATACGTCACCGGTCCGGCGAGGTTAACCGACTCCCGACAGTTGCAGCGAATGCGCGCGTTCACAGCGCGGTGCCGCAATCAGCAGCCGCAACCATAACTGAAGGCATCCTGCCCGAGCAGCACCCAACGGCCGGCGATGTTGGCGAAGAAGAGGCGCTGGTGGGCGTCGTCGGTCTGCGGCGGGCCGTCGAGATGGCCGGCGGCCTGGCCGCTGCCTTCCCAGACGGCGAGGTCGGAGTTGCCGTCGCGGTCGAGATCGAAGAAGAAGGTGGTGGCGGCGACGAAGCCGGTGGCGTTGCGGTCCAGCGTCTGCTCGATCCGCGCGACGCCGGCCTGTTGCGTCGGCAGCGCGCTGCGCAACTGGAAGCGGACGAGGCTGTGCTGCGGACGGGTGGCGTGCGACGCGCGATAGGCGTCTTCGCCGAGGCCGTAGCCGGTCCAGATGCGCGGGTCGGAATCGCCGTAGGCGAAGCCGTCTGCGTGGCCTTCGCACATCGGGCCGTCGGCGCTGCTCCATTCGATCGCGGTGTCGGCAAGGCGCGTCGGCGCGGCGACGATGCGGCCGTCGCGGAACAGCGTGTGGCGGATCACCGGTCGGGTCAGCGCCTTGGTGACGCTGCCGATGTCCCAGACGCCTTCCTCGCCGCGCAGCGGGTCGCGGCCGCGGACGGCGACGGTATGGATGATGCGGAAGCGGCCGCTCGCCTGCTCGGCCGATTCGCCGGGCGCCGAGAGGTCTTCCATGGTGCGGAAGAGCGACGGCCGGACGCCCGGCAGTTCGATGCTGCCGGCGAGCGCGAGCGCCTGCGCGACGTCGAGATCGAAAAGGCCGAGCGCATCGCGCAGCGCGCGGTGGCGGTCGGCGGCGACCTGCACTTCCTGCGCCGGATCGGTGCCGTACTTGCGCAGACGGCCGCTTGCGATCTGCCGGCGCTCTTCCTTCCACGCCGCGGCCTCGCGGCGCAGCGGCTCCCAGGCGGGATAAGGGGCCGGCACCGGACCATAGACGCCCTTCGCGAGATGCGCCTTCATGCGTTCGAACTCGGCGTCGCGCGGACGCGGGCTTGCCGGGTCGAGACGCTGCGCGTCCTCCAGACGGCTTGTTTCGAGGTATTCGCCGTAGGCCTTCAGGGCCTCGTAGCCGGGCGCCAGCCAGAAGGCGCGCTGCGGGTCGTAGTCGGGATTCGGCGTTCCGTCGGCGGCGACGGGGCTGGCGATGCGCTTGCGCGAAACCGGTTCGCCGGCGAGATAGCGGCAGGCGACGTAGCCACTGCCGTCGGCGACGCCGGGCACGGCTACCGCGCAGTATTCGCCGCCTTCAGCAAGCGCCAGAAGTTCGACTTCGGTGTTGAGCGCGAGACGCCGGATCACGGCGGCATCGGCCGCCGGCGCGCTGCGCAGCGCGAGCGGCGAGCCGGCAACCCAGCGACGCTCGGGCGCCATTTCGTCGCCGGCGAAGCTCACCGAGAGTCCGGTGGCGAGCGCGGCGGTCAGCAGCATGCCGGCAACGACGGGGGCGGCATCCCGGGCGCGCCGGCCAAAGGCGCGGCGGCAGGCAAGGACATGCTTCTTCAGGCGGTGGTTCATGCTTTCTCTCCTCGGTCCGTCAGTCTGGCGGTCGCCGCGAAGGATTTTCGCGAGCGCAGCGCCATGCCTGTCATCTTCGCGGCAGGCGGGGAGAGGAAGCGATGCCGGCGGCGGGCATCTTCGGTGCGGCGCGTGAACGATCATTCACGCGCCGGTTTGCGGTCGCGGAGCGCGCAAACGCCGTGACGGGCCGGCGCCGCGACGACCATCGACGCCGGGCAGGAATCGACGGGTTCAGTCGGGTTCGAGCGGATTCGAGCGGATTCGCGGCGCGACATGCAGGCACCTCTCCGCCGGAAGCGGAGAGGTGCGGGGAAGAACGGGCGCCCGTGCGGCGAACCAGACGCTCAGGCAACCGCGGGAGCGGCCGCCGACAGGCGCCGGTTGCGGGTCAGAACGCGTGCCAGGCGAGCAGGATGCTGAGCACGAAGCCGGCAGCGACGATCAGGCCGATCCATGCGGCGACGCCGGTCATCGTGACGACGTTGGCGATGTAGTGCGCCTTCTTCTCGTCGCTGACGTGCAGCAGCGGACGCACGCCGTGGCGGATCAGCGCCGCCGAGGCGAACCAGGCGACGGCGACCGTGGCAATCGCGAACACGGTGCTCGGCACGAACAGCGCGAGCGACGACAGCCACAGCGGCACCGGCGCGATGGCGGCGAGCGCGAAGGCGCCGTCGCGCCCCGGATCGTGGTCGCGCGCTTCCGCCATGCGCTGGATCAGCATCGCCATGTAGGCGACCATCGCCAGTTGCAGCCCGTAGAACACGATGCCGCTCACGACGAGTTGCGTCACCGTCGGCGCCGGCACCTGCAGCGGAAAGATGGCGCCCGGATGCAGCAACTCGGCGTAGGCATACATCACCGGCGGCAGCAGCGACATCGGCATCGCCAGATAGCGCATGAACCAGGCGGCCGGATGGTGCGAACGATCGATCTCGTCCCAGCCCTGCTTCTCGGAAACGAGCATCTGCGGAATATGGGTCATCAACATGTCAGCCTCCTTTCCCCACCCCGGATCGCCGCTCCGGAATCGGCCGCGGCGCGAGCGGGCCATGCCTATTGGACCACCCCGGAAAACGAAGTTCCGGCAATTTCTTCATAGGCCCGCAGGCGGAAAAAGTACAGCTCCGGACGCTGGCGGACGAGCCTGCACACCCCTCCGTTGCCCGCGTCGAGCTTACTTGGCCGCCGGTGCAACGTGGCCAGCGACAGCATCGAGCCGGTCGAGGCGGATGACGATGGTGCCACTGGCGGTGCTGCGCGCGACGACGTACTTGTCGTCAACGCTGACGACAACGCCAGGGATGGCCTGGCCATTGACGTAGAACGTGAGCCCCTTGCCGGACGCCTTGCTTTCGGCAAGCACGCTCTGCAGGCTATCGGCGCTGGCCACGGCGGCGCCGCCGGCGAGGACAAGGGCAACGAAGGTACGGGAAACGGTGCGACGAAGATTCATGGCAAGCCTCCTGGTATTGGAATGACGAATTAATAACGCAGGCAGACTATACCGCGCCGGCAATGGCAGGCGGTTACCGGCAGGACTCCCGATCGCCCGGGGGCGCACAAAAAGCAAGGCGAAAAAAAGCCCGCGAACTGGCGCGGGCTTGTAAATCCATTTCCAAAGGAGGAGGGAATGGAGGAGACAGAGCGGATTATAGCGCAAAATTGCTGCGGTGCAACAATTATTTTCTGCAAGCAGTGCGCTCCGCCAGCCCCATGCCCTCCCGGGCTGCCCCGGACAGGTGAATGCAGGCGCTAAGGCCGCTTCCGGTCGCCGGGTTCCGGCGTGAAGAACAGGGCGGCGCCGATCAGGATCAGGATCAGCGGCCACCAGGTACGGACGATCTGCACCAGATCGATCGAAATCAGTTCGAGATTGACGGCCAGGGCGAGAACGCCGACCACCACCAGAACGATGGCTGCAAAGTTGCCTTTCATCTCAGGTCCTCCGGAAGCATCCATGCGATACGGCAGTTTGCCACGCGCCGCATCGCACGTCACGCGGCCGCCCCGGCGATCGTTCTGCCCGATGGCGAATGTGGCGGCTCGTGCGAAAATAGCAACATTGCGCCGGACGTCGGCGCGGCAATCTGCCGGAGATGCTTGCGATGCCCAGTGGCTGGGGCTGCCCCCACGAAGTCGACGACCGCTGTTCCAAGGTCAACAACCTGCCCTGCAATCCGGGCATGAAGGGTTGCACCCTGGCGGGACGCTTCCGCTTCTACAACGAAGAGAAGAACGAGCGCTTCTACGAGAAGCAGGCCCGCGAGCAAGCCGGCAGCGACACGAAAAAGGATTCCGAATGAGCTTCATCGACACCCTTTCCGCCGCTTGGGCGAAGAACGATTCCCTGCTCTGCGTCGGCCTCGATCCGGACCCGGCGAAGTTTCCGGTTCATCTGCAGGGCCGTGACGACGCCATCTTCGAATTCTGCCGCAACATCGTCGATGCCACGGCCGATCTCGCCTGCTGCTTCAAACCGCAGATCGCCTACTTCGCCGCACGCCGCGCCGAGGAACAGCTGGAAGCGCTCATCGCGCACATCCGCGTCACCCACCCCGGCATCCCGGTCATTCTCGATGCCAAGCGCGGCGACATCGGCAGCACGGCTGAGCAGTACGCGGTGGAAGCCTTCGAGCGTTACGGCGCCGATGCGGTGACCGCCAACCCCTACATGGGCCGCGACTCGGTCGAGCCTTACCTTGCCTACAAGGACAAGGGCGTGATCCTGCTCTGCCGCACCTCGAACCCCGGTGGCAGCGACCTGCAGTTCCTCGACGTCGGCGGCATGAAGCTCTACGAGCGCGTCGCCCGGCTGGTGGCGAGCGAGTGGAACACCACCGGCCAGTGCGCGCTGGTGGTCGGCGCCACCTTCCCGACCGAGATCGCCCGCGTGCGCGAACTGGTCGGCGACATGCCGCTGCTGGTGCCGGGCATCGGCGCGCAGGGCGGCGACATCGAGGCGACGGTGCATGCCGGCAGGACGAAGGCAGGCACCGGCCTGATGATCAACTCCTCGCGCGCCATCCTCTACGCCGGCAAGGGCGAGGATTACGCCAACGCCGCACGCCGGGTCGCGGCCGAAACGCGTGACGCGATCAACCGCTACCGCTGAGCCCTCCGGTGCCGGCGGCATGAGGCGGACGCTGCACATCGCCCCGCCCCCCTGCCTGCTGATCATCAACGCCGACGACCTCGGCGCCTCCCCGGCCCGCGACGCCGGCATTCTTGCGTGCTTCAGTGCCGGCGCGATCAGCTCGGCCTCGCTGCTCGTCGATGGCGCGAGCGCCGCGCAAGCGGCCACGGCGGCCCTGGCGGCCGATCTGCCGCTCGGGCTGCACCTCAACCTTTCCGATGGCGCGCTCGCCGGCAAAAACTCGCTCACCGACCGCGACGGCAAGCGGCTCGGCAAGTTCGGCTTGCGCGAGGCGCTCGCCGCCGGCACGATCCGGCAGGACGAACTGGTCGCCGAGATCCGCCGCCAGTTCGAGCGCTTCATCGCGCTGACCGGCGAGTTGCCGAGCCATGTCGACGGCCATCACCACATCCATGTCGAGCCGCTGGTCGCGGCGGCACTGGCGCCGATCATGGCGCGCGAATACGGCGTTTATTGCGTGCGTCTGCCGCGCGAAGCGGGGCTGGATACGCTGACGGCCGACGCCGAGTTCGAGGCCAATTTCCAGCGCGGCGTGGCGCGAGCCGCCATGGCCGCAGCGGCGGTGTTCGCGGACGAAGGCATCTATTCGACCGACGCCTTCATCGGCCAGTCGGCAATGGGTTCTCGCCTGACCCCCACACGCGTGGGCAAGCTGCTCGCGGCGCTGCCGGAACGCTGCACCGCCGAGCTGATGGCACATCCCGGTCAGCACACCGATAACGCGGACAGCAGTGCCTTCTGCCGCGCACCGGCACGGGCGCACGAGGCGGCGGCGCTGCAGTCGGCGGAATTCGCTGCGGCACGCGCCGGCTGGAAGCTCGCCTCCTATCGCGATTTGCGCCGCCCGGCGCCGGATGGAGACGCCGGCACGCGCCCGAACCTGCTCATCTACGGCAAGCTGACCCCGGCCACGGGCAACGCCGAGACCGCGCGCCGCTACGCGGAGGCCTGGCGCGACAAGGCCAACGTACGTTTTCGCCCACTGCCAGCGGATGACGCACCGGCAAGCCTCGCCCGCGAGGTGCGGCGACTGCGCGAGTTCGCCTGGCGCGAACGCCTCGATCTTGCGCTGGGCATTCATCTTTACCGCGCGGGCGGGCCGCTTGCCGCGGCGTTCTCGGGCGAAGCGGCTTCGCCGCTCGGAAAACCTGGGATGGGCGACTCGGCTTCGCCGCTCGGGAAACCTGGGATGGGCGACTCGGCTTCGCCGCTCGCCTGGAGCCTGCTCGCCAGTGGCACCGACGCCAACGCCGACATCGACGATCCCGCAAGGCGGGCCGTGATGCGTGCGGCAGTGCGTGGCGCCGATTTCCTGCTCTGTCTCACCGAGGAATTGCGTGAACGCCTGAGTGCCCTGCCCCTGCCGGCGGATTGCACGGTCTTGCCGAACGGCATTGATGTGCGCACGGCATCATGCTTTTCGTTACGCCGTGAACTAGGGCTGGCGGACGACACACCGCTGACCCTGCTGCCAGCCGCGCTGCGTCGCCTGAAAGGCGTTCTGCCGACCATGGAAGCACTGGCGCCGCTGCTCGCGACGCATTACCCGGCCCACGTGCTGGTGGTGCTCGGTCCAACGCTGGAGGCGGATTACGGCGCGGAAATCGCATCGCGCATTGCGGCACTCGTCGCCGCCCATCCCCCCCTCGCCGGGCGGATCGTGCTGCACCCGGGCCTGCCGCGCGGGGATTACCTTGCCGCGCTGGGCGAAGCCGATCTGGTGCTCAACGCCTCCGAGCACGAAGGCTTGAGCCATGCGCTCGCCGAGGCGATGGCCTGCGGCACACCGGTGCTGGCGCGCGGCATCGCGGGCAACCGCGCGCTGGTGCGCGATGGTGAAAACGGCCGCCTGTTTGCCGATTTCCTCGATCTGCCGCGCGCCTACGCCGCTTGCTTTGCGGCGCCAGCGGAAACGGCGCGGCTTGCCACCACCGCGCGACAGGAAATCGCGGTGCGCTTTCCGGCCACCGCCGAGCAGACGGAGCTACGCGCCGTGCTCGAACGCTGGCAGGCGCGACGGCAGGTGCCAGTCGCCAACCTGCGCCTCGATCTCGCGCCGGGCACGCATCCGGTTTCGGCGGAGAACCAGCAGTTGTTCGCGCAACTGGCGCTGTCGCCGGCACTGCTGAGTACACAAGGCGATTTCACGCTCGCCGCCGACATCGGCTGCGGCTGCGGCGTGTTCGGAGCGCACCTGCTGGCGGCGGTCGTGCGCAGCGGGCGCCGCGTGCAGCACATGCTGTTTGCCGACCCGCACCGCGCCAGCCTCGCCGCACTCGAACGCAGCCTGCTGCGCCACGCCGGGCAGGCACCGCTGCCGGCACAGGCCACGCTCAGCGACGGCAGCCTGCTCGATCCGCTGCTGGACACGGACATTGCACCGCCAGCCGACGACAGCGGTCGCGCCACACTGATCTGCGCCAACCTGCCGCAAACGCCGGGCCCGGCAGGTTTCCGGCTCGACCGCAGCGGCGGCGCGGACGGCGCCGAACTGATCTGCCGCTTTCTCGCCGATCTGCCGCGAGCGCTGGCGGTGAATGGCGAAGCTTTCCTGCTGCACATCGGCCTCGCGCATCCGGCCCGCGTTGCGCGCATGATCGCCGACATCGGTTTGGTTGCCGAGGTGCTTGCGGCGCAGTGGCGGCACGCCGGCTTCGCCGACTACGAGGCGCTGCAGCCGGGTCTTGCCGACTACCTGCGCGCCGAGCAGGCCGCCGGCCGCGCCGAGTTCGTGCCGGATGCCGACGGTACGGGTTTCACCTTCAGCGCCCGCCTGTTGCGCCTGCGCCGGGCCGGATAGTCGTTCGGATGCGGCTTTGTGTCGCAGCGTTGGTAACCTGAGTCACATGCGCGGCACCGCGCATGATGCGACAATATCGGCATTCGCTAATTCTCCAGGCCGTTTTCGATGAACGCCAACCCGCTCTTGAAAAAACTCCCCCTCGCGCTTGCCGCCGCCGGCCTCGTTGCCGCCGCCGTCTGGTGGGCCGGCCGGCCGCAGCCGGTGGCCGTCGTGCTCGCCGAAATCGACCGCGGCAAGGTGGAAGCCACGATCGCCAACACGCGCGCCGGAACGGTGGAGGCCTGCCAGCGCACCAAGCTGTCGACCATCCTCGGCGGCCGCATCGAGGTGCTGGCGGTGAAGGAAGGCGACCGCGTGCAGAAGGGCCAGCTGCTGATGAAGCTGTGGAACGACGACCAGCAGGCGCAGGCGAAGCTCGCCGCCGCGCAGATGCAGACGACACGGAAACGCGTCGCCGAGGTGTGCACGCTGGCCGCCAACGCCAAGCGCGAGGCGGCGCGGCAAAGCTCGTTGAAGGAACAGGGTTTCGTTTCCGGTTCGCGCGAGGAAAGCGCGCGCGCCGAGGCCGAGGCGAAACGCGCCAGTTGCGACGCGGCGCGCGCCGAGGTCGGCTCCGCCGAAGCGAAGCTCGCCGCCACCCGCGTCGAGCAGGGCCGCACGGTGCTCTACGCACCGTTCGCCGGCACCGTCGCCAAGATCGTCGGCGAAGTCGGCGAATACTCGACGCCCTCGCCCCCCGGCGTGCCGACGCCGCCGGCGATCGACCTGATCGACGATTCCTGCCTCTATGTGAAGGCGCCGATGGACGAAGTCGATGCGCCGAAGATCGGGGAAGGGCAGGCGGTGCGCATCAGCCTCGATGCGTTGCCGAAGCAGAGCTTCCCGGGCAAGGTGAAGCGCGTGGCGCCGTATGTGTCGGCGGTCGAGAAACAGGCGCGCACCGTCGATATCGAAGCCACCTTCGACGATGCGAAGGCGCCGGGGCGGCTGCTCGTCGGCTACAGCGCCGACGTCGAAGTGATCCTCGCCGTGCGCGAGAACGTCGTGCGCATACCGACCTCGGCGCTGCAGGAGGGCGGCCGCGTGCTGGTTGCCGGCAGCGACGGCAGGCTGCAGGCGCGCACAGTCAAGACCGGCCTCGCCAACTGGGAGTTCACCGAAGTGATCGAGGGGCTCGCCGCCGGCGACCGCGTGGTGACCTCGCTCGAACGGCCGGGCGTGAAGGACGGCGCGGCCTTTACCGCCGACGGGAAGCCGGCGGCGAAATGAGCGCTACGCGCGCGGCGCCGCTGATCGCCCTTGCCGGCATCGAGCGCATCTTCCAGCTTGGCGACAGCGAGGTGCATGCGCTGCGCCGGCTCGATCTCGCGATCGGCGCCGGCGAATACGTGGCGGTGATGGGGCCTTCGGGTTCCGGAAAATCCACGCTCCTGAACCTGCTCGGCCTGCTCGACCGGCCGAACGCCGGCACCTACCGGCTGGAGGGGCGCGACGTGACGACGCTCTCGGCCGAGGAACAGGCGCGCGTCAGGAGCGAGCGCATCGGCTTCGTCTTCCAGAGCTTCCATCTGGTGCCGCGCCTCACCGCCGCCGAGAACATCGCGCTGCCGATGACGCTCGCCGGCATCGCCCCCGCCGAGCGCGCGGCGCGCGTCGCGCAGGCGCTGCAGGATTTCGGCCTCGCCAACCGCGCCGACCACCGGCCGGACCAGCTTTCCGGCGGCCAGCGCCAGCGCGTGGCGATCGCCCGCGCGACGATCATGCAGCCGGCGATGATTCTCGCCGACGAACCCACCGGCAACCTCGACCGCGCCACCGGCGACGAGGTGGTGCGCCTGCTCGAAGAACTGAATGCGCGCGGCGTGACGCTGATCGTCGTCACCCACGATGCGGCGCTCGGTGCGCGCGCACGGCGGCAACTGGCGATGGAGGACGGGTCGTTGCAACGCGATTCGGCCGGGATGGCATGCGCACCGCCGACCTGATCCGCTTCGCGCGCGGCGCGGCGACCGGCAATCCGCTGCGCAGCACGCTGCTCGTCGTCGCGATGGCGATCGGCGTCGCCGCCGTCGTCATCCTCACCGCGCTCGGCGACGGCGCGCGGCGCTACGTGATCGCCGAGTTCTCGTCGCTCGGCAGCAATCTCGTCATCATCCTGCCCGGCCGTTCGCAGACCGGCGGCTTCAACCCCGGCAACGCGGTGACCAGCACGCCGCGCGACCTCACGGTGGACGATGCGCAGGCGCTGCTGCGCGCGCCGGCGATCAGAAACGTGACGCCACTCGCCGTCGGCACCTCGGAGATCAGCAGCGGCGGCAAGCTGCGTGAGGTGATGATTGCCGGCACGACGGCGGAGTACACCGCGGTGCGCAAGCTCGACATGGCGCAGGGCAGGTTCCTCGCGCCCGGCGACTGGCGGCGCGGCGCCAGCGAGGCGGTGATCGGCGCCAGGGTGCGCGAGGAACTGTTCGGCAACGGGCCGGCGCTCGGGCAACTGGTGCGCATCGGCGACCGCCGCTTCCGCATCGTCGGCGTGCTCGCGGCGAGCGGGCAGGGACTGGGCATGAACACCGACGAGATCGTCTTCGTGCCGGTGTCACTGGCGCAGGCGATGTTCAACAGCAACACGCTGTTCCGCATACTGATCGAGGCCAGCGGCCGCGAAACGATAGAAGCGGCGAAGGCGCAGGCGAGCGCCATCCTCAAGGAACGCCACGATGGCGAGGAGGACGTGACGGTCATCACGCAGGATGCCGTGCTGTCCACCTTCGACCGCCTGCTCGGCGCGCTGACCATGGCGGTGGCCGGCATCGCGGCGATCAGCCTCGCGGTGGCCGGCATTCTCGTGATGAACGTGATGCTCGTTTCGGTGACGCAGCGCACCGCCGAGATCGGCCTCCTGAAAGCGCTCGGCGCCGACGCGGCGACGATCCGCAACAGCTTCCTCACCGAAGCGGCGATGCTCTCGCTGACCGGCGCCGTGCTCGGCTATCTGCTCGGCATCGCCGGCGCCGCGCTGATCCGCCAGCTCTACCCGACCTACCCCGCCTTCCCGCCGGACTGGGCGGTGCTCGCCGGGCTGGCGACGGCGCTCGCCACCGGCATCCTCTTCGGCGTGCTGCCCGCCCGCCGCGCCGCACGGCTCGACCCGGTGCAGGCGCTGTCGAAACGGTGAAACGGTAAAAGGGGAATTCAATGACCGCCAGCTTTGCCGTCTATATCGACGAATCCGGAGATGAAGGCTTCGTCTTCCACCCCGAAGAGCGGGGCAGTTCCCGGTGGCTGGTTCTCTCCGCAGTCGTTCTGCGCAAACGGAACGATCTGCAGGCGGTGCGCCTGATGCGCGACATTCGCGCCTTGCTGAAGAAGGATGCAAAAAAAGCACTGCATTTCAGGGAAATGCGGCACGAACAGCGCGTTCCCTACGTGCGGGCGATCGGCGGCGCCAGGCTGCGCACCGTTTCCGTTCTGATCCACAAGCCGTCGATCAGCGAACCTGAACGCTTCCAGAGCGAAAGTTTCCGGCTGTATCGATACGCAAGCAGGCTTCTGCTCGAACGCGTCTCCTGGCTATGCCGCGACCATCATGCGGAAGGAGCGGGCGACGGCACTGCGGAAATCACCTTCTCGAACCGCAGCGCAATGTCCTACGACGATCTGCGCACTTACCTCTGCCACCTGCGGGAGACGGCCGAAGCATGCGACGTGCGGGTGGATTGGAGCGTTGTGCGGCCGGAACAGGTGAGGGCGGTCAATCATGACCAGCTTGCCGGCCTCCAGATTGCCGATGCCGTCGCATCAGGCATCTATTTCGCCGTCAATCTGAATCCGTACGGGGAGGCCGAAGACAGGTATCTGCATCTGCTCTCGCCGACGATCTACCGCCACGCAAAGACCCGGACGGCAATCGGTTACGGCCTCAAGTTCTGGCCGGATTCGTACGAGGCGCTGGCGAAGAATCTGCCGCATCTCGAAGCGTTCGCGCCGTACAAATGAAAATGCAGACCCCAGGTTCGAGTGTCCCACCCTTACGGGCTGCCGCCGTTGCCGGCGACCTCTACAATCCCTGCGCTTGTCTGCACTACGGATGGTATGCAACAAGCCGCTGCCCGTCAATCGATTCGTCAGGCATCAAACGATGATCCGCGCCGCCGACACCCTGCACCTCGCGACGCGCGCGATCACCGCGCACCGGCTGCGTTCCTTCCTGACGCTGCTCGGCATCGCCGTCGGCATCGCGGCGGTGATCCTGCTCACTTCGATCGGCGAAGGCATCCACCGCTTCGTGCTCGCCGAGTTCACGCAGTTCGGCACCAACGTGATCGGCGTCGCGCCGGGCAAGACGAAGACCTCCGGCCCGCACCCCAGCGGCATCCCGACCTCGGTGCGGCCGCTGACGCTGGCCGACGCCGACAGCCTCAAGCTGCTGCCGCACGTCACCGCGGTGACGCCGACGATCTGGGGCAACACCGAGGTCGGCGGCAACGGCCGGCTGCGGCGGACGACGGTATATGGCGTCAGCGCCGGCATGGCGCAGGTGTTCAGCATCAAGGTGAAGAGCGGCCAGTTCCTGCCGGCCGACGACTCCGACAACGCACGCCCCTTCGTCGTGCTCGGCGCCAGGCTGAAGAACGAACTCTTCGGTGCCGCAAACCCGCTCGGCCAGAAGCTGAAAATCGGCGCCATGCAGTTCCGCATCATCGGCGTGCTGGAAACGAAGGGGCAGTTCCTCGGCATCGACCTTGACGACACCGCCTACATTCCGGCGGCGCGCGCGCTCGAACTCTTCAACCGCGACGGGCTGATGGAAATCCACGTCGCCTACAGCGAAGGCGTGCCGGCGGCGCAGGTGAGCCGCGCCATCAGGCAAACGCTGAGCGCGCGCCACGGTCGCGAGGATTTCACGATCACGACGCAGGAAGACATGCTGCGCACGCTCTCCAAAATTCTCGACATCCTGACCATGGCCGTCGGCGCGCTCGGCAGCATTTCGCTGCTCGTCGGCGGCGTCGGCATCGTCACCATCATGACCATCGCGGTGACCGAGCGCACCGGCGAAATCGGCCTGATGGTCGCGCTCGGCGCGCAGCGGCGCACCATCCTCGGCCTCTTCCTCGGCGAAGCGGTGGCGCTCTCGGCACTCGGCGGGCTGCTCGGCCTCGCGCTCGGCATCGGCCTCGCGCAACTGATCCACCTCGCGCTGCCGGCGCTGCCGGTGCACACCCCGCTCTCCTTCGTGCTGCTCGCCGAAGGCGTCGCCATCGTCATCGGCCTCGCCGCCGGCGTGCTGCCGGCGCGGCGCGCGGCGCGGCTCGATCCGGTGGAGGCGTTGCGGGCGGAATGACGGATGGGAGACAATGACTGCGTTTTCCGCTTCCCACGCATCTGCACGCACGCTCATTGATCCGCTGCCCTGACTGTATGACGACCTCACTCTCCGCCACCGAAGCCGCCACCCGCATCCTGATCGTCGAAGACGAACCGGCGATCGCCGACACGCTGGCCTTCGCGCTCGCCGGCGAGGGGTACTCAACCGAGTGGCGCAGCCTCGGCCGCGAGGCGCTGGCCGCCGTTAACGATGGCGGCTTCGATCTGGTGATCCTCGACGTCGGCCTGCCGGACATCGGCGGTTTCGATGTCTGCCGCGAGCTGCGCCGCCATTCGGACGTGCCGGTGATCTTTCTCACCGCGCGCTCCGACGAGATTGACCGCATCGTCGGCCTCGAACTCGGCGCCGACGATTACGTCGCCAAGCCGTTCAGCCCGCGCGAAGTCGTTTCGCGCGTGCGCGCCATCCTGCGCCGCCTGCGTCCGCGCGGCGGCGCGCACGATGCGCATGGCGCGGCGAACCCCTTCACGGTGGATGCCGACGGCGCACGCATCGCCTACTGCGGCACCTGGCTGTCGCTGACCCGCTACGAATACGGCCTGCTGGCGACACTCGCCGACCACCCCGGCCGCATCTTCAGCCGCGCGCAGCTGATGGCGCGCGTCTGGCAGGACGCCGGCGAGAGCCTCGAACGCACCGTCGATGCGCACGTGAAGACGCTGCGCGCGAAGCTGCGCGAGGTCGCCGGCGACGATCCGATCGAGACGCATCGCGGCCTCGGCTACAGCCTGCGCCGGGATTTGCGCCGGGACGCATCGGCGCCACGATGAACATCGCCATCCGGCTCTTCGCCGGCTATTTCCTGATCGTCGGCCTCGCCGCCTGGTTCGTCGTGAACATCTTCGCGAAGGAGGTGGAACCGGGCGTCCGCCAGGCCACCGAGGACACGCTGGTGGATACCGCGAACGTCTTCGCCGAGCTGGTCGCCGGCGAGCTGGCGAGCGGCGGCATGAACGATCGCGATCGCCGCAAGCCCGGCGACAGGGGCGCCTTCGCCGCCGGCATCGAACGCGCGCTCGCCCGCCGCGTCGCGGCGCGCATCTACGACGTGGACAAGACCCGCGTCGAACTGCGCGTGCTGCTCACCGATGCGCGCGGCACCGTCGTCTACGATTCGGCCGGCGATTCTGCCAGCAATGCGCTCGGCGCCGATTACAGCCAGTGGCGCGACATCGCGCGCGTGCTGCGCGGCGAGTACGGCGCGCGCAGCACGCGCGCAGACCCCGACGATCCGCAGAGTTCGGTGATGTACGTCGCGGCGCCGGTGATGCACGAGGCGCGTCTCGTCGGCGTCGTGTCCGTCGCCAAGCCGGCGAACTCGCTGCAGCCCTACGCCGACCGTGCCCGCGAACGCATGCGCCGCGCCGGTTTCTGGCTGCTCCTCGCCTCCGGCCTCACCGGCGTTGCCTTCACGCTGTGGCTGACCTGGTCGCTGAACCGGCTGCGCAACTATGCGTGCACGGTCGCCGCCGGCGGCCGCGCGCTGCCGCCCACGGGCGGCGGGCGCCAGCTTTCGGAACTGGCGCGGGCACTCGCCGAGATGCGCGCGCGTCTCGACGGCAAACAGTACGTCGAGCACTACGTGCAGAGCCTCGCGCACGAAATGAAGAGCCCGCTGACGGCGATCCGCGCCTCGGCCGAACTGCTCGCCGCGCAGCCGCTCGGCGAGGCGGGGCGCTTCGCCGGCCACATCGACGAGCAGGCCGAACGCCTGCAGCAGACGATAGAGCGCATGCTGCTGCTCGCACGCATCGAGCAGTTGCAGGCCCCGGAGGGCATCGCGCGCATCGCCGCCGGCGAACTCGCCGACGAGGTCGTTGCCGGCCGCCGGGCGCAGGCCGCCGACAAGCGCCTCGAACTCGCGGTTGCCGGCGCGCGCGAGGCGCTGCTCGACGGCGACCGCTACCTGCTGCGGCAGGCGCTCGCCAATCTCGTCGACAACGCGATCGACTTCTCGCCAACGGGCGCCAGCGTGAATATCGACATCGTCGCCGACACCGGCAGCGTGCGCTTCGCCGTCCGCGACGCCGGCCCCGGCGTTCCCGATTTTGCGCTGCCGCGCCTCTTCGAGCGCTTCTACTCGCTGCCGCGCCCGGATGGCGGCCGCAAGAGCACCGGCCTCGGCCTCGCCTTCGTGCGCGAGGTCGCCCGCCTGCACGGCGGCGAAGCAAGCGTATGCAACGCACCCGGCGGTGGCGCGCTGGCTGCGCTCACGCTCCCGCGCGCCGGCTGAACGGCCGCCGGCAACGCGCCACTTCACACTCGCTTCACACGCACTTCGCGCGGCAGCCATAGCCTTCCGAGCGTACCCCGATCGGGGGTTTCGCCATCACGGAGGATTCCATGCTGAAGAACAAGCTTTTCCAGAAGATTGCGGCGATCGTACTGCTGTCGCTGTTGCTGCTGGTCCCGCTATCGCTGATCGAATCGCAGATTGTTTCGCGCAGTGCGCGGCAGGCCGAAGTTACCCGTAACCTTGCCGAATCGGCGGCCGGCGCGCAGACGCTGGTCGGGCCGGTTCTGGCGATCCGCTATCGCGAGCAGGTGGCGCGCAGTACTGGCGATTCCGGACAGCTTCGTTACGAGATCGTCGAGCGCACGCGCATCATTGCGCCACAGAAGCTGATCGTCGATGGTGAGATCGACACCGAGGAGCGCAGACGGGGGCTCTACCGCGCGCGCCTGTTCCACCTCGGCGCGCGCCTTTCGGGGAACATCGCGGTACCCGATCGCTTCGGGCTGGGCGGCACGCAACGCATCCTCGATGCGCAGGCATTTCTGGTGCTCGGAATTGCCGATCCGCGCGGTGTCGATAACGATCCGGAGGCGAGCGTCAATGGACGGGCGGTGCGCTTCGCGACCGGCACCGGCGGCTTCATCGCCGGCCAGGGGGCGCATGTGGCGCTCGGGGCGATCGACATTGCCGGTGGGCAGCAGTTCGACTTCTCGATCCCGCTCGCGCTGACCGGTTCAGAGCGGCTGGCAATCGCCCCGACGGCGGCGGCGACGCACGTTTCGCTGCGCGCCAACTGGCCGCACCCGAGTTTTCAGGGGCGCTTTCTGCCCGGCTCGCGAACGGTCACCGAGAGCGGCTTCGAGGCGCGCTGGCAGGTCTCGCATCTCGCCCGCGACCTCGACCGTGCGCTCGCCGCAGCCGGCCCCAATGCCACACACGGTACACAGGAGGCGCTCGCAGTCAGCTTCGTCGATCCGGTGAATGTCTATCTGAAAGCCGAGCGGGCGGTGAAATACGGTGTGCTCTTCGTCGTGCTCACCTTTGCGGCGTTCTTCCTGACCGAGATCCTGCGTCGCCTGCCCATTCACCCGATGCAGTACCTGCTGGTAGGGCTGGCGCTGGCGATCTTCTTCCTGCTGCTGATCGCGCTCACCGAGCATCTGCCCTTCCTCACCGCCTATGCACTGTCGGCAGGCGCCTGCGTGCTGCTGATCGGAATCTATATCGCCGGCGCGCTGGGCGGACGACTGCGCGGCGCTGCATTCGGCGCCGGCATCGCCAGCCTGTACGGCGTGCTCTATGGAGTTCTGGCTTCGGAGGACAATGCGCTGCTGATGGGCACGCTGCTGCTCTTCGTTGCGCTCGGGGTAATGATGCTGGCGACACGTCGTCTCGACTGGTATCGCATCGGCGGCCGCCTGGCGACGGCGGAGCAGTAAGATGGCGACGCATTCAACGGCCGGCGGCGCAGCCAGCGCAGGAGGCATGGCGCCGCACCTTGCCGCATGGGTGGCGACCACCCTGCTCCTCGTCTTTGCGGCAACACCTCGCCAGCCATGGCTGCTGGCGGTGCGCGGCGGAATTGTCCCCCTGACGGTCGTCGCGGCGTTTGCGATCTTCCTCGCGGTGCGCCGACTGCCGGCAGGGCGGCGCCTGATGCTCGTCAGCCGTCGCCTTCTTCTGGCGACGCTGGTGATGACGCTGATCGTGGTCGGCATGAGCGAGCGCGGTTTCCATCTGCGCCGCCATGCGGTGCTTGCCGGGAGTGATGCGCTACGTACCGTCGGCCCTCACTTCATGATCGGTTTTTCAGGCTTCGAAGAAGTCGCGCCGCTGGCACGGGCCGGCCTGATCGGCGGCGTCTATCTCGGTCGCGACTACGCCCGTAGCCGGCCGGCGGCGCAGATTCGCGCTGACATGGATGCGCTGCAGGCACTGCGCCGGGAGGCCGGACTTCCACCGTTACTGGTCGCTGCGGATCAGGAAGGCGGCCGGGTTGCGCATCTCAGCCCGCCGCTGCCGTCGATGCCCTCACTGGCTTCGTTGATCAGAGATGGCGAAACGGGCGACAGCATTGATGGCGAACTCGAAGCACGCGCGCGCCGCTATGGGCAGATTCAGGGAAGCGCGCTGGCAACGCTCGGCGTCAATCTGAATCTGGGGCCGGTTGTCGATCTGCGTCCGCAGGGTCGTGGCCCGCGCTTCGATACGCACACCCGGCTCGGCGAGCGCGCGATCGCCGACGACCCTGCCCTCGTTTCCCGCGTTGCCGCTGCCTATGGCGATGGGTTGCGTGAGCATGGCGTGCGGCCGACGCTGAAGCACTTTCCCGGGCTTGGCGGCAGCGATGCCGATACGCACCACTTTCCCGCACGCGTCGCCGGTAGTCGCGCCGAGCTGGCCAGTCGCGACTGGTTGCCGTTTCGCAGGGCGGCCATGGCCGACGGGGCGATCATGCTCGCGCACGCGACGCTACCGGCCATCGATGCCATGCAACCGGCTTCGCTCTCGCGCGCCGTGGTCAACGGTTTGCTGCGCGGCGAGTGGGGGTACGAGGGACTTTTGATCACCGATGACCTGAACATGGGGGCCGTCTACCGCGACGGCATCTGCCGGGTGACGGTTGCCGCGCTCGCCGCCGGTGTTGACCTGCTGCTGATATCCTACGATCCGGATCAATACTACGAGGCGGCGGAATGTGCCGCTGCGGCGGCCGCGCGCGGCACGTTCGATGCCGGGTCGCTGCGGGCCAGCCGGCGTCGCATCGTGCGCGCCACCACGCCGCCTGTTACATTTTGAGCATCATGCACCGGCAAACCATCCATCTCCACGTTGCAGCACCGCACAAGCCCGCACCCGGCGCGGCATGCAACGGTTGCGGTGTCTGCTGCGCCGCCGAAACCTGCCCGGCCGGGCGACTGCTCTTCCGGCGCCGGATCGGCCCCTGCCCTGCGCTCGAGTGGGAAACGGATCGCTATCGTTGTGGACTGATCAGCCATCCGGCGCAGTATCTGCCGCGTTTTCCGGAACGCGCCGAAGGCGGCATCGCGCGCCTGTTCGCGCGCTGGATTTCCACCGGCAGCGGCTGTGATTCGACTGCGGAAACCGAGACCACGGAGGCGTCCTGATGCGGCCTTGTCGTCTGTTCTGCGCACTCTTCTTCATGCTTGGCACGCTTGCCGTGCAGGCTGCGCCGGCGCTGCCGCGCCACGCGCCGGTACCCGGCGGCGTCGCCGTGCTCGAACTTGGCACGGCGCACGACGCGCAGCCGGCGGTGTCGTTCAACGCATTGCCGCAGCCGGTGCTGCGTCATCAGGGAAAGTGGGTGGCACTGGTCGGGCTGCCGCTCGATACCGAGCCGGGTAAACACTCGGTTTTCGTGGAGGGGGCTGGCGGACAGCGTACGCTGCCGCTCGTTGTCAGGGAGAAGCGCTATCCGACGCAGCATCTGCGCATCGCCGATGGTCGCATGGTGACGCCACCGCCGGAACTGGAAGCACGCATCGCGGCCGAGCAGCAGCGCATCGCCGACTGGAAGCGTCATTACACTGCCGAGCCGGCGCCGGACACGCGCTTCGACCTGCCGGCTGCCGGGCCACGCTCAGCACGCTTCGGCGTGAAGCGCGTGCTGAACGGCGAGCCGCGTTCCCCACACGGCGGGCTGGACGTGGCAGTCGGCATCGGCGCGCCGCTGCGGGCGCCGGCAGCCGGAACCGTGCTTGCCGTCGCCGATCTTTACTTCGCCGGCACGACCGTGGTGATCGACCACGGGCGTGGGATTCTGACGCTCTACGCCCACCTCTCGCGCGTGGACGTGCGCGAGGGGCAGGCGCTCGCACGCGGTGAGCTCTTCGGCGCCAGCGGTGTCAGCGGCCGCATCACCGGGCCGCACCTGCATTGGGTGGTGATGGTCGGCGGCGCGGCGGTTGATCCGGAGCTGTTTCTACCGATGAAGTGAAGCTCGCTAAAATGGAGGGGCTTAACCAACTACATAACGGAGCCCCACACCATGAACACTCGCCTTGTTGCGCTTGCCCTGTTTGCGGCCCCCCTGAGTGCCAGTGCCGCCACGGTAAGTTGCCCGGATCTGGGCACGGTGGTTCGTGCCGGCAGTTGTCCGACCGAGGATGAGCTGCGCTTTACCTTCAACGGTTATTGCAGTGACAACGCGAGGCTGTACGGCAAAGGCACCGAGGTGTGCACCGACTACACGGCCTATCGCAAGATGAAGAATGTCGTACTGTGGGAGAGCCGCGACGGCGATTTTCAGGGCTATGTCTCGTGCGACCTTCCGGAAGCACAGATGCGGGCGCTGAAGCCGACCGGTATTGTCGCGAACAAGGAAATGACCGGGGAACGCGGCTCCAATCGCAGTATCAACCGCCTGATGTGCAGCTACGGCGAGGGGGTTGTTTTCAGCCGCCGTTCGCGTGATGAATGCCGTACCGGGTCGGCGGAGGCGTGCAGGACGGACCCGGCATCGTGCAAGGCGGAGTGCGGCAGCGAAAAATAGCGGGGGCGGTCAGGAATCTGCCACTGGCGCGCTTGAGCGCCTGAAATAACAACGCGGCGCCTAGTAGTCAGTCACGCAGATTCTGCTATGTTCGGCACGCCCCGCATCCACGCGAACCTGCGTGACTGACTACTAGCCATGTGTCAATGGTGGCGGTAGTGGTCGTGGCGGTAACCCCCATGCGGATAGTGATGAGGGCGGTGCTTGTGGTGGCCCCATGCGTGGCCACGTCCCGGTTGTGGGTAGTAGTGGTGCTGAACGTGGTGTACCGGCACATAGCGCACCGGTGGTGCAGGCGAGTAGACGTGGTAGCCATGGGAGTGCGAGGGCTGCTGAGATATCTGCTGGCCGACGACGGCGCCGACGACACCACCGACGCCGCTGCCGATGATGGCACCATTGCGGCCGCCCATCGAATCGCCGATCACGGCGCCGGCAACGGCACCGATACCGCCGCCGACGGCAGTGCCGAACACATCGGCGCGCACAGCGGCCGACGCGAGCAGCATGAGCATTGCGAGAGGAATCAGTTTTAGGAGTTTCATTGCGCTTGCCTGAGGGTTGTTGCGGTGAGGCGAAAGATACCGCTCTCCGCGACCCTTGCGGCGGCGCTGAAACAAAGGATTACAACTCGTTGCGCCAGGTCATCAGAAGGCTTCGTCGTCGCGCAGGTAGCGCCATTTGCCCGGAGGCAATTCGCCGAGCCGCACCTGGCCGATGCGCACACGCTTGAGGCCGGTGACGCGCAGACCTACCAGCTCGCACATGCGGCGAATCTGGCGCTTGCGCCCCTCGCGCAGGATGAAGCGCAGCTGGTCGCTGTTCAGCCACTCGACCTTCGCCGGGCGCAGCGGCCTGCCATCGAGCTGCAACCCATGATTGAGCAGGGCGAGACCGTTGGCCATGATTTCGCCGCTGACGCGGACGAGGTATTCCTTTTCAATTTCCGAGTCGTCGCCGATCAGCTGGCGCGCGATGCGACCATCCTGGGTGAGCACGAGCAGGCCGGTGGAATCGATGTCGAGGCGGCCGGCGGGCGCCAGCCCCTTGAGGTGCGCGGGATTGAAAGGCGGGCCGCCGGCGTCGCGCCATTGCGAATCACGGCCGATCAGGACGACGGCGGGCTCGTAACCGGGTTCCGGCTGACCGGAGACGTAGCCAACCGGCTTGTGCAGCAGGATGGTGGCGCGCGCAGCCTGCTTGACGCGCGCCTCGGCCGCGAGGGTAATGACGGCATCGGGGCGGGTGCGCGTGCCGAGTTCGCTGACCCGCTCACCGTCTACGAAGACCCAGCCGCGCTCGATGTAGCTATCGGCTTCACGACGGGAGCAAAGGCCGCGTTCGGCCATCAGCTTGGAGATACGCACCTCGTCGCTCGATGGGGATGTAGATGCGGCGGCAGTCGCGGTAGGCGACTGCACCGGTGCCGCTGCCTGCCGGCTGTTGCGCAGCGGCTTCTGCGCACGCACCGGCGGCCGTACGCGCGGCGCGGCGGAAACGTCCCGGCGCGCCGTGAGCGTGCCGCCGAGAGGTTTACGTTGCGCAGGTTTTTTCGGGGTATCGCTCAACTCAGTCCTTGACGTCGATCAGCGTCACGTTGAACACCAGCGTCGCATTCGGCGGGATGACGCCACCGGCACCACGTTCGCCGTAGCCGAGCTCCGGCGGGATCGTCAGCTTGCGCGTGCCGCCGACACGCATGCCCTGCACGCCTTCGTCCCAACCGGGGATGACGTAGCGCTGGGCAAGCGGAAAGACGAAGGGGTCGTTGCGATCGTGACTGGAATCGAACTTGGTGCCGTCGGTCAGCCAGCCGGTGTAGTGAACGACGACGAGCTTGCCCGGGTTGGCCTCGGCGCCGGTGCCCAGGACGAGTTCCTCGATAACGAGGCCGCTGGGAGTGGTGGTGACGGACATGAGGTGTCTCCTTTGAAGAAAGGTGTGCAGTGTAGCCGAGGGCGGGGAGACGGTCCAAGGAGGGGGGAGCTGGCGGGGACACCAGCAGGGGCTACCCAATCGGCTGCCGTTACCATAGAATCAGGTTATCTGACAACAAATAGCCGGAGACAAGCATGAAGCGTTTGCGCAGCACACTGACGGTGGCGTTCGCCACCTTCGTTCTTACTGGCGTGGCAGTCGCCGCGGACAACACCATCCGCATCGGCGTTTTCTGCCCGTTCACCGGGGGCTCCGCAGACATGGGCGTCTCGGCGCGCAACGGCATTCGCCTTGCGATCGAGGAAATCAACGACATGGCGGGCGGGGTCAATGGGCGCAAGATCGAGCTTGTCGAGCGCGACGATCTGGCCAACCCGGATCATGCCAAGAAGGTGGTCGAGGAACTGATTCAGAAGGACAAGGTGGTTGCGGCGCTGGGCGTCTGCAACACCGGGGTGGGTCTGGCTACGATCGAACAGTTCCAGAACGCCAAGGTGCCGCTGATCGTGCCCGTATCTACGGGAACGCCGCTGACCAAGAAATTTGCCGGCGCACCGGAAAACTGGATCTTCCGGGTCTCGCCGCGCGATGAAATCCAGGCGCCGTTCATCGTTGCCGATGCGTTGAAACGCGGCTTCCGCAAGATCGCGTTGTTCGCCGACACGACGGGCTATGGCGAGGCCGGCAAGAACGACGTGGAGAAGGCGCTCGCCGAGGCTGGGCTGAAGCCGGTGTCGGTACAGCGCTTCGCGGTGGGCGTGAAGGATCTGTCGGAACAGGTGAAGGCCGCTCGCGATGCGGGCGCCGACGTAGTGATCAGTTACACGGTTGGCCCGGAAGCCGCCGTGCTGGCGAAGAGCATTCAGGGGCTGAAGTGGAATGTGCAGTTGATGGGTAGCTGGCCGCTATCGTGGCGCAACTTCATCGACGCGGCCGGCGGCGCCGGCGAAGGCGCGCTGGTCGCGGTGAGCTTCCTGCAGCAGGCGAGCTTCCAGCGCCGCAACGCGTTCATCACGGCTTATCAGCAGAAATTCAACTCGGCGATCATTCCGTCACCGATGGCCGCGGCACAGGGCTACGACGCAGCCCTGCTCCTCTTCTACGCGCTCCATCAGGCACAAAGCAACGATCCGGCGAAGATCAAGGCCGCGCTGGAAAATCTCAACCGGCAGGTGGCGGGCGTCATCACGACTTACGACAAGCCTTTCTCGAAGACCGACCACGACGCGCTGACCGGCAACATGCTGGTGATGGGCGTGGTGCGCAAGGGGGTGGTCGAATATGCGTACAAGGAAGATGCACAGCGCGGTTTCCTGGTGCAACGCAAGACACAGTAATCAGCGGATGTGATCCGAAGCGGGTGCCCGAGGCGCCCGCTTCGGCTAAACTTGGAACATTGGATTGAGGGGTGTGTTCCATGGATGTCCGTTCCCTGATCTCGCCGGTCGTCGAGGATGAAGAGTCGCTGCAGACTTTCTTCGATGCGTTGATCGATCATGTTCTGACGATCGAGCGCGACGTATCCCGGCTGAAGGACGTGCCCGGTGACCGCGAGGTCATCGCCGACCTGTTCCGCGCCATGCACAACATCAAGGGCGATGCGTCGCTGTGCAAGCTCGAATTTGCAGTGGCCATCGCCCATCCGATCGAGGGTTTGCTGTCACGCCTGCGGGCAGGAGAAGTCGCGTTTTCCGACCTGACCGCCGAGGCGATCCTGCTGGCAACCGATCGCCTCGAACTGGCGACCGATGCCCTGATCACGAAGCGTCCGCTGGAAGGGCTGCGCCTCCTGCCATTGGTGCAGGGGCTGGAGAAGATGTCGCGCGCGATGCCGGAGGGGATCGATGCGGCGGCGGCCGGGCTGATCGAATCGGTGACCGGCTTCAAGGCGGCGGCAACACCGGTACTTCCCAATAGCAAGGCGCTTGGCCATACCCGCAAGAATCTGCAGGTTGCCGACGATCTGCGTTTCTTCCGGGCGATCGCACTGCAGTCGGAAGCTCGCTCGCCGATGTTCAAGGGGCGAACCAACCGCATCCTCCGCTTGGCGCTGGAGACGAATCAGGCGGGCGGCAAGCGGGTCGATCCGGTGCAGCTGGAGGCAGCTGTCTATTTGCACGATGTTGGCATGATGCTGCTGCCGGAATCAATCTGGCTCAAGGTCGGCCGCATGAACGATGAGGAAAAGGTCGCCTTGCGCAGCCATCCGGGCTACGCCGCCGGTCTGGTACAGCGGATGGACGGCTGGGAGGAAGCGGCGCGCATGATCGCCCAGCACCACGAGATGCCCGATGGCGGCGGCTATCCGGAAGGCCTGCGCGGCACCGAGATATGCGACGGCGCAAAGATTCTCGCCATCGTTGACGCGTTCGAGGCGGTGATGCTCAAGCACATCCATCGCGGCAAGAACCGGTCGGTGCTGCGCGCGATTGCCGAGATCAACGCCTGCGACAACCAGTTCGCACCGGAGTGGATCATTCCTTTCAACAGCGTGATCCGACGCACGATCGAGGGCTGAAATCGTTTGATGGAAGCTGATCTCGGGCGACGCTTTGGCGGCGTCGGCAGGCTTTACGGCGCCGCGGCGCAGGAGATTTTCGCGAAGTCGCGGGTGGCAGTCGTCGGCATTGGCGGCGTAGGGTCGTGGACAGCGGAGGCGCTCGCCCGCTGTGGCGTTGGCGCAATCACGCTGATCGATCTCGACAACGTCGCCGAATCGAACACGAACCGGCAGATTCACGCGCTCGAAGACACCTTCGGGATGGCCAAGGTCAGCGCGATGGCGCTGCGCATCCGTGCCATCAATCCTGCCTGTGCGATCACCGAGGTGGAAGAGTTCATCGAGCCCGGCAACGCTGCCAGCATGCTCGCCGGCGCTTTCGACGTGATTGTCGATGCAATCGATCAGGTGCGCGCCAAGGTAGCGATGGTTGCGTGGTGCCGGGATGCCGGCGTTCCGCTGGTCGTGGCCGGAGGCGCGGGTGGCAAGCTTGATCCGACACGCATTCGCATCAGCGATCTGTCGCGCACCGAGCAGGATCCATTGCTTGCCCGGGTGCGCTCGCAGTTGCGCAAGGAGCATGGCTTCCCGCGGGATCCGAAACGCAAGTTCGGCGTGACCGCGGTGTTTTCCGATGAACCGCTGCGCCAGACGGCGAATGCAGCGGCCTGCCAGAGCGACGTTGCGCCATCGGGGCTGAACTGCGCCGGTTACGGCTCCTCGGTGTGCGTGACGGCGACAGTTGGCTTTGTCGCTGCTTCGGCGGCGTTGACCCTGCTGATGGAGAAGAATGATGGCTAACGGTCGCAAGCGTCGCTCGCAGAAAAGCGGGCTGCCACCCGGTGCCCTGGTGCATATCGGCGAGATCAAGACCGAGGCCACGGCCCTGCTTCTGACACGCATCGGCAACAACAGCATCGAGGAAAGGGAACTGAGCTCCATGGCCGACCTCCCTCCGGAGGATGCGGATTTCCCGGTGTGCTGGCTCAACGTCTATGGCGTCCATGACGCGGCGATGATGGCCGAAATTGGAAAGCACTTCGGCCTGCATCCGCTGGTGATCGAAGATATTCTGGCGACCGACCAGCGGCCAAAGGTCGATGCCTTCGACAGCTATCTCTATATCGTCGGCCGGATATACGACAGCAGTCGCACGCGGAACGACTTGGCGCTTGATCAGGTCAGCCTGATCATCGGGCGGGATTTTGTGCTTACCTTCCAGGAACGCCGCAGCGGCACCTTCGAGCCGATTCGGCAGCGATTGCGCGTGGACAGGAACCTGCTCCGGCACCAGGCCAGCGATTATCTGGCGTATTCGCTTCTTGATGCGATCGTCGACGGGTATTTCAGCGCAATCGAACGCCTTGGCGACAAATGCGAAGCGCTTGAGGAAGAAATACTCGGTCGGCCGCGCAAGAATGCGTTGCAGAAGACACATGCATTGAAGCGGGAGTTGTCGCTGCTGCGCCGGACAATCTGGCCGATGCGCGAGCTGATCGGCTCGTTGCAACGCAATCATGCGAGCTTTTTCTCGGAAGAGACGCGGCTCTACCTGCGCGACATCTATGATCACGCGGTCCATTTACTGGAACAACTGGAAGACTTGCGCGAACTGCTGACCGGGCTGCTCGATATCTACCTCAGCAGTGTCAGCAATCGCGTCAACCTTGAGGTGCGAACGCTGACGCTGCTGACGACGGTATTCATGCCGGCGGCGCTGGTAGCCGGAATTTTCGGGATGAACTTCCGCAGCATGCCGCTACTCGACCAGCCTGATGGATTCTGGACTGCGTTATCGATCATGGCAGGGGTTGCCGTGCTGCTCTTTGCAGTCTTCTGGTCGCGAAAGCTATTTCGCTGAGGCATCCAGCCAGACATCGAGTCCTTGTGCATTGAGCTCGATATCGGTTTCCCAGAGTTTGAGTACCTCCCCCGGGCCAAGGGTGCAGCCAAAGTGCTTGGCTTCGTTGACCAGCAGGTGCGCGACGTTGGCGCGAATGCGTGCGTGGCGATCAGGGCCCGGGCGTCTTTCGCGTTCAGCGATCGCAACATGCGCATCGACCAGTCGGTGCAAGTCGGACGCACAGCGCTCGATATCGCGCAGTTCGCTGAAATGCGTCAGATACATGGCGCGCGGCGAATACGACATGAGCAGATCGATGGACGCGTGCATCGCGACAGGGTCGAACTGTACGGGTGTTGTGGTAGGAAAGACGAACTGGCGGCCATCGACATCCATTTCGCGATAGGAAAGGCCAAATGTATCGCCGGTAAAGATGGCATTGCTGCCGCGATCGACGATGCAAATGTGATGTCGCGCGTGCCCTGGCGTATCGAGGCACAGCAGCTGGCGACCGGCAAGGTCGATGCACGTTTCGTGCGACGCCTCGACGATGCGCGAAGCCTCGACGGGAATGATTTCGCCGTACATGCGGCGAACCTCGGACGGTCCATATACGGCAGTGGCACCAGCAACGAGTTTGGCCGGATCCGCCATGTGGCGGGCGCCGCGCGGGTGCACAACCAGTCGCGCCGCCGGGAAGGCGCGCATCATCGCGCCAGCACCGCCAGCATGATCGAGGTGTACGTGCGTAAGGATGACGTAGTCGACGCTTTCGGGACCGAGATCCATCGCTTCCAGTGCCTGCACGACGCGCGGGAGCGAATCATTGGTGCCAGTGTCTACAATCGCTACGCGGCCATCCTCGACGACGAAATGAATCGCCGCATGCAGATGGCGCACGTATCCGGAGTCGATTGCACTGACTCCGTGCGCGTAATGAAAAATCTGTGACGTCATGTTACTCCTCGTGCGAGGGTGCGATTATAGTTGCTCTTGAGCATCGCTTGTGACACGCTGCGCGCTTTCCGCAATGCGCAATTTGTATCAGTTCCCGAGATGGATTTTTTTGTAGCCGACGACGGCGAACGCATCCACTACAAGGTGAGCGGCGAGGGCTCGCCGATCGTCATGCTGCATGGCTGGACGTCCAGCCATCAGGAGTGGTTTCCCTTTCTGGCAGCCTTGCAAAGACACCACCGGGTGATCCGCTGGGATGCGCGCGGGCATGGCGGTCATCGTTTGCTGACGACGAATGTGCCCACCGTCACTCGCATGGCTGCGGATTTGGCCCAATTGTTGGCCCATTGCCAACTTGAAGATGTGTGCGCGGTCGGCCACTCGATGGGGGCGCTGACGTTGTGGCAATACATCCGGGATTTCGGCGGCAAGGGGCTCGCACGCATTTGCCTGATCGACCAATCGCCGCGTCTGGTCACCGACGAGTCATGGCAGCATGGAATATATGGGGATTTCAACCGGGAGCGGGCCGATTCATTCCTGCGCGATCTCGATGCCGACTTCGCGGAATCGGTGCTTCGACTGGGGGCATTCGGCCTCAATCAGCGCGCCAGAGCGAAGTATCAGGAAAACGCTGCCGGTTGGGAAAAATCGCGCGCGGCCTTGCGCACGCTCGACGCCAGACCACTTATCGCCTGCTGGCAGAGTCTAACCGAGGCGGACTACCGCGATGTGCTCACGCAGATTGATGTTCCCGCGCTACTGATTTATGGCGGCGAAAGCAATTTTTATCATGACGATACAGCCCACTACGTACGAAGCCGCATCGCAGGAGCGGTACTACACATCTACGAGGGAACCGATCATTCCCCACATCAATGGCAGCGGGAACGTTTCACCCGCGAGCTGCTGGAGTTTGCCGCTCAGCCTGCGAGTACATCAGCGAACTGCTGACGGAGATGCATCACCTTCGGGGCAATGACGGCAGCGCAATAGGGCTTGGCCGGATGCCGAGCGAAGTAATCCTGATGGTAGCCCTCTGCCGGGTAGAAGGGCTGATTGTCGCTTAGCTCGGTAACGATGGGGGCCGACCAAACAGCAGCAGCGGTAAGGTTTTCGATGGTTTGCCTGGCCATGGATTTCTGCTCTTCGTCCTGACAGAAGATGATCGAGCGATACTGGCTTCCGATGTCATGCCCCTGCCGATCGATGGTCGTCGGGTCGTGGCATGCGAAGAAAATCTCAAGCAACTGCGCGTAGCTGATCGCGGCGGGGTCGTACTCGATGCGAACAACCTCGGCATGGCCGCTCACGCCACTGCATACATACTCATAGCTCGGATCGGGACGACTGCCTCCGGCATAACCGCAAGTCAGATTGTTCACGCCACGCAGACGACGAAAGACTGCGTCGAGGCACCAGAAGCAGCCGCCACCCAACACTGCCGTTTGCATTCGTTTTCCTTCTCGGTCGATCACAGAAGCTCCGACAGATTTCGTGTCGGGCCGTTCAGATTTTCTGCGCGCACATTACAGAGAGGGATTCCAATTTCGCACGAGAGCGGAGGCGCACGTTAGCGCTGATGAGAGGGTGTTTGTGGAGTGAGGGCAAGAGCCGGGAATGTCGGCACTAGGAAAGCGAACGCCCAACCGGTTGGGTTGGGCGTTTTGAAGGGGAGCCTGGCGGTGACCTACTTTCGCACACGAGGTGTGCACTATCATCGGCGCGGTTTCGTTTCACGGTCCTGTTCGGGAAGGGAAGGGGTGGGTCCGAAACGCTATGGCCGCCAAGCATAACTTG
>JAKLLG010000026.1 GCA_023150275.1 Rhodocyclaceae bacterium
TCGGCTGGAACCAGCTCTTCCAGCGTCACCATTTCCAGTTCGTATTGCGTCGGAGTCGGTTCTCTTAACATGCCGATATCATATCACGCAGCGCATACGACAAAGCCTCCATTTCTGGAGGCTTTGTCAGCAGTCTGGGGCGCCTTCGGGCGCCCGATTTTTTTGCACGCCCGGAAAGTGTTTACAGGATAATGACGCCTCCATTACACGATTGTTGTGATGGCATGACACACGGGGCGTCGCCCCGATTCCTTCGGGTGGTACACGTGGATCTCTTCATTTCGCCGGAACATCGCGAACTGCTGGCTGCCAGCGAGCTCGACAGCTTCGACGAAGCTTGGCAGCGGCGCGCCGAGTGGTTCGAGGAACCGAACGTGCGGCGTGGCGGCTGGAGCGGCGTCTGCCGCCTCGGCCTGCGCTCGCCTGCCGGCGGCGAGGTCGGCGTGTTCATGAAGCGGCAGGAGAACCACCAGCGGCGCAGCCTGCGTCACCCGCTGAGCGGCGAGCCGACCTTCGCCCGCGAGTTTCGCATGCTGCGTTATCTGGAAGATCACCGGGTGCCGGCACCGCGACCGGTGTTCTTCGCCGCCGACATCGTCGACGGCAAGCCGCGCGGCATCCTGATGACCGAGGAACTGGCTGGCTACCGGCCGCTCGATGTCGTTGTCGATGAACTGTTCGCTGACGGCGCCCGCCCGCCGGTGAGGTTGCAGCGCGACCTGCTTGCCGCGGTGGCGCATGCCGTACGCCAGTTGCACGATGCGCGCGTGCAGCACTCCTCGCTCTATCCCAAGCATCTTTTCGTGCGCCTGCACGACGATGCAGCGCCGGATGTGGCGCTGATCGATCTGGAAAAGTCGCGCACCACGCTGCTGGCGCCGCTGCGCACCGTGCATGACCTCGACGCGCTCAACCGGCATTCGGCTCACTGGACGCGCAGCGCCCGCCTCTTCTTCCTGCTGCAGTACCTCGGCCTGCCGCGACTGACGCCGTGGGCGCGGCTGGTCTGCCGCTGGATCATGCGGCGCGCGCACAAGCGCCAGTAACCCGCCCCGACGATGGCGCGCATCGTCCAGCTCAGCGATCTGCATCTTTGTGTCCCGGGACGTCTGCTCTACGGGGCGATCGATACCGCCGCCGCGCTCTCCGCGGCGATCGCGCGCATCAATGCGCTGCGCCCTTCCCCCGACCTGGTGATCGTCTCCGGCGATCTGGTTGATGCCGGTCATCCCGAGGAATACGAGCACCTGCGTGCGCTGCTCGCGGCACTCGCCGTCCCCTATGCGCTGATGGCTGGCAATCACGACGAGCGCATGGCCTTGCGTGCCGCCTTCCCCGCGCAGCCGTGGGCGCATCCGCTGCTGCTGCAACAGCAGCGCGAAACCGACGCCGGCGACCTGCTGCTGCTCGACACGATCGTGCCCGGCGAGGCCGGCGGTGCGATCACCGACATGCAGCTGACCTGGCTTGCCGCGCATGCCCGCCCGGGGCGCGATGCCCTGCTCTTCCTGCACCACCCGCCGCTGACTACCGGCATCGCTGGCATGGATGCCATCGGGCTGGCCGGTGCGACCCGTCTCGCCGAGCAACTGCAGCGCCTACCGGGTGTGCGCGCGATCTTCTGCGGCCATGTGCATCGCGCCGTGTTCGGCGTTTTTGCCGGCCGGCCACTGGCCATCGCACCGGCGCCGGCACACCAGATCGCCCTCGATTTGTCCGGCGACGCGAGCGCGCTCGGCTGGACGATGGAACCGGGCGGCATGCTGCTGATCGACTGGCAACCCGGCCACGATCCGGTGACCCACGTTCTGCCGGTGGCGGCTGCGCCGGTGCAGCGCTACGCGGAATGAGGCGCCTGCGATAGCGGCGGGCGGCCACTCGTCGGCCCCAGAACCCGCTGCCCCTGCCACGCCTGCTGGGGCAGCGACAGCCCGGCACCGCGTGCCGCCGGCATCCCTCCGACCCTTGTGCCGTCTGCCTGCTTGACGCAAACGATGGCGCGCGACTAAGGTTCGCTGGCTGCACCCATACCCATAACGAGTATCAAGACACCATAAGGAGACATCACCATGCGTCATTCCCTGAGCCGGCTGTTTGCCACCCTGCTTGCGGCAGCGGGCCTCGTCACCGCCAACGTGGCGACGGCAGCAAGTTTTACCGGCTTCTACGTTTTCGGCGACAGCCTTTCGGACAGCGGCAACATCTATGTGACGAGCGGCGGCACCTACCCGCCCGCGCCCTATTTCGACGGCCGCTTCTCGAACGGACCGACCTACGCCGAAAATCTGGCGACCCGATACGGCTTCACCGCAGCGCCTTCCCTGCTTGGCGGTAGCAACTATGCGTTCGGCGGCGCCACCGCTGGCGGTTCATCGGCAATGCCTCCGTCGCTCGGCGATCAGGTCTCGATGTTCCGCGCGCAACCCGGCGCGGCTGACAGCAGCGCGCTATATGTTGTCTGGGCGGGCGGCAACGATCTGCGTGTCGACCCGAGCGCGGTGGGCATCGGTTCCGCGTTGGGCGGCATCTCCGGCGCAATCCAGGGTCTCTATCAGGAGGGCGCGCGCAACTTCCTGGTGATGAACCTGCCGAATCTCGGGCTGACGCCGGAGGCGCAGGCCAACGGTACGGTTGCCGCGGCGACCTTTGGCTCGATGGCCTTCAACAGCTACTTCAGCAGCACCATCGGCGGCCTGCAGGGCGCGCTCGCCGGCAGCAACATCCGCACGCTCGACACCTTTGCGCTGTTGAGCAGCATCGTCGCCAATCCGGTTGCCGCCGGTCTCGCCAACGTTACCGATGCCTGCTTCACCGGCACGGCCGTCTGCGCCAATCCGGGTAGCTACCTCTTCTGGGATGGCATCCATCCGACGGCGGCCGGCCATCGGTTGATCGCCGATGCGGCATTCAACGTGCTCGCCGTGCCGGAGCCGGAAACCTATGCGCTGCTGCTCGCCGGACTCGGCCTGCTCGTGGCCCGCACGCGGCGCCGCCAGGCACACTGAGCGCCGGCAGGCGCCGGTAGCGGCTGGCCCCGTGAGGGCGCCAGCCGTTTTTTTTGCGGGCTTACTTGATCAGCGGCAGCAGCGATTGCTTGCGCTCGATCAGCATGGCGGCTTCCTGGGTGAATGACGGGGCTGCGTTGCACCCCCGCCGTTATCGGAAGACGACCGTCTTGTTGCCATGCACCAGCACCCGGTCTTCCAGGTGGTAGCGCAGGCCTCGTGCGAGCACGGTCTTCTCGATGTCCTTGCCGTAGCGCACCATGTCCTCGATCGAATCGGAGTGGTCGATGCGGATCACGTCCTGTTCGATGATCGGGCCGTGATCCAGTTCCTCGGTCACGTAGTGGCAGGTGGCGCCGATCAGCTTCACGCCGCGCTCGTAGGCCTGGTGGTAGGGCTTGGCGCCGACGAAACTGGGCAGGAAGGAATGGTGGATGTTGATGATCCGGCCGGGATACTTGGCGCACAGATCGGGCGAGAGGATCTGCATGTAACGCGCCAGCACCATGCAGTCGCCGCGCACGTCTTCGAAGATGCGCTGCACTTCGGCGTAGGCGGCGGCCTTGTTGTCCGGTGTCACCGGCACGTGGTGGAACGGGATGCCATGCCACTCCACGAAGCCGCGGAAGGTGTCGTGGTTCGAGATCACGCACGGAATCTCGATGTCGAGTTCCTTCGCCTGCCAGCGGGCGAGCAGGTCGTAGAGGCAGTGTTCCTGCTTCGAGACGAGCACGACGAGGCGCTTCTTCACCGCCGAATCGTTGATCTGCCAGGTCATCGAGAGCGGCTCGGCCACCGCCGTGCGGAAGCGTTCGCGAAACTCTGCCATCAGGAACGGAAGGGACGCCGCCTTGATTTCCAGCCGCATGAAATAGCGGCTCGTCAGGTCGTCGGCATGGAAGCTCGATTCGAGAATCCAGCCGCCGTGCTCGGCGACGAAGCCGGATACCCGGGCGATGATGCCGACCTGGTCAGGACAGGAAGCGGTGAGTGTGTAGAAGCGTTCGCGATGCATATTCTTGGGAAGGGTGAAGGGGGAAGGGTGGGGTCGAGGGGGTTTTACCCTTCCCCCTTCCCGAATCTCACGTCCGGGCAAAGGCCTTGTCGATCTCCGTCCGCAAATCAGCGTACGACTTGACCACAGGGAACTGCGGGAACTCGCGGATGACATTCTCGGGCGGGTGGAAGAGGATGCCGCCATGGGCTTCGCCGAGCATCGCCGTGTCGTTGTACGAATCGCCGGCGGCGACGATCGTGAACTTCAGTTCCTTGAAGCGCTTCACCGCTTCCTGCTTCTGGTTCGGCATGCGCAGGTGGTAATTGACCAGCATGCCCGAGGCATCGGCCTCCAGCGAGTGGCAGAACAGCGTCGGCCAGCCGAGCTGGCGCATCAGCGGGTGCGCGAACTCGTAGAAGGTGTCGGAGAGGATCACCACCTGGTAGTCCTCGCGCAACTGGTCGAGGAACTCGCGCGCGCCGGCCATCGGCCCCATCTCGGCGATCACCTTCTGGATGTCCGGCAGGCCCAGCTTGTGCTCGCGCAGGATGTTCAGGCGGTACTTCATCAGCACGTCGTAATCCGGCTCGTCGCGGGTGGTGCGGCGCAGCTCGGGAATCTTCGTGCGCTCGGCAAACTCGATCCAGATTTCGGGGACGAGGACACCCTCGAGGTCAAGGCAAACGATTCTCACCGGAATTCTCCCTGCTTTGTTTGACGTTCGCTGCTGATGCAGCGGTCTGCATGAAGCCGGGATTCTATCATCGGCATAGCCCCCGAGCGCCTGACTCGCGAACGTGAACGCGGGTCAGCACTGGCTCGTCGCCGTTGCGGTGCCGGATGCCCGCAAGCGAGCAGCACGATGCCGCGCGAGCAACCAATCCGCAGCAAGCACGGCGGCGACGCCGCCAACAATGCCGAGGGCGGGACGTCCGCCCCGCGTTACGAACTGCATCCACAGTGACCACAGCGAGATCTCGCCCGATCTCGATGCGTGCAGCCAGAAATCCCAGGTCAGCGCTACCAGTGCCAGCGGTGCGTCGACGACAAGCAGGGCCGACAGCAACGGCAGTGCAACCGCCAATCGGCACGCCAAGCGACGCAACGACCCCGGCCACGCCAGCACGGTGATCAAACCGGTGACGGTACTCATCAATGGCAGCAGTACATTGATGGTCGCGTTGATCGAGCGGCCGGGCGAAATTCTGCGGCCCTCGAAGAACAAGTGATAGCGGTTCGCAATGTCGAGGCGAATCACCCGATCCGATTGCAGTTGCGTGAGGCGCAGATTCTCAACCACAAAATCCGGAGCCAGCACTTCCACGAGGCTCCGCATCGTCGGCAATAGCGCCGCAACAAGGGCCTCGCCAGCAAGGACAACGGCAGCGAACGCGACAACAGAGGCGCCCAGCAGCCGCCCGCCCGCGGCGAGTGGATCAAGCCTGTTCGACATGCGGCAGCGCGCGCAACCAGACAACGAAAAAGACCGCAGTGAGCACGATGACCGCCAGTGGCGCCAGCGCACCGTGCGCCACGGGAAACCACTCGCGGCGCTCGACCACCACCTGCACCAGTGCGAGCAAGCGCACCTGATTGAACACCCAGATGGCAGCAATGCCGCAGGCAAGCCCCACCAGCCGCCAACGCCATGGGGCCTGCACCGCGAGCAGCGCGGCTGCCAGCAGAAAGACAACCTCCGTCCCTTCGCAGCCGTAACGCACATTGATGCGCTTGTTCGCGGCCACCACCCGCGCACCATCGGCGCGCGGCAGCCACTCGGGGCGCAATACCTGGAGCGCGGCAACGGCCGGCGCCACCGTGGCCCGCTCGACAATCCAGCGCTCTGCCGCAGTTCCCTCGGCGAGACCGTAAAGCACCTGCAAGACAACGAACACCGCCATGAAAATGGTGGCGCCTTGCCAAGCTCGGCGAGGCTTCTGCGGCCGAGGTGCGAGATAGGACTCGACCGAGAAAGTGGTCGTGGACGAGGGGTCGGCAGCGTCGTTGGGCGACATGAATGCGAAATTTAGCCGCTGAACGGTGACAGATTGATTACGCATTCGGCGCCCGTTTCGTTCCATGAGCCGTTCTGCCCAGTATTTGCCGTTAAGCCGTCATCGCTTCGAAATATGTCCGTGAGTCAATGTCATATAAATATTTTGGTTCGCGCCAGTATCGCGGGCGATATTCGATCAAACACGATTGGAAATCATGAGCATGAATTACCGCGCACTCCACCGGCTTGCAGTCTTGGTCATCGGCGTACTCCTGCAGGGTATCGGGATCACTGCAGAGGCAGCTTCTTGTTCCTACACAAACCGTGAAATCGGCACCGAGCTGGTTGCGGTGGATGGGCCCAACGCATACGGTGAGTACCACTATATCGATGCGCCTCTTCGCTGCGACGGTAGCGGCAACATCGTTGTCAGTAGTACAGGAGGGGGGCTCCGCGACATCGGCTGGTCGCATCCCAATACCCAATTGGTGGGTTTTCAGACCATGTACGGCTCGTCCGCTCAGCTAAGAATTTTTGTTTCTGGATGCGGGACGCACTTTCTTGTCGTTTCCAAGTACTACCCCTACGTCATCGACGGTATCTCGATGGCCCCTTATCCGGTGAGCACTTCAGCCTATACCGACGTATTCAGCAAACCGGCCCTGCTCCAGATGGGTTCTAACATCAGTGTTCGCAAGGATCCAATTACCGAATCCTGTGTCCTGCTCCCGGACAGCGGCCTCAATGCCGGCATGTGCATTCCGGGCGTCGACAACGGTATCGGCAGCGCCAGCGACAACGGCACCAACCCGATCAACCCGGCCTGGCGCGGCAACAAGATCAAGGCGCAAACCGACTATCGGGGCGCCGGCGAGCATCCGTTGATGTTCACTCGCATCTACAACAGCCGAGCCACCCGCGTCGCCGGCCTGACCAGCGGCTTCGACAGCGCGATCACGGGTAAATGGACGCACACCTACCAACGCAGCCTGCAACTATTCACCCCTCCCGGCACCTCCGGCCTAAACACTGTCCAGTCGGTCGCCATCCGGCGCCCGGATGGCAAGATCGCCGTCTTCAAGCCATCGGGCAGCAACTGGGTTGCCGCCACCACCGATTCCGTCGAAGCGCTGACCCGTATGGGTGACGGCACGTGGCGCCTGGTTACCGCCCAGGACGAAACCGAAACCTACGATACGGCCGGGCGCCTTGTTGCCATCGCCAATCGGGCCGGCCTGGCGCAGACGCTCACCTACGACGGCAGCAATCGCCTCAGCCAGGTCAGCGATCCCTTCGGCCGCAGCCTGACCTTTGCTTACGACGCCAACAACCGCCTCGCCACGCTTACCGACCCTGCCGGCAACCTCATCCAGTACAGCTACGATGGTCAAGGGAATCTCGCAAGCGTCTCCTATCCCGGAAGCCAGACCCGCAGCTACCACTACGAAAACGCCGCCTTCCCCACGGCGCTTACCGGCATCACCGACGAGAACGGCCAGCGCACGGCTACTTACGCCTACGACAGCCAGGGCCGGGCCACCACCAGCGAACACGGGGCGACCAACAGTGGTATCGACAAGCACACCGTCAACTACAACGCCAACGGCAGCGCCACCATCACCGATGCCATCGGCGCCGCGCGTACCGCGATCTACCAGAACCAGTCCGGCACCTTCAAACAAGCCACGTCCAGCCAGCCCGGCGGCGCCGGCTGCGGCGCCGCGAGCAGCGCCACCACCTACGATGCCAACGGCTTCGTGGCCAGCCGCACCGATTTCAACGGCAACATCACCACCTACACTCACAATGCCCGCGGACTCGAAACCCTGCGTGTCGAAGCCAGCGGCAAAACGGAAGCGCGCACCGTCACCACCGAATGGCACGCCACCCTGCGCCTGCCGCTGCGCATCGCCGAACCCAAAAAACGCACCACCTACACCTACGACCCTGCCGGCAACCTTCTCACCCGCAGCGAACAAGCCACCACCGACACCAACGGCAGCCAGGGCTTCGCCGCCGCACCCAGCGGCGCCGCGCGCACCTGGACCTTCACCTACAACACCCGCGGTCAGGTCCTCACCGCCGATGGCCCGCGCACCGACGTCGCCGACGTCACCACCTACACCTACCACCCGACCGACGACCCCTCACCCGGCAAGCGCGGCAACCTCGCCACCGTCACCAATGCCCTCGGCCATGTCACGCAAGTCACCGCCTACGATGCCGCCGGCCGACCGCTCACGATCATCGACCCCAACGGCGTCACCACGACGCTCACCTATACCCCGCGCGGCTGGCTGAAGACCCGCGGCATCGGCGGCCAGACCACCACCTGGGACTACGACCCCGCCGGCCAGCTCACCCGCATCACGCTTGGCGACGGCAGCTTCACCAACTACCACTACGACCCCGCCCACCGCCTCACCAGCATGACCGACACCCTCGGCCGCGCCCTCGACACCACCCGCGACGCCGCCGGCAACGTTACCCATGCCGCCTGGCAGAATGCCGACGCCAGCACCGCCAAGGTCGAAAGCACCCAATACGATGCCCTCGGCCGCCCGCAAACCCGCACCGACGGCCGCGGCCAGAGCACCGCCCAGACCTTCGACGCCAACGGCAACCTCACCGGCATCACCGACCCCAAGACCCAGAGCACCACCCAGACCTGGGACGCCCACAACCGCCTCACCCGCATCAGCGACCCCCTGAACGGCCAGACCCTCCTCACCTGGGACGGCCAGGGCCAGCTCGCCAGCCTCACCGCCCCCAACGGCGCCGTCACCACCCACACGCACGACGGCCTCGGCAACCGCAGCCAGGAAATCTCGACCGCTGCCGGCACCACCACCGCCACCCACGACGAAGCCGGCAACCTCAAGACCCGCAGCGACGCCCGCAGCATCGTTGCCACCCTCACCTGGGATGCGCTCAACCGCCCGCTCACCCTCAGCTACCCGACGGCCGGCGAAAACATCACCTACACCTGGGACAGCGGCACCGGCTGCAGCCACGGCATCGGCCGCCTGTGCCAGGTCACCGACAACCTCGGCAGCACCCGCTACGCCTACGACGCCCGCGGCAACCGCATCAGCGAAACCCGCCTCATCGGCAGCCTCAGCCTCACCACCCAAACCAGCTACGACGGCGCCGACCGCCCCATCGCCCACACCCTCCCCGGCGGCAAGCACATCAGCCTCACCCGCAACAGCGACGGCCAGATCGAAAGCCTCGCCGCCCCCGTCGCCGGCACCCCGGTCACCCTCGCCCAAGCCATCCAGACCAACGCCCTCGGCGAAACCACCGGCCAGACCTACGGCAACGGCGTCAGCGAAACCCGCGCCTACGACAGCGCCGGCGACCTCAGCACCAGCAGCGCCAGCAACACCGGCGACGGTGGCAGCAACCGCAGCGGCGAAGAAGACGTTCCCACCCTCCCCGAATGGGGTGCCCTCCTCCTCGGCAGCCTGC
>JAKLLG010000016.1 GCA_023150275.1 Rhodocyclaceae bacterium
ACCGGCGCTCCAGCCTCCGCTTGCTTGATGACCGCGATGATCTGGCTGTCCGAAAACCTCGATTTCTTCATCTTGTAGAACTCCCTCTATCCGAGAAAATTCTACTTCTGATCGCCCTTATTTGCCGGGGGGATTACCGGTCCACCGGACGCTGCGCGATAAAGCCGCGCAGCGCCGGTGACCTCCACGTTAGGTTCCAATGAACGGTTCTCTGCTACTCCCGGACAGGGAATCCTTTGTTTCGAACGTTGAAGTCGCGGGCTCTCAACTGTCGATTCGGCTGGTCTGCGACTACCACCCGAAGTCAAACCAAACCGCATACGTTTTGGCTGCGTGTGAAATCAAAAACTGCAGCGAAGCGGTCCGCTTTTTGGAGCACTGCAAGACGGAAGAGGCCTGCGTCTATGCTCAACAAGATGGCTCCGCCGTTGTGCTCACAACCGAGTCGGGTGATGAGCTGCGCCTCGAAGCGCAATCAATTTCATCGTCGCCAGCCCCATTCAATGAGTCAGAATTGACCGAAGCTCTGTCTCGCGTATGGAGCTGGTACGAACTGGAGAATCAAGCTCTACGGCGTAGCGTGGAGCAAATCCAGGCAGCGCAGGCGGTACTAATCGAGGCGGAACGAAGGCTCGAAATCAAGTCAGCTCGCCACATAGAGGGAACGGCTGCCGTCCTCTATTCACAACAACTTGCACTTATCCGCCGGCTCCTTGATGCCCTTAGAACCTAACACTGCAGTCAACCGGACACCAAACTGCTGCGCAGTTTGGTTCCCTTCGCTGGCGCTCCGGTGCCGGTTACTTCCACGTTGGGTGACATGAATCTCGCCACCACCCTGGATCTCGCGGCCGCATTCCTTGGCTTGGCCAGTGGCGTGTTTTTCTTCGTGGGTGTTCTCCACGTCAAAGACGCTACTCTGCAAACCATTGCCACGTCCATGTGGGGCAAAGGCGAAACCATCGCAACTGAACTTGCCCAGCAAAAGACCGACTTCATTTTTGGTGTGTTGATACGCGTTGAAAATTACCCAGAATCTGGAGGCTGTGCGCGGTGAAAAATACCCAGGGTGATTAACCTCGGCCGTTCCGTGATGGAACGGGGAACTGAAGGAGATGATCACCATGAACCTGCTGGGAAAAGTAAGAAGGCTGCACTACCGGGACGGACACACGCTCTCGGAAATCGAACGGCGCACCGGGCTCACCCGGAAAACCATCCGCAAATGGCTCAACCCGGAAAACCATCCGCAAATGGCTCATTTCATTCGTTATGCGGCAAAACCCCACTCTCCTTGACATACCAATATTGGTATATACATAATAAGGCATGTGGCAAATCGAAGAACACCGTCGCGTCGACAAACAGCTTTCTGGCGCCGTTCCTATTGAGGTTCTGAAGCGTTACGAAAAATGGAAAGACATTGCCAGGCTTTCCGGCCCGCAAGGTTTGCGGGCCATCAAAGGCTTCCACGATGAAGCGCTATCCGGCGAGTGGAAAGGGCATCGATCTTCTCGGCTCGGGCTTCAATGGCGGGTGATCTATCAAGTTGTCGCCAACGTGTTGCAGATTCAGGTAGTCCATGTCACCGCCCACGATTACAGGAGGCCATGAAATGAAAGAATTTCGTCCCGCAAAAAATCGAGTTGAGGTCTCGGTGGGAGAGTCCGTCCGTATTCTGCGCGAACTTCAGGAACTGAGCCAAAGCCAACTGTCCGAACTTACGGGCATTCCGCAAGCGACCATCTCTGCCATTGAGAACAGTCGTGTGAACTTGGGCGTCGAGCGCGCAAAAATTCTTGCCCGCGCCCTCAACTGCCACCCCGCCGTACTCGTGTTTCCCGGCTGGGAGGTTCCGCTCGAACGTGCCGCATAACATCCCAGTCAAACCGCGCCTTGCAGGCGCTTGGACGTGCCGCAAGCGGCACGCCATTTACTTCGCACGCTACAAGGGCGTCTCAGTAATGAAACCGCAATTGAGCGATCAGCAGGTCATTTCCTTCAACGCGATACACCATGCGGTGCTCATCCGTGATGCGGCGTGACCAGAATCCTGATAGTGCATGCTTCAATGCTTCCGGCTTTCCGACGCCAGAGAAGGGTTCGCGTTGGGTTTCCCGAATCAGCTTGTTGATCCTTTCAACCATGCGTTTATCTTGTTTTTGCCAGTAAAGATAATCTTCCCATGCCTCTTCTGCGAAAATCAGCTTCACTTTGCCAGCTTCCGCTCAACACCTTTCCCGGCGCTCAGTTGCGTGGCCGCCGAGAGAAGGCGCTTGGCGTTTGCGGGCGTGCGCAAGAGGTAGGCGGTTTCCTCAAGAGCTTTGTAATCTTCAAGCGAGAGCATCACCACGGCTTGGTCGCCGTTACGGGTAATAATCACGGCTTCGTGATCGTCGCAAACCCGATCCATAGTGCTGGCGAGATTTGCGCGAACGGTCGTGTAGGTCATTGCGTCCATGATGCGCCTCCGAATATGTACGCGTTACTGTACATAACAAACCGTCGGTTGTCCAGTAAAGACATTTGGATACGACGGCCAACCCATCATTCGAGTGACCTGCCCCCGATATCCGTGCCAGTCTGAAGTTAGTAAAGTCCGCATTTGGAGGAAGAAGCGGACATGACAAAGCGATTCACGGAAGGTCACTTTCACCTATGTGCCCGGACCGTACCACCCAGACGACTAGCTCATCATTCCACCTGACCTGCCCGAAAAACCGCACAGGCCGGTGAATTCAAACATTGCAAACGCTCTTCCAACGCAACGCATTGCAATCAGGCTATACGGAAATCAGCCCTTCCGCCGGCGGTGCCACTGGATACGGGTAAAGCACGTTGAGCGCCACACTCTGCCCCGAGGCCTGCACGATACGCACATGCTCGCGGCGGAATTCGCGGGCGTGCTTGAGCCCGCAGGAGTGGGCGATCATGTCGATTTCCTTGTTCACGTTGGTGCAGTAGTGGGCCACGCGCTCGGCCTTGTCAGCCACGTCGAGGCCGCGCTGCAGGCGCGGGTTGTGCGTGGTGATGCCGGTCGGGCAGGTGTTGCTGTGGCAGCGCAGCGCCTGGATGCAGCCGAGCGAAAACATGAAGCCGCGCGCGGTGTTGACGAAATCCGCGCCGGCGGCGAGCGCCCAGGCGACGCGCGCCGGGGTCAGCAGCTTGCCGGCGGCGATCAGGCGCACGCGCTGGCGCATGCCCGATTCGATCAGCGCGTCGACGACACGCGGCAGCGCTTCGTCGATGGATAGCGCCATGTGGTCGGCGAGCGCCTGCGGCGCGGCGCCGCTGCCGCCTTCGCCACCGTCGATGGCGAGGAAGTCGGGGGCGACATGCAGGCCGCGGCGATTCACTTCCTCGGCGAGTTCGTTCATGAACTGCCAGCCACCGATCGCCGTCTTGATGCCAACCGGCTTGCCAGTGATGTCGCGTACGCGCTCGACCATGTCGAGCAACTCGATCATGTTGGCGATGTCGCGGTGGCGATTCGGCGACAGCGAATCCTGCCCCATCGGGATGCCGCGAATACGCGCGATTTCCTCGGTGACCTTGCCAGCCAGCAAGACGCCGCCCTTGCCCGGCTTGGCACCCTGCGAGAGCTTGATCTCGAAGGCGCGCACCGAATCATGCGCGGCCACTTCGCGCAGCTTCTCGGGCGATAGGCGCCCCTGATCGTCACGCACGCCGTACTTGGCGGTGCCGATCTGGAAGATGATGTCGCAGCCGCCTTCGAGGTGGTACGGCGAGAGGCCGCCCTCGCCCGTATCCATCCAGCAGCCGGCCTTCGCCGCACCGCGCGAGAGTGACTGCACGGCGGGCTTTGAAATCGCACCGAAGCTCATCCCCGAAATATTGACCAGCGAGCGTCCGGCAAACGGTTTCTCGCAATGGCCATCGCCGATGATCAGCGGCGGTGTCGGCTCGCGCTCTTCTTCGAGCACCGGGAACGGCGCATTCACGAAGATGAGTGCGCCCGCCTCGTGGATGTTGTAGGTGGAACCAAAGCCGAGAATGCCGCCCTCGTTCTTGGCGAGCCGATAGACCCAGGCGCGCGTGGCACGGTTGAAGGGCATTTCCTCGCGGTCGCCGAGGAAGAAATACTGCCGGAAGTACTCGCCGAGGTTTTCGAAGAAGTAGCGCAGGTGTCCGATGATCGGGAAGTTTCTGAGCACCGCGTGCTTCTTCTGCGTGATGTCCTGGATGTACCAGTAGATGAGCCATCCGGCGAGCGCGAGTGCGACAAGGACTCCGAGACTGACTTGCAACACGCTGAGCATGGCCGTTTCCCTCGCGATGCTAGAATTTCGCCCATCATAGGAGAAAAGCGATGGTTTTTGCAGCATCCCTGCCGCCGGCCGAGGAAATCGAGCGCAATGTGAGCGCGGCGCTGGCCGAAGACATTGGAGACGAAAGCGGGCCCGGCGACCTCACCGCCAGCCTGATTCCGGCGGACCGGATCGGCCGCGCCACGGTAATCTCGCGCGAGGACGCCGTGCTCTGCGGTACCACCTGGTTCGACAGGGTATTCCGCCGCCTCGACCCGCAGGTAAGACTTTCATGGAAGGCCGCGGACGGGGAACGCATCGCGAAGGATCAGCTGCTCTGCGAGATCGAGGGCAGCGCCCGTGCCCTGCTCTCGGCCGAGCGCAGCGCGCTGAATTTTCTGCAACTGCTTTCCGGTGTGGCGACGAAGGCGCGCCAGCATGCGGACGTGGTGGCGGGCACGAAGGCCGTGGTGGTCGATACGCGCAAGACGATTCCCGGCCTGCGGCTCGCGCAAAAATATGCGGTCAAATGCGGCGGCGGCGACAACCACCGTATCGGCCTCTACGACGCGATCCTGATCAAGGAAAACCACATCATGGCCGCCGGCGGCATTGCGCAGGCGATGGCGGCGGCAAAGGCCGCCGCAGGGCCCGGCTGCAAGTTCATCCAGATCGAGGTGGAATCGCTGGCCGAACTGCAGGAGGCACTGGCGGCCGGTGCGAAGATGGTGCTGCTCGACAACATGAGTCTCGCCGACATGCGCGAGGCCTGCCGGCTGGCCGACGGGCAGGCGATCACCGAGGCGTCCGGCGGCATCAGCCTGGAGACGCTGCGCGCGATCGCCGAGACCGGCGTGGACCGCATTTCGATTGGCGGGCTGACCAAGGATGTGCGAGCGCTTGATCTGTCGATGCGCTTTGCCGTCTAGCGTAATGCACGCCCCCCGCCGAGCGCTGCGGATTGCTTTCACGGCACCAGTACCGCGGCATCCGCAAAAAATACGCTGCCAGCATGAAACACATGGGGCTATAATTGGCCGAAAGTCATAACCTGCCCAGAGAGACAACGATGCTTTTCGCACTGTTCTACGTCGTCGCAATCGCCATTCTGGTGCTCCATTTCACGGGCTTCCTCGCCCGCCACAATCTGGAGTGGCTCGTACTCGTGCTCGCCGTCGCCGTGTTCCCGGCGGTGATTTATCTGTAGCGTCGGCGACCGCCGACCAGACAAAAAAGGGGCGCCGCGGCGCCCCTTCTGTTTTTTTCCCCGGCGTTCAGGCCGGGATGCGTTCGACCAGATACTGTTTCACTGCCGCCACCTCCGGTGTCATCACATCCACGCGTTGCGGCAGATTCTCGATGCCTTCGAGCTTGGCGGGCCGCTCCGGCGCACGGTTGAGCGCCTCACGGATCGTTTCCTCGAACTTCGCCGGCAGTGCCGTTTCCAGCACCAGCGTCGGCACGTCGGCCGGGCGCTGTTCGAGGGCAACCTTGAGGCCGTCGGCGGTGTGGGTGTCGATCATCGTGCCGTATTTCTCGAAGGCCAGCCGGATCGTGGCCAGCCGCCCGGCGTGGTTGTTGCTGCCGGAGACGAAGCCGTAATCGGCGAGCTTTGCGAAATACGGGGTGTTGGAAATGTCGAAGCTGGAACCTGCATCGACCTTCGCCCACAGTTCGCGCACCTTGGCGCCATCGCGGCCGACGAGGTCGAAAACGAAGCGCTCGAAGTTGGACGCTTTCGAAATATCCATCGACGGCGACGAGGTGGTGTGCGTCTCTGCCGTGCCGCGCGGGCGATAGACGCCGGTGCGGAAAAACTCGTCGAGGACGTCGTTCTCGTTGGTGGCAAGGATCAGCTTCGCCACCGGCAGGCCCATCATGCGCGCGATGTGGCCGGCGCAGATGTTGCCGAAGTTACCGGACGGCACACAGAAGGCGACCTGCTCGTCGTTGGATTGCGTAGCGGCGAAATAGCCCTTGAAGTAATAGACGATCTGCGCGGCGACGCGGCCCCAGTTGATCGAATTGACGGCGCCGATCTTGTACTTGGCCTTGAAGGCGTGGTCGTTGGAGACGGCCTTCACGATGTCCTGCGCGTCGTCGAACATGCCGGTGACGGCGATGTTGAAGATGTTCTCGTCCTGCAGCGAATACATCTGCGCGCGCTGGAAAGCTGACATGCGGCCGTGCGGGCTGAGCATGAAGACGCGCACGCCGTGCTTGCCGCGCATGGCGTATTCGGCGGCCGAACCGGTGTCGCCCGAGGTCGCGCCAAGAATGTTGATTTCCTCACCGCGTTTTTCCAGCACGTACTCGAACAGATTGCCGAGCAACTGCATGGCCATGTCCTTGAAAGCCAGCGTCGGGCCATTCGACAATTCGAGCAGGCCGAGCTTGCCCTTGCCGTTTTCCTTTTCCAGCCAATGCACCGGCGTGATATCAGCGGCGTTGTCGCCGGCGCGGGCATTGCAATAGACCTCGGCGGTGTAGGTCTTGTCGCAGATCGCCTTCAGGTCGGCGGGCGGAATATCGTCGATGAACTTGGAGAGGATGGCGAAGGCCAGTTCGGCGTAGGAGAGCGTGCGCCATGCGTCAAGCTCGGTGCGCGTGATCTGCGGATACGATTCCGGCAGGTAGAGGCCGCCGTCGGGCGCCAGGCCGCCGAGCAGGATGTCGCAGAAGGATTGGGTCGGCGCGTTGCCGCGGGTGGAGAGGTAGCGCATGGAAGGCGATCCGGGAAAATACGGGAAAGAGATACGGGAAAGGCGGGATTCTACCGCGCCGGCGGCGGCACGCGCAGCGCAGCGAACAGATCGGCCGCAAAGAGCAGCAGGCCGGCGGCAACGAGCGAAAGGCCGAGAGGCGGTGCGCCGAGGATGAAGGCTAGCGCCGCCATTGGGAACAGCCCTGCCCGCCAGCGGCCGCAGCGCACCAGCCGACGCCGCATTTCCTGCCGTGCCGGAGAGTTGGGGCCGGCAAAACGCCACACTGGCAGAAGTTGCGAGAGCGCACCGCTGACCAGCGGCAGCAGGAAGCCGGCGACGAAGGCCCAGGTCATGCCTGCCGCATCGAACAGGCGGGTGCCGTGCAGCGCGCCGGCAAAGAGCAGCAGCCCGAAACCCGCCGTCGCGGCAGCGAGCGGCGCGGCGGCGCCGTCGGCGAAGACTGTTGCGGCGCCAAACACGCGCCACCAGTGGGCGAAGAGGCCGAGCGCGAGGACACCCAAAACGGCGCCGCCCACCAGAGTCAGCGGCCACCACAGTGCGGCGCCGGTGGCGAGGAAGAGCACACCGACGACCGCCACGAAGAGGCGCCGCCGCAACCACGGCGCGGCCTGCGGATCGGGTTTGCCGAGCGCGGTGGGCAGCAGCACCGGCAAGGTGCCGAGCGCGGCCAGACCGATCAGCCCGGCGGTGTTGGCATGCAGGTGGAAGAGGCGCAGCGCGCCGGGTTCAATGCCGCTGAGCAGCGGCGGCACCGCGAGGAGCGCCAGTGCAAGCATGGACAGCGCTGCGGCATACCAGCGCCAGCCCGGATGCGGCGCGCCGAGGGTGCGGCGCGCACGGCGGACCATCCAGACAATGAGGGTCAGCGCGAGCAGCAGATCGAAGACGGCCGCCAGATGCAGCATGCTGCGCGGCAGGATGCCCTGCATGGCGAGCACGACGGGAAGCCCGTTCGCGGCGGCGGCGAAGGGCAGTGCGGCAATGGCACGGTGCGGGCCGGCGCTGCGCGTGAGCACCGGCACAAAATGCAGCATGGCCCCGAAGATGAGGGGCAGGATGCCGATCGCGAAGGCGACATGGAGCGCCGCGACGGGCGCCAAAACAGCGCTGGCGCCCAGGGCGGGCGCCAGCAGCAGACTCAGGAAGGCGAGAAGGCCGAGGAGCTTCAACCGACCCGCGTGAAGTCGATGACGATCGCGCCCGGCTCGCGCTGCAGGTATTCGATGGTGATGCCATCGCCGTAGCGGGCCTGCAGCTGCGCCAACAGCGGCAGCGGATCGTGGTCGTTGCAGAAGCGCATCGTCTCGCCCGGATGCAGCGAATCGAGGGCGCCGAAGATGGCTGCGTGACGGAAGCGCTTGGCGACGCCGCGGGCGTCGAACGGGTAGATGGCTTCCGGGGTGGTGTGGTTGCAAACGTGGATCGGCTGCATGCTAACTCCTTGGCAGAACTGGGTTTATCGATCAGAACCGCGCAATTCTGCCGAGCGGCGACGCATCGTTCCTTGATGCAAGTCGTATTCCGACAAAAATTGTCGGGTATTAATCCCCAGGCCGCGCCTATTTCTGGAACCAGCGGCCCCGGTAATCCTGAATCCACCACCCCTTGGGGGCCTGCGTTGCCCATTGTTCGGCAAAGACATCCTCGGTGTAATCGAGCATGCCGGTCCCCTGCACCATCGAGTAGCCGCCGGCCGCCGTCATCGCCCGATACAGGACATGGCGGTCGTTATTCTCGGCGCGAACCAGTGCGCGCAGCGCCTTCGCTGCCGCCTTGTCGCGCCCGCCGGGGTTGTGGATCGCGACGTCACCGTCCTCGGTAAAGCCGAGCGTTCCATCCGCCAGCAGCGGCTTCAGTTGCGACCAGCGCTGCTTCATCGCGGCGAGCGGGTTGTCGATGTCGGGCCCGCCGTACGGCAGCGGCGCATCCGTTTCCGCGTACACCTGCGTGACGAGTCGCTCGGCCTGGATCTTGATGCCACCGGTGCCGGTCGTGATCAGCACGTCCGGCATCGTTTCGCAGGCAGCCAGCCCCCAGCAGACGACGAGGGTCAGCAGGAGGCGGGCCAGCCGAGCCATTACTGCAGTTCTTCCAGACGGATGCGCTTGACCTTGCCCTTCTGGGCCGGCAGTGCCTCGATCTTCGCAATCGCCGCGTCGGCCGCGCTTTCCTTGCAGACGTGGGTGAGCACGATGATGTCGGTCTCGCCCTCGCCCTCTTCCGGTTCGCGCTGCAGCAGCGCGTCAATCGAGATCTGCTGGTCGGCGAGGATGCGGGTGATGTCGGCGAGCACGCCCGGCTTGTCCTCGACGCGCAGGCGCAGGTAGTAGCCGGTCTCGATCTCGCTCATCGGCAGGATCGGCAGGTTCGACATGGCGTCCGGCTGGAAGGCCAGGTGCGGCACGCGGTGCGCGGCATCGGCCGTGGCCAGGCGGGTGACGTCGACGAGGTCGGCGATCACCGACGAGGCCGTCGGCTCGGCACCGGCGCCCTTGCCGTAGTAGAGGGTGGCGCCGACGGCGTCGCCCTTGACCAGCACGGCGTTCATCGCGCCCTCGACGTTCGCGAGCAGGCGCTTCGCCGGAATCAGGGTCGGATGGACGCGCAGCTCGACGCCATTGCTGCGGCGCTTGGCGATGCCGAGCAGCTTGATGCGGTAGCCGAGTTGTTCGGCGTACTTGATGTCGGACGCTTCGAGCTTGGTGATGCCCTCGACGTAGGCCTTGTCGAACTGCACCGGGATGCCGAAGGCGATGGCCGAGATCAGCGTCGCCTTGTGCGCGGCATCGACGCCCTCGATGTCGAAGGTCGGGTCGGCCTCGGCATAGCCGAGGCGCTGCGCTTCCTTCAGCACCGTGTCGAAGGAAAGGCCCTTGTCGCGCATCTCGGAAAGGATGAAGTTGGTCGTGCCGTTAATGATGCCGGCCGCCCACTCGATGCGGTTGGCGGTGAGGCCTTCGCGCAGCGCCTTGATGATCGGGATGCCGCCGGCGACCGCCGCCTCGAAGGCGACCATGACGCCCTTTTGCTGCGCGGCGGTGAAGATCTCGGTGCCGTGCACGGCGAGCAGCGCCTTGTTGGCGGTAACCACGTGCTTGCCGTTGGCGATGGCCTGCATGACCACGTCCTTGGCGACGCCGTAGCCGCCGATCAGCTCGACGACGATTTCGACATCCGGGTCGTTCACAACGGCAAAGGCGTCGTCGGTCACCTTGCAGGCTCCCGCGGTGATCTGCTTCGCCAGTTCGACGTTCTTGTCGGCAACGACGGTAATCTGGATCGGGCGTCCGGCGCGGCGGGTGATTTCCTCCGCGTTGCGTTTGAGGACGGTCCAGGTGCCGCCGCCGACGGTGCCGATGCCGATGAGGCCTACATTGATGGGTTTCATTTGATTACCTTCCTGAAGCAAAACGAGGGAACGTGCATCCCCTCACGAAAATAGAACTTGTGTGCCCCGGCCCGCTGCACGCCAGAGTCGAGCGCGATCACATCGCAGCCGAGCTGCCGCGCCTTCGCCTGCAGCCAGTCGAACAGCATCTTGCCGAAGCCCTGCGAACGCTGCGCTTCGTCGGTGACGAGATCATCGACGTAGAGGCGACGCCCCTCGTAAGTGTTCTCGATCAGACGCCACAGCGCGACCGCCCTGACACTCTCACCATCCGTTACCACCGCCATGCGCCCGCCATTGGCGAAGACCGCGCACAGGCGATCGGCGTAGCCGGCCGGCAGGCCCGGCCGCAACTGCCGATGCACGCCTTCGGCGCGCGCCAGCCATGCGGGTTCGGCAAGCTCGCCGGCCGGACCCGTGATCTCGACGACCTCAGGCCGTGCCATGCCGCTTGCGATAGCCCTCTAGGAAGCGGGCGATGCGGTCGATGGCCTCGCGCAGGTCGTCCTCGTGCGGCAGGAACACCAGCCGGAAATGGTCCGGCTGCGGCCAGTTGAAGCCGGTGCCCTGCACCAGCAGGACCTTTTCTTCCTGCAGCAGTTCGGCGATGAAATCCTGGTCGTTCTCGATCGGGTACACCTTCGGGTCGAGGCGCGGGAACATGTACAGCGTCGCCTTCGGCTTGACGCAGGTGACGCCCGGGATCGCCGTGATCAGCTCGTGCGCGACGTCGCGCTGGCGGCACATGCGGCCGCCCGGCGCGACGAGGTCGTCGATGCTCTGGTAGCCGCCGAGTGCTGTCTGGATGCCGTGCTGGCCCGGCGCGTTGGCGCACAGGCGCATCGACGCGAGCATGTCGAGGCCTTCGATATAATCCTTCGCCCGGCGCTTGTCGCCGGAGACGACCAGCCAGCCGGCGCGGTAGCCGCAGGAACGGTAGTTCTTCGACAGGCCGTTGAAGGTGATCGTCAGCACGTCCTCGGAGAGCGAGGCGATCGCCGTGTGCGTGACGCCGTCGTAGAGCACCTTGTCGTACACCTCGTCGGAATAGATGATGAGGTGGTGCTGGCGGGCGATCTCGATGAGTTCCTTGAGCAGTTCGTCGGGATACAGCGCGCCGGTCGGGTTGTTCGGATTGATGACGACGATGGCCTTGGTCTTCGGCGTGATTTTGGCGCGGATGTCGTCGAGGTCGGGCAGCCAGCCGTTCGCCTCGTCGCACAGGTAGTGCTTCGGCGTGCCGCCGGAGAGGCTGATCGCGGCGGTCCACAGCGGATAGTCGGGCGCCGGCACCAGCACTTCGTCGCCGGCGTCGAGCAGCGCGTTCATCGCCATCACGATCAGCTCGGAGACGCCGTTGCCGACGTAGATGTCCTCCAGCGTCACACCCTTGATGTGCTTCTGCTGGCAGTAGTGCATGATCGCCTTGCGCGCGGCGAAGATGCCCTTCGAATCGGTATAGCCCGCCGCATTGGGCAGGTTGCGGATGATGTCCTGCTGGATCTCTTCCGGCGAGTCGAAGCCGAACGCGGCGAGGTTGCCGATGTTCAGCTTGATGATCTTGTGGCCTTCTTCCTCCATCTGCTTGGCCTTCTGCAGCACGGGGCCGCGGATGTCGTAGCAGACGTTGGCGAGCTTGGCGGATTTCTTGATGGGGCGCATTACAGCAAACCGTCTTTCCGGAACATGTCCTTGATGCCGCGAACCGCCTGACGCGTCCGCTCTTCGTTTTCGATCAGTGCAAAGCGCACGTGGTCGTCGCCGTACTCGCCGAAGCCGACGCCCGGCGACACTGCGACACGTGCTTCCGCCAGCAGCTTCTTGGCAAATTCGAGTGAACCCATCGACGCATAGGCTTCCGGGATCTTTGCCCAGATGTACATCGAGGCCTTCGGCACCTCGACCATCCAGCCGGCTTCGTGCAGGCCCTTGGCGAGCACGTCGCGGCGCGTCTGGTACATGGCGCGGATTTCCTCGACGCAGCTCTGGTCGCCATCGAGCGCGATGATCGAGGCGACCTGGATCGGCGTGAAGGTGCCGTAGTCGTGGTAGCTCTTGATGCGCGCGAGCGCCGACACCAGTTCCTTGTTGCCGACCATGTAGCCGACACGCCAGCCCGCCATGTTGTAGCTCTTCGACATGGTGAAGAACTCGACGGCGACGTCGCGCGCGCCCGGCACCTGCATGATCGACGGCGCCTTGTAGTCATCGAAGACGATGTCGGCATAGGCGAGGTCGTGCACGACAAGGATGTCGTGCTGCTTGGCGAGCGCGATGACACGCTCGAAAAATTCGAGTTCGACGCAGCGCGCCGTCGGGTTCGACGGGAAGCCGAGGATCATCATCTTCGGCTTCGGCGTGCACTCCTTGATCCCCCGCTGCAACTCCTCGAAGAAATCGACATCCGGCGTCATGCGCACCGAGCGGATGTCCGCCCCGGCGATGATCGCGCCGTAGATGTGGATCGGGTACGAGGGGTTCGGCACCAGCACGGTGTCGCCGCGGTCGAGCGTCGCCAGCATCAGGTGGGCGAGGCCTTCCTTGGATCCGATGGTGACGATGGCTTCCGATTCCGGATCGAAGCTCACGTCGTAGCGGCGCTGATACCAGTCGCAGATCGCCTTCCTGAGCCGCGGGATACCCTTCGAGATCGAATAGCCGTGGGTGTTCTCGCGCTGCGCCGCCTCGACCAGCTTGTCCGTGATGTGCTGCGGCGTGGGCTGATCGGGGTTGCCCATGCTCATGTCGATGATGTCCTCGCCCCGGCGACGGGCGGCCATCTTCAGCTCGCCCGTGATGTTGAACACGTAGGGCGGCAGGCGCTTGATGCGGGGAAAGTCCTTCATGGGGTGTCGGGTCGCCAAAAATCGCGCCAATAGGCGCTCTGCGGGAAAAGGTATAATCCTACTTTATCGTATTGTGCACCGCAATTTGCCGTGAAGCTCCATCTCTCGAAAACCGACGGCGTCAACGCCTTCACCGGCTACGGCGACGGCCACGTTGCGGTCAACGGCATCGAGCACCGCAACAACGTGACCGTGCTGCCCGGGCAGATTCTGCCGGAGTGGACAAAAGCCAGCTTCGACACACTCACCGAAGCCGATTTTGCAACGCTTGCCGGCCTGCGCCCGGAAATCCTGCTGCTCGGTACCGGCGCAACCCTGCGCTGGCCGAACCCGGCACTGCTGCAACCGCTGATCGCTGCCGGCATCGGGCTCGAAGTCATGGACACCCGCGCCGCCTGCCGCACCTACAACATCCTCGTCGCCGAAGGTCGGCACGTCGCCGCCGCCATCCTGATCTGATTCCGCAAAAGCGAAAGGCGGCCGCAGCCGCCTTTCATCCGGAGCGCTTCCAGTGTCAGTCGCGTTCGCCGGTAAAGGCCATGATCAGATTCAAGAGGCTGACGAAGACGTTGTAGATGTCGAGGTACACCGCCAGCGTCGCCGTAATGTAATTCGTCTCGCCGCCGTGCACGATGTTGCTGATGTCGTACAGGATGTAGGCCGAGAACAGCATCACAGCCACGGCCGAGATCGTCAGCGCCAGCGCCGGAATCTGGAAGAAAATGTTGGCCACGATCGCCAGCAGCAGGACGATGACGCCGACGAACAGGAACTTGCCAATACCGGTGAAGTTGCGCTTGGTCGTCGAGGCAATGCCGGCGAGCGTGAAGAAGATGGCGCCGGTACCGCCTGCGGCCATGGCGATCATCGTGCCGCCGTTCGAGAAGCCGAGCGCCACCTGCAGGATGCGCGACAGCATCAGGCCCATGAAGAAGGTGAAGCCGAGCAGCAGTGCAACCCCCAGCGGGCTGTTCTTGGTCTTCTCGATGCCCCAGAAGAAGCCGAAGGCAATGCCGAGGAAGAGCAGGAAGGAAATCAGCGGACTGCCGGCGAAGAACGAGAACTTCAGCTGCACACCGATCAGCGCGCCGATGACGGTAGGCACCATCGTCAGCGCAAGCATCAGGTAGGTGTTGCGCAGGACACGGTTCTGCTGCAGGGCGATCTGCTCCGCCGACTGCTGGGCAACCGGTGCGGCGGAACCCCATTGATACTGTTCTTGCATGGCTTTCATCCTCCAGGGATTAAATCGATACGGCCGTGAGACTACCGAAGCGCGGCAAAAGTTGCAACGCGGCAAGTAACAGTGTGTGACGTGCTATCATCGGCGCCCTCCGGAAGCGTGGCAGAGTGGTCGATTGCACCGGTCTTGAAAACCGGCAAGGGGCAACCCTTCGTGAGTTCGAATCTCACCGCTTCCGCCATACCCTCCTCCGCCCAGGCTGCATGACCGATTCGTCCGGCTCGCACCTCATCGCCAATACCGGTGCCGCATCGCGCGACGACCGTTTCGGCCTGTACCCGCAGATCGATTTTTCGATCTGCATGGGTGATGCCGCCGTATCCGCAACGCCGCAGGTCCGTTGGCTGTTCAGCAACGAATGGATCGCTGCACCACGCCCGGACAAACCACTGTCGGGGGTGGATGCGTCCATGCATGCCGATGCGGACATCGCTGCCTGGCACGATGCGACGCCGCTGGGCGGCGCGGCCGAATACCCTCCGCTGGTCTGGATCGCAGCCCCCCAGGTGTTGGAAGAGGCACGGCTGCAGAACGACACCTTGCTGGTGAAGCAGGAGGATTCTCCTGCGCACGCCGCGCAACGCCTCCCATTCACCCTCGTCGATCGCGGGCCACTCAACCAGAGCTGGTTCGATGCAAGCAGCGCGCGCTTCTTGGCGGAGCGTGATCTGCGCATTCGCGGGGAGATGGACGGCGGACATTTCGTGGCACACAGCCTGTGGCCGGCCGATTTCCGCCTGCCGCCCGCCTCCGAACTCGCCCCCCTGCCCGAGGCAGACGGTTCTGCCGTGCGCGAACGCGTGCGGGCGTTGCCCGATGGCGGCGCACGCGCGCCCTTTTCGGTCGAGACCTGGTGGCAGCGCGAGGGCGCGCAGCCCCCCGGCCCCGGCACGCCCGTGCTGGGGCTCATCCTGAACGGCGCGCAGGGCGACGACGACGAGGCGCATGGCGGGCATTTCGCGGTGATCACCGGCCGCTTGGGCGCCGATGGCGGCATGCACGACTGGCTGGTAAATAATTTCTACACGCTCGACGCCCAGAGCGAAAAGGGCATCATCGCGGCACCGGTGCCGCTCGAAAACTATCTGGCCGACCTCAACGCCGGCCAGGCCTGGTATCGACCTTCGTGCATGCTGCTCGCGACGCTGCACGATGAACGCACCGCGATGTACGTGCAGGCGGCGTTGAATCGCCGCTTCCGGCAGTTCTATCTGCGCCCGTTCCGCTATCAGCATGCGCGAATGAACTGCGCCGGCATCAGCCTTGACACGCTGCGCGCACTCGACTGGCGCATTCCCGGGATCGGGGCGGAAAGCTGGCTGCGTGCTTGCGCCGCGCTGCCGCTGGTCGCAATTGCCACCGGCAGCCTGGCCCGCGGCAAGGCGAGTTTCGATTACCTCAGCGAAGAACAGACGCGGCTCTACCCGGCCGTCGCCTTCGAGGAGGTGGGCGCCGATCTCCTGCGCCTGGCGCGGGGAGAAACCGGCCGCAAGCTATCCCGCTTCGAACAGACACTGGCCGAGGATATCGATGGCCTGCATTTCGTGCGCGTTCCCCAGTTTCCATCGAGCCGGGCGTGGGGCAGCCATGCAATCGCAAACAGTGGCGAATACCGTGCGCGGGTGCCGCGCGACCTCAGGCAGCGAAAGATCATCCCCCTGCCGCCAAGGCAGTTTCCGCCGCAACTGATCGATGCAGCGGCGCCTGAAGAGCCGCCGCTGCATTCGGATCATGCGCTGCGGATCATGGCTGTCCTGGCGCTTGCCGCGCTGCTGGTACTGGCGCTCTGAACGCAGTCAGCGAACGGCATCGGCCCAGCAGTTGGGCGTTTCATAGAGGCGTACGCGTTCGAGGCGCAAATCGTTGCCGTAGGTATCGCGGTAGACCGGATCGAGGATGCGAAAGGCCGCCTCCGCAAGGTTCTCGGCGGTCGGCACGCAATCAAGCACGACCGTTTTATGGCCCGGCAGCGAGGAGAGAAAATCGACAACCGCGGCATCGCCGGAAAACACGAGGAAGGCGTGGTCCCAGAGATCGACGACATGCGCTTTCGCAATCGCCTTGACCTCGGAAAAATCCATCACCATGCCATTTGCGGCATCGCCGTCACGACGAATGATGTCACCTGAAAGCGTGAGCTCCAGTGCATAGCGATGCCCGTGCAGGTGCCGGCACTGGCTCTTGTGATCGGGGATGCGATGACCGGCATCGAATTCGAGGCGGCGGGTGATTTGCATGGGAAATTCCGTGTGCGACCATGTGCGGAACAGCGAAGGATTATATCATCCGGGAATAGTCCGCCCCCCTGAGAACATGCTCACGACTACTGATCATCGCCGCGATTACAGCGGCTTCCGTTATGTGTACCCCGTCGTTTCGCGACGTGCGGGCGGCGTTTCCGTCGGCATAAACCTGAACCCGAACAACGCCTGCAACTGGGCCTGTGTCTACTGCCAGGTGCCCAATCTCTCACGCGGCGGCCCGCCACCGATCGACCTCGCCGTGCTTGCCAGCGAACTCGACGCGATGCTCACGGATATCGTGCACGGGGACTTCATGGCGCGCGAAGTGCCGGACGGCGCGCGCCGCTTGATGGACATTGCATTCTCGGGAAACGGCGAGCCGACCAGCGCAGCGGAGTTCGCCGATGCAGTTGCACTGGTCATCGGCGCCATGCAACGCCACCACCTGCTACCCGACGTGAAGCTGCGACTGATTACCAACGGCAGCCTGATCCACCGCGAGGATGTGCAACGCGGCCTTGCCGGAATTGCGGACGCCGACGGCGAAGTCTGGTTCAAGATCGACCGCGCGACCGCCGCCGGCATCGCCGCCGTCAACAAGACTTCGGTCAGCCCGGCGAAGGCTGCCGAGACGCTGGCCCGCTGCGCCGAACTCGCCCCGACCTGGGTGCAGACCTGCTGGTTCGCGCTCGACGGACAGGCCCCGGACGAAGCGGAGAAAACGGCCTACCTCGTACTGCTGCAGACGCTCGCACAAAAAATCAGGGGCGTGCACCTGTACGGTCTTGCACGCCCCTCTTTGCAGCCGGAAGCCGCCCGCATTGGCCGGCTCCCGGTCGCAGAAATGTCAGCTTTTGCCGACCGGATCCGGGCACTCGGGATCGAGGTGAGCCTCAACCCCTGAGCGCCCTCATCCTGTCGATCAGGCCGCCTTCTTGACCTTGGTCTTGGCCGCCTTCTTCAGGCTCTTGAACAGCTCCGGATCGCTGGCCTTCAGATACTCGATGACTTCCAGATCCTCGCGCTTGACACGCTGGATGTCGACCTGCTCGACATGCACCAGGCGCAGCAGTTCGCGTACCGGCTTCGGCATGTTGCGGCCGCTCTCGTAACGGGAGCCACCACTCTGGGTGACGCCGATCTTCGACCAGAATTGCTGCTGGTTCAGGCCGAGCTTGCGGCGGATTTCACGGGGTTCGACCTTCTCGATCGCTTTGACGTTGCTCATGGCTATCCTCTCGTCTCATTGAATGTCAGTGGTACCGACGGGAAAAACTCCCCAGTTTCCATGGCCATATCTACGCCGCCGCACATGCTTCGGCCTATGACCTTAGTAATACATGACGCAGTATAGTCATTCTGGATAAATTTGCAAGCGGCATTTGCTAACGGTATATCCCGCCCGCAACCACGGGCATTTCCGGCTCGCTTTCCCCTTACTTATCAACCCCCGATAGGCTAAAATCGCACCTTTTCCCGCAACCACTTTTTGGATCAGCAATGGCGTTGATAGTTCAGAAGTATGGCGGCACGTCGGTCGGCTCCCCCGACCGCATCAAGAATGTCGCCAAGCGCGTGGCGCGCTGGAAAGCCATGGGGCACGACGTCGTCGTCGTGCCGTCGGCCATGTCGGGCGAGACCAACCGTCTCATCGCACTGGCCAAGGAAATCATGCCGTCACCGGATGCGCGCGAGCTGGATGTGATCGCCGCCACCGGCGAGCAGGTCACCATCGGCCTCCTGGCGATGGCGATCATGCAGGAAGGCTGCAAGGCGAAGAGCTACACCGGCCCGCAGGTGCGCGTGCTGACCGACAGCACCTTCACCAAGGCACGCATCCTCGACATCGACGACCAGAAAATCCGCAAGGATCTCGCCGACGGCAATGTCGTCGTCGTTGCCGGTTTTCAGGGTGCCGACGAGAACGGCAACATCACCACGCTCGGCCGCGGCGGCTCGGATACATCCGCCGTCGCGCTCGCCGCGGCGCTGAAAGCCGACGAGTGCCAGATCTACACCGACGTCGATGGCGTCTACACCACCGACCCGCGCGTCGTGCCGGAAGCGAAGAAACTCGACACCATCACCTTCGAGGAGATGCTGGAAATGGCCAGCCTCGGCTCCAAGGTGCTGCAGATCCGCTCGGTCGAATTCGCCGGCAAGTACAAGGTCAAACTGCGCGTGCTCTCCAGCTTCACCGACGAAGGCGAAGGCACGCTGATCACTGTTGAGGAAGACAAGTCCATGGAACAACCGATCATCTCCGGCATCGCTTTCAACCGCGACGAAGCCAAGCTCACCGTTCTCGGCGTCCCCGATCGCCCAGGCATCGCCGCCCAGATTCTCGGCCCGATCGCCGACGCCAACATCGACGTCGACATGATCATCCAGAACGTCGGCCACGACGGCACCACCGACTTCTCGTTCACGGTGAACCGCAGCGAGTTCAACAAAGCCATGGGTGTGCTCGAAAGCGTCAAGAGCCACATCGGCGCACGCGATATCGTCGGCGACAACAAGATCTGCAAGGTTTCCGCGGTTGGCGTCGGCATGCGCTCGCACCCGGGCGTCGCCAGCCAGATGTTCCGCGCGCTCGCCGAAGACGGCATCAACCTGCAGATGATCTCGACCTCCGAGATCAAGATCTCGGTCGTCGTCGACGAGAAGTACCTGGAACTCGCCGTGCGCGTGCTGCACAAGACCTTCGGTCTGGACGCGTAATCGGGCGGTTTCTTGTTTGACCGGGTGCGGTGAAACGGCTATCATCGCGCCCTTCCGGAGACGTGGCCGAGAGGTCGAAGGCACTCCCCTGCTAAGGGAGCATACGGGCTAAAACTCGTATCGAGGGTTCGAATCCCTCCGTCTCCGCCAGTAGTACAAAACCCGCATGGCTCAAGGCTTTGCGGGTTTTTTTATTCCCTTTCCGCGCTCATCTGCTCCCGAAAAATAATATCCGATTTAGCTATCGTTTGGTATTCTGTGTCCCAAAATTGTCCCAAAAAATACCAGACAATCACGGACGATAACGGCGGCGCCATGCCCAAATTTGTCCCATTTTGATTGGAACAGGGATACAAAAAACCATTTCCAAAAAAAGTTCTGCTCTGGATTGCAGAACTACCAGGAGGTAGTTTTATGCGTTTATTGCTCGCCATTCTTTTGCCTTGGCTCCAATTCTTCACAATTGGAAGGCCAATTTCTGGGGTTATCTGCTTGGCACTTCAGTTCACTCTCATTGGGTGGATACCCGCCGCCATTTGGTCCGTTTACGCTTTGTCGCAGTATAAGACCGACAAAAAAATCGAGAAGGCCTTGGCGCAAGTAGCATCTCAATCAAAGTAGACCCACGGAAAATTGATGAAAAAAGCACGCTCGTTGACGCTGGCTTCGCTGTCGCTCGTTCTCGGCATGGTGTTTTCTGGATGCGCGCCGTCCTTTGCAGCCGAACCCCGCAATCAAAAGGGGTTTCTGGCTGCAGTTGGAAATTGCGACATTGGCATGGCAAAAATGATTGCCGATCGTGGAGGAGTGGATTTTAGCGACCCTGAGATCATGTATTCGGTGTTTTCGCGCATACCGAATCTCGGCGATGACGTCACTCAAAAGGGCGTTGACGATTGCATTGCCACCGTCGATCTGTGCCTAAAAAAGGGAGCGAGTCCAGTTACCGCCGCCTATCCACGAGCACGAACCCCGATTGAACAATTTCTGACTGATACGGTGTTCAGTGGCTCGCAAAAATTTGGGCCTAATGATGTCAAACGGGCAAAAATGCCAACGAATGTCGCTGTTCGTGGCGTAAAAGTGCTGCAGACTCTCGAAGCAAACGGTTACGACTTCAGAAAACCTTTTATCACTCGATCAACCGACAAAAACGCACCCCGCCCTGAAGCAAAAAACGCCTTGATGCACCTTGCCTCAAGCCATGGATTAACCTATCAAGCAGCCCAGTTTTCTCGCTCAAACGACCCTTCAATTACGATGATGTTTTTCTCCTGGGTATTCAGCAATAGCCCAATCAACGCCATCAATGAAAATGGAAAAACAGCCCTGATGATGGCTGCCGAGAGCCAAGGAAAACCATCGCGCGACGTTTTTCAAACAGTTGTCTCGGCTGCCCCCTTAATCAAAATAATGGTTAAGGAGGGCGCAGATAAATCGATTAAAGACAAGAACGGAAAAACCGCATTGGACTACGCGATAGAGGCCGGTGATCTTGATGCCGCAAAGCTCCTACAGTAGCGCGCCACTAAAGAGGCTATTTGACAAAGGGAAATAATGAACGCAATACAGCTATTAGTGATAAGCACATCCGCCGCGGCGACGTTGCTTCTCAGCGGATGCCAGGCAACTGTTGGTATGGCTGGAGCATCGGCTGAAGCGCAACAACAACCGGAAGTTTTCGCGTATTCGTCGACCAAATCGCCATCTGCTTCGCATACAGCTGCAGCGCAGGCGATGGCTTCGTTTGGAACACTGACCATATCAGACAAAGACAGCGGGATTGTGCAAGGGAAGAAAGGAAATTGGCTTACAAACGTCGCCATCTCCGGTGCTGGAAAAGGCTCTCGGATCGAGATATCACTGCGCTATGTTTCATCCAAGCAGATGGATCTTAATTCCAAGTCGTCTTTACTGGCTGATTACACCGCGCTGCTGGAAAAATCGCTGCACGAGAAATTGGTTCAATCCGCAAAGTAATTGCAGCGCATTACGCGTTTGAAAACGGTTTCGAAAACGCTTCAAACGCGTAATAACCTGCACCACCACCCGGCACCAGATTCCAAACTGCTTCGAAACGTTTTCAAAGCGTTTTCAAAGACGCTATGGATTTAGCTTGCTAAATCGCGCCGGCCCAGCCGCTCAACACGATCAGCGTGCTTAATCAGAAACCCGGCTAGTTCTCGCATCACCTCTGGCGATAAATCGAACGAAGACAGACTCGCGGCGACAGGGCCGCGAGATCCTTCGGCCTGAACAGAAATCTCCATCTGGCCGAAGGGCAGAACCTCCTCGCCGTGCTGCTCAACGCCGGAGACAACAACGACGTTGACGCCAACTGAGGGGAAGACCATGTCTCGCTCGATGGCCGTCTCGCTCGCCTGCCCCGCACCGCAGTTTACGCAGCGCGGATGCCCGTCAACCTGCCAAATCGCCGGGATGCTGCAGGAAGGGCAAACCCCTGCCGGCTTTATCGTTGGGTTCATTTGAATGCTCCAACGATCTGCATCACTATGCTCAGGACGAAACAGATGGTTCCTGCCACAACAAAGTAGGGCTGATCCTGCCAGAGTGCCAGGACGGCATGCCGCAGCGCCCCCTCAAAGCTCCGGTTTGTAACCTCCGGCCGCTGCTCAGAGAATTTCTCGCGCCCGGCCAGATCCTGGTGAATCTCCTCCAGCTCCCTGTCGGTAGCCGACCACGCGACACGCCCGTCGTCGCGCCTCGGGATGCCTGGGAAAAATGTTCTCTTCTTTCGCATGCTAAATCTCCTTACTGTTGTTGGTGCTGCTGTTGTTTGATCGTTTTCGCCGGCTGTTCCGCCGCCGGCTTTTCCTTCGGGCCATCGAACGGCCCCCTTCCCTGCTGACACATGGAAACCGTACCCGCGCCGCCACCCAGGAAAATAATCAGGGCAATGCGTTTGACCCAGGTCACGACGAAGTTACCGATTGCGTTGCCGATCGACCAACCCAGCCCGCCCCCCAGCCCATAGGCAAGGCCCCGTTTCACTTGACCCAAGAACCCCATGCTTACCTCCTCCAATCCTGGTGATCCGAAATCGTGTCCATGAATGCCTGCAACTGCCCAATCTGTTCGAAGTAAACAGCCGTAGTTCTTTTTCCGCCAAACGTCAGGTGGTCCGCCATCGTCCTGGTCGCACTCCGAAGCAGTACGTGATAAAGCTCGTAAAGCCGTTCCCGCCTCTCCCAGGCATCGGGCCTAGATTGATCCGGGTCCGTTGCTTTTGCTTGGTCGGCCGGGTTGTTTGTAGTGCGCATGAGTCATCTCCTTTTTGTGGTGATCTGCATCAGTCCTGAGTTGAGAGCCGGGTATGCCGTCGGGGATCAGGCCGGCGCTTTTGAGTAAAGCAAGGGGGAAGGTTTGTAACAGTCGGCGACGCTTCACCAGCCGGCTGTTACGAATACCCCCTTGCTTTACGGGGCCGGCCTGATACACGTCGGCGCCTATACCCGACTCTCGGCTCGTTTAGGACTGATGCAGATCGCCGAGCTATAAAAAGGAGGTGACTCGGGGTTTGCGCAATGCAAACGGCTTCCCGGCCAACAGAGGCGCAAAGCGCCGTCACTTCTGACCGTCCGCCCCGGCGGTCGGTCGCGGGGCAGGCGAGCGCATAGCGCTGGCCGTGCTTGCCCCGATTCACAGCGCCGGGACGGCGCAAGGGCGAGGGATCAGAAGGGCCTTGTCTCCCCCTTGCGGGGAGATAGCCGGGCTTGACCCGGCTACCCTGGGGGAGCCCGGTCCCCGGCGCAGTATGCCGGGGACGCCCCATGCTCTTGCAGTTAAGAGAGAAGGACAAGATATCAATCCTTCCCAGCAGCCTTGTCCCCACCGGCCTTGGGAACCTGCGGCACCCGGAAGGTAGCCGCAACATGACCCGACACCAACCCGTTAGCGATGCTGGCTATCTGCAAGGAAAAGAACAGCAAGGTAAGTGAGAAGGCGAGAAGCGTACCCATCGCTGCCACATCAACCGCCCCCGACTGATCGGCCGATGCCGCGATCCGTCCGAGCACCGGAATGACCGGCTGCATCAATGTGATAACGAAGATCCCGACAATCTTGTACAAGGCACTCACAACCGCGAAGCGCATCGCCCCCGTCGCGATCCAACTCAGTTGCTCGATGAGCAAGAACGGGAGGAAGGCTGGCAGCAAGACTGCGGCCACGGTGAGCAGGATCTGAGAGAGCGTCAGCATCGCTGCGTAGACCGCGCCTATCAGGATCAAAATGAGCATGATCGCCAGGCGGATCAGGCTTCCCAGGATGAACGCCGGGAAATTGGTCATCACTTCGATCGGCGATTTTGCCAGCGCCGGCGCCGCCTCCCAGATGTCCTGCGCGATCTTCATCAGCGCCGTAGCGCCCAGCGCGATGCCACTACTCGCCGAAGCCCCGCCGCTGATTTTCGCGGCGATGTAGTCAAAGCCGCCAATGAAGCTCTGGAAGAAGACGTAATTCCAGTTGTTGATGAAATAGAGCAGCAGACCGAAGGTGAAAGCGAGCGAAACAACTTCTGAAATGACCGGCGCCGGCCCATTCGGGTGAGTCATCGTTTTCACCATCTTGATTGCCAGGACCATTGCCCCGATGGCGAAGAGGAGCGACCGCCCCGTATCGAGGAGCCGCCCCCCCATCGCCTGCGAATTCGCCGTCAGGGCGGCGAAGATCGCATCCATTGCGCTTGAGAAGTCCATTATTTGCCACCTCCCAGCTTCTCCCGGCTTCGCTTGTTCGCCTCGTCCTGAGCCCTCTTCCATTCGTCGGCCAGCTTCGCCGCACGCTCTCGCTCGCCGATCTCGAGCTGCATCGCCGCCGTTTGCGCCTGGTAGTGAGCTGAGGATGACTGCAGCGCCGTCGCGTTCAGGCCAATCAGCGTCTGCATCTGCGCATTCATAAGGCCGACCGCCTGATGGGTTCCTGAGGTGCGACCTATCCGAGATTGAAACTCCTCGACCTGCGAGAACGCCTGCTGAACAGCAGCTATTGCCATTTGCTCGTTCTGCGCGAGAAAGGTCGTCTGCTCACCGCGCCAGCGCGCGAGATCCGTCTCTCGCTTCAGATAATCTTTCCAGTCCAGTCCGGAAGCGGAAAATTGCTGTATCCGGAACATCGCGAGATCCTTCGCGTTGGAAACGGTCCCGTAAAGTTTTTGCGTTGCGTTAAGCGCCCCGCTGACGTCCTTGTAGGTCTGCTTCGCTTCCGTGAACATCTCGGCGAACTCTTCGCCCAGCGGGATCTGCTGCATAACATCGGTCGCCAGCTGCTTCATGATCGTGAGGTTGCGGATCTCGTCCTGAATGGTCTGCATCGCGAGTTCCGCATTGTTGAGAAGCTGCGTCACTTCGGTTGCCCCGCCGTTGCCGCCAACGGATCCGCCTACTGCGCTCGGCGGCAGCACTGCAAGCGGCACTGCGACGATGAGCGCCGCCAGTGCGGCGCGATTCCTGATTGCTTTCATGGTTCGATATCTCCTGTGGTGAATGAGTGACTACACCTGCTATGTCGCCCCGGCGAAGTCAGCGCTCGAGCTCGATGTCTCGCGCCGGAAGCGGCCGGGAGACCGCTGGAGCTGCAGGTGGCATTTCAAGCGCAACCGACTTGTCGACCTGCCGGCTGATCGCCTCGGCAAGCTTTTCGCTGGAATCCGTGAAGACTTCGAGTTGTTCCTTCGATCTCGTCACATCGGTGTAGAACTGTCGTTCCGAGGCTGTCCGCGACTTCGAATCCCGGTCGAGCAGCACCGTCCGGGCCCCGAGACCTTGCGCGCTGTGACCGGTCGCGGCATATCCGTGATCGAGCGATAGCGCCGACCTTCGTGCATCGATCTCGACCGCCTTGCGGGCGCCATCCACCTGGACGCGCAGCCGGCCAGCTTCTACGGCAAGCACCGTCGCCCGCTGTCCGTTGCGCAGCGTGGTGCCGTCGGCCGTGGCGACGTTGCCGGTGATGCGGATCCGGTCGCCGGCGGCGAGCTCGCGTGTCTCGACCCTGCCGACCGATAGACCTTTGCCGGAAAGGTGCGCGGGCGTGATGCGCGTCTCGCGCCCGTCGGCGCGGGCAACGACCAGCTGATTGCCGTCGATCCGATTCACCCGAACGACCTCGCCGCGCACAAAGTCCAAGCTCTTGTAGTCACGCTCGAAGCGCAGCGACTGGCCCTCGACGAATGAAGCGGCGCGCCGCTTCTCGGCGGCCGTCAGATCCTCGCGCTGGAAGACCTCGACCTTCTCGCCGGTGCTGGACAGCTTGAGCTCGGCGCGGATCGCGGCGTTGAGCGCCTGTCGATCGGCGTTCGATCCGGTCAGCACCAGACACTCACGGCGCGATTCGGCATCCATGCGCGCGTAACGCTCAGCGATCGCCTGATGGCGAGCCTCCCGACTCGCGATCTCCTTGACCGAGTCGCCCAGGGCGGCCAGCGCTTCGCGCCCCTTCCCTTCTGCCGACAGCTGCGCGACCTCTCGCAGCCGCTCGGTCTGCTGGCGAAGCATCTTGTCGACGGTAGTCGTCGCCATGCCGGCGCTCTGCAGCTGCTCGAAGGCCTTGCCGGCGTCCACTGCCTGGTACTGCCCGCTGTCACCGATCAAGACGACGCGAGCGCCGGCCGCTTCGGCCACTCTCAGAACGGTAGCGACTTGCTTTGCCGACGCGAGAGAGGATTCGTCGAGAAGAACGATCGAGCGCGCGTCTAGCCCCTTGCCGCCGCTCACTTCCCAGCCCTGCAGGGTCTGCGCAGGAATCCCGGCCTCGCCGAGCGCCTTGACGGCCGAATGCGAGGGGGCAACACCCTCGATGCGGTAGCCGGCGGCTTCCGCCTGCCGGCGGAACTGTTCGAGGAGCGTCGTCTTGCCGGTGCCCGCTTTGCCCTGCACCCCAACGACGCGGTTCTGGGTCGTCATCAGAAAAACGACTGCAGCAAACTGTTTGTCGTTGTCTTTGAGTTTGCTGCCCTCGAGCTCACGCCGAACGTCCTCGACGTTCGCCAGCGACGGCACAGCCTGCCGGCCGCGCGCCTCGGCATCGAGAATCGACCGCTCGAGTGCCTGCCCCTGCTTCGTGGTGAGCGTGCCGTCGGCCTTGCGGATGATCTCGCCGCTGGCCTCAAGGCGAGCGGCCTCGCGCTTGATGTCGGCAACGGACGCGCTCCCCCAGGCGACGCCCAGCGCCACGCGCTGAAGTTCGGCCGGCTTCCATGCCATCTCGCGTTCGCCGAGATGCGCCAGCGCGAACGCGACAGCCTCCCGTGCGGAGGCTTCCGGCGACGCCGCAAGGCCGTCAAGCGGTCCGGCCGGAATGCCGCGATCAAGGCCGACGGCCGCGCCGCGCGCCGCCCACTCATCCACCAGCGCCTCACGGTCATAGGTTTGTTTCCGATCGCGGGTGTCGAGCGCTGCTGTCTCACGCTCGGCAGCGGTCGACTGCTCGCGGGTCAGTCCGCGCTCGGCCAGCGCCCGGTCGACATCCTCCTTGCGCCGGGAGTACTCACGGATCTGTGCATCCGTGACGAACGCCAGTTCGAAGCCATCGCGCGTGGCACGCAGTTGGTAGCCGAGCGACGCGACGCGGCAGGCGAGCTCCGATTTGTACACCGCATCGAGCTCGCGCTGCGCACGGTAGACCTCCTGGTTCTCGATGGCCACCCAGGTACCGTCCGCCCGCTGGGTCACGTTCAGCAGCACGCAGTGACTATGGAGATTCGGATCTCCCAGGCGATTCGTATCGTGTTCGACGGCCCGGCAAACGATGTTGTCGGTCGGCTCCCGCGTGACGACATTGGCCGCCGTCTGACGCGCGGTGATTCTCGCCTCGACCTCGGTCAATGCGGCGCGAACGGCTTCCCGGTGTGCCCGAATGATTCGCTCGTCGCGATTCACCAGCGCCGCGATCGAAACGCTCTTCGGCGCGGAGATCGTAATGTCGACGCCCGTGCGGCGCTTGCCGCCGGCGCCGTGCGCGATTTCGTCGCCGTTGGGCAGTTTGCCGCGCAGCAGATCAGCGAACTGGCGGTCGGCATTGGCCTCGCTGAGGCCGAGTCGGGCGGCGCCCTTGCCGGTCCATTCGGCCGGCGGAGCGCCCCGTGTGTAGTAATCATCTGCCCGGTAATAGCTCTCGGCTTGGGCCGCTGCGACGTTCTTGACGTTAATCATGAGTCAGATCCTCCAGTAGGTAGCCACAATCGTTATGCCTCCTCGACGAAAGGCTCGGCGATGCGCGACAGATGGGGGATCGGGATCCGGACGCGCGCGATCGGGTAATCGCCGGCCAAGGAGAGATAGGCGTCCAGATCCGGCAGGTTCTGGAGCTCGGAGGGCATGACGATTGCCTCGGTGACGTGCCTCTCGGCAGACGTCTCATTGCCGTCGCCGCCGAGGCCGGTGCGCTTACTGCTGCTTTTCTCGGTGCGCAGGATCTGGGACTGGCCCAGATCGTCGGAGCAGTACTTCGCCGTTTCCGGGTCGCCCTGGCGCAAATAGAGCTTGGATGAGAGGCAGGCGAGCAGGGTTTGGGCTTCGTCGCGGCCGTAGGTGGCGCGGAGCTGACTCACCGATTGCAGGCCGAATACGCAGCTTCCACGGTATTTACGCAGCTTGGTGAGTGCATCCTTTGCAGCACTCACCTTGCCCAAGGTGTCGAATTCGTCGGCAATGAACCAGGTCTGACGTGCCGTCCGCTCGTCGAGGGAGAGGGTTTCGGAAATTGCCAACTGCAGCCAGCACGTCAGCAATGAGCGAAGCGCAGCGATCTGGTTATCGCGGTATGGGAGGAACAGCCATTGCCCATTCGGCGAGTTCCGGACCCAATCCTTGATCGAAAAGTCGCCGCCATCCGGCAGAAAGGACAATGGCACGAGGAAATTTGATGTGACGCCGCGAGTGCTACCCAGATACCTCGTGTTCTCGTCTTGTGTCAGAATCGCCGCCGGCGTGCCGGCCAGAATCGGCTTGAGCTCACGCGGCTCAGCGTTGCAGAAAAGATGAAGCAGGCGGCTGACGCTCCAGTCGCCCGAGTGGTGAAGTGATTTCAGGACGGCGCTTAGCAGGTTCTGACCGTACAAGCGCCATTCACCCTGGTCCCCCGTGCCGTCTGGGATTACGGCCCGGGAAAAGCTGGCGTAACTGAATACGTCGTCGAGGTCTTTGAACGGGTTCCACTTCACGCTCCGGGCGTCACCCGGCGACAGGACCAGGTCGCCCGGCTGCAGGAAGCGCGAAACGTAGGCACCCCCAACGTCCAGCGCCAGCCCGCGATCTCCGCGCGCCCTTGCATCGCGGACCATGCCGAAGATCGCCTGGCTCTTGCCGACCCCTGTGGTGCCTGCGATCAGGAAATGCCGGCCCTCGATCTCACGGGGAATCGGCACGGATCCTATGTGGATGTGCGCCGGTGCCGACGTCTCGCGTGCGGAGATCTGGATGTATTCGACCGCCAGGGCAGTAACGCCGCCGAACAGGATCGAGATGCCGGCAGCGGTCAGCGGTGGCAGCCCTAGCCAGATGGCGAGCAACAAAAAGATCGCAAGACTGTAGGCAAAGATGAGCGCAGCCAGACGGGGAAGCTTGCGGAGGCCGTCCATTATTTGCCCTCCTTCTCGATCCAGCAGCGCAGTTTCCGAAACAGGCCAGGCGGAAACGCGACAAATCCGGCGTACAGAAGTGCACCGGAAACAGACAGCCAGGAAGGAGGTAGTACAAAATCCAACAGATTGATCGCAAGAATGTAGACAAAGACAAAGTCAATCAGCCAGGAAAATTTGCGGAGGGCGTCCATTATTTGCCCTCCTTCTCGATCCGGCGGCGTAGCGACTTCTCGTCGTCGATGATGCTGCCGCGGATGTGCTTATCGTCGCGCTTACGCAGCCGTCTAGGCAGAAAGGCGACGAGGCCGCCAATCAGCAGGGCGACGAAGACGCACACGGTTGCACGGGGAATCAGGCTGTCCGCCACGTCGCGACGATGCCACTCGATTGCGCGCAGCCTCTCAAGGTCATCCGGCGTCTGCGGCGGTAAGACCGCATGGATATACGCGCGCCGGATTTCGCCGTCCGGCCAGTACTTTAGCGTCCAGTCTGCTGCATAAACGAAGTGCCAGAGCAGCGGAACGACAATAAGAATCGACACGATAGCGAACACGAACTTTTTCAAAGACATGGACATGGTGATCTCCGAACTAAATGAGTGAGAGGAAGAGCCGCATCTGCTCGCGCGTTTTTTCGCGTGCGGAACGGACGTAGTGAATCAATGGCTGTCTGACGGCACCCGGCATTTCGCCTGCGCTCAATTCGGCGATCACGGCCGAAGAAAAAAACGAGGCTTCAAAGAGTTTTTCTGCGGCTTCGCGTTGGAGTGCGATGCAGTTTTTCGGTCCGCCAGCGTCGGCCCCTTCGCAGACGACGGCGCGAATTTCAGCGAGGACGGCACTGATTTTTTCGATCGTTTCAGCATTGAAATTCGTTTCATAAGGTGAGGTTTTGAGATTATTTTTGAGCTCGTCGAAGTGCGCGCCGAGGTCAATTTTTTGCTGGCCGGCAGCGATAAAATCGGCGAGGACAGCAGCAACTGAGCAGCCGTTTTTTGCAGAAATCGCACGCGCCGCGCGCTCGATTTCAGGCGGGATCGACACTGAAATTCGTTTTGCTTTCACGTTCAAATCTCCTGTTCCGTGGCGGCGAAATTGCTGCCACAACTGCTATGTCAGTGCGGCGAAGCGCTTGAATCACGCGCGACGCATTGCGGCACAACAGACACCACCACTTCTAGGCTTGGGCGGTGAATCGCCTAGCGATTCACCGTAAAGCCTTGCGCAGCAAGGCGCACCGCCCGGCAGGGCGGCAGATGTGCAGCGCTTGCGCTGCGTGGTGTGTGACAGAAAACGCTCGCGTTTTCTGTGGTATTTCGATTGAGGGGTGCGGGGAGAATCCCCGCGGTGTCACTCAACGCAAGGCGTTGTGCTTGAGATCAGGATGAAGAGAGAGGGGCGAGATACAACCCACTAAATTTTTTTGTCGATGCAAATAAAGGGGGTTGTATCTGTGGGGAGGTGTGCTACCAACCAGGGGGATATGAGGGCCAGCTCAGCCAACACATCAGCGTCGCCGGCTCGGTCGAATTCGGCGACCAAAGGTAGACGCCGGCGTGCTGGATGTAGAGGACGGGCGCACCGTCGAGCGAGGTCAGCTCGATGGGCAGATACTCATCGCCTGCGCGGGTCAGGTAAAAGCCGACAATTTCATCAACTGCTAGGCTCGCGATTTGCAGCGAGCGCTCAACGACTTCCGCTGGCGTCGCCGCGTCGTCGGCGGCGGCAGCGCGCCGCGCTTCGCTCTCATCTTCGATCCAGCGCTCGCGAGCTGTCGCGCGCGAGCGGCACAGAATCCAGTCCGGATCGCCAGCCTCGCCGGCTGCCAGGATGTGCTGAAGAACGATCTGTTTGAAAGCGGGAGCAAACTGATCGATCTGGTCGAGCTGAAGCGCACGATAGCCGGCCTCACGTATTTGATTTGTAATCTTAATCATGATGCTCTTTCAGCGGCATCAAGCTCTGCCTCTGCGGCTTTCAACAGGCGCGCTAGAGCGCGCGAAAGCTGGCCGTCGAGGTCAAGGGTTAGGCCGGTGCTTTTTGCGCGCTCAGAGAGCGCAGCAAGGCGTTCGCTAAGCGCGGACGGGATTTTGATGGTGAGGCTTTTGACTTGTGCCCCGTCGTTTACGGGTTTAAGAAGTTTTGACATTGATGGCTCCGAATTTTGCAATCAAGTGACTGCTTTACGTATGCCCGGTAGACGAAACGGATTCACAACTTGAAGACCGCCGGAGGGGGGGGGAGCCATCGCTTGCGATGGGGGGAGGCTTGCCTCCCCCGGGGGGGCGACGTCGCGAGCGTAGCGAGGATGGGGGGGACGCAGTCCCCCGCGACGCCGGGGGACCTTCTCGCCCCCTTCGGGGGCGTCGACAATTCACGCGACAAGTTCGAGTCGTCCCGCGTCGATTTCGCGCACGAGTTGCGAGGCGAAAAAAGTTTTCTGGCAGATTTTGATGCATTCTTTTGTGTCGATGGTTGCGGTTTCGCCGCTTGCCGGATCCCGCACAACGCGACCGTTGAGGGTCGAAATTCGGTCGGCGACGGACTCCCCTCCACTCACATCCCCTCCCCTCACCTCACCTAGCGGACAACATGTTGATTTCAGAGTGATTTTTTGAAATCGTCGTGTTGCAGCGGCGGCAAGCGCCCGGAAAATCGACCAGCTTATGACGCTTTCCGCTGTGCGCTGGATGCGCCCAATGTCGCGATCCGACGCGGCGCGCATGCGCGCCGGCGAGAAGACCTCGCCAGTTTCGAAATCGAACGTCACAAGCTGCGTAGCGCCCAGCGAGTCGACGCACTCGAGGAGGGTCTGCGCCGGCAGCGAGCAGAACGCCGCAAGCGCCGGCCATGTCGGCGAGAAAACTCCGGCGGCCGTCTGTGTCGGTGCCGTGGCAAGCGCGAAGTGCACGAGGGTCTCACTCGCCGACCACGCCTGCCCGCGCCCCCGAGGCGGCATGGCGGTCAGAAGGTTCGAGGGAATTTTGAGGGCGGCGATCCTTGCCACTGGAGGTCGCTCGAGCGCCGCTCGAACTGCGTCGCCGACGCGCGGACTCCTGACTCGCGCAGTTGCGGCGGCAACTTGCCGTGCCCAGCTGGAGTCTTCGTCGCAGGAAGGCGCTCGGTGCCAGGAGAACGCGTCGAGCACGAAAATTTCGCAGGTTGCGGGGTCGGCGGCCACAATCTCGCGCCGGTCGAGATCTGCCACGACTCCCCAAAAAACCTCGGGAGGAAGTGGCAACCCGGCAACCACATACGGCGTCGCAACGAGCACGCCGCACGCCGAAAGGCGCGGATGCGCGGTCGCCGCGCACAACACCAGCTTGTGCTCGGACGGCAGGCCACAGACACCCGGCAGGTCGAGAAATGCGTGAGGAAAAAGTACGAACTCCATCACTCACCTCCCACCACGGCGAATAGGTCGCCTGCAGCCTCGAAGCGCGCCAGCTGCGCCCGCAGGCGCAGCTGCGCGGCCCGACGGCCCACGCCACAGCGTGCCGCAACGTGATCACTGCCGCCAGCAATCGCCGCGGCGATTCCGCTGTCGTCGTCGCAAAGAGGCGCCTCCTCGTCGCCAAAGACGACATCGTGGTTGCCGAGTTCGCCTGCCGCCGGCAACACATCCAGCGAACGCCAGACGCCGCCAACGCGGCGGATCCGCAGGGTGCGCGGCACTGCGCGAACAGGATCCTCGCCGACCAGGATCGCGACAGCGATTTCCTGCCGCACGTCTTCGAGCTCGAAGCCCGACGCCGCAGCCCAAGCGCGGGAAACCGGAGAGAATTGCGAGAGCGCTTTTGCGATCTCGGGAGGAAAATCGCGGGGCTTCATGGCCGCACCTCCGCGACCAGTTTGCGCGGCCGGCCAGGACCGCGACGCACGACAGGATTGTCGTCAGCTGCGGCGGGCGATTGCATTGCACAACCCGACGCAGAGTTGCGCGACAAATACTCAAACAGCGCCGCCGCGGCAACATAAAGCCGGTTGCCCCGCACAAATGTCTGTAGCAGCGGCGAGCCGCGCTTAGCATCAGAGCGGCAATTTTTGATGGTTTGGTAGTTGATGCCGGCGATGCGGCACGCATCGCGTGCGGGCAATTCCAGTCTGCCGTCACAAAAATCGTGAACGAATTCTTTGAATGTGAACATACGGACTCCTGAACGGAATCCGCGGGGCAGCCGGGCAGCTGCCTTGCGTGTCGGTGACTCGCGGTATGTTGAATTTGCCCCGCCGACACGGCCCGCACGGTGCGGGCATGTGGTACTTGTGAAATGCTGGTTAAGCGCAAAGCGCGGGTAACACCAGCTACCGAGTCACTACAATATCAGTAAGAACAGTCACTGACAATTGATATGCGACGTTTTCTCTGACGTTCAGTTTTCACTACGCGCTGACTCATGGTCGGCCGAAGCTGTCATCCGGCCATCCTTGTTTGCCATCCTTGTTTGTATGGCGGGTTTAGATTTCCAAACTGATGCTTAAAATTGTCCACGAAAGTCGGGACGATTCAGAAACCCGCTCCGCCATCAGGTCGACCGGGAATCACGATAAAGGCATAATTTCGTTTTCGCCCGAAACGCGGGCGTAGGCAACGGAACGGCTACATGCTCACAAATATCCGAGGTCTGGTCGACCGGTTGGAACTCTCGCCCTCCCGCGGCCTGATGCCGCTGTTCGAGGCGGTCTCCAACGCCATGGACGCCATCGAGGAGCGTCACGACAATTCTGCGGCTGGCTCCATCCGCATACGCCTCATCGCAGCCGATGATTTGGCCTCGCAGGGGGGTGACAACACCCTCGTCGTCGACGGCTTCGAGATACGGGACGATGGGGCTGGCTTCAACGACGCCAACGTCGCGTCGTTCGGTGAGGCCTACACGCTCTCGAAGGTCAAGATCGGGGGCAAGGGTGTCGGCCGCTTCACGTTCCTGAAAGTGTTCGCCAGATGCGATGTCCGCAGCGTCTTCGAGCGGGACGGTAAACGCCTGGCGCGTGATTTCTCCTTCTCCATCCAGGACGAGATGGTGGGAGCCGACAAGACAACCCCCTCGGCCGAGGCGCCCGGAACGACGATCACCCTTCGGGGCCTCGCCAGTTCATACCGCGCGGCCTGGCCGGCCGACCCCGGAGTGCTGGCAGAAAGAATCATTGCCCACTTCCTGATCAGGTTCGCCGCAAGGTCATGTCCGCGCATCACCCTTGAAGCCCCCGGGCATGCGGCCATCGACTTACAGTCCGTCTTCCAGTCGACGGTTCAGCCGCACATCGAGGACCGCTTTTTCGACGTGCAAGATCGCACGTTCGCGTTGCAGGCGTTCCGCCACCGCGACAAGCGGGCGAGGCACGTCTACCACCTGTGCGCGGACGGGCGCGAGGTGACGGAATCGAAACTCAAAGCTCTGCTGCCGGAGCTTCCCGACCGCCTGCTTGACGACGATCAGGAGGCGTACACGCTCATCGTGCTGGTGACGGGCGAATACCTCGATGACCACGCCAACCAGGAACGTACGAAGATCGCCTTCCAGACGGACGACGAGCCGGAGCTTGAACAGACGCTGATATCGAAACAGTCGCTCGGCAAAGGAATTGCCGACACGCTCCGCTCGGTCTTGGCCCCCGACCTGAAATCGACCAACGAGGAAAAGATTGCTCAGATTGAACGGTTCGTCGAGCAGCAGGCCCCCGAATACCGGGTGCTGACGCACGAGAAATACCGGCCGATCATCGAACAGAGGGTCCAGCCAGGTCTCCGCGACGACCAGTTGGATGAGGCCCTGCTACACATCCGGCGGGAAATCGAGGACGGCATCCGCAAGGAGGAGAGGCATGTCGCCGCGCTGATGGAGAAGGAGTCGTACGACCAATACCAGGAACGCATCAAGGCGCTCATGGAGGGGATGAACGAAGTGGGCAAGGCGAAGCTTGCCGACTATGTCGCCCACCGCCGGATCATCCTCGACCTTGTCGACCAAAGCCTCAAACGCGTGCAGACGGACCAGAAGTACCCCTTCGAGAGGGTGCTGCACAAGATGATCTTCCCGATGGGCGAAACGTCCAAGGACATTTTTTTCGACCAGCAGAACATGTGGATGATCGACGAGCGGCTGTGTTACCACACGCTGCTCACCTCGGACAAAAAACTGAACAAGGTGGCCGGGCTGGAAGCGACATCGGGGAAGGAGCCGGACATCATGGCATTCTTCTACGACACCCCGATTTGCGTTGCCGAACCCGACAACCTTCCGGGCGGCGGCCTGGTGGTAGTCGAATTCAAGCGGCCGGGCCGCGACAATTACGACAAGGACCCCGCCGACCAGATCATCCAGCGGTTCGTGGAGATCGACCAAGGGAATGTGAGGGATATCGACGGGCGGCCCATTAATCCGGAGCGCCTACGCTACACGGGCTATCTGATCGCCGACCTGACCCCGACCCTCCGGAAGCAGGTCTCGTACAGGTATCACCGAACCGCGGACGGCGAGGGTTATTTCTTCTCTCTGCCCGAGGGCAACGGCTACGTGGAGATCATCTCCTACGACAAGCTGGTGCGTGATGCCAAACGCCGCAACCGGGTTCTCTTCGAGAAACTCGGCCTACACAAGCACTGACCACCGTCCGTCGGGAACCGGAGACAATCCATGCCGTTGTCGTGGAACGAAATCAAGAACAGGGCAATGGCCTTCTCCAAGGAATGGGCCGACGAGTCATCCGAGGACGCGGAGGCGAAGAGTTTCTGGGACGCATTCTTCAACGTGTTCGGGATCACCCGCCGCCGCATCGCCTCCTTCGAGACTCCCGTAAAGAAGGGGGACGGCAAGGGGGGTTACATAGACCTGCTCTGGCGCGGAATGCTGCTAGTCGAGCACAAGTCAAGGGGTAAGGACTTGGACAGGGCAGAACACCAGGCTTTTGAGTATTTTTCAGGCCTGAAAGAGCGCGACCTCCCGCGCTTCGTGATCGTGTCGGATTTCGCCAGGATAAGACTCTACGATCTGGAAGAAGGCGGGCACCACGAATTCGCTCTGCGCGACCTTCACAAGCATATCCGCCGGTTCGGCTTCATCGCCGGCTACCAGACCCGCAGTTTCGGGCAGGAAGACCCGGTCAACGTCCAGGCCGCCGAAAAGCTCGGCCGCCTCCACGACCTACTCAAAGCATCGGGCTACGAGGGGCATGCCCTCGAAGTGTTTCTCGTCCGCCTTCTTTTCTGTGTGTTCGCAGAGGACACGTCGATTTTCGAGCAGCGGCAGTTTACCGACTGGATTGAGCAGCGCACGGCGGAGGACGGCAGTGACCTCGGGCCGCTCCTCGCCCAGTTGTTCCAGACACTGGACACTCCGCGGGAGAAACGGCAGAGGAATCTTGATGAGGCACTGGCCGCCTTCCCCTACGTCAATGGCCGGCTGTTCTCCGAGCGCCTTCCCTTGGCGAGCTTCGACTCCGCCATGCGCGAGTCACTGCTCGAATGTGGTTCTCTCAATTGGAGCCGAATCTCGCCCGCCGTTTTCGGCTCCCTGTTTCAGAGCATCATGGACGAGGAGGAGCGGCGGATACTCGGCGCGCACTACACATCCGAGACGAACATACTGAAAGCGTTGCACCCCCTGTTCCTTGATCAGCTCTGGGCGGAGTTCGGACGAATAAAGGACACGCCAAAAGCCCTCCCTGCATTCCACAAGAAGCTGGCGACCCTTCACGTCTTCGATCCCGCATGTGGCTGCGGGAATTTTCTTGTAATCGCCTATCGCGAACTTCGTCTCCTGGAATTGGAGGTGTTGAGGGCGGTGGAGCGCGGCCGCCTGACTCGACATCTGGAGTTCGACCTCTCAAGTCTCGTGCAAGTGGACGTCGACCAGTTCTACGGTATCGAGCTGGAAGAGTTCCCGTCGCAAATCGCCCAGGTGGCTCTGTGGCTGACCGACCACCAGATGAACCTCCTCGTCTCGGAGGAGTTCGGCAGCTATTTCGCCAGGCTGCCGCTCCGCAAGGCCCCCAACATCGCCAACGAGAATGCGATGCGGATTGACTGGTCGGGAGTGCTTCCGCCAAGCGAATGTTCCTATGTCGTGGGCAATCCGCCGTTCGTCGGGAAGCAATACCAAAATGCGGGGCAGAAAGCCGATCTGGCTCGGGCGTTCGCAGGACTCAAAGGTGCCGGCGTGCTTGACTATGTTTCGTGTTGGTACCGGAAGGCGACGGAATACATGGCCGCCAATCCCGCGATCAGGACGGCGTTCGTGTCCACGAACTCAATTACCCAGGGCGAGCAGGCGGGCGTCCTGTGGAACGATCTTTTCCAGCGCGGGGTCAAGATTCACTTCGCCCACCGCACGTTCCAATGGATGTCGGAGGCCCGGGGCCGGGCCGCGGTGCATTGCGTGATTATCGGGTTCGCCCTGCACGATGCGACGAACAAGACGCTCTTCGATTACGAGACACTCCAAGGTGAGCCGCACGCCATCAAGGCCGCCAACATCAACCCGTATCTCGTCGAGGGCGACGACGCGGCCCTGCCGAACCGCCGCCGCCATTTCGACCCGGACACGCAACCTATCGCATTCGGCAGCATGCCGAACGACGGGGGACATCTGCTGCTGACGGCCGACGAGCGGCTGGAACTTATCGCCGCGGAGCCTTTGGCGAAGCAGTGGCTGAGGCCAATTGTCGGCAGCGAGGAGTACATCAACGGCATCGAGCGCTGGTGTCTTTGGCTTGGCGGGATTTCACCGGCAGAGCTTCGCGCGATGCCCAATGTGCGAAGGCGGGTCGAGGCCGTCAGGCAACAGAGGCTGGGAAGTACCCGCGAGACGACCAACAGGCTTGCGGACACGCCGGCGCTGTTCGGGGAGATTCGCCAGCCGGCGACGAACTATCTTGCGGTCCCGAAGACCTCGTCGGAGCGGCGGGCCTATATTCCCATCGGGTTTTTGCCACCGTCGGTGATTGCCAACACGGAGCTATTCACGCTTGAAGGGGCTGGCCTGTTCCATTTCGGGGTTCTCACGTCGCAGATGCACATGGCCTGGGTCAGGGCCGTCTGCGGGCGGCTGAAAAGCGATTACCGCTATTCGGCGGGAATCGTCTACAACAACTTCCCGTGGCCGGATGCCGACGGGAAGAAGATCACCGCCGTGGAAAAGGCTGCGCAGATGGTGCTGGACGCCCGCGCGGCATATCCCGATTCCACCCTTGCCGACCTTTACGATCCCTTGGCAATGCCGGCCAATCTGTTGGATGCGCACCGCGCGGTGGACAAGGCCGTCGATGCCGCCTACGGTAAAAAATCGTTCTCCGGTGAAGCTGAAAGGGTGTCGTTCCTCTTCAAGATATACAAGGAACACACCTAGCAGGATTTGACCGGGACACCGTAGCCGTCCCTCGGAAACAGGGAGGGCCTCCGTTTGGAGGCCCTTCGCCGTTCACGCTCCATAGCGTGGTTACGGATACCCAATTTTCTGTGCTTTCATCATCCCAATTTGCGCGCGATATTCTCAGCCTGGAGGTGGGTATAGCGCTTGAGCATCTGTAGTGTCTTGTGCCCGCTGACAGCTGCCATCTCCAGCACATTCAAGTCACCACGCTCAGCGAGTCGTGACAACGCCTCGTGCCGCAGATCGTGAAATGTGAAGTCGTCGACCTTTGCCCTTGCGCAGGCACGCTTGAAAGCGGTGTAGAGGGTCATTCTCTCGACAGGTAGCACATACCCCTTAATGTCGTGCGGCAACGCCTCCAGAGCGCAAAGCGCTCGACTTGAGAGCGGTACTGCGCGCGGCTCCTCGGTCTTGATCTTCTCCGGATCGAGAAGAAGCGCCAGACGTCTTGCCTTGTCGACGTTCCGCCATTCCAGTTGCAGCAGCTCGCCCTGCCGCATCGCAGTTTCGACGGCCAGTTGTACAGCTGGCCATAAGAAGGGGTTAAGGCTTTGTCTGCACGCGGCTTCCAGCCTTGCCCACTCTGCCGCCGTTAGCCGCCGGTCGCGCGCCTTGCCGCTTCGCGGCTTCCTGATTCCCAGGACGGGATTGCCTGCCGGAAGCGGGTAGCCGAACTCTTTCATTCCGACGTCAAAGACCTTGCTCAGCAGATCGACCTCGCTCTTGACCGTCGCGGCACTGACGCGAGGGGCCGCAGCTTGCTTCTTGTAGCGCGGATCTGGATCCTTCAGCCGTGCGTCGCGGTAGTCCGCGACAACGGATGGGGAAATAGCCACCAAGGCGTAGTCTCCTAGCCGATCTTCAAGCGCCGCCAGCTTGTATTTCCAAGCCTTTCCACGGTAGTGGTGAGGCGCAAAATCCGTTTTGAAGAGCTTCGCCAAGTCAGAAAAGAGTGTTCTTCGTGCGATTGTTGTTTTGATGTGCGTGCCGGTGGTCATGTCACCCTCGACGACCTTCATCCAGTCGCGAGCATCCGAAAGCTTTTTAAACGTCCTGCTCTCTGCCGGCGCTCCCCTTAATCTGACTTTCGCCTGATAGCGGGGGGTGCCATCAGTTGCCTTCCTTTCAACTATCGTTCCCATGTCGCGTGTCCCAAATTTGTCCCAAAACGATGATTTCGTCGAACCAATTTACTTGAGAGCCGCGCCGTTACAAGGTACCATTTCGAAAAATCGGTCCTCTGCTAAGGGAGCATACGGGCTAAAACTCGTATCGAGGGTTCGAATCCCTCCGTCTCCGCCAAGTTTTTCTGCAGTTCAACTTGGCAAACCAGGAAGCGATCCGTATAATCGCCGCTTCTTCAACGCGCCCGTAGCTCATCTGGATAGAGTACTTGGCTACGAACCAAGGGGTAGGGAGTTCGAATCTCTCCGGGCGCGCCAGCTTCACTGAAAAGCCGATTTCTCGCGAAATCGGCTTTTTGCTTTTCGGGAGTCGCCAACATGCCGGTCGGAATCATCGAATCGCTGGATCACGAGGGGCGTGGCATCACGCGCCTCGAAGGCAAGACCATCTTCGTCGAGGGCGCATTGCCGCTCGAGGAGGTGGAGTATTCGAGCTATCGCAAGAAACCGAGCTACGAGCTCGCGCAGACCACACGCATTCTCAAGGCATCGGGGGATCGGGTCACGCCGGCCTGCCCGCATTTCGGCGTCTGCGGCGGCTGTTCGATGCAGCACGCCGATCATGCCGCGCAGGTCGCCGCGAAGCAGCGCGTTCTCGAAGACAATCTCTGGCATATCGGTCGCGTGCGCCCGGAACAGCTCTACCCCCCGATCTACGGAAGCCCCTGGGGCTACCGCCATCGTGCACGCCTGAGTGCGCGCCTGGTCCCCAAAAAGGGCGGCATGCTGGTCGGCTTTCACGAGCGCAGGAGCAGTTACGTCGCCGACATGCGCGTGTGCCTGAACCTGCCCCAACACGTCTCCGACCTGCTCGTTCCATTACGCGCCCTGATCGGTGCGTTCTCGGCGCCGGATCGCATGCCGCAGGTAGAAGTCGCCGTCGGCAATTCGGTGACCGTGCTGGTATTCCGCGTGCTCGAACCGCTGAGTGCGAATGACGAGTCACTGCTGCGCGAATTCGGAGATCGCCACGCAGTGCAGATCTGGTTGCAACCGAAGGGGCCGGATACGGTGCACCGCTTTCATCTGGAGCACGCCGCCCAACTCAGCTACAAGCTGCCGGAATTCGAACTTGAACTTTTTTTTTCACCCACCGAGTTCACGCAGGTAAATCATGCGATCAACCAGGTGCTGGTTCGTCGTGCGATGGCGCTGCTGGCGCCGCAGCCCGGCGAACGCATCGCGGACATGTTCTGTGGCCTCGGCAACTTCACGCTGCCGATTGCCCGACTTGGCGCAGATGTTGTCGGCATCGAGGGCAGCCAGGCGCTGGTGAACCGCGCTGCCGCCAACGCTGCCGCGAACGGCCTGTCCGAGCGAACCTCATTCGGCGTTGCCAATCTTTTCGAAGCTACTGTTGAGAGCATGGCGGCACTCGGTCACTTCGACAAGATGTTGATCGATCCGCCGCGCGAGGGTGCAATCGAACTGGTGAAGGCACTCGGCACCGACGGCCCGCGGCGCATCGTCTACGTCTCCTGCAGCCCGTCAACGCTGGCACGAGACGCCGCGGTGCTGACGGGTCAGCAGGGCTATCGCTTTCGCGGCGCGGGCGTGGTCAACATGTTCCCCAATACCTCGCACGTGGAATCCATCGCGCTCTTCGAGCGGCACTGATCGGCGCTTGCCGTTCGTGGCAGGGACTGCTACGGTCCGGTAGAGCGCACGACGGGAGCGCTGGTGGCGTGGTAGCGGCCCACTTCACCGAAATTGCAGAGGAACTGCGAGGGAGACGCGCGATGAACCAGACATCCACGCCACCGCTGATCACGAGTTGGACCGACTACGCTGCGGCTGTAGCGCGCGTCCTCGCTTGCGCCGGGCACTCGCTCGTTGTCTTCGATCGCGACCTGATGACGCTCCATCTTGACCATCCGGCGCAGATCGCATCGCTCACCGGATTCCTGCGTCGATCGCCAAGCACGACACTGCGCATTGCACTGCAACAACCGGAGGCGCTGCGCAATCACCATCCGCGACTACTGGAGTTGCTGCGCTCCTATGCACACAAGTTCCACGTGCAGGAAACGCCGCAGCACCTGGCCAGCCTGAGCGACTCGCTGCTGATCGCCGATGGCGAATCTGCCGTGATCCGTTTTCACCACGATCATGCACGCAGCAAGGAGATCGTTGCCGATGCGGAGGCCTGCAAGTCTTATGTCAGACGATTCGAGGACATCTGGAATGAGGGCGGCACACCGCTCAGCGCAAGCGTCACCGGATTGTAGCTTTCGCCTGCGACCGTATGCCGCAGCGCAACATCCGCGCCTTGATCAATGATAAAATTCGGGCACGCTTGGTTGCGCAACCAGGCGGTATCGCACGCATAGCGCGGTATGTCGCAGTACGTTTTTCCAATATCGATAAGGATCTGACAATGAAGCATTCTCTCCTCGTTGCTGCCCTCGTTGCCCTCGCCGTTTCCGCTTGCGGCAAGAAAGAAGAAGCTCCTGCCGCCGCTGCACCGGCTCCGGCTGCTGCCCCGGCCGCCGCTCCTGCTCCGGCTGCCGCTCCCGCCGCAGCCCCGGCCGACGCTGCCAAACCGGCTGACGCTGCCGCTGCTCCGGCTGCTGCGCCTGCTGCCGCTCCGGCGGATGCCGCCAAGCCGGCCGATGCTGCTGCTCCGGCCGCTGCCGACGCTGTGAAGGCCGCCGCTGACGCTGCCAAGGCTGCGGCTCCTGCCGCTGTCGACGCTGCCAAGGCTGCCGCCGAGCAGAAGAAGTAATCGGGTCCTACCCGCGGGAAAGCGCAGGCCTACCTGCGCTTCTCCACTCCTCCGTCCGAAGCGGCGCTGGTCGTTTCAGCGGGGGGCCAACGAAAAAGCCGGTCGCGAGACCGGCTTTTTTACTTGGCGTTCACGCAGCGCACCTTCCTGCTCACGGCCTGCGTCAAACAATCTGCCGCCAGTCGAATCCGTCTTCCTGATCGGCGACAGCGATCCAGTCCGGTGCGCATGACAGCACCGAGGCAAGTGCCGTACGCGCCAGCGCGACGCTGTTGTTCTCATCCGACAGATGCGCCGCCACGATGTGCTGCAGGCGCGAAACATCGATCCGCGCCAGCAACGCGGCTGCCGTGCAATTCGAAAGATGCCCGAGGCGCCCGGCGATGCGCTGCTTGAGCAGCGGCGGATAACGCGAAGCAGCCAGCATGTCGAGATCATGGTTGCATTCAAGCACCAGTGCGTCGCAGGCAGTCAGCGTCTCTTCCACATGCGCGGTGAGGCTGCCACAATCCGTGAGCACGCCAAGACGCCAGGCGCCGTTGCCGAAAACATACTGGACCGGCTCTCGTGCATCGTGCGGCACGGGGAAAGGTTGAATCTCAAGGTCACCGAGCGTATGACCGACATGCCCGTCGATCAGCACGATCTCCGGCAGATCGCCTGCCGGCGATATCGCCGCGAACGTGCCATGGGTCAGACAGACGGGGATCTGATGACGGCGCGCAAACTTGAACACGCCGGCGACATGGTCGCTATGTTCATGGGTAACGAAAATGGCCGCCAGCGACTCGGCGGGCACACTCAGGCGCGCCAGTCGGCGCTCGGTCTCGCGGATGCTGAATCCGCAATCGAGCAGCACGCGCGTGCTGCCCGATTCCACCACCAGCGCATTGCCTCGGCTACCGCTGCCGAGCGACGCAAAGCGCATTACTTCATCTGCTCGTGCAGCAAGGCAAGAATGCGCTTGGCTGTTTCAGAGTTGTCCACGCCCCCTTCGCGCGACAGAACCTGCACAGAGGAGGTGCTTCCCTCGCCGGCCACCAGAATGCGGTACTGGATCTTCGCCAGCGCGGCGGCTTCGCTACCCTTGAACGGGTTGAGCTTGGAAAGCCAGCCGTCCTTGTCCTTCTTCGTCTCGACATCGGCCTCCGGGTCGACATAGCGAACGAAGTACAGCCCCTTCGAGCGATCGCGATCCTCAACCGTGAAACCGACGCGATCGAGCGCGAGCCCGACACGCCGCCAGGCACGATCGAAGCGCTCATCAACTTCCAGCTTGCCCGCGCCATCGGGGGCCTTGACGATCTTTGCCCGCTCCGCCGGGCGTTCCTGGTTGGCGGCGGCGAGCGATGCCGTCGCCCGCTTTTCTTCGGCGCCGAAACGCACCATCAGGCGGCGCAGCATTTCCGCTTCAAGCTCGGGGTCGGGCGGACGCGGCTGCCATTTCGTCTGGTCCTTGCCTTCCGAAACGAAGATTTCGTACATGCCACGATGGCTGATGTAGATCTCGGTCGTACCGGCCTCGGCACCGGGCTCAAGACGCGTACGGAACTTGTCGCGCTCGGCGGTGGAATAGACGGAATCGATCACCTTGCCGAGGACATTGCGAATGAAATCCTGCGGAATCTTGGCGCGGTTCTCCGCCCAGTCGGTTTCCATGACGCCGGCTTCCGGCTGCTCGATCTTGATCAGCAGCCCGTTTTCCTGCCAGAACTCCTTGACCGTATCCCAGACCTTGTCCGGGGTTCCGCCCACAACCAGCCAGCGCTGGCTGCCGGAGCGCTCGATATGCGCCTTCTCGACGCTCGGCAGGATGTCGCTACCCCGGGCCGCACGTGCATCGGGAGAGCGCTCGTTGGCGTAGGCCGAGAACGTGGCTTTACCCTTGCCGCCGCCGTCGGGCACGGCAAAACGGTCATCGCGTGCCGGCGCGACAAGATCGGGAGGCGTTTCGAGCGTCGGCGCCTTGCCGGCGGATTTGTATTCGATCTTCTTTCCTTCCACCCCGATCGTTGAACAGGCGGCAAGGAAAACCAGAACCAGAGACGCGGCAATACGCGGCACGACAGACTTCATGGAGCAAAAACCTCGAATTGTTCTGGATCAGGCGAGAACGCCGGCCTGGCGCATGGCGCTGCGGACGCGTTCGTGGCACTCGGCCGACAGTTGCGTCAGCGGCAGGCGGATGCCGCCACGAATGAATCCCTGCTGCTGAACCGCCCACTTCACCGGGATCGGGTTCGCCTCGCAGAAGAGATGACGGTGCAGACCGAGCAAACGGCCGTTGATTTCACGCGCCGTGCGCACGTCGCCAGCGAGCGCCGCTACGCACATCTCATGCATGAGGCGCGGCGCAACGTTCGCCGTCACGGAAATCGTGCCGTGCGCGCCGAGCAGGATCAGTGCACAAGCGGAGGCATCATCGCCGCTGTAGATGGCAAAGTCCTTCGGTGCGCGCAGGATCAGGTCAGTACCGCGCTCGATGTTGCCAGTGGCATCCTTGATGCCGACGATGTTCGGTATCTGCGCCAGACGCAGCGCCGTGTCATTGCTCATATCGGCAACCGTGCGCCCGGGCACGTTGTAAAGGATTACCGGCAGATCGACGGCTTCGGCGATAGCACGGAAATGCTGGTACATGCCCTCCTGCGTCGGCTTGTTGTAGTAAGGCACGACGGACAGGCTGGCGCTGGCGCCCACCTTCTGTGCATGACGGGTCAGCTCGATCGCCTCGGCGGTGGAATTGGCACCGGTACCGGCAATCACGGGCACGCGACCGGCGGCGACTTCAACCGTGAAACGGATCAATTCGCCGTGTTCCGCCACGTCGACCGTAGGCGATTCCCCGGTGGTACCAACGACGACGATGCCATCCGAACCTTCCTTGACGTGGTGCTCGATCAGCTTGCGGAAGCTGTCGTAATCGAGACTGCCGTCTTCGAACATCGGCGTAACAATGGCGGGGAGCGAACCGGTAATCATGGTCATGGTCTGTGGAAATAGGAAAAACCTTCGGATTTTAACCGAAGGTCTGGTTGATGGATATGTGAATCAACGTGTTGCAGTGCCCGCGGGTTGACCGCGGGTGCAATCCCCGGTGGCACTCAAATATCGGCAAGTGCGCGCAGGTGCGCCGCAACGCTGCGCGCCAGGGCCGAAAGCACGTAACCGCCTTCGAGCATCGAGACGATGCGTTTCTCCGCATGCTTGGCGGCGACTGTTTTCAGTTGCTCGGTAGCCCAGGCGTAATCCTTCTCAAACAGCTTCATGCTGCCCATGTCGTCCTCGTAATGCGCGTCGAAGCCGGCCGAAATGAGGATCATCTGGGGTTTGAACGATTCGAGCCGAGGCATCCAGGCATCGAGCACCGCGCCGCGGAACTCCTCACCACCCGAGCCCGCCGGCAACGGCACGTTGCACATGTTCGGCGCGGGATCTTCGGTGCCGCTGTAGGGATAGAACGGATGCTGAAAGGTACTGCACATCAGCACGCGCTCGTCGCCCTTGAAGATATCCTCGGTACCGTTACCGTGATGCACGTCGAAATCGATGATCGCGACGCGTTCGAGGCCGTGCACCTGCAGCGCATGCGCCGCGGCGACGGCAATGTTGTTGAAGAAGCAGAAGCCCATGGCGTTGGCGCGCTCGGCATGGTGACCGGGCGGACGTACGGCACAGAAGGCATTCTGAACTTCGTGTCCCATGACGAGGTCGACTGCCAGACAACCCGCGCCGGCGGAACGCAGCGCTGCCGACCAGGTGTGCGGACACATCGCGGTATCCGGGTCGAGGTGCGTGATTCCGTGTTCGGGCGACGCGCGCTTGACGCGCTCCAGATGCGCCGCCGGGTGTACGCGGAGCAATTGTTCGAAGGTCGCGAGTGGTGCATCGTAATACGCGAAGTAGGCATCGATCCCCTGCGCGATCAGGTGATCATTGATGGCGGTCAGTCGGGTGGGAGCCTCGGGGTGATAGGAACCCATGTCGTGCAGTTGGCAATCTCGGTGCGTAATGAATGCGGTTGCGGTCACTTATGCGTTTCCCTGCGAATGATGTCTGTACGCCGACGTTACTCCCGTCGATATAATCGAAGAGGAATATTAACGTTCGCTTCTATTACGCCAGCAGTCTCATTATCAACCCAACCGCGAGACCCGTACAAGCGATGAGCAATCTCCACAACCGCCTGCAATCAGCGATCAGCAGCGCAGACAGCATCATTCTCGGCAAGAATCGTCAGATCCGCCTGGCCCTCGCCTGCGTGCTGGCGCGCGGTCATCTGCTGATCGAGGACCTGCCCGGGGTCGGCAAGACGACCCTCGCGCACACCCTGGCACAGCTGCTGGGCCTGCAGTTTTCCCGCGTCCAGTTCACCAGCGATTTGTTGCCCGCCGACATCATCGGCACCTCGATCTACGATCGCGAGCGCGCCGGCTTCCGCTTCGTTCCAGGGCCAGTATTCGCGCAACTGGTGCTGGCCGACGAAATCAACCGCGCCACGCCGAAAACGCAGAGCGCGCTGCTCGAAGCGATGGAGGAACGCCAGGTCACGGCCGACGGCGAAACACGACGACTACCGGAACCATTCTTTGTCATCGCCACGCAGAATCCCTCGCATCAGATCGGCACCTTTGCACTGCCCGAGTCGCAGCTTGACCGCTTCCTGATGCGGATCGAACTGGGCTACCCCGATCGCGATGCCGAGCGCGCACTGCTCTCCGGCGGCAACCCGCGCGAACGACTCGCCAGCATTGCACCCGCACTCGACGCGAGCGACATTGCGCCGTTGCAGGTGGCGGCCGCAGCGATCCATGCCGCACCACCGCTGATCGATTACGTGCAGGCGCTGGTCGCCGCCACCCGCCACGACCCTGCCTACGCGCACGGTCTGTCGCCACGAGCGGCGTTGGCGCTGCTTGCGGCGGCACGGGCCTGGGCCTTCATTGACGGCCGCAACGCGGTGCTGCCCGAGGATGTGCAAGCCGTTTTCGCCAGCGTGGCGGCACACCGACTGCGCAAGGTTCAGGGCGGCGGTCACGCCGGTCCCGATGACATCGCCGCACTGATCCAGCGCATCGCACTCCCCTGATGCCGCTTGCCGCCGCACTCCGCACCTGGCTGTTCCGGCTTCGCCGCGACGAGTCATTGCCGATCGTCCTCGGGCAGCGGCGCATCTTCATCCTGCCTACCGCCACCGGCTACCTTTTCGCGGTCGTGCTTGTCGTCATGCTGCTCGGCGCCATCAACTACACACTCAGCCTCGGTCACGCACTCGTTTTCCTGCTGGCCGGACTCGGCCTCGTGGCGATGGTGCACACCTTCCGCAACCTGCTCGGGCTGTCCATTTCGCCGGGGCGCGCGGAACCCGTGCATGCCGGCGAAATAGCACGCTTCCCCCTGCATCTGGGCAACACGCGCAGCGACGCGCGCCGTGCCCTGGGGTTTTCATTCGACGCCAACGCGGAGGTGTTTGCCGACGTCGCGGCGATGGGCGAAACCCGCATCGAGGTTCCATGCCAGGCAATTCAACGAGGCCGGCTCGACCCCGGCCGCCTGACACTCACAAGCCGTTATCCGCTGGGATTCTTCCGCGCGTGGAGCTATCCCTTCCCTCTGTTCACCTGTCTCGTCTACCCGCGCATCCTCATGCGGCCACTGCCACCACCAACCGCCGTCGACGATGCCGGCGAGGCACGCGGTGATGCGGGCCACGAGGACTTTGCCGGCCTGCGCGCGCATACGCCGAGCGATCCGCCGCGCCATGTGGCCTGGAAGAGTGTCGCCCGCAGCGTCGATGCCTGGCCGCTGCTGGTCAAGCATTTCGCCGGCGGCGGCGGAGAAGAACTTTGGCTCGACTGGGCGTTGCTCGCAGGCGAAGCCGATGACGAAACGCGCCTTTCGGTGCTGACCGGCTGGGTACTTGCCGCCGAGCAGGCGCAGCTCGCCTATGGCCTCGCCCTGCCCGGTTTGCGCCTGCCCCCCGCAACCGGCGCCGCGCACCACGACCGCTGCCTGGAGGCGCTCGCCCTTTTCGGAAACGATCCCGATGTTCCGCCGCCGGCCCGCTGAACCCCTTGAACGGGCGACGGTTCCCTGGCTGCTCGCCAGTGCCGTTGCGACAACCGCACCGCACGTCGAACATCAACCGCACTGGCTGATGGCCATCGCGGGTGCGATGCTCCTGCTCGGATGCTGGCTGTGGTTCTCCCGCCGGGGATTGCCGCCACGCTGGTTGCTGTCGCTGATCGTCGTCGGTGGCAGTACGGCAATCTGGTTCGAATACCGCACCCTGTTCGGGCGTGACGCCGGCGTCGCGCTGCTGATCCTCTTCATGGCGCTGAAGCCTCTGGAAATGCGATCGCGCCGCGACGCGATGGTGGTCGTGATGCTCGGCCTGTTTCTGCTGCTGACACACTATTTCTACTCGCAAAGCATCCCGACCGGCCTCTGGCTGATCGCGAGCTGCACACTGCTCACCGCCACCCTGATCCGCATTTTCGGGGGAGCGCAGGCGCCGGCCGTCATCGTGCGGCACGCCGCCATCCTCCTGCTGCAGGCGACGCCATTCATGCTCATCCTCTTCCTGCTCTTTCCGCGCATCAACGGCCCACTGTGGGGACTGCCGCAGGATGCGCACAGCAGTCGTTCCGGCCTGCCCGAAACGATAGAACCAGGCACCGTCTCCAATCTCGTTCTCGACGGCAGCATCGCCTTCCGCGCCCGATTCGACGAAACACCTCCGGCCACGCCGCTCCTCTACTGGCGGGGTCCGGTGATGGATGAATTCGATGGTCGTGCCTGGCGTGCAATCCGTGCCGGCAACCTGCCGCTGCACACGCCGCGGGTCGAGGCACGCGGCACGCCACTTGCCTACGAGATCACCCTCGAATCGCACCAGCAGCGCTGGTTACTGGCCCTCGATGCACCGCTGACACTTCCTTCCGGCGCCGTGCTGACGGCCCGTCTGCAGGCCTTCTCGCGCGAGCCGGTACGCCAGCGCAGCCGCTTCGCCTTCACTGCGACGACCGACTACCGTTTCGGCCGCGACGATCCACCGGCCATGATCGATGCCATGCGGCAACTGCCGCGCCAGGGCAATCCGCAAGCGCGCGCACTCGCTGAAGGCTGGCGGCAAAAACACGCGTCGCCCACGGCAATCGTCGCCGAGGCCTTGCAGTACTTTCGGCGTGAGAATTTCGTTTACACACTGCAGCCGCCGCTGCTCGGCAACGCGCCGATCGACCAGTTCCTGTTCGAGACGCGCAGCGGCTTCTGCGAGCATTACGCCTCCGCCTTCGTGTTCCTGATGCGTGCTGCCGGCATCCCCGCCCGCGTGGTCGCCGGCTATCAGGGCGGAGAAGTCAATCCGGTTGATGGCTTCGTCGTTGTCCGCCAGTCGGACGCCCACGCCTGGGCCGAAGTGTGGAGCGCGGAAAGCGGCTGGCAGCGCGTGGACCCGACGGCGGCAATCGCGCCGTCACGCGTCGAGGCCGGCATCGCGACGGCACTGCCGGCCGGCGAGCCGCTGCCTGCCCTGGCACGCATCGATCTCGACTGGCTCAGGCAGTTCCGCTATCGCTGGGAAGCCATCAACAATCGCTGGAATCAGTGGGTGCTCGGTTACAATCCCGACCGCCAGCGCGAACTGCTGCGCGACCTCGGTCTTGGCGAAATTGACTGGCGCGGCATGACCGCGCTGCTCGCCACGCTGTCCGGCGTGCTGTTGCTGGCGATCACGATCTGGGCGCTATGGCGCAGGCCGCCGCAGGATGCCGCGCTGCGCCTGTGGCTCGCTTTCTGCGCACGCCTTGCGCGCAGCGGATTGCCCCGACATTCCTGGGAGGGGCCGCAGGACTACGCCGCGCGCGTCGCCCGCGAACGACCGGCACTCGCGGATGCAGTGCGGGCCGCCGCTGACGCCTACGTCGCTGCGCGCTACGCGGCGCCACAGCCGCGGGCACTGGAACAACTCGCCGCAACGCTCAAACTGGCCACCCGGCAGTTGCACTGATAAAGCACTGGAGACGTACTTGATCAAGATTTTTGCCGCCGCACTCGTCGGCACCGCCCTGCTGCAGCCGCTGCCTGCCATCGCCGGCAAGAAGGAAGTCAGCTTCGCCGACGATCCGGAGGTGCGGACATTCATCGCCGAAATGCAGGAAAAGCACGGCTTCGAGGCCGACTACCTGCAGCGCCGCTTCGCGCGCCTGCAGCCGAACACGACGGTGCTGAAGGCCATTCGTCCACCGGCGGTTCCGGAGTTGCAGCGCTCCTGGGAACGCTACCGCGCACGCTTCCTTAACGAACGCAGGATCACCGGCGGTGTCCGTTTCTGGGAGCAGCACGCCAACGCACTGGCGCAGGCCGCAACCCTGTTCGGCGTACCGGAGGAAGTCATCGTCGCGATCATCGGCGTCGAAACCGAGTATGGCCGCAACACCGGAAAATTTTCCGTCATGCAGGCACTGAGCACGCTAGCCTTCCGCTATCCGCCGCGCGCACCGTTCTTCCGCAGCGAGCTTGAGCACTACCTCCTGCTCGCCCGCGAGAACGATGTCGAGCCGCTGGTGCTCAAGGGTTCCTACGCCGGCGCCATGGGCATTCCGCAGTTCATGCCGAGCAGCCAGCGCGCCTACGCGGTCGATTTCGACGGCGACGGCAGGATCGACCTGACCGGCAGCACCGATGACGCCATCGGCAGCGTGGCCAGCTTTCTCGCGCAGCACGGCTGGGAGAAAGGCGGCAGCGTCGCCGTTCCGGCAACCGTCGAGGGGGATGCAAGCGCACTCGTGGCGCTCGGAATCAAGCCGGAAAGGCCGCTCACGGAATTCGTCGCCGCCGGCGTGCGGGTGGAAGCCGAGGGCGAGCGCGAGGGCAAGAAAGCGGCGGCGCTGATCGATCTGGTCAGCCCTGATCAGGCCACCGAATACTGGATCGGCTTCCAGAACTTCTACGTGATCACGCGCTACAACCGCTCAAGCTTCTACGCCATGGCGGTATTCCAGCTGGCGCAGGCGATTCGCGAGCGACGGACCAGCCTATAGAAGGTTTTCGCGCGTCACGCCGCCGCGCTTGATGATCCGGCGCAGATGGTTGAGCGCCTCGATCTGGATCTGGCGGACCCGTTCGCGGGTCAGTTGCATGTCCGCGGCGATCGACTCCAGCGTGCACACGTCGAGACCATTGAGCCCGTAGCGACGCTCGATCACCTCGCGCTGCTTGTCAGGCAGCTGCGCGACCCACTCGGCAAGCAGGCCATCCAGCTCATTGGATTCAAGCTGTGCTTCCGGGTCGAGGCTGTTCTCGTCCGCGATCGCGTCGGCAATCGTATGGTTCGGATCGATTTCCAGTGGTGCATCCAGCGACGCGATGTGCTCGTTCAGCGCCAGGATGCGCTGCACTTCGAGTACCGGCTTGTCGATCAGGTGAGCGATCTGCTCATGGCTGATCTCGCGGCCATTCGCTGCTTCCAGATGACGCACCGCGCGCAGCACGACATTGAGTTCCTTGACCACGTGTACCGGCAGACGAATGGTGCGCGACTGATTCATGATCGCGCGCTCGATGCTCTGGCGGATCCACCAGGTGGCGTAGGTGGAAAAACGGAAACCGCGCTCGGGATCGAATTTCTCCAGCGCGTGGATGAGGCCGAGATTCCCTTCCTCGATCAGGTCGAGCAGCGGAATGCCACGGTTGAGGTAATGCTTGGCGATGTTCACGACGAGCCGCAGGTTGTGCTCGATCATCTTCTGCCGCGCCGAGAAATCGCCGGCCCGCATCGCGCGTGCGGTCGCAGCTTCCTCGACTGGTGTCAGCAGCGGCTTGGCGCCAATCTCGTTGAGGTAAAGCTGGGTGACGTCGTTGAGGATTTCCGTTTCGGCAGTGCTCGCTTCGGCAGCCGCCGCTTCCTGCTCGGCCTCCGCGAGCTCCGCCTCGTCCGGCTGCGCGGACTCGGGCAGCCCCTCGTCTTCCTCAACTTCGCGTTCTTCGGACAGGGGGGGGCCGCTCATGAATTACCTTTGTGGCAGATACTTCAGCGGATCGACCGGCTTGCCCTGGCGGCGAATCTCGAAGTGCAGCTTCACCTGATCGGCATCGGTGTTGCCCATCTCGGCAATTTTCTGACCCTTGCTGACATTCTGGCCTTCCTTCACCAGCAGCTTCTGGTTGTGCGCATACGCCGACAGGAAGGTCGCATTGTGCTTGACGATGATCAGCTGGCCGTAGCCGCGCAGGCCGGTACCGGCATAGACGACCTTGCCGTCGCCCGCTGCAACCACGGCATCGCCGGCCTTGCCGCCGATCGCAACACCCTTGCTGCCGGATTCGCTGAACTGGCCGACCAGGCCACCATTCGCCGGCCAGATCCACGGCACATCGTCGGAACCCGCTGACGGATCTGCCGCTGGCCGGGTGTCGGTTTTTGTCTCTGGTTTCGCCTCCGCTCTGGCCTCGGGCTTCGCTTCAACCGCGGGCGCAGGTTTCGGATCGGCCTTCGCGATCACGGCGCCCCCTCCGGCCTGTTCGCGCTGCGCCTGCGCAAGCGCTTCTTCCGAATAGGGCACCTTGCCCGCCTTCGGTTCAACCTTCATCTGCGAGGTGTTCGGCGAGGCCGCGGCGCTCGGCGTACTACCGTCGAGCGAGCGTTGCTCGACGACCGGAGCGCCGGTTCCGATCGGCTGCGTCACGACATCGCCGCCCGCTGCGGTAGCGGGCGCGGAAGAAGCGCGCAGCCGCAGCATCTGACCGATGAAGATGCGACTCGGATTCTCGATATTGTTCAGCGCGGCAAGCTCACGATGATCGATGCCATGCGCCTGCGCGATGCTGAACAGCGTATCGCCGCGCTTCACGGTGTAGAGATCCTTTGCCGCGGCAGGCCCCATGGCCCCCGGGGCGCGGCCCCTGTCGACCACCGGCGCCGGCGCCATGCTTTCGCAGGCCGCCAGTACGAGCAGGCAGGATGAGATCACCAGCAGACAACTACGTTTCATTCGATCCCCGACAACAGCGGTACAAAACGGACGGCATCAAGCCGCGATTCAACGAATCCTTCCGGACGGCGCTCGATCAGACACAGTACCTGATCGCCTGTTCCCGAAACACCCGAAGACAATCCCAATGGCAACATCATTCTGCCACCAAGGGCAAGCTGCTGCAAAAGCGCGGGCGGCACGCGCTGCGCCGCCGCCGCGAGAATGATGGTATCGAACGGCGCGGCTTCCGGCAGGCCGAGCTGTCCATCGCCATGCTTCAGGCGCACACGGAACTCCTGCACCTGACGCAGGTTCAGCTTCGCCTTTGCGATCAGGGCTTCGAGCCGCTCGATCGCATAGACCTCGTCGGTCAGCTGCGCCAGCACTGCCGCCTGATAACCACAGCCGGCACCGATCTCCAGCGTGCGCCCGAGTCCCGGGCGCCCAGCCTTCAGCACCTCGATCATGCGTGCGACGATGTAGGGCTGCGAAATCGTCTGCCCGAGGCCGAGCGGCAACGCTGTGTCCTCGTAGGCGCGGTAGGCCAGCGCCTCTTCGACGAAGACATGGCGAGGCACCGCCGCCATCGCTGCCAGCACCGATTCATCGCGGATGCCCTTCTCCCGCAGACGATCGATCATCCGCTGGCGCGTACGCTGCGAAGTCATCCCGATACCGATGCCGACGTGCGCCGCAGCCATCGCCTAGTTCATCCAGTCCTGGATCATCGCCAGCTGATTCGTGTGCGTGAGGTCGATCTGCAAGGGCGTCACCGACACGTAGTTGTTGGCCACAGCATGGAAATCGGTCCCCTCGCCGGCATCGGCCGCTTCACCCGCGGCGCCGACCCAGTAGACCGTTTCGCCGCGCGGCGTGGTCGCCTTGACGACCGGCTCGGCCTTGTGGCGCCGCCCCAGCCGCGTGACCTTGATGCCGCGAATATCGGCCAGCGGCACATCAGGAACATTCACGTTGAGCAGCATCGGTTCGCGCACCGGCTTGGCGAGATAGCGTGCCACGAGTTGATGGGCAATCTGCGCCGCCGTTGCGAAATGCGTCCCCGATTTGCCGACCAGCGACACCGCGATCGCCGGCACACCGAGCAGGTAACCTTCGGTCGCTGCGGCAACGGTGCCCGAGTAGATGGTATCGTCGCCCATGTTGGCGCCGTGGTTAATGCCGGACACCACCATGTCGGGAAGCGTGTCGAGCATGCCGGTGACCGCGAGATGAACGCAGTCGGTGGGTGTGCCATTGACGTGGAAGAACCCGTTCGCAGTGCGGCGCAGCGACAACGGCCGATCAAGAGTCAGCGAATTGGAAGCGCCGCTGCGGTCGCGCTCCGGCGCCACGACGGTGATGTCGCCGAGATCACCAAGAACCCGGGCAAGATGCTCGATGCCGGGTGCAAAATAACCGTCGTCGTTGGAAAGAAGGATGCGCATGAAACCCCGGATAATGGAAGCAAAAGACCGGCGCCCGGCCGGTCTCGCAACGGTGCCGTCATGACGCCCACCGGTTGCTCAAAAGTGGGCCCGATTCTAGCAGCTAGGCGCCCCGGCGGCCACCGCCGCCGAGACCACCCGTGACACCGCCTCCGATACCTTTCCGGCAACGTCAGCGGCAATGAATCCACACGCAATGCAATGGGAAGCCTGGGCGGACGGCACGGCCGCGCCGAACCCTGGACGCATGGGAATTGGCGTGCTGCTCGCCGCACCCGACGGGCAGCGGCAGGAATACTCGCGCGCGCTGTCCGGCAGCGGCTGCAACAACGAAGCCGAGGTCCGCGCGATTGCCGCCGCACTGACCATCGCCGAGGCAGCGGGGGCGAAACGGCTGCGCGTCCACAGCGACAGCCGCTTTGCTGTCGACTGCCTCACGGGGCGCGACAGCACCGTGATACCTCATCTGGCCCGCCTTCTCGCGGAAACCGTTGCGGCATTTGCCGCATTCGAGGAAGTCGCGCTGGTCTGGCATCCGCGCCACCGCAACGGCGAGGCGGATCGTCTGGCGCGTGCCGCGCTTGGCCTTGCCGCGAAACCGGTTACGGGGAACCTCAGGCGCAAGCGCCAACGCCGGTGACATCCTCATCAACGCAAAGCGGCGACGAAGTCGGCCAGGACCGCCAGGACGACAGTCTCCTGATCGCGTTGCGGCGAGCGCCCTCAATCGGCAAGCTTCAGCAGCCGCGCCCCGGGCACCCTCTCCCCGATCACGTCGATCTGACGCATCGTGGCGTATTCGTCGTCTTCCCCCTGGATCGCCGGCAGCGGACAGCGAATGTTCGGCAGGCAGTCATCTATGTTCCAGTTGCGGAACCCCGCGGCCGGCAAGTCGCGGTATTCGACGCGCTTGCCGTCGATCCCGAGGTGCTTCATGGTGCGAAATGCGCCGTTGCCTCGGCACAGCACACGCCGTCACCGCGCAGCATGCGCAGGGCCGCCCATCCCGACTCGGCCCGCGCTTCAAGCGCAAGCGTGTCGCCGACGAAGGCCGGTGCCAGCAAGCGATAGTCGAATCGCAACAGACGCCTGCCGCTGATGGATTCCGCGTGACGGGCGAGCAACGTCGCATTCAGCGGACCATGCACGACCAGATTTTCGTAACGCTCCACCCAGCGGCAATAATCGAGATCGTAGTGAATGCGGTGACCGTTGAAGGTCAGCGCCGAATAGCGGAAGAGCAGCACCGGATCGGGAACGATGCGTGGCCCGGCCAGCATTCCCGGGAGCGGCGCGGCTGGCGCAGGGGCCGGCTGCGCGCGGGCAGTGGCCGCCGTATAAACGATGTCGTGCTCCTCGCGCAGCAGGCGTTCGCCATCGAGCGTACTGATCTCGTGCGCGACGGTGACGAATATGAGGTCGCCGCTCTTCCCCTGCTTGTGATCGACGCGCAGGACTTGCGAGCTGCGCCGCACACGGCTGCCGATGACGATCGGACGCGGCATCTCGATCCGCCCGCCGGCCCACATGCGGTGCGGCAGCGGCACCGGCGGCAGAAAATCGCCGCGCGCCGGATGCCCGTCATGCCCCAGCGCCGCGGGCGGCTGCGCTTCAAGGAAATAGATCCAGTGCCACAACGCCGGCAGCACCGCACCGTCGGCAATCTCGTGCCCCGCCGGATAGTCGACCGTTGCCGCCATCAGGCGCGCATGGCGCGCGGCGATGACGTCCTCGTCTGCGCGCGTGCGCCCGACCCACTCGCGCAGATGCGCCAACGCCCGATCTTCCATCCCGCCCCTCCATTCGCATGCATCTCCTGCCCAACCCAGCACAATGCCGGCCTACCGCCGTAGCGGCGCGGTAACATCCTACACTGCACAAAACGCTGGAGTGGCGCATGAAAATCGGAGTTATGGGCGCCGGCGCTGTCGGCTGCTTCTACGGCGGCATGCTGGCGCGGGCCGGCCATGAAGTGGTGTTGATCGGACGGCCGCTTCATGTCGAGGCGATCGAGCGTGACGGCCTCGACATGGAGATGCAGACCTTCCGCGAGCATGTGCGCATCGCTGCCAGCACCGATCCGGCTGCGCTTGCCGATGCCGGGATCGTGCTTTGCTGCGTGAAATCCGGCGACAGCGCCACTGCCGCCGCGGCGATGCGACCGTTTCTGAACCCGGATGCCGCCGTGTTCAGCCTGCAGAACGGCGTCGACAATGCAGAGCGCCTCGCGACGGCGCTCGGGCGAACGGTCGTTCCGGCCGTGGTTTATGTGGCCACGGAAATGGCCGGCCCCGGACAGCTGCGCCATCATGGGCGTGGTGAACTCGTGATCGCCCCCTCCCCTGCGAGCGAACGACTCCGGACGGCATGCGCTGCCGCCGGCGTGCCGGTATCGATTTCGGACAACGTCGCCGGTGCGCTGTGGCTGAAGCTGATCGTGAACTGCGCCTACAACGGCCTGTCGGCGATCACGCAGTTGCCCTACGGCCGCATCGTGCAAGGGGAGAACGTGTTGCCCCTGCTGCGCGACATCGTCGACGAGTGCATCGCAGTCGCGACCGCTGCGGGCATTGAACTCCCCGGCGACGCCTGGCAGGCAACCGAAGCGATCGCGCGTTCGATGGCAACGCAGAAATCATCGACCGCCTTCGATCTCGCACGCGGCCGCCGCACCGAAATCGACCATCTGAACGGCTACGTGCTGGACCGCGGCACTACCCTCGGCGTTCCGGTCCCGGTCAACCGGGCCATCCACGCCATCGTGCGACTGATGGAGGGTCGCTGACACAAACTGACACAAACGGTTGCACAGTTTGAACAGCCTTGAGGCGCGCCTTTCGGAAGAATGCAGTATCGATATTTTCAGGAGCGCCCGACATGTCCGCGATCAGCATTTCCCAACTCGACGCCATTGCGGCTTTCCTCGAAAAGTCGCGCGAGCACCTCGGGATCGAGCACACCATCCGCCTGCACTGGCCGCGCCGCCCCGCGCTCATCGGCGCCAAGTCGCGGGCAAAGGTCGCGAAGATCGGCAGCCGCGGTGCACGGCCCGCGGACACCCGAACCCCGGTCTGCACAAATGGCGTCTGCCATGCCGGTGCTTGAAAGCGCGGCATCTCGACCTTATATCCGCAACAACCCGCCGTAATACCTGGAGGACCATTGATGCATTCGTTCAAGCTGAAACTCGCCGTCGTTTCGCTGGCTTCCGCTTCAGCCCTGATCGGCGCTTATGCGGTCAGCGACATTTCCTCGATCTCTTCTGCCAACGCCGCCCCGCTGGCCGCCCAGACTCAGGCGGTGACAACGCCCCTCGCACCGGCAGCCGCCACGCCCTACGCCATCGGCATGCCGGATCTGGCAAGCATCGTGGAGAGGAACGGCGCGGCCGTCGTCAATATCAGCATCGCCGGCACGCGCAAGACCGCGAACACCGAGCGCCTGCCGCCTGGCCTCGGCCAGGGCGACCCTTTCGGCGAGTTTTTCCGCCACTTTGGCGTACCACGCGGACAGGGCGAACGGCCGGTACGCGGCCAGGGATCCGGCTTCATCGTCACCGCCGACGGCACCGTGCTGACCAACGCCCACGTGATAGAAGGTGCCGAGGAGGTGACCGTGAAGCTCAACGATCGCCGCGAATTCCGCGCCAAGGTGATCGGGATGGACAAGGCAACCGATGTCGCCGTGCTCAAGATCGACGCCAGGGGACTGCCCACCGTGCGAGTCGGCAACCCCGCCGCTACCCGCGTCGGCGAATGGGTACTCGCCATCGGCGCCCCGTTCGGCTTCGAGAACAGTGCAACCGCCGGAATCATCTCGGCGAAGGGTCGCAACCTGCCGGACGGCAGCTATGTACCGTTCATCCAGACCGACGTGGCCGTCAACCCGGGCAACTCCGGCGGCCCGCTGTTCAACATGGCAGGTGAGGTGATCGGCATCAACTCGCAGATCTATTCGAGCAGCGGCGGCTATCAGGGCCTGTCGTTCGCCATCCCGATCGACGTTGCGATGAATGTGGAACGCCAGTTGGTCACCAGCGGCAAGGTTCAGCGCGGGCGGCTCGGCGTCACCATCCAGACAATCGATCAGTCGCTCGCCGACTCTTTCGGCCTCGCGAAACCCTCTGGCGCGCTGATCAATGCCGTCGAAAAAGGCGGCCCGGCCGCAGCGGCGGGACTGGAGGCGGGCGATGTGATCCTCGCCATCAACGGGCGCGAAGTAAGCCACTCCGGTGAACTGCCGGCCATCGTCGCCAGCATGGCGGCGGGAGAAACGGCCCGGCTCGACGTCTGGCGCAATGGTGGCAAGCGGTCGATCGACGTCAGGATCGGCAGCTTCGAGGAAGCAAAGGTCGCTACCGCAAACGACAAGCGCAAGGATGTCGCGGGCGGGCGCCTCGGCGTCGCGGTGCGCCCGCTCTCGCCGCAGGAACAACGGGCGGCGGAAACCGAAGGCAGCCTTGTCGTGCAGGATGTTGCAGGCCCGGCGGCTCGGGCAGGCATCCGCCCCGGCGACATCATTCTGTCGGTCAACGGGCAGCGTGTCAGGGACGCCGAGCAACTGAAATCGCAGATCGCCAAATCGGGCAAACGGACGGCAATTCTCGTCGAGCGTGGAGATTCACGCCTGTTCGTGCCGGTTGAACTTGGCTAGCCGAGGATAATGCGGGGGCAGAACTGCCCTCGCCCCCGATCAATGGTGCCGCTGTCCGTTGCGATGCCCGGGCTTGGCACCACCGCCGCCGCGGCGACCATCCGCGGCATTTCGCTCGCGCCCGCCGCCGTCGTTAGGTCTGCCCGTGCCCGACGTACCGCGCCCGCCGCGCGGCGCCTGTTTCTGCTTGTCGGATTGCTTCTGCCCGCGTGACTGCGGGTTGCCACCCCGTTTCGGCGGCGCGACTTCAGTGGTCACGGTCGGCACAAAACCCGGCAAGGTCAGTTTCTCAAGGTCGCGCTTGATCAGTTTCTCGATGTCACGCAGGTAGGCGCACTCGTCTGCGCAGACCAGCGACAGCGCTTCGCCCTCCATGCCGGCGCGGCCGGTGCGGCCGATGCGGTGCACATAATCTTCCGGAACATTCGGCAACTCGAAGTTGATGACGTGCGGCAAGGCGTCGATATCGAGGCCGCGCGCGGCGATATCAGTGGCGACCAGCGCTACGAGCTTGCCGTCCTTGAATTCGTTCAGCGCGCGCACGCGGGCGCCCTGGCTCTTGTCGCCGTGCAGGGCGGCGGCACGGATGCCCGCCTTGTCCAGTTTTCTCGCCAGCGCGTCGGCACCGTACTTGGTGCGCGTAAACACCAGCACCTGATGCCAGCCGTGTGTCTGGAAAAGATGCACGAGCAGGTCGCGCTTCTGCTCGCGGTCAACGTGAATGACGCGTTGAGCCACTGTCTCGGCCGCCGTGTTGCGGCGGGCAACCTCGACGCTTTCCGGGTTGTGCAGGAAAGTCTGCGCCAGTTCGCGGATCTCGTCCGAGAAGGTCGCCGAGAAAAGCAGACTCTGCTTCTGCTTCGGCATCACGGCAAGGATCTTGCGGATATCGCGGATAAAGCCCATGTCGAGCATGCGGTCGGCCTCATCGAGGACAAGGATTTCGACAGCCGAGAGATCCACGGTTTTCTGCTGCATGTGGTCCATCAATCGGCCAGGCGTCGCGACGAGAATGTCGATACCGCGTGCCAGCGCCTGCACCTGCGGGTTCATGCCAACGCCGCCAAAGACCGCGAGCGAGGTCGTCGGCAAATGCTTGCCGTAGGTACGCACGCTTTCCTCGACCTGCATCGCGAGTTCACGCGTCGGCGTCAGCACCAGCACGCGCGGCTGCTTCGGCCGGGCGCGCTTGCCCAGCAGGCGTTGCAGGATGGGCAGCGTGAAGCCGGCGGTCTTGCCGGTGCCGGTCTGCGCGCAAGCCATCAGGTCGCGGCCTGTGAGCACGGCGGGAATTGCCTGCTGCTGGATGGGAGTCGGAGTGTCATAGCCCTGCTCGGCAATGGCGCGCAGGATCTCGGCCGAGAGGCCGAGGTCGGTGAATTTCATGATCGTGTTCCGTATTGAGTGAGGACGGTATCGCGCCGCGCGGCGCATCAGTCGGAACCGTGGAAATCTCTGTGAGGTGACCGTGTCGGTCGGAGAGGTCTTGCCGCGACTGACCGGCGGCATGACAGCGGAGCGCAGTCTAGCACGCAGCCCCCATGCTGTGAGGAAATCAATCTTTCTTATCGCACGCGTGGGTCTGCTGATTTTCGGGGATGATGGCGCTTCCCCAACACGAGGAGACCCAAAAAAATGAAAATGATCATCTGGGTGCTGTGGCCGGCTTTCGTAGCCGCCGCCATCGCCGAAGTCGCCTTTTTCACACTGATCGACCCGCAACAGCTCTATCTGCTTGGCCAACCCATCAACGTCTCACCGATGACCACTTACTCGATCGGCTTCCTGCTGTTCTGGGCGCTGTGCAGTGGTGCCAGCCTGATGACCTACCTGATGCTGCCGGCTGATGTGAAGGCAGCGCTTTCTCGCCACACGGAAGTACGCCCGGATCTCAGCCGCAGCAACCGCACACGCGCGATACAGTAAGGCATCTTCTCGTTTGCTCGGTGCCTGCACCGGATGAATGAGAACCAACCCCCAGCAGCCTGTCGGACTAAAAGGAAATCGGCTGCTAGCGAAAACAATCAGCGCAGCGAGAGTCCGCGGTCGAGGTCAGCCTGCAGATCTTCGACGGCTTCGAGACCGACTGCCACACGCAGCAGCCCTTCGCCAATTCCCGCGGCGGCCCGCGCCTCGGCCGAGATGCGGCCGTGCGTTGTCGACGCGGGGTGCGTCAGCGTCGTCTTGGTGTCGCCAAGGTTGGCGGTGATCGAGAGCAGTTCGCAGGAATCGACAACCCGCCAGGCTTCGGCACGCGCCCCCTTCACCTCGAACGAGACGATGGCGCCACCACTCGTCTGCTGCCGCAGCGCCAATTCGTGCTGTGGGTGTGACGGCAGGCCCGGGTAGAAGACACGGGCGACCTTGGGATGGGCCTCCAGCCATCGTGCAAGTTGAAGTGCCTTGGCCGATTGCGCCTCCATGCGGATCTGCAGCGTTTCCAGCCCCTTCAGCAGCACCCAGGCGTTGAATGCCGACAGCGTCGGACCGGCGGTGCGCAGGAAGGCAAGCACCGGGTCGGTAAATTTTCTTGCGCCGACGACAGCGCCACCGAGCACGCGTCCCTGACCATCCAGATACTTGGTGGCCGAATGCACGATAAGGTCGGCACCAAGGGCCAGCGGACGCTGCAGGATCGGCGTGCAGAAGCAGTTGTCGACAGCGACCAGAATGCCTCTGGCGTGGGCGATGTCGCTCAGTGCCCGGATGTCCGCAATCTCGGTCAGCGGGTTGGAGGGTGTTTCCAGGAAGAACAGTTTCGTGTTCGGCTGGATCGCGGCTTCCCAGGCGGCCGTGTCCGTCTGCGAGACACAGGTGGTCGTGATGCCGAAGCGCGACAGGATGTTGTTGAACATCTGCAGCGTAGCGCCAAAGAGGCTGTTCGAGGCGACGATATGATCGCCAGCCGAGAGATGCGCCATGACCAGCGCCATGATCGAGGACATGCCGCTTGCCGTGGCCACTGCGGCCTCGGCACCCTCAAGCGCGGCCAGACGCTGCTGGAAGGCGTTCACGGTCGGGTTGGTGAAGCGCGAGTAGACATTGCCCTCCTCTTCGCCGGAGAAGCGCGCCGCCGCTTGCGCTGCACTGTCGAAGACGAAGCTGGAGGTCAGATACATCGCCTCCGAGTGTTCATTGAATTGCGTACGCTCGATGCCGGCGCGCACAGCCAGCGTTTCAGGCCGGTATTCGTGGCTTGCCATGCGCCTACTCCGCCATCAGGTTGAGGTGCATCTGCTGCGACGCGCCGCCATCCTCGCTCGCTTTTTTCGGCGAGCCATTGCGCGCGGCCTCGATCTCGTCAAGATACTCGGGACTCACGTCGCCGGTGATGTAGCAGCCGTCGAAGCAGGACGCGTCAAACGATGAGAGACGATCCGAAAGTTCGCGCACCGAGGTCTTCAGCGCCTCGATGTCCTGATAGACGAGCGCATCGGCGCCAATCTCGCCGGCAATCTCTTCATCGCTGCGGCCGGTGGCGATCAGTTCGCCGCGCGTCGGCATGTCGATGCCGTAGACATTCGGGTAACGCACCGGCGGCGCGGCGGATGCGAAGTAGACCTTGAGCGCGCCGGCAGCGCGCGCCATCTCGACAATCTCGCGGCTGGTGGTGCCGCGCACGATCGAATCGTCTACCAGCAGCACGCGCTTGCCGCGGAACTCCTCGCCGACGGTGTTCAGCTTCTGGCGCACCGATTTCTTGCGCGTTGACTGCCCCGGCATGATGAACGTGCGACCGATGTAGCGGTTCTTCACGAAGCCTTCGCGGTAGGGGATGCCCAGGGTCTGGGCAAGCTCCATCGCCGAAGGGCGCGAGGAATCAGGAATCGGAATGACCACGTCGATCTCGTCGACCGGCAGATTGCGGCGCACCTTTTCCGCCAGATGCTGCCCCATGCGCAGACGGGTCTCATAGACAGAGACGCCATCGATCACCGAATCGGGGCGCGCCAGGTACACGTACTCGAAGATGCACGGCGAATAGACGGGCTGCTGCGCACATTGGCGCGCGTGCAACTGATGATTCAGATCGACGAAGATCGCCTCGCCAGGCTCGACGTCGCGCTCGACGCGGAAACCCAGGGTGTCGAGCGCCACCGATTCGGAGGAAATGAGGAATTCAGTGCCTTCCGGCGTCTCGTGGGTACCGAAGACGAGCGGCCGGATGCCATGCGGGTCGCGGAAGGCAAGCAGACCATAGCCGGCGATCAGCACGACGACCGCATAGGCGCCGCGGCAGCGGCGATGCACGCCAGCCACCGCCTGGAAAATGCTGTCGACGTCGAGCTCGTAGCCATGCGCCGCCGCCTGCAGTTCATGCGCGAGCACGTTGAGCAGGACCTCGGAATCGGAGTTCGTGTTGATGTGGCGGCGGTCGAGACGGAACATCTCTTCCTGCAACTGCTGCGTGTTGGTCAGGTTGCCGTTGTGGCCGAGCACGATGCCGAACGGCGAATTGACATAGAACGGCTGCGCCTCGGCGAAGTTGTAGGCCGAGCCCGCGGTCGGATAGCGCACGTGACCGATACCGATGTTGCCGGGCAGCGCACGCATGTTGCGCGTGCGAAAAACGTCGCGCACGAGACCGGGGCCCTTGTGCATGTGGAAGGTGTTCCCTTCCGCGGTGGCAATCCCGGCTGCATCCTGCCCACGGTGCTGAAGGACCATCAGCCCGTCGTAGAGAAGCTGGTTGACGGGGCTAGTTGCAACAACGCCGAGTATTCCGCACATCTTCGAGTTTCCTGACTGGTTCTGCTATCTGAATCGAATTCGTTTCGCTGCCTCCGGGGGCAGCCAGGGTTTCGCCGCAATCACCGCCGTTTCCAGCGGTGGCGCGAGGCTTGCATCCTTCCACCAGGGCTCCTTCGGGGCGGAGGTCATGCCACCGACGGCCACCACCACCAGCACGATGAGCATGCCACGCGCCAGACCAAACAATACTCCGAGCAGGCGATCAACGGCAGTCAGTCCCAGTGCCTTGAGCAGCCCGCGAACCGCCAGACGCAGCAATCCGAGGACAACAAGCACTGCGAAGAACACCGCCGCATAACCGGCCAGCACTCGCAGCCCGGGGTCGGCGATGGCCGTCATCAGCGCACCGATCTCCGGCCCGAACTGCCAGGCCGCCAGTGCCGCCAGAATCCAGGCCAGCAAGGCCAGCACCTCGCCGATCAAACCACGCCACAAACCAAGCGCAAGCGACGCCAGCAGGATGGCAATCACGCCATAATCGAAAGCCGTCATCGAAGCGCTCGCTGCTTATTGCTTGGCTGCCACGACGCCATTGACGCCGATCCGCTTCATTCTTTCCAATGCCTTGTCCGCCGCGTCGCGATTCGGGAAAGGGCCGGCGCGCACGCGCGTCTTCTTGCCCTGCGGCGAGTCCAGCGTTTCAGTAAAGACCTTGATGTTCAGCTCGCCCAGCTTCGTCTGCAACTGCTTGACGTTGGCTGGATTGGCAAACGCGCCGATCAGGATCACGTGCTCACCACCGTTACCGCCTGCTGCGCTCGGCTTCGCAGCCTCTGCGGGCTTGCCGGCAAGAATCGCAGCAGCACGCTGCCCTTCGTCCTTATCCTTGGTGGCCGCTTTGTCGGCGACCTTTTCCACCGCTTTCTCCGCTGGTTTCTCGGCGGTTTTCTCGGGCACCTTGGGCGCAGGCTTGTCGCTCTGCTTTTCTACCGTTCTTTCAACAGGCCTATCGGCTGGCTTGTCCGCCTTGTCGGTCTTTTCCACGGGCTTAACGAGCACCGACGATTTTTCGACCGGCTTTTCAGCCGCCGGAGGCAACTTCTCGCCCGTGGCAGAAGCCTCGGCTGGCTTGGCGGCGGGGACCACAGGCTTCAGCGGCGCGACCTGATCCTGGCCCGGGATGCGAATCTGCACATCTTCGACCGGCGCCTGCGGCGTCTGGTCCATCACCATCGGCAGCACCACCGCGGCAAAGACCGCCAGCGCAACAGCACCGACGAGGCGGCGACGGGCACGCTTCTTGAGCAGCAGCTGGGCGTCGTCTTCCGGCATCGACATCAGGGACGTTCCTTGAGGGCGCGCATGACGGCCGCCACGGTGTAGAAGGATCCAAAGGCGAGGATTCTATCATTTTCGCCGGCCGCTTTTCTGGCCGCAGTGAAGGCAGAGGCGACATCGGCAAAGCAGCCGACCTCGCCGCCGAGCGGACCGGCAGCAGCGGCCAGCGTTTCAGCCCGGGCACCGCGCGGAACGTCGAGCGTCGCGCAGTACCAGTGGGCAATCCTGCCCTGCAAGGGCGCCAGCGCGCCAACGATATCCTTGTCGGCGAGCATGCCAACGACGGCATGGGTATTGGCGTAGAAGCCCATGTCGCCAAGGTTGGCGGCGAGCACGCCGACCGCCTGCGGGTTGTGCGCAACGTCGAGCACGACTGGCGGCTTGCCGGGAACGATCTGGAAGCGCCCCGGCAGTTCGAGTTCGATCAGGCCGCGGCGGATCGACTGCATGTCGACCGGCAGTTGCGCCTTGATCGAATCAAGGGCCGCCAGCGCGGCGGAAGCGTTCGCCAGTTGCTGCGTGCCACGCAGGCCGGGATTGGCCAGCCCGCCACGGCGAGTGACGGCCGTGTCGCCAGTGGCTGCCTCCTTGCGCGACCACCAGGTCCATTGCGTCTTGTCGCCGAAATAGCCGAAGTCGCGGCCAATGAGTTTCAGGTTCGCGCCAAGCGTGGCGGCGTGATCGAGCAGGGACTGCGGCGCCTCTGCATCGGCGCAGATCGCCGGCTTGCCTGCGCGGAAGATGCCCGCCTTCTCACGGCCGATGCTTTCCCGGTCCGCGCCGAGCCAGTCGGTGTGATCGAGCGCGATGCCGGTAACGACGGAAACATCCGGCTCATAGACATTGACGGCGTCGAGGCGACCGCCAAGGCCGACTTCGAGGATCACGACGTCCACGTTCGCGGCGGCGAAAACCTCCCACGCGGCAAGCGTGCCGAACTCGAAGTAGGTCAACGCGACATCGCCGGCCGCGAGGCGCGCCGCTTCGACGCGGGAAAAGGCTTCACACAGCGGGCTATCGGCGACCGCCTGGCGATCGATGCGCACTCGCTCGTTGTAGGCAAGCAGATGCGGCGAGGTATAGCAGCCGGTGCGATAGCCGGCATAGGAAAGGATGTGTTCCAGGTAGGCGCAGGTCGAGCCCTTGCCGTTGGTGCCCCCGACCATGATGACCGGGCAGCCTTGCGTCTGGCCAAGCTCGGCCTTGACGCGCGCAACCCGGTCGAGACCGAGCTCTATCCCGGCCTGCCCTTTCGGGTGCAGGGATTCCAGATGGAACAGCCAGTCAGTGAGTGAGTTCACGAAAGCGCTTTCGACGCAGAGGACGCAGGGGACACTGAGGCGCAGAGGGCGCCGAGAAAAGCCTCCCGGAACATGTGGTTCCGTGTGTCTCGGCGTTCTCCGCGTTCGAGGCGGTCAAGCGGCAACAGGCAGCTTCTGCAAGAGTGCCAGCATCTGCGCGAGCTTGTCCTTCATCTGGCGACGATCGACGATCATGTCGATGGCACCCTTCTCGATCAGGAACTCGGAGCGCTGGAAGCCTTCCGGCAATGTTTCGCGCACGGTCTGCTCGATGACGCGCGGACCGGCAAAGCCGATCAGTGCGTTCGGTTCGGCAATGACAATGTCGCCGACGAAGGCGAACGAGGCAGAAACACCGCCCATGGTCGGATCGGTCAGCACCGAAATGAAGGGCAAACCCTTCTGCGAGAGCTTGGTCAGGGCTGCCGTGGTCTTCGCCATCTGCATCAGCGAAAAGAGGCCTTCCTGCATGCGTGCGCCACCCGACGCGGTGACACAGATGAACGGCATGTTCTGCTCAACGGCCGTCTGCACGCCGCGCACGAAGCGTTCGCCGAGCACCGAGCCCATCGAGCCGCCCATGAACTCGAACTCGAAGACGGCGACAACGACCGGAATCGTCTTGATCGCACCCTGCATGACCACCAGCGAATCGGTTTCGCCACTCGTCTCGCAGGCATCCGCCAGGCGCTCCGGGTAGCGGCGGCTATCCTTGAACTTGAGGGTATCGATCGGCAGCACTTCGGCACCGATCTCGAAGCGGCCCTCGTCGTCGAGGAGCAGGTCAAGCCGGGCGCGCGCCTTGACGCGGTTGTGGTGACCACACTTCGGACAGACGTTGAGATTGTTTTCGAGATCGGTTGCGTAAAGCACAGCCTCGCACGACGGGCACTTGCTCCACAGCCCTTCCGGAAGAGAGGATTTGCGTGCGACGCCGGGTTCGCTGCGCTTGATCTTCGGCGGCAGCAGTTTGTTCAGCCAACTCATCTGGTTCTTCCCTGTACCGGACGCGTGCCTTAAGCCGCGTCCATTCCCTGACGGATGCCGTAAACCAGCGCCCTGACATTTGCGCAGGCGGTCTCCGGCGTGCTTTTCTCGATTTCCTCGATGATGCGGCTGCCGATCACGACAGCATCGGCAATGCGTGCGATGCGCGCAGCCGTCTGCGCATCGCGGATGCCGAAGCCGACACCGACCGGCAGCCCGGTTCTTTCACGGATCGCCGGCAGGCGCGCGGCGACGGCATCGACATCGAGCGCAGCGGAGCCGGTAACGCCTTTCAAGGAGACGTAATAGACATAGCCGCTCGCCACCTTGGCCGTGCCGGCAATGCGCTCGTCGGTCGAGGTCGGCGCCAGCAGAAAGATCGGATCAAGCCCGTGCGTCTTCATCGCCGCCGAGAACTCGCTGCTCTCTTCCGGCGGGTAGTCGACGACAAGCACACCGTCGACACCGGCCGCCTGCGCCGCAGCGCCGAATCGGTCGACGCCCATCGCCTCGACCGGATTCGCGTAACCCATCAGCACCACCGGCGTCTGGGCATTTGTCTTGCGGAATTCGGCAACGAGCGCGAGTACCTTCTTCAAGCCCATGCCCTTGGCAAGCGCGCGCTCGGAGGCGCGCTGGATGGTCGGGCCATCGGCCATCGGATCGGAGAAGGGAACACCGAGTTCGATGATGTCGGCGCCGGCCTCGACCAGCGTGTGCATCAGCGGTACGGTCAGCGCGGCATCGGGATCGCCGGCGGTGACGAAAGGAATCAGTGCCTTGCGGCCCTGCGCCTTGAGGCGCTCAAACGTTTGCGAAATACGCGACATAAAACCTTTCACCACAGTGGCACAGAGACACTGCGGTTCACGGAAAAATTCGACTTTCTCCGTGCCGCTGTGTCTCTGTGGTTGATGGTTCTCATCAGAACTTGATGCCGGACTTCTCGGCAACGGTATGCATGTCCTTGTCACCGCGACCGGAGAGATTGACCAGCAGGATCTGGTCCTTCGGCAGCGTCGGCGCGAGCTTGGCCGCGTAGGCCAGCGCGTGGCTGGACTCCAGCGCCGGAATGATGCCTTCGAAGCGGCACAGGTCATGGAAGGCCTGCAGCGCCTCGGCGTCGGTGACACCGACGTACTCGGCACGACCTGAATCCTTGAGCCAGGCATGCTCCGGGCCGACGCCCGGGTAATCAAGGCCGGCCGAGATCGAATGCGTCTCGATGATCTGGCCATCCTCGTCCTGCAGCAGGTAGGTGCGGTTGCCGTGCAGCACGCCGGGACGCCCGCGTTCGAGCGAAGCCGCGTGACGGCCGCTGTCGAGTCCGTCACCCGCCGCCTCGACACCGACGAGTTTCACGCCTTCGACCGGAATGTACGGATAGAAAATGCCCATCGCGTTCGAGCCGCCGCCGACGCAGGCGATCGCGTAATCAGGCTGGCGGCCGAGCATTTCCTGCATCTGCTCGATGCACTCCTTGCCGATCACCGCCTGAAAATCGCGCACCATCATCGGGTAAGGGTGCGGGCCGGCGACGGTGCCGATGATGTAGAAGGTGTTGTGCACGTTGGTAACCCAGTCGCGCATCGCTTCGTTGAGCGCATCCTTGAGCGTTTTCGAGCCGGACTCGACCGGCACCACGGTGGCGCCCAGCAGCTTCATGCGATAGACGTTGGCAGCCTGGCGCTTGACGTCTTCGGACCCCATATAGACGACGCATTCCATACCGTAGCGCGCCGCGACAGTGGCCGTGGCGACGCCATGCTGGCCGGCGCCGGTTTCCGCGATGACGCGCGGCTTGCCCATGCGGCGGGCAAGCATCGCCTGGCCGATGCAGTTGTTCACCTTGTGCGCGCCGGTGTGGTTGAGATCCTCGCGCTTGAGGTAGATCTGCGCGCCGCCAAGGCGCTCCGACCAATGCTTTGCGTGGTAAATCGGGCTCGGCCGGCCGACGTAGTGTTTCAGCTCGTATTCGAATTCGGCGATGAACTGCGGATCCTGTTGCGCGGCGGCATAGGCTTCCTTCAATTCGGTCAGCGCCGGGATCAGGGTCTCGGCGACAAAAACGCCGCCATAGGGGCCAAAGTGGCCCCGGTTGTCCGGCAACTCATACATCTGCATGGCGAACTCCAGCAATAAAGGCGGCAATCTTCGCGTGATCCTTCACGCCCTTCTCAATCTCGACCCCCGAGGACACATCGACGGCGGCGGGCCGCACACGGCGCACGGCTTCGCCGACGTTAGCGACGGTGAGGCCACCGGAGAGCACGATCGGTCGCGCCAGTCCCTGCGGAATCATGCTCCAGTCGAAGGTGTGGCCGGCGCCACCGTAGCCTTCGACGAAGGCATCGAGCAGGATGGCCTGGGCCGTTGAAAACGAAGCCGCGTATTGTACCAAATCGAACCCCGGCCTCATGCGCGCTGCCTTGATGAACGGGCGGCAGAACTGACGGCAGTAGGTTTCATCTTCGTCACCGTGAAATTGCAGCAGGCCGAGGGGAACCTGTGCCAGCGTATCGCTGACGAATTCCGGCGTCGCATTGACGAACAGGCCGACCACCATCACGAACGGCGGCAGCGCCGCAACGATCTCGGCAGCCGCTGCCGCGGACACGTAGCGCGGGCTTTCCGGATAGAAGACAAGGCCGATGGCATCGGCACCCGCATCTGCCGCCGCGCAGGCGTCGGCAACCGAGGTCAGTCCGCAGATCTTGATACGCACGGGCATCGTCAACTCCCCAGGAAATCGTCGAAAATCGGCGCAGGTTGCGCTGGCAAGCCCCACTGGGCCTCGTAACCCACACCGGAGAGATAGAGGCCGGCCGCGGCGAAGGTCGGCGCGGCCCGACGGCGATCGCGCATCGCCAGCAGCTCGTCGATCCACGCCGGCGGGTGGCACCCCTTGCCGACATGGACAAGGCTGCCGACCATATTACGCACCATGTGGTGCAGAAAGGCGCTGGCCTCAAAATCGAAAAGCAGATAATCGCCGATCTGCCGCACCCGGGCTTCCCGCAATGCCTTGATCGGCGATTTTGCCTGGCATTCGGCGGCGCGAAAGGCCGAAAAATCGTGTTCACCGAGCAGCAGCGCCGCCGCCGACTGCATCGCCGCGAGATCGAGTGGCGCGTGATACCACCCCACGCGCCGCTGCGCCAACGCCGGCCGTTGCGGTCGATTGAGCAGCACGTAACGGTAGCGACGGCCGCGTGCGGAAAAACGGGCATGAAAATCATCGGGAACGGCATGCGCCCAGCGCACGGCAACCGCATCCGGGAGCAGTGCATTCGCACCGCGCACCCAGGCACTCAGGGGGCGCGATACGGTGCAATCGAAATGCACGACCTGTGCCGTTGCATGAACGCCGGCATCGGTACGCCCGGCACAAACGACGTTGACCGGCAATCCCGCGAGTTGCGACAGCGCCGCCTGCAGCGCGTCCTGCACCGTATCTCCCGACGTCTGCGACTGCCAGCCGTGAAAAGCGCTGCCGTCGTATTCCAGGCACAGGGCGATTCTCATGTGACGACGATGACTACTGTCAGAATCAACGCGAAAACGCCAAGCAGGCCATCGGAGAAGGTCAGCGGCGCCATCGTCAGGCGGATTTCGCCAAGGTGCAGATCAGCGGGTTCGGCAAGCAGGTCTCGCCAGGAATAACGCGAAGAATCGCGCCCGCTCTCGCCGCCATATTCCAGCGCCAGCGCCAGACGCACGACGAAGCGGTCGACGTCGACAAATGGTGCAAGCGGCATCATCAGCAAGCGCATCCCGCTGATCAGCTGGTTGACCGGCGTCGTCGCCAGAAGCAGCGCGACGATGCCGAGCGTGATGACCAGGCGCAGAGCCTGCAACGCGCCGTCGTGCAGTCCCTCGACGGTGGGGGCCGGTACGAATGAGAGCGCGTCAGGCGTCCACAGTGGCGTTCCGGCAACACTCCAGGAAAGAACGATGACCAGTGAGAGAAGCAGCCAGCGCGAGCGGCGCATCAAGCGCAACCAGCTGTGGCGGGCGGGCGCCGCGCTCAATGAGAGAACGGCAACTGCAAGGCCGAGGCCATACGCGGCAAGAAACTGGACCACGCAGCAAGCAAGGAGCGCGCAGGCGACGCGGCAGGCCGGATGCAATGACAGGCTGGGGAGTTGTGTCGGCACGATCGACATCGAGTAGGGGACGGGGTCACCCCCGTCGCCCTCTCACACCACCGGACGTGCGGTTCCGCATCCGGCGGTTCATTGAACACACTGGAGTCGTCGCATCGTATCGAGTAGCGACACCAGCCCCAAACGATCAAAAAAGG
>JAKLLG010000017.1 GCA_023150275.1 Rhodocyclaceae bacterium
CTTCTCGCTTCAATGTATTTCGGCTGCGAATGGCCTGATCTCGGAGCGAGCGTGATTTCCGGGATAGTCACGACTAAACACAGACCCCACAAAGACAAAAACCCCGTCTCTCGAAAAAGACGGGGTTAGTCAGCAGTCTGGGGCGCCCGAAGGCGCCCGCAAGGGAGTCATGCTGCAGGGAGGTATTCTGTCAGTGGTGGTAGGCCGATTCGCCGTGGGCGGTGATGTCGAGGCCTTCGCGCTCTTCCTCTTCCGGCACGCGCAGACCGATCACCACATCGACCAGCTTGAAGGCAACCAGCGAGACCACGGCCGACCAGACGACGACGGTACCGACGCCCCACAGCTGGCTGATCACCTGCGCCGTCATGTCGTAGTCGCCGACCTTGTTGGCCACGTAGTCGTACACGCCGGTGCCGCCCAGCGACGGCGCCGCGAAGACGCCGGTGAGGATGGCGCCGAGGATGCCGCCGACGCCATGCACGCCGAACACGTCGAGCGAGTCGTCCGCGCCGAGCAGACGCTTCAGGCCATTGACACCCCACAGGCAGATCACGCCGGCAGCGAGGCCAATGACGATGGCGCCGGTGACGCCGACGAAGCCGGCGGCCGGGGTGATCGCGACGAGGCCGGCGACCGCACCCGAGGCGGCACCCAGCATCGAGGGCTTACCCTTGAGCAGCCATTCCGCGAACATCCAGGACATTGCCGCGCAGGCCGTGGCCAGCCAGGTCGTCACCATCGCCAGCGCAGCACCGCCGGAGGCTTCGAGCGCGGAACCCGCGTTGAAGCCGAACCAGCCGAACCACAGCAGCGAGGCGCCGATCATCGTGAAGGTGAGGCTGTGCGGGGCCATCGACTCGCGGCCGTAGCCGACGCGCTTGCCGATCAGGAAGGCACCGACGAGACCGGCGACGGCAGCGTTGATATGCACCACGGTGCCGCCGGCGAAGTCGAGCGCGCCCTTCTGGAACAGGAAGCCGGCCGTCTTGCCCGCCGCTTCACCCGCGGCAGCGTCAACATAGGCATCCGGACCGGCCCAGTACCAGACCATGTGCGCCATCGGCAGGTAGGAGAGCGTGAACCAGATGACCATGAACGCAAGCACCGCCGAGAACTTCACGCGCTCGGCGAAGGCGCCGACGATAAGGCCGCAGGTGATCGCCGCGAAGGCACCCTGGAAGATCACGTAGGCGTACTCGGAGATGACCACGCCCTTGGAGAACGTCGCCGCCACCGACTCGACCGTGACGCCCTTGAGGAACATCTTGTCGAGCGTGCCGAAGAAGGCGCCGCCTTCGGTGAAGGCTACCGAGTAGCCATAGACCACCCAGAGCACGCTGATCAGCGAGAAGGTCACGAAGACCTGCATCAGCACCGAGAGCATGTTCTTCGAACGGACGAGACCGCCGTAGAACAGGGCGAGACCGGGGATCGACATCAGGATCACCAGCGCGGCACTGGTCATGACCCAGGCGTTGTCCCCCTTGTTCGCCACGGCAGCGGGAGCAGCGGCCGGGGCAGCAGCTTCCGCGGCCGGCGCGGCGGCAGCCGTAGCGGGGGCCGCCGCAGCCGGTGCGGTAGCGGCGGGGGCCGCCGGCTTCTCCTCGGCCCAGGCCGGGGTGCCGACACTGCCGACAGCCACGGCGCCCAGCAGGGCCAGCGTTGCAAATATGCGCTTCATCATGGGCTCCTCAGAGGGCTTCCTCACCGGTCTCGCCGGTGCGGATGCGAACCACTTGTTCAAGGGGGAAGACGAAGATCTTGCCGTCACCGATCTTGCCGGTGCTGGCCGATTTCTCGATCGCCTCGATGACCTGATCGACGATGTCGTCGCGGACGGCGGCCTCGATCTTCACCTTGGGCAGAAAATCGACGACGTATTCGGCACCACGGTAAAGCTCGGTGTGCCCCTTCTGACGTCCGAAGCCCTTCACTTCGGTGACGGTAATGCCCTGCACGCCAATGGCGGACAGCGCCTCACGCACCTCGTCGAGCTTGAACGGCTTGATGATTGCGGTGATGAGTTTCATGTTTTTCCTCTGTTGAAATCGGGATGGTTGCTCAGAAGCTGCGCGAAACGGAGAGGACGGCGATGCCGCGACCGGCGTCCTTGGTGCTGCTGCTCGCATCAAGCGCCTGGCCCTTGCCTTCGTCCTGCAGCGATTTCGCGAAGCAGTACGGCTGCCAGGTCGACGAACCGGAGCAATTGCCCTCCGCATTGGTGCCAACGTACGACAGGCCGACCACCCAGCCGCTGAAGTCCTTGGTCACGCCGACCTTCCAGTCGGTGTAGCTGCCGTTGTGCTGGTTCTTCGCCGACAGGTGGCCAACGTGGCCGTTGATGCCCCAGCCGTCACCCAGGTCATAGGTGGCCGACAGGTCGAGGTAGTGCGTACCCTTGGTGCTCTTGCCGGTCGACGTACCGGTGGAATCCCAGCCGCGCAGCGAGAAGTAGTCATCGACCGAGTGGTAGTACTTCAGCGACACGGTCTTCCACGAACCGCCGATATACAGTTCCTTGTTGGTCACGGCGCCACTGTCGGCCTTGGTGCCAAGATTGCGGCCTTCCGAACCCGGGTAGTAGTAGAGGATCGCGCCAACATCCAGACCCCAGTCACCCCAGGTCTTCTTCCAGCCGCCGTAGAAATCCATTTCCAGATTGCCGTCCGGGAAGCCGGCGCCCGAGCTCACGTTCGAGTTCCAGTTGCCGGCGTAAAGGCCGCTCTCGTGCGAGTAGTCGAAACCACCCTGCAGAGCCGGCTTGCCGTAGGTCTGGTCAATGCCGCGGAAGCGGTAGCTGGAAAAGAGGCCGATGTTCGCCGTCAGCGTGTGCGGGCTGGCTTCGGCGGCGGGCGCGGCGCCCTGCGCGTAAACCGGCGCGGCGAATGCCGACGTAAGCGCTGCGGCAAGAATCAGTTTCTTCATGGAGGACTCCTCGATCTTAGGTTGGCAATGAAAATGAAAAGCTTGCGTCATCTATTAGCAGCACCCGTGCCAGGCGAACTTTCACATACAATTCAATAACTTGAAAAACAGCCCATCGCCAACACGCACCATCGGGGTGCGTTCACGAACACCCGTGCGCCAGCACGGTGCGGGGCCGGGCGCCCTCCGGCGCTGTGCTAAACTCGGCGCTCCCGAACTGGTGCATGGCAGGACATCCGATGCTCGATCCAAAGATCTTCGAAGAACTGAACAACAAGCTCTCGGCGCTGATCGCCGCGAGCCCGGCTCGGGACATTGAAAGAAACGTGAAGGCCCTGCTGGCCAGCGTCTTCGAGAAGATGGAACTGGTCACGCGCGAGGAATTCGAGATCCAGGCAGAACTGCTCGCCCGCACCCGCGAAAAGCTCACAGCGCTCGAAGCGCGCGTTGCCGAGCTGGAAAAGAACGCCGGAAAGTAAGGCGTAAGGCGCACATGCCACTGGCCGTCGTCCGCAGCCGGGGTCTGGACGGACTCGCAGCACCGGCGGTCGCGGTGGAAGTGCATCTCTCCGGGGGACTCCCCTCGGTGACGCTAGTGGAGCGATAATTGCCCTTTTATTGCGAGTAACGCCGTGCCTACTGCTTATTCGTATGTCCGTTTCTCTAGTGCCAGGCAAGCCGGTGGCGATTCCCTGCGTCGGCAGACTGAAATGGCTCGCGCATACGCAAGCCGGCACGAACTGGAACTCGCAGACGTTTCCTACCAGGATCTAGGCGTCTCGGGTTTTGATAAATCAAATTTCGAAAAAGGTGCGCTTTCAGTTTTTTTGAAGCTGGTCAGCGAAGGAAAGATTAGCCAAGGCTCCTATCTCCTAGTCGAGCAATTTGACCGTCTAAGCCGAGCTGAAATTCCCGACGCATTACGACTTCTCCTGAACTTGGTATCGTCTGGAATCATTGTCGTCACGTTGCTGGATCAGCGCGTTTGGGACAAAAATTCCATCAATGACGTGGCCAATATCCTCACGTCGATCATTTCCATGCATCGCGCCCATGAAGAGAGCGCCCTGAAGTCAAAGCGATTGCGCTCGGTGTGGGGCAAGAAGAAGGAAAACGCTTCTCGCGCGATAGTTACAAGCGAATGCCCGCGCTGGTTAAAGCTCAGTGATGACGGATCACACTTTGAGGTGCGAGAGGATCGGGCAAACTCGGTGCATCGGGTTTTTGATATGCGGACGAAGGGCTTCGGTGTTGTCGCTATCGTTCGGCGCGCAAATCAGGAAAAGTGGCCCGTTCCTGGTAACGGCTCAACTTGGCATACATCGCTCGTGGGTCGTATTCTGCGAAATCGCGCGGTGCTGGGTGAATATCAACCGCTGAGCTACCAAGACAAGACTCGCGTGCCTGTTGGCGAGCCTGTAAAAGGGTATTACCCGGCGATCATCGATGAATCGACCTTTCTCAAGGCGCAGGCGATTGCCATACGCCACACGGAGTTTCCGCGCCGGAGGGATACGAATTATCGGAACTTCCTGCAAGGGTTGCTGTATTGCAAATGCGGGAAGCGATTTGTGCGTAAAAACAAGACGTCCACGAAGAAGCTGGGCTACTCCAGATATTATTGCAACGATCGTGTCCGAGGAATTACCAAGTGTCCGTCGGCAAGCTCTTCTAATCTTGAAGGCGCAGTACTTACTGCCATCGCGAACTTGCTCCCTCAGCACTTCGCGGACACACAAGACGCTCAACTTCTCCAGACGGAGATTGAGTTATTGGAGACTGAAATTTGTGCTCACCGACAGCGCATTGATAAGTTTGCCGAGGCCATAGCTGAAGCGCCGTCTCATGTACCGACGTTAGCACTCAAGATTATTGAGTCGGAGACCGCCATCCTAGATTTATCAAAGAGACGCGACGCCAAAATTGCGGAGCTCGAGGAGTCCCGTGTCGAGAATCCAGAAGAAATTCTCACGAATCTAATGCGGGCAGTAACCGCCACAGACTCTGTCGATGCGCGAGTTGAATTTCGCGAAACCCTAATGCGCTTTGTCGATCGAATCGTAGTGTTTCCGACCGAGCAATACATCGCACTTCAGTTCAAGGGGATGACTGAGCAAATCATCCAGCCGATGAGTTTATCGGCCACGTTGCCTGGAATTATGTCGTCGCGAGATTAGTACCCCTCTCCCCGCACCCCTCTCCCCCTCGGGGATAACTTCTCTTGGTTTGTAGGTATTTCAGGTACTACCCTGACAGGGCTTTTAGATTAATCAATGGAAGGATCGGTTTTTCGATCTTCCTGGCGAATTCGAGCAGAGTTCCGCCCTACCCACAACGTCGCTAAACTGTTGTGAGTCCGACCTCTGCTCGGTATCTCCCCGGGTCATCCGAGCCGGGGGGCATCTGCACATTCCCCCGTTGAACAGACTATTGCGAGGAATGCAGTCTCGCCCAGCTTGCGCTCTGTTCTTACGTCCCACGCTGCACCCCTAGCTTTCGTCCTTGGTGCAATCTACCGCCCAGTCGATCCGCGTCTGAATACCTGCATGCACTGGACGAGCCTCGTTCATCACAAACTTTAGCAACCGCGTTTTACGGTTTCGATATTGAGTATAGGAACCAAGTCTAGAATTTTTCACTCTCCGTGAAATTTTTTCGTGCCCACGTTTTTTGCACGCCGAAGGCGGGCGAGGCGTTCAGCCGAAGCCCCTGCGTCCCTCGGACGCAGGTGCGGGGGAGCCAAAAAGCGTAGCGGTCCGCCAGGAGCGCAGTGAGCCCCAGCGAACGTTAGCTTTATTGGGGGCAACGCCACCGTCCCTGCGCTTTGCGCGGGCAACCTGGCCGGGCTGGCGTTAGCAAGCCAACTTTGCCCGCATTTGGCAAAGGGTTGGGCAGGTTGCCCGCGCAACGTGCGGGGGACGGCTCGCTTTTGTGTTTGCGAAATCCCCTAGGATTTCAGGGCGGTCTAGGGCGTCTCAGCCCGTAATGACCGAACGGCAAACAGAATTTTCGTTAGCACTATTCGATTTTCCAGTTTTGTACCTATACCCGACATACATCTTTATTTTGGGAGAGTACAAATGACCAGCAATTCGGATATTGCAGACGCCAATGCAAGAGCCATTCTTACCGCTTTAAACCGCTACGGATATCTGCGCGTCGCGGACATTACAAAGCTAGTTTGGGGTTGGAACGCTAGCGACACAATGTGCCGGCGCACGACTCGACGTTTGCGCGACGACAAGTTGGTAGACGAAAAGAGGCTCAGGGACGGCTGCCTAGTCTTTGCACTGTCAGTGAGAGGCGCAAACGTGTTGCGGAAGCTGGGCTTAAACGCTCATGCGACGCGCCGACTACTCGGAAGCTTGGGAAATTTCGAGCATCGTTGCCTTGCGAATGTAATCGCCATTTACTACGAGCAGAATCCCGAAAATCAAGTACTGACGGAATTCCAAATTCAATCCGGTTTACTCAATCTCGGCCAGAGTCTGAACAAGCTTCCTGACTATTTTGTAATCACTCCGGAGGGCTGTATATGGGGCGAAGTCGAAAGAAGTCGGCGCAGCAATCTCGACTGGATCAGGTTGATGAGGTTTTTAAAACTTATTACGACTTGCGCTCCGGGAGAGAACCCAGAGCTTAACGCGAGCCAGGACCTCTATCTTCTGCGCGTTGAATTTGTATGCACCCGCGCGTTCGAAGCTGCGCTTCGGCGCAGGCTTGCCAGTCATCTCCCGTACAAGCGATTCGAAGAGCGATCGCCAGATGGGCTGGCGGATGATTTCATCGACAACTGGATCTGGTTTCGCCATCTCGACTAAATCTCGTGTGCGAAATAGTGCGCACTTTTGTTCAATAGTGCGTACTATTTCGCACTAGCGTGTTAGAGTTTTAACTATGGCCGTCGATCCGCTTTCGCGTCTTACCGTTCTCCTGTCCGCTGACGAGTTCAAGCGGTTCGAGGTTTATTGCTCAAAGCTGGGATTTAAGAAGAGCACTTTGGTCGCTCGACTAATTCGAGAGCATTTAGAAGGCCACGACGCCCAGCGTCAGCAACGTTTTAAAGAATCTCGGAGTAAGCGATGAGGCAATCATCTCGTTCAAAAAGTTCTCCCGGCATTTCAAAGGGCTGGAAGGTGCTGTCGCTCTTTTCTGGCGGAGGCGGTCTAGACATTGGTTTAGAGCTGGCGGGATTCGAGACCGTTACTTGCGTCGATAACGATCCTGAGTCCTGCAAAACACTTCGACACAACCGGCCTCACTGGGAGGTATTTGAGGGGGACATTCGCGAATTCACTCCCAAGGGACAATTTGACGTTGTCGTTGGGGGACCACCCTGCCAAGGATTCAGCACAGCTGGCAAGGGGAATCCGAATGATCCGAGAAATTTTCTGTGGCGCGAGTATTTTCGCGTTGTCGCAACGGTTAAACCAAAGGCGATCCTTTTGGAAAATGTTGCGGGCATGCTGAATAAGAAGAATGCTCACCACATTCAGGAGTTTCTTGAAAGCTTGCGGTCGTTGGGCTATTGCGCGACATACGGGGTATTGGATGCGGCCGAGTATGGAGTTCCCCAGCACCGGAAGCGGTTGATCATTGTTGCCGGACTTGGCTGGTCGCCTACCCTCCCGACTGGTAGCAAACATTTCGTCAGCGCCCAAACCGCGATCGGTGATCTTATAGCTAGCACCGATGCTCCTAACCACGAACCGAACTGCCATGCACCGCACGTTGTAAAGCGTTGGTCGAAGTTGGCGGAGGGAGAGGTGGACCCAAACTATCGGCGAGGGCGAATCCATTCGACAAAGCCTAGCCCTACAATTCGGGCTGGTGGTGGGCACGGTCCTCGGGGCGACCATCTCGCTGGATTTCATCCGCCCATTCACTACTCGCTACCTCGTCAGTTGACCGTGCGAGAGTCGGCGCGCATCCAGTCCTTCCCTGATAGCTGGATTTTCTGCGGAAGCAAAACCGCTCAAGGGCGCCAAGTTGGAAATGCAGTCCCACCGCTTCTTGCCAAAGCAATCGGATTGTCTTTGGCGGAGGGATTGAGCGCACGCTATAAAGTGACGTCAAAGGCTCGGGTTCGAGCTAGTGCTAACGCCAAATCAGCATCTACGGAAGAGGCTACGGTCTAGCAACACCATGGACGTCTTTTCGAGAGAAAAGCGGTCCGAGATCATGTCCCGCATTAAAGGGCGTGGGAATGCTGCTACCGAGCTCGTGGTTCGGGCTCTTTTCCGCGCCAATTCAATTACTGGCTGGCGACGTCAGTTTAGTATCGTTGGTAAGCCTGATTTTGCATTTCCGTCTGCTAAAGTTGCCGTCTTCGTTGATGGCTGTTTTTGGCATGGCTGCCCCAAGTGCCGGCGCATTCCGAAGTCGAACCAAGACTACTGGTTGCAGAAAATTCGGTCGAACAAGGCGAGAGACCGGAGGGTTAGCGCTGAGCTAAAGGCGAAGGGCTGGACAGTCCTCCGGGTTTGGCAATGCCAACTTGCGAAACCCGCACGCTTCCTGAATCGCATCAAAAAATTGCTGGAACCTGGCTTAAGTTTGTGACGTCGGACGTTGCGCTTACAACGGAAATACTTTCGCCCTGGTAGCCTTCGTTTTTGCTTGCACAATCTCGTTTATTGTCCGGAAGAACTGCTTCGCCGGCATCGGTGATACTGCATCTAGTGCCGTCCGGCTGTCCGCGATAGTCGTGTAGAGAAACGAAGGGGGAGAGAGTCCTTCTGCCGGTTCCAATTTCGTTATCGCGAAGATGACTTCGCAAGCTTCCAGCATGTTGGCTTTTTTCTCTGCTGGCGTCGTAGCGTTTCCTTCGGGAATCTGAACCTCTCGCAGTTCGGACATGTTGTCGAAAACGTAGTCGTCCACTAGGACTACTGTTTTCCGCGCTGCGTTGGTTAAATGTCTCGCCTTGCTTTCTAATTGCGGGCCCAGTCGCTTTGGTACGGAACTCTTGTAGTCTGGGTGCCTGAAGTGCACCGGGGCTGTAAGGACACCGTTGTGTCGTTCGATTTCGTCAAAATCTGCGTCTTGGCTTTTTCCCGACATATAGACGGACTGGGTTTCAACCGCGCAAAAATTCTCTGGATTATCTTTATCGACCAAAATCCAATCGATTCTGCCGGCGTAGGCTGGCGCACCATTGCTCCGCTTATTCACCAGGCTGAGCGAGTAGGGCACTTCTCGAACGAGAAGCACGCTGGTGGCATCCAACACATCCGACGCGATCGCTAACAACACGTCTTTCGTGACTAGACGGGACGGACAAATTGCGACGCGTTTTCCAGTTGGAAGGGTGCTACCTCCTGACGACGCATATTTTTGCGTCGAACAGATGCCCCCCTTCTTATTGCAAGTAAAGCCGGGGATAAACGAGCCCATAAAAGGGCAAGGCCGGCAGACCTCCGAAACGCTCTTTTTTGCGTCTTGCGCGTACACCTTTCGCTCGGCGTTGGTCAAAGCTGTAATATCGCGACCATACCATTCTGCGATGCCCCACCGCTCTGACGACGAACGTGCAACCATCTCTGCCCCTTGGCTGATATTCAAAGGGCGTAGCATACGCTCATGAGCACGCCATTGGCATTGGTGGCTATTTTTTGCTGATTGCCAGCCTTGGATGCCAATCGCTGAATTACATGCACAATTGCTTGGGAACAATCGGACGAACTCGATGTTTCATCTCATTCAGCCTGGCCATAGTAGTGCGCTCTACGGTGCGTCGCTCATAGTACGGCATGACGCCGACGGTTCTGTGTTGTTGCTATGCAATTGGTGCAATTACCGCTTGACTATTACCCTGGTCGGCCTGCCCGACACCGAAGTCAAGGAAGCGCGCGACCGCGTGCGCGCGGCGATCCTCAACGCCGGCTTCGAATTTCCCGCACGGCGCATCACCATCAACCTCGCCCCCGCCGACCTGCCCAAGGAATCCGGCCGTTTCGATCTGCCAATCGCGCTCGGCATTCTCGCCGCCTCGGGGCAGATTCCCGGCGATCGGCTCGATGCCCATGAATTCGCCGGCGAACTCTCGCTCAGCGGCGCGTTGCGCCCGATCCGCGGCGCGCTCGCAATGGTGCTCGCCGCCGCACAGGGCGAACGCGCCTTCGTGCTCCCCGCCGAGAGCGCGGCCGAGGCCGCGCTCGTGCACAGCGACGGCATCCTCGCCGCCGACAGCCTGCTCGCCGTCTGCGCCCACCTGGCGGGCAGCGCCGGCTTGCCGGCGGCGCAGGCCGTGCCGCGTGCGGACACCACCGCCTATCCCGATCTCGCCGACGTACGCGGCCAGGCACCTGTAAAGCGCGCCCTCGAAATCGCCGCCGCCGGCGGCCATTCGCTGCTGATGAACGGCCCGCCGGGCAGCGGCAAGTCGATGCTCGCAGCACGCCTGCCCGGCTTGCTGCCGCCGCTGGACAAGGCCGCGGCGCTGGAATCGGCCGCCGTGCTCTCGCTTGCCGGCCAGTTCCGGCCGGAACGTTTCGGCGAGCGCGTGCTGCGCAGCCCGCACCACACCGCCTCCGCCGTTGCACTGGTCGGTGGCGGCGGCACCCCGCGTCCCGGCGAAATATCGCTCGCCCACCACGGCGTGCTCTTCCTCGACGAACTGCCCGAGTTCGAACGGCGCGTACTCGAAGCGCTGCGCGAACCGCTGGAAAGCGGCCACATCCACATCTCGCGCGCGGCACGCCACGCCGAGTTTCCCGCGCGCTTCCAGCTGATCGCCGCGATGAATCCCTGCCCCTGTGGCCATCACGGTGCGCCGAGCGGACGCTGCCGGTGCACGCCGGACCAGATTGCGCGCTATCGCGGCAAGCTCTCCGGGCCGCTGCTCGACCGCATCGATCTCTGCATCGACGTGCCCGCCGTGCCGCCTGAAGCGCTGCAGCAGGCGCCCGACGGCGAAACCACGGCCACGGTGCGCATGCGCGTCGCCAGCGCGCGGCAGCGCCAGCAGGAACGCCAGGGCAAGCCGAACGCACAGCTGACGAGCAAGGAAATCGACCGCCACTGCCCGCCCGACGCCGCCGGCACCGCATTGCTGCGCCAGGCCGCCACGCGGCTCGGCCTCTCCGCGCGCGGTTTCCATCGCGTGCAGAAAGTGGCGCGCACCATCGCCGACCTCGCCGGCGCGCCGCAGATCGGCGCCGCCCACATCGCCGAAGCGGTCCAGCTGCGCCGCCCCGCCGCGAGCAGCTGATCCGATGGCAACACCCTTGCGCGCGACGGACCGCATGTCCGTGTCGCTGTGCCGGCCGAGCGCTGATGCCAACGCTGCCAACAACACCAGCACCACCTTTGCCGGCACGGCCGGCGGCCGCCGCGCGGGGGCACCCCGATGATCCAGCGCCCTTCCGACCGGACCATGGCGCTGCTGCTCGCCGCACTCTCGGCGCTTGGCCCCTTCTCGATCGACACCTATCTGCCATCCTTTCCGGAGATGGCCGAAAAGCTCGGCGCCACGCAGCTGCAGGTGCAGCAGACCCTCACCGCCTACCTGATCCCCTTTGCCGCGATGGCCCTGTGGCACGGGGCGCTGTCCGATGCGCTCGGCCGGCGGCGCGTGATCCTGTGGGCGCTGGCCCTGTTCGCACTCGCCTCCGCCGGCTGCATCTTCGCCACCCGGATCGAACACCTGTGGCTGCTGCGCGCGCTGCAGGGCATCAGCGCCGGCGCCGGCATCGTCATCAGCCGCGCCATCGTGCGCGACCTCTACGATGGCGCCGCCGCGCAGCGACTTATGTCGCACGTCGCCATCACCTTCGCGCTGGCGCCGGCAATCGCGCCGGTAATCGGCGGCTGGCTGCAATCGTGGTTCGGCTGGCGCTCGGTGTTCGTGTTCCTGACGCTGCTCACCGGCGCGCTGTACTTCGCCAGCTGGCGCTGGTTGCCGGAAACGCTGCCGCCGGAAAAACGCCAGTCGCTGCACCCCGCCTACCTCGCACGCACCTACTGGAAAGTGCTGAGCACGCCCAGCTTCCTCGCCGCCACGGCCGCGCTCGCTTGCAACTTCTGCGGCTTCTTCATCTACGTGCTTTCAGCGCCGGTGTTCCTGATGCAGCACCTCGGCGTCTCCGAACGCGCCTTCCTTTGGCTGTTCGGCCCGGCCATGGCCGGGCTGATGCTCGGCAGCTGGCTCTCCGCGCGGCTCGCCGGCCGGCGCACACCGCAGCAATGCATCGTCTATGGCTACGTGCTGATGGCCATCGCCGCCGGCCTCAACCTCGCGGTCAGCCTCGTCTTCGCGCCCGGCGTGCCGCACAGCGTCGTGCCGCTGATCGTCTACAACACCGGCATGGCCCTCGCCATGTCGGCACTGACCCTGCTTGCCCTCGACCCCTTCGCCAGCGAACGCGGCCTCGCCGCCTCGGTGCAGACCTTGCTGCAATCCGGCACCAACGGCCTCGTCGCCGGCCTCGTCGCCCCGCTGCTCTGGGGCAGCACGGCAACGCTGGCCTTCGGCATGCTCGGCTTCGCCACCCTCGGCGCCGGCGCTGCGTTCCTGCACGCTCACGTTCGCTGCCGGCGCCTGCCTCCGACCTTACCCTTCTGAAACGACGCACGGCGTCTCGCGATCGACGCGTGTCGATAGTCCATTCGGACCAACGGGATTGATCGCTATGACGAAAGCCTTAGCCCGGAAGAGCTATTGGCGATCGCTGCCGATCCCCCTAGGATGCGATCCGTGCATCAACCCGTCGGAATAGACGGACGGGATATGCAAAGCAAAGCGAAGTAGAGCCAACCCCAACCCCAATCTCAACAAGGAACTCACATGATCAAGAAACTCGTTCTGGCAGCCGCCCTGGCCGCCATCGGCACAGGCTCCGCCTTGGCCGAAGATCTGACGTATACCGCCCCGGGCACAATCAACGTAGGCCAGGTTGCCTCCCATAATTTTGCCCACGCCGAGATAACCTCGTTCTTCGACACGTTTAATTTCGCGATTGGCGCCGGTGGCAGCCTTGCCGCCTCCGCCGTCAGCATCGATCTCAGCTTCGGCCAGAACCCCCTGTTCCATATCACGGGCTTAACTGGCCGACTGTGGAACAACAGCCATCCTAACGGCACGATCGATTACGGCACATTCAACGGAAACAACACGACCTTCAACTTTGGTCCGCTCAGCGCCGGTAATTACCACATCGATTTCACCGGCACTGTGGATGGCTCCGCCGGAGGCTCGTACCTGGCAGCGGTTTCGGTGGTTGCCGTGCCGGAACCCGAAACCTACGCCCTGCTGCTCGCCGGTCTCGGCCTGATGGGTACCGTTGCCCGTCGCCGTTCGCGCAACGCTGCCTGAGCGACATCCGTCTCTCCCTGAAACAGGCGGACTGCGGTCCGCCTGTTTTGTTTTGACGACACGGAATATGCATTTTGGCGTAGTTCCATCGGACTATTCCCGCGCCCATTCCAAAGGCGTAGCATCCAGCGGCTTGAACGCATGCTTTGCGACACCTTTGCGACCACCGCCATCAGGATTCGCCCAATGAAAAAAACCCTCCTCGCCACCATCCTTGCCCTCGCTTTCTCGGCGGGCGCCCAGGCAGGCACCTACGTTGGCAGCAACTTCACCGTCAGCTATGACGACGCGTTCTGGGGCGGCACGCTGTTTACCGGCAGCGGCACGGGCTTCAGCTTCGCCGATCTCGGCTACGAAGCCACCACCGGCGGCGGCATCCGCGGCGAGCGTACCGCCAGCTACTACGACTTCGGCATGTCCTCCCTGACGATCACCGCCAACGCTGGCTACCGCATCGTCAGCATCACCTCGGGTGCAACGGGCAGCGTTCTCGCGTCGCCGGGCTCCGCAGTGGACGGCTTTGCGCTCGCGAGTGCGGACACCCAGTCCGTCTGGCACTACCTCAGTACGCCGCTCGCTGTTTCTTCAACCAGCGCCTATTTCAGCAACAGTGCTGGCGAAGGCAGCAAGGGCAGCGGCGGCGCCTACAACCTCGCCGACACCGCCAGCTTCGCCGGCATCGTTACCAGCGCCGCGCTTGATTATTCGATCAACGGCTGGGTGCAGGCCTACCGTTTGGGCAGTTCCGCCACCGCAACGCAGGACACCGCCTACTTCAACGTCACGCTGGCGCCGGTGCCCGAACCGGAAAGCTACGCACTGCTCCTCGCCGGTCTGGGCGTCATGGCCACCGTCGTTCGGCGGCGCGCACGGCGGAATGCGTAACTCGCAAAGTCACAACAAAACATGCAAAAGGCGAACCTCGGTTCGCCTTGTTTTTTGGTATCATTGCACCCCTGCCGCGAGTTAATTTATTAACTTATTGATTAATATGATTTTTAATCCATGCAACATGCGCAAGGGCTGCGCAGCATCCGGCAGGAAACATCTGGCTGTAACCTGAGCTTAACAATCAACAAGCCTTGCATGTCACCGAAAATTTCTTCGCGATCAGGCACTATTTCACGGTTTCGTCGCAATGCCGTCGCTATAATCGCCTCCCACTCTCCGGAAAATCGTTTAGCATTTTGCGATGCAACATCGAACTTCCGCCAACCGTAAACGAGCACAAGGGAACGTGATGGGCTTTCCAGCCTCACTCGCCTCCGAAGATCTCAACCGCTGCTTCCAGCTGATGCAGGAAGCAGTCGGCGTGCGCCGGCACTTCGACCTGCTCATGTGGTTGCAGGGCGACATGCAGCGCTACCTGCCGCACGAGATCATGGTGGCGGCGTGGGGCGATTTCCATCTCGGGCTCGTTTACCACGACATCGTCTCCGCACTGCCCGGTGTGCGCACGCAGCATGCCAGTTCCGAAACCCTGACCCCGCTGCTCAAGGGCCTGTTCGAGCGCTGGGCCGCTTTCGGCAAGAAACCCTACACGCTGGACGCCGGCGAATCCGGCTTCCTGATGGAAGATGGCGGCATCAAATGCGCGCTCGGTGGCGCGCTCAAGGAAATGCGTTCGTCGATCGTGCATGGCATCAGCGACGAACGCGGCCGGCACGATTGCCTCTACGTCATCTTCAGCACGCAGCCGGCACTGGATACCCCGCTCAGCAAGGGCGCACTCGAAGTGCTGCTGCCCTACATCGACACCGCCTTGCGCCAAGTCGCCCACCTGCCGCACCAGCGCGGCAAGAACGGCGCCGACAAGGGCGAACCCCTCGTCGCCCCGGCTGAAGCGCCGGCCGAGGAAAACGGCGACGAATACGGCCTCAGCGCCCGCGAACGCGAAATCATGGACTGGGTGCGCATGGGCAAGACCAACCACGAAATCGGCTCCATCCTCGACATCAGCGCCTTCACGGTCAAGAACCACCTGCAGCGCATCTTCAAGAAGCTCGGCGTGTTCAACCGTACGCAGGCCGTCACCCGTTTCGAAAAGATCCCTGCGAATGGCCGAATCTAACCAGACCCTGCAGCCCGCGATGCTCTCGGCACGAGGCGTCGCCACCCCGCTCGGCAAGGACAACCTGCTCTCCGTCATCGAGGCGCTGCTCGAACCGTTGATCCTCGCGCTCACCCTGTGGGGCATCGCCTTCTACTACGAAGGCGAACTGCTGCCGCCGTACATGATCCTCGCCGTGATCGCCTTCTCGCTCACCTTCCCGGGCCGCGCCAGCCTCGGCAAGCCGTTCTGGAAAGTGCTCGCCGACATTGCCCTCAACTGGTGCTGGATCGCCGGCCTGCTGCTGCTGCTCGGCTTTGCCAGTGGCTACATCCGCCAGTTCGACCAGCACGCCATCATCGCCTGGCTGTGGATCGCACCGCTCGCCCAGGTCGCCGGCCAGGGCGCGCTGCGTGTTACCGCACCGTGGCTGCTCGCGCTGCAGGGGCCGCCGCAGGCCGCGATCATCGTCGGCATGAACGAGCAGGGCGTCGCCCTCGCCGACCGCATCAACGCCACCCCCTACTCGCGCCTCCGCCTCAGCGGCTTCTTCGACGACCGCGACGCCCAGCGCCTTTCCGGATCCGATCGTTTCACGCCGCTCGGCAAGCTCGCCGAGCTGCCCGAGTACGTCAAGAACAACCGCATCCAGCTCATCTATCTGTCGCTGCCGATGGCCTCGCAGCCGCGCATCCTGCAGATCCTCGACGAACTCAAGGACACCACGGCGTCCATCTACTTCGTCCCCGACATGTTCATCACCGACCTCATCCAGGGCCGCAGCAGCAACGTCTGCGGCCTGCCGGTGATCTCCGTCTGCGAAACCCCGTTCACCGGCTTCAACGGCGCCGCCAAGCGCGTCAGCGACATCGTCCTCTCCATCCTCATCCTCACGCTGATTTCGCCGATCCTGCTCGCCATCGCACTCGGCGTGAAATTCACCTCGCCCGGCCCGATCATCTTCAAGCAACGCCGCTACGGCCTCGACGGCGAAGAAATCCTCGTCTACAAATTCCGCTCCATGACCGTCTGCGAAGACGGCGGCGCCATCAAGCAAGCCCAGAAGAACGACCAGCGCATCACCCCGCTCGGCCGCTTCCTGCGCAAATCATCGCTCGACGAACTGCCGCAGTTCGTCAACGTACTGCAGGGGCGCATGAGCATCGTCGGGCCGCGCCCGCACGCCGTCGCCCACAACGAGCTCTACCGCAAACTGATCAAGGGCTACATGATCCGCCACAAGGTCAAGCCCGGCATCACCGGCTGGGCCCAGGTCAACGGCTATCGCGGCGAAACCGAAACGCTCGACAAGATGCAGGCACGCATCGACTACGACCTCGACTACCTGCGCAACTGGTCGCTCAGCCTCGACCTGCACATCATCTTGCGCACCATACTCGTCGTCTTCAAGGACAACGCCGCCTACTGAAATTCGCAATACGGGCAACCTCGCATAGTCCGAACGGGCTAAGGACTTACCCCCCGCCGCAACGTAGCATGTAACCCGGATCGCGCATCATTGCTTGCATGCAGACAGTGTCGCCACGCAATTGTCCGCAAAACACGACAGTCCGACGCGCTTGCCGGCCGCAACCAAGCCGGGCCATAATCACGCGTCATTGCCAGTCACAAAACCGGGGTAATGCCCCGGTTTTTTTGTGGTACGACCAAAATGCTGAACACACTGGAAACCAGTAACCAACAACTCAACGCGCTCGGCAGCGCCACCGACTTCGCCGACGAGATCCGCCCGATCCTGTCGTCGCTGACCCTGTTCGAGGGTTTTTCGGAAAGCGAGTGCGACGCCATCTTCGAGTACCTGCAGTGCTACGGCGCCGCCAGCAACGTCACGGTGCTCGCCGAGGGCGACGTCGGCGACTTCCTGCTCATGGTCCTCACCGGCCGCATCGACGTCGTCAAATCCGACGCCAAGGGGCAGTCCAAGGTCGTCGCCAACATCGGGCCCGGCGGCATCATCGGCGAAATGTCGCTGATCGACGGCCAGCATCGCTTCGCCACCTGCGTCACCCGCGAACCAACCGACTTCGCCGTGCTCACCCGCGACGCACTCAATGACATCCTCGTCGACCACCCGCGGCTCGGCAACAAGCTGCTGCTCATCCTGCTGCAACTGATGGCGCAGCGCCTGCGCGAAGCCACCACCCGCATGCTGCCCACGCTTGTCAGCGAGGCCATCTGAAACCGATGCCGCTGTCGCAACCCCGTTTCCAGCACAACGTCGCACCCGCGCTCGCGCCGGCACTGCTGCTCGCGCTGCTGCTCGCACCAACGCTCGCCACAGCCGACGCCTTCGATTCACTCAACCTCACCGTCGGCGCCACGGTAATGCACGACGACAACCTGTTCCGCCTCTCCTCCTCGGCGGACCCGCAGGCCCTGCTCGGCACCTCGCAGAAGTCCGACACCATTCGCGTCACCACGCTCGGCCTCAAGTTCGCCAAGGATTATTCGCTGCAGCGCTTCGAACTCGACGCCAGCCTCGTCGACTACCGCTACAACACCTTCGACTACCTCGACTTCACCGCGCACAACTACAGCGCCGCCTGGCGCTGGGCACTGACCCCCCGCCTCAAGGGCAACTTCACGCGCACGCGCACCGAAGCCCTGAACAGCTTCACCGACTACAACAACTACACGCAGCAGAACATCCGCACCAGCACCAACACCCGGCTCGATGGCGATTTCGAACTCGGCGCCGCCGTGCACATCATCGCCGGCGCCAGCCGCAGCGAATCGGTCAACAGCAAGATCTTCCTGCAGGAAGGCGACAGCACCTACGACTCCGCCGATTTCGGCCTGCGCTACGTGTTCCGCTCCGGCGCCTCGGTCGCCCTCGTCCGGCGCCAGGGCAGCGGCGAATACACCAACCGCCCGCAACCGATCGCCATCGGCCTCTACGACAACGGCTTCGACCAGAACGACACCGAACTGCGCATCAACTGGCCCATCACCGCCAAGACCCGTCTCGAAGGCCGCATCGCCCACACCGAACGCGAGCACGACCACTACGAACAGCGCGACTACGACGGCACCATCGGCAACTTCAGCATCAACTGGGATGTCACCGCCAAGACGCGCGTCACCGCCAGCGTCTCGCGCGAACTGAACAGCTACCAGTCCGTGTACAGCAGCTACTACCAGGCCGACCGCTTCGTCATCGCCCCCTACTGGCAGATCAGCGCCAAGACCGGCCTGCGCCTGCGTTACGACTACAGCCAGCGCGACTACCTCGGCGCCATCGCCCCCACCAGCTACAACGACCGCACCGACACCATCAAGCTCGGCTCCATCGCCCTCGAATGGGCGCCGTTCAGCAACACCCTCATCTCCGCCTCGCTGCAGAACGAAAAGCGTACCTCCAACAAGCCCGGCCTCGACTACGAGAGCAAGATGGGCACCGTATCTGCGCAGATTACCTTCTGATTCAGCGCGCCTTCGCCTTTACCGGGCGTGCGCCAATGCAACATCAGTCAGAATGGATATCGCCACAATCCATGCCCGGGGAATTTTTGATCTGCATCAAATGCGAATAATTCTTGTTTGCATAGAGGCTTGCACTCGGTATAATCGCCGCAAGTCACGGTGAGCCGCCGCGTGCCGGAAGTGTCAGCGAGCAGCACAGACACGCCGCCCGCAACCGGCCGGCATTCACAGAACACCTGCTGGCGGCGTCCCTTTCCGCCAGCAACCGGATCAACTGGAGATCCGGGACATCCGCCGCACGCGGAATGGATTCAGCCAGCCAGTCTCCCGACCAGCCAGCGAAAAGCATGCCCACAAGGGCATTTGTTCGTTGTTTATCGTATTCAAGGAGGCTGTACATGCACCCCACATTCAAGCTCGCGGCACTTGCTGCGGCGATGGCCATCGCCCTGCCGGCATCCGCCGACTACTACAACGCCAGCACCGGCGCCCCGACGCCTTATGTCAACGGCTGGTTCGAACTGCCGCAGAACGCCGCCTGGGGCGGCTGGGCGCGCAGCTCGGGCGACAGCCTGTGGGCCGAGTTCGACCTGTTCAACGATGCAAGCTATGCCGGCACCGGCACTTCGGCGCCGATCGCCAACAATGCATATGCCCACTACGGCGTTACCAGCGACTACATCGCATGGGATTCCAGTACCTTCATCACCAGCACCAAGAACCTGATCAGCCCGGCCTACGGATCGCCACAGTTCACCGTGAACTTCACCGATGCCACTCCGATCGTCGTCGATGCCGGCGAGAAGGTCCGTGTCGTCATGCAGGTCGAGAACTGGGCCAACGAACTCCCGCTCAGCACCGTCCAGCTCAACGGCGTTGGCGCCACCTTCTCGCAGGCCAACGTGCTCACCAGCAACTTCAAGGCACCCTACGGCGCTACTGCCGCCAAATACCACCTGCTCTACTGGGATCTCGCTGCGGCACCGACGCAATACACCTTCACCTTCGGCGCCACGCCGGACCTGAACGCCGTCGGACTCGCTCAGGTAGCCTTCGACGTCGGCACCGTTGCGGTCGCTGCCGTTCCGGAGCCCGGCGAATGGGCGCTCATGCTGGCCGGCCTTGGCGTGATGGGAAGCATCGCACGCCGCCGTTCGCGCAATGCCGCCTGAGGGGGGGGTTTCATGAAAACTGCTTTCCTATCCCGCAAGCTACTCGCCGCAGCACTGGCCACCGCCTTCAGCGGTGCAGCACTCGCCGACTTCTCGACCCCCGGTCTTGACCCCTACGCCGCCGGTGCCGGCTTCCTCAAACCGCAGGATGCCGCCTGGGGCGGATGGACCCGCAGCGCCGGCAACACGCTCTACGCCGAGTGGGACGTGCACAGCGATTCCGCAGAAGATTTTTGGTCGGGCACACCCGGTGATCCGCAAGGCATCTACGGCGACAAGAAGGCGGGAGCCGACGTCGGCAGCTACGGCGTTGCACCGGGCGCCAACCTCTACATCGACTACGCCGCCAGCAGCAACACCTACATCAGCGGCATGGCCAATATCTTCAGCGGCATGGGTACCAACCCCTCCCTGCTGAATGTGCACCTCGAATCCGCCCAGACTGTCCTGACGGGGCCGGTACGCGTTGCCTACCAGATGGAAGTCATGGGCGGCGTCTGGAGCAGCATCGACGGCTATGGCGTAACGCTCGGCGGTCTCGCCCCGACCTTCCAGGCGGTCACCGGCAGCACCGACTTCACCCACCCGCAGATGGGCGTCACCATGCCAGTCGCCCGCTACCTGTTCTACTGGGATCTCGCCTCGGCGCAGAACGCCTACAACATCGGCTTCACCATCGACGGCGGCACCAGCCTGACGCAGTACTCCGTCGATATCGCCGCGGCACCTGTACCCGAACCCGAAACCTACGCCCTGCTGCTCGCTGGCCTCGGCCTCATGGGCTCGATCGTCCGGCGCAAGAAACAGGCCTAAACCCCGATGAGCAACACCCTCACAGACATGCCCGCAAGGGCATGTCTGCGGGCCTTTGCGCGCCTTCTGCCGTACGTGTTCCTGACACTCACGGCAGCCACGCCGGCGCAGGCGAACCCCGCAGACTCCGAACTGGGCACCGTAAACGTCACCGCCACGCGCGAGCATGAAATGATCCGCGAAGCTGAAACGACGACGATGTCCACCATCACCGCCCAGGAAATATCCGAGCGCCAGGTCCGCAACATCAAGGATCTCGTTCGCTACGAACCCGGCGTCTCGGTCACCAACAACCCCTCCCGCTTCGGCCTCTCCGGCTTCAACATCCGCGGCCTCGACGACAACTACATCCTGATGAGCGTCGACGGCATTCGTCTGCCGAACAACTTCAAGATCGGCGGCCACTTCAACACCGGACGCGACATGGTCGATGTCGGCATGCTCACCGCCCTCGACATCGTGCGCGGTACCGGCTCCACGGTGCACGGCGTCGACGCACTCGGCGGCGTAGCCGCCTACCGCACGCTGCGCCCGGAGGACCTGCTCGCCGGCCAAAATGTTGCCGTCAGCACCGAAGCCCAGTACGCCACCGTCAACCACTCGCGCTCCTGGCTGGTCGGGGCGGCGCTTGGCAACGACGTCGTCCAGTTCCTCGTCAAGGGGGTCGCCCGTCGCGGGCACGAAACCGAAACGCAGGGCACCATCGGTGGTGCCGGTGGTGATCGCACGATCGCCAATCCGCAGGACGTCGCCAGCGACGCCGCACTCGTTCATCTGACCTTGACGCCGGTTGCCGGACACCGCTCCGACCTCACCGTCGAAACCTTCGACCGCACGATCGACACGCATGACTACTCGCAGATCCGCATCGTCAAGGACGACGATCTGCGCGCGCATGACACCTACCGGCGGCGACGCATCTCCCTCGACCACCGCATCAGCGACCTTCCCTTCGGCACCCTCAACATCAAGACCTACCGGCAGGAGAGCGAAGTGCGCCAGTTCGCCCGCACCCAGCTCAAGGATCTTGGTCCGTTCGCCAACACCTACTACGCCAGCGGCACCTTTCTCGTCGATCCGGATCGCTGGGAAGAGCGCAGTTCCCTGTTCCGCCAGGACATCAGCGGCCTCCGCCTCGACGCCACTTCGGCATTCTCGGCATGGGGACGCCACGCCCTGGGCTGGGGTGCGGAATACTCCGTCATGAGAACCGAACAGCTGCGCGATGGCCACATGGAAAGCGAAAGCGGCATACGCATCAACAGCGTGTACCCACTGGACTACCCCTCGCGCGATTTCCCGCTCTCGAAAACCCGCCGCGTCAGCCTCTTCGCCCAGGACGAATGGATGCTTTCCGACACCTGGTCACTCATGTTCGGTGCGCGCTACGACACCTACCGGCTCACCGTCACCAACGACGAGATCTTTGAAAAGAATCCCTACGGCGCCGAACAGGGCAATGTCTCGATGAAGAAATTCGTCCCCAAGACGGGCGCGGTCTGGCGCATCGGCAACGGCTTCTCGCTGGCCAGCAACTACGCCTTCGGTTTCCGTCCGCCGCCCTACGAAGAAGCGAACACCGCCTTCTCCAACCCGAACCAGGGCGTCGCCTTCATCCCCAATCCAAACCTCAAGGCCGAGACCGCACGCCAATTCGAACTCTCCCTACGCCACAACGACAGCGCCGGCGACTGGGCCATCACCTGGTTCGACAACCGCTACCGGGATTTCCTCGACACCGAGGAAACCAACCTCTCCGGCAGCGCCTGCACCACCAGTCCCAAGCACCCGCTGTGTCGACAGAAACCCGGAACCACCGGTTTCCTCCCCACCGACTACTACACCAGCATCTATCAGACGGTGAACCTCGATCGCGTCCGCATCCACGGCATCGAAGCCAGGCTCAGCCGCGAACTGCACCCCGGCTGGCGCTTGCGCGCAGCCGTTACCTACACGCGCGGACGCGATCTCGAAACCGGCGAATCCATCTGCCGCATCAACCCGCCCAGTGGCGTTCTCGGCCTATCGCACGAACGCGGCGCGTGGCGCGCCGAAGCTGTTGTCAGCGGCGCGCTGCCCAAACGCAAAAAAGACGCCAAACAGATCACCAACCAGGCCGACGGCTCGCAGACCACCGATTGGGACTGCGGCCGCCAGTTCCTGCCCGAGGGCTACCACACCGTCGACTTCTACCTTCACTGGCAGTTCGCCCGCACCGGCCGCCTCTCGCTCGGCGCAAACAACCTCCTCGACGCCACCTATTACCAATGGGCCGACGCCCCCCTCTGCGACCCCAACCACATCGTCGATTCCTGCAAAGGCATGGAACGCTACTCCCAGCCCGGGCGCAACCTCTCGCTCAGCGTCAACTACGTTTTCTGAACACGCCGCGGACAGCCTCGCACTATTTCATATGCATCATTGCAGTTGACAATCATTCTCAACAACAATAAAGTTCAAGGCCCAGCCAGTCTAGGCTGAGCCAGCAATACCCCTCGGGTTAGCCAGCCGCATCGTTTCTCGATGATCGAATCGGCAAGGGCGCCGAACCACTGAGGGGTTTCATCAAATGCAGTTCCCGGCCACCGCCGCCGACATCCTGACGCCAACGGCAATGGCCGGCACCCTCAGCGCACCCGCCGCACACGAGCGACTTTCCTTCCCAGACAAGCCGGCACCGGCGTCCTTTCCGGACACCGCGAGCCGACACCCTTCCCGGCGCACGCAAGCCGGTTCTTCAAACGCTGGCGACATTCGCCACCTCAACCAGGAGCAAAGCATGAAACTCAAAGCAGCTCGCAACACCCTCGCCGGCCTTGTGCTCGCCGCCACCAGCGGCGTCGCACTCGCCGATTTCACCAACGGCCCCAACCCGTACGCCGCCGGCTACGGATTCGACACTCCGCAGGAAGCAAGCTGGGGCGGCTGGACCCGCGGCACAGGCGACACCCTGTGGGCCGAGTGGGACACCTTCATCGACCGTTCCTACGGCACCTCCAGTGATCGTACTGCCGCCGCCGACGTCGGCAGCTACGGCGCCACCAACGTCAACATCGGCTGGAACCCCAACACCTTCCCCACCGGTACCGGCAACCTCTACAGCTTCAGCGTCACCTCGGTTTTCAACGTCTCACTAACCGACACCACGCCAATCGCCGGCCCGGTCCGCGCCGTTCTGCAGACCGAAGGCTGGGGCGTCGACATCGACCTTGCCAGCGTCACGCTCAACGGCGTCTCGGCGACCGCTGCAGCCAACACCTTCAATGGCGTGGTCACCGGCACCCCGGTCGGTGACGCAGACGTCATCCAGCGCTATTTCTACTGGGATCTCGCCGCAGCACCGACCGCCTACAACTTCAGCTTCGCCGGCGCCGGCCACTCCCTGAGCCTCACCCAGGTCGCCGTCGACGTCGCCGCGCTGCCGGTGCCGGAACCCGAGACCTACGCCATGCTGATGGCCGGCCTCGGACTCATGGGCGCTGTCGCCCGCCGCCGCCGCAAGGCCTGATGGTCCGACCGGCACTACTGCGTGCGCTGTTGCGTACACCGCTGCTGGGAACGCTCATGGCGCTCCCAGCTTTTTCGCTCGCGCAGACCGACAGCGAACTCCCCACGGTCAACGTCATCTCCGACCGCACCGGCGAGCAACAGGAGTTCGACACCGTCAACACCTCGCGCATCGGCGCACAGGACATCACCGAACAGCAGGTCAGGAACATCAAGGACATGGTGCGCTACGAACCCGGCGTCTCCGTTTCCAACAAACCCTCGCGCTTCGGGCTTTCCGGCTTCAACATCCGCGGTCTCGAAGACAATCGCATCCTCATGCAGGTCGACGGCGTGCGCATGCCCGACAGCTTCGTCTTCGGCGGCTACAGCAATGCCTCACGCGACATGGTCGACATCGAGCTGCTGCAGGCCGTCGAAATCCAGCGCGGTACCGGCTCCGCAAAAAGCGGCTCCGACGCCCTCGGTGGCGTCGTCGCCTACGCCACGCCACGCCCGGAAGACATCCTCGATGGCCGCCAATGGGGCGCCACCTTCAAATCTGTCTACCAGTCCGTCGACAAATCCACCGTCGTCGTCGGCACCGCCGCGCTCGGCAACGACATCGCCAAGCTGCTCGTCCGCGGCGTTCGCCGTGCCGGCCAGGAAAGCGAAACACACGGCGAAGACGACATCATCGGACTCAAGCGCACCGTTGCCAATCCGCAGCAACAGGACAGCAACGCCTCACTGATCAAGCTCGCGCTCGCCCCCCACGCCGACTACCGCATCGAGCTCGGCTACCAGAACAGCGACCGCAACATCGATACCCACCTGCTCTCCCGGCTCGATCCGGCACCCGGCAAATCGAAGGACATGAACACCTGGGACCGCTACCGATTCGAACAATGGTCGCTTGACCAGCGCCTCTCCGGTCTCCCCCTCGGCACCATCGATCTCAAGTTCTACCAGCAGAAAAGCAGCACCTGGCAATACACCGCGCAGGAAAGAAGGCCCGCCAACCCCTTCGACGATGCCCTCTACCAGCGCTACTTCGACTTCCGACAGAAGATCCACGGTCTCAAGCTCGACATTGCCACCCACCTCGACGGCCTCGGCAAGCACCTCCTCAACTGGGGCGCCGACTGGTCGCTGACCAAAACCGAACAGATGCGCGACGGCTACACCACCTACGCCGACGGCTTCGTCGAGCGCAAGGTCACCGTAGACACCTTCCCCACGCGCGACACCCCGCTCGCCGAAACTCGCCGCTGGGCGCTCTACGCACAGGACGAATGGCTCCTCGCCGACGCGCTCACGCTCATCGCCGGCGGCCGCTACGAAAACTACCGCCTCACCCCCAAGCCGGATGCGATCTATCTCGCCAACAGCGCCGAGCCAGCCAGCGGCGCCGAATTCCGCAACTTCTCCCCCAAACTTGGCGCCATCTGGCGCATTGGCAACGGCTACGCCATCGCCGGACAGTACGCCTACGGATTCCGGGCGCCACCCTACGACGACGTCAACATCGGTTTCGCCAACGCCGCCGCCGGTTATACCGCCGTCGCCAACCCCGGTCTGCGCGAAGAAACCTCGCGCGGCCTCGAACTCTCGCTGCGCCACAGCGACGACGCCGGCAACTGGTCCGTCACCGCCTTCGACAACCGCTACACCGACTTCATCGAACGCGTTCAGCTCGACTGCCCCGGCGACCCCGCCTGCTCACCAACCTACCCGCTCACCTACCAGTCGCAGAACCTGCCAGCAGTTCGCATCTACGGCCTCGAAGCCCGCTTCTACCGCGAATTCCTCCCCGGCTGGATCGCCCGCGGCGGCCTTGCCTATGCCCACGGTCGCAACCTCGAAAGCGACGAACCCATCTACAGCGTCAACCCCGCCAGCGGTACGCTCGGCCTCATTCATCGCCGCGGACAATTCCGCTACGAAGTCTCCACCACCTTCGCCGCCGGCAAGAAAGCCGAAGACGCCGCCGGCTCCAACCGCCAGTTCCTGCCCGACGGCTACGCCGTCGTCGACCTGCGCGCCACCTGGAACTTCGCCAGAAACAGCCTGCTCGCCATCGGAGTAAACAACGTCTTCGACCGCCTCTACTACCAATGGGCCGACGTACCGGTCGCCGATCTCCACGACCCCGACTCCCAGTTCGGCCAGCAACGCTACTCGCAGGCGGGCCGCAACTTCGCCGTCACTTTTCAGGCCGCCTTCTGAATGAGTCCGCAATGACACGCCACCTGCTTCTCTCACTCGCCACGGCACTGCTCCTTGCCAGCGCCCCCGCCCGCGCCGTCGTTTCCGCCGACGGCAGCTACCCGGCCCTCGCCGACGCCAGCTTCCTCGACGGCATGGCCATGCTCATCTCCTACCGTAACGGCGGCGGCATCTCCGGCTGCTCCGGCAGCCTGCTCGCCGGCGGCAGCGCCGTACTCACCGCTGCACACTGCCTCACCGGTGCCGACGGCAAAGCCAGCACCTCGAAAATCTCCCTCTCCTGGAACGGCGGCGATACCACCCTCTGGTCCACGTCGTACAGCATCGCCCCCGGCTGGTCCGGCGACCTGGACGCCGGCAACGATCTCGCCATCGTGCACCTCGCCACGCCCCTCACCGGCATCACCGCCTACGCACTCGCCGACACTGTCCCCACCGGCAGCCACATCCTCCTCGCCGGCTACGGCAACCCCGGCAACGGTACCGACGGCAGCATTTCCGGCTTCGGCACCCTGCGCTACGGCTACAACGAATACGACGCCGACCCCGCCTTCCTCGCCGCCTACAGCAGCTCCGACAGCGGCGTGTTCCTCTACGACTTCGACGACGGCAGCGCCACCGCCAACGTCTTCGGCAGCACCGGCACCCCCCTCGAATCAATGATCGCCTCGGGCGACTCCGGCGGCGCCAGCTTCATCTACCGCAACGGCAGCTGGCTGCTCGCCGGCGTGCACTCCTTTGGCGCCTGCCTCGATGCCGGCTGCACCCCCGACGCCATTTTCGGCAACCTCGGCGGCGACATCGCCGTGAGCGGCGCCATGGCCTCCTGGCTCAGCGCCTGGGTCACCACCGTGCCAGAGCCGGAAAACTGGGCACTGCTGCTGAGCGGGCTTATCCCGCTCGCCATCCGCGGCCGCCAGCGCCCGCAACGCGACACATGAAGATCGCCACACCCCTTACCGTTTCGCACCGCCGCGCGGCGCGAAACCATCCGCGCGCTCCCGCTCCGGCGCGTGGATGCAGTCAAGGAGCGTTCCCGGAGTACTCAATATGAAACTGAAAACAATCCTCGCCCCAACGCTGCTCGCCCTCGGCCTCGCCCAATCGGCCTACGCCGCCGATGTCATCCAGGTCAGTGAAGACGTCATGACCTCGCCCTTCTTCACCGCCTACGGCGGCAACAACACCGTCCGCGGCTACGGTGTCGAAAGCGGTCGCCCCGTCCTGCGCGTTTCCAACGATGGCACCAACGGCATGACCGGCGCCGAAACCATCTATCTCTCCTTCAACTACGACTTCAGCGCCTACACCGGCCCGGTCACCGCCACCCTCACGATGCAAAGCACCGCCGGCGGTTTCGGTGCCGACGCCAGCCTCGCCAACCCCTTCCTCGTTTCCGCCCACGGCGTCGACGCCAACCCCTTCACCAGCATCATCGACAACACCAACACCGGCGGCAGCACCAGCTGGCTCAACTTCTACAGCAACAACATCCTCGCCGCCGACGCTGCCGCACGCACCACCATCACCGGCGAAGGCGCCGTCAGCTTCGACGTCTCCGCCATCGTCAACAGCTGGATCGCCGGCAGCAACAGCTTCCAGTTCATCGCGCTCACCGGCAAGAACGACGTCTCCGGCAATGATTTCCTGCACGGCTTTCTCAACAACAACGATGGCGGCACCGCCATGGGCTACACCTTCCTCACCGTCGCTGCCGTGCCCGAGCCCGAAACCTACGCCATGCTGCTCGCCGGCCTCGGCCTGATGGGCAGCGTTGCCCGCCGCAGAAAGGCAGCCGCACAGGCCTGATGCTGGTTGCCCACACGCCCCGCGCCGCGCACTGCAACACCGTGCGACGCGGGGCGCGACATCTGCAAGGACCCACGGAGAACCCCCCATGAAACGCCTCGCCACCCTTTGCGGCACGCTCGCCACCGTGTTTGCAGCACTGGCCGCTCCGCCCGCGCACGCCATCGACATCCAGTTCGATTACACCTACGACACCCGCGGCTTCTTCACCGACCTCGTCACCGGCACCCCGATCACCGAGCGCCGCGCGCTGCTCGACCTCGCAGCCTCACACTACGAAAGCTTCAGCGACACCCTCGGCGCCATCAACCCGGCGACCGGCGACACCTGGTCCGTCACCTTCACCCACCCCAGCCTCGGTGGCAGGGCCGTCACCCTCAACAACCTCGATATTGCTGCCGACACCCTGCGCATCTACGTCGGCGGCTCCCCCTCCGCCCCCGGCGTGCTCGGCTTCGCCGGCACCGGCACCGTCAGCGCCAACGGCTCGGCAGGATTTGTAGACGCCGTGCTCACCCGCGGACAACAGAACGCCCTCGGACCCATCGCCACCGACTATGGCACCTGGGGCGGCTACATCTGGTTCAACGCCGCCAACGACTGGTATTTCGGCAGCAGCGCCAACGGTCTGACACACGGGAATCCCGACTTCCTCACCACCGCCACGCACGAAATCGGCCACATCCTCGGCTTTGGCGAAGCCGACTCCTGGGCCGCGAAGATCGTGAACGGTTACTTCACCGGCACCGCCTCGATCGCCGCCCACGGCACCCCCGTTCCCGTGGACAGCTTCGGCGCCCACTGGGCCGAAGGCACCTACAGCTACCGCGACGGTCTCTGGCAGGAAACGATGATGGACCCCAGCACGCCCGCCGGCGAACGGCAGCTACCCACCGTGCTCGACTACGCCGGCTTCGCCGATATCGGCTGGCAAGTCACCGCAGTACCCGAACCGCACGAATGGGCGCTATACCTGAGCGGCCTGCTCATCCTTGTCCGGCGCGCACGACAACAAGCGCCTTGTGCACGGCACCATTCGCCGTCCACACCCGCAAAGTGGAAAAAAGCGGGCAAAACTACCACAGAAGTTGGGATTTCCTATGACCAAATGCATAGCCAGATTGGGCTATTTGCACGCGAAGCCTTGGCAGATACCATCGCGGGTCCGGCTTTCCCGAGGCTCCTGCAAAAAGTTCTGAACAGAAGCGTGACGTTTTTCGCATTTCTGTCATCGGCAAAAGAGTACAATGCGATGCCGCTGGCGTATTACAGCCGAAATACTTGATTTAACGCGGCAAATTGCCGCAGCCCACCCAATTTTTGGAAGACACCAATCATGCAAAAGCCGCGCATGAGCAGCAAGATTTTTCTCGGAATCGTCGTACTCCCGCTGACGCTCGGCCTCGCCGCCTGCGGCAGCAAGGAAGAAAAGAAACCTGCCAGCCAGGTGGCTGCCAAGGTCAACAACTCTGAAATCTCCGTACACCAGATCAACTACGTGCTCACGCGCAGCGGCGCCAACGCCGCCAACCCCGAGCAAGCCGCCAAGCTGCGCAAGGACGTGCTCGAAAAGCTGATCGACCAGCAACTCGCCGTCGACATGGCCGTCGAGAAAAAGCTCGACCGCTCGCCCGAAGTGATGTCCGCGCTCGAAGCCGCCCGCCGCGAAATCCTCGCCCGCGCCTACGCCGAACAGATCGCCGGCGCCCAGCAAAAGCCCACCGTCGACGAAGCGCGCGACTACTACGCAAAGAACCCCGCCCTCTTCGCCGAGCGCCGCATTTTCAGCATGCAGGAAATCATCGTTCCCGAAAGCGCCGGCACCGCTGCCGCACTGCGCGAGATGGTTGCCGCCAACAAATCGATGGAAGAGATCGCCCGTTTCCTCAAGGGCAAGGACATCAAGTTCGCCGGCAACGCCGCCACCCGCCCGGCCGAGCAGATTCCGCTCGAACTCCTGCCCAAGGTGCACGCCCTCAAGGACGGCCAGGCCATCGTGCTCGAAAACGGCAACGCCCTCACCGTGATGCGCCTCGCTGCCTCGCAGAGCCAGCCCGTCAACGCCGACCAGGCCCTGCCGCGCATCCAGCAATTCCTCGCCAACCAGCGCGCCGGCGAAGCCACCGGCAAGGAAATGAAAGCCCTGCGCGACAAGGCCCAGATCAGCTACGTGGGCGATTTCGCACAGAGCGCCCCGGCCGTCCAGGCCGCCGCCCCCGCAGCCACGCCGGCCGCCAAGCCTGCCGCACCGGCTGCGGCTGCCAAAGACCCCGCCGCCAGCGCCATCGAAAAAGGCGTCGCCGGGCTCAAGTAACACCGGCGCCCACCGCCCAACCGCACGCAGGGAGATCGCATGACTCGTCGTTTGCTCCAGTTCATCACCGCCATGGCGCTCGCCGCCGCCGCATCGCTCGCCTTCGCCCAGGACAAGGCGGGCGACTACCCGCTCGGCGCCGGTGACGCCATCCGCATCCAGGTCTTCCAGAACCCGGATCTCACGATCGAAACCCGCGTCTCCGAAAGCGGCACCGTCACCTACCCGCTGATCGGCAGCGTCGAACTCGGCGGCCTGCCCATCGCCGCCGCCGAAAAGAAGATCGCCACCGCGCTCAAGGAAGGCGGCTTCGTGCAGCAGCCGCAGGTCAACATCGTGCTCATCCAGGTGCGCGGCAACCAGATCGCCGTGCTCGGGCAGGTGAACCGCCCCGGCCGCTTCCCGCTCGAAACCACCAACACCCGCGTCAGCGACATGCTCGCCGCCGCCGGGGGTGCCACAGCCGGCGGCGACGACGTCGCCATCGTCACCGGCATGCGCAACGGCAAGGCCTTCCGCAAGCTGGTCGACATTCCCGCCCTCTACCTCAACGAGGGCTCCGCCGACGACATCACCCTGCAGGGCGGCGACGCAATCTACGTCCACCGCGCCCCCGTCTTCTACATCTACGGCGAAGCCCAGCGCCCCGGCGCCTACCGCATCGAACGCGGCATGACCATCATGCAGGCCCTCGCCCAGGGCGGCGGCCCCACCATGCGCGGCAGCGAATGGCGCCTGCGCCTGCACCGCAAGAACGGCAGCGGCGCCGTTGAACAGCTCTCCCCCGAAATGACCGATCTCGTGCAGCCCAACGACGTGATCTACGTGCGCGAAAGCCTGTTCTAAGGCACGGAAGGAACCCGGCACCATGACCCTGCAACAATTCCTGCTCATTCTGCGCGCGCGTGCGCGGATCGCGCTTTATGTCTTCCTCGGTACCGTGCTGACCACGCTCGTCGTCAGCCTCGTCATGCCCAAGTCCTACACGGCCTCCACTGCCGTCGTCATCGACGTCAAGTCGCCCGACCCGGTGGCTGGCATGGTGCTGCCCGGACTGATGACTCCCGGCTACATGGCCACGCAGGTCGACATCATCAACAGCGACCGCGTCGCCCAGCGCGTGGTCAAGCTGCTCAAGCTCGACGAAAACCCCACCATCAAGGAACAGTGGCAGGAAGCCACCGAAGGCAAGGGCAGCGTCACCGTCTGGCTGGCCGAACTGCTGCAGAAAAAGCTCGACGTGAAGCCCTCGCGCGAAAGCAACGTCATCAACATCGGGTACAGCGGTGCCGACCCCGGTTTCGCCGCGGCGATTGCCAACGCCTTCGCCCGCGCCTATATCGACGTGAACCTCGAACTCAAGGTGGAACCCGCCAAGCAATACGCCAGCTGGTTCGACGAGCAGGTGCGCCAGCACCGCGACAAGCTCGAAGCCGCGCAGGCCGCACTCTCCGCCTACCAGCAGAAGACCGGCATCGTCGCCACTGACGAACGCCTCGACTACGAAACCGCCAAGCTCAACGAAATCTCCACCCAGCTCACCATCGCCCAAGGGCAGACCGCCGACAGCGCCAGCAAGCAAAAATCCGCCGGCGGCTCCGATACCCTGGTCGAAGTGATGCAGAACCCGCTGATCAACAACCTCAAGGCCGATCTCGCGCGGCTGGAGGCCAAGCATCAGGAAACCAGCGTCAACCTCGGCAAGAACCACCCGCAGGTGCAGCGCATGGAAAGCGAGATCGATTCGCTCAAGGGCAAGATCGCCAGCGAAACGCGCAAGGTGTCCACCAGCCTCGGCACCTCCGTCACCGTTGGCAAGCAGAAGGAAAAGGAACTGCTCGAAGCGATCGCAGCGCAGAAAAAGAAAGTACTCGAACTCGGCTCGCAGCGCGACGAACTCAGCGTGCTGAAGCGCGACGTCGAAACCGCCCAGCGCGCCTTTGAGGCCGTCAGCCAGCGTTCGGCGCAGACCCGTCTCGAAGCGCAATCGGTGCAGACCAACATTGCTCTGCTCAACCCGGCCGTTGAGCCGATGGCACCGTCGAAGCCCAAGATCCTGCTCAACATGCTCGTCTCGATCTTCCTCGGCACACTGCTCGGCGTGGGCGTTGCGCTCATGCTCGAACTCGGCAACCGCCGCGTGCGCTCGGCCGAAGACATCGTTGAAACCATCGACCTGCCGGTGCTCGCCAGCATTGCCTCCACGCTGCCGCCGCCGACGCTGCTGCAGACGATCAAATCCTTCTTCCAGTTCCGCCGCAAGCCGGCTGCTGTCTGAACGCCGCGAAGAACCCCGGAGCCCGCCATGAACATGCTCGACCCCACCGAACTCGTCGCCAAGGCCGCTGCGCAACCCACCGCCGGCCCCTCGATCGGCGCCATTCTCATCGACGCCGGCCGCCTCTCCGCCGAAGGCGCCGAGCAGATTCTGCGCGTGCAGAAGGAGCAGGGCCTGCGCTTCGGCGATGCCGCCCTGCAGCTCGGCCTGCTCAGCGAAGACGACATCCGCTACGCGCTCTCGCGCCAGTTCGACTACCCCTACCTGCAGGCCGGCGACGCCAGCCTCAGCCATGAACTCGTTGCCGCCTACAAGCCCTTCAGCCACACCGTGGAGCACCTGCGCGCCCTGCGCAGCCAGCTCATGTTGCGCTGGCTGGACACCGCCATCGGCCGCAAGGCGCTCGCCGTGCTCAGCCCCGGCACCGGCGAAGGCTGCAGCTTCATTGCCGCCAACCTTGCCGTCGTCTTCTCGCAGCTGGGCGAGCGCACGCTGCTCATCGACGCTAACCTGCGCGACCCGCGCCAGCACCAGCTGTTCAAGCTCACCGGCAGCGCCGGCCTTTCCGGCATGCTCGCCGGCCGCGCCGGCCCCGAGGCCGTGCTGCGCATCAACTCGCTGGTCGGCCTCTCCGTACTGCCCGCCGGCGCCGTGCCGCCCAACCCGCAGGAACTGCTTGGCCGCCCGGCCTTCAACGACATCCTCACCAACCTGGGCAAGGATTTCGACGTCATCCTCATCGACACCCCGGCCGCTGCCGGCTACGCCGACGCGCAGACCATTGCCGCCCGCGCCGGCGCCGCCCTCATGGTGGCCCGCAAGAACCAGAGCGCCCTGCCGATCATGAGCCGCATCACCCGCAGCCTGCAGGATTCCGGCGTCACCCTCGTCGGCGCCGTGCTCAACGACGCGTGATGCAGCATGCAAGGGTGCGAATTCACTTCTCCTGCAGACGCATATTGTTCTAAAATCAAGAACAGTCGTTCTAATTTTAAGAACACCATGGATACCGCCGCCACCACGCTTTTTGGAAAAACACGCCAGGCCGTGCTCGTACAGCTCTTTGAGCAGCCGGAATCGCCGTTATACCTGCGCGAAATTTCGCGGCTCACCGGCATCAGCCCCGGCGCGTTGCAGCACGAGTTGAATCAGCTGCTCAAGGCCGACCTGATCCTGCGCGAAGAAGACGGCAACCGCGTTGCCTACCGGGCCAATACCGCACACCCGATCTTCAGCGAACTGCGAAGCATCGTGCAAAAGACTTGCGGCCTGCCCACGCGCATTCGCAGTGCGCTTGCGTCGCTGGTCGATTTGATCGATTTCGCCGCCATTTATGGCTCTGTCGCCAAAGGCACCAGCCACGCACGCAGCGATGTCGATCTGCTCGTTGTTGGCAGCGTCAAGTTGCCGGAACTGCTCGCGCACCTGCACCCGGTGGAGCAGCAAGTCGGTCGCGAGGTCAGCGTACGCCTCTACAGCGCGAAGGACTTCGCGGCACGCCGCAAGAAGGGGGATACCTTCCTCACAGGCGTACTCGACGGCCCGCTGATAGTTCTGGCCGGAAACGATGATCCGGAAAAAGGCGCCAGCCATGACGCTTGAAAACCTGATCGGCAAGGGCTTGCAACGGGAACCCGCAAGCGCCGTGGAGATTCGCCGTTTTCTCGACAAGATCGCAACCAAGCTGAACGACGCACAAAGCCAGCAGATCAGCCTGGACACCCGCTTTGATACCGCCTACGAAGCACTGCTGCAGATCGGCCTCGTTGCTCTGCGTGCCAATGGTTTGCGACCCGATTCTCGCGGCGGGCACCACTTGCTGGCGTTACAGACGCTCAACAAATCGATTGGCTACCCGCAGGATCGCCTGCGCCTGCTCGACGAGTTTCGCCGGCAACGCGCTGCCGGGCTCTACGACGGGTCATTCGACCCCAGCCAGGCAGAAGTCGAAGCCATCCTCGACACAGTGGCCGACCTCAAGCAACACCTCGAACAATGGCTGCAGGCGCAGCATCCGGAGTTGATCTGAATGCGCACACTGCCGATCTCGACTAACCACGTACCCCTCGTCATCCCGGCGAAAGCCGGGATCCAGTGCGTGCACTATTTCTGGATTCCGGCGTATGCGGCACCCCTACCGCAACACCCGCCCCAACCCCCACGCGCCGATCAGCGCGCCCACCGCATCGGCGGCGAGATCATCCCAGCCCGCCTGGCGGCCGGGGAGGGTGGATTGGTGCAGTTCGTCGGCGGCGCCGATGGCCAGCGCACCCAGAAAAGCCAGCAACAGCAGCATTCCGCGCGGCATGCGCAGGAGGCCGGCGGCGAGGCCGATCAGCACCGCGAACACCGCAAACAAACCGGCGTGCACCAGCTTGTCCCACGGCACGGGAATCAGCCCCACCGCGGCGGGCTGCGCGCCGCCGGCAAAAAGGCCGAACAGCAGCACCGGCAGCAATACCAGCGCAACAACGCGCACGTAGTTTTGCATTTCTGAATCGATCTTCCACATGGGCATGAATACTTCCGTGAATTCGCAGAGGAAACAAGAGATGAGCGATGCCAGCGCTCAACTTCACCCGCCGACGATATGAGCAACCGTCGGGAACGAACACCTCATAAACCATTTTTCAACGAAATCTCTATGACAGCGATCCGAGCCACTCTCAAGAATCCCAGCGAATCAGTGATCGCGTGGATTCTCATCGCCCTTGGTCTTCTGGCTCTCTATGTCCCGACAGTCGTCTTTCTCATGCGCGGAATTTGGAGCAGCGATCAATACGCCCATGGCCCCATTGTTTTAGGGATCGCATGCTGGCTGGCCTACCGTAAGTGGCCCGAAATGTGGGCAATTGGCGCAGGCAAGCCGTCATACATGATCGGCGGGCCTGTCTTCATTCTGGGAATTCTGTTTTATATCATCGGCCGGCTGCAACAGATAGATCTCATTGAGCTCGGCTCTGCAATCTGGGTACTTTCAGGAATTCTTCTTGTTACCCGTGGAAGTGAAGCGCTGAAAAAGCAATGGTTTGCACTGTTTTTCATGCTTTTCATGCTTCCCTTGCCGGGTCCCATTGTCGACACTCTGACAATGCCAATGAAAACCGCAGTTTCTTACGTCGCAGAATACGTTCTTTTCTCTGCTGGCTATCCGATCGCACGCACTGGCGTCATCCTTCAAATCGGCCAATACAAATTGCTGGTGGCCGATGCATGTGCTGGCCTACACACACTCTTTACACTGGAAGCGCTTGGCCTGCTCTATCTAAACATCGTTCGCCATGACTCCTTCTTCCGGAACCTGACACTCGCAATATTGATCGTTCCGATCTCTTTCACCGCAAATGTGATTCGAGTGATCGTCCTGACCTTGATTACTTACCACTTCGGAGACGAGGCGGGGCAGGGATTCCTGCACGGGTTCGCCGGCATGGTGCTATTCCTGTCGGCACTCATCATCATCATGGGCGTCGACTCCTTGCTCCAGCTATTGCACAAATACTGGGCGTCCCAAAGAGGACTCGCAGCATGACCACAACATTTCGGACCTCACTGATCCTCATGCTGGCAATGATTGTTGCCAGCATACTTCCTGCCACGATCAAGCCAACGAAACGTTTGTCTCAGGAACTCGTACACATTGACCTTGAGACTGCAGTACCGAAATCTTTCGGGGAATGGAAACTCGACCCCGCCATATCTCCGATTAAACCATCTGCAGAAACTCAGGAGAATCTCGACAAAACATACGATCAGATTTTGAGCAGAACTTACGTCAATGCGGCGGGCGAGCGCATCATGCTATCGATGGCCTATGGCGGTACACAGAACCGCGAGCTTCGTGCGCATCGCCAGGAGGTCTGCTACGCAGCACAGGGTTTCAAGATATCGAAACTAGCGAGGATCGACCTCCCTGTTGCAGGCACTTCTATCGAATCGACTCGCATGGTTGCCGAAGCCGGTGGCCGCGTAGAACCGGTGACCTATTGGTTCACGATGGGCGATCAAGTGGTTCGAAGCTACCTTGCCCGTCAATTGGTCGATCTAAAGTACACCCTTAGCGGATACATCCCGGACGGATATCTCTTCCGTGTATCGTCGATCTCGAACGACACCGAAGGCGCTTTTAAAAAGCAGCACGTTTTTGCAGAAGAGCTGCTGAAACACATTGATCCGGCACTCGCCGCCCGAATCCTTGGCAGCCCTCGGGAACGCCCGTAGCGCTAACTATCCCGCTTATATGCCGGCACTACCCATTTCTTTCCGCAACAGATTCAGCTTGCGCGCGCCTGCCGTGCGTAAGAGCGACGCATTTTTAGTGCTGTTTACGGGATCCCTAGCCGCATTTCTCGGACTGTTTGTTGCCTATTTCTGCTATCTCGCTGGCTATGCTGCAATCTATTATCTGACCGCGCTTCTCCTGATCATTTTTTTGCCGCTGATAGTATTCACCCGCGAGAACCCCGCCCGCTTTGCCTTCCTGCTGGTCGTGCTCGGGCTACCGGCGGTCGCCTACATCGTTCCACCCGGGCGATTCGGCATCAGTGTTTTCGACTACAGCATGATCTTCGTTCTTGTGGCAGATGTTTGGCGCAGAGCGATGCATCGAAAGACGCACCACGCTGCGCTGTTTCCGACACCAGAATGGCGCTGGGTTTTCTTGCTCATGCTGCCGGTGGTTGCCCTCGCGCAAGCGCGCGGCGTATCGGCCTGGACCTTCATCGAGATATCCCTCATCTATGTTTTCTTCCTCGCCACGCTGCGCGAGCTTGAAACCAACGAAGGCACGGAGCGCCTGTTCCTCCTGCTCGCCTTGTCGACCATCGTGCTGGCCGTCGGCACGCTCATCGAGCGCGTCACGCACATCAACCTCAGCATGAGCAGCGCCAACCTCAACCAGGTTTCCTACGCAGGCGGCATGTTCATCCACCGCGCCGGTGGTTTCTTCCAGGATCCACAGAAGGCTGCCCAGTTCTTCTCCTGCGCCGCACTGCTGCTCTTCTCCATTGCCATCGGGCGGCCGTTTTCCAGCGCGAGAATTCGCCTGATCGTCATCCTCGCGGCGCTCGCCGCAATCAGCGGCCTGTTCCTGACAGCCTCCCGGGCCGCCTTGCTGGCGGCAATCGTCGTCATCCCCGCCGCCATTCTCTTTGCCACCCGCAGTGGTGCCGCAGCCAAGCTCGTATCGATCTCGTTCGTTTCGCTCATCGTGCTCACCGCGATGCTCATTCCTACTGATGCTCTCATCGACATGCTGCCCAAGGAAATCGCGAGCCGTTTGCCGAATGTCGAAGAATCCATGCATGTGCGCATGAAGCTCTGGTTCGACACATGGGACATGTTCGCCGATCATCCGCTCAGCGGCGTCGGGCTCGGCGGATTCAAGGCCTACCTGATCGCCAAGAACCCGGGGCTGCACAACTACATGGGCATGGGCAGCCCGCTCGGCGGTGGCTACATCCCCGACCAGCCGGAAAGTGGCTACTTCAAGATCCTGTACGAAAGCGGAATTCTCGGTTCCCTCGCCGCGACGCTGCTGCTGCTCGCCACGCTGCGCCGCGCGGCCGGGGTCGTCCTGTCATCCATTGCACCGCAGGCCTGGAAAGCCGAAGTTGTGGGGGCCATGGCAGCGCTGCTCGTCTTTGCGATGACCTTTGCCACCTTGTTCACCTTGTCCGACGAGAAGAACGTGGTCATCCTCGTTTTGCCGCTAGCGATTATCTGGGCTCGGTCGATCGGTCTTACTGCTATCCAGAAGACAAATATCTTCAGTCCTTCCGATCTACGAGTAACCATCTCGAAAGCGTAGTCGTGGTACTCACTCTTCACCGTATTTCTCACCGTCTTTTCCTGTGGAAAATCCCGGTGCTACCTCGTGTGCTTTACGGATTAAACAGGATCCTATTCGCAGTTGTACTTCCTCCATCCGTGCAATTGGGTAAGGGAGTTGTCCTCGGCTACTCCGGTCTTGGTACGGTTATCCACGCCAGAGCTGTTATTGGTGACCGAGTTACCATCGGGGCGAATGTCACTATTGGCGGGAAAACTCCCCACTACAACGTTCCAGTGATCGGAAACGGGGTTGATATTGGCGCCGGCGCACGTATTTTGGGCCCGATCCGAATCGGTGATAACGCCGTCATTGGGGCAAACGCTGTCGTGATTTGCGACGTTGCTCCGAATTCCGTTGTTGCTGGAGTGCCAGCAAAGGTAATTCGCTAGATCATGGCGTCTAGTGCACCTCGTGGAGTCCTTTTGGCCTCTTTCGGCATGATTTATCAGCAGGCCATTTCCTTTGTCTCGGGCCTGATTGTGGCGCGCGTCATCGGCGCCAGTGAATATGGCATCTTTTCGCTGGCCCGCAGTATCCAGCAGGTGGTGGGCCTGTTCTCACGCCTCGGTCTCGATGTCGGCCTGCAGCGCTTCATGGGTGAAGCCGGAAACCACCCGGGGAAACGAGTTGCCCGGCTGGCAATGATCGGCCGCTTCAGGCTCGTCGCACTGGGGCTTTCACTGCTGCCGATCGCGCTGCTGGCACTCGGGCTCGGTGCGCAGATCGAGGAACACCTGTATCGCTACGACCAGTTTTCGGCCGTCCTGCTCGTAACCTTCATCGCCATACCGTTTCTTTCCGACATCGCCGTTCTGGGTGGCGTCTATCGCGGCACCTTCAACCCCGCTCCGGCCGTCCTCGCCGAATACATCATTCTTCCGAGCATCAGGCTGCTTGCGATCCTCGTACTCTTCGCGCTCGGCTTTCGCCTGTGGGCCGTCGTCGTTGGCAGTTCCCTGGCAGCCCTCGCGGCCTCGCTCTTTCTCGCCGTCAAATTCCACCGTTACCAAAGCTCGTTTCCGTCGCACGGCGAACCCATCGCCGATGCCGGCAGGGTCGGCGCCACCCTCCGCTACTCCGCCGTGATCGCCTGCGCAATGAGCGTCACCCTGCTGACCCGCTCGGTCGACAGCTTCCTCCTTGGCTACTACACCTCCGCGGCAGAGGTCGGCCAGTACGCACTGGTCCAGATGATGCTCATCCTTGTCGGGTTGTTCGGGGCCGCACTCGGGCAGACGCTGGGCGCCCAGATTGCCGAGCGCTTCGCCGCCGAGGACCACGCGGGAATAGAGCGCCTGCTCGAACGCAACGTCAGGCTGATTGCACTGGTTTCCTGCCCTTTGTTCGCGGTGTTCTTCTTCTGGGGAACCGATCTCGTGCTGGTATTCGGGCCCAGCTATCAGTTGCCGTCTGCCGTCGTACGCTGGCTTGCCGCGGGCGCGCTGTTGCTGACGCTGACGGCCTGTGCCGGCTTTGCGCTTTCGATGACGGGCAGGCACGCGCTCGAACTCAAGATACTGATCCTCGGCCTCGCCGCCTCCTTGCTGCTGTGCGCCGCGCTGATACCCGGGCTGGGGCAGCTTGGCGCCGCCGTGGCCGTTTTTTTCTCGCTCACACTGGCCAACCTGGTTCGCCTCTATGTAGTGTGGCGGAACCTGAATGTATTCCACCTGCGCTGGGGGCATCTGCGCACCTTCGTTCTCTCCCTTGCGCTCTCCTTCCCCCTGAGCTTCACGGCGGGTGGCGACGGCCATGAGCGCATCCTGCGCGCCGCGGGTGGGGCGTTCGCCTATCTGCTCATCTATGCCGCCACCGTGTGGTGGCTGATGGAGAGGGATGAGCGCGAGTCGATTCGCCAGATTTTCGCAAAGCGCTTTAACAGGACCTGATCACCGTGCGCATTGCCCTTGTCGCTCTCCATTTCGCCGAATATGCCTCTCGCCTTGCGCTGGCCCTGGCGCAGGACCATACCGTACTGCTTGTTCTGCGCATGGACAATGCGAAGAGCGAACTGTCGAATGCACTTCGCGAAGCACTGGAGAAGAACGTCAAGCTGGTGCTGATTGAGCATCAACAGTTACGGCAGCCAGGCATTTTCGCCGCTGCGCGTTCGCTAATTGGCGCGGTCACCCGCTTTAATCCGGATGTCGTGCATTGCCAAGAGTATCTCGCTGACTACGCTGCCTGGGGCACCTTGCGGCTTTCCGCAAAATTCCCGCTCGTGCTGACGGTTCACGATCACCAGTCGCATTCCGGAGCAGACTCTGCTCTGCCGCTTCGCAAGCAGTGGTATCGACGACAACTGCGGAATCGTGCGGACAGGATCATCGTTCATGGCGAAACCATCCGCCAGGAAATGCTCGCCGATCCTGCACAACTTAACAAATCGATCGCGAGCATCATGCACGGCGTGCTCGGCGTCGACGAATGCACCGATTGCGAGACTATCCCGGAACCGCGCACACTGCTTTTCTTCGGTCGCATAGAAGCCTACAAGGGCTTGCGCGTATTGCTCGACGCACTCGAAATCCTCCAGTCCCGGAACAGCGAACCCGTTCGACTGATCATCGCCGGCAGAGGCTCGGATCTCGAGACGCAGCGCTCCCGTGTCGAGGCCAACCCCGCCATCGAACTCATCGATCAGTTCATCCCCGTTGAGGCCATCCCCCGGTTGTTCTCTCGAAGCGCAATCGTTGTGCTGCCGTACATCGATGCCACGCAGAGTGGCGTCGCGGCCCTGGCATTCGCCTTTGGCCGCCCGGTCATCGCCTCTGCGACAGGGGCGCTACCCGAGGTGGTACGGGAAGGGGAGACTGGCATGCTGGTCCCTCCCGGAGATGCGACGTCGCTTGCCGAAGCCATTGAACACGTCCTGACGACCGAGCACCTTTGGCAGAAGCTTTCTGAAGGTGCGCTGCTTTGCGCACAAACAGACTTATCTTGGGACTCGATAGCAACACAGACTGCGGCTGCATACTCAGGGCTACTGGGGGAAATTAACTTTTCCCAGCCGAGGCGCATGCAATGAAGTTGCTATTTGTTGTCTCGTCATTCGGTGTCGGCGGTGCGGAGAAGCATACCTTTGATCTTGCCGAAAAATTGGCCTCGCGCGGCCATAGCTGCAAGATTGTTTCACTTCGATCAGCAACATTTTCGGCCCTTGATGAAGGGGCGATTCCAAATGTGCCCCTCGGCTACTGCAACGCAAAGCGCTTCTTAGATTTTGGTGCTGTCACTTCTTTAGCAAACCATATATCGGAATACACTCCAGACGTCGTTGTGTGCGTCAATCAGCACGCGGTTATGTACGCGCATCTTGCTTCACTGCGGGAAATGGTTTCTCGAGTGGCTACAATATTTCACACGACGAAGCTCTTAACGAAGAAAGACTATTTTCTAAATCGCCTGTTTAAGTTCTTTTTTTACCGTTCCGATCTCCTCGTCTTCGTATGTGACTTCCAGGCACGTTACTGGAAGGAACGCCGGCTGAGCGCCAGGCGCGTGGAGGTCGTCCATAACGGGGTCGACACCGAGCGTTTTTCTCCCGACACGTCGGCGGCACGCGCCAAAATCAGGCTCGCGCATGGCATCGCGGAATCGGATTTCGTCATCGGGATTACTGCTGCGTTCAGGCCAGAAAAGAACCATTCGTTCCTGCTGCGGGCGCTGCAGCAACTCCGGGCCGCCGGTGTGGCGGCAAAGCTGCTGCTGGTGGGAGACGGCCCGCTGCGCGGGGTTCTTGAAGCCGAAGCCGCCTCGCTCGGCGTACGCGATCATGTGGTCTTTGCCGGCGCTCAAGCGGATGTCCGGCCATACATCTCTGCCTTCGACGTGTTCGCGCTGGTGAGTTTCACCGAAGCGTTTTCGCTTGCGGCCCTGGAAGCGATGGCCATGGGTATTCCGGCCGTTCTCTCGGATGTTGGCGGTGCGCGCGAAATGGTTGTCGATGGAGAGACCGGATTCATTTTCCAGACGAACGACATGAAGCAGTTCATTGCGACCATGAACGTGTTAAGAGAGCGCGACGCAGCCAGGGCAATGGGCATGGCGGCCCACCGCTTCGTCAATGCCCGCTTCACGCACAAGGCGATGGTTGATCGCTATGAGCAGTTGTTCGGCGCGCTTGTGCCGCAGGGTCGTTGCTGACATGCGCTTGCACCGCCATCCGATTCCCGTCTGCGCGCGGCATTTTTCCGGCATCAGCCTCGCGCTGGCGCTGATGACACCGTTGGCCTTGCTGCCGGGTGCGGCAACAAGCGCCACCAATTCAGACCCTGCAGCCTTTGACGCAAACCAGGCGATAGCACTCGCCGGGAAGGCACAAAGGCCTCGCAGCCTGGGGTCGGGCAGCGAGATATCCGCCCTGCGAACGGCTTTGCGCACGGGTGAGCGGCAGCAGGCTTTTGCCCGGCTGCGGGAAAGGGTGCAGCGCTTCGCCACCACCGCGCCGGACATGGCGGTCATCCGTGCGCAGGAGGATAGGCATCGCGACCTAGCGACGGGTCGCGCAAACCCGGAGTATGCGCGCCGAGTCAGCGACGATCTCGTTATCAAGAACATCGCCGATACTGAGGCGCGCAATCTTCAGGAGGCTGCCTTTGTCGCGTGGGCTGACGACGACGCAGCACTGACGCAAGCGGTCGTGAAGCGTGCGCTGGCACTGGCGACACTCGATCCGAATGGCATCACCGGCGCTCGGGGGGAGGAGCTCTCTGCTGCCAATGTCACCATTACGCTGGCGCTCGTGCTGGATTGGCACCATGCCAGGCTTGGGGCAGATCAGCGCAGGCAGATTCTGGCGGCGATCAGCTCACGCATGGAGGGGTTGGTCGAGCGGATCACGCAGGGGGCGCGTGCGCTGACGGCCCCCGTGGCCGATTCCCACTCGACGGAAATCGCAGGTGCCATTGCGGAGACGGCGGCGTTGACGCTCGGCGAGACGCCACTCGCAACACAATGGGCGCAGCGCGTCTGGCCGGTTTATGCCGCAACGCTTTCGCGCTGGGGCGGCGATGACGGCGGCTTTGCCAACGGCACGGCCTATGCCTCCTGGGATGTGGGTGCCTATACGCTGCGGCATCTCGATACGCTGCGTCGTGCGGCGGGCATCAATCTTTTTGCCAAGGCGTGGATGCGGAATTTTGGCCGCTATCTGGTCTACATGCTGCCGCCGGGCACGCCAAGCAATGTATTTGGGGATGCGGCCGAACGCTCGATGCCGGAAGACTGGGCGCGCTATGCAAATGCCTATGCGCTGCGAGTGAATTCGCCGCTTTATGCCTGGTACGCGAGGCAGTGGTTCCAGCAGGATGCGTTCCGACTCGAATTGCTGACGGCGCCGCTGGGGCAAGCCGGCAGCAATAGCTGGCCGGACGATACGCCGCATTCGGCGCACTTCCCGTCGATCGGGTGGGTGGCCATGCATAGCGATCTGCGCGATCGCGGCCGGGTTTCGGTCTATTTCAAGAGCAGCCCGTACGGCTCGACCAGCCATAGCCACGCGGACCAGAACAGTTTCACCGTCGTCAGTGGCGGTCGCCCGTTGTTGATCGACAGCGGTTACTACGACGCCTTCGGCAGCAATCACCATTTTTCATGGGCGCGCCAGACGATGGCGCACAACGCGATTACCTTCGACAAGGGCCAGGGGCAGGGAGCGGGAACCCGGCAAGCGGGCGACGCCGGAGCGACAGGCCGGGTCTCCCAGTACGATGATTCCGGATCGAAGGTGCTGGCCACGGGCAATGCGGCAACCGCGTACAAGGGAGCGTTGTCGAGGGCGGTTCGCTCGATCGCCTATCTGCGGCCAAAGACGATCGTCGTGTTCGACGCCCTGGACTCCGCGTCGGCGAGAACGTACGAATGGAATCTGCATGCGCTGGATCGGGCACGGGCGATCAGCGATTCGAAACTCGAAATAGTGAACGGTGACGAGAAGCTTTGTGTCGATTTTCATGCCGACGCGCCATTCACATTCAGCGAAAAACGGGGATTCCCCGTGCCGCCGGTCAGGGATGCCAAGAATCCGCGTCCGGATCAGTGGCACGGCGTGTTTTCCATCGCGATGCCGGCGCGCTCGGCGCGCTTCGTTGCCGTGCTGCGCGTTGGCTGCGGCGATGTCGCCGCAGATATCCAATGGTCCGGCAGTCAGGTTGTTGCGAACATTGACGGCACACGGCTGGTCTTCGACGGGGCGAGCGTGAAATGAGGGCAAACTCCGCCGTTCTTTCGCCGGCCTCTTTCGCGGAAACGCCTTGGGTCAAGCCATGCGGCCAGCTTGCAATCTGTTGGGGGGCTGTTGCTCATGGCGCTTGAAGATCGAATCCACGGATTCGCTGCGCGCTATACGACGGCGCCGCAGTGGATCAAGTCACTGGTCGGCAGCGCATATGCCTTGCTGCCGAAGCGGGTTCGCCTGGGTGCGTCGTATGACTTCTATCAAGCGCTGTTCAAGGAGCCGGGCGCCAGCACCGAGTATTGCCGCGACAGGCTGAGAGAAACACTGCTTCAGGCAGTGCGCTTTGTGCCGGCCTATCGGGAGTTTGCACACCTGGAGGCGGAGATCGTCGCCGACCCGGTTGCTGCCCTGGCCAGGTTTCCACTGATGGACAAGGAGACGATCAAGCATCGGCTGAGCAATTTTCTGTCGGTGGAATCTGGCGCGCGGCGCCTGCCGATGTTCACGGGCGGATCAACGGCGGTGCCGATGACCTTCTACCTGACCAAGGGGGTGAGCAGAGCCAAGGAATGGGCAGCATTCAGCGTGCTGGCCGATCGCTTCAGAACGGATGGTCGCGGGACCGCACTGGCCTTGCGCGGGCGCTCCGTGGGGACGGCAACGCGGGCGGGTGGGCGCTTGTGGAGCTATGAACCCATCAAGCGCCAACTGATCCTCAGTTCCGACCACCTGGAAGCGCGGTACATGGAGGCCTACGTCGACGCCATTCGGCAATGGCGGCCGGCGCACATTCATGCGTTTCCTTCTGCGCTGTATCCCTTGGTCCGATGGATGTATGAGAACGACCGATGTGATCTGCTTGAGAGCGTCGAGGGCGTTCTTCTGACATCGGAATCCGTCTTCCCGTACCAGTTGGCATTGTTCAGAAAAGTATTCCGTTGCCCGGTCATCGTTCACTACGGGCATACGGAGCGGGTGCTGTTTGCACATACCCTGCCGGTCGACTCGCGCTATTTCTTCTGGCCGCACTACGGGCATTTCGAGCTGGTTGATGCAAGCGGGAAGTCCGTGACGACACCGGGCGAAATCGGCGAGATCGTTGGGACAAGTTTTGACAGCAAGGCAATGCCGTTCGTGCGATATCGAACCGGGGACTTCGCGGTGTTGTCGGATCGCCCCCCGCCACCGGGTTACGAGGGCTTTCCTGTTTGCGAACGCATCGAGGGGCGCGTGCAGGAGTTCGTTGTGTGTCGTGACCAGCGCCTGATCAGCGTCACGACACTGGGCGCCGCTCACTTCGAGGAGTTGGAGCGATGCGCGCGCATCCAGTATGAGCAACACAGGGAAGGCGAGTTGCTGTTGCGGGTCGTACCGCTCGCCGGCACGCGGAATGTCGATACGGCAAGCATTGCCGCCGCGGTTGAGGAAAAGACCCAAGGGGGATGCTCCGTAAAGGTGGAACTGGTCGGCGAGATCCCGCTGACACGCCAGGGAAAGCAGCGCTTGTTGCAACAGCATCTGGACATATCGAGTTATCTCGGCGCATCGATCGAGGCTGCCGGCACGGCATCGCCCCAATTGCAAGCCAGCTCTGCTGCGGATAAGGGCAGCGCTCGTCGGCGATGGTTCGAATCAACCGCCAGTGGCAAAACGATTCTCATGATCGGGACTGATCCGGACATGCGTGGGGGCATTGCTTCCGTGGTCAGCGTCTATCGGCACGCAGGTGCATTCGATAGCGGCACGGTCAGGTACATCGCCAGCCATACCGATGGCAACGCGGTCTCGAAGCTGACTGCTTTTTCCCAATCGCTCGTCACGGTGGCCGGCGAGTTGATTAGCGGTCGCGTGTGCGGCGTGCATGTTCAGTCTTCTTCAAAGGGCAGCTTCTGGAGAAAGGCGATCATCCTTGCGCTCGCGAGGGCCTTCGGCATCAAGACGCTGTTTCATCTTCACAGTGGCGGCTTTGATCGCTTTGTCGACCGCAGCAACTGGATAGCGAAGCGCTGGGTGAAGCGCACGCTTGAATCCAGCGATGGGGTCATCGTCCTTTCAAAGCGCTGGGCAGACTGGATGTCCGGTTTTGCGCCCGCCGCGAAAGTGCACATTCTTGGCAATCCTATTGTCGTCCCGGTTGAACTCAGCGCAGCGGAGCGCACCCGGGAAGTCGTCTTCCTGGGGCTGATCTGCGACGCCAAGGGATGCTTTGATCTGATCAAGGCATTCGCCCGGATCAGGAGTCACTTTCCTGAATGGAAGCTGATCGTCGGTGGCAATGGCGAGACCGAACGATTCAATCGTGAGGTTGCCTTGGCAGAGCTTTCCGAGCAGATCGAGTTTCGCGGCTGGATCGACAGCGCTGCGCGAGCTCGCCTTTTTGACTCCGCGTCCATTTACGTCCTCCCGTCTTATGCCGAAGGGCTGCCGATGGGCATGCTCGAAGCCATGGCGCACGGGCTGCCGGTTGTCGTTTCGAAGGTAGGCGGTATCCCCGACACCATCACGGACGGTGTGGATGGTCTGCTGATGTCAGCGGGCGACATCGACGATCTGGTGGCACAACTGGAAAAGCTCATGGGCGACCCGGCATTGCGCATGTCGATCGGCCAGGCAGGACGAGAGACGGCACAGAATTTTGCTGTGGATAGGATTCTCGGTCGCCTGGAGGGCATTTATCAGCAAATTGGGATGCTGGCTTCCAGCGCTCCCTCGACAACAAGTTCGCCGCTATCCGGCAAGCAGGAAATTTGAGAATGGCAGTCGTACCGACAAAGCGTTTGGGTTGGCTAGTGAAGCGTTTGAGCCGCATGTATGTGGCCGAGGTGCCCTATCGGGCCGCTAGCGTGGCTCGCGCCGTGCTGCAGAAGCGGGGATATCTCGACGCGTCGAGCATCCCGGCACGCGCGCCGCAGGCTTGCTTTGGTAATGCCTGGGTCAAGATTCCGGATCACGGGCAAGTCGATGTCGAAGAAGTTCTCAAGAGAGCGGACGAGATTCTGTCCACAGGAATTCGGGTCTTCGACGTCGAGGTTGCGCTGGATCGCGACTCGCTTGACTGGAACATTGACCCCAAGACCGGGACAAGAATTCCGAGCGACTTCGGGTTGTCCATCGATTTCAGACACATCGCCAACGGCGTCGACATCAAGTATCTGTGGGAACTGAACAGGCATGTCTGGTGGGTGCCATTGGCGCAAGCCTACGCCCTCACCGGCAAGCAGCATTACCTCGATGCACTGGGAGAATTCATCGATAGCTGGATACGCGAATGCCCTTATCCGCTCGGTGCCAATTGGTCGTCGCCTGTCGAACACGGCATTCGACTGATCAACTGGAGCATCGTCTGGCATCTGATCGGCGGGAGCGCCTCACCATTGTTTAGAGGGCCTAACGGTGAAGCGCTGCTTGAGCGATGGATGACATCGATCTACCAGCACATTCGCTTCGCGAGCGACAACTACTCGTTCTATTCGTCGGCAGACAATCACCTGATCGGTGAAGCAGCAGGCGTTTTCGTGGCCGCGAACACATGGAAGCAATGGAACGAGGTGACTGCCCTCGGCAAACGCGCGAAGGCGATCCTTGAGCGCGAGATACTGAAGCAATTTGCAGAAGATGGCGTCAATCGCGAACAGGCGTTCTGCTATCACAAGTTTTCCCTCGAATTCCTGATTGCCGCCCTTCTGAGCGGCGAAGCAGAAGGCAATCATTTTTCGGCCGACTATCGCGGCCGGCTATTGGCTGCAATCCGGTTTCTCGCGGCAATGACGGATTGCGATGCCGGCATCCCGTCCATCGGCGACTCGGACGACGGGCAGGTATTCCGATTTGTCGGCGACGGTTCGCGCTCCGGATACATGGCAACGCTGATGTTTGGTCAGGCTTATTTCGGGGTGACCGATGTCGGCGCAAAGCTCAAGCAACTGGGAATAGGGCATTTGGCGGGATCGTGGCTGAACACGACCCATTGCAACACCGGAGTTCCTTTTGACGATGCGGACGCGCTGCCTACAGTGTTCAAGGATGGTGGTTATGTTCTGTTCGGTCGAGATTTGCACACGCCCCACGAGTTTCGGGTGCTCATGGATGTGGGGGCCTTGGGCTACAACCGGATTTCCGGTCACGGCCACGCAGACGCGCTGTCCATCGTACTGGCGATCAGCGGAAAGAATTTTCTTGTCGACCCGGGCACCTATTGCTACAACGCGGCCCCCGATCTACGGCACTATTTTCGGAGCACTTCCGCACACAATACCGTGGTGATCGACGGCCAGGATCAGTCGATCTACGGCGGAAGTTTTCTCTGGCTGCGGGATATCGAAACCACTGTTCACAAGATCAGCGATTCCGAGAACCTGTTGGTCGTCGAGGCAAATCACAACGGTTACACACGACTACGCGATCCTGTTCGGCACATTCGCACCGCCTCTCTTGATCGCAGGCTACAAACACTGACTGTCGAAGACAGGTTCGAGTGTTCCTCCATCCACCAGTGCACCGTCAGTTGGCACTTCGCTCCTGAGTGCTCGATCGACACGACGGAAGACACCTGGGAGATCTCTCGCGATGGATTGTGCTTGCAAGTCGAAGTGGATTTCCCGGCTGGTCGCAGCACGATCGTGAAGGGGCAGGAGCATCCCCCGCTGGGCTGGAGCTCAAAGCGATTCTATGAGCGGCAAGCGGCGCCGGTATTGCGTATTGAAGGTGCCTGCAGTTCTTCAACTGTTGTGGTTTCTCGATTTAGATTGGTATCGGCATGAAAATCTGGTTTGAACTCTCCAACTCTCCGCACATCAACATGTTCGCGGCGATGATCCGCGATCTGGAGCGCGAGCATGAAGTATTGATTACGTGTCGCCCTCTGGCGAACACAATCGATCTGCTCGATCTTCACGGCTTCAAGTACGAGGTTGTCGGCAAGCACTACGGCGGCAAGTTCTCGGCCAAGGTGCTGGGCTTCCCCGTCCGCGTGATGCAACTCCGCAAGTATCTGGCCGACAAAAAGATCGATGTCGCGATCTCGCAGAGCTCGTTCCATTCGCCCGTCGTTTCGCGGCTGCTCGGTGTGCGCTGCATCTACATGAACGACAACGAGCACGCGATGGGCAACATCCCGGCCTTCATCTGCGCCAACACCATCATGGTTCCGGAATTCCTGAGCATCGAGAAGCTCAAGAAGCAGCATGCGAATCCACGCAAGGTAATCCAGTACCCGGGCGTCAAGGAAGGGCTGTACCTCTGGGAACTCGATGAGCGCCTGCAGACAAAGGCGGTTGAGAAACCTGCCGGCAAGCAGCGGCCTACCGTCTACATCCGCCCCGAGCCGTGGACTGCGCAGTACTACAAGGGCAGTCGCAACTTCCTCGACGATCTGCTGCTCGGCATGAAGGATCATGTGGATATCGTGCTGTTGCCTCGCGGCAAGGAGCAGGGCAAGCACTACCAGTCGGAAATTTTTGCGGGCATTCGCGTCGTCACCACGGCACTGGACATCGCCGATATCGCACCGGATTGCGATTTGTTCATCGGCGCCGGCGGCACCATGACCCGGGAGATGGCGGTGCTCGGCATCCCGACGATCTCGGTCTATCAGGACGAACTGCTCGATGTCGATCGCTATCTGCTTAAGGTGGGCGCCTTTGCGCACATGCCAGAGCTGTCTGCACCGCAGGCACTGGTGTTTCTGAATTCTGCGTCACATCGCCCGCCTTATCGCGAGCTTCTCGAAAAAGGGAAGGCCGCCTACGAGCTCGTCAAGAACACCATTCTGAATCGCTAGTTTTCTTTTCCAGGAGTTATCAATGATTCGCTTAGCCGTTGTTGGCCTCGGCAAGATGGGCTTGTCCCACCACGCCATGATCAATGCCCATCCGGGCGTAAAGGTTGCCGCTGTATGTGACACGACGGGTTACGTGCTCGACGTGCTCAACAAGTACACCGGCGTTCAGACATTCACCGATTTCGAAGCCATGCTGCGCGATGTAGCGCTGGACGCGATCATCATCGCAACGCCTTCCAGCATGCACGCCCAGATGGTGAAGGCGGCGCTCGAAAAGGGGCTGCATGTTTTCTGTGAGAAGCCGTTCTGCCTCGACACGGCGGAAGGCGAGGAAGTCACGCGCATCGCCAACGAGAAGGGGCTGGTCAGCCAGGTGGGCTACCACTACCGCTTTGTCGGTGCGTTCCAGGAAGTGAAGCGCCTGCTCGATGCCGGCGCCATCGGCACGATCACGCATGTGCTTGCCGAGGCCTATGGCCCGGTGGTGTTGAAGCCGAAGGGCGGCACCTGGCGCACGCAACGCGCGCATGGCGGTGGCTGCCTCTACGACTATGCGGCGCACCCCCTCAATCTGGTGAACTGGTATCTCGGCATGCCCATCGGCGTTGGCGGTTCGGTGCTGAACAGCATCTTCTCGCAGGAGACCGACGACGAAGTTTTTGGCACGTTGTATTACGAGGGTGGCCAGAGCGCGCAGATCTCGGTGAATTGGAGCGACGAGTCCTACCGCAAGATGAGCACAAAGATCACCATCTGGGGCACCAACGGCCGCATCTACGCCGACCGCCAGGAGTGCCAGGTGTTTCTGCGTGAAGTGCCGGAATCGCTCCCGGATTTCCAGAAGGGCTGGAACGTGCGTTACACCACTGATCTGACTGAACCCGTGTGGTTCTACCTTCGTGGCGAGGAGTACTCGGCGCAGCTCGATTATTTCGTGCGCTGCATTGAAGCAGGGAATGGCAGTGACAACGTGAATTCCTTTGCCAGTGCATCCGAAACCGACAAGGTGATCTCGATGATGATCGCCGATGCCGAGCAGGGCGCGTCGTTCGCCAGCGGCGCGGCGCAGCCGGTTGTCGCCAAACAGAAGAAGGGCTTGATGACTTCGCTCTTCGGGCGCTGATCGCCTTTCACATTCCCCAACGAATTCGAATCGGAGCAATTTAAAAATGGATCGCTTGCTGTTTGGTGACAATCAGTTTTTCGGCGTGAATCACATGTCGGAAGAGAAGGCGCGCGCGCAATCGATGCGCTTTCAGGATATTCAGGCCGTTATCGACGTTCTCGATAACGCCTACGACGAGGGCGTGAAGACCTTCATGTGCACAACCCACGACCGCATTGCGCTCGTGTGCGACCACATGCGTGCCGACCCGGAACGCTACAAGGATTTCCACTTCTATCCGTGCATGCCGTATGCGCACAAATACGCGAACGCGGTAACCGAAGACGGCATGATCGGGGCACTCAAGCGCTTCATGCCGGATGAGGGCCTGATCAACGCCGCACTGCGCGGCGGCATGTCGCTGGCCAAAAAGGACATCGAGGGGATCACGACACTGCTGGTCGATGCCGAGATGAAGATGTTCGCCGGCCTAAGCACGCCGGTCATCTTCCTGCAGAACGTGGTGGTGGATCTGCTGCTGGGCCTTGGCTTCAAGGAGGCCTTCCGCATCTTCGCCGACCATGTGAAGAAGCGTTATAACGCCGAGCCCGGCTTCATCACGATGAACATGCCGATGCTGCTCGACGCACTGGAAGAACAGGGCATCGAGAATCCGATCGTGTGTTCGAACATCAACAAGATCGGCTTCCGCATGTGCGGCGGCTTCGAGGCCTATGAGCAGACGCTGAAGACGAAGAAATTCCGTGCCATCGCCATGTCGGTCTATGCCTCTGGCGCCATTCCGCCGAAGGAAGCGATCGAGTGGGTCTGCCAGCAACCGAATATCGAGTCGATCGTGTTCGGAGCATCGAGCAGGGGCAACATCCGCAACACCAAAGAGCTCGTCGACCGTTACTGGCCGAAGTGATCAAGGGAGCCACCAGGCCATGAAAACCATCTACCTCGTTGCCGGCGCCCGGCCCAACTTCATGAAGATCGCGCCGATCGTGCGTGCCATCCAGGCGCACGGCGGCCTTTCATACAAGATCATCCACACCGGCCAGCATTACGACCGGGAGATGAACGATGTCTTCTTCGAGGAGTTGGGCATTCCCGAGCCGGATGTGTTCATGGCCGCCGGTGGCGGCTCGCATGCGCAGCAGACGGGCAAGATCATGGTCGCCTTCGAGGAGTATTGCCAGGCACACCGGCCGGATGCGGTGCTGGTGGTCGGCGACGTGAATTCGACGCTGGCCTGTTCGATCGTGGCCAAGAAGCTGTGCATCCCGGTGGCGCATGTGGAGGCTGGCCTGCGCAGTGGCGACATGAGCATGCCGGAAGAGATCAACCGCCTGGTGACGGACAGTATCTCTGACTGGTTCTTTGTCACTGAGCCGAGTGCGGTTGATCACCTGAAGCGTGAAGGCAAGCCGGACGTGGCCATCCACTATGTGGGCCACGTGATGGTGGACAACGTGCTCTATCAGGCCGGAAAGATGGCGCACACCGATACCTCGGACTTCGAGACGGATGCGTTCAAGAAGGCGGCGCAAGCGAATGGCGGGCGCTACGGCGTGATCACGATGCACCGCCCAAGCAATGTCGACGATGCCGAGATGATGACGAAGATCGCCGGGGCGCTGAAGGAGATCGCCGCCGAGTTGCCGCTGGTCTTCCCCGTGCATCCGCGCACGCGCAACAACCTGGAGAAGTTCGGCATCGATCTGGGGCCGAACATCACGCTGAAGGGGCCGCAGGCTTACATGCCCTTCCTCAACCTGTGGAAGGACGCCACGGTGGTGCTCACCGACAGCGGCGGCCTGCAGGAAGAAACGACGGCGCTGGGCGTGCCGTGCATCACCATTCGCGAGAACACCGAGCGGCCGGTCACGGTGGATGAAGGTTCGAATGTGCTGGTGGGCACCGATCCAGTACGCATCGTCGCCGAGGCAAGGAAGGTGCTGCGCGGCGAAGGCAAGCAGGGCCGCCGGCCGCATTTGTGGGATGGCAGAGCCGCCGAGCGGATTGTCGAGACGCTGTTTGCCGAACTGAATTCGAAATAACGCCTTACAGGGAGATTCACATGTCAGCAGTTGTTGCAGTCATCGGCCTCGGCTACGTAGGCCTGCCGCTCGTCATCGAGTTCGGCAAACATTCGCGCACCATCGGTTTCGATATCGCCACCAACAAGGTGGAATCCTGCCTGCGCGGGGTTGATCCCTCGCGTGAGATTCCGGATGAGGACATGGCCGCTGCCAAGCACGCCGTGTATTCGGATGATCCGCAGGTGCTGGCGGAGGCCGACATCATCATCGTAGCCGTGCCCACGCCGGTGGATGAAGCGCACATTCCCGACTTTGCGCCGCTGATCGGCGCCAGCAAGTCGGCCGGCGCGCACATGAAGAAGGGCGCCATCGTCGTCTATGAGTCGACGGTGTATCCGGGTGCCACGGAAGAGGTGTGCATACCCGTGCTGGAGCAGGCTTCGGGCATGAAGTGGAAGCAGGATTTCTTTGTGGGCTATTCGCCGGAGCGTATCAACCCGGGCGATCGCGAGCACATGCTCACCAATGTGATCAAGGTGGTGTCGGGCGATACGCCGGAAACGCTGGCCAAGGTGGCGGCCATGTACGAGCGCATCGTGCAGCCGGGCGTGCATCGCTGTTCCAGCATCAAGGCGGCGGAAGCGTGCAAGGTGATCGAGAACACGCAGCGCGATCTCAACATTGCGCTGATGAACGAGCTGGCCATCATCTTCGACAAGGTGGGCATCGATACTTCCGAGGTACTGAAGGCTGCGGGCACGAAGTGGAACTTCCTCAAGTTCAGCCCCGGCCTGGTGGGCGGCCACTGCATTGGCGTTGACCCGTACTACCTTACGCACAAGGCGGAGATGCTGGGCTACCACCCGCAGGTGATCCTGGCCGGCCGCCGCATCAACGATGGCATGGGCAAATACATCGCCGAGCAGACGGTGAAGAACATGATCGCCACCGGCAGCTATGTGAAGGGCGCCCGCGTGAATGTGCTCGGCCTCACCTTCAAGGAAAACTGTGCCGACCTGCGCAACAGCAAGGTGGCGGATGTGATCAACGAGCTGAAGAGCTACGGCGTGGAGGTGTTTGCGCACGACCCGTGGGCCGATCCGGAAGAGGCCATGCACGAATACGGTGTGCGCCTCTTCAAGTGGGAAGACCTGCCGCGCGCCGATGCGATCGTGGCGGCAGTGTCGCACCGCGAGCTGACCTCGCTGCCGGTGGAGGATATTCAGAAGAAGCTGATCAAGGGCGGCGCGTTTGTGGATGTGAAGGCGTGCTTCGATGAGCAGGCGCTGGCGGGGGCGGGGATTCGGGTTTGGCGGTTGTGATTCTGTAGCGGTGCCAGAAGTGAGAACGGCCGGCATTGCCGGCCGTTTTGCTTGGGTGGGGCTGGGTTCAGCTGCGTGTGCGGCGGCGGGCAACGCTCGCCATGAGGCCGAGGCCGGCGAGTAGCAGGGCGTAGGTTTCGGGTTCGGGAACGGGAAGCGCAGGAATCTCCGTGTGGCTCACGAGCTCTTTGTGAGGACCGTCCACGAAACTGCTCGAGGATGTCGTGCTATGCGTAGGGCTATACAGATTAAGGGACATAGACTCAACACTGACTTCGCTGGCGCCTTTGTACAAGGCAAACTGAACTGCGTAGTCGCTCTGGGCGGCAAAACTCATGTACGTGGAACCAGAGATAGAAAAAATATTTGTCGGATCTTGACCTGGCTGCCCAGACGATGAAGCACTCGAACTGAACGACAGATTGGTCCAGGTACCCGTTCCGACGCGATAGAAGAGCGTGGGTAGCTGAGGTACGACACCAGTTCCACCTCCGCCAAGCACCTCAGGATGGAGATCAATGTAGCGACCCGACGCGTGAACCACCATCCAGAGATTCGCCGGATTCTGCAATGTTGAAAAGCTGGTGTTTAAATACGACCACCCAGGACTGCCGAAATTTGGGCCAGCAATTTTGGAATAGGTCGCCAAATCTCGGTGATAGTAGCTCTGCGTTGTTGTCGTTGTTGTCGTTGTTTCTTTATAGACATTGACGAAGCCCGGCGTTCCATAACCGGCGGGCTGACTTTCGGTAACGACTTCGACGTTTTTGCTTACCGAAGTGCTGCTACCGGCGGGGCTTGTTTGGTCGTAGTAGATGTTTCCCGTCGCGGACGACCAAGCACCATTATTGATGCTGATGTCGGCAGTATTGGAGAACACAACGTTGCCCGTTTCTGCGAACGAGGGGCTTCCAATACATGTCAGTGCTGCTATTGCGATGACTCGCGTGATTGTCGGTTTCATTTCGTCCTCTTCAAGCTTCGTTAAGTATCCCGATCAGGGTTGCGCTCTCTCTGAATGTGCGGTTTTCGTCCTTGGCAAGCGGTTCTTTAGCGAATGCACGACGGGGTTCGGCATTCGTCATCCGCGTGCAAGTATATCTTTGCGTTATTTCATTTGCACTAGAATGGACTAGCTATTTCGTACTAAGCCTTTGGTTATATACGCTATATTTTGCTCACTTTAGAAAAAGGGGAGCGTCCCCTGTTGCTCCTGCATCGGCGTTGCCCCGTACTACCTCACGCACAAGGCAGAGATGCTGGGTTACCACCCGCAGGTGATCCTCGCCGGCCGCCGCATCAACGATGGCATGGGCAAATACATCGCCGAGCAGACGGTGAAGAACATGATCGCCGCCGGCAGCTACGTGAAGGGCGCCCGCGTGAATGTGCTTGGCCTAACTTTCAAGGAAAACTGTGCCGACCTGCGCAACAGCAAGGTGGCGGATGTGATCAACGAGCTGAAGAGCTACGGCGTGGAAGTGTTTGCGCACGATCCGTGGGCCGATCCGGAAGAGGCCATGCACGAGTACGGCGTGCGCCTGTTCAAGTGGGAAGACCTCCCGCGCGCGGATGCGATCGTGGCGGCGGTGTCGCACCAGCAACTGGTGTCGCTGCCGGTGGAGGATTTCCAGAAGAAGCTGGTCAAGGGCGGGTGCTTTGTCGATGTGAAGGCGTGCTTTGATCAGCAGGCGCTTGAGGGTGCAGGTATTCGGGTGTGGAGGCTGTAGGTCATGTGCGGCATTGTCGCTGCGGTTGCTGGCCGCAATGTTGTTCCCGTTCTCCTTGAGGGTTTGCGCAAGCTGGAATACCGCGGCTACGACTCGGCTGGCCTAGCCGTGCTCAATGGGTGCCCGAGTGCGCTGCTGCGGCTGCGTTCGGTTGGCCGCGTGGCGGAGCTGACCGCCCAGGCGGATGCTTGCTCGGCGGCTGGCGGCACGGGCATTGCGCACACCCGCTGGGCCACGCACGGTGTGCCTTCTGAGCGCAACGCCCACCCCCATCTTTCTGGCGGGCTTGCGGTGGTGCACAACGGCATTATCGAGAACCACGAGGCGCTGCGCGAGTCGCTCAAGGCGGTGGGCTATGTGTTCACCTCCGACACCGACACCGAGGTGGTGGCGCACCTTGTTGAGCTTAAGCTGCGCACCATCCCCGATCTGTTTGAGACGGTGCGCGCAGCCCTTGGCGATTTGCAGGGGGCCTATGCGCTGGCGGTGATGCGCGAGGACGACGCCAGCCGCATCATCGTGGCCCGCGAGGGTTCGCCATTGCTGCTGGGCATGGGTGAGGACGGCCACTACGCGGCGTCGGATGCTTCTGCGCTGCTGCAGGTAACGCGGCGCATGGTCTATCTGGAGAACGGCGACTGCGCCGAGATCACCCGCGCCGGCCTGCGCATTGTGCGTGGGGATGGCACGCCGGTGGTGCGCGCGGTGGTGGAGTCACAGCTTTCGGCGGATGCGGTTGAGCTGGGCACTTACGCGCATTACATGCAGAAGGAGATCTTCGAGCAGCCCGATGCGCTGGCCAATACGCTTGAAATGGTGGGCAATGCGAGGTCGCTGCAGCCGGGCCTGTTCGGGGCGGATGCCGAGGCGGTGCTTGGCGGCGCGCGGCAGATTCTGATTTTGGCCTGCGGCACCAGTTGGCACGCTGGCCTGGTGGCGCGCTACTGGCTGGAGGCCATCGCTGGCATTTCGTGCAGCGTGGAGATCGCCAGCGAGTATCGCTACCGCGATTCGGTGCCGGATGCCGAGACGCTGGTGGTAACGATCTCGCAGTCCGGCGAGACGGCCGATACGTTGGCGGCGCTGCAGCACGCCAAGGGGCTGGGCATGCAGCGCACGCTGGCGATCTGCAATGTGCCGGAGTCTTCGTTGGTGCGCGAGACGGCGCTGCGCTTCATTACCCGCGCCGGCCCGGAGATTGGGGTTGCGTCAACCAAGGCTTTTACGACGCAACTGGCTGCGCTTTATCTGCTGACGCTGGTCATGGCCAAGCTGCGCGGCCGGCTCGATGCCGCTACCGAAGTGCAGGAGTTGAAGGCGCTGCGCCATGTGCCGGCGGCGGTGCAGAAGGTGCTGGCGCTGGAACCCGAGATCAAGGCTTGGGCGCAGTTGTTCAGCCACAAGCAGCACACCCTGTTCCTCGGCCGCGGCCGGCACTACCCGATTGCGCTTGAGGGCGCGCTGAAGCTGAAGGAGATCTCGTACATCCACGCCGAGGCTTACCCAGCCGGCGAGCTGAAGCACGGCCCGCTGGCGCTGGTGGATAAGGAGATGCCGGTAATCGCCGTGGCCCCCAACGACGCGCTGCTGGAAAAGCTGAAATCAAACCTGCAGGAAGTGCGCGCCCGCGGCGGCGAACTGTTCGTGTTCGCCGATGCGGATTCGGAGATGGTTGAATCGGAAGGCATCCACGTGCTGCGCCTGCCAGAACATTACGGGGCGCTCTCGGCGCTGCTGCACGTGGTGCCGCTGCAACTGCTGTCGTATCACGTGGCGCTGGTAAAGGGCACGGACGTGGATAAGCCGAGGAACCTGGCGAAGTCGGTGACGGTGGAGTGATTTCGGGGCGGCCGGGCGAGATATCGGACTGAATGACGCGCATATTGCGCAGGGATTTAGTTTTGACAAGAAACAACTTATTTGCAATTATTTCATTTAGTTAATTGGAAAACTTGCTTGTCACATGCCTCGTTCTGCAAACCTGGATTTTGAATCGTTCTTGTCTACCTTGCGCGAGGCTGGACCGGCAGGGCTTGCGCCGGATGAGTTGCTGCAGCGTTTCTCGGCCGTAAGCCGGTCGACCATCAACCGCCGTTTGAAAATGATGGTGTTGGCCGGTGAATTGAAGGTGCTCAACGCTGGCAAGGCGACGCGATATCGTAGCGCGCGGCCTTATTCCATTTCATCGGTGCGGGAATATCTGGCGGTCGACTTCCGGGCCCGGCCGGTAGCCGTGTTTCAGGAGGCGCTGCTCGCGCCGATACCGGAGATCGATGCAGATCAGGCGGCTCGGCTAGGCAAGATCCAGGCATTGGCTCGGCCACTGGATCGCCGCTTTCTGGCCGACTTTTTGATCGATCTGTCGTGGGCATCTTCGCTGCTTGAGGGCTCTACCTATTCGAGCCTGGACACTGAGGCACTCGTTCAGTATGGGGAAAGAAATCCGGAGAAACCAGCGGAGGACGCGCTGCTGGCTTTGAATCACAGTCGCGCTATCAAACATTTGTGGGATAACCGATCGTTATCGGTAAGCACCTTGTGCAAGGTCCATGAACTTCTCACCGACAATCATCAGCTCCCGGAAGCGATCGATTCCGACCATTTTCTGCCCGCCGCACAACGCGGCGTGCCACGCGAGTATGAGAAAGTCAATTTGGCACGGTCGGCCTATCAACCGCCATACCGCCCGGGAAGCGGTTATGTGGCGCAGGCATTCGAAACTCTCGTGCAAACGGCGAACCTTCTTTCGCCCGTGCAGGCTGCTTTTTACCTGATGACTCGCATTCCGTATTTGCAGGTTTTCGCCAATGGCAACAAACGTACGGCGCGCTTGGCGGCGAACATTCCGTTGCTGAACGCGGGCTTGCTGCCGATTTCGTTTGTGGATATGCGCAAGGCCGACTACATCGAGGCGATGGCTGCGTTTTACGAGCTGGGGGATGTGCAGTTGATGCAGGATGTCTTCGTTTCGGGCTATATCCGCTCGATCATCCGCTCCAGCAACATTCCGGCTGCCATGAAGCTCTCAGGCTTCCGGCCAGAGGGGTTGCATGCAGAATTGCTGCAGTATGTGCGAAGTGGCATGCACCCTTCTGCGCCGGCTGCGTTGTTCTTGATCTAGCCACGGTTTCCTGAAGCCCGTCGCACCGGCGAAAGCCGGAATCCAGGAAATTCAACGAACTGGGCACCGGCGTTCGCCGGTGTGACGGACTTGATCAGCAGTTCTTTAAACACTACAGCCGCTTGTCAATTCTGGGGCTGCGCCAGATGTGAAAACGGCCGGCAATGCCGGCCGTTCTGCTTGGGTGGGCCTGACTCAGCTACGTGCGCGGCGACGGGCAATGCCGCCCAGGGGAAGGGAATGAGCCGAGTTGGATTTCTATGTCATACGCCGCGGAAATGCACTAGCCCGAATGGACTAGACGAAGACATCGCCTTGTCATGCCGGGTGCTGGATAATTGCGGCTTTCGCCTTTTCCCCCATTGATTGATCGAGATCGAACCATGCTGATCCAGCCCATCATTCTTTCCGGCGGCTCCGGCACGCGCCTGTGGCCGCTTTCCCGCGAGAAGTATCCGAAGCAGCTGTTGCCGCTGGTAAGCGAGGATTCCTTGCTGCAGGCAACAATCCGCCGTGTGGATGGCCTGCCGGGGGCGGAACTGCGCGAGCCGATGGTGGTGTGTAACGAGGAGTACCGCTTTGTGATCGCGGAGCAGTTGCGCCAGATGGGCAAGCACGGGCGCATCGTGCTCGAACCCTGCGGGCGCAATACGGCGCCGGCGCTGACGCTGGCGGCGCTGGCGGCAGTGGAGGGCGGGGCGGATCCGGTGCTGCTGGTGATGCCGTCGGACCATGTGATCGTGGATACGGTGGCCTTCCAGAAGGTGGTGCGCCACGGCGCGCGGCTGGCGGAGGCGGGCCACGTGGTCACCTTCGGCATTACGCCGGATGCGCCAGAAACGGGCTACGGTTATATCCAGAGCGGCACGGCGGTGGATAGCGACAGCGCCTGCCGCATTGCGCGCTTTGTGGAGAAGCCGGATCTGGCCACCGCGCAGTCGTACCTCGATGCCGGCAGCTATCTGTGGAACAGCGGCTTGTTCATGATGCGCGCCTCGGTGTGGCTGGCGGCGATTGCACGCTGCCGGGCAGACATTCTGGTGGCCTGCGAGAAGGCCTGGGCGGAGGGTGCGGCGGATGGCGATTTCCGCCGCGTGGGCAAGGAGGCGTTTGCGGCCTGCCCGAGCGATTCGATCGACTATGCGGTGATGGAGCGCCTCACTGCCGGCGAGGCGGCGCTGCCGCACGGCGTGGTAATTCCGCTGGCGGCCGGCTGGTCGGATGTGGGGGCGTGGGAGGCGCTGTGGCATGTTCTGGAGAAGGACGAGCGCGGCAATGTGGCGCGCGGCGATGTGCTGCTGCACGATTGCGCCGATACGCTGGCGCTTTCCGATCACCGCCTGCTGGCCTGCGTGGGGGTGAAGGATCTGGTGGTAGTGGAAACGCCGGACGCGGTGCTGGTGGCGCACAAGAACCGCACGCAGGAGGTGAAGCAGATCGTCGATGCGCTGAAGGCACAGCAGCGGGCGGAGAGCCAATTGCACCGCAAGGTTTTCCGGCCGTGGGGCTGGTACGACGGCATCGATGCCGGCGAGCGCTTCCAGGTAAAGCGCATCGGCGTGAAGCCGGGTGGCTGCCTTTCGCTGCAGATGCATCACCACCGCGCCGAGCACTGGATCGTGGTGCGCGGCACGGCGAAGGTGACGCGCGGCGAGGAGACGTTCCTCGTTTCGGAGAACGAATCCACCTACATTCCGCTGGGCGTAAAGCACCGCCTGGAGAACCCGGGCCGCGTGCCGCTGGAGATGATCGAGGTGCAATCCGGCGCCTACGTGGGCGAGGACGACATCGTGCGCTTCGAGGATGTTTATGGGCGGCAGGGGTAGGGGTTTGCGGTAGCCGCAAGTAAGCCCGGGAAGGCTGCTCGGTAGCGTTCAAAGCTGAAGGAAGACGCTTCGGCGTTCATGAAGCATCGTCGGCAGTTCGCGGATTGGCGCACGAAATTCTGCGCGATTGCACCGACGATTTCTCCCTCTCTTGCAAGCGAACTATGTGCCGGCAGCGTCATACCGCAATCGATAGGCAGCCGCTGTTGTAACGACACTGTTCGGGATCCGGGTTAGCTCAGTCTTCCCCGCGGCTTCTTGCCAAGTCAGATTTGAGAGCGGCCGGCAATGCCGGCCGCTTGCTTTGCTTGGGTACGGCGGATTTAACTGCGTGCGCGACGACGGGCAACGCCACCCACGAGGCCGAGGCCGGCGAGCAGCAGGGCGTAGGTTTCGGGTTCGGGTACGGGCAGCGCGTTGAGGACGATGTTGTCGTAGGTGACGTCGTCGGACCACGAAATGAGGCCGATGCCGCCGCCGGTGTTCTGGTTGATTGCTGCAAAGTCGGCGCCGGTAAATGTGATTGACTGACTGTCAAGGCTGACGCTCATGGTCTGGGTGTCGTAGTTGACGCTCACGGCGAGGTGGTAGGTGCTCCCGTTGTTGGTACCAGGGGTGGAGAGCAAGCGCTCGCCGCTGCCATAAGGCACGCTCCAATTGGTGACGTGGTCCCAGTGGGTACGGAGGTAGGCGGTATTGAAGTTGCCACTGGTGGTATTTACGCCCCAGATCAGGCCCACATGCCCCCAGTCGGGCCTGCCAAACTGGTTGGCGTTGACGCGAACATCGGCTTCAAGCGAAAAATGCTGGGGAGTGACTACGCCATCGATGAGCGCGTAGGAAGCTTGCCCGGTGTAGCCGCCGCCGTGCAGTAGCTGGCCACCGGCGACGTTCCAGGAACTCTGGTTGATGCCGTGGAATGTCCACCCGGCGGCATCGCCATCATCGAAATTGTCGCTGAAAAGCGGCGCCGACTGCGCGGTAGCCGCGGCGCCAAGGGCCAGCGCAGCGAAAATGTGCCTGACGGAGATTTTCATTTTCGCTCCTTGCAAACGGGCTTAGCTGGCGCGACGGCGGACGACGCCGCCCATGAGGCCGAGGCCGGCGAGAATCATGGCCAGCGAACCGGGCTCGGGTACTGCAGTGACGCTGACGTTGTCGAGCGAGCCGCCGTAGGTATCCTGGGTGCCGAGTGCTCCAAAACGGAGGATGTCGGAGCCCGTTCCGGTCACGGTGTAGGAGTACTGCTGCCAGTTGTGGCTTCCGGTGTTGTTGGTGCCGCTCAGCGTGGGGAGCAGGGTGGCGCCGTTCCAGAACACCGAGATGTTGTTGGTATCGCTGGGGCGGCTGGCGGTGCTGGGGCGCGGGGAGTACCAGAAGCTCAGGGTGTAGTTCTGGCCGCCGATGGTGCTGAGTTGCTGCTGCATCGCGCTGTTGGGGTTGACGCCATGGGAATCGAGTTCCACGAACTGGACGCCGTGTTGGGCAACGCCGGCGACGTTGTTGCGGACTTCAATGCCGGCACCGGTGAAGGTGGTCCACCCCGGGATGCTGCTGAAGACCTGCCAGGTGTTGTTGGCGAGCTGCTGGATGCCGGGATTGGCACTGATGTCTTCGAAGCTGCCGTTGAGGACGAGGTTGGTGCTGGCGGCGGCGGATCCTGCGGTAATTCCGAATGCGAGGAGCAGGGCGATCTTTGTGGGGGTGTGATGTTTCATTCTTTTATTCCTTCAACAGTGTTGGGTTCTGCAACGTAAACCGGTCGACCGACTCGACAGCCTGACTTGATCGGGGGGGGACTCTATCCGATCCAGGTTCATTCGGCTGTGAAGCAATTCACATATGCCCGAAATCTGGCGAATCTCGGCGACGGGATGCGCCGAGAAAAATTCCATTGGTGTTGCGCATGTTGCGGCAGTGTACGATGCGCCGCAATAGCCCGATCGGGCTATGTGTATTCAGTGTGTCTTCGGTCCGGTTTGTCTTACGCTGCATGCGTGGGACGTAAAGAGTGCGTTCGGGTACTCGCTGTGAGTTGCGAAGTGGCGGCTCCTGCCGGCTGCAGCGGCACCTTGCGGCCCCGCTTCGCAGGAATGCTACGAATCAAGGGAGACTTCGGGAATGGCGGGCATCTTCTTTTCATGGGAACTCGGCGGCGGGCTTGGGCACGCGGGCAGCATCAGGCCATTGGCTGAGGAGATGATCCGTCGCGGTCATCGTGTCAGCCTCGGTTTGCGCGATCTCGTTCATACGGATGTTCTCTTGAGCGGCATTGAGGCGCCGCGCTACCAGGCGCCGGTCTGGCTGCATCGGGTGCATGGTGTTCCCTCGCCACCTGCCAGCATGGCGGAAATTCTGATGGCTTGCGGGTATCTGAATGCGGATGCCTTGCGCGGTCTTTTCGTGGGCTGGCGAAACCTGTTGATGCTGCTGCGGCCTGATCTGCTCGTTGCGGATTATTCGCCAACCGCCATTCTTGCTGCCCGCAGTCTGGGGATTCCGAGTGTGGCGACGGGGCCGGCCTTTTTCATTCCACCGGTTGATGCCCGTTTTCCTTGCATTCGCGATTGGGAGCAAATACCCGCCGGGCGCCTTGATCACGCGGAACGTTCCGTCACCACGGCGGCAAATACGGTTCTGACTGAGGCCGGCGCGCCACCGATCGCTTATGCCACCAGTATTCTCGGCGGCGATCACGCGCTTTTGCTGTCGTGGCCGGAACTCGATCCCTACGGCCGCGAGACGCTGCCCGAGGGCATGCACTGGTGGGGGCCGAGCATGCTGCAATCGGGCGGGGAATTTCCGGCGTGGCCCGGCGGCAAGGGGAAAAAGGTATTTGCATACCTGAAGTCGGCGCATCCCGACCATGAGCTTGTGCTGAAAGCGCTGGTGGCGCTAGGTTGCAGCGTTGTGTGCTATCTCCCCGAACTGGCGTCGGGGCGGCCGCCCCCTGTCTCGGCTTCGTGCATTACTTATTGCAACGGCCCTGCTGACTTGGCGAGGGTTCTTCCGGAGTGCGATCTGTGCGTGTGCCACGGGGGCGCGGCAACGGTCGCCCAGTCGCTGCTGTGCGGCATTCCGCTTTTCCTGCTGCCGATGCAGGGGGAACAATTCCTCGTTGCGCGGCGGATCGGCCGGCTGCAGTTGGGGCTCAACGCGGCGGAACGACCGCGCCCCGTCGACTACGCCGCACTCCTTTCATCCGTGCTCGAAGCACCTGAATACGGCGCGGCGGCCGAAAGCTTTGCTGCGCGCCATGCCGGCTTCTCCTCGCTGCGGCATACGCAATCCCTGGCTGACGAGTTCGAGCGAATCCTGCGCGTGTCGCAATGAGACAGGGGGGCCGAAAAGGCCCCCCTGTCCAGATTCCGCAGCTATGGCCGGATTCGATATTGCTCAGGAGGCCGTTTTCTGGCGACGCCGACGGGCGATTCCCGCCATCAGGCCAAGGCCGGCAAGCATCAATGCGTACTCCGAGGGTTCCGGAACGGCAGCGGTAAATGTCACGCTGGCTTCAAAATTGCGGGAGAACGGCTGGTTCGTGAAATACGCGGTTCCATCATTCCAGTTGATCTCGAACGGATCGCCTGAGCTGGCATGGGAGCCGCTGATGGTGCCGGGAAGCCAGTGCCCCGGGACGACCACGTCGTGCGCTGGCTCGAAGTGGGGTTCGCCTGCTTCATAGCCATCGCCGTAGCTGCATTCGCCCCAGCAGGGATCAACCCATTGGCCCGGAACGTGGTAGGTGGTTTCGGGAACCCAGGTTGGTGCACCGGGCGTTGATTGCCCCGATGCGAAGCTTGTCATTTCATAGCTCAGCGTGATCGACTGGCCTGCATTGATTACGCCCAGATCGACGGAGCGCTGGGTGCCGGCGACGGAATAGTAGGTCCCGGATCCGGCGTAGAGGCTTGCGTCACCGGAGGTGGACATGTTGGTGCCGCCAGCATTGCTGGTCAGGGTGGCCGCGCTACCCCAGACAGTGCTGCCATTGCGCCTGATGTCGAACGTGAGGCCTGCGCTGACGTAGTCGGTGCCGGTCATTGCGCTTCCGAGTTCGTTATTGATGAAGCCGGGCGTTATGTAAAAATTGAAGTTCGCGCGCTGCGCCGTGCCGGTGGTGTTCGTGATGGTTTGCTCGATCCGGAACAGGCCGTGCACGTCATAAACGCCATAGCCGGAGGAACGACTTCCGAAATTGCCGGTATCACTGCCGTAGCTGTGAAGACCGGTATTGCTTCCGGTGGCGGCGTAAGAAAAATCCAGGACGTCCACGGAGGGAGATCCAGTCGACACAAGGTTCGTGACGCTGCCTCCATCAAGCTTGTATGAGCCCGTCGCCAGGAGCGAATTGACCGCGACGTCGGCAGATGCCGAAATGCTGGCGATGGCTGCAGCGACTGCGAGTGCCACCTTTGTTGCTACGAGTGATTTGTTGCGCATGTCCGCGAAATCTCCCTTTTATGTGAATGGTTTTGTCCTGTCGGCCGGAATGGCGACCGAGAATCAGGATTCATTTTGATCTGGAGAGCGGATGTTAATGACAATAAAATATTGTGTCATTAGCCCGTTCGGGCTATTCGCCATGGGATCGCAGTATCGTATTTCGCTCCGCGGAGATGCGGGAATGAGCGCGCGCTTATTGGCTTCGACATTTGCACGATTCGGCGTGCTCGTTGCGATGCGCCCGATTCCGGCGATTATTGCCTGCTATCCATAGCCCGAACGGACTAGGCGAAGACATCGCTTTGTCATGCCTGGTGCTGGATAATTGCGGCTTTCGCCGTTTCTCCGGTTGCGGGCTCGGGCGTGTCGGGCGGGTGGGGGGTTTGTACCCCGGTTTCGCTGATTTCGCGCTTGCGGGCACCCGCCTTCTGCAGCGGCGCAGTTCAGCTTTCTTTTTTGATCTTGAGGTTTCTCCATGTGCGGCATTGTCTCCGCCGTCGCCTCCCGCGACGTTGTCCCCGTTCTCCTTGAAGGCCTGCGCAAACTCGAATACCGCGGCTACGACTCCGCCGGCCTCGCCGTCCTCAACGGCACCTCCGGTGCTTCCGGCACCCTGCAACGCCTGCGCGCCGTCGGCCGCGTTGCCGAACTCACCGCCCAGGTCACCGCCACCCACACCACCGGCCACACCGGCATCGCCCACACCCGCTGGGCCACCCACGGCGTCCCCTGCGAAAGAAACGC
>JAKLLG010000027.1 GCA_023150275.1 Rhodocyclaceae bacterium
TGACGTTGCAGATTTCAAGTTTCCTTGAAAACTTACTTCTATCGTGCGAGCACTTCAATTTAATCGCAATGTCGGCACAAAACCGACTTCACAACCAAACCAAGTACCCACACCTATCGGTTGTCTGGTTTTTAAAGAGCGTATTACTTGGTTGCGGGGACAGGATTTGAACCTGTGACCTTCGGGTTATGAGCCCGACGAGCTGCCAGACTGCTCCACCCCGCGTCCGTCTTCTGCATCAGCAGAGAGGTGAAACTTTATCAGGTTTTTCTTACCCCCGTCAACACTGCGCCGGAAAATTTATTTTCGCTGCTTTCGCTGCGACCCCGGCGCCGTTGCGAGGGGGCGAACTATAGCCTAGTCGGCAAGCCATTGCAACAGCGGCTGCCACTGTTCTTCGTCACGACGATGTTTGGCGCGCGGCGGATCGAACACGGTGAGCCCTGCAGCCGCCGCGTTGACGTAGTTCTGCGTGTTGCGCAGGTAGGCTGTTATCGGAACATCGAAGTGCTGCAGGAACTCTTCGAGCATAGCCGCCGCGCGAGTACGAGGATCGACGCGCATCGCCACAATTCCGATGATTCCGCGACGACCGCGCAGTTCGTTACGAATCGAGTTCAAAAAATCCTCGGTCGCCGCCATATCGAATACGGACGGCACGACGGGAACGATGACACGATCAACCACGCGCAGATAATCGTTGAGCTTGTAGCCTTGCAGACCAGCAGGCGCGTCGAGAACAACCCAATCAGGCTCCTTGGGCAAACTGAAGAGCATCTGATTGCCGCCGAAATATCCAGTGATTGAAGGCAAAGCAGAGTCGCGGAAGGCCATCCAGCGCAACGCCGACTGCTGCCGATCAAGATCGCAGAGCGTGACGCGCTTGCCACTGTTCGCAAAATATCCCGCCAGATTGGTCGCCAATGTGGTCTTTCCTGCCCCCCCCTTGGGATTGGCGATCATCACTGCGCGCATGCTGCCCCCTTGTTTCATCGATAACGAAAGCGCCGCATTATACGCGGCGCAGTTTTCCTTACTCCGGTAGCTGCCGATAGAATGGCGCCCTACCGACGCCCAAGATGATCATGACCAACGAAATCTCTACCGGAAAGCAACGACAGGGTATCCAGTCTATCGAGGTCGGGACACGCCTGTTGCGCGCACTGGCCGCGCATGGCCGCCCGATGATGCTGCGCGACCTCGCCAGGAATGCCGGCATGCCGGCGGCCAAGGCGCATCGCTATCTGGTCAGTTTCATGCGGATGGGGCTCGTAGAGCAGGACGCCAATACCGGTCGCTACGATCTCGGCGCGTTTGCCCTTGAGCTTGGGCTCGCCAGTCTTTCGCGGCTGGATCCGGTACGACTCGCAGGACCGATTCTGGATGACCTGTGCGAACAAATCGGCGAAACGGTGGCACTAGCAATGCTCGGCAATCACGGCGCCACGATCGTGCGCTGGGTTGAGGCGGGCGGTCCGATCACCGTGACGCTGCGCACCGGTACTGTGTTGCCATTGGCACGCTCCGCGACAGGCCGGGCATTTCTTTCCTACTGCCGCATTCCATTGATGAAGCGCTTGACGGAGCGAGAGCTGCGCGCCAGCGCAGCGAAAAGTGGCCAACCGATAGCAGCGCTCATCGCGGAGTTGGAAGGCATCGTCAGCGAAATCCGGTTGCACGGAATCTCGCGTGCCAGTGGCAGCCTGACGCCGGGTATCAATGGCTTCAGCGCCCCCGTATTTGACCACACCGGTCACATGGTTGCAGCCGTCACCTCCTTGGGCGCCATAGGACAGTTCGATACCGACTGGAACAGCCCGCTCGCAATCGCGATCAAGGAATCGGCACGCGCCCTTTCGCAACGGCTCGGCTATGGCGACAGCCTGCCGCCAGCGGGAGCGTCGGTGCTCGGATTGATCGCACGATGAGCCGCTTCAGCTTTGACCGCTGGTTGACTGCAACGCTGCAGCAAGCACCTCTGCGCACAAATTCTTTGATCACGACAGTGTTCGGGGACGCCATTCTTCCTCATGGCGGCGCGGCAATGCTGGGGAGCCTGATCACGCTGCTTGCGCCACTTCGCGTCAACAGCCGTGCAGTGAGGACCAGCGCCTACCGTCTGGTACAGGAAGGCTGGCTGGAAGCTGCGCTGATCGGCCGGCGCAGCGAATACAGTCTGACCGCCTCCGGCCGGCGCCGCATCACCCACGCCTATCATCGAATCTACGATGCGCCACAAAAGGAATGGGACGGCACCTGGCAAATCGTGATCGTCCCGGAAGGGCTCTTCTCCCATGAGCAGCGAGAGGCACTGAGACGAGACCTTCTCTGGGCCGGATTCGGCACATTGTCGCCGGGCGTCTATGCCAACCCGACCACTGATCTCGGTCTGCTCCATGAGATTGCCACGCAGACGGGAAGCGACAACAAGATTGCGGTCCTGAGCGCGTCATCGCTAGGGGACGACCGAGACGATGCGCTGCAGGTAGTTGTTCAGCAAAGCTGGCGCTTGGATCAACTGGCGGACGATTACCGTCGCTTCATCGATCGCTTCGAACCGACGCTCGACTGGCTGACAAAACGGTCAGCGGCCACACCGGAGCAACTATTTCTTCTGCGAACCTTGCTGATCCATGAATTCCGGCGCACCCAACTGCGCGACCCACAGTTGCCGCAACGATTGCTGGGCGAGCGATGGCCGGGAACAGCGGCGCGGCAGTTATGTCGCGAGATATACAAAAAGGTGCTTCCCGGCTCGGAACAGCATCTGAGCGAGATACTGACGACACACGCAGGCGAAGTACCCGCTGCCGAGGCAAGCCTTTACGAACGTTTCCGCTGAGCTCGGCGGCCGCAAGTCAGCGCAGTGAACGCTCTGTTAGAAAATGGTGCCCCCGCCCGGAATCGAACCAGGGCCTGATGCTTACAAGGCAACTGCACGACCTTCATGCTACGGGGGCAAACCGGGGCGGATTATAGCGCAATGGCGACTGACCTTCGTCGCGCTTCCTGCGCGCCTTGGTGCGCATTAGAATGCAGTGGCAATATCATGCTGTCACCGACAGGAACCCGCGGATGCCCACATTCAGCAACCCCAACGAAATTGCACGGGAAACGTTCCGCCTGCTGGCCACGCGCCGCGTGGCACCGACGCCGGACAACTATCGCGCCGTGTACCACGAAGTTGCCGGCACACGCGACACCACCGGCAGCGGCTTTCCCGCCGAGCCGCTGAAATCACTGGCGCAGGCGCTACCGCGTGAGACGCCGGCTCAGCTTCGTCTCGCGAGAGAACTAGAACAAGCGATCAAGGACGAGAAACTCGAAACGTACGTCGCATCATTTTCCGGCTTTCTCGCCGAACGTGCCTCCATTGAAAAACTCGAATGGAGCGAGCTGATCAACGAACTGCTGCAAGAGTGGGATGCCACTTCTGCCAGCCTCACGCCGGGCAAGAAGCGAGAGACACTGGATCACATTTTCTCCAGCGCCGGCAGCAATCCGGAGACGCTGTTCAACCGCCTGCAAGCCGTAGTCCGCAACTGGCGGCAAGGTGGCCGCGGCGAATCGATCACATTGGTCGAAGGCGTTCCAGACGCAGAGTCAACAACCCCGAAGGACAGCACCGATCTCGCTGCTGCGCCGCAATCGCGCGCCGGAGAGCTCCTCCCCCAATTGCGAGATCTGCTGGCGTTCGCGCTCGAACAGGCGGTTGCGGCGCAGATTGCAGAAGCGCCGGAGCTTGCCGCGCAGGCCAAGACGCTCGCCGAATCGGCGCGCAAGGCCTCCTCGATCAAGGCGCTTGACGAACTGCTCGTCGAACTGAAGCGCTTCGCCTATCGCCTTGAACTGCTGGTCGATGATCGCACCGAGCTGCGTAATGGCCTGCTTCACCTGCTCAACCTCGTCATCGAGAACATCAGCGAACTTGTTATCGACGACAACTGGCTGCATGGACAGATTGCGGTAGTTCGCGACATCGTCTCGCAACCGCTCAACCTGCGTTCCATCGACGACGCCGAACGACGAATCAAGGAAGTCGTATACAAACAGAGCCAGCTCAAGCACAGCCTGGTAGAGGCCAAGGAAGCGTTAAAGGTCATGCTTGCCGGCTTTGTCGATCACCTTGCCGAGTTTTCAGACACCACCTCGGGCTACCACGACAAGATTGAGGTGTGCGCAAAAAAAATCAGCGAGGCAAACGACATCAATGAACTTGCCGATGTCGTGCAGGAGGTGATGAAGGAAACCCGCATCATTCAAATCAATGCGCAGCGTTCACGCGATGAATTGATGGCCACGCGCAAGAAGGTGACGGAAACCGAGCAGCGCATCAATGAACTGCAGGCAGAACTCGACAGCGCAAGCAAGCTTGTTCGGCATGACCAGCTGACGGGAGTACTGAATCGACGCGGTCTAGAGGAAGCGTTCGAAAAAGAGGCATCACGAGCCCGACGCCGCAGCACCCCACTGTGCGTGGGACTGCTAGACATCGATAACTTCAAGAAGCTGAATGATTCTCTTGGGCACGATGCCGGCGATGCTGCATTGATTCACCTCGCCACCGTCATTCGGGAAACGATGCGCCCGCAAGACACTTGTGCCCGATTCGGTGGAGAGGAATTCATCATCCTGTTGCCGGACACGCCCCTGGAAGACGCCCAGAAAGCGGTGGTAAGGCTTCAGCGGGAACTCACCAAGCGCTTCTTCCTCCACAACAACGAGAAGCAACTGATTACATTCAGCGCAGGCGTCACCGAGATGCGGTCAGAAGACAATCAGGCCAGCGTGATGAAGCGAGCCGACGAGGCGATGTATAGCGCGAAAAAAACGGGGAAAAACCGAGTGGTTTCTGTTTAGTTCGCTGTACCAACTCCAATTGGGCGTGTGCAGTGTCGCTACGCGTCCAAAAATACCCAGGGCTGCGCGTTGAAATTTACCCAGGGGGTTTAGCCGCCTGTCATGCAGTCGGCGCAAGAGAAGTGTAGCGCAATCGTCGTTGGCCACCTCCGATTTTCAATGTCGGCTTGAGATGCGCGGGGAAAGCCGCGCAGGGCGTAGCCCGTAGCGGAATTCCCCGCGCGGCGGCCGCTCAGAATGGCTCGATTTCCACCTGTTTCCCGCGCTTTTTCTGCTCCCGCTCGCGGATGCGCGACTTTGCCGTGGCCGTACTGTGGCGGAAGCGAAACGACTCATTGCCGGTTTCTACGATATGGCAGTGATGCGTCAGCCGGTCGAGCAGCGCCGTCGTCATCTTCGCGTCGTTGAACACACTCGCCCACTCCCCGAAGGTCAGGTTGGTCGTGATCATCACGCTCGTATGCTCGTAGAGCTTCGAGAGCAGATGGAACAAGAGCGCCCCGCCGGCCTGGCTGAACGGCAGGTAGCCCAGTTCATCGAGGATCACCAGATCCATGCGCAAGAGCGAGAACGCCAGCCGGCCCGCTTTGCCCGCTGCCTTCTCCTGTTCCAGCAGATTTACCAGATCGGCCGTTGAAAAGAAGCGCACCCGCTTGCCGTGATGGATGATCCCTTCCATGCCCAGCGCGGTTGCCAGATGCGTCTTGCCTGTCCCGGTGCCACCGATGAACACCACGTTGTGCGCCTCCCCGGTGAAGGCAAATCTTGCCAGTTCATCAATCAGCCGCTTCTCCACCTTCGACTGCCCGAAATCGAACCCGGCCAGATCGCGATGCACCGGAAACTTGGCGCTATGCATCTGGTAGCGGATCGAACGCATGTGGCGATCCGTATGCTCAGCCTGCAGCAGATGCTCGATCAGCCAGCGAGAGGTTTGTACGCCAACGCCGTTGCCATCGGCAGCCACCTCCTCCCAGGCACCAGCCATCCCATAGAGGCGCAGTTCCTTCAGTTCAGCAGCAACATCACGCATGGCTCACCTCCGTGCGCAGGCGGTCGTAGCGGCCGGTGTCGGCGAGCGGGAGTTCGGCAATGGGCAGCGCCGATTCCACCGTGGGCGGTGGTGGTGCTGCCTGCAGGCGGTTGAGCACGTTCTCGATATGCTCGGCGCTCGGATTCCCGGATTCGAGCACCAGTTCGACGGCCACCAGTACCGCTTCGAGCCCATGCCGGGGCACGGCGGCGAGTACGCCAGCCATGATCCGGTCGCCGCCTTCGCGTCGGAGCAGCAGACCGCGCAGGCGCAGGAGCGGTACCGGCATGTCGGCGAACGGCGCCCCGTTCCTGAGCGCCCCCGGTTTTCTCTGGATCAGCGGAATATAGTGCTGCCAGTCGTAGCGGGTATCGCCGCGCCCGAAGCTGCGCACATGGCTGGCAACCACGGCATCCTGGGCAACGAAATCGATCCGTTCGGGATAGACGCGGATACCGGCTATCTGTCCGACCAGTTCGCAGGGGGCGGAATAGCGGCAGCGGTCGAAGTTCACGAGGCAGGTGCTGGAAACCTTGCCGAGCGTTTCGACGTAGCCATCGAAGGGCGCGATCATCGGCATCAGATGTGGGCGCTCCTGTTCGAGCATCTCGGCGAGCGTGAGGCCATATTCCGGATGCTTGGGTTCCTGCCAGAGGGCGTTGCAGCGGGCGAGCAGCCAGATGTTGAGCTCGGTGAAGGAGCCGAAGCGCTCCTTGGCGGCGTCCTGCCAGAGGCGACGCCGGCTGTCCTGAACGTTCTTTTCGACCACGCCCTTTTCCCATCCAGACGCGACATTGCAGAAGTCGGGGTCGAAGAGGTAGTGGGAGGCCATGGCGGAGAAGCGGGTATTGACCACGCGCGCCTTGCCTTTCTTGACCTTGTCGACGGCGGTCTTCATGTTGTCGTAGATGCCGCGACGGGGGATGCCGCCCAAGGCGGCAAAGGCCCGTGTATGGGCGTCGAAGAGCATTTCATGGCTTTGCGCGGGGTAGGCCTGCACGACAAAGGCGCGGCTGTGGCAGAGCTTGAGGTGGGCGACCGTGAGTTTGCGCCAGACGCCACCGATTACGAGACGTTCTTCGCTCCAGTCAAACTGGTGTGCTTCGCCGGGTTCGAAGCGGAGCGGGACGTAGGCTTTCTTGAGTGCGGCGCTGCTGTCCTTGCGCCAGCGCCGGATGAATTCGGTGACGCGGCTGTAGTGGCCGTCGAATCCCTGGGCCTTGAGTTCGGCGTGGAGTTTCAGGGCAGTGCGCCGCTCCCGTGGCGAACGCCGGGCATCGATTTCGAGCATACGGGTGAGTTGCTCGGCATAGGCGGCGATCTTGGTGTCGTGCTGTTGCCGCCGATACTTGGGCTCGCTGCCTTCCGGCGCCTTGAGCCATTTGCGGATGGTTTTCCGGGTGAGCCCGGTGCGCCGTTCGATTTCCGAGAGCGTGTGTCCGTCCCGGTAGTGCAGCCTTCTTACTTTTCCCAGCAGGTTCATGGTGATCATCTCCTTCAGTTCCCCGTTCCAT
>JAKLLG010000028.1 GCA_023150275.1 Rhodocyclaceae bacterium
GAGATTGCGGCGTCTGCGGGCATTCATGTGCTGCGCCTGCCGGAGCATTATGGGGCGCTGTCGGCGCTATTGCATGTGGTGCCGCTGCAGTTGCTTTCCTACCACGTGGCGCTGGTGAAGGGGACGGATGTGGATAAGCCCAGGAATCTGGCCAAGAGTGTGACGGTGGAGTAGGGCGGGAGACGCCCTATGCGCCGTTGAGGTCTGGCGTAGATGATACGTGCGGCTGCACGCCGCCGACCAAAGGCAGGCTGAGGCATTGGAAGGGTTTGGCAGAACGAATGCGGCCGGTGATACCGGCCGCATTCGTTGGCGTGTATCGCTCTCTGCGCGGTTCAGCCCTGCGCCCTGCGGCGACGGGCGATGCCGCCCATGAGGCCGAGGCCGGCCATCAGGAGCGCCCAGGTTTCGGGTTCGGGAACGGCGGCCACCGGACCGAGTACGCGGCCGGTGATGTCGCGATCGAGGCCGCCATTGGTCGTGTCGGTCGAGAAGCCATTCGTTGCCACGCTTGCCCAGCCATCGACTGCACCGGTGGCGAATACCTGGAAGCCATAAACATGCATGTCGACGCCAAAATTCCCGGTGCCCGGCCCGACATGGGTCCACCGCACCGTGGTTCCTCCGTTCAGGACTTCGGCGCTCCAGGCCAGGTTGATCCCGTTCAGCCAGGGATCGACGAAGGTGCTGGAGGAAGGCCCGGTGGCGCCCGTGACGCCGAAGAGCCCGGTCAGCGTGATTGTGGTCAGGTTGCTGGGTTGGGTGTCCACCGGAAAAACCGAGTAGTTGTCCAGCGGGTTGTAGGTGAGGTTGTATGTCCAGGTCCCGGCAGCTGTCTGGCTGCCCGTGAATTCGACCGCCTGCGAGAGGGGGGAGATTGCCAGGCCGAGCAGGACGGCCGGGAGGCGAAGCGACTTCATCATCGATTGCAGCAGCATGGTGTGCTCCTCTGACTCTGGTTATGCGAATGGGAATTCTAGGAACCGCCCGGCTGCCAATCAATAGTCCGTAGAGACTAAACCGAATGGCATAGGTCGCCCCGTCATTCGGCGTCGGGGACGGCAGGGCTGATCCGGCTGTCAGGAAAAGAAAACCCGGCCGCGGCCGGGTCTCCTGTCGAGGTAGGCGGTGCGATCAGACGCGCGCCTGCTTGCGGCGACGGGCGATGCCGCCCATGAGGCCAAGGCCGGCAAGCAGCAGCGCCCAGGTTTCGGGTTCGGGAACCGCCGCGGCGAATTCGGGCCCGGCGAGGCCGCGGGCGTAGAGCATGGAGAGTTCGCCAAGCGATCCCTTGTTGTTTGAAAGATCGTAGAACGCGCTTTCAGGTTTGTTGCCGACGTTGCCCTTGTCATCGATCTTCCAGTATTCGAGCAGGATCGTTCCGTAGGCGAACGCTCCTTGAAGGTAGGGCACGCTGCCGCCACCTCCGCTGAGCGAGAGGCTGGTCAAGATTACTTCCTCGAAGGTCATGCGGAAATAGGGGACGGTCTTCTTGGCGCCGACGCTGGTGATCTCGAAGATCGCCTTGTCGATCGGCTTGGGGCTGCCGATGGTCTTGAAAAGGCCGGCAATCGAGGAGTCGAGTTGCTGCGTCCAGTAGAAATCGCTGAACTGCGGTTTCGAGGTGCCGGCGCCACCGCTTCCGCCGCCGTAGGTAGCGACGGAGACGCCCCAGCTGAAGGTGTCTACGTCAACCCAGTCCTTGTAACCGATGGCGGTACTGTCGCCTTTGATGCCGGTGAAGCTGAGGTGGTATTCGGAGGCCGCGTGCGCGACTCCGCTGGTGGTGGCGAGGCTGGCAACGGCAACGAGCACACCGAGTGTCTTCCTGATGCGGGTGATGAGCTGCATTCTTGATACCTCCATTGGCTTGGGGTCTCGGAGAGGTGGCACGATGTGCCGCCCCGGTGCGGGGACACACGCATTTCGTACGGCCTGCGGTGACGCTCCGTCGCCTTTGGAGTATTCAATTGGAATTTGGTTCGCGCCGTTCGGAAAGACGCGGCCATGGCCGGGTCGTTCCGGGGTGCGGACCGGTGCGGTCGCTGCGGTGACTCAAGCCTTCCGGCGCCGACGCGCGATGCCGCCCATGAGGCCGAGGCCGGCCAGCAGCATGGCGTAGGTTTCGGGCTCGGGAACTGCGGTCACCTGCGCAAGAATGCTGCCGGTGTTGTCGTGGTTGTTGCTGTCGAAATAGAAGAGCTTGAGCGTGCCCGAGGCTGCAGCCGTGCCCGTGTAGCTGGTTCCGATCTTGAAGAAGCTGCCATTGTCGATCTGGCCGACGAGGCTGCCGAACGGGGCGCTGAGACCGTTCTGGACATGGTTGCCGAAGTTCTGGCCTACCAGTGTGGCGGGCAAGTAGACGGGCACTTCGGCGTCGGTCACGGCGCTGTACAGAAGGTTGCCGGTGAGGCCATCGGCATTGGACCAGCGCGGCAGGGCACCGGCGTTCCAGAGATCGTCCGGCGAAACGGCGACACTGAACTGCTGACCGGCGATCAGGGCGAAGGTGGCTACCCCCGCACCGCCGGTGCTGCTGTTTTCCAACGCGCGGACGACGAAGTTGCCAGTGGAAGCGGCTGCGAGTGGTGCGGCAAGGGCAAGGGCAAGGGCAATCGCTGTCTTCGGGATGTTCATGCTGGCAACTCCTGGTGCGGTAGGTGTTGGCGGAAGAGGAGAGGGATCGGCGGACGCTCTCAGCACCCGCCGCTTACGGCGGAAGTGTTGCTCAGGAGGCCTTGCGGCGGCGGGCAACACTTGCCATCAGACCGAGCCCGGCGAGCAGCATCGCATAGGTTTCGGGTTCTGGGACCGGGGCGCCGATCGTAAACATGTGGTAGTTCTCGCCATCGCTGGCTGTCCAGCTAATCGAGCTGTAGGTGCCGAGGAACTGGATCGTGCCATTGCCTTCACGACCGACCAGCGTGGTGCCGACCGCTCCGATCGCAGTGCTGCCGTTGACGCTCAGACAGGTCGCACAGCCCGCCCAGTGGCCCGGGCCCTGGCTGAGCAGGGTGAAGGTGTAGTTGCCAAAGTCGTAGGTTGCGGGATCAGACCCCTGCCCGAGGCTCTGGATGGCCATTACGGGGTTCAACAACGGAGCTGAAAAGGTGAGCGTGTTGACGGTCGAATTGTTGCCGCGCAGCTGGATGCTGACGTTGGCCGGACTCGGGGCATTGTCGACTGCAGTGGAGGTGTAGGTGGCGAGGTATTGATCCCAGTTGCCCTGATCGGGAGCGTTGAAGATTTCGCCGCTGTAGCGGACATCGACCGTGCCGCCCGGAAGGGCGATGCTACCGATGGCGGAACCGGGTGTGCCGGGTGTTTTCGCGGTCCAGTCGGTCCAGTAGATCTGGTCCGCCTGGGCCGGCGCTGCGAGCAAAGCAAAGCTCGCGGTGAGTGCGGCGGCGAGATGGGTCGTTTTCATGGGGTGTCTCCTGATCGGGGGCAATGCCGAGGGTATTGGTGCCGCCAATTGGAACGCATGCACCTATCATGGGCAATAGCCCCTTCGTACTAGTGCCCGGGATACGAAGGTCGGTTCTATGACCTTGCGCGTAGTACGTTCGGGCCATTTATGTTTTTCGGGCGACGCCTAGAATCAAGTTTCGCTTCATTCACCCGGTTCGAGGCTGTCATGAGTTCACCCCTGCGTTGTCTGGCCATTGCCGTCCTGCTCTCGGCTTCGTCATTTGCCGTGGCCACTCCGGTGTCGCCCGGCGGCTCAGGAAGCGTCGGTACGCTGACCGACCTTGGCAGCTTCGCGGCGGGCACCTATCAGATCACGGCGACGGGCATCGTCGATCTGGTCGGCACGGGCGGCACTTTCCAGATGAATCCGGACGGTTCGCCGGCCGCTACGATCACGGCGCCGGGTTACTCCTATTTCAACCCCAGTGGTTCGTTTACCGCTGACGGCAACTACGGTGCAGCTGGAACGAATGCGCGCATCGGCGCCTTGATCGGCACTTTCTCGGCAACCCCTTCGTCGCCGTCGGACTGGTTCCTGATCGGCTACGCGAAGACGGTCACGCTGGCGGCCGCCGGCCACATCTATGCTTCAGTCAACGATACCTATCACCAGAACAACGTCGGCGCCTTCGAGGTGAACGTGACAGCAGTGCCGGAGCCGGGCAGCTATGCGCTGATGCTTGCAGGCCTCGGGCTGATGGGCACGGTGATGCGTCGTCGCGCACGCAAGTCCTGAGTCGATCAACCATCGCTCGCACTCCGTTTCCCGACACAAGGGTTCCGTGGCCCGTCGACGCCGCACGCCATGAGCCTGAATACCCGCTTCAGCGTTTCCTCCCTTCGGCCCGCCGCACAGCGGGCTATCTTTTGTCACCGGGCGATCATGTAACGCTGTCACACTTGCCCGGCCGGTCTTTGCGGCTGGCATAATCCGTTCCTCACCTCTGCACCCATTGCCATGAAATCGACCATCCTCGTCACCGGCGGCGCCGGCTACATCGGTTCGCACACCTGCGTTGAGCTGCTTGCCGCCGGCTACGAGCCGGTCATTGTCGACAACCTTTCGAACAGCAAGACGACGGTCGTCGATCGCATTGCGCGGATCGCCGGCCGCCGGCCGGTCTTTCATCAGGCCGACATCCGCGACCGGGCCGCACTGCGGGCGGTCTTTGCCGCGCAGCGCATCGACGCGGTGATTCATTTCGCGGGGCTGAAGGCAGTGGGCGAGTCGGTCGCGCAACCGCTGCGCTATTACGACAACAACGTAGCCGGCAGCGTGGCACTGTGCGAGGTGATGGCCGAGTTCGGAGTGAAGACGCTGGTCTTTTCTTCCTCGGCAACGGTCTACGGCGATCCGCACGCGGTGCCGATCCGCGAGGAGTTTCCGCTGTCGGCGACGAACCCCTACGGTCGTTCGAAGCTGATGGTCGAGGAGGTGCTGCGCGACCTGAGCCGCGCGGAGGAAGACTGGACAATCGCGCTGCTGCGGTACTTCAACCCGGTGGGCGCGCACGCGTCCGGCCTCATCGGCGAGGATCCGAACGGCATCCCGAACAACCTGATGCCCTTCATCGCGCAGGTGGCGGTCGGTCAGCGGCCGGAGCTTTCGGTATTCGGCAATGATTACGCCACGCCCGACGGCACCGGCGTGCGCGATTACATCCACGTCGTCGATCTGGCGCTCGGTCACCTGGCGGCGCTGAACGCGCTGGCGCGGCGGCGCGGCACCCTCACCGTCAATCTCGGTACCGGTACCGGCTACAGCGTGCTGGATGTGGTGCGCGCCTTCGAACAGGCGAGCGGGCGCCAGGTGCCATACCGTGTCGTCGCGCGCCGCCCGGGCGATGTGGCGCAGTGCTATGCCGATCCCTCGCTGGCGTTGGCAATGCTGGGCTGGCGGGCGCAGCGCGACATCGAGGAGATGTGCCGCGATGTGTGGCGCTGGCAGCAATGGGTGGCAGCGCATCCGGAGGATTGAAAAACCCGAACCACCAATCCGCAATATTCCTGACAAGGCCGGTCATAAACCGGCCTTATTCATTTGCGATATGCAATTCAGCTTAGTCTGATTGGACTATTGGCAATGACAATCGCTTGCTGATCCAATACCGTGCTTGCAAATCCGGATACCGTTCTTGGGTTTCCGGCACAACCCCGGCCACAATTTAATTGCCAGAAGCACTTCAGGAGCCATCCGATGAAACTGCCCGCCCGCACCCTGCTCTCCGTACTGATTCCGCTTGCCTTTGCACCGGCACACGCAGCCACGCTTTCCGACAATGGCACTGCGGGTACCGCGGGCACCAGCGGTACCCTCGCTTTTCCAAACGGTACCGCAGGCGGCAACGGTGGTAATGCCAGCGTCGTGCTCGGTCCCAACGCAGACACATCGAATACCGGCACCGCATACGGCGGCAGTGGCGGCAGCGGCGGCTGGGGTTATTCCGGGGGGGGTAGCGCCGGCGCCGGTGGCAATGGCGGCAACGCCAGCGCAACGGTCAGCACCGCACCCGCATCCGGCAGCGCCAGCGCTACCGCCACTGGCAACGGCGGCAACGGCGGCAACGGCGGTAAGGCCTACGGTGCTGGCAGCGGTGCCAACGCTGGCAGCGGCGGGAATGGCAGCGCCAGCGCAACGGCGACGGCGAGCGGCAGCAACGGCGCAACGGCAAATGCCACCGCCAATGGCGGGACCGGCGGCTATACCTACGGTACTGGCCAGACCGCCGGCAACGGCGGTAGTGCGAGCGTCGGTGCCTCCAGCGCGACTTCGGACAGCGGTACCGCGTATGCCTACGCAACGCAGAACGGGGGTAACGGCGGCTATGGTTACGATGGCGCCAACGGCGGCAACGGTGCGTCGTCCGCGCTCGCCAATGCCGTTTCCGGTTCGACCAGCGGCACGCTGCGTCTGCAGCAGTCG
>JAKLLG010000001.1 GCA_023150275.1 Rhodocyclaceae bacterium
GCGTTTCTTTCGCAGGGGACGCCGTGGGTGGCCCAGCGGGTGTGGGCGATGCCGGTGTGGCCGGTGGTGTGGGTGGCGGTGACCTGGGCGGTGAGTTCGGCAACGCGGCCGACGGCGCGCAGGCGTTGCAGGGTGCCGGAGGCATCGGGGGCGCCGTTGAGGACGGCGAGGCCGGCGGAGTCGTAGCCGCGGTATTCGAGTTTGCGCAGGCCTTCAAGGAGAACGGGGACAACGTCGCGGGAGGCGACGGCGGAGACAATGCCGCACATGGTTCAACTCACTTCTTCGGGGTTTTGACGGGGCGCTGCCAGGACGACACGCTGATCTGCTTCGCTCGCGAGACCGTCAGGGTATCGGGCGGCGCATCCTTGGTCAGCGTGGTGCCGGCACCCAGCGTGGCGCCGCGGCCGACTGTTACCGGCGCCACCAGCTGGGTGTCGGAGCCGATGAAGGCATCATCCTCGATCACCGTCAGGTGCTTGTTGGCACCGTCGTAGTTGCAGGTGATGGTGCCGGCGCCGATATTCACGCGCTCGCCGACCCGGGCATCACCGACGTACGCGAGATGGTTGGCCTTGGACTGCGCGGCGATCTTGCTGTTCTTGACCTCGACGAAGTTGCCGATGTGCACTTCGGCCGCCAGTTCGGTGCCCGGTCGCAAGCGCGCATAGGGTCCGACGATGCAATCCGGGCCGACGCTAGCCTCTTCCAGATGGCTGAATGCAGCGATGCGGGCACCGGGGCCGATGCGCACATTCTTGAGTACGCAGTTGGGTCCGATTTCCACTGCATCGGCGAGCTCGACGCGCCCTTCGAAAACGCAGTTCACATCGATGACAACATCACGGCCGCAGACGAGTTCGCCACGCACATCGAGCCGTGCCGGATCGGCGAGACGCACGCCGGCTTCGAGCAGGTCACCCGCAATCCGGCCCTGCAGGATGCGTTCGAGTTGGGCAAGCTGCACCTTGCTGTTGACGCCAAGCACCTCCCATTCGCCATCGGGATGCGCCGTGTTAACCGGCACGCCCTCCGCGACGGCAGCGGCAATGACATCGGTGAGGTAGTACTCGCCCTGCGCGTTGTCGTTCGACAGGTTGGCTAGCCAGCCAGCCAGACGCCGGGTTGGAATCGCCATGATTCCGGTATTGATCTCACGAATTTTTATTTCTTCGTCGCTGGCGTCCTTCTGCTCGACGATGCGCGTGACACGCCCGGCACCATCGCGCACGATCCGTCCGTAGCCGGTGGGATCTTCAAGCGCAACGGTTAGCACCGCGAGCCCATCCTTCGCTGCCGCCAGCAAACGACGCAAGGTTTCCGGGCGGGTCAACGGCACATCCCCATAGAGGACCAGGGTAACGCCATCGCCTTCGAGCAGCGGCAGCGCCTGCTGAACCGCGTGCCCCGTGCCGAGCTGCGGTTCCTGCAGTGCCCAAGCAAGATCGGCATCAGGCAAGGCAGCGCGCACCGCAGCGCCACCGTGGCCATAAACGAGGCACAGCCTGGCCGGCAAGAGGCTGCGGGCCGTATCGATGACATGACGCACCAATGCCTTGCCGGCGATCGGATGCAGTACCTTGGGCAGATTCGAATGCATGCGCTTGCCCTGCCCGGCAGCGAGAATGACGACGTTCAGATTCATGAGGGGGATTAAATGAGGATTGGACGAGCGCGCGGCTACGGTGGCTGCGCGGGGGATCAGGAATGAAGGGGTCAGGCGCTCTTGCGCTCTCCCTGGGCAAGAATTTCGCCGAGCATCTGCTTGCCCTTCGGTGAAACGTACCAGTGCAGGACGTTCTTGTCGTTGATGCGAGTTTCGATGATGCCGAGGTTCTTGAGCACCGTGAGGCGATTGCTGACGAGTTCGCGGCTGAGACCCGTCTTGTCGGTGAGGCCGGCGAGATTTCCGTAAACGTAGTTCTCTTCGGCAATGGCGCGCAGGATTTCGACGTCATTGTAGGACAGCGATTCCTTTGCCACCTCGGCCTTAACGGGTTCGGCAGGCGGCACCGGCGCCTCCTCGCGCAGCACTTGCGGCGCCTCGGTGCGCTGCTGCTTGAGCTGATTGACGTCGCGTCGAACCTGATCCACCTGAGCCAGCAATTTGTTGGCGGCGTTTTCGAAGAGGCGGCGCGAGGCAACGACGTAGATCAGGCAGAAGCCGGCGAAGACGAAGAAATCGACCGGGCGTGTGCGCGCGGCCTCAAGCAGATTGCTTGACAGCATGTTCAGAAAAAGCGGCACCGTGAGTGCCGCAATCACGCCCAGGATGGCGTACTTGAATCCGTCGCGCCGGGATAACCCACCCTGCTCACCCTGACGATCCGACAGAAAGTAATTGGCGATGCCGCCAAGGATGCCGGCCAGAATCATGATACCGAGCACCATCAGCATGTAGCCGTCCAGACCGCCGACCATGCCGGTCACCTGCATGGACTTTTGCAATTCCGTGTTCATAATCACCCTCCCCGGCCAGCGTAGCCGACACTATGCCACAAGGGCGTCGACGGCAAAAGAAAAACCCCGCTGCGGGCAGGCCGGAGCGGGGTTTGCAGGGCTGGCCGAGAGCCACTCACGAGGTCAGCGCGGTAGTTCGGATTGGCCCATCAGGAAAGCGTCAACTTCTCGCGCGCATTGGCGGCCTTCGCGGATCGCCCAGACGACCAAGCTCTGCCCGCGGCGCACGTCGCCGGCGGCATAGACCTTGGCGACGTTGGTAGCGTAGCAGCCGTCACCATCGGTGCTCGCCTTGGCATTGGCGCGCGCATCCTTGTCGATGCCGAAAGCGTCGAGCAGAGCGCCGACCGGATTGGTGAAGCCCATCGCCAAGAAGACGTAGTCGGCCGGCAGTTGGAATTCCGAACCAGCGACCTCGCTCATCTTGCCATCCTTCCACTCGACGCGGACGGCCTTGAGCGCCTTGATGCCGCCCTTGCCGTCGCCGACCAGTTCCTTGGTCGCCACCGCGAAGTCGCGCGCTACGCCCTCCTCGTGCGAGGACGAGGTGCGCAGCTTGTACGGCCAGTACGGCCAGGTCAGCGCCTTGTTTTCCTCTTCCGGCGGCATCGGCATCAGTTCGAATTGGGTCACCGAGGCGGCACCGTGGCGATTCGAGGTGCCAACGCAGTCGGAGCCGGTATCGCCGCCGCCGATGACGATGACGTGCTTGCCCTTGACGTTGATCGGGTTGGCGCCGTCGCCGGCGACTTCCTTGTTCTGCGGGATCAGGAATTCGAGCGCGGCGTAGGTGCCCTTGAGTTCGCGGCCCGGGATCGGCAGATCGCGCGGCACTTCCGAACCGGCGGCGAGGATCACGGCGTCGAAGTCTTTCTTGAGCTGCTCCGCGGAGATGACTTCGGCGGCGTCGTTGATGATGCCGGCCGGCGCATCCTTGGTAGCGATGGCGACCTTGGTGCGGAAGGTCACGCCTTCGGCTTCCATCTGCTGCATGCGGCGGTCGATGATCGCCTTGTCGAGCTTGAAGTCTGGGATGCCGTAGCGGAGCAGACCGCCGATGCGGCTGTTCTTCTCGAACACCGTCACGTCATGGCCGGCGCGTGCCAGTTGCTGTGCAGCGGCGAGACCCGCCGGGCCGGAGCCGACGATGGCGACCTTCTTGCCGGTCTTCTGCGCGGCGACCTGCGGCGTAACCCAGCCGTTCTCCCAGCCGGTGTCGATGATGAAGTGCTCGATCGACTTGATGCCCACCGGTGCGACGTTGATGTTCAGTGTGCACGCCGCCTCGCAGGGCGCCGGGCAGATGCGGCCGGTGAATTCCGGGAAATTGTTGGTCGAGTGCAGCACTTCCAGCGCCTGCCGGAAGTTGCCGCGAAAGACCAGATCGTTCCAGTCCGGAATGATGTTGTTGACCGGGCAGCCGGTATTGCAGAACGGAACGCCGCAGTCCATGCAACGCGCGCCCTGCACCTTGGCATCCTCATCCGACAGACGGACAACGAACTCCTTGTAGTGCTTGACGCGCGCGTCGACCGGCTCATAGGCCTCGGAGAGGCGCTGGAATTCGAGGAATCCGGTGATCTTTCCCATTTTAGGCAGCTTCCTTCTTCTGCGGCTGCGCGGCCATTTCGGTGAGCGCGCGCTTGTATTCGTGCGGATAGACTTTGACGAACTTCTCGCGATAGGCGTCCCAGTTGGCAAGGATGCCTTGCGCGGTAGCGCTGCCGGTCAGCTCGGCGTGGCGCTTGACGAGATCTTTCAACTGTTCCTCGTCGGACATGCCGCGATGCATCGCTTCCTTGGCCTGGCTGGCCGCCGGCAGGACTTTCTCAAGTGCCACCTGCGCGAGGTTGCAGCGGTTCTTGAAGCTGCCGTCCTCGTCGAGCACGTAGGCGATGCCGCCCGACATGCCGGCCGCGAAGTTGCGGCCGGTGTTGCCGAGCACGACCACAGTGCCGCCGGTCATGTATTCGCAGCCGTGGTCGCCGACGCCCTCGACCACTGCCGTGGCGCCGGAGTTGCGCACGCAGAAGCGCTCGCCGCCGACACCGGCGAAGAACGATTCTCCTTCGGTGGCGCCGTACATGACGGTGTTGCCGACGATGATGTTCTGCGTCGTGACGCCGCGGAAGTCACCCGCCGGCTTGATGACGATGCGGCCGCCGGAGAGGCCCTTGCCCACGTAGTCGTTGCCTTCACCCGTGAGCTCGATGGCGACGCCCTTGGCGAGGAAGGCACCGAAGCTCTGGCCGGCAGTGCCGGTCAGCTTGATATCGATGGTGCCGTCCGGCAGGCCGGCGTGGCCGTAACGCTTGGCCACTTCGCCCGAGAGCATGGTGCCGGCGGTGCGGTTCACGTTCTTGATCGGCAGTTCGATGGTGACCTTCTGGCCCTTTTCGAGGGCCGGCTTGGCCAGCTCGATGAACTTCAGGTCGAGCGCCTTCGAAAGGCCGTGATCCTGCGTTTCGGCATGCAGGCGCGGCACGCTGGCCGGCACGGCCGGCTGGTGGAAGATCTTCGAGAAATCGAGACCCTTCGCCTTCCAGTGTTCGATGCCGGCGCGCATGTCAAGCAGATCGGCACGGCCGATCAGGTCGTCGAACTTGCGGATGCCGAGTTCGGCCATGATCGCGCGCACTTCGTCGGCGACGAAGAAGAAGTAGTTCACGACATGCTCGGGCTGGCCGGAGAAGCGCTGGCGCAACACCGGGTCCTGCGTGGCGACGCCGACCGGGCAGGTGTTCAGGTGGCACTTGCGCATCATGACGCAGCCTTCGACAACCAGCGGCGCAGTGGCGAAACCGAACTCGTCGGCGCCGAGCAGTGCGCCGATGACGACGTCGCGACCGGTCTTCATCTGGCCATCGACCTGCACGCGGATACGGCCTCGCAGCTGGTTCAGCACCAGCGTCTGCTGGGTCTCGGCGAGGCCCAGTTCCCACGGTGTACCGGCGTGCTTGATCGACGACAAGGGCGAAGCACCCGTGCCGCCGTCGTAACCGGCGATCACGACGTGGTCAGCCTTGGCCTTGGAGACGCCGGCGGCAACGGTGCCGACACCGACTTCGGACACCAGCTTGACCGAGATCGAAGCGACCGGGTTGGCATTCTTCAGGTCATGGATCAACTGTGCCAGATCTTCGATCGAATAGATGTCATGGTGCGGCGGCGGCGAAATCAAACCGACGCCCGGCACCGAGTGACGCAGGAAGCCGATGTACTCGGAAACCTTGTGGCCGGGCAGCTGGCCGCCCTCGCCGGGCTTCGCGCCCTGCGCCATCTTGATCTGGATCTGGTCGGCATTGACCAGATATTCGGCAGTGACGCCGAAGCGGCCCGAGGCGACCTGCTTGATCGCGGAACGCAGCGAATCGCCTTCCTTGAACTCGTAGTCGCGTTCGATGCGCGAGGCACCGACGACATCGGACAGCTTCTGCCCGGCCTTGAGCGGCTGGAAGCGCTTGGCATCCTCACCGCCTTCGCCGGTGTTCGACTTGCCGCCGATGCGGTTCATCGCGATGGCCAGCGTGGTGTGCGCTTCGGTCGAGATCGAGCCGAGCGACATGGCGCCGGTGGCGAAGCGCTTGACGATTTCCTTGGCCGATTCGACTTCTTCCAGCGGCACCGGCGTGGCGGCCTTCCTGAACTCGAACAGGCCGCGCAGCGTCAGGTGGCGCTTGCTCTGGTCGTTGATGATCGCGGCGTATTCCTTGTAGGTCTTCGCCTCGCCCGAACGCGTCGCATGCTGCAGCTTGGCGATGGCGTCCGGCGTCCACATGTGGTCCTCGCCGCGCACGCGGTAGGCGTACTCGCCGCCGGCTTCGAGCATGTCGGCCAGCACCGGGTCGGCGCTGAAGGCCTTCCTGTGCGTGCGGATGGCTTCCTCGGCAACCTCGAAGACGCCGATGCCCTCGATGTTCGACGGCGTGCCGGTGAAGTACTTCTCGACGAAGTCCTTCTTCAGGCCGATGGCTTCGAAGATCTGCGAGCCGGTATAGGACATGTAGGTCGAGATGCCCATCTTGGACATGACCTTGCACAGGCCCTTGCTGATCGCCTTGATGAAGTTCTTTTCGAACTTGGCGGCCTTCTCGGCATCGCCGTGCGCGAGCTCGCGCAGCGTTTCCAGCGCCAGGTACGGATGCACGGCTTCGGCACCGTAGCCGCCGAGCAGCGCGAAGTGATGCACTTCACGCGCCGAACCGGTCTCGACGACGAGGCCGGTCGAGGTGCGCAGGCCTTCCTTGACCAGGTGCTGGTGCACCGCCGAAGTGGCGAGCAGCGCCGGGATGGCGACACTGTCGGCATCCAGCTTGCGATCCGAGATGATCAGGATGTTGGCGCCCGAACGCACGGCGTCTTCGGCGTGCGAGACGAGCGAGGCGAGACGCGCCTCGACGCCTTCCTTGCCCCAGGCGACCGGATAGCAGATGTCCAGTTCCTGCGAGCGGAACTTGCCGCCGGTGTACTTCTCGATGTGGCGCACCTTCTGGATGTCGTCGAAGGACAGCACCGGCTGCGACACTTCCAGGCGGATCGGCGGGTTGATGTCGGAGATGTTGAGCAGGTTCGGCTTCGGGCCGACGAAGGAGACGACCGACATGACCAGTTCCTCGCGGATCGGGTCGATCGGCGGGTTCGTGACCTGCGCGAACAGTTGCTTGAAGTAGTTGTAGAAGACCTTGTCCTTGGACGACAGCACCGGCAGCGCCGAATCGTTGCCCATCGAACCGGTGGCTTCCTCGCCGTTGGCAGCCATCGGTTCGAGGATGAACTTGATGTCTTCCTGCGAGTAGCCGAAGGCCTGCTGGCGGTCGAGCAGCGAGACGACGGAATCTTCCTTGGACTCGGAGACGACCGGCAGCTCGTCGAGCTTGATGCGGATCTTCTCGATCCACTCGCGGTACGGCTTGGCGTTGGCGAGCGAATCCTTGAGTTCCTTGTCGTCGATGATGCGACCCTGATCCATGTCGATCAGGAACATCTTGCCCGGCTGCAGGCGCCATTTCTTGACGATCTTCTTCTCCGGAATCGGCAGCACGCCGGACTCCGAGGCCATGACCACGAGGTCGTCATCGGTGACGAGGTAGCGCGCCGGGCGCAGGCCGTTGCGGTCGAGCGTGGCGCCGATCTGGCGGCCGTCGGTGAAGGCCACCGCGGCGGGGCCGTCCCACGGCTCCATCATCGCCGCATGGTATTCGTAGAAGGCGCGACGCTTCTCGTCCATGGTGGTGTGCTTTTCCCAGGCTTCCGGGATCATCAGCATCATCGCCTGGGCCATCGAGTAGCCGCCCATGACCAGCAGTTCGAGCGCGTTGTCGAACGAGGCCGAGTCGGACTGGCCGGGATAGTGCAGCGGCCAGATCTTGTCGAGGTCGGCGCCGAGGATCGGCGAGGAGATCGCCTTCTCGCGCGCCTTGAACCAGTTGACGTTGCCCTGCAGCGTGTTGATCTCGCCGTTGTGCGCAATCATGCGGAACGGGTGGGCGAGGTGCCAGCTCGGGAAGGTGTTGGTCGAGAAACGCTGGTGCACGAGCGCCAGCGCCGAGGTGCAGCGCGCGTCCTGCAGGTCGAGGAAGTACTCGCCAACCTGGTCGGCCAGCAGCAGGCCCTTGTAGACGATGGTGCGCGCCGAGAAGGAGGTGACGTAGAACTCCTTGCTGTGGGCCAGCTTGAGCGACTTGATGGCATTCGCCGAGTGACGGCGGATGACGTAGAGCTTGCGCTCGAGCGCATCGGTGACGAAGACGTCCGGGCCGCGGCCGACGAAGATCTGGCGGATGACCGGCTCGGCGGCCTTGACCGTCGGCGACATCGGCATCGTGCGCGAGACCGGCACATCGCGCCAGCCGAGGACGACCTGGCCTTCGGCCTTGACCGAACGCTCGATTTCCTCCTCGCAGGCGACGCGGCTGGCGGCTTCCTGCGGCAGGAAACACATGCCGACGCCGTACTCGCCGGCCGGCGGCAGGTTGACGCCCTGCTTGGCCATTTCCTCGCGGAAGAACTGGTCGGGAATCTGGATCAGCAGACCGGCGCCGTCACCCATCAGCGGGTCGGCACCGACAGCACCGCGGTGATCCAGGTTTTTCAGGATCAGCAGGCCCTGCTCGACGATCGAGTGGCTTTTCTGCCCCTTGACGTGGGCAACGAAACCCACGCCACAGGCGTCGTGTTCGTTGGCGGGGTCGTACAGACCCTGCCGGTCAGGTACTGCCTGCTGCACAGCGTTTTCCATCACGCTTGGTTCCTCAGTAAATCAAGGCGCGGCGCGGCCAAGCCGACGCGCCAGACGGCAAAAAAGCCGGCGCGGTGCCGGCTTGCGGAATTTTTGGGCGACTGCGGAATATACAGGTTAACCCGTGCGGGTTCAAGGCGTTGCAGTACGTTCGCAGAGACCTGCCGGTGGCGTCAGATCTCTCCGACCGCGAAAAGGCGGCGATGTTCCTTCATCGCATAGCGGTCGGTCATTCCGGCGATATAGTCCGCCACTGAGCGTGGCTGGTTCACGTTGCGCTGGTACTGCGGGGGCAGCAGGCGCGGGTCAGACAGGAATGCACCAAAAAGATCGCCGATAATCCGCCGCGCCTTGTTCGTCATCCGCAACACCTGATAGTGACGATACAGGTTGGTCCGAAGGAAACGCTTCAACTCGCGGTTCTCTTCCGCAAGGCGCGACGAGAATGCGGCAAGCGGAGGACATCCACGCAGTTGGTCGAGGCCATCAGGAGCGTGGCGATCCACATTTGCGGCTGTTGTCTCGATCAAGTCGCAAACGAGGGTGTTGATCATTCGGCGTACGGTTTCGTGGATCAGACGGCGATCGCGAAGCCCAGGATATTCCTCTTCCACCGCGGCAACATGGCTCGCGAACAGACCGACTTCACGAAGCTGTTCGAGCGTGATCAACCCGGAACGCAAACCATCGTCGACATCGTGATTGTTGTAGGCGATTTCGTCCGCCAGATTGCAAATCTGCGCCTCAAGCGAAGGCTGCCGCTGCGAAAGAAAGCGCTCGCCGACATCGCCAAGCAGGCGCGCCTTTTCTAGCGAGCAGTGCTTGACGATTCCTTCGCGCGTTTCGAATGTCAGGTTGAGGCCGTCGAATGTGGCGTAGCGCTCTTCAAGCTTGTCGACGATGCGCAGGCTTTGCAGGTTGTGCTCGAAGCCCCCATGGTCGCGCATGCAGTCATTCAAGGCATCCTGACCGGCATGGCCGAACGGCGTATGGCCCAGGTCGTGAGCCAGAGCGACGGCCTCCGCAAGATCTTCGTTCAGGTGCAGCGCGCGGCAGATGCCACGGGCGATCTGCGCGACTTCGATGCTGTGCGTCAGTCGTGTCCGGAAGAGATCGCCTTCGTGGTTAACAAAAACCTGTGTCTTGTATTCGAGGCGCCGAAAAGCGGTCGAGTGGATGATGCGGTCGCGATCACGCTGGAAGTCGCTGCGCAGCGAAGGCTTCGGCTCAAGCAGCCGACGACCACGCGAGGAAGAATCGCTGGCTGCGTACGGCGCAAGTTCAGCCATCGGCGAGGCGCCCCGCGATCGCGCCGGCAATCTGGTCCTCGGTGGCGACGTCGCTAACAACGGCATTGCCGACTGAACGAAGAAGGACCAGGCGCAGGCGCCCGTCTTCGACTTTCTTGTCGTGCCGCATCAGTTCAATGTATTTGTTGATACCTAATCTGGGGCCGGTCACGGGGAGGCCAGCCCGCAAAAACAACGCTTCGATACGAGCAACATCCCTGGCGGCAATCCAGCCAAGTGTTGCGGACAACTCTGCTGCCATCATCGTGCCAGCTGCAACGGCTTCACCGTGCAACCAGTTGCCGTAGCCAACGCCAGTCTCGATCGCGTGGCCAAACGTATGGCCCAGATTAAGGAGCGCACGCTCTCCTGTTTCGCGCTCGTCAGCAGCGACAATCTCTGCCTTGGTCGCGCACGATCGATAAATTGCCTCCGTCAGCGCATCGGCATCGCGTGCCAACAGACGCTCAAGGTTCTGCTCCAGCCATTCGAGGAAAGGAATGTCGCGGATCAGCCCGTACTTGATTACCTCGGCAAGGCCTCCGCGCAGTTCCCTGTCCGGTAGCGTATTTAACGTTTCTGTATCTGCGACGACCAGCCGCGGTTGATGAAACGCGCCAATCATGTTCTTGCCAAGCGGATGGTTGATCGCCGTCTTTCCGCCCACTGACGAGTCAACTTGAGCAAGCAAGGTCGTCGGCACCTGGATGAAGGGCATTCCTCGCTGATAGCAAGCCGCGGCAAAGCCGCCCATGTCGCCGATGACGCCGCCCCCCAGAGCAATCAGCGTTGTCGTGCGTTCGCATCGTGTCGACAACATAGCGTTAAATATTTGATTGAGCGTCACCCAGTTTTTGTATTGCTCGCCATCCGGAATTGCGCACGACAGGCAGGTTACGCCAGCGTTCTCAAGCGTATGCGTCAGCTGCTGAAGATAGAGTGGAGCGACGGTCGTATTTGTTACTATCAGCGTATTGCGCCTTAGCAAATGCGGAACGATCAGCTCGGCGCAACGCAACAATCCAGAGCCTATATGAATCGGATAACTACGGCTGTCAAGACTTACCTTCAATGACTGCATCGATTGTCCAGTTCACTCATTATCTGCTGAATCGTCGAGTTGGTATTGCTACGGTTCCCATCAACAACGATGTCCGCCACCCCTTCGTACAAGGGACCTCGTTCGGCGAGCAGATCTTTCAAGCGCCCGAAGGGGTCCGGAACTTGAAGCAATGGGCGGTTTCGATCATGCCGAGTTCGCTCGAAGAGCTGGATAGGTGAGACGCTGAGGTAAACCACGATGCCGTTTTTCCGCAGACAGTCTCGGTTCTTCTCTGCAAGCACCGCACCCCCGCCTGTAGCCAAAACAACGTTACGCAATCGGGTCAGCTCTTCGATCATCTGGGTTTCACGCCTGCGAAAACCTGTTTCACCTTCGACTTCAAAGATTATCGGGATGGGAACCCCGGTTCTCGCCACAATTTCGTGGTCGGTATCGAAAAACTGCCAGCCCAGACGCCTAGCTAAAGTGCGCCCTACGGTCGTTTTCCCGGCACCCATAAGTCCCACGAGATAGATGTTTTTGCATTTTTCTTGCACGGCGCTATTTTAGCGTAGGAGAGAAGAGGGCTGTCATTGCCGGAGCGCGTTTCTGGTTAGCTTGTCGCGCCGTAACAAGCGGGACAGTTCAACGGTGTATTAGCAGCATTCTCCGAACCATAAAAAAGCCGTTCGGCACCTACCGAACGGCTTTACGACATCGCCAACACCGCGACGTCTCAATGGGATCAACGAACTGTCAGGCTCTCACTGATGATTTTTGGAGTAATGAAAACTAGTAGCTCCGTTTTATCATCTGTTTTCTGTGTATTCTTAAACAACCAGCCAAGATAAGGGAGTTCGCCGAAAAAAGGGATTCGGTTAGTGGTTTCTCGTGATTCTTGTTGATAGATTCCACCAATAACAACAGTTCCGCCGTTCTCGACCAGCACCTCGGTTTTGACGTGCTTGGTGTCGATCGCAACACCCGCGCCAGTGGTTAGGCGCGTGTTAGGAGTATCTTTGTTCACGTCAAGCGTCATAGTAATTTTCCCGTCCGGCGTTATTTGAGGCTTAACCTTGAGCGCAAGATTCGCTTTTCGGAACGAGACAGAAGTCGCACCGGAACTGGTAGCCTGTTGGTATGGAATTTCGACGCCCTGTTCAATCAGCGCCTCAACCTGATCGGCGGTTACTACGCGCGGGCTCGAAACAACCTTCCCTCGACCATCCGCTTCAAGCGCACTGACCTCAAGATTTAGAAATTTTGTCCGGGAGTTGTTGAAGAGCACAAAAGCCACCTGCCCCGCCGTTCCTGACCGCGGGTTTGCCGGGAGGTTTACGTTCTGTCCGATTGGAGTAGATATATTTGTCGTTGGTGTTCCGGCTGTCGCTTGGCCTGTTGTGCCAAGCCCTGCACCAATCACGTATTGCCCCGAACTCCCCGCGTCAAAGGCAGTACTCTGAGTACTCCCCATGTTCCATCCCAAACGGACTCCGAGATCCTTACTAAAGCTATCCGACGCTTCGACAATGCGGGCCTCTATCAGTACCTGACGCACGGGTACATCAATCTTCCCGATTAACACTCGGACCTCCTCGAGGCGAGACGGCGTGTCCTGTACAAACAACATATTGGTCCTGGCATCGACAACAGCACTACCGCGCTTCGAAAGCATCCGCTGATTTTGATCGGTCAACAGTTTCTGAACTGCATCTGCCTTTTGATAATTCAGTTGAAAACTTTCTGTCCTTACAGGCTCCAAGTCGCCAATTTGTAGCCGGGACTCGAATTCCAGCTTTTCCTTGGTGGCGATTTCTTCTCGGGGCGCAACGAGAATGACGTTTCCATTCTTGCGCATGTCCAAACCACGCTGTTGAAGTATGATGTCGAGAGCCTGATCCCACGGAACATCTTTCAAGATCAGCGTTAAACTCCCGCCAACAGAGTCGCTCACGACCATGTTCATGCCCGTGAATTCTCCAATCACCTGCAAAAGACGACGAACATCAACGTTTTGAAAATTCAGGGACAATTTCTCTCCCTGATAACCGCCGCGACTACCCTGCACCAACTTGTTTGGATTCTCAACGATAGGTTTCACCTCGATCACGAACTGGTTTTCCGTCTGATAAGCGTTATGTTCCCAAAGGCCTTTGGGCGCAATCGACAAGCGCGCTCCGGCGCCTTGTTGCGAGGCGGTGATGGAGGTAACCGGAGTGGCAAAATCAGTCACATCCATCTTGCGTTTGAGGTGCTCGGGCAATGAGGTCTTTGCGAAGTCGACGAGCAACTGCGAGCCCTGCTGACGAATATCTATCCCTGTCGTTGCATCTGTCAGTTCGACGATTACTCGAGCCTCTCCATCCTTACCGCGACGGAAACCGATATCTCGGATGGCATGTTGATCTGCGGTTGGCTTGGCCTCTGCGAAATGGGTAACCTTTCCCTTGACCGGATCCAAGCCCGCTGCCGCCGCCGATAAAGATATCAAGAGATCCTTGCCATCAACGCGGATATAAGACGCCGAAGCTTGGTTCAGATTCATAACCACGCGCGTCTTTTCCGGTGTCTGGACCAAATTCACGCTTCGAAGCAAGCCCTCGTTGAAGGTTTGGCTGTTGCGCCCAATGGCGTTTACCGTTGCCGGGAAGTCAATGGCCAAGCGTGCAGGATTAGAGACGCTGAAATTCGCCGGGACCGCAATCAGCCCCTCCTTTAGGGATAGCTTTACCATAACGCCACCACCCTGCTGGGCAACATTGATCGACTGAATCTCGTTTATAGGCGGCTTCGCATCTTGCGCGAGCAACGCACCAGAGACCAGCAGACCTCCCAACAAGGTGAGCAAGTATTTGTTATCGAACCCCATCATTTACCCTCCTTGGCCTGCAATTGCAACGTGCTTGACCGCTCAACCCAATCCCCCGACGGATCTTGCACCAATTCACGCAAGGACAATTCCGTCTCGGAAATCTTCGTAATAACACCAAAATTCTGGCCCATATAATTTCCTGCTCTGACCTGCTGCAAAGCACCATCCACCGAGACAATCGCGTGTGTTTGCCGGTTCTTTGTGAGAGAGCCCACAAATTTGATCGATTCCAGAGGGTACGCTTCCAGAGGTTCTCTGGCTCTTTCCATGTCCGGACGCAACCCCGCTCCACCTCGTTGCTTCGTGTCCACCGCCATCTTGGCAGGACTGAATGGATCCATGAGTCCAGCGGCGTCATAGGCTACCGGCTCGTAGGGTTTAACCTTTGGCAGAGGCGGAATTCGGCCACGAAAATCCTTGGATTCCTCTTTCATCCATTGCTGCAACTCTTCCTGCCCGCCCCCGCTGCAGGCCGCGACAACAATTGCCGCAAGCGCCACGGAAAGCACTCGGCTAGCAATCACTTCTTGCCTCCTTTCTTGGCATCTGCAGCAGCCTTACGTTGTCGCGCAAGCTCCTCTTCGTCAAGATAGCGGAACGTCTTCGTCACAGCATCAAGAACCATGGTTCCGTCTTTCTGCTGAGTAGCAATGGAAAGGTTGTTGAGAGTAACAATTCGCGACAAACGGCCTATATCACCGGCAAATGCACCAAAATCGTGATACCCCCCCGTAAGGCGAACTGATATTGGTAGCTCGGCATAGAAATCCTTAACGATTTCCGCTCCAGGCTTAAACAGTTCAAACTGCAGACCCCGCCCCATCCCGGATTGATTGATTTCAACGAGGAGCGATTCGACCTCGGCCTTGTTCGGCAATTGTTTCAGCAAGGCGCCGAATGAACGGTCGATTTCGTTCAATTGCTGCTTATGTAGGTCAAGGTTCACCGCCTGCTGCTTCTTGTTCAAGAATTCTTCCTTGAGTCTAGTCTCCTCATTCTTCTTGATTTCCAGCGCATCCAACTGATCCTGCCATACGAACCACCATCCAGCGACCAGAAGTACTATAAACATGCCGACCAGTGCCGCAATTTTTGGCGCCAGAGGCCACGTTCCAACATCTTTCGGATTTAGGCGACGAAAGTCGTCAAGCACCCCCTGAAGGTCTAGGGAAGGCAGCGCCATCTTTTTCATTTCTTGCCCCCAGTTGAATCTGTCGCCGCTACTCTAGTTAGCACGAATGTCACCGTAAACTCACTGACACGCCTCTTGTCCAAGGCCGCAGTTTTTATTTCTACCAACACTGGACGCTCCATCCACGGCGAAGCCTCAATATTGCGCATTAGGGCTGACACTCGGGCATTCGACTGCGTCACACCTTGCAGAGTAACGGTATTTCCCTGCTGCTTCATGGATCGCAAGAAAATTCCTTCAGGCACTTGCTTCGCAAGTTCATTCATTAAATGAACCGCTTCTGCGCGATCTCCCTGCAGAGATTCAATGATCTGCTTTCTCGACAGCAGAGCCGCAGTCTGCTCTTTCAACCGCTTGATCTCCTCCAACTGCTTGTTTAGCACAGCAATTTCGCGCTTCAGAAAATCGTTGCGCTCATCCTGCGTCGAAATGTAGCCCCCAATAACGGAGTAGCCAAGGAAGACAATCAGTCCAGCAAGGACTGCTATCAGCGCAGTCAGAACAAAAAACTGCTGTCGCCGATCCTTGCGTTTCTGCTCGCGGTGCGGAAGGAGATTGATGCGTATCATTCGTCAAACCTCCGCATGGCCAAACCACAGGCCACCATCAAGCACGAGGCATCAGCGAGCAAATTACGGGCCTTCACCCTGTCCGACAACACCATGTCAGCAAACGGGTTGGCGACGACCGTATTGATCTGTGTCCGCGAAGCGACCGCTTCGTCAGCCCCCGGCAGCGTGGCACACCCCCCGGCAAGCACGATGTGATGCACCTGATTAAACTGCGTTGAGGTGAAGAAAAACTGCAGGGCACGGGACACCTCAAGCGCCAAATTATCTACGAACGGGCGTAGGAGTTCCGAGTCGTAGGTGTCCGGAAGATTGTTGGCGCGTTTGGCAGCTTCTGCCTCCTCGAAATTCATCCCGTACTGACGCGCGATATCCTGCGTCAACTGATTGCCACCGAAGGCCTGCTCTCTGGCATAGAGTTGCTGGTCGTTTTTCATGACGGTCAAATTCATCGAATTCGCACCGACATCGACCAAGGCGATGATCTGGTTATGGCCGCCATCCGGCAACTGCTTCTCGATCAGTTCAAACGCCGAAAGCGCCGCGTAGGATTCCACGTCCATCACCAGCGGTTTAAGTCCCGCCGCCTCGGCCACCGCCACACGATCCTCGACACGCTCCTTGCGCGAAGCGGCGATGAGCACCTCGACCTCATCTGGGGAAGACGGTGCCGGGCCGACAACCTGGAAATCAAGATTGACTTCCTCCAGCGCAAACGGAATGTACTGGTTTGCTTCGGACTCGACCTGCATTTCCAAGTCTTCTTCTCGCTGTCCGGCCGGCACGATGATTTTCTTGGTAATGACAGCCGCCGCCGGAAGCGCTATTGCCACATACCGGGTAGATGTGGACATTCTCTTCCACGCTTTCATCACCGCTTCCGCAGCCGCTTCAAGGTTAACGATATTGCCGTCGGCAACGACATCCTTGGCAAGGACCTCGATTGTGTATCGCTCGACGCGATAACCTTCCTTGCCACTGCCCGAAAGCTCGACGAGCTTGACGGCCGAGGAACTAATATCCAGGCCAATCAGCGGTCGCGCCTTCGTACTGAAGATCGAGAGATCAATCTGCAAGTCGCTATCCTCGGCAAAAAAACGTTTCTAAATGAACACTTAGCAGCGTTATACAATAATCTACGTTAGATGCTAGCAACAAGCATTGGTCATGTAAAGCTATTTTTATGGCATTTGTCAGGCCGCGTATAATTCTCGCCACACATCACTGACCGGTTTTCGGATTTCAACCTTGCCTTCCTTGCTCCGCTGGTTCCTTTACCCGCTCATCTTCGTCATTGGCCTGCTGCTGGCCGGGATTGCCGTCGTCGCCATCGTCCTGGTCCTGACTTACCCCAATCTGCCTTCGCTGGAGGCGCTCACCGACTACCGGCCGAAGATACCGTTACGCGTCTACACTGCCGACGGCCATCTGATCGGCGAATTCGGTGAGGAACGCCGCAGCATCGTCCGCATTGACGACGTCCCCAACGTGATGAAGCAGGCCATTCTCGCCGCGGAGGACGAGCGCTTCTATCAGCATGGCGGCATCGACACCATCGGCATGATCCGCGCTGCCATCATGAATTTGACTTCGGGCGGAAAGAAACAGGGGGCCAGCACGATCACGCAGCAGGTTGCCCGCAATTTCTTCCTTTCCAGCGAAAAAACCTACACCCGCAAGCTCTACGAAGTCCTGCTCTCGTTCAAGATCGAGCACAACCTGAGCAAGGATCAGATTCTCGAGCTCTATATCAACCAGATTTACCTCGGGCAACGCGCCTACGGATTTTCCGCTGCCGCCAGCATTTATTTCGGCAAACAACTCAAGGACTTGACCCCGGCCGAAGCGGCAATGCTCGCAGGGTTGCCGAAAGCACCCTCTGCCTTCAACCCTGTCGTCAATCCGAAGCGCGCAAAGCTCCGCCAGCAATATGTATTGCGCCGGATGAAGGAGATGGGGACGCTCGACGAAAAGCAGCATGAGGCCGCCCTCAAGCAGACGCTCGTCGTCAAGCGAGAAACGAATGACTACGCGGTGCACGCCGAGTACGTCGCCGAGATGGCGCGACAAATGGCGGCCGACCGCTACCCGGAAGACGTCTACTCGGTCGGACTACGCGTAATTACCACGATCACCAAGGCCGATCAGGCTGCAGCCTATGCCGCGTTGCGCCGCGGCGTCTTCGACTACGATCGCCGCCACGGGTATCGTGGGGCGGAGAGCTACGCCGATCTCAAGGACATCAAGTCCGAGCAGGATGAAGGCCTGGACGAATTGCTCGCCGACATCTACGGTGGCGAAGATCTCTCGCCGGCAATCGTGCTCAGCGCCACCGCCAAGGAGGTGAAGGCTTACCGCAAGGGTGGCGACCTGGTCACCCTCGCCGGTGACGCGCTCAAGTTTGCCGCCCGCATGCTCGACGAGAAGGCGCCACCGAACAAGCGCATCCGGCGTGGTGCGATCATTCGTATTCAGAAGGACGACAAGGGTAACTGGCAAATCGTACAGATGCCGGAAGTGGAAGCCGCATTCGTCTCGATCGACCCGCAGAACGGCAGCATCCGGGCACTGGTCGGCGGCTTCGATTTCAACAAGAACAAGTACAACCATGTTTCGCAGGCGTGGCGCCAGCCGGGATCGAGTTTCAAGCCCTTCATCTATTCGGCGGCACTGGAAAAGGGCTTTACGCCAACCACCATCGTGCTCGACGAACCGATCGTCTTTCCGGCCTCGGTCACCGGCTCACAGGCATGGGAACCGAAGAACTACGACGGCAAGTACGAGGGCCCGATGCGGCTGCGTACCGCACTCGCGAAATCCAAGAACATGGTCTCCATCCGCGTGCTGCAGGCGATCGGCACCCACTATGCTCAGGATTACGCCACCCGCTTCGGCTTCGAGGCCGAGAAGCATCCGGCCTATCTGACGATGGCGCTGGGTGCCGGCGCGGTCACGCCATGGCAGATGGTTACTGGCTACGCGGCCTTCGCCAACGGCGGCTACCGCATCCAACCCTATGTCGTCCGTGAAATCAGGGATGACAAGGGCCAAGTCATCGCCCAGGCGCAGCCGGCGCCGGCCGGGATCGAGGAACTGCGCATCATCGACCCGCGCAACGCCTTCGTGATGGACAGCCTGCTGCGCGACGTCACCATCTACGGCACCGCAGCCCGCGCCTCGAACATCCTCAAGCGCAAGGATCTTGCCGGCAAGACAGGCACCACCAACGAGCATGTCGATGCCTGGTTCTGCGGTTACCAACAGACATTGGCTGGCTGTGCCTGGATGGGCTTCGACCAGCCGAAAGACTTGGGCAAGGGCGAGACCGGCGGCGCAGCTGCACTGCCGATCTGGATCAACTATATGCAGAAGGCGCTCAAGGACGTTCCGGAATCCTTCCCGCCGGTGCCGGAAGGCATGGTCAGCCGTGACGTTGCCGGGGCCAAGGGTCCAGCCAAGGAATTCTTCTACAAGGAACACGCCCCCGAGGAATTGCCGGAAGAGCAACCCGGAGACGCAGAAACGAAACCTGTCGACTAGACGTCAGCTGCGCAGGCTGGCGGCAACGTTAAAACACAGCGGAAGCCGCCTCGCCGACGATCAGCCGGGAGGCACCAGACGTATCGCCTCTCCCGCCTGCTCGCCGACAAGGCGGGATAGCTTGGCGAACAACTCCTCGCCATCACGGGTATCACACCATGCGCCGTCCTGATGGCGGAAGTGAAAACCACCGGAACGCGCCGCCACCCATATCTCCTGCGCGACAGCGTGCTTGTTCACAATGATCTTGCTGCCATCGGCAAATTCGATTTCCAGCACCCCGCCCGCGGCGAGTTCAAAATCGACATCCGCGCCGCAGGATTCCAGCCCCTGCTCGATACGGGCCAGCGTCTCGTCCGCCAGAGCGGCAAATTCGGTCTCGTTCATCCGTGCTACCATCCGATTTTTTCAATGACCGACCCATGCGTCCGATCATCCCAACGGCCGCGCTCGCGGCGGCCCTCGCGCTGACCGCCTGCGGCACACGCGGCAACCTCACGCAACTGCCCGGCCCGCACCAGCCCCCCGTTCTCGAACGCTGGGCAGGAAGCAAACCTGCGCCTGCTCCCGCGACCAGACCCGCAGACATACCTGCCGAGACGCAGAACGCCGGCGATATTAACACGGCGCCCGAAGCCGCCAAGTGAGCCCTGCCATGACCAAGAACACCCACTTTTTCCCGCTCCGGGAAGGCCGCCTTAACGTCGAGAACGTGCCCGTTGCCGCCATTGCCGAGCGCTTCGGCACTCCCTGCTATGTTTATTCGCGCGCCGCGCTCACTGCCGCACTGGCCGAGTTTCAGCAGGAACTCACTGATATCGATGCCCTCGTCTGCTACGCGGTCAAGGCCAATTCCAACCTCGCCATCCTGAACCTGTTCGCCCGTCTCGGCGCCGGCTTCGACATCGTTTCCGGCGGCGAACTGCAGCGCGCGCTCGCCGCTGGCGGCGACCCGCAGAAGATCGTTTTCTCCGGTGTCGGCAAGACCGCGGCCGAGATGAAACAGGCGCTGGAGGCCGGCATTCTCTGCTTCAATGTCGAGTCGGCCCCCGAATTGGAGCGCCTCAATGAAGTGGCCGGCAGCGCGGGCAAAAAGGCGCCGGTCAGCCTGCGCGTCAATCCGAACGTAGACGCCAAGACCCACCCCTACATCTCTACCGGGCTCAAGGAAAACAAGTTCGGCGTCGCCTACGAGGACGCGCTCGCGCTCTACCGCCGCGCTGCCGCACTGCCGAACATCGAAGTCGCCGGTATCGACTGCCACATAGGCTCGCAACTGCTCGATCCGGCACCATTTGCCGAAGCACTCGACAAGGTGCTTCTACTCATTGATCAGCTGAGTGCCGAGGGCATCCAGCTGCACCACATCGACCTCGGCGGCGGACTCGGCATCCGCTATGCCGACGAAACGGCGCCCACTGTCGCCAGCTACCTGCAGCCGCTGCTGAAGAAGCTCGCCGGGCGCAAGCTCAAGGTCGTGCTCGAACCCGGCCGCCGCCTCGTCGGCAACGCCGGCCTGCTGCTCACCAGGGTCGAGTATCTGAAACCCGGCGAGGTCAAGAACTTCGCCATCGTAGACGCGGCCATGAACGACCTCGCCCGCCCGGCGCTCTACGATGCCTGGCACGACATCCTTCCGGTGACGCCGCGTACCAGCGCTGCGAAATCCTGGGAAATCGTCGGCCCGGTCTGCGAATCCGGAGATTTTCTCGGCCACGACCGGGCGCTCGCCCTCGAACCCGGCGATCTGCTTGCGATCATGTCGGCGGGCGCCTACGGCATGGCGATGAGCTCGAACTACAACACCCGGCCACGCGCCGCCGAAGTGATCGTCGACGGCGATCAGGCGCACCTCGTGCGCCGGCGCGAAACGATCGAATCACTCTACGCGCTGGAACAGCCGCTGCCGTGATGCGCACATTGCTTGTGGCGGCCATCGCGCTTGCGCTGGCCGCCTGCGGCGAGAAAACAGCCGACAAGAAATCCGGCCCGCCAGCCACGCTGATCACCGTCACGAAAGCCAAGGCACAGCCGCTCGAAATCGTTGAAACGACGCTCGGCACGCTGGAAGCGGTACAGGATCCGCGCATCGCTGCCGAAATCGCCGGACGCGTGGCCCGCGTTGCCGCGCGCGCCGGCGAAGCGGTGAAGAAAGGGCAACTGCTCGCCGAGCTCGACCCCGCCGATATCGCCCAGCAACACAAGGCCGACCGTGCCGAGATCGCACGCATCGAGGCTTTGCTCGCTCAGCAGGAACGACTGGTCACCCGCCAGAACGAACTGGTGCAGAAAAGCTTCATTTCGAAGAACGCACTCGACGATGCCTCCGCGCAGCGCGATGCGCTGAAGAACCAGCTCGATGGCGCCCGCGCCCGTGCCGCGCTTTCCGCCAACGGGCTCGCCCGAACAAAGATCGTCGCTCCCTTCGACGGTGTGATCGAAGAACAAATCGCCGCGCAGGGCGACTACCTCAAGGTCGGCGATCCACTTTTTCGCCTCGTTTCCAACACCCGTCTGCGCGCACACCTGCCGTTCCCGGAAGCGGCGGCACAACGCCTGCAGCGCGGCCAGAAGGTGCGCCTCGCCAGCCCGCTGCTGCCGGGCAAGATGCTCGAGGGGGAGATCGAGGACATCCGGCCGACGATCAGCGATACCGGCCGCGCCGTCGGTGCCATCGCCGGCGTCGACAACCCGGACGGGCTGCTCAAGGGTGGCGGCTCGGTTGATGCCGCCGTCGTCATCGGCCTGCGCGAGGCGGCGGTGATGGTTCCCGAACAGTCGGTCGTGCTGCGCCCCGCAGGCAAGGTGGTCTACGCCATCGTCGATGGCAAGGCCGAACAGCGCGTCGTGAACACCGGCGGCAAGCAGTCCGGGCTCGTCGAGATCGTCTCCGGACTGAAGGCCGACGAAACTGTCGCGCTGGATGGTGCCGGCTTCCTCACCAACGGCGCGCCGGTCACGGTGAAGGAGCAGGCAACGAAGCCAGCCACTCCGGCAACCAGCAGCAGCAAGAGCTGACGCTCCAGACTGGCGATGACTCTGCCCGAACTGTCGATCCGGCGGCACGTTTTCGCGTGGATGCTCTCCGCCGTGCTCATGCTGTTCGGCATCATCAGCTACGGGCGCATCGGCATGGATCGCTACCCGTATATCGAATTCCCGGTCGTCTCGGTATCGACGGCGCTGAAGGGCGCCAATCCCGATATTGTCGACGCATCGGTCACCAACGTCATCGAAAGCTCGGTGAACTCGGTACCCGGGATCGAGCACATCCAGTCCACCTCCTCACCCGGCATATCGGTCATCAACATCACCTTCGGCCTGGAGAAGAAGATCGATGTCGCCTTCAACGAGGTGCAGGCCAAGGTCAACCAGGTGCTGCGTCGCCTGCCCAAGGATGTCGACCCGCCCATCGTCGCCAAGGTGGAAACCAACGCGCAGCCGATCATGTGGCTGGCGCTGCAGGGCGATCGCACGCAGCAGCAGCTCAACCAGTACGCACTGAACATCCTCAAGAAGCGGCTGGAAACAATCGACGGTGTTGGCGAAGTGCGCCTCGGCGGCCGCCGCGACCGCACCATCCGAGCCAACCTGATTCCGGAGCGCATGGCCGCCCTCGGGGTCACCGCGCAGGACGTGAGCGACGCCTTCGCCAAGGAGCACGTGCAGCTCGCCGGCGGCTTCATCGTCGGCCAGACGACTGAAAACCTCGTCAAGCTCGACCTCGAATTCCACTCGATCGACGCCCTCAGACAGATGGTGATCGCCTGGCGCGGCGACAAGCTCGGCGCAGCCCCCATTCGCCTGCAGGACATCGCCGACGTGGAGGACGGCCTCACCGACAATCGCCAGCTCGCGCGCTTCAACGGCGAAACAACGATTGGCCTCGGCATCGTCAAGATCGCCAACACCAACACCGTCGCCATCACTGAACGCGTGCTGGCAAAGCTGGACAAGGAACTGCGCCCGCAGCTGCCGCCCGGCATGCGCCTATCGGTCGTCTCCAACGATTCAGTGTTCATTCTCGAAATCGTCAACGCGCTCAAGGAACACCTGATCGAAGGCACCATCCTCGCCGCCCTTGTCGTCTGGGTATTCCTGCGCTCGCTACGCTCGACGCTGATCATCGCGCTGGCGATTCCCGTTTCGCTGCTGGGCGCCATCGCCGTCATCTACTTCTTTGGTTTCACGCTCAACTCGCTGACACTGCTGGCGCTGCTGCTGCTGATCGGCGTCGTCGTCGACGATGCGATCGTCGTGCTCGAAAACATCTTCCGCCACCGCGAGGAGCTCGACGCCGATCCGGTCTCGGCCGCCGTCAACGGCAGCAACGAGGTTGTCTTTGCGGTCATCGCCGCAACGCTGTCGCTGGTCTCGATCTTCGCCCCGGTCATCTTCATGAGCGGCATCATCGGCCAGTTTTTCCGCTCCTTCGCCGTCGTCGTCACCTTCGGCGTGCTCGTCTCGCTGTTCGTCTCGCTGACACTGACGCCGATGCTCTGCTCGCGTTTCCTCGTGGTAAAGGAAAAGGGCCACGCGCATGGCCCGCTCTATCGCCGCATCGAAGCCTTCTTCATCCGCCTCGAATCGCTCTATCGCGCCGTGCTCGGCTGGTCGCTACAACATCGCTGGAAAGTCGTTGCCCTCACCATACTCACCGTTACCGCAACCGTTCCCTTCTTCGCCAGCATCGGCAAGGCCTTCGCGCCGGAGCAGGACGAGGGCCGCTTCCTCGTCTACCTGCGCACGCCGCTTGGCTCATCGATCGATTACACCGATTCGCGGCTGCGCATGGTCGAGGAGGTGCTGCGCGCTCACCCGGAGATCTTTACCGAGTTTGCGCTGATCGGCCTCGGCTCGGCCGGCCAGGTCAACCAGGGAACAGTCGTTGCGCGCATGGTGCCAAAGGCCGAACGCAAGATCACGCAGCAGGAACTGCTGCCCATCCTGAGGAAGGAACTGGCGCAGATTCCCGGTGCCCGCGCCTTCGCTGCGCCGTATCCGATGGTGCAGGGACAGCGCGGCGAACCCTTGCAGTTCGTGCTGGTCGGCGAAAACTTGCAGGAAGTCGGGCGGCTCACCCGCGAGTTGCAGGGCAGGCTGGTACAAGACCCCGCGCTCGGCCGCATCGACACTGATCTGCAACTCGATCTGCCACAGCTGGTCTTCCAGCCCGACCGCCTGCGCATCGCCGCCGCCAACCTGACTACGCAGGACGTGGCGCTGGCGATCAACATGCTCACCGGTGGCATCGACATCGCCAAGTACAACGACGAGCCTGGCGACGGCCAGCGTTACGATGTCCGCGTCAAGGCGCGTGAAGGTGCCTTCACACAACCCTCGGATCTTTCGAAGATCTGGCTGCGCGCGAAGGACGGCAAACTGGTGCGCCTCGATTCGGTCGCTGCCTTCAGGCAGACGCTCGGCCCCGCCGTCATCGGCCGCTACGATCTGCAATACGCCGCTACCTTCTTCGCAACGCCAACGATGCCGCTCGGGCAAGCGGTCGACAAGGTCAAGGCGAGCGCCGCCGAAATCCTGCCCACCGGCTACCAGATCAAACTGATCGGCCAGGCCGAAGAATTCGGGAAAACCATGCAGTACATGGTCTTCGCCTTCTCGCTGGCGATGATCCTGCTCTACATGGTGCTGGCCAGCCAGTTCAATTCCTTCGTGCAGCCGTTCATCGTCATGCTTGCGCAGCCGCTCGCCATCGTCGGCGGCGTCGCGGCGCTGTGGCTGTTCGGGCAGACGCTGAACATCTATTCGATGATCGGCCTCGTGCTGCTCATTGGCCTCGTTGCCAAAAACTCGATCCTGCTCGTCGACCTTGCCAACCAGCGCCGCAACGATGGCATGGCGGTCGACGCCGCGCTCGCCGAGGCCTGCCCGATCCGCATGCGGCCGGTGCTGATGACCTCGGCCACCGTGATCCTCGCCCTCTTCCCCGCCGCGCTTGGCTTCGGCGCGGGCTCCGAGACGAACCAGCCGCTCGCCATCGCCGTCATCGGCGGCATGATCTCCTCGACACTGCTGACGCTGGTCGTCGTGCCGGCGGTCTATTCGCTGGTCGAGGGCTGGCTTGTCCGCCACGGCGCCGGTTCTGCTCATTCCGGCTGACCCCCTGCGACAGACGGTCGCACCCCCGCCGCAAGCCGCGGCCGGCAGCGTAGAATCCCGCCCCATATGCCGTCGCCCACGCCCGACCTGCTCTCCCGCCTCGTCGCACTGCGCCGCATCTCGGTGCTGGCGCAAGCGCTCGTGCTGCTGCTCGCTGTCGCCTGGCTGCAGATTCCGCTGCCGGTTGCGCCAATGGCCGGCATCACCGCCGCACTCGGCCTCTTCAATCTGTACACCGGCTGGCGTCAACAGCATCCACGCCCGCTCAGGGATGATGAGATCTTCGCGCAGCTGCTGGTCGATGTCGCTGCACTGGCCGGCCTGCTCTACTTTGCCGGTGGCTCGGCCAATCCCTTCGTCTCGCTGTTCCTCGTGCCACCGACGATCGCCGCCGCCATGCTGCCGGCACGCCACGCCTGGCTGATGGCCGGCGCCACCTTGCTCGCCTACACCTTCCTGATGTTCTGGAACCTGCCGCTCCCCGCGCCGCAGGGACAGATGGCGGAGCTCGATGCGCTGCTCGCGCGCGCCTCCGGCGTTGCCCCGGAACACGCCGGCCACGTCAGCGGTTTCGCGCTTCATGTGCTCGGCATGTGGCTCAATTTCGTCGTCAGCGTGATCATCGTCGTCGTTTTCCTCACCCGCATGGCCGCCGCGCTGAAGGTACGCGACCGCGAGCTCGCCGCTACCCGCGAGAAGACGCTGAAGAACGAGCAAATCCTCGCGCTCGGAACGCTCGCCGCCGGTGCCGCGCACAAGCTCGGCACGCCGCTATCGACGATGGCCGTCGTGCTGCATGAAGCGGAACTCGCGCATGCCGGCGACGCCGATTTGCGTGCCGACCTGCAGTTGCTGCGCGCACAGGTCGACGAATGCAAGAAAATCCTCTCGCAAACACTGGCCTCCGCCGGGCAGGCCCGCGACGAAGCCTCGCGGCGAATCGCGCTCGATGCCTACCTCGACCGCCTGCTCGAAGAATGGCAACTGATTCGCCCGCAAGCAGCGATCGCGGCCACCCTCGAAGGGGCGCGTCCGGCGCCGCAGATCGCCACCGACCGCCGGCTCGAGCAGGCGCTGCTCAACCTGCTCGACAACGCCGCCGATGTTTCGCCGCAGGCCCTCGAACTGATCGCCCGCTGGGACAACGACACACTCTCGATCGACATCCTCGACCGCGGCCCCGGCATCGATCCGGCCACCGCCGCACGGCTCGGCGAGGCCTTCGTCAGCACCAAGCAGGGAGACGGCACGCAGCGCGGCGGCCTCGGCATCGGATTCTTCCTCAGCAACGCAACGCTCGAACAGTTCGGCGGCCGCGTCGAACTCACCCCCCGCGACGGCGGCGGCACGCGCACGCGCGTCGTCCTGCCGCTCGCACAACTGACCCTCTGACGCCACCATGAACACGATGTCCGATCACGACCAGCCAACGCTGCTCATCGTCGATGACGACGAAGCTTTCCGCAAGGTACTCGCACGCGCCCTGGAGCGACGCAATTTCACCGTCACCACGGCGGCCGACGTCAGCGAAGCACTGGCCATCGCGCAGGCACAGCCACCCGAGTATGCCGTCGTCGATCTCAAGATGCCGGGTGACTCCGGTCTCGTGCTGATCGAGAAGCTGATCGAGCTCGACCCGAACACACGCATCGTCATGCTCACCGGCTATGCCAGCATCACCACTGCGATCGAGGCAATCAAGCTCGGTGCCACGCATTACCTCGCCAAGCCGGTCGATGCTGATCAGGTGGTCGCCGCATTGAACAAGACGGAAGGCGACGCCTCGCTGCCGATCTCCGATTCGCCGCTCTCCGTCGACCGTCTCGAGTGGGAGCACATCCAGCGCGTGCTCGCCGAGCACGAGGGCAACATCTCGGCCACGGCGCGGGCGCTGAAGATGCACCGGCGGACGCTGCAAAGAAAGCTCGGCAAGAAACCGGTAAAGGAATGAGCGAAACGAGGGAAGCGCTGCAGAAGCTCCGCCTCGACAAGTGGCTGTGGGCGGCCCGTTTCTTCAAGACACGCAGCCTGGCAGCAGAAGCCATCGATGGCGGCAAGGTGAAGCTCAACGGCCACACGGTCAAGCCAGCTCGCGAAGTGAAGCCCGGCGACACGCTGGCCCTGACCTTGGGCGAGGCACACTGGACGGTGATCGTCCGCGCCATCAACGAGTACCGACGGCCCGCCCCGGAAGCCCGGCAGCTCTACGAGGAAACCGAAGCCAGCCGCAGTGCGCGCGAACAGGCGGCCGAGGCGAGAACGCTCGCGCCCGCGCCAGGCGCCGACCTCAAGGGTCGCCCGACGAAGCGCGATCGGCGGAAGATCGAGCGCTTCTTCGGCTGAGCTGGAAGCACCGTCATTCCGGCGCCCTTCTCTCTCTCCTTCGACAGGCTCAGGACAGGCTTCGACAGGCTGAGGGCTGGCTGTGCACGCTTGAGGTAGGCCGGGCTTCGCCCTGGCCGGAGTCCGCCATGTACGGCAAACGGAGCCACGGACTTCGCCGGAGAGACGGGAACGATATCGGTTTCGCCCAGTGGTGTCCCGCGATACGGGAACCAAACCACAGGCACCGAGTCAGCCTACAATCGCGCCTATAACAACAACGGGGCTCTTCCATGTTCCGCACCCTCAACACGCCGCAGCTCTGGTGCATCACCCTCGCCGCCGCCGGCATCATGATGGTGACGATGGGCGCCCGCCAGTCGCTCGGCCTTTTCGTCTCGCCGCTCAACACCAGCACTGGCCTCGGTATCGCCGCGATCAGCTTCGCCCTGGCCGTCGGCCAGTTCACCTGGGGTGCGATCCAGCCGGTCGCCGGCGCCTTCGCCGATCGCTACGGCCCCGGCAAGGCGCTCGTCTGCGGCCTGCTCATTCTCGCCATCGGCAGCGCGCTGACGCCCTTCATGGACAGCACCTTCGGCCTCGTCGTTTCGCTTGGCCTGCTCTCGGCGATGGGCTCCGGCATCGGTAGTTTCTCGGTGCTGATGGGCGCCACCGCGCAGCGCCTGCCGGTCGAATCGCGCGCCGCGGCCTCGGGCGTGATCAACGCCGGCGGCTCCTTCGGCCAGTTCATCTTCGCGCCGATCCTGCAGAAACTGATCCAGGTCTTCGGCTGGATGGGGGCCATGTGGTCGCTCGCGGCCGTGGCGCTGGCCGCACTGCCGCTGGTCGGCGTCGTCGCGCCGAAGGGAACGAAACCTGCCGTCGCCGCCCCCGGCGAAGCGGGGATGTGGAACACCGTCTGCGGCGCCATGGGCGACCGCAGCTACCTGCTGCTGCACGCCGGCTTCTTCACCTGCGGCTTTCACATCGCCTTCCTCGTCACGCACATGCCCGGCGAGGTCGACCTGTGCGGCCTGCCGCCAGCCGTGGCGAGCTGGACGCTGGCCATCATCGGCCTCACCAACATCGCCGGCAGCCTCTACGCCGGCCATGCGATCACACATCACCGCAGCAAGATGGTGTTGTTCTGGATGTACGCCTCGCGCGCGCTGCTGGTCATCGCCTACCTGCTGGCGCCGAAGACGGAATGGACCTTCTACCTCTTCGCCGCTGGCCTCGGCTTCACCTGGCTGGCCACCGTACCGCCCACCGCCTCCATCGTCGGCAAGCTGTTCGGCGTGCGCTATCTCGGCACCCTGTTCGGCCTGACACTGCTTTCGCACCAGATCGGCGGCTTCCTCGGCGCCTGGCTGGGCGGGCTCGCCATCACCCGGTTCGGCGACTACAGCTGGATGTGGTACGCAGACATCGCACTCGCATCGCTCGCCGCGATCGCCAACCTGCCGATTCGCGAGGCAGCCATCGCCAAGGCGCAACCCGCGTGAAACCGGCGCAACACCCGACCGCGCTGCGCGTGCAGGCGCTGCTGCATAACAAAGGACTGGATGCGCAGGTCGTCGAGTTCGAACAGCCAACGCGTACCAGCGCCGAAGCGGCGGCGGCCATCGGTTGCACGGTCGCCGAAATCGCCAAGTCGGTCGTGTTCCGCGGCAAGGAAAGCGGCATGGCCGTGGTGGTCGTCGCCAGCGGAACGAATCGCGTCTGCGAGAAGAAAGTTGCCGCCATCGTCGGCGAAAAACTCGGCCGAGCCGACGCAGACCATGTGCGCGAGGCGACCGGCTACGCCATTGGCGGGGTGTCGCCGATCGGGCATGCAAAACCGGTGAAACTGGTACTGGATGAGGATCTGCAGCGATTCGCGACGATCTGGGCGGCGGCAGGCACTCCGTTTTCGGTGTTTCCGTTGACGCCGGAGAAGCTGAAACGACTTACGAGCGCCGAGTGGCGCACAATTCGCTCAGATCAGGATTCTTCAAAATAATCTGTGTCGATTCGTTTGAGTTCGTATGCCGTACTGACAGAGACCCCGATTCCGTAGTCGAACATCAAACGTCCCAGCATTGGCCCGTCGATCAAAATGATTTTCGACTCAATCTTTGTAGCGAAATCTCGGGCCTCCCTTGAAAAGGACGAGGTTGTAATGAAGATCCCTTTCTTCGCGCGCTGCCCCTGCAAAGCTCCTGCGAATTTCTGAACATCGGGCCGCCCAACGGTTCCTTCATAGCGCTTCGCCTGAAGATAGATGATGTCGAGGCCGAGAGGGTCCTCTTTAATGATGCCGTCGATCCCCTCGTCGCCAGAACGGCCGATCGCCTCACCGGCATCCTTGCGGTTGCCGCCATACCCCATCTTCACAACCAGATCGACGATGACACGCTCCATAAATTCCGGTGGATTCGCCAAAATCCGTGCAATTATTTCAGCTTCGACATCACTCCGGATTTTTTGATATGCGTTTTCGAACGCTTCTTCCGGGGTCTGCTCGTCTGGCAGGGTCTCTGTGTCATCCAGTCGCTCCGCAGACATGACTTCACTCCGCGACCTCGCTTTCATTGGGCGGCCAACACCTAGATCAGTGAGAACACGGAGATTTATCGGCCCAACGTGCTCCTTGAGAAGGCGGCTTCCCTTGTCAGTTATCAGGGAGATCCCTCTGCGAGGAGAAGAAATCAGGCCAGCATTGGAGATATAGGTTTTCGCCCAACCGACCCGATTATCAAAGGTCTTGGCGCGACCGCTGGGCAACATTTCCCGGCGCTCATCGTCAGAGAGGGAATGCTGTGCGGCAAGTGAGTTAACCAAGTCGCGATTGACATGCTCTCTGCCATCGGAGTGAAGCTCCAGCAGGGGACGCATCAAGGATTGGAAATCGGGAATCATTTGATTGGCGGCACCGGAATGCAGGATGCCGTCAATCATAATGCATTACACCGCCCGGGAAATCGTTCATCCCAGGCGCGACGGGGGAAGCCCCGTCTGAGCGATCAGCGGCGACGCGCGCCCGGCTGCGCCATCGGGCGGCCTTCGATATGGCGGAAGGTGATGCGGCCCTTGCTCAGATCGTAAGGGGATAGTTCGAGCGACACCCGGTCGCCGGCAAGAATGCGGATGTGATGCTTGCGCATTTTTCCAGCGCTGTAGGCGATGAGGGCATGCCCGTTTTCGAGTGTGACGCGGTAGCGGGAGTCCGGCATCACTTCATCGACGACGCCGTTCATTTCGATCAGATCTTCTTTTGCCACAGCGATTCCTTCGCGAAAAACTGCATGAAAAAACCCGGCCAGAGCCGGGTTCTCTCCAGAGGTTTGCAACGCAGCGTTGCCGCTACGTCAAGCCTCACTGATCATGCAGCCTGGATGTTCGCGGCCTGCATGCCCTTCGGGCCCTTGGCGACGTCGAACGTCACCTTCTGGCCTTCCGTGAGGGTCTTGAAACCCTGGCCCTGAATTGCCGAGAAGTGCGCGAACAAATCTTCGCCGCCAGCATCAGGAGTGATGAAGCCGAAACCCTTGGAGTCGTTGAACCATTTGACGGTACCAGTTGCCATGTCTTGTATTTCCTTGAAAAGTTGAAGCGCGGAAGAACATCTTCCAGCGCGGGAACGATGATCAAGACGGCGGGAGAAGAAGGGAAAGACGGACCGAAAAACGGCGGTACTGAACCAGACAACTGCTACTGCTGTGTGACTTGAAGATCGCTGCCGCGCACTATGGGGCCTGCCGTCCATAATTGCAAGCGGTTTTTTCGCGCCACCGTGCCGGAGAAACAGGTATCTGGTAGCGCAGTCGAGGGGACTCCGTCGCCCTCAGCGCAGCGCGAGGGCGAGCGCAAACGGGATGAAGACGAGCGAGGCGACGTTCCCGATCATCACGATCGAGGCGACCCGCTCCGGCTCCTGCCGGTACTTCTCGGCAAAGATGTAGTTGAGCACAGCCGGCGGCAGAGCGCCGAAGATGAGCAGCATGCCCGTCTGCATTTCGTCCAGGCCGAACACGATGGCCACTGGCCACGCGATGGCCATGCCGGCAAGCGGACACAGCGCCGCGCCGACAAGGCCGAGCTTCACATCCTTGGCGGCGGAGTCGGTCAGGCGGACGCCGAGCGAAAAGAGCAGCAGCGGAATGGAGACGTCGCCGAGCATCTTGATGCCGATGTAGAGCGGTGACCACAGCTCGATCTTCAGCAGGCTCACCGCCAGCCCGGCAATGGCCGCGGCAATCACCGGCACGCGCCAGAGGTTCCACAGCTTCGCCCGGTGATCGAGCATCCAGGTACCGAGCGAGTAGTGCAGCGTATTCTCGACGAAGAAGAGCACCACGGCGAGCGGCAGCGCCTGTTCGCCGAAGGCCAGCACCATCAGCGGCAGGCCCATGTTGCCGGAGTTGTTGAACATCATCGGCGGCAGCAGGGTGTTCGCCGGCACCTTCATCAGCTTCGCCACCGGCCAGGCGAGCAGGCCGGAGCCGAGCACCACGAGCGTGCCGCCAACCGCCAGCTTCCAGTTGGCCATCAGGTCGAAATCCTTGCTCGCCAGTGCCGCAAAGACCAGCGCCGGAACGAAGATATCCATGTTCAGCTGGTTGGCGAAGGCCATGTTCGGCTTCTTCACGCGTGCGTAGGCGTAGCCGACCGCGACGATGGCGAAGATGGGGAAGATGATGGCAACGATGCGCAGAAGCATGGGTTAATGGCGGAATGTCATCGTCAATGGAGGCCTGAATCCGGATTGAAGCACCGGAGGATGCGGTTTGCTGTTGGGTGACCGCCTGCTGCCTGGATCCCGGCTTTCGCCGGGATGACCGGAACGATTCGTCACAGCACGTAGCGCGACAGGTCTTCGTTCTGCGCCAGTTCGCCAAGGCGGCTGTCGACATAGGTGCCGTCGATCCGCAGCTTTTCGGTACCGGGCTTGCCGGCATCGAAAGAGACTTCTTCGAGCAGTTTTTCCATCACCGTGTACAGGCGGCGGGCGCCGATGTTCTCGGTTTTTTCGTTCACCGCCCAGGCGATCTCGGCCAGCCGGCGTATGCCGTCATCGCGGAATTCGAGCGTGACCCCTTCGGTAGCGAGCAGCGCCTCGTACTGCTTGGTCAGACAGGCGTCGGTCTGCGTCAGGATGCGCTCAAAGTCGGCCACCGACAGCGACTCCAGCTCGACGCGGATCGGAAAGCGGCCCTGCAACTCGGGGATCAGGTCGGACGGTTTGGCAAGATGGAAGGCACCGCTGGCAATGAACAGGATGTGGTCGGTCTTGATCATGCCGTACTTGGTAGACACCGTCGTCCCCTCGACCAGCGGCAGCAGATCGCGCTGCACGCCCTGGCGCGAGACGTCGGCGCCCTGCAGGTCGGAACGGCTGGCCACCTTGTCGATCTCGTCGAGGAAGACGATACCGTTCTGCTCGACGTTCTGTACCGCGTCGAGTTTCACCTCCTCGTCGTTCACGAGCCTGGCGGCTTCCTCGTCGACGAGCAGCTTCATCGCTTCCTGAATCTTCAGCTTGCGCGACTTCTTCCGCCCGCTGCCCATGTTCTGGAACATGCCCTGGATCTGATTGGTCAGTTCCTCCATGCCGGGCGGCGCGAAGATCTCGGCGCTCATCGACGGCGCCGCGAGTTCGATCTCGATTTCCTTGTCGTCGAGCTCGCCCTCGCGCAGCTTCTTGCGGAATTTCTGGCGCGTCGTCGAATCCTCGGTCTGGGCATTCTCATTGCCGAAGAAGTTGCTGCCGCGCGCCGGCGGCAACAGCGCATCGAGGACGCGTTCCTCGGCGGCATCCTCGGCGCGGGCGCGCATGCGCTTCATCGCCGTCTCGCGACCGCTCTTCACTGCCGCTTCGACAAGATCGCGGATGATGGTATCGACATCGCGGCCGACGTAGCCGACCTCGGTGAACTTGGTCGCCTCGACCTTGATGAACGGCGCGTTGGCCAGCCGTGCCAGCCGGCGCGCAATCTCGGTCTTGCCGACGCCGGTCGGCCCGATCATCAGGATGTTCTTCGGCGTGATCTCCTGCCGCAGCGGGTCGGCGACCTGCGCCCGGCGCCAGCGGTTGCGCAAAGCGATGGCAACGGATTTCTTGGCCTTGTTCTGGCCAACGATGTGCTTGTCCAGTTCGTGGACGATTTCCTGAGGGGTCATCTGGGTCATGCGAGAAGATTCCGGAGGGGCGGGCAGCGCGTGTTGCGGGGAGACGCTCAATCCAGCGTTTCGAGCGTGAAGTTGCGGTTGGTGTAGATACAGAGGTCGCCGGCAATCTCCAGCGACTTGCGCACGACCTCGACCGGCGCGAGTTCCGTGTTTTCGAGCAGGGCGCGCGCGGCACTCTGCGCGAAAGCCCCGCCCGAGCCGATGGCGACGATGCCCTGCTCCGGTTCGAGCACATCACCGTTGCCGGTGATGATCAGCGAGCATTCGCGGTCGGCGACGGCGAGCATCGCTTCCAGCCGGCGCAGCGCCCGATCGGTACGCCAGTCCTTCGCCAGTTCGACCGCCGAACGCAGCAGATGGCCCTGATGCTTTTCCAGCTTCTGTTCGAAGCGCTCAAAAAGGGTAAAGGCATCGGCCGTACCGCCGGCGAAGCCGGCAAGAATGCGCTCCTTATAGAGCCTGCGTACCTTGCGCGCACTGGCCTTGATGACGATGTTGCCAAGCGTGACCTGGCCATCGCCGCCCATCGCGACCGACTGGCCACGGCGCACGGAGAGGATGGTGGTACCGTGATACTGTTCCATGGATTGCTTTCGCGAAAGAAGCGAGGGCGGCCTACTGCTTGGCGTAGGTGATCTCGGCAACGCCCTTGAGGCCGACGACGCCGAGCAGTTCGGCAACCAGATGATTGGGGTGCTTGATGACGATGCGCTTGCCGGCGCGCTTGGCCGGCGTCAGCATATTGACCAGCGTGCCGGCACTGACGAAATCGATGCGCGTCACCTCGGAGAATTCGAGCACTACGGGATCCTGCGATTCGATGAAAGCGGGCAGACCACCGAAACGTTCGGCCTTGAGGTCGCCTTTCAAATGGAAATTGGCGGCCTCTTCCTCCTCACTGCCAACCTCGATCGCCAGCGGCTTGGGCTCGCCGGCAACAACCCGCTTCGGATCCCACGACGGCGGCGACATCTCGAAGGTCACCGCGTAGTTGATCGCCATGTCCTCGAACACGGCTTCCTTGCCCATCAACTGATACAGCTCCAGCAGCAGCAGCCAGCAGCCGGCATTCTCCCGTTTGCCGACTTCGGTCAAAGTTTCAAGCATTGCCACCAGGGCGTCGCGGCCGGCCCACTCGATCTCGCGCTTTTTCTTGCGCGCTGTTTCCAGCACGCCGAGCATGCGTTCGGCACCGAGATCGTCGATCTCCTTGACCCGATTCAGTTCGACACGCAGCTTCGGATTTTTGTCGATGGCTTCGTCGAGGGCAGCGAAGGCGGCGTCGTTCTCACCCGTCAGGCTGCCCTTGAAAATGACAGTCCCTGAGAAGGCTGTTGGCTTGGGCGGAGCTTTCGGCGCTGCCGCGCCGCGCCATACAGGCGGCGACTTCTCGAAGGCCTTGGCGTATTCGATGCCGAGCGCATCGAAGGGAGCATGCTGATTGCTCAAGCGGTAGAAGTCGAAGAGCATCAACCACAGGCGCTCCCCCGGGCCGAAGTGATGCACATGCACGGCATTTTCGAGTACCGCACCGGTGGCTGCATCCTGGCCGTTGGCGTAGAGCACGGCGGCCTGCTCGATATCGGCCTCGACCGGATCGATGTCTGCCTCAAGATGAAAGCCGCCATCGCTCTCGCTGAGATCGCTGAAATCACTGGGAGCGACCGGCGCTGCCTGCGCCGAAGGCACGGAGGACGTAAAGTCGAGCGGCGCCAGTTCGCGCGACACCTCCTGAGCTGCCTCGGCAGAAGGCGCCGCCGTGCCTGCTGCCGGAGCCGGTGCGGCAGGCGTCGCCGGCGCCTCCGACTTCGGACGCGGTGCTGCCGCGGGGCGGGCCACCATTTTTTCGGGAGATTTCTTGAAGAACGAGAAAACCATACGCAGCGGGAAACGACTATCGGTGCTCGGTTGGCGACGAGCGGTCGTTTTAACACATTGGCCGCGGGGCCGCAATTTGCCGTCATGAACGGCCCGTCTCTTTCCCGCCGCTACGTTGCGCCCCAAACACGCCCCGCTAGTCCCGAGAGAATGGCGGCGGCGACGAAGAGCAGGGCCAGCACGGGGCCAAACGGCTGGTCGGTGACGAGTGCCAGCACGAATGCCAGCAGGTAGCCGCCAAGCCCAGCGCAGGTCGCCAGAAAAAGCGCGCGGCGCCAATTACCCGCCCAGCGCCAGGCAAGCAGCGGCGGCACGAAAATCATCGCGAAGGCGGCCATGACGCCGATGCTCATCGTCGCCATCGCCAGCACGGCGGCAACAAGCATGTCGAAGGCAAGGTGCACGCGGCGCTCGGAGCGGCCGCGTGCACGGAAGAAATCCGGAAACAGGTGGCACAGCAGCAAGGTCCGCGAGAGGCGCAGCAACGCGGCGCCGGCGATGGCCAGCGTCAGCCAGGCCGCGATCAGGTGCTGACGATCCGCAAAATAGAGCTGGCCATCGAACAGTGCGTGACCAAGCCGTTCGGCGAGCGGCAGATTCGCCACCAGCAGGACCGACACGCCCCAGCCGGCAACCAGAACCAGTGCATAGGCTGCACCCTGCGTTGCAGCATTCCGGCGTTCGAAGGCACTCTTCAGGCCGGCGACGCCAGTGGCGGCGAGCAGGCCGCCGAACAGCGGCGCCAGGCCGGCCAGCATCGCCAGCAGCGCACCGGCCGCCGCGGTCTGAGCAAAGGCGAGCGCCGCCAGCCATTCGTCGCGCAGGCGCAGGTAGGTGCCGAGCAGCGGCAGCAACAGGGCAAACGCGAGACCGGTCAGGAACGGCGTCGCAAACAGGGGATCGAACAGCAGTCCGGTAATGGACGCCAGGTTTCCGTTCATCGCCGCACCTCCAGCGAGAGCACGCGATCGCAGACGGCGGCGACGAAGTCGGCATCATGGCTGACGACAATCAGGCCGGCCCCGGCGGCCGCGCGCGCGCGCAGCGCGCCGGCCAGCTGTTCGACGCCATCCTGGTCGAGATTGTTGGTCGGCTCATCGAGCAGCACCACATCGCCGGGCGCCTGCAGGCAGGCCCACAGGTGCAGGAACTGGCGCTGCCCGCCGGAAAGATGGTCGAGCCGTTCGCTGACACGACCTGCCAGCCAATCCGGCAGACCTGCCGGAACCGCGCCGGTCAACGCCAGCAATTCGCTACCGCTGACCGGCAAGCCATCGACCCGGGGTTGGCGCTGCGTCTGCAGGGTCACGCGCAGCCCCGGAGCCCGTCGCACGGTACCGGTAAAGATGCGCACGCTACCGGCAAGCGCGCCCAGCAAGGTGGATTTTCCGCAGCCGTTGGGGCCGGTCACACCCAGGATCTCGCCGCACGCGAGTGTTAGCGAATGCGGCCCGCAAACGGGGGCCGCATAGCCGGCGACGAGGTCGCGAGCCTCGATCAGCATGGTCTAGCGCACCATCGCCGCCGCCAGCAGGCGACGCAGCGTATCGTCAAACAAGGCGAACAGATCAACCGCCTCCGGCGTACCGCCAACGGTAAACGGCAGCGTGACCGCCGGAATCCGGGCGCGTTCGGCAATCCAGCGGGACGGCGCATCATGCTGATAGGCAGGACGCAGGACCATGCGCGCTGGTTGCTTCTCAAGTTGCGCAAGCAGGCCCGCGAGGTGAGCTGCCGAAGGTTCGATACCCGGTTTGGGCTCCAGCGCGGCGAGTTCCCTGATGCCAAGCCAGCGCGTCAGATAGGGAAAGGCATTGTGCTGGACAAGTACCGGCATGCCACGCAGCGGCACCGCCGCCTTCTCCCAACGCTCGGTCGCAGCAGCCCAGCGGGCCGCGAACGACTGCAGGTTACCGCGGTAGAACATCGTCTCGGCCGGATCGAGCTCGCTCATGCGTGCGGCAAGCGCTTCCGCCACCTTGCGGATGTTGTGCGGATCGAGCTGGACATGCGGGTTGCCGGCGGCGTGCACGTCGCCGTGCGCACGATCGAGCACCTTCGGAATCTCCAGCATCGTCACCACCGAAGCCGCCTCGAAGTTGCCGGACTGGCCCGGCTGGATGCCCCGGTTGCCGGACTCGCGCAGCACCACCGGCAGCCAGCCAACCTCCAGTTCGGCACCGGTGGCAATGACCAGCTGTGCCGAGCGCGCCTTCGCGATCAGCGACGGCCGCGCCTCGATGCGGTGCGGATCCTGCAGGCCGGTGGTCGCGGCATGAACGCTGACGCGATCGCCACCGATCTCCTTCGCCAGCGCCGCCCATTCGGGGACGGTGGCGAAGATGTTGAGCGCGGCGTGAACAGGAAAGGAAAAGATGGCACTCGCGAGGAGGCCCAGGAACAATTTTCTAGTCATATAAATTACCTCTCACATGGCTTATGAGCAGGGGAGCGAGCGCCCCCCTGAAAAAACGTTCATGGCGCTGTCGAGACGAGGTGCGCGCCGACGCCGTTTGCGCCATGCAAACAAGGAGGCGAGCAACGAAGTATCGCCAAGCCATGAACGTTTTCAGAACTTGTGGGCGCCGTGGGTGCCCAGACTCATGACGTACTGCACCCACACCTGATTGTCGGTCACGCCCTGCATCGATTTGTCCTGTGCGAACTGCAGACGCATGCGCGCGAATTCGCTCCAGCTGTAGTCGGCCATCAGCGATACGCGCTTCGGCCGGTAATTGTCGACAACGAGATTGGCGGCATTGACGCCGAAATCGCGTGTGCCGGAATCGAGGCGGTCATAGCGCACACCAGCGCGCCAGTTCGGGCTGAACTGATAGACGCCCTGCAGGTACCAGCCTGATTGGCGGGTGCGGTAATCGCTCGTTACCGTCGCGCCGCTGGCGCCCGGATCGCAGGCATTGCCCACGCCCTCCTCGTCGCGACAATCGAGCGTGCCGCGCTCGCGCCGCTGGAAGTATTCGCCCTGCAGCTTGAAATTGCGGTACTTGGGATTTCCCTCGGGCGCCCACTTCCAGACGAAATCGGCGATCCAGGTCTTCGACTTGCCCTCGAACACGCCCTGCGCTTCAAGGCCGCCGACGTCCGTAAAATGCGTCTCGCGCTCCTTCGCCTTGGTCTGCAGGTAAGAGAGGCCGGCGCGCCAGCTGTGGCTGCTGCCGATGTCGTCACCGACATGCGCGAACACGGCGCCGGCGCCACTGCCGTTCTTGTTGCGATCGCTGCCGGGGAAGTTGGCGCCGCGACCGAAGTCGGTGCCGAATTCGAGGAAGAAGGGGGTCGGGGCGACCCATTTGAGCTGCACGCCGTCCTGTGCGTAGCTGCCTTCGTCACCGAACATCGCCTTGTAGATCAGCGGCGCATCGGCGAAATCCCAGGCATGGGCGTGCTGCTCGTTGAGGTAGCCGATGCCGGAGCGCATCCGCCCGCCCTTCAGACCGAAACCGTGCCCAAGGCCAAGCGACTGGAAGAAGGCCTCCTCGACCTCGACCTCGCCGTCCTGCAGTGCCAGCACCGCCTGGCCGCGCCAGTAGGGATCGATGTTCGCGGAGAAGACCAGTTCAGTATGGTCGAGCGAAAAACCGCGCCGGTCAGCACCGTGCCCGTGGTCGTCGTGATCGTGGCCGGCGGCGGGCCAGAAGCCGGTAATCTGGCGCTCCTCGATATCCTTCATGCGGCGGTACTGCCCTTGCAGGATGAGCGATATTTCCGGATTGAAGCCGGTGGCGGGCTGTGCGGCGGGCGGGCGCAGACGCGCCTCGCTGGCGACACTGGCCGCCTCCTTCGCGGTCGCTTCCGCCTTGGTCGCCGTGTTCTCGGCCTTGACGAGTTTTTGTTCAAGGGTGGCGATGCGCTGCTCGTAGGCATCCTTCATCTGCTGCAACTGCTTGCGGATCTCGGCGAGATCGGCGTCGCTGGCGGCGAGTGCCACCGATGGGGGGAAGGCAATGGACAAAGCAAGGGCGAGCGCCGCCCGGGACGGTTTTTGCATGATGGACTCCTGACGAATTAGGGTATTCGCCGCGCGACGGCGAATGGTTCCGCGGCACGGTGCCGCGAGGATCGTCAGGCAGCTGGCGGGGCGCGTGCCCGGCGGCACGTGGTAAGGCGCGAAAACGAGAGGGAGACAATCGGCGCCACGCGCGGTGGCGTCGATGCTTGCGGAAAAACGACAATCGGTGATGCGGGCGGCGCCGCACCGGTAAGTTCCTGTGCGGCAAGGCAGGCGAGGCAGACCTCTGTCGCCTCGCCGGACGCATGCTCGGCGGCATGGGCAAGCGCAAGCAGTTGCCCGCCAACCAGCAGCGCGGCGAGCAGCCACAGACGCAGGCGTCGAAGGGTCGGGTTCATGTCGCCGCCGCACCGCAGAACATCGCAAACGCCTTCTCGGCGTATTCGCGCTCGAAATCGCGGACGATGAAGACCAGGCGCGAATCACCACGATCCGCATCCGGCCATTCCGGCAACGAGGCTTCCGGGTAACGCATGTGCTGCACGCAATGCACGACGCGCGGTTGCGCCTCGCCGACGACGTTCACCAGGCCCTTGATGCGCAGGATGCGATCGCCGCAGGTGGCGAGCAGCACGTCGACCGCCTCGGCGAATTCGCCCCAGACGAAGGGCTCGGCAAATCGCAGGACAAAGCTTTTCACGCGGGCATCGTGGCGCTCGCTGGCTTCCGTGTCTCGGTGCGGGTGCGGGTGCGCGTGACCGGCAGCCGCACGCACCTCTTCCTCGGCCAGCCAGCGGCGCACATCGGCAGTCTTGGTGGCGGGATCATACAGCCCGCAACCAGCAAGCGCGGTCGCTTCGACCATTCCCCCGCTCACCTCGATCTGCGGCGCGCCGGGATTCAGCGCGACAACCCGCCGCGCCACCTGCAGCCGCTGCCCGGCGGACGCCAGATCACATTTGGTGAGCAGGATGCGATCCGCCATTGCCACCTGTTTCACCGCCTCGGCGTGGGCATCGAGTTGCCTGTCGGCATGGGTGACGTCTACCGCCGTCACAATGCCGTCGCTGCGGAAACGTTCGGCGATGAAGAAATCTTCCATCAGCGTGTAGATCACCGGCGCCGGGTCGGCGAGCCCGGTGGTTTCGATCAGCACCCGCGAGAAGGCGGGAATCTCTCGACGCAGGCGCTTCATAAAGAGATCGCGCAAGGCGCGTGCGAGATCGCCGCGCACACTGCAGCAGAGGCAGCCGGAATCGAGCAGCAGGATGCTGTCGTCGATCTTGTCGACCAGATGGTGGTCGATGCCGACATCGCCGAATTCGTTGATCAGCACCGCGGCATCGCTCATCGCCGGCTGCCGCAGCAGATGATTGAGCAGCGTGGTCTTGCCGGCACCGAGGAAACCGGTGAGCACGGTGACCGGAATCTGCCGGGCCGGATCTACTTCAGGCATTGCTGCAGGCCGGTGAGAATGATTTCGCGTGGCAGGTCGCGACCGATGACGACGACGGTACTGATCCGCGGCGCATCGCCCCAGGCTTGCCCGGGACTCGCGCCCATCAGCATGTGCACGCCCTGCAGGACAATGCGGTACGGCAGATCGTCGACAGCGAGCACGCCCTTGTAGCGCATCAGGTCGTCACCAAAGACGCGGACGATGCCGCCGATGAAATCCTGCAGTTTCGCACCATCGAAATCGCGCTCCGCACGAAACACCACCGAGCCGATGCGGTCGTCGTGATGGTGATGCGCATGTGCGAGGAAACCCGGTTCGATCTCCAGCGTGGCATTGAGGTTGAAGCCGCGCACGTCGAGAATTTCGGTGAGCGGCATCGCGCCGAAATGCACTGCCAGCTGCGCGGCGCGCGGGTTCATCGCGGCCAGCCGCTCCTGCAGTTCGTTCAGCGCATCGGCCTCGACAAGTTCGGTCTTCGAAAGCAGCAGGCGGTCGGCAAAGCCGATCTGCGACTGTGCGGCCTCGTGTTCATCAAGCTGACGACCGGCATGCACGGCATCGACCAGTGTGACCACTGCGTCGAGCAGATAGCGCTGCGCGATGGCTTCATCGACAAAGAAGGTCTGCGCAACGGGCCCTGGTTCCGCAAGCCCGGTGGTTTCGATGATGACGCGATCGAAGGCGAGCCGGCCGCTGTCACGCTTCTCGGCCAATTCACCGAGAATGCGGATGAGATCGCCACGCACGCTGCAGCAGATGCAGCCGTTGTTCATCTCGACGATCTGGTCGTCGGCGGAAACGAGCAGATCATTGTCGATACCGACCTCGCCAAACTCGTTTTCGATCACCGCGATTTTCTCGCCATGACGTTCGGAGAGGATGCGGTTCAGCAGCGTGGTTTTGCCACTGCCGAGAAAGCCGGTGAGGATGGTGACGGGAATGGGTGCCGACGCTGTCGACGGGACGGCAGGCGGTACCGGCACTGTTTCCAGACGCTGGCTCACCGTGCGCTCCGGTTGCAATCGGCGCACCGACCGGAAAGGTCGAATTCGAGGCGCGCCAGCGTAAAGCCCTCCGGCATCACGGGTGCGATTGGGGCCGGCGCATCCAGACAATAAACGCGGCCGCAGGCATCGCAGCGGAAATGCACGTGACTGTGGTGCTGACCGCCGCCAGCGAGAGTGAACCGCCATACCCGTCGTTCGTCGGCGCGCTTGACGGCAAGGCCGGAGGCCACCAGCCAGTCGAGCACGCGATAGAGCGTCACACGGTCAAGCGTGGCATCGCCCAGCGCGAGTTCGACATCGTGATGCGATAGCGGCACCGGTGCCGACGAAAGCAGTTCGAGCACGCGGATGCGGGCAGGCGTCGCACGGGCGCCGGTGGCGCGGATGCGCTCGGCCGGCGAGATCGGCGTTGATGTGGAGGAAGGAGTCTTGTCCGGCATGGCGCCGGATTAGACCACATGCAGACTTCAAATGCAACAATGTTGCAATTAGATGTCGGCAGGATTTCAAAACAGCTCGATGTCGTCGACTTTCTGCTGCCGGAGTGTTTCAACGTAGCGGGCGATCGCCTCGGCAACGGGCGTGCCTGTCATCACCGCCTCGAACATCTCGCGTTCGTCCGGGGTGGTGTATTTGCCGCGAATCCTGCCCTGTAGCTCGACCCAGGCCTGTGGGTTGAAGATGCGTCGCTGGTCACCCACTAGCTCGGACAACTCGCCAAGGCTGTGCGTCACGTGCGCGAGCCGCTGCGCCAGCTTGTCGTAGAACTGAAAGGCCACCACGGCCTCATTGACCATTCCGGAAACCTGGCCGGCTGCGCTGAGCAATCGCGCCCGGGTCTCGTCGGCCGAAGCGTCCGCTTCGGCGAGCGTGCCGGTGATCAGGCGCAGTGTTTCCGCCATGTTGGTGAACGAACCGGTCAATACATCGACCGAAGCATTGCTGTCACGCATCGCCGCATCGATCTGGGCGGCGGCAAGTTCGAGCATGAGCACGGTTTCACGTACCTGGCTCCATCCCAGATCAGGCGAGTGGGCGGTCGTTCCGCGCGGCACATCGGTCGTGGTCATCATCGCTCCCCTTCTTGTTCCGGGCAATATAACCCCACCCACAAAACACTGGCAATCGAAGCACGACGCCCTGACCGCCGATACTCCTCAATCGGCCTGCAGCAACAGGCCCTTGAGGTATTCGCCTTCCGGGAAGTGCACGGCCACCGGATGGTCGGCACCGGCAGCAAGACGCTGCAGGATGCGCGCGTCACGCCCAGCGTCGATGGCCGCACCGGCAACGATCTTCTGGAAAAGTTCGAGGCCGATGCCGCCGGAGCAGGAGTAGGTCATCAGCAGCCCCCCGGGTGCGAGCAGGCGAAAACCAAGCAGATTGATGTCCTTGTAGGCGCGTGCCGCACGCTCGGCGTGCGCTGCCGAGGGCGCGAACTTGGGCGGATCGAGCACGATCAGATCGAACTTGCGCCCCTCCTTGCGGAAGACGCGTAGCGCATCGAAAACGTCGGCCTCCAGCCACTCAGTGCGGCTGGCATCGAGTTGCGGATTTTGCGCCAGATTGGCGCGCGCGCCGGCGAGCGCAGGTCCCGACGAATCGATAGAAAGAACGTGCGCCGCACCTCCCGCGAGAGCCTGCAGCGAGAAACCGCCGGTGTAGCAGAAGCAGTTGAGCACTGACCTGCCGGCGGCGAGTGCGCGCGTCAGCAAGCGGTTATCGCGCTGGTCGAGGTAGAACCCGGTCTTGTGGCCGCCAACGACGTCGACGCCAAGCCGAACACCGTTCTCGTCGATCGACAGCGGCGGCTCGTCAACGCCAGGGGCTTCGCCATGCACCCAGCCGGTAACGGATTCCAGCCCTTCGAGCCCGCGCACGTCGGAATCGGAACGCTCGTAGATACGGGCAGCACCGGTCGCCTTCACCAGCGCTGCGACGATGGCCTTGCGCCACTTGTCCGAGCCCGCGGCGGTCAGTTGCAGGCAGATCGTGTCGCCATAGCGATCGGCGATGACCCCGGGCAAGCCATCCGACTCGCCGTGGATGAGGCGCATGCCTGCCTGTCCGGCGAGCTGCGGCAGTACCTCGCGCCGGGCGACGGCAGCGGCGATGCGGCGCTTGAAGAAGGCGTCGTCGATCGTCTCGTCAGGATCGAAACTCCACACGCGGGCACGAATCTGCGACTTCGGACTCCACGCGGCCTTCGCCAGCCTGCGTCCGCCGGCATCGAGCACCTCGACCGTATCCCCCGGTCGCACCCGTCCGTCGAGACGGGCCACCGAACCCTCGAAAATCCATGGATGGCGACGGAACAGGGAGCGCTCCTTGCCATCCTTCAAAATCAGTTGCGTCATGATGGGCCGCATTTTACGCTGACGAGGTCGACACCCGGGAAAAAGCGATGGATCACGCCAGCAAACCGCAACGCCGCCGCATCATGCTGGCTGCCGGCGCCTGTGCCGTGGGTGGTGGCACCCTCTTTCTCTCGCAGCAGCACAACGCCACAAAATCCTGGCCGCACGGCGATCCGCTCACCGTGGACATCGCCAATCTGCCCGAGGGCAAACTGAAAACCGTTGAGTGGCAGGGCAAGCCAGTGTGGATACTGCGTCGGCGCGCCACCGAGATCAGCGCCTTGCAGGCCGCCAACGTGGCACTTGCCGACCCGCAATCAGCACAATCGCTGCAGCCACCGGCCACGCGCAACACGCTCCGCTCCCTGCGCCCCGACATTTTCGTTGCCATCGGCCTGTGCACGCACCAGGGCTGCACACCCGCCCTCAATGGCGACCATTTCCTCTGCCCCTGCCACACCTCAAAGTACGATCTCGCCGGCCGGGTATTCAAGGTGGGGCCGGCGCAGGCCAACTTGGTCATTCCCGCGTATCGCTTCGACGGCGAGCGACTGGTGATCGGAGAAGATGCCTGAACGACAGCCCGCGGAGCGAGCCGCCGAACAGCGCCTACAAACGGCCGTTGTCGACCGATCGGCGGACTTGAGTTCACGCCGCCTTGATCTATGGTTGAAGTGTTCCCGTGATTGATCAGGGTTCACGGGAGGGTGAGTTGTTTTGTCTTTGCGTCGTCCTGCGGGGGGAGGCATCGATATGTTTGTTTTCATCGCAACCGAGCGGTTCTACCGTCGCGCCGCTGCCATCCCCAGTCCGGACAGTCTTCCGGCAGTCCTTCCGGCAAAGCCGCCAGAAGGCGCCGATGTGGCCCGTGCCACGCCTCCCCTTGCCCTCGACGGCGGCAACGTCCCGGCCGGCACGCGTTATCAGTTGTTGCGCGCCCTGCGGGCGATGGCAAAAGGTGGGTCGATGGTTGTCGAACGCCGCATTCCTTCGCTCGCCGATCACTTCGACAACCCCGGCAGACGCGAGTCGTGGTTTGCCTCGCTACGCTCGATTTCAAGCTGGCTGGACACCGCCGATGTCGAGCCCATTCTTGTGCCGGGCACAGCCTTTCCGGCGCTGGTCGGCCGCATCCTGCTGCGTAACGGCTGGGCGGCGCCGAGCGGAACGCCGCACTGGGTGCCCAACCTGCGCTTCTTCAAGCTGACCGAGGTCGGCTATCAGGCATTTGCCGAGGCACAGGCGTGGTGGCGGGCGCTGACACCTGCGCAACGCCTGCGGCTGGTGTTCGTCGAGTAGCAGTTCGCGGAGCAGGAGGGCGGTGGCAAATTGCCGCGCGCCCGCCAGTCAGGACTCGGGTTTTCTTTTTGCACGCGGATGGGCCGCGTCGTACACCTTGGCCAGGTGCTGGAAATCAAGGTGCGTATAGACCTGCGTCGAGGCGATGCTGGCGTGGCCGAGCATTTCCTGCACCGCGCGCAGATCCCCCGAGGATTGCAGGACGTGCGACGCGAAGGAGTGGCGCAACATGTGCGGATGCACGTGCATCGGCAAACCAAGGAGCACGGCGCGCCGCTTGAGCCGCGACTGGATCATCCGTACCGAAAGCCGTTTGCCGCGCTGCCCGACGAAGAGTGCAGGTTCGTCGGCTGCCGCAAGCTCGCCACGTTTCGCCGCCCAGGCGGCGATTGCTTCGCGTGCCTGGGCACCCACCGGCACGATACGTGTCTTGCCACGCTTGCCGAGGACGCGGATCTCGCCGGCGGCGACATCGGCAAGGCAGTCGATGTCGAGCCCGTCGAGCTCGGCAAGGCGCAGGCCGGAGGAATAGAACAGCTCGAAGATCGCCTGATCGCGAAGCGCGAGGACATCCGGCGGATTATCGCCGGCAGGCGCTAGCAAGGCGTTGGCCTCGTCGGGCGACAGGGCGCGCGGCAAGGCCTTCGGGCTTTTCGGCGCGCGCACGCCGGCGGCCGGGTTCTGCGGTACCTCGCCGCGCAACCCCAGCCAGCGGTAGAAACCGCGCCAGGCGGAGAGCACCCGCGCCAGCGAGCGGCCGGACAGTCCGCGCGCATGCAGCTGGGCAACAAAGCGGCGGATGTGGTGCGACTCGATGGCGGCGAATGCCGCATTTCCCGAGAGTTCGGTGAGCAACGCAAGGTCGCGGCGATAGGCTGCGATGGTGAGGGGGGACTGGCGGCGCTGGCCGGCGAGTTCGGCCAGCCAGGTGTCGACCGCCTCCGGCAGCGGCGGTGCGTCGCTCACGCCGCCTTCAGGGTACGGGCGATCGCCGCGGAGGCCATGTCGCCGAGACGCTCCAGATAGATCGTTCCCATGCCGGCGTAAAAACGCTCGGTATCGAAGGCGCCGAGCGCAACCATGCCGATGGTGCCGCCGCCGGCGCGGAGCGCGATCAGCGCCTGCGAGCGGATGTTGGTCGAGGCTTCGCCAAACCAGGTGGAAGTTTCGAAGCCGGAGGTCGAGCCGCAGAACGGGTGCGTCAGGGTTTCGGCGAAGACCTGCAGTTCCTGGCTGACCTCGGCGAACTCGGGCAATGCCTCGCGCTCCCCTGCGGGCAAGCTCCACAGCCGCACCGCCACTTCCGGCACCGCGAAATCCTCCTTCAAGTGATAGCCGAGCGTGTGCATCACGGCCGGAAAGGTGTAGGCGGAAATCAGCGCAACGGCGAGGCGATGCATCTTGTCGCTGATCGCGTCGTTCTCCTCGCCGAAACCGATCAGTTCGCCGAGCTTGGCTTCAAGCTGGCGATTCTTGTCGCGCAGCGTCAGCATCTGCCGCTCGGTGATCGAGATCGCGCGCCCGCTGTGCGGGTGCGGAATGGCGAGTTGCGCCATCAGGTCGGCGTACTGTTCAAAAAACTGCGGATTGCTCTGCAGGTAATGCGCGACTTCGTCGGCTTTCATAGTTCGATTTCTCCGGTGAATACGGTGACGGCGGGGCCGGTCATCATGACGGGGGCGGCAGGGCCGTCCCAGGCGATACTCAGTGCTCCGCCGCGCGTTTCCACACGCACCGGCGACTCGACCAGGCCGCGGGAGATGGCCGCAACCACGGCCGCGCAGGCGCCGGTGCCGCAGGCCAGCGTTTCGCCGGCGCCGCGCTCGAAAACGCGCAGGCGGACGGCGTGGCGGTCGAGCACCTGCACGAAGCCGGCGTTCACCCGCTGCGGAAAGCGCGGATGCGATTCGATCTGCGGTCCCTGCGCCGCCACCGGGGCTGTGTCGACGTCGGCGACGACCTGTACCGCGTGCGGATTGCCCATCGATACCGCGGTAATCATCACCTCGCGATCGCCAACCATCAGCGGCTGAACGATGTCGGCAACGGGGCTGACGAACGGAATGCGCTCGGGTTCGAACACCGGCACGCCCATGTTCACCGTAACGAGCCCATTGGCTTCGAGCCGGGGCGCAATGATGCCGCCCTTGGTCTCGACACGGATGTCGGTCTTGTCGGTCAGCCCCTGCTCGTGCACGAAGCGGACAAAACAGCGGGCGCCATTGCCGCACTGTTCGACTTCGCCACCGTCGGCATTGAAGATACGGTAGCGGAAATCGACGGCAGGCTGCGTCGCCGGCTCGACGAGCAGGATCTGGTCGCAGCCGACACCGAAATTACGGTTGGCGAGCAGGCGCAGCTGCTCCGGCGACAGCGCCACTGTCTGGCGCACGCCGTCGAGCACGACGAAGTCGTTGCCCAGCCCATGCATCTTGGAGAATTTGAGTTTCATGGCGGCCTAGCGGATGGATCGCGCCATTATAAAGTCGTCCATGACGAATCCGCCCCCGATATCGACCCGCACGCCATCGCGGATGGCAAAACCATGCTTTTCATAGGCGGCAATGGCCCGCGCGTTGCCCTTATTGACGGCGAGGATCAGGGTGTCGCAGCCAGCCGCCAGCCCGTGCGCCACCGCACGCGCGATGAGCGCTCCGCCGACGCCGCGCCGCTGACGCTGCGGCAGCACGTAGAGCTTGTCGAGCTTGATCTCTCCGGGCGTATCGGTCAGCAGGCAGGACAGGAAACCGACCCGCTCGCCGTCGATACAGGCCTGGTCCCACCAGTAGCCGGGCTTGGCCAATTCCGCCAGCAGGCGCGGCGCGTTGTAGCGCTGATCAAGCATGTAGTCGATCTGCGCTGCACTGATGATATCGGCGTAGGCATCCTGCCAGATGACGCGGGCCAGGGCGGCAATGGCATCGACATCGGCGGGCGCGACAGGGCGGATATCGAGGGACATGACAGGCGGGAGGAAATGAAAAGCCGATTATCCGTTGCCCCAAGGTCTGCCGCAATCCACACCGGTGCCCCGGGGGAAAAGTAACAACGGCGCCGTTTGACCGCCCCCCCTTGGGGCGGAGATACTTCCACCCCGTTCATTGACCGCCCCCCGACGCCTTAACCACCGATGCTCTCCCGCGCCGCTGTCGCCCTGCTCTGGCTGCTGCACTTCCTGCCGCTTGCGCTGCTCGCCCCGCTTGGTCGCAGCCTTGGTGCGCTGCTCTTCCGCTTCGCGAAGAAGCGGCGGCATATCGTACGCATCAACCTTGCGCTTTGTTTTCCCGAGCTCGACGCCACCAAGCGCGAGGAGCTCGCCCGCCGGCACTTCGCTGCACTGGGTCGCAGCATGCTGGAACGCAGCCTGTTCTGGTGGGCCTCGCGCGAACGGCTGAATGCCGTGATCGAAGTCACCGGCGAGGAGAAGGTACGCGCCCTGCTAGCCGCCGGCCGGCCGGTCATGCTGCTCGCGCCGCATTTTGTCGGCCTCGATGCGGGCGGCGTCGCCGTCACGATGCGCTTCGACATCGTCAGCATCTACGCTCGTCAGAGCGATCCGGTCTTTGACCGGCTGCTGCTCGCCGGGCGCAGCCGTTTCGGGAATCAGCAGTTGCTCTCTCGCTCGGACGGGCCGCGCGCGACGGTGAAGGCGATGAAGTCCGGCCGACCGTTCTACTACCTGCCGGACATGGACTTCCGCCGCAAGAGCGATGGCGTCTTCGCCCCCTTCTTCGGCGTGCCGGCATGGACCATCACCGGTCTCTCTCGCCTCTCAAGGCTCGCCGGCGCAGCCGTGGTTCCCTGTGTCACGCGCATGCTTCCGGGCAGCGCCGGATACCGGGTGGAGCTCGGCGACCCGTGGGAAAATTTCCCGAGCGACAACGCGGAGGCCGATACCCGGCGCATGAACGTATGGCTCGAAAGCGTGGTCCGCACCATGCCGGAGCAGTACTACTGGGTACATCGGCGCTTCAAGACGCGGCCGGAAGGCGAAGTGTCACCTTACAAGGGACACTGAACGCAAACGTGCGGCAACGTTTCAAGGGCGGGCGAGTCGCAGCAGGACCAGATCGCCCACCTCCGCCTCGCGTACCACCTCAACGCCCGCCGGTACGACCGGCACCGCATTTCCCTCCGTGACGATCCACAGCGGAGCGTGCTGTGCCAGGCGCTCCACGAGGCGCGACGACGACAAGACCGGGACGACTTTGCCCGCATAGAAGGAAAGCGCGCCATCTCCGCCTCCCTCGCCGAACTGGAACAGCGGTTCCCGCGCGGCATGGTCCTGCATCAGGCGTTGCGCTGCATTCTTGTGCGCTTCGCGGGAAAGATGTGCTTCCCCGAAGTGAAAGAAAACGGCCGAAACCACGGCGACGAGCCAGCTTGCCAGCACGGCGCCACGCATCCCGGCTGCGATTGCGGCAACGACCGCGAGGGCGCTGATCAGCAGCCAGGGCAGGGCCGCAGTCCCATGGTTCCTGCCAACAACACCCCAGGCGGCAGCACCAACGGCGACAAGGCAGAAGGCGAGGAACAGCCCACGATTGAGCCATCGGAACCGCCCCTCCGCTGTCGCCAGATAGTTGCCAAGGACAACGGCCGCCGCCGGCGCCAGCAGCAGCGCATACTGGGTCTGCTTGTTGATCGTTGCTGACAACAGCAGCAAGGTCGCCAGCAACCAAACCCAGCAGAAACGCACGATCTGCGGAATTTCCTGTCCCCGACGGATGCGCTGCAATGCGTGCAGCGCTGCCGGAACAATGAGCACACTCCACGGCGCATAGAACTCGAACCAGCGCGCCAGATACCACCAGACCGGTTGCGCATGATTGCCGCTGATGAAGGTCTCATCAACCTGACGGCCAAAGAAGGCGCTGCCCGCGTCGTGTAGGTAAATGAGTATCCATGCGTACCAGGCAAAGCCCGTAACGAGCATCGTCAATACCGCCGGCACGGTGATGAGGTCGCACCACGACGTTGGAGGCCTGCCCGCACGGCGCTCCAGCAACGCGAAGGCGAGCAGCGCAAGCAGCGGAATGGCGATCGCCGCCGGCCCCTTGCTGAGAAAGCCAAGACCGAGGCATAGCCCGAACAGTATCCGCAACCCTCTCCCCCCTTTTTCGGAGACCAGTACGTGTCCGAGCATGCAGGCCCCGGCGGTGAACAGAAGCAGTAATGCATCGGCTTCAGCGCTACGAAAATGGCGCAGGGTGAGATAGGACGCCGTCAGCACCAGAACGGACTGCACCGCGGCTTCGGCGCTCATCCGACGCTGCAACCACCACCACAGCAGCACGACAAGCGCCAGCCCCGCCAACGCCGCCGGCACACGCGCCTGCCATGCGCCCACCCCGAAGGCCTTGAAACTCATAGCGCTCAGCCAGTAGGGCAGCGGCGGTTTCTGCAGACGCAACTCACCGTTGTAGCGGGGCACCAGCCAGTCACCACTGACGAGCATCTCACGTGCCGTTTCAGCGATACGCACTTCCTGCACCTTGTACAGCGGGCGCGTGCCTAGCCCCCACAACAGGACGCAGATCAGCGATGCAAGCAGCATGGCTCGCAACAGCAACTTCCGGGAATCGGCCATTATTGAAATTGATCGGGCCAGAGATGGGTAACTCTCTGAGCCTAAACGATTCGTTTGACAGTTTCGTTTCCGGGCCCACTACGGGGGATAGGGTATACTTCGCGGCTGACCGAAATCCCGGCGGTGCCGCACGCCCCTTGGGCAAGGCGCCGATCCGCCGACCCATCGCAGGAAACCGCCACTTGGCACTGACTATCCTTGGACTTTCCGGCGCGCTGACGCACGATCCGTCAGCCGCGCTCTACATCGACGGCAAGCTCGTCGCCGCGGCGGAGGAAGAACGCTTCGTGCGCGACAAGCATGCGAAGAACCGCATGCCCTACGAGGCAGCGAAGTTCTGCCTCGAATTCGCCGGCCTCAAGCCGGGCGACGTGCAGATCGTCGCCATTCCGTTCGCGCCGATCAGCCTCGCCGAGAAGGCGCGCTGGCACTACGCCAAGCGCTACTGGTACGCGCCCGACCGTTCACTCGACGCGATCCTGACCGGCAACCGCCGCTACTTCCGCTACAAGAAGCGCATCGAGTGGTGCCTGCAGCAGCTCGGCTTCGACCTGAAGAAGGTCGAGATCGTGCCGGTCGAGCACCATCTTTCGCATGCCTCGTCGGCCTACCACTGCTCGGGCTTCACCGAAAAGACGGCGATCCTCGGCATCGACGGCAAGGGCGAGTACGCGACGACCTTCTTCGGCGTCGGCGAGAACGGCAAGATCACCAAGATCAAGGAGTTCTACGACCCGGATTCGCTCGGCGGCCTCTACGGCGCGCTGACCGAGTACCTCGGCTTCGAGATGCTCGACGGCGAGTACAAGGTGATGGGCATGGCGCCCTACGGCGACCCGACCCGCTACGACTTTTCACGGCTGGCGAAATTCGAGAACGGCGAGCTGGTCGTCAACACCGACTACGCCAACGTGATCGGCTTCCGCCGCTACAAGGAGAAGGAAAATGGCAAACGCAGGGGCTACTACTTCTCGCCGAAGCTGATCGACTGGCTGGGCCCGATGCGCCACGGCGACATCGCCGACGACCCGTACATCCACTACGCCGCGAGCATGCAGAAGCTGTTCGAGGATCTGTCGCTGCAGATGATCGAGTACTACCTCGGTGACATCCTCAGGGAAACCGGCCGGCTGGCCTTCTCCGGCGGCGGCGCGCTCAACGTCAAGCTGAACCAGAAGATCATCGCCCGCCCGGACCTCAAGGAGCTGTTCGTGCAGCCGGCTTCCGGCGATGCCGGCACGGCGATTGGCGCCGCCTCCTACGTATCGGTGCAGCGTGGCGTGCCGGTCGAGAAGATGGAGCACGTCTACCTCGGCCCGGCCTACAGCAACGAGGATGTGATCGCCGCCTGCGCGCGCCATCCGTCCAAGCCGCAGTGGCAGCAGATCAGCGACGTGCCGCAGCGTATCGCCCGGGTGCTGGTCGAGGGGCAACCGGTCGCCTGGTTCCAGGGACGCATGGAGTTCGGCCCGCGCGCCCTCGGCGGCCGCTCCATCCTCGGCTGCCCGAGCGCCGCCGGTGTCGCCGACCGCATCAACGAGCAGATCAAGTTCCGCGAGCGCTGGCGCCCGTTCTGCCCGAGCATGCTCGACACCGTCGGCCCGCAGATGCTCGGCAGCGATCACCCGGCGCCGTTCATGACCTTCACCTTCGAGGTTGCGAGTTCATGGAAGTCGCGCGTTCCCGAGGTCGTCCATGAAGACGGCACCTCGCGCGCGCAGGTGCTGAAGCGCGAGTTCAACCCGCGCTACTACGACCTGATGCTGGAACTGGAAAAACTGACCGGCAACGGCGTCGTGCTCAACACCTCGCTCAACCGCCGCGGCGAGCCGATGATCTGCTCGCCGACCGATGCGCTGAACATGTTCTTCGGCTCGGACCTGCAGTACCTGATCATGGAAGACATCCTCGTCGTCAAGGATTCGGTGAAGGCGGCCTGAGACCATGGCCGAACGCTGGATCCTGCAGTTCTGCCATTCGCACTACGGCCCCTTCGCCGACGTTGCACGCCAGTATGCGGCGCTGTTCAAGGGGTCGCCGTACAAGGTGCTCACCGTCTATCTGACCGGCGAGTCGAGCGAGGCCATGCGGCAGGTGTCGGCGTCCGATGAGGTGATCTTCCTCGATTTCAGCAGCAAGGCCGTCGGCGGCCTCAAGCTGGCAGCGATCCGCGCGCTCCGGAAGATTGCGGCAAGCCGCGATTTCGCACTGGTCATCGCGCACCGCGCCAAGCCGACCTACATCGCCTGTCTGGCGACGACGCTGCCGGTGATCAGCGTACACCACGCCTTCGGCGACTACCGGCGTGCCGCGCGCCGCTGGTTCGCCAACGCCTTCCGCAAGCGCCTGTCGCTGCTCGCCGTCTCGGATGCGGTGCGCGACGACATCCGCCGTTGCCTGCCGCAGTGGCCGGCGGAAAAGATCGAGACGCTGCACAACCGGATCGACGTCGCTGCTGCACAGGCGGGGATCGTGCCGCGCGAGGCGGCGCGCGAGGCGCTCGGCCTGCCACAGGCGGCACCGGTGATCGGCAATGTCGGCCGCCTGCATCCGGACAAGGATCAGGCGACGCTGCTCAAGGGCTTCGCTGCGGCACTGCCGCGCCTGCCGGCCGGCACGCTGCTGGCGATCGCCGGCAGCGGGCCGCTGGCAGAGGCACTGAAGGCGCTGGCCGCCGGCCTCGGCATTGCCGACCGCGTCCGCTTTCTCGGCCAGGTGCCGGACGTTCGCCGGTATTTTTCCGCCTTCGACCTGTTCGCACTCAGTTCCGATCACGAGCCTTTCGGCATGGTGCTGCTGGAAGCCATGGTCGCCGGCGTGCCGGTGATGGCCACCGACTGCGGCGGCGCGCCGGAAGTCGTCGCCGATCCGGCACGGCTGTTCCCGCTGCGTGACGCGGCGGCGCTGGCCGACAAGCTCGTCGCCTTCTTCGCGTCGACGCGCGACGCCGGCGACGGCCTTGCACGCCTGCGCGAGCGCTTTTCTGACGAAGCGGCGCGGCGGCGCTTCTTTTCGCTGCCGATGGTGCAGCGGGGGCTGGCGGCATGAGCGCACCGGCAGCGAAAGCCCGCATCGCGCTGGTCGCCTTCAGCTCGCTCGGCGACGGCCTGATCTACCTGATGATGGCCGAGAACCTGCGCCTGAACGGTTTTGCCGTCACCTACTTCGGCAACATCGGCCACCAGTTGCGCGCCTGGCTGCCGCAATTCGACATCCGCCCGTACCCTGCGGCGGAAGCAATGGACGCGACGCTGGCCGGCTTCGATCTGGTGATAATGAGCCCGCCGCAATTCCTGCGCGACCGCATGGATCCGGCAACGACCGACGCCATGCGCCGCAAGTGGCTGCTGATCTGCCAGAAGACCCCGGACGACTGGCGCTTCGACCTGACCGAGACAAAGCGCGCGATGCTCGCGCCGGAAACCTTCGCCGCGCTGCAAAGGCTGCTCGACTGCGGCGGCTCGATCCGCGATCGCGAGTACACGACCGAAAGCGTCGTCGACATCACGCTCGAATACATGCAGAAGCGCATGGGCCTCGCGCAACTGACACGCACCGTGGCGCTGACGCCGCCGGCCGGACTGCAATTGCGCCGCCATTCCCGGCGCATCGTCGTCAGCCCGGATTCGGCCTGGCCGCAGAAGAAGGACTGGCCACCGCGCGCCTTCCTCAAGTTGTGTCGCATGCTGCAGTCGCAGGGCGACGCGCCGAAGATCGTCGTCGCGCCCGCCAACCACGAGCGCTGGCGGAAGATGCCGGGCAACACCTTCGAAACGCCGGTGTTCCACGACATCGGCGAACTGGCCGCCTATCTCTACGAATCCGGCGCCGTGATCGCCAACGATTCGGGCAACGGCCATCTCGCGTCCTTCCTCGGCGTGCCGGTCGTCACCATCTACCGCAAGAAGAATCCGGCCTTCCACTGGCGGCCCGACTGGGCGCCTGTCCGAGTGGTGTGTCCGCGCCTGACCCTGCCCGGCTTCCGTGGCGAGATCTGGAAGCCCTTCGTCGGCGTCGGCGACGTCCTGGCCGCGCGGAGGGCGCTCTCGTGAACGACATCCGGAAGATCCTGATTATCGACGGCATCGGTGGCGTACCGCTCGGCCGCGAGATCTGCGAAACCCTGGTCGAACTGGGCGTTCCCGCGACACATTTCGACTGCCTGCAGGCCCCGCGCCGCGCGTTCTATGGTGCCCATTCGGCCTATGCCAAGCTGCGCAACCGGGGAACGGACCGCGATGCCTTCTACTTCCTGCCGAAGCTCGTCGAACGCGACCTGCGCGAGCTGATCGCGCGCGAGCAGCCGAGCCACATCCTAGTCGTCGGCTTCATCTACAAATTCTTTGACCCGCAGCTGCTGCGCCGGCTGGCCGACGAGGCGAAGGCCGGACTGTTCCTCTACGACACCGACACCTGCAACCTCTACGACCGGCGGCGCGAGTTCATCTTCTTCGTCGAACAGGAGCTGCCGGTGTACGACCGCATTCTGTCGTGTTCGGCGGTAACCACGCGCTTCTTCCGTGACACCCGCGGCCTGGACGCGGTCTTCGTGCCCTTCGGCGCGAAGCCGGTCACGGTCTGGCGCACGGAGCAGCCGATCGACACGCTCTTTGTCGGCAGCGGCGACCTGCGTCGCATCTTCCTGCTCGAAGGCATCCGCGACCATGTCACGGTGCGCGGCAACCGCTGGCAACGCAATTTCCCGCTGATCTCGGCGCCGCTGCGCGCACGCATCGACGACCGGCCAGTCTGGGGCGAGGAACTGCATCGCCTTCTCGGCCAGTCGAAGATCGTGCTCAATATCACCCGCACCGATTTCTACGGCGCCGAAACCGGCATCAATCTTCGTATCTTCGAGGCTCTGGCCGCTGGCGCCTTCCTGCTCACCGACCATTGCGACGAGCTGGCTGAAATCTTCAGGATTGGCGAGGAGATCGAGACCTACCGTTCCTCCGCGGAGCTGGCCAAGAAGGTTCGCTACTACCTCGCTGACCCGGATGCGCGTCAGGCAATTGCGGTTGCCGGCCGTGCCGCTTTTCTTGCGCGCCACACATGGAACGCGCGTCTGACCCACCAGTTGCTACCCGCCCTGACCAACTGACCCGCCATGACGATATCAATCCGACCGCCCCGCTGGCTGACACCGATAACAGCGACGTTAGCCGGCAGCCTCGCGTTGTCGCTGATAGCGCGCCTGGGCAGCGAGGTGAACCGTGACGGCATGCTTTATGTCACCACCGCGCAGGCTTTTCTCGATGGCGGCTACGCGGCCGCCAAAGCCAGTTTCGGCTGGCCCTTTCTGTCGATTGCGATCGCCGTCGTTGCGAAACTCACCGGTCTCGGCCTGGAGAACGCCGCCTATCTGCTGAACGCCCTGTTCATGGCCGGCGCCTGTGCGCTGATCGTCGCCAGCGTAGGCCGCAGAGCGCCGGAGCTGGCGTGGATCACTGCACTGACGGTGCTGGCACTCCCCGGTTTCAACGAGTATCGCAACGAACTGCTACGCGAGTTCGGTTGCTGGTTCTTTATTGCACTGGCATGGTGGCTGGCGCTGCGCTGGGACGAACGTCCGCGCTGGACGGGCGCGCTGGCGATACAGACAGCGCTCGCCGGTGCAGCCCTGTTCCGCCCGGAAGCGCTCGCACTGTTTCCGGCCCTGCTTGGCTGGCAGATTTTCGCAGCGCCCGGGCAGGAGCGCTGGCAGCGGCTGGCGATGATTGGATTGCTGCCACTTGTTGGCGGCATCACATTGCTTGTTGCCTACTTCGGTGGGCATCTGGAAGGTCGTCTCAGCGCCGATCTTGGACGCTTCGGGCTGAGGCGCTTCGACGACAAGGCCAATGCACTGGCTGCCGCGCTGATCGATTACGCCCGCGGACAAGCACGAACCATACTTCTCTTCGGATCGCTGGCACTGGTACCGATCAAGTTGCTGCAGAAGTTCTCGCTGCTGCTGATTCCGCTCGCATTCTTCTTCGCCTCGGCCGGCGCCCGCACCTTCATTCACCGGCATGCGCTGTTCGCGTGGGGCATCGGCGCTCACCTGCTGGTGGTGTCGGTCTTCGTGCTCGATCTGCAGTTCCTTGCCGGACGCTACGTCGGCCTGATCCTGCTGCTCGCAACACCATTCATCGCTGCGGGGCTGCATCTCCTGATCCGCCGGTTTCCCCGCTGGCGCCACCTCATCATCGCGAGTGCGCTTCTGCTCGCTGCAGGCAACGTCGTCTCCACCGGCCCCGGCAAGGGCCATTTTGTCGAGGCGGGCAAGTGGCTGGCAGCGAACGTCAGCTCTCCCGAACGCGTGTATATCGACAGCGGACGCACGGCCTACCATGCCGGCTGGCATACGCCTCAGGTTGCCGAGCGTAATCGACGCGAGAACATTCTTCGTGCCGCAGCCAATGGACCATATGATCTTTTCGTGCTTGAAGTATCGCGCAAGGATCCGCCGTGGGATCCGCCGCTGGAACGTTCCGGATTGCAGGTCGTGCAGCGCTTCGAACTGCGCAACGGCGACGCAGTCGTCATTGCGCGCCCGGCGAACGGAGCTGCGCGATGACCGAGGCACTGGTCAGCATCGCAATTCCGGCCTACCGGCATGCGCAATACATCGAAACCTGCCTCGCCTCTGTCTGCGCACAGACCTATCCGGCGCTGGAGCTTGTGCTCATTGATGACGGTTCGCCTGACGATACGTTCGAAGTCGCGCAGCGCTTCCTCGAAACACGACGGGATCGTTTTCGCCGCGTCGTGCTCGAACGGCGCGAGAACCGTGGCGTCTGTGCCAACTCGAACGCCTGCATCGAAGCCTGCCAAGGCGAGTGGGTACATCTGCTCGGTTCGGATGATCGACTTTATCCGGAGAAAGTGGCGCACATCCAGGCGGCGATTGCCGCATGGAACGTACCGGAGCTGGCGCTCGTGCATACCGACACGGACACGCTTGATGCAGAAGGAAATATCCGACCCGTACGCCGGCCCGATCTCCTCGCTCCACCAGGCCCGGATCACGCTGCCTACCGCTGGTTATTTCATCGCAACCTGATCTCGAACCCCTCGCTGGCCATTCGCCGCGAGGCATTCCTTGCCATCGGCGGCTTCGATCCATCGCTTCCGCTTGAGGACATTGATTGCTGGCTGCGGCTCGCAGCGCGCTATCCGATCGCACGCCTCCCGGAAACACTCGCCAGTTATCGAAAGCACCCGGGGAATTCGCTGCGCCAGCGCCGCAAGATGCTGGGCGCGTTCTTGCTGACCTACGCAAAATTTCTGGAGCAACACCCGGGCCTGATTCCAGAAAACGAAATCCGCCGCCATTTCAGACGCAATGTCCGCCGCTTCTGGAAACGCCTCGGTGACGAACGAAACACGCATCTGCCTGCCGTTGCTGCCGCCATGGCCCGCAGCCTGTTCATCACGCCGCAGGCAGAGGACTACCGCCGCTTCGGCGAGATACTGCTGGCACCGATCCGCTGACAGGATCAGCTGCGGTCGCGCCCGAGCAGCCGGCGCAACGCCTTGCGACCAACCCGCCGCTTGGCCGCCACCTTGAAATCGTAGAGGTAGAACGGCACGCGGTGCCACCAGCGCAGCCGCCGGTGCATTGCCGTCAGGTAAATTTTGAGGAATTCCTTGCGCCCGTCCCAGTGCAGCTTGTTGCATACGCGGACCAGGTCGTCGAAGCGCTGGCGAAGGTTGAGTCGCTCCTCCTGAATGCGGATGCGCCCCGTATCGATCAGTGAAAACCCGAGTTCGCCGTCCACCGCGGGGTCAATCAGGATATTGCCCCCCGACAGGTCACGGAACTGGATGCCACCGCCGTGCATGCGAATCAGGAATGAGGCGAGCTGACGATACGCTGTCAATTCCTCGACGCCGGCAAAGTGGTGCTCTCCCTCGGCGAAGGCACTCATCATGTCGCGTGCGGTGTACGGTGCGGCGACATGCTCGCAGATGTAATAGTTGTCCAGCAGGCTGTCGTCTCCGATCCGCTCAAACCATGCAACAGGCGGCGCAGCCGCGATGTTGTGGCGCATCAGCTCGCAGGTGCCATTCCAGCTGCGCAAACCCTTTGAGGGTTTCCAGCGATCGAGCAGGCGCTTGTGCGGATGCAGTCGGACCGGTTGCTTGATCACCAGTCGGCGATCGCTGGCACAGGGATCGGGCACACTCCAGATGGCATTGCGTGCATGGCGCAATGCACCCGCCTTGCTCGGCGTGACGAGTCTCGCCGGATGCAGTTGCGTGATGAAGTGGTCGAGCTCCGCAGTGCTGCGGGCAAGCACAATGCCGCGCCAGTCGCCGTCACGAAAGTAGTAATGCTGAAGTTTGCGCTCGGTGGCGCGATGCCAGGCGATCGCAACATCGCACAGCAGGGTCGCGGTCGGCAGCACCGTCACACTACGTGTCGCCTCCCAGACGAGATAGTGCGGCGCCTCACCGACGATGCGGCGGGCGACATCCGCCAGCTCGGTTCCGTCGCGGTCGAACAGGCGCGCGGCCGCAAAATCGTCGGCCGAATACAGCTCGGCGAGCGCCGCAGCGCGGCCGTTGATCGTCCAGACGGCATGAACCAGGCGATCCGGCGTACGGAAGGCATGCATTTCCAGCCCGGCGGCAGTGTTCAGGCGACCCTCGTAGCGTGCTCCAGAGAGCATCGCGATGACCTGGCGCAACGCGGCAAGCGCCGGCCGCGCACGCAGATCGGCGCATTCGCCCTCGACCGATGCATAGTGCGTGATACGTTCAAGCTGAGGGTACGGACGGACGCCGTTGTCGATCAGTCCCTCACGGTGGCAGATCAGCGGCCCCCACCAGGCGCGCTCCAGGCTGCCGGAGGCGGCGCACAACAGCAGATAGCGCATCAGATAATCGGCCTGCTTCTCTTCGCCGTTGGGCAAGCGCCGCTCGATCCGCGGCAGCGTCCAGAATGCCGCGGGTGAAAAAAGTCGTGGCACGCCGTAGTCGGCGCCAATGCGCGCCAGCAGACGGGCTTTCTTGATCAGGTTGTACTTGCCCAAGGCAATGAGGCGGCGGCCGAGCACCTTGTGATCGAAGCGCTCGGGTTCGGTACTGCGTTCGGCAAAGAGGTTGTCACTGTGCAGATCGGGCAACTGACCGCGCAGGGCAAGGAGGTGCAGGAGACCAACGTTCCAGACCGGCTCGAAGTCGGTCACGCTCGGCCCGGCAATGGTCAGCCCGCGCTGCCGCGCTTCCTGCCAGCCGATCTCCCACATGGCGAGGAATCCAGCCACGGTATGACCCGCCCAGCGCTGGCGGTTGGTGGTCGAACCCAGTTCGATGATCTCGACCGACTTGCCATAGCGATCGAGCGTCGCCGCGACGAAGCGACGCCAGTCCGCTTCCGCGGCCCCCGGCATCCGCCGCGCCTGTTCGCGCGGTTGCACCAGATGCAAGGTAACGTGCAGCCCCGCCGCCAACAAATGCGCCAGCAGCCGCGCCTGCGCGCCAGCTTCGTCGCCGGGAGCAAAATCGAGGCGCACATGGCGGACACCCGTTTCGCGAAGGCGCTCGGTGATATAGGCATCGACCGCGGGATCGGCAGCGGCAGCGACACCGACACCGAACAACGCCTCGCTGACCGAATGCCCCGCAGGCGCGTGATGTCCGCCGGGCAGACTCAGCCGGCCGCGCAGCAGAGCGCTGCCGACGGCGAGTCCAAAACTCAGCCGCGGGGAGTCAGTTGCGGACATCGTCGATTCCCTCCGGCGCCCGACCGGCGGCAATCGCGACAAGATTGACCCAGTCGCGCTCCTCGGCAAGCCCGCTCATTCGTCGCATGTTGCGCGTACGCAGGTAGCGCCCCAAGGGCCAGGGATGGATGCGCAGGTCGGCGAAATCGATCAGGCCGAGACACCCCTCCGGCGTCAGCACGACGTTGCCAAGGTGCAACGAGCGGAAGTAGACGCCCTTGTCGTGCAGCATGATGATGAATCGCGTCAGCATCGCCTTCAGGCGACGTGCCTCATCGTCGGCGATACCGGCGCGCAACAGCTCACGCAAGGTCTGGCCGGCCAGCGGCTGATACAGCACCGCGTCGCGGCCGATCGAGGGGACCCGGGCAATGCGCAGGATGTGCGGCACCGGCACCCCGAGGCCGGCCAGCGCAGCGGCGTTTGCCGCAAAGCGGCGCGCGTAGGGAAAAAACGTCGCCGACGAAAGCAGCCGCTTGTGCCGGAACAGCTTGAGAATGCTGCCATCGACAAGGCGGAGCACCTTTTCGCCGCAATGATCGGCTTCGAGCACCTCGGCGCCGGCGCGCAAGGCGAGATATTCCTGCTTTCCGAGTCTGTTCAAGAGACCGATCCGTTCGAAAAGCCGCTAGTTTACCGTCTCGCCGTGTCTCGCGGGGGTCGTCGGGCCGCGTGATAAGATGCGCGCACCGCCTAAGCCTGCCGCCCCGATGCAGCAAACCGCCCCCGCCGCGCAAACACCGGCTTCCTCTGCAAAAATCTACCTCCGGCTGCTGAGCTACCTCAAGCCGCTGCTCGGCATGTTCGCCGTCAGCATCGTCGGCTTCATGATCTATGCCTCCTCGCAGCCGATGCTGGCAGGGGTGCTCAAGTACTTCGTTGATGGGCTCGGTGCCCCCGGAACAACGCGCTACGACCTGCCGCTGCTCGGCAATGTCGAACTGATGTACGGCGTGCCGATGCTGATGGTGCTGATCATCGTCTGGCGCAGCATCGGATCATTCCTCGGCAACTACTACATCGCCCGTGTCTCGCTCGGCCTGATCGAGGAGTTGCGCGTCCGCCTGTTCGATTCACTGCTGCGTCTGCCGAACACCTATTTCGACAACAACAACTCCGGGCACCTGATTTCGCGCATCACCTACAACGTCACGATGGTCACCGGCGCGGCGACCGATGCCGTCAAGACGATCATCAGCGAGGGGCTGACCGTCGTCTTCCTGTTCGGCTACCTGATGTGGATGAACTGGAAGCTGACGCTGATCATGCTCGCGATCCTGCCGATCATCGGCAGCATGGTCGGCATTGCGAACCGCAAGTTCCGCAAGCAGAGCAAGAAGATCCAGGCCTCGATGGGCGAGCTCACGCACGTCGCGTCGGAAACCATCCAGGGCTATCGCGTCGTGCGCAGTTTCGGCGGTGAAGATTACGAATCGCGGCGCTTCCGCGCGGCCAGCGCAGATAACACGGGAAAGCAGCTGCGCATGGTGAAGACCGGCGCCACCTTCACCCCGGCCCTGCAGCTCGTCACGTTCAGCGCGATGTCGGTGGTGCTCTTCCTCGTGCTGTTCATGCGCGGTGACGCCACGGCCGGCGATCTGATCGCCTACATCACGGCCGCGGGATTACTGCCGAAGCCAATCCGCCAGCTTTCGGAAGTCAGCGGCACGATCCAGAAGGGGCTCGCCGGGGCGGAGAGCATTTTCGCGCAACTCGACGAACGCCCCGAAACCGACGCGGGCACCATCGAACGGGAGCGCGTCAGCGGGCGCATCGATATCCGCAAGCTCAGCTTCCGTTACCCCGGGACCGAGCAGACCGTCCTCAACGAAATCGACCTGACGGTCGAGCCAGGGCAGATGGTCGCCATCGTCGGTCGCTCCGGCAGCGGCAAGTCGACGCTGGCGAACCTGCTGCCGCGCTTCTACCATCACCATGACGGGCAGATCCTGATCGACAGCGTCGACGTTGAGCAATACACGCTACGCAACCTGCGCCGGCACATAGCACTGGTGACGCAGCAGGTCGTTCTGTTCAACGACACGATCGCCGCCAACATCGCCTACGGCGACCTCGCCGGCACGCCGCGCGCGGCGATCGAGCAGGCGGCGGAAGCGGCCTATGCGCGGGAATTCATCGAACGCCTGCCGCAGGGTCTCGATACCCTGGTCGGCGAGAACGGCGTATTGCTTTCCGGCGGACAGCGCCAGCGCCTCGCAATTGCCCGCGCGCTGCTGAAGAATGCGCCGATCCTGATCCTGGACGAAGCCACCTCGGCACTCGACACCGAGTCGGAACGCCATATCCAGGCCGCGCTTGACGAGGTGATGAAGGGGCGAACGACGCTGGTCATCGCACACCGATTGTCGACGATCGAAAAGGCGGACATCATCGTCGTCATGGATCAGGGCCGCATCGTCGAGCGCGGCACGCATGCCGAGCTGCTTGCCGCGAACGGCCATTACGCGCGGCTGCATGCCGTGCAGTTCAAGGACGAACCATCTCCCGACAGCTCCGTCTGAGCTGCATTCAGACCGGTGGCAGGGAGCGCTCCAGCCAGGCGGTGAGCACCGAATCCGCCGGCCAGTTGCGCAACAGGCGCGCGCGATCGCGCTGCCACGCCTTGCGCCATGCCGCCTCGCTGCGATGCTGCGTGCACGCGTCGAGATCGATCAGCCAGATTCTGTTTGCATGCCAGAGAAGATTGCTGGCCTTCAGGTCGCCATGCGTGATGCGTTCACGGGCCAGCGTGGCGAACAATGCCACGATCGCCGCTGCCTCACCCTCCCCCGGTATGCGCTCAGGCGAGAAGTGCTGCGCGAGGCTTGTACCCGGGCAATGTTCGTTGATCAGCCAGGCCCGGCGACGCAAGGGTCCCAGCCGCTCCTCGATCAGCGCCAGCGGCGCCGGCGTCGCGATACCGAGCAGTTGCAGGCGATGCCCCTCCCGCCAGGAATGCCAGGCGCGACTCGGCCGCCACAGGCGCGATAACGCATGGCGCAGGTTCTTGATGTTGTAGCGCTTGACAACGAACGAAGCATCGCCCGCGTTCACACGGGCGACAGTACAGGTATTCCCGGACTTGAGGCGCGTGCCGGCGGTGATCGCCGCATCTGGGTCGGCGAGCAGTCCGGCGAGGCGCGGACCCGCCTCGCGCAGCACCGAAACGAAACGCTTCGCGTCCTGCTCAACGGCGAACAGCGAGCAGTCGCGCACGCACTTGCCGAGATAGTCGCGCACCCGCCAAGCGCGCGCGGCAGCGATCCGGCCTTGCAACAACGACAAGTCAACGCCAGCGACGCCATCAGCGGCACGATACGCCGCCAACAACTGCTCCGCAGCGACATCCCACGCCGCCGGCAACTGCGCCAGCAGAAGACCGAGATTTTCCGCGGCCGCCATGGGCGATAGCGCAACGCCACCGCCCTGTACCGAATCGCCGTCGATCACGAGCAGACGCTCGCCGACACGCAGGAAATTTCCAAGGTGCAGATCGCGCTGCGCAAGCCCTGCCCGATGCATTCTCGCCAGCATCGCGATCGCCGGCAGCAATGTAGCCAGCGCTGCCGCATCGCCGGGCGCAGGATCGGCCAGGCGCTGCCAAGCCTCGGCCAGCGACACGGCATCGGCGAGATACTCGCTCACGACTACGTGAATACCGCCCGGCAGACGCGCAGCGAAGCGCAGTTGCGGCGTCGGGATGCCGGCTTCGTGCAGGGCCGCGACTCCTCGCTGTTCGGCCTGCCAGTGGCGCTCACCGCGCTCGGCGATGAACAGTTTTGCGAACACCGTCTGCCCATCGAGATCGGCGATGCCGGCGATACGTTTTCCCGGCAGCAGGCGCAGCACCTGCCGCAGGATCAGCGGCGAACCATCGGCAAGCGCCACCGCAACAGGCAAGGGCAGTTCGCGCCCGGCGCCGCGCAGCTCGGCGGCATCGAGGATGGGCGGCTTCATTCGCGCCCCTCGAAGAACTTCAGGATCTTGCGCAGACGCCGCTTGTCCGCGACAGAGAGTGTTTCGTGTCCCGTGTAATCGAGGTAGAAGCGCAGACGTTGCGTGCGCGAGAGGCGGTACTTGCCGATCTTGTCGAGGCAGGCAAGGTCCTTGATGATGCGGTAGCGCAGCAGCGGCCCGCGCCAGAAGCCGCCGCTCGGACAATCGATCAGGTAAACAGTGGGCGTGGCCGAAGCGTCGACCAGAACGTTCCGCCACTTCAGGTCGTTGTGCGCGAATCCTTCCGAATGCATTCTGCGCGTGTGGCGGGCAAGCTGCCGCAGTACCAATGCCATCCAGTGCCGATCGGCAAGCCGTGGATCGTTGTCGTTGGCCATGCTCCCGAGATCACTCGTGTGCGCAATCTCCTCCGTCACCAGCGCCCCGCGCACAAAATAGCCCTTGTCGCGTTCGAGCCCCCAGGCCACCAGCGTCGCCGTCGGAATACCCCATTGCTGGAAAAGCAGCAGGTTCTCCCATTCCTTGACCACGCGCTGCGGCGCGATCAGTCCGCGCAGGCCGAACCAGCGGCGGGTGGCGTTCTTGCCGTTACCGATATAGCGCTTGACGTAGTAGCGGATGCCGTCGGCCTCCACGCGCACGACATGCGACAGCGGGTCGCTGGCAATCGGTTCGCCGTTCGCCGAGAAGGTTGACGGCAGGGTGCCGAAGAGCCGTTCAGCCGCCCCCCCGCGGAAATCCGGATTGAATTGCCAGCGGATCATGCCTCACCCTTCGGAGCGAACTTCTTGAGATAGCGCTTCTGCAAGCGCGCCGCCTCGCGGTTGAGGTGTTCGATCAGGCCCGCCTCGTCGCGCAGGACGTCGCGCAATGGCCGGTCGAAATACAAACGCAGGAAGCGCAGGAAATCACGCTGCGTCAGGCCGATTTCGAGAGCCGAGAAATAGAGCGACGCGAGATCCTTGTCGCGCCAGCGGCGTGGCGTCTTCGCACGCAACTGAGCCCGATGCAGGTCAATCAGCGACAGCTTGAACGCCGCCACCGTCGGCGCCGGGTCGAGGTGCAGCAGGAAGTGGCAGATATAGAAATCCCGATGATTGACACCGCCTTCGTGCATGCGCCGCGCCATCGTGGCGACGCGCCCGATCAGCGCGCGCTTGAAGCGTGGAGCCGGTGGCCGGGCCAGCCAGTCGCGGCAAAAATCTTCCAGACTCACCGTCGGCGCCAGTTCCTCGGTGACAATGAACGAGTGCTGCGCCGCCGGGTTGCCGCCCTGCGCGCCATAAGCCACCGCACGCATCGTATCGACGCCAAGTTGCTCCAGCCGCCGGATCGCGCGGTATTCGTTGCCGGCACCAAGCACCGGTGCGCGCAAGGTCAGCAGGTTCTTGACGATCTCGCCCCAACCGACGCCGCGGTGGATCTTCACGAAATAGCCACGGCCGCCAAGCTCGGTACGCAGCGTGCGGCGCGCCTCCAGTTCTCGGTACACCTTGCCTTGCAGAGCCTCGACGGCGGCGAAGGGGTCCTGCTTGGCCCACAGGGAGCAGAACGGTTCTTCGAGGAAGCATTCGTCGGCGTTCGCAAGAAAACGAAGGGCCGTCCCGAGTTTTCTTGCCCCCCCCGGGGGGGCGAACGCCGACAGGCGTTTTCTGGGGGCACTCATTGCCGCTCCGCAAGAATGACGTCGGCCGCAACTTCGGCGTTGTCGTAGATGTCGGCCGTCTCGGCGAAGGCGAGACCGTTTGCCTGCCAGCGGCGGCGCGCCGCGGTGTCGGTCAGCATGCGCGCAAGAGCCTCGTTCAGCGCGGACTGGATGAAGGGTTCCGGCAGCACGATGCCGGCACCGGCCTCATCGATGTAGTGCGCATAGCCGCAAACCGCCGTGGTCAGCACCGGCAATCCGGCCACCACGGCTTCGAGCAGCACGGTGCCCGTATTCTCGTTGTAGGCCGGATGGATCAGCAGGTCGGCACCGAGCAGGAAGCGTGGAATGTCATCGCGCCCCTGCAGGATATCGACGCGATCACCCAGGCCAAGCGAAACCGCCATGCGCCTGAATGCCGACGGTTCATCGGCGCCGATGGCGATGAGGCGCGTCCGCCGGCGCAGTTCTTCGGGCAGCGCGGCGAATGCATGCAGGCTGCGGTCCAGCCCCTTGGTCTTGAAGCCGGAGCCGATCTGGACCAGCAGGAACTGCGTGTCAGCCAGCCCGAATTCGGCGCGGAAGCCGGCGCGAATCGCAGCCGCGTTGGCCGGCGCCCTGCGATCGCGCGCGATGCCCGGCGGCAGCAGATGGAAGCGGTCTGCCGGCGTGCCGTAGTGCTTCACGAACAGCGGCTGCTGCAGTTGCGAGATCATCAGGATGTCGGTGCGACTGTCCGGTGCGAACACCGCCCGTTCGTAGGCCGCGAAATGCCGGTAGCGGCCGGAGAGCCGGTAGAACGGGTTGCGCAGGGTCTGCGCCTTGTCCTCGTAACAGGGGTCGGCGGCGAAATAGACATCGAGCCCCGGCATCTTGTTGAAGCCGACGACACGATCGACCGGCCGCGCGGCCATGTCGCCCTGCACCCAGGCCGTGAATTTCGCGTAGCGACGTGCGTTGGTGATTGCACGCACCGGCACCACCAGCACCTCGAAACCGGCCGGTCGTTCGCCGCGCCATTCCAGCGTATAGACGCGGATCGCATGGCCGCGTTTCTGGCAGGCGAGCGCAATGCGCATGAAGTCGCGCTGCAGGCCGCCATGCGGAAAGTACTTGTAGAGACAGAAGGCGAGTTGCATCAGGCGGGGGCGGAATCGTTGACCGGCGGCGCCTCGACACCGCGCGGCTGTTTGTAGCGGTTGTAGCCCCACAGATACTGGCCGGGGCATTCGCGCACGAGCACTTCTATTTCGCGATTGATTGCCGCCGCTCGGGTTTCCAGGTCGCCTTCGAGCGGCATCGTCGGTGGCCGGAAATGCAGGCGGAAGCCGGCACCACCGGGCAGGCGCTCGCCGAAGGCCATCAGCACCGTCGCGCCGGTTTCGGTGAGCCGCGCGGCCAGCGTCATCGTATAGGCCGGGCGGCCGAAGAACGGCAGCCACTTGCCCTCGCCGACCTTGGGCGCCTGGTCGGGCAGCATGCCAACGGCCTCGCCCTTCTTCAGCGCCTTGATCAGGCTGCGCACGCCAGAGAGGTCGGCGGGTGCCAGCTTCAACATCGGCCGCGCGCGGCCGGCCTCGATCATCTCCTGCACCACGGCGAAGCGCGGCGGGCGGTAGAGCACGGCGATTGGCGCATGGGCCGCGTAATACTGTGCGGTAATCTCGAAGCAGCCGAGATGCGGCGTCAGGAAGACGATGCCCCGCCCCGCCGCCTGTGCGGCTTCGACATGTTCCCAGCCGCGCACTTCGCGGATCAGCGCGACAGCCTCATCGAGCGGATGCAGCCAGATCTTCGGCAGCTCGAACACCATGCGCCCGGCCGCCGCAACGGCGTCGCCGCGCGCCGCATGAGCGCTTTCCTCGCCAAGCGCCTGCGCCATGAAGGCCCGCAGGTGGCGGCGATAAGTTGGCGAGCACAGATAGGCCAGCCAGCCGGCGGCCGACCCCAGCGCATGCAGGAGCGGCAGGGGCAACGCGGCGAGGAGACGGAAGAGAAAACGCATCGGGAAGCGATCGGAGGGTTCGAACCGGTTTGGGTTTGGGCAAATCGTTGGGGCTGCGGTTGGCGGATTCTCGCAGGTTCGGGCCGCAAGTTTGCCGGCCGGGCGAAAAAGGCTACAATTATCGTTCCGCCGAGTTAATAGGACAACTTGCAGGGCGGCAAGGGGAGAAACCGGGTACGTGACGCACGTATCGCCATTCCCTCTCAAATACTGCTAAAGCGTTCGTCTGCTCGAAACCCCGGAGCCGGCAACGCCGGATGAACCGGGGTTTTTTTGTTTCTGGAGCAGTTCATGGCTGAATATCTCTTCTCTTCCGAATCCGTCGGCGAAGGCCATCCCGACAAGGTCGCCGACCAGATTTCCGATGCGGTGCTGGATGCCATCCTGGCCGTCGACCCGACCGGTCGCGTCGCGTGCGAGACCCTCGTTTCGACCGGCCTCGTCGTGATCTCGGGTGAAATCACCACCAAGGCCCACGTCAATTACCGCGAGATCGCGCAGGAAACCGTGCGCCGCATCGGCTACACCGACAGCGACATCGGCTTCGACTACAAGTCCTGCGCCATCCTCACCGCCATCAACACCCAGTCGCCCGACATCGCGCAGGGCGTTAACGAAGGCCAGGGCCTGGACCTCGACCAGGGCGCCGGCGACCAGGGCCTGATGTTCGGCTACGCCTGCCGCGAAACCGAAACGCTAATGCCCTTCCCGATCTACTACGCGCACCGCATCATGCAGCGCCAGGCCGAAGTGCGCCGCGACGGTCGCATCAACTGGCTGCGCCCGGACGCCAAGTCACAGCTGACGGTGAAATACGTCGACGGCAAGCCGGTCTCGATCGACACCGTCGTCGTGTCGACCCAGCACAGCCCGGACGTCTCGCACGCCCAGCTGTCGGAAGCGGTGATCGAGGAGATCATCAAGCCGGTGCTGCCGAAGGACATGCTCACCGACAAGACCCGCTATCTGGTGAACCCGACCGGCCGCTTCGTTGTCGGCGGCCCGCACGGCGACTGCGGCCTGACCGGCCGCAAGATCATCGTCGACACCTACGGCGGTGCCGCGCACCACGGCGGTGGCGCCTTCTCCGGGAAGGATCCGTCGAAGGTCGACCGCTCGGCCGCCTATGCCGGCCGCTACGTGGCGAAGAACGTCGTTGCCGCCGGCCTCGCCGACCGCTGCGAAGTACAGGTGGCCTACGCGATCGGCGTCGCCCGTCCGGTCTCGCTGATGGTCAACACCTTCGGCACCGGCAAGATCAGCGACGAGAAGATCGTCGCGCTGATCGAAAAGCACTTCGACCTGCGCCCGAAGGGCATCATCCAGACCCTCGACCTGCTCCGTCCGATCTACTCGAAGACCGCTGCCTACGGCCACTTCGGCCGCGACGAGCCGGAATTCACCTGGGAGCGCACCGACAAGGCCGCCGCGCTGAAAGCCGACGCCGGCCTCTGATTTTTCACATTGTCGACACACAAAGGGGGCGGCGGCCCCCTTTGTCTTTTCCGCCCCGGAAAGCCGGCGCATAATAAGTTCATGCTCAAGAAAATCGGCGTTGAACACCTGACCCTCGGCATGCATCTGCACGAGTTCTGCGGCTCGTGGATGGAGCATCCTTTCTGGCGGACCAAGTTCGTCATCAAGGATCAGAAAGATCTCGACGCGGTGCGCGCCAGCAGCATCCGCGAGGTCTGGATCGATGTCGCCAAGGGACTCGACACTACCGAAGGCGTCAGCAAGGAGGCGAGCGAGGCCGAAGTCGATCGCGAACTGCAGGAAGCCGCGCAGGCCGCAAAGCCGGACGCGCAACAGCGTTGCTCGATGCAGGAGGAAGCCGCGCGGGCCGCGCGCATCTGCGCAAAATCCAAGCAGGCCGTGGTATCGATGTTTCAGGAAGCGCGCATGGGCAATGCCGTCAATGCCGAAGACTGCGCACCGCTGGTCGAGGAAATCACAAATTCCATTTCGCGCAACCCCGGCGCGCTGATCAGTCTCGCCCGCCTGAAGACCGCCGACGACTACACCTACATGCACTCTGTCGCCGTCTGCGCGCTGATGATCGCGCTCGCCCGCCAGCTCGGGCTCGATGAGCAGCAGACGCGCGCCGCTGGGCTTGCCGGACTGCTGCACGACATGGGCAAGGCATTCATTCCGAACGAAGTGCTGAACAAGCCGGGCAAGCTCACCGATGATGAATTCACGCTCATCAAGAAGCACCCGGAACTGGGTTACGAAGCGCTGATTCAGGGAAATGGCGCCACCGAAACCGTGCTCGATGTATGCCTGCACCATCACGAAAAAACGGATGGCAGCGGCTATCCCAAGGGATTGAAAGCGGACGGGATCAGTCTCTTCGCCAAGATGGGCGCGGTCTGCGACGTCTATGACGCGATCACCTCCAATCGCCCATACAAGGCAGGCTGGGATCCCGCCGAATCGCTGCGCAAGATGGCCGAATGGGCAAAAGGCCACTTCGACGAAACAGTCTTCCAGGCCTTCGTCAAAAGTCTCGGCATCTATCCGGTCGGCTCACTGGTCCTGCTTGCCTCGGGGCGCATCGGCGTCGTCACCGAGCAGTCGGAAAGATCGCTGCTTGCACCGAAGGTGAAGATCTTCTATTCAACGAAGGCGCAGGCCCGCATCAAGCCTGATGTGCTCGATCTTTCGCGGCCGCCCGGCAACACCGACAAGATAGTCGGTCGCGAAGATCCGGCGAAATGGAATTTTCCCGACCTCAACGCGTTATGGGCCGGGGCAACCATGCCGTCCTGACGCATCCCGGAACGGGAGACCCGGTTATTACCATGCTTGGCGCAAGTCCGAATACGGAGTCGTTGTCTGTCCGAATCAATACGCAGACCCAGTGACAACATCCTGCTGCTGCGCCCGCAGCGCTGGATGGCGTGGGTCGCCTTGGCGCTTGGTCTGGCGCTGTCATTCCTTGGCTGGCGCGCCGCCAGCCAGAAAACCCATGAGCTTGCCGACAGTCGCTTCCAGGCTCGCGCGCAGGAATTGCATCAGGCGCTGCAAGCCCGCCTGGACGCGTATTCGCAGGCGCTGCGTGGTGCACAGGCATACGCTGGTTCGGTCGGACGCCCCAACCGAACGGATTTCTCGCGTCTCAGCGCCATCCTGCGCTTTGACAACGCACTGCCGGGAATCGCAGCATTCTCCTATCTCACCGCTGTACCGGGCAGGGATCGCGAGAGCTTTCTGCGAGCGCTGAAGAAGGAATACCCCGATTTCGAGATTCGCCCCGGCGGCGAACGCGATGAATACGTCGTCGTCACCACGGCCGCGCCGGAAACTCCCGACAACCGGCGCGCCATCGGTTCGGACAGTTTCGCCAGCCGCACCCGCCGCGAGGCCATCACCGCCGCCCGCGACAGCGGCGAAACGCGCATCACGGCAAAGCTCAATCTGGTCATGGATCTGCACGACGCACCGCCGGCATTCCTGATGTATCAGGCCGTCTATCGCAACGCTGAGTTGCCGACGTCAGTCGACGACCGGCGGGCCAAGATCGCCGGCTACTTCGTCAGCGCATTCCGCGTCGACGCACTGATCGCCGCCGTCGTCGGCGGGCGCCACCGCGATATCGCGATACGTGTCTACGATGGCTTCGACCGACGCGACGAAAATCTCTACTTCGCCAGCCACCCCGGCCGGTCGTTCATCGACACGCGCCATTCGCTGTCGGCGACAGTCGAGGTCGGCGGGCGAAGCTGGCTCGTCGAATATGCAGCCCTGCCGGAGTTCAACGTCGATGGCGACGGCCGCGAGTCATCCTTCCGGTTGTTGGCAGCGGGCATCATCGTCAGCCTCCTTCTTGCCAGCATCGTCTGGTCCCTGGCGAGCACCCGCGAACGCGCGCTCAGTCTGGCGCGCGACATGACACGTTCGCTGCGCGAGAGCGAAACGACGCTGCGTGCGCTCTTCGAGCAGGCTCCGTTCGGCATCGCCCTGATCGACAGCAACGGCCGCATCATCGACTGCAACGACATGATCGCTGCCTACATCGGTGCGCAACGCCATCTGATCATCGGATTCTCGATGCTCGACGATGCCCGCGACCAGGTTCTGCGCGAACCGCTGCTGAAGGCTATCGGCGGTTCGCCGGTGGCGTTCGAGGGCGCCTATACGCCGACAACCGGCAACCGCAGCTCGCATTACAGCTGGCACCTCCAGCCGGTTCGTCTCGACGACGATCGTTCTTTCGTACTCTGCTTCGTCGAGGACATCAATGAGCGCAAGCTCGCCGAGGCGCACATCGAGCATCTTGCCCACCATGACACATTGACTGGTCTCGCCAACCGCGCCGTGCTCAAAGACCGTCTGCAGCAGGCCATCGCCACCGCCGCGCGCACCGATACGCAAGTAGCGCTGATGTACATCGATCTCGATTTCTTCAAGCACATCAACGACACGCTCGGCCACTCGGTGGGTGACGCGATGCTGGTCGAGATCGCACAGCGTCTGCGCGGCTGCGTGCGCGAATCGGATACGCTGGCGCGCATCGGCGGCGACGAATTCGTCGTGCTGCTCACCAACATCCGCGGCGAACAGGACTGTGCGCGCGTCGCGGAAAACATCATCACCGCGATCGGCGAACCGATCAGTGTCGACACGCACGTCTTCAACACTTCGGCCTCGATCGGCATCGCCATCTGGCCGGACGATGGCGCCGATCACGAAGTGCTTACCAGCAATGCCGACGTGGCGATGTATCACGCGAAAAGCAGCGGGCGCAACAATTACCAGTTCTTCACCGCCGACATGAACCGTCGCGCACAGGAGGCGGCAGCAATGGAGCGCTCGCTGCGCGACGCCTTGCGTGCCGAGCAGTTCGTCCTCGAATACCAGCCGCAGGTCGATGCCGCGAGCGGGCGCGTCATCGGCGCCGAGGCATTGATCCGCTGGCACCATCCGGAACTGGGATTGCTGTCACCTGCACGTTTCATCCACGTTGCCGAAGAGCGCGGCTTGATCGGCCAGATCGGCGACTGGGTATTGCACAGCGCATGCCGGCAGGCCCAGGCCTGGCGCGAGGCGGGATTCCCCGAACTACAGATCGCGGTCAACATCTCGCCGCGCCAATTCCGCAAAAGCCATCTCGGAAATTGCGTTCGCGACGCGCTCGCCGCAAGCGCTCTGCCGCCGCATCTGCTGGCGCTCGAAATCACCGAGAGCGTGGTGATGGACGACATCGAAATGGCCAAGGAGATGCTCGGCGATCTGCGTACCCTGGGCGTGCAGATCGAGATCGACGATTTCGGAACTGGCCACTCCTCGCTCGCCTATCTGAAGCTGCTCCCCATTCACCGCCTGAAGATCGATCGTGGCTTCGTCAACGATATCCCCGGCGACAGCGACGATACGGCGATCGTCGAGGCCATCATCAACCTTGCGCAAAGCCTCAAGCTCGGCACCATCGCGGAAGGCGTCGAAACCGAAGCGCAGCGACAGTTCCTGCTTGCGCGCGGCTGTCGCGCGATGCAGGGCCATTTCTTCGCTCGCGCCCTGCCCGCGGAAGGATTTCTGGATTACCTGCGACAACACGGAACGGTTTGATTCGTCCGCAGGTCAAATTCGACCAAATCTTCAATGGGAAGGGCCATGGATGCCCTGCACACCCTCCGCAGGCTAGGTTTCCGCCGCTGGTACGAGCGCTTGCTGATCGAGGCACACGCTTGGCTGGTCACTTGCTTTCTCGCGCTGGTACTCGCGGTAGCGCTCTTTGAGAGCCATGACCAGACCGGAATGCTGACGGCACGCATCGCACTCATCAGCAGTGCGCTGTTCAGCGTTCTTGGCGCGTGGGCGGCCTACCGTAGGTACTTCCTTACTTTGCAGCGCGCTGAGATATTCGGCGAGAAAGCCGTTTGCCCGCAGTGCGGCACCTACGCGAAACTCGACATCGAGTCGGTTCGGGAAAACAATGCCGGCGAGGTGATTCGTGTCGACGTCTGCTGCCGCAAATGCCGGTGCCAGTGGCAGATGGGCGAGTGAGAAAAAGCGGCGTATAATCCGCAACCTATCCGAGGAGCGCTGCAGGGGTTGATGTTCTTTCTCCCCCAGGCTCGGTTCAAAACGGCGCTCACTGACAACCCTGCCGGGCGCAGGGGGAACAAGTGAGCCGCGGCTGCAACAACTCGCATCACCTCCCCACCCCGGCTACAGTTCATGAAGGAGCTTACTGTGGCTGATTACGTCATTGCCGATATCAAGCTGGCCGATTGGGGCCGCAAGGAAATCAAGATTGCCGAGACCGAAATGCCGGGCCTCATGGCAATCCGCGAGGAATTCGCGAAGTCGCAGCCGCTGAAAGGCGCACGCATCACCGGCTCGCTGCACATGACCATCCAGACCGCCGTGCTGATCGAAACGCTGACCGCACTCGGCGCCGAAGTCCGCTGGGCCTCGTGCAACATCTTCTCGACGCAGGACCACGCCGCCGCGGCCATCGCCGCCGCCGGCATCCCGGTCTTCGCGGTCAAGGGCGAGTCGCTGCCCGAGTACTGGGACTACACGCACCGCATCTTCGAATGGGCCGATGGTGGCTTCTCGAACATGATCCTCGACGACGGCGGCGACGCGACGCTGCTGCTGCACCTCGGCGCCCGCGCCGAGAAGGATCTGTCGGTGCTGGACAACCCGGACAGCGAGGAAGCCACCGTCCTCTTCGCCTCGATCAAGGCGAAACTCAAGACCGACCCGACCTGGTACTCGACCCGCCTCGACAAGATCAAGGGCGTCACCGAGGAAACCACCACCGGCGTGCATCGCCTGTACCAGATGCACGAGCGCGGCGAACTGAAGTTCCCGGCGATCAACGTGAACGACTCGGTGACCAAGTCGAAGTTCGACAACCTGTACGGCTGCCGCGAATCGCTGGTCGATGGCATCAAGCGCGCCACCGACGTCATGGTCGCCGGCAAGATCGCCGTTGTCTGCGGCTACGGCGACGTGGGCAAGGGTTCGGCACAGGCGCTGCGCGCGCTTTCCGCCCAGGTGTGGGTCACCGAGATCGATCCGATCTGCGCCCTGCAGGCCGCGATGGAAGGCTACCGCGTCGTGACCATGGACTACGCCGCCGACAAGGCCGACATCTTCGTCACCGCCACCGGCAACTTCCACGTCATCGATCACCATCACCTGGTGAAGATGAAGCACAACGCCATCGTCTGCAACATCGGCCACTTCGACTCCGAGATCAACGTCGCCTCGATCGAAGGCTACCCGTGGGAAGAGATCAAGCCGCAGGTCGACCACATCACGCTGCCGTCGGGCAACCGCATCATCCTGCTGGCCAAGGGCCGCCTCGTGAACCTCGGCTGCGGCACCGGCCACCCGTCGTACGTGATGTCGTCCTCGTTTGCCAACCAGACGATCGCCCAGATCGAGCTGTTCACGAAGACGGCCGAGTACCCGGTCGGCGTCTACACGCTGCCCAAGCACCTCGACGAGAAGGTCGCCCGCCTGCAACTGAAGACGCTCAACGCGACGCTGACGCAGCTCACCGACGCGCAGGCCAGGTACATCGGCGTGCCGATGGAAGGTCCGTACAAGACCGACCACTACCGCTACTAATCGCAGGGATTACGATGCGTCTGCTCGCGATCTGGATCATCAATGCGGTAGCGCTGCTGGCGCTGCCGTATCTTGTGCCGTCGATCCAGATCGCCAGCTTCGGCACGGCGCTCGGGCTGGCCCTCGTGCTCGGCCTGATCAACGCCGTGCTGCGCCCGCTGCTGATCCTGCTCACGCTGCCGGTGACGCTGCTGACGCTGGGCGTCTTCATCGTCGTCATCAACGCCCTGCTCTTCCAGCTCGCCGCCTCGTTCTTCGACGGCGTGCAGATCGGCGGCTTCTGGTCGGCGGTGTTCGGCACCCTGCTCTACAGCCTCGTCTCGTGGGCGCTGACGGCACTACTCTTTCCCAAGAAGAGCAGTGTCACGATCATTACCCGGAACTGACATGAAACACACCGAAATCTCCGTCGAGTTCTTCCCGCCGCAGACGCCGGAAGGCGTCGACAAGCTGCGCGCGACACGCGCCAAGCTGGCTGAACTGAAACCCGAGTTCTTCTCGGTCACCTACGGCGCCGGCGGCTCGACGCGCGAGCGCACCTTCGCCATCGTGCGCGAGATCGCCGCCGAGGGCCTCTCTGCCGCGCCGCACCTGTCGTGCATCGGCTCGACCCGCGAAAGCATCCGCGCCATCCTCGACGAGTACAAGACGGAGAACATCCGCCGCATCGTCGCCCTGCGCGGCGACCTGCCTTCCGGCACCGGCGACGCCGGCGAGTTCCGCTACGCCAACGAGCTGGTCGAGTTCATCCGCGCCGAGACCGGCGACACCTTCAGCATCGAGGTTGCCGCCTACCCCGAATGGCATCCGCAGGCGCGCTCGCCCGAGGACGACCTCGCTGCCTTCGTGAAGAAGGTGAAGGCCGGCGCCAACTCGGCGATCACGCAGTACTTCTACAACGCCGACGCCTACTTCCACTTCGTCGACGCGGTGCGCAGACAGGGCGTCGATATCCCGATCGTCCCGGGCATCATGCCGATCTCCGGCTTCTCGAAGCTGGCCCGCTTCTCGGACGCCTGCGGCGCCGAGATTCCGCGCTGGATGCGCAAGAAGTTCGAGGGCTTCGGCGACGACGCCGATTCGATCAAGGCCTTCGGTCTCGATGTCGTCACCGAGCTGTGCGAGAAGCTGCTCGCCGGCGGCGCACCGGGCCTGCACTTCTACTGCATGAACCAGGCCGCGCTGACGACCGAGATCTGCAAGCGCCTCAAGCTGGCCTGATGCCCCGTCCTGCCCGTACGCTGCCCGAACTGGTCACCCACGCCACCGAGCTGTTCGCACCGCTCGGCCACATCCGCGTGAAAGGCATGTTCGGGGGCTGGGGCTTCTACTGCGACGACCTCTTCTTCGCCATCGTCGCCGACGACACGCTCTACCTGAAGGCCGATGCCGACAGCGCGGAACACTTCCGCGCCGCCGCCGGCACGCCCTTCACCTATGCGATGCGCGACGGCAGCACGCAGACGATGAACTACTGGACGGTGCCCGAGGAAGCGATGGAAACGCCGGCTGGCATGCGGCCGTGGGCGCAACGCGCACTGGCAGCGGCCGTGCATGCGCGCAAGCCGGGGAAGGCACCGCGATGAACGACACGGCCCGCCTGCACTGGCAGGATACCGACGGCGAGCACGGCGCGCGCTGGCGCTCGGAAGCCGGCGCGCCGCCGCCGAAGCGCGTCGTCATCGCCGACGACCAGACCAAGGCCGACGAAGCCTTCAAGCTGGCCTGCGAGGGGACGGCACTGCTGTATCGCGGCGACTTCCAGAACGCGCGCCAGTTGCTGCAGGCCATGGGCCGGCGCGCCGAGAAGAAGCCGAAGAAGGCGGCGAACATGACCGAAGCCTTCCACCAGCATCGCATGGCGCAGGCGCAGCGCGCACGCACGCTCGGCCTGCTGCTGATTCCGGTCGACGGCGACTACCGCATCCCGCTGCGCCGCGCCCCCGAGGTCGGCGAAGCGTGCCGCGAGGCCTGGGGCGAGGCCGACGGCCAGCCCTCGGTCGTCTCGCTGCGCGAGTTGCAGGGACTGATCGGCGCGCACGAGTGGCGCAAGAAGGGCGTCGCGATTCCGGCGCTGGGCGGCGCGCACATCCACCCGCATTACGGCGTCTTCTCGCCGGTGCGCGGCGAGTACGTCGACCTCGTCGCCGAAGCGCCGCTGCCCTCGCTCGATCTGGCCTTCGACATCGGCACCGGCACCGGCGTGCTCGCCGCCGTGCTCGCACAGCGCGGCGTGAAGCAGGTGATCGGTACCGACCGCGATCCGCGTGCACTCGCCTGCGCAAAAGAGAACGTCGAGCGCCTCGGCCTCGGCCGTCAGATCGAGATCATCGAGGCCGACCTCTTCCCCGCGGGACGCGCACCACTGATCGTCTGCAACCCGCCCTGGCTGCCGGGCAAGGTCGCGGCGCCGATCGAGGCTGCGGTCTACGACCCCGACAGCCGCATGCTCAAGGGCTTTCTCGCCGGTCTGAAGGACCACCTGACGCCGGGCGGCGAAGGCTGGCTGATCCTCTCCGACTTCGCCGAACACCTCGGCCTGCGCCAGCGCGGTGAGGTGTTGCGCCTGATCGAGGCCGCCGGCCTCAAACTGATCCAGCGCCACGACACCCGGCCGCGCCACGGCAAGGCAATGGATACGAGCGACCCGCTGCATCTGGCACGCGTCGCCGAGAAGACCTCGCTCTGGCGCCTGACACCCGTCTGAGATGAAACGACCCCCACGCTCACTTCGTTCGCTGCCCCCCGCGGGGGTGTCAGCACGCTTGGGGCGGCCCGGCGCGCGCTGACACCATGCGCGTCGAAACCATCCGCCAGCGCCTGCGCGCCCTCGGCGCGAAGCCCGGCCACGAGGAGCGCGTGCTGCGCGCCTGGCTGGGTACGCAGCCGCTCGACAGCGGGCCGCGGCCGGCCAAGGATTACCTGCCGCTCGCCGTGCGCGAAGACCTGCCGGCCCTGTGGGCCGACCTCAACGCCCTCGCGCTGGTGCGTTCCGAACATGCCGGCGAGGACGGTTCGTCGCGCCTGCTCGTCGCGCTCGGCGATGGCCAGATGGTCGAAAGCGTGCTGCTGCCGCGCGACGGCCTCTGCGTCTCGACCCAGGTCGGTTGCGCCGTCGGCTGCACCTTCTGCATGACCGGCAAGGACGGCCTCCTGCGCCAGCTCGGCAGCGCCGAGATCGTCGCGCAGGTGGTGCGTGGCCGGCAGCGTCGTGCGGTGAAGAAGGTCGTCTTCATGGGCATGGGCGAGCCGGCGCACAACATCGACAACGTCTTCGAGGCGATCGACCTGCTCGGCCGCGAGGGCGGCATCGGCCACAAGAACCTCGTTTTCTCGACCGTCGGCGACCGTCGCGTCTTCGAGCGGCTGGAAGCGATCCCGCAGGGCGGCGTCAAGCCGGCGCTGGCGCTCTCGCTGCACACCACCGACCCCGAACTGCGTGCCCGCCTGCTGCCGCGCGCACCGCAGATCGGCATCGAGGAGATGGTCGAGCGCGCCGAAGCCTGGGCGCGCGCCACCGGCTACCCGATCCAGTATCAATGGACCCTGCTCGACGGCATCAACGACAACGCGGCCGAAATCGACGGCATCGTGCGGCTGCTCGCCGGCAAGTACGCGGTGATGAACCTGATCCCCTGGAACAGCAACGAGGGCTTCGGCTATCGCCGCCCCGATCCCGAAAAGACGGCGGCGATGGCGATGGCGCTCTACCGGCGCGGCATCCTGACCAAGCTGCGCAACTCGGCCGGGCAGGATGTCGATGGCGGCTGCGGGCAGCTGCGGGCGCGGGCGGCAGGAAAAGTGAAGCGCAGCGTTTCGCTCCGGCAAGTCTAGGACTTCGGCACGAAGACCACGCCGGGCAGCCCATCGAAGTGGGCATCACAGGTCAGCAGGTCAGCCCCCGATTCCTGCGCCGTCGCATAGACGATCGCATCCGCCGTTGCCAAACGATATTGCCGATGCAACTCGGCGGCGAGCAAGGCGATGCGCGTATCGAGCGGTTTCACCACGCATTTCTGCGTGTAAGCGATCATCTGGTCGGATGCCTCCTCACCGACTTCGCGAGTCAGCCACTTTGCCAGTTCAAGCTGAACGATCGGCGGCACGATGCACTGTGACTTTTCCGGTATCTGCACCGCCAGGGATTTCCCCAGGTCGCTGCCAACCAGCCATTCGACCCAGACCGAGGTATCGACCACCCGCATCAGAAGCGGTCCTCGCGGTCGCGGCAGGCCGACGGATCAGCACCGCTGGCGATGCCGGCAAGTTCATCGAGTTCGGGCAGTGGCATTACCAGCACACCCTTCCCCTTGGGAATGAAGACGAACTCCTGCCCGGCCTGCCAGTGCTGTGCGTCTCGCACCGGCTTCGGAATGGAAATCTGGAACTTGCTGGAAAGCGTTGCAGTTGCAGCCATTTTCTTACCATCCAATTATCGATAAGCAACATGTAAGAAATTCTAGTGGCTAACTCGCCAAAAGCAAGACCTGTCGATCACTTCCGGCTGACCAGCAACACCCCCGCCAGCACCAGCCCGGCACCGCCGATCTGCGCGAGCGACATCGGCTCGGCGAGCAGCCACCAGCCGAAGATGATCGTGAGCACCGGCCCCAGCGTGCCGATCAGTACCGCCCGCGCAGCGCCGATGCGGCGGATCGCCGCCGATTGCCAGAAGATCGGCAGCACGGTCGAGAAGAGCGCCATCGCCGCGCCATAGGCATATACCGGCAGCGGTTGCACCAGCGCCGAGAGCGGCTGCGCGATGAAGAAATGCACCTGCGTCGCCACCGTAGACACCAGCATCGCCAGCGCCGCGAAGCGGGCCGAGCCGAGCCTGCGAATGGCCGGCTCCGCACCGGCGCTGTACATCGCATAGGTAAGCGCCGAGCCAAACACGAAAGCGGCGCCAGTGAGCACCGTGCCGATGTCGCCGGCGATCTGTAGATCGTGCGCGAACGCGAGGCCGATGCCGGCGTAGGAAAGCGCAAGCGCACCAATTTGCCGTTTTTCCAGAACCTGCCCCATGAACAGCACGCCGATCAGCACGGTCAGCGTCGGATAGGTAAACAGGATCAGCCGTTCGAGCCCTGCCGAGATGTACTGCAGGCCGAGGAAGTCGAGCATGCTGGAAGCGTAGTAGCCGAGCAGCCCGAGCGCCACCAGCATGCCCCAGTCGCGCCGCGAGAGCGGCGGCGCCGAGCGGCTGGCGGCCAAGCCAACCCACAGAAATACCGGCAGCGAGAACACCATGCGCAAGGAGAGCAGCGTCACCGCCTCCACCGGGGCTGCAGCATAAGCGAGCTTGACGAAGATGGCCTTGAACGAGAAGCCGAAAGCGGCGAGCACCGCGAGCGCGATGCCGAGTCGTTCGGCGGACCAGTGTTTCCAGGGCATGGTGGCAAAGTATCGAGAACGATCGTGCGCAGCAGCGTACGGTTTATACGAAATCATTAGTAACGAAAGGGCGCGGCGATTCAGCCTTAGGCTCAATAATGAAGGGCGCCGCACCCGTTCTACAATTGCTATTATCGCAGCATTGAATTCGTGTACTACGAACGATGCGCGACAATCTCACCGATCTCCGCCTCTTTGCGGCCGTAGCCGAGGCGCGCAACCTCACCCGTGGCGCCGGGCGCGCACACCTCGCGCCCTCGTCCGCCAGCCATCGTCTGCAGCAGCTTGAAGCCGCGCTGGGCACAAGCTTGTTCGTGCGCCGCGCGCGCGGCGTCGAGCTCACCCGCGCCGGCGAGGCCTTGCTGCGCCACGCGCGACAGATTTTTGCGCAACTCGAACAGATGCACGCCGATCTCGCCCCGTTTGCCGCCGGCGTGCGCGGCCACGTCGCGCTGTGGGCCAACACGCACGCCACGCACAGCTTCCTGCCCGGCGACCTCGCCGAATTCCTGCGCGCCAACCCGCAGGTCAGCGTCACGCTGGAGGAGCGCACCAGCCCGGAAATCGTGATGGCGGTGGCGCGCGGCGAGGTGGAACTGGGTGTCGTCGCCGAGCGGATCGAGGGCGCCGAGGTCGAGCTCGTTCCCTACCGCGCCGACCGCCTCGTGCTGATCGCCCCGCCAAGTCACCCGCTAGCTGCCAAGGTGAGCACCCGCTTCGCCGATGTACTCGACCACCCCTTCGTAATGCTGCATGCCGGTTCGGCGATCCACACCTTCACGATGAACACCGCCGCCGCCCTCGGGCGCCATCTCGACGTGCGCATCCAGGTACGCAGTTTCGAGGCCGTCTGCCGCATGGTCGGTGCCGGCGTCGGGCTGGGCATGGTGCCGAAAAGCGCCGTCAGCAGCGGCGGCCTCGCCGAACCGCCCGCCATCGTCGAGCTCGACGAAACCTGGGCACAGCGGGATCTCATGATCTGCATGCGTCAGCGCGCCATGCTCTCCGGGTTTGCCGCCGCGCTGGTCGCGCACCTCGCCGGCAACGCGTAAGTGAGCATGCGCTCACTTGCTATAATCGGCCCTCCAGAAATTCGCCGCCGAGAAAGCCCATGTCCGCCACCCCGCCCTGCCCGCAATGCACCCTCGAAAACACCTACCCGGACGGTGCCAACTACGTCTGCGCCGACTGCGGTTTCGAGTGGCCGCAAGGCGCCGAGGCCGGCGCCGCCGATGACGACACGCGCATCGTCCGCGACGCCAACGGCACCGTGCTGCAGGACGGCGACGCCGTCGTGCTGATCAAGGATCTGAAGGTGAAGGGCAGTTCGACGGTGCTCAAGCAGGGCAGCAAGGTGAAGAGCATCCGCCTTGTTGGCGACGGCGACCACGAAGTCGATTGCCGCATGGACGCCGGCAACTTCATGCTCAAGGCCTGCTTTTTGAAGAAGGTCTGAGCCGCTGCCATCCCGAATCCATCCATGCAATTGCGGAGTCGAACGCCGTAATTGCATGGATGACAAACCGACACCTCAGCGAAAGACTGCACGCCGGGCTGGCAGAGACGCTTGCCACTGACTGAAAGCTCAGCGGCACGCACAGCCGCGACGACGCCGGAATGGGGCGCTTCCGCGCTTGCAGCGATAGCCCTGTCGGAATCAGGTCGCAATGATGGTGTCGCTGTAGCGGGCGACGGTGCGATCGTGCGTCACCAGCCGCATCGGCTCGGCCAATGCCTGCGCGACCAGCAGGCGATCAAAGGGATCAGCGTGGTGACGCGGCAACTCCTCGACGGCGACAACATGCTCGGGCTCGATGGGCAGGAAGCGATAGCCCGCCTCACGGAAATAGCCCATCGCCTCCTGGCCGGACACCGGCATGTCGCCACGCCCGAGGCAGTGTTTGATGGAAATTTCCCAGAGCGTGGCGGCACTGATCCAGATCGTGGATTTTGGCGATTCGATGAGCGCGCGCGTCTTCACCGGGAGTTTTGGACTGTCGGCAATCGCCCACAGAGCGACGTGCGTGTCGAGCAGGAGGTTCATCACTGCGCGCCCAGAAAGAGAGCAGCGGCCTCGGCATTGTGCGCGTCGATATCGTCCGGAACCTCGAATTTGCCGCGGGCAACGCCGATGCGCTGGCCGGCGGGCAGTGCGTCCACCGGCACCAGCCGAGCGGCGGGACGGCCGTTGCGCGCAATGATGATTTCCCGCTCCTCACCCTGTTCGATGGATTCCACCAAACGGGATAGCGAAGATTTGGCTTGCAGCATGTTGACAGAGGTCATGAAATTCTCCAGAACGAAGAGTTAGTCTGGTCTGGCTAACCTTGCTTGTCAAGCACGCAAAAGGGAAACGCAAATTTTCCCCTTGCGATGCCTGCAAATGGCTTGCGAAGGGATCAGATGATCGCCAGCACCGCCCTGAGGTCGATCCCGGCACCACTCGAGGCCTCACCCCCGCGCAGTTCCCGGCCATCGCCGGCCACCATGGCGCCGGTTTCGAGCAGGCGCTCAAGCAGCGCGCGCCCGAGGCGGCCACCGATGTGCGGCTGCTTTTCCGTCCAGTCCAGGCAACTCCGCGCGTGTTTCGCCGGATCGCGGTCATCGGTGTCGAAGCCCTGCGTTTCGGCCCAGCGTCGGCCGCTTTCGGTGAGGCGGTAGGTGCCATCCTGCAGGCGCAGATAGCCGGCGGCTTCCAGTGCTTCGCGCAGTGCAATGCCGGCCTCGCCGGCGAGGTGGCCGTAACAGCGGCGCGCCGCCTTCAGTGCCGGCGTTGCGTGCGCCACCGCGTCACCGGCGCTTGCCGCCACCAAGGATGGAGCCGAGCACGCCGCGGATGATCTCGCGGCCAACCTGCGAGCCGATCGCACGTGCGGCGCTCTTGGCTGCGGCCTCGACGACCGATTCGCGGCCGCGCGTCGTACCGCGCCCGGTGCCGGCACCGCCGCCGAAGAGACCGCCCAGGCTGCCGAAAAAACCACCGCCCGAGGATTCCTCGGCTGCTGCCGGTACCGGTGCCTCGGCAGCCTGCGCTGCCTGCGCCGCTTCGGTACGCGCCTTCAGCTTCTCGTAGGCCGATTCGCGGTCTTCGGATTTTTCATAGACGCCATAAACCAGCGATGCGGCGATCACCGCCTTGCGCTCCTCGGCATTGAGCGGCCCGATGCGCGAAGCCGGCGGCAGCACGAAGGCGCGCTCCACGATGCTCGGGCGCCCCTTCTCGTCGAGGAAGGAGACCAGTGCTTCGCCGACGCCGAGTTCGGTAATCACCGCCGCCGCGTCGAAGGCGGGGTTGGCGCGCAGCGTTTCGGCCGCCGTCTTCACCGCCTTCTGGTCGCGCGGCGTGAAGGCGCGCAGCGCGTGCTGGACGCGGTTGCCCAACTGGCCGAGCACCTTGTCCGGAATGTCGAGCGGGTTCTGCGAGACGAAGTAGACGCCGACACCCTTCGAACGGATCAGGCGCACGACCTGCTCGATCTTTTCGAGCAGCGCCGGCGGCGCCTCGTTAAAGAGCAGGTGCGCCTCGTCGAAGAAGAAGACGAGCTTCGGCTTGTCGACGTCGCCGACTTCCGGCAACTGCTCGAAGAGTTCGGCGAGCAGCCAGAGCAGGAAGGTGGAGTAGAGGCGCGGACTGGCCATCAGCTGGTCGGCGGCAAGCACGTTGATGACGCCCTTGCCGTCGACGGTCTGCATCAGGTCGTTGATGTCGAGCATCGGTTCGCCGAAGAAAGCTTCGCCGCCCTGCTCGCCGAGCGTCAGCAGCGCACGCTGGATGGCGCCGATCGAGGCGGCCGAGACGTTGCCGTATTCGGTGGTGAAGGTCTTCGCGTTCTCGCCGACGTGCTGCACCATCGCACGCAGGTCCTTGAGGTCGAGCAGCAGCAGGCCCTGGTCGTCGGCGATCTTGAACACCAGCTGCAGCACGCCGGCCTGCGTGTCGTTGAGGTTGAGCAGCCGGGAGAGCAGGATCGGCCCCATGTCGGAGATCGTCGCCCGCACCGGATGGCCGGCGGCACCGTAGACATCCCAGAACGCGGCCGGGTACTTCGCCGGCGCCCAGCCCTCGACCTTCAGCGCCTTCAGGCGCTCGGCGAGCTTCGGCGACTCGACGCCGGCGGCGGCGATGCCGGAGAGGTCGCCCTTCACGTCGGCCATGAACACCGGCACGCCGATGGACGAGAAGCGCTCGGCCAGCACCTGCAGCGTGATCGTCTTGCCGGTGCCGGTGGCGCCGGTGATCAGGCCGTGGCGATTGGCCAGCGCGGGCAGGAGGGCGAGATCGGTGCCAGCATGGCGGGCGATGACGAGGGGATTGATCATGATGATGGCAGCCCTGAGGGTCGGTGAGTATGATTGAGAGATTCTATCAGCGCCCCCAGCGGAGAACGACGCCATGCCAGCCCATCCCCGGACGATCTCGCCACTCTGCGCGATCATCGCAGCGACCGTCCTCCTGCTCGCACCAGCCGTCAGCGCCGAAACACCGGTTGCACCGCAGAAGAAAGTGCAGCGCGCAGTGCTATCAACGGAAGCGAAGGTTTACAAGGACGACTTCGACGCCATGCTGAAGCGCCGCATCATCCGCGTCGCCGTCCCCTACAGCCGCACGCTGTTCTTCAACGACAAGGGCATGCAGCGCGGACTGACCGCCGAGAATCTGCAACAGTTCGAGCGCTGGCTGAACAGGAAGTACAAGACCGGCACCCGGCCGCTCACGGTTTATACGATACCGACCACGCGCGACAAGTTGTTGCAGAAGGTCATCGACGGCAAGGCCGAGATCGCCGCAGGCAACCTCACGATCACGCCCGAACGCGATGCGAAGGTCGATTTTTCAAACCCGATCACGCAGAGCGAAGTCTTCGAGGTGGTTGTCACCGGGCCGGCCTCGCCAAAGATTGCGACTCTCGACGATCTGGCCGGCAAGGAAATCCACGTACGGCCGTCGAGCAGCTATCACACCAGCCTGCAAACGCTCAACGAGACTTTCCGCAAGTCCGGAAAACCGCTGATGACGCTACGCCTCGTTCCCGACGCGCTTGAGGACGAGGACATGATGGACATGCTGAACGCCGGCGTGCTCAACATCATCATCGTCGACGACTGGAAGGCTTCGTTATGGGCGAGCATGCTGCCGAACCTGCAGGTACACAAGGATATCAAGGTCAGCGATGGCGGCCATATCGGCTGGGCCTTCCGCGAAGGCAGCCCGCAACTGGCCGCCGTGATCAATGAATTCTTGACGGAAAACCGCAAGGTGATGGGTAGCGCCGAGCAGCGGCTGGCCAGCTACCAGAAGCGCCTCAAGAAGATGAAGAATCCAACTGCAAACTCGGACTGGCAGCGCTTCGAGCAAACCATGAGCTTCTTCAAGGTCTATGGCGAGCGCTACCACTTCGACTACCTGATGGTAACCGCGCAGGGCTTTCAGGAGTCCGGGCTGAACCAGAACGCGAAGAGCCAGGTGGGCGCCATCGGGATCATGCAACTGATGCCGGCGACCGGCAAGGAACTGGCGGTTGGCGACATTCACCAGGCGGAACCCAACATCCACGGCGGCATCAAGTACATGCGCAAGCTGATGGACGTCTATTTCGACGACGCCGATTTCGACGAAACCAACCGTACGCTGTTCGCCTTCGCCGCCTACAACGCCGGGCCGGGACGCATCGCCCGGCTGCGCAAGGAAGCCGAAACCAAGGGGCTGGATCCGGACAAGTGGTTCAACAACGTCGAACTGGTTGCCGCCGAGCGCGTCGGCCAGGAAACCGTGGGCTACGTGCGCAACATCTACAAGTACTACGCCGCCTACAAGCTGCAGCTGGAAACCCTGGAAGCGCGCAAGGCGGCGCTGCAGGAGACGACGGGCGCGAAATAAGCCCGACGGGTATAATGGCGCCCATCGCCGCGCCCCTCCGGGCGCGGCCTCGTTTTCAGCAAGAGGACCGTCATGGCAGGACACAGCAAATGGGCCAATATCCAGCACCGCAAGGGTCGCCAGGATGAGAAGCGCGGCGCCGCCTTCTCCAAGATCGCCAAGGAAATCACCGTCGCTGCCAAGATGAGTGGCGGCGACCCGGCCTTCAACCCGCGCCTGCGCGTGGCGATCGACAAGGGCAAGGCCGTCAATATGCCCAAGGACAAGATCGACACCGCGATCAAGAAGGGCACCGGCGAACTCGAAGGTGTCGATTACATCGAGGTGCGCTACGAGGGCTACGGCATCGGCGGCGCGGCGGTGATGGTCGATTGCCTCACCGACAACAAGACGCGCACCGTCGCTGAAGTTCGCCACGCCTTCAACAAGTATGGCGGCAACATGGGCACCGACGGTTGCGTCGCCTTCCAGTTCAAGCACTGTGGCCAGTTGCTGTTCGCCCCGGGAACCGATGAAGGCAAGCTGATGGACGCCGCCATCGAGGCCGGTGCCGAGGATGTGCTGACCAATGACGACGGATCAATCGAAGTCATCACCGCGCCCGGCGACTATCTGACGGTCAAGGAGACGCTCGAAGCCGCCGGCTTCACCTCGGAGTTCAGCCAGGTGACGATGAAGGCCGAGAACGAAACCGAGCTCTCCGGCGAAGACGGTGTCAGGATGCAGAAGCTGCTCGACGTGCTGGAAGCGCTCGACGACGTGCAGGAGGTTTATACCAGCGTCGTCATCGAGGCGTAGGGTCCGCCGCAAATCTCACTGCTGGAAAACACCATGCCTGCCATTGACCTTAAACCTGCCGACATGCGCCGCCTCGAAAAGCTGGCGGCCGCCGCTGGCCGCCGCCCGGAAGCGATGCTGCCGTTCGTTCTGCGCGATGGTTTCGATTACTGCGAACGCATGGTCAAGGCAACCCATCAAGGGCAGGCTGACATCGACAAGCACGGGACGGTGTCAGCCGAGGCGGTGGCAAGCAAAGCTCGCGCGGTGATCGCCCGGCATGGCCGGCAGGCCGCTTGAGTGGTCGCGACTCGCGGAGCGTGATTACCTCTCCGCGCTCGCCTACCTGGCCGAGGTCGCGGGTGAGGCAATCGCGCTCAGGGTCCTCGAACGCACCGAGAAGGCACTTCGCCTGATTTCCCGGCAGCCCGATATCGGCACCCCTGGTCGGAGTGCCGGCACCCGTGAATATGCGGTCGCACACACCGGCCACACCATCATCTATCGCGTCGCCGCACGACGCATCGTCATCCTTCGATACTGGCATCAACGCCGAGATATCTGATTCCTTGCTGCGCTTCGCCCCCTTCCTCTTCGTCTTTCTGTGGAGCACCGGCTTCATCGGCGCCAAGTTCGGCCTGCCGTACGCCGATGCGCTCTCCTTCCTGCTGGTCCGCTATTTTCTGGTGATCGGGCTGATGACCGCGCTCGCGCTGGCAACGCGGGCGCCGTGGCCGAGCGATCCGCGGCGCTGGCTGCATATCGGCATCTCCGGCGTGCTGGTGCATGCCTTCTACCTCGGCGGCGTCTTCGTCGCGATCCAGCACGGCCTGCCCGCCGGCATCACGGCGCTGGTGGTCGGCATGCAGCCGCTGCTGACGGCCTTCGGCGCCGGCATGTTCCTCGGCGAGAAGGTGACGCCGCGCCAATGGGGCGGCCTCGCGCTCGGCCTCGTCGGCGTGTTTCTCGTGCTTTCCGGCAAGGTCTCCGCCGATGCACCGCTCGACGCCATGCTGATCCCAGCTGTCGTAGCGCTGCTGGCCATCACCGCGGGCACGCTGTACCAGAAGAAGTTCTGCCCGAGCTTCGATCTGCGCACCGGCGCGGTGATCCAATTCCTGCCGACGGCGGCGCTCACCGCGCTGGCGATCGCACTGTTCGGCGAGTTCCGCATTGACTGGGCGCCGCCCTTCGTCTTTGCGCTCGGCTGGCTGGTGCTGGTGCTCTCGCTCGGCGCCATCAGTCTCCTCAACCTGCTGATCCGCTCGGGCAGCGCGGTCAACGTGGCGAGCCTTTTCTATCTGACGCCGCCGACCACGGCAGTCATCGCCTGGCTGCTGTTCGACGAGACGCTCTCCGGCGCGGCGCTCGCTGGCATGGTGCTGGCGGTCGGCGGCGTCTGGCTGGCGCGCAAGACTTGAGCGGGCCGCCGACCAGCGCCAGCCGTGCGGACTGCTAGAATCCCCCCATGCCATCCGCAAATTCCCGTTCCGCACCGCCACTGCGCCTGCTCGGCATCGATCCCGGCCTGCGCATTACCGGTTTCGGCGTCATCGACCAGTCAGGCAGCAAGCTCGCCTACGTCGCGAGCGGCTGCATCCGCACCGACGAGAAGCTGCCGCTGCCGGAACGGTTGGGCACCATCTGCCGCGGCATCGCCGAGATTGTCGCCAGCTATGCGCCCCAGCAGGCTGCGATCGAGGAGGTGTTCCTGAACAAGAACCCGTGGTCCACGCTGCTGCTCGGGCAGGCGCGCGGCGCGGCCATCGGCGCATTGGTCGGTGCCGGGCTGCCGGTCGCCGAATACGGCACCATGCAGATCAAGCAGGCAGTGGTCGGCCACGGCCGCGCCACCAAGGAGCAGGTACAGCACATGGTGCGCCGGCTGCTTGCGCTGCCCGGCGACCCGAGCGCCGACGCGGCCGACGCGCTGGCCTGCGCGATCGCCCATGCCCATGGCGGACAGGGCCTCGGCGCGCTATCCTCTGCCGGTCGCCGCAAGAGCGGCCGCCTCACCTCGCTCAGGGAACTGAAATGATCGGACGCATCACCGGCACGCTCGCCGCCAAGAACCCGCCGCAAATCCTCGTCGATGTCGGCGGCGTCGGCTACGAGCTTGATGTGCCGATGAGCACGTTCTACAACCTGCCTGCGCTCGGCGAAAAGGTGACGCTGCTCACGCATTTCGCGGTGCGCGAGGATGGACATTTCCTCTATGGCTTCGGCGGCGAGGAAGAGCGCTTTGCCTTCCGGCAGCTGCTGAAGATCTCCGGCGTCGGCGCGCGAACCGCGCTCGCCGTGCTCTCCGGGCTCTCGGTGGCCGATCTGGCGAAGGCGGTGGCCATGCAGGAAGCAGGGCGGCTGACCAAGGTGCCCGGCATTGGCAAGAAGACCGCCGAACGCCTGCTGCTCGAACTGAAGGGCAAGCTCGCCGACGCGCTGCCAGCCGGCGTGGCAGCCGCAGCAGCCGGCGACGCGCGCCACGACGTTCTCAACGCGCTGCTCGCGCTCGGCTACAACGAACGCGAGGCGCAGGCCGCGATGAAGGGCTTGCCGGCCGACGTCGGCACCTCGGATGGCATTCGGCAGGCACTGAAGCTGCTGTCCAGGGCGTGAAGGATTCCTGATGCAACCGCGCCATACCCAATACGCCCAGTTCGCGATCGTTTCGGCGCTGATTGTCGGCTGCATCGCGGTGCTGCTGCCCTTTGTCGGCACGCTGCTCTTCGCGATCGTCATCGTCGTCACCGCGTGGCCGCTCTACGCCCGACTTCTGGCCATGCTGCACCAGCGCCACACCGTCGCCGCACTGATCATGGCCCTGTTGCTGCTGGTGCTGCTGGCGATCCCGATGAGCCTGCTCTCAGGCAGCCTCGCCGGCATCATCGAGATCATCACGCAGCAGTTGCGGCCGCTGATCGCGAACGGCCTGCCGGAGCACCCGCCGAAATGGCTCTCCGGCTTGCCGATGGTCGGCACGATGATCGACGAATACTGGTACAAACTGGCCAGCAGCCGCGACGAGCTCAACAACCTGCTCCGCCAGTTCGCCGATCCGGTGCGCAAACTGGCGCTCGTCGCGGTGAAGATCTCGGCCCAAGGGCTGCTGCAGTTGCTGCTGGTCACCTTCTTCGTGTTTTTCATGTTCCGCGATGCGCACGTCTACGCCGGCGCACTGCTCACCGCCGCGCGCAAGCTGGGCGGGCCGCTTGGCGAGCGCATGCTGCGACTCGCGCGCGGCACCATCACGGGGGTCATGGTCGGCATCATCGGCACGGCGGCCGCGCAGGCGCTGGTCGGCATGGTCGGATACCTGATCGCAGGCGTGCCGGGCGTGCTGATGCTCACCTTCGCCACTTTCATCTTCGCGATGGTGCCGGTGATCGGCCCGACCTTGATCTGGGGCGGCGCGGCCTACTGGCTGTACGGCCAGGGGCAGAGCGGCTGGGCACTGTTCATGCTGCTCTGGGGCATGTTCGGCATCTCCAGCGTGGACAATTTCGTGAAGCCGATCCTGATTTCGCGCACCGCGGCGCAACCGCTGCTGCTGATCGTCGTCGGCGTTTTCGGCGGCGTGCTGGTCTTCGGTTTTATCGGCATCTTCCTCGGCCCGACGCTGCTGGCACTCGGGCAGACGCTGATCCGCGAATGGATTGCCGATAAGTCGGCCGACCTCCCTTACTCCCAATCGACATGATCGAAACCGACCAGTTCGCCTCGCCTCCCGGTGAGCGCATCATTTCCCCCGCCGCAGCGCCGCAGGAAGACGCGATCGAGCGCGCACTGCGCCCGAAGCGCCTTGCCGACTACGTCGGTCAGGCAAAGATCCGCGAGCAGTTGGAGATCTTCATCGAGGCGGCGAGAAAGCGCAGCGAATCGCTCGATCACGTGCTGCTCTTCGGCCCGCCGGGGCTGGGCAAGACGACGCTCGCCCACATCGTCGCTGCCGAAATGGGCGTGAATCTGCGCCAGACGTCCGGCCCGGTGCTGGAGCGCGCCGGCGACCTGGCGGCGATCCTGACCAACCTCGAACCGAACGATGTGCTGTTCATCGACGAAATCCATCGTCTGTCGCCGGTGGTCGAGGAAATCCTCTACCCGGCGATGGAGGATTACCAGATCGATATCATGATCGGCGAAGGCCCGGCGGCGCGCTCGGTCAAGCTCGATCTGCCACCGTTCACGCTGATCGGCGCCACCACGCGCGCCGGCATGCTGACCAACCCGCTGCGCGACCGCTTCGGCATCGTCGCCCGGCTGGAGTTCTACAACGCCGAGGAGCTGACGCACATCGTGCGCCGCTCGGCACAGCTGCTGAACGTGGCGACGGAAGCCGAAGGCGCGCTGGAGATCGCCCGCCGTTCGCGCGGCACGCCACGGATCGCGAACCGCCTCTTGCGCCGCGTGCGTGACTTCGCCGAGGTGAAAGGCACCGGCACGGTAACGTCGGCAATTGCCGATGCCGCGCTCTCGATGCTCGACGTCGACGGTGCCGGCCTGGATCTGATGGACCGCAAGCTGCTCTCGGCGGTGATCGACAAGTTCGGCGGCGGCCCGGTCGGGGTGGACAATCTCGCCGCGGCAATCGGCGAGGCACGCGACACCATCGAGGACGTACTCGAACCCTTCCTGATCCAGCAGGGCTACCTGCAGCGCACACCGCGCGGCCGTGTCGCGACGCCTTCAATCTATCGTCATCTCGGCCTCGCTTCGCCATCGGGACAGAACGACCTGTGGAAAAACGGCGAATGAATCTTGCTGTCATTGGCCGCAGGCGCAGTCTCTACCTGCTGCTGACACTGGTGCTGGCCGGTGGCTTCCTTACCATCAGCCTGGTCAGTTATCACGCTGCGCGTAGCGCGATCCACGAGTCGATCGTGAGCAACGAATTGCCGCTCACCTCGGACAACATCTACTCCGAGATCCAGAAGGATCTGATCCGCCCGATCCTGATTTCCTCGCTGATGGCCGGCGACACCTTCGTGCGCGACTGGGTGCTGCGTGGAGAGGGCAACGCTGCGGAAATGCAACGCTATCTCAAGGAGATCATGCAACGGCACGGCGCCTTCACCAGCTTCTTCGTCTCCGACCGCACGCGCAACTACTACCATGCCGAACGCGTGCTGAAGCAGGTGGCGGAAGAGGAGCCGCGCGACCGCTGGTACTTCCGCGTGCGCGAGATGCGGGATCCCTACGAGATCAACCTCGACCCCGACCTTGCCAACAAGGATGCGCTGACCATCTTCATCAACTACCGCGTTTTCGATTACGACGGCCGCTTCATCGGTGCCACCGGCATCGGCCTGACCGCCGACGCGGTGCAGAGGCGCATCATCGATTACCAGCAGCGCTACAAACGACGCATCCACTTTGCCGATGCGGCTGGCCGCATCGTACTGAGCAGCCGTCCGGAAATCATCGGCAAGCCGCTCGCCGAACTCGATGGACTTTCCACGCTGGCGCAGAAACTCGTGGCAGAGCGCGAGGGGCACTACGAATACCGCAGCAATGGCAGCCTGATTCAGTTGAACGCGCGTTACATCCCCGAACTGAAATGGCACCTGCTGGTCGAGCAGGACGAGGATGCTTCGCTGACAAGCATTCGTCGTTCGCTGTATCTGAACATTGCGATCGTCATGCTCATCGCCGGCATCTCGATCTGGCTGACGGCGTTGACCATCGGCCGCTACCAACAGCGTCTCGAAGAGATGGCAGTCACCGACAAGCTGACCGGCATCGCCAACCGGCAGGCCTTCGCGCCGCTGATCGAACAGATTCTCAGCGAACTGCGCCGCAATCCGGAACCACTCAGCGTCCTGCTCATCGATGTCGACCACTTCAAGACGGTCAACGACGGTTTCGGGCACCAGGTCGGCGACGAAATGCTGCGTGCGTTGTCGGCACGTATTGCCGGCAGCCTGCGTGACTCGGACCTGATCTTTCGCTGGGGCGGCGAAGAGTTTCTCGTCGTGCTGCGCGATTGCGATCGCCACAATGCGCTGCGCATCGCCGACAAGCTGCGCGAGAGTGCCGCGGAAGCGCAACTCACGGTACGCGGGGAAACCCTGCGCGCAACGATCAGCGTTGGCGCCGCCGAGCGTGAGAACGAGGAAAGCATCGATCGCCTGATCGGGCGCGCCGACCAGGCGCTTTACGCGGCGAAGCGGGAAGGTCGCAACTGCAGCCGCCTGGCATGAGCCTGTGCGCCCCAAAGGCGCTGCCGGCGACACCCCCGCCACTCACCGTTTGCGCATGCCTGAATTGTTGCATTTCGCAACGATTCAATGAACAATAGCGCCCCATGCCACGCTTCCATTCCCTGCACGCGAAAATCCTGTTCGGCTACTGCCTGGTCGGGCTGCTTTTCGTCGCGCTGGTGGTCAGCGCGTTGCTGCAGTTCCGCCAGCTGGAAACCAAAGTCAACGAACAGCAGAGCGTCGCCGATTTCCACGACGAAATCCGCTATTCGAGACGGATGGAAAAGAACTATCTGCTTTATCGCAAGAACGCCGATCTCGCCGAGTCGATCGAGCGCGCCAACAATGCGCAGGCGCTGATCAAGCAGTTGCCGCCGCAGTATTCGGACAGCGAGATCCAGGCGAATGCGACCGAACTGCTCGAACGCTACCGCGAACTGCTCATCGAAATGGCCAACGCCGACCGTTTCGGCAAGGTATCCACCGAAGTCACGGACGAGCTGCTGATCACCGGCTCGCGGCTGCTGTCGATCGGGGAAAAGCTCGACGCCGAAGCACGCGATCTGCTCGAAGAGACGGTCAAGCTGCATCACCGCAACCTGCAGTACACGATCCTCGCCGCGATCGCGCTGGCTATCATCGCCGGCGTGCTGGTTACGCGCAGCGTGGTGAAACCGCTGCGCACCATCGAGACCAGCCTCGTCCGCGTCGCCACCGGCGAAACCGGGCGTCTCGACCAGACCGCGGACGATCTCGAAGTCGGCTCGCTGACACAGGCGATCAACCGCACGCTCGCCGAACTCGACGAACGACAGAAGGCAATCACCCGTTCCTCGCGCCTGGTCGCGCTCGGCACCATGCTTTCCGGCGTGGCGCACGAGCTGAACAACCCGCTCTCGAACATTTCCACCTCCTGTCAGATCCTGCTCGAAGAACACAAGGATCTGCCGCCAGAGATGTGCCAGGACCTGCTCGCGCAGATCGACGGCGAGGTGCTGCGCGCCCAGCGCATCGTCAGCAGCCTGCTCGATTTCGCTCGCGAGAAGCAATACGAACGTCACCCGCTGCCCGTTCGGCAACTGGTCGACGACGTGCTGCAGCTGACGCGCAGCCTGACGCCGCCGGATGCAACGATCAGTTCGGACATCGCCGACAAGCTCACGATCGACGTCGACCGCCAGCGCTTCCAGCAGGTGTTGATCAACCTGCTGCAGAATGCCGCCGACGTGATCGGCAGCGGCGGCCGCATCCATATCGATGCACGCCACGAAAACGACGGAACGCGCATCTCGGTGTCGGACAACGGTCCCGGCATCGCGCCGGAAAACCTGCCGCGCATCTTCGACCCCTTCTTCTCGACCAAGCCGGTCGGCAAGGGCACCGGGCTCGGCCTCTTCATCGTGCATGAAATCGTCGGCCAGCATGGCGGCACGATCAGCGTCGATTCGCAGCCCGGGCAAGGCACCCGCTTCAGCATCCATATCCCCGATCAGAAAAAACCGGAGAATCTCCAATGAACCCGACTCGCATCCTCGTCGTCGACGACGAGGAGATCGCCCGCCGCAACCTCTCGCACGTTCTTTCCCGCGAGGGTTATACAGTAGATTGCGCGCAGGACGGCGCTGCCGCCCTTGCGCTGCTCGCCGAGAATCGCTACCAGCTGGTGCTGACCGACCTGCGCATGCCCGGCATCGACGGCCTCGAACTTCTGCGCCAGACCAAGCAGCGCTGGCCCGATACCGAGGTGATCATGATCACTGCGCATGCCAACGCCGCCTCGGCGGTGGAGGCGATGACCAACGGCGCCTTTTACTACGTCGAGAAGCCCTTCCGCCTGCCGGATGTCAGGAAGATCGTTGGCGAGGCGGCACAGAAGGCGGCGCTGAAGCGCGAGAACGCCTCGCTGAAGGCCGCGCTCGATCAGGCGGCCGGCGAGCCGCGCATCATTTCGAACAACCCTGAAATGCTCGCCACGCTGGGCACGGCCGATGGTATCGCGCTCACCGATTGCGCCGTCCTCGTCGTCGGCGAGGTGGGCAGCGGGCGCGAGGCGCTCGCCCGCCACATCCACGAAAAGAGCGAACGGCACGGCAGCTTTGTTGCCATCGACTGCGCCGCGAAGAGCGAGGATGCGCTCGCCGCCGAGATCTTCGGCCATGACAGCCAGCCCGGTGCAGTGGAAGCCGCTGCCGACGGCACCCTCTTTCTCGACGATATCGACGCGCTGCCGGCCGCACTGCAGGCGGTGCTGCGGCGCCTGCTGCACGACGGCGAATTCTCGCGCAGCGGGAGCAGCCAGCCGCTGCGCGGCACGGCACGGATCATCGCCGCCAGCGAACGGGACCTCGCCGAGCTGGTTCAGCAGGGGCAGTTCCGCCAGGACCTGCACTACCTGCTCAATGTCGTGACCCTGCCGCTGCTGCCGCTCAGGAAGCGGCGCGGCGACATTCCGCTGCTCGCCATGCACTTCCTGAAGCGCAGCGCCCAGCGGCACGGCAAGAACGTGACCGAGATCACGCCGGAAGCTTTCGACCGCCTGCTCGGCTACGCCTTCCCCGGCAACATCCGCGAGCTGGAGAGCATCATCGAGCGTGGCGTCGCGCGCGCTACCGGCACCGCACTGAGCGCCGATCTGCTGCCCGCCGAGCTGGGCGAAAACGACGCGGAGCAGGATCAGGCCTCACCGATCAAGACACTGGAACAACTCGAGCGCGAGCACATCCTCAAAGCCCTCGAACACACTGGCGGCAACCGCGCGCTGGCCGCGCAGCTGCTCGGCATCGACCGCGTTTCGCTGTGGCGCAAGCTGCGCCGCTACAACGAGGAAGGCTGAAAAGAACGCTTCAATAACAAACCGTTACAAACAACAACTCATGCAACAGGTTAAAATCCGCAAATGAGTCAGTCACATAAGCACGAACAGAAACCAAATGCCTTCACGATCCCGGCCCGCATCTATTACGCCGAGACGGATGCCGGTGGCGTCATCTACCACTCGAAATACCTCGATCTCTTCGAGCGCTGCCGTACCGAATGGCTGCGCGAGCTCGGCCACAACCAGCAGAACCTGATCGACGAGCACAACCTCGTCTTCGTTGTGCGCAACATCAACATCGACTACCTGCGCCCCGGCCGCCTCGACGACCTGCTGCAGATCGGGCTGGAAGTCGACAAGCTCGGCCGCAGCCAGATCATCTTCCGCCAGCATGCCCGCCGCGAGGAAGCGGACGGCAGCTGGACCGAGCTGGCAACGGCCACGGTCCAGATCGTCTGCATCGATTTCGCCAAGTTCAAATCCGCCCCCATCCCCGACTGGCTGCGTGCCAAGCTGGAGACCCTGCAATGAACGTCACGCAAGACCTGTCGATCCTCCACCTCATCCTCAACGCCAGCGCCGTCGTCCAGGCTGTCATGCTGCTCTTGGCCGGCGTCTCGTTCATGAGCTGGTACTACATCTTCCGCAAGTACTTCGCGGTGAAACTGCAGCGCAGCAAGGCCGAGCAGTTCGAACGCGACTTCTGGTCCGGCGGCGACCTCAACTCGCTGTTCAACAGCGCGGTGAACGACCGCCACCACGCCGGCAGCATGGAGCGCATCTTCGAAGCCGGCTTCCGCGAATTCACCAAGCTGCGCGGCCAGAAGAACCTCGAAGCGAAGGACGTCGTCGACGGCTCGCGCCGCGCCATGCGCGCCACCTACCAGCGCGAACTGGACGAACTCGAAGCGCACCTCGCCTTCCTCGCCTCGGTCGGCTCGGTATCGCCGTACATCGGCCTCTTCGGCACGGTGTGGGGCATCATGCACGCCTTCCGCGCGCTGTCGAACGTCGGCCAGGCGACGCTGGCCTCGGTCGCGCCCGGCATCGCCGAAGCGCTGGTCGCCACCGCCATCGGCCTCTTCGCGGCCATTCCGGCGGTGCTCGCCTACAACCGCTTCGCACACGAAATCGACCGGCTGGCAACGCGCTTCGAATCGTTCCAGGAGGAGTTCTCGAACATCCTGCAACGGCAGATGAGATGAAAATGGCAGCGCTTGCGATGACTTCGTTGGCTCGCTCGTCGTGCGACCTGCACCGCCTCACTCGCCGCCTCGTCCTCGCGGCGCGCCGTCCATTTTCAGGAGACATTTGAAATGCGCCCGCGCCGCCTGAAAAACGAAATCAACGTCGTTCCGTACATCGACGTCATGCTGGTGCTGCTCGTCATCTTCATGGTGGCGGCGCCGATGATGACGACGGGTTCGGTCGACCTGCCGTCGACTGGAAAGAGCTCGCAGGTACCGACGAACCCGACGCGCGTGATGGTGCGCTCCGACGGTTCGATCGCGATCAAGGACGCCAAGGGTAACGACAACAGCGTGGACCGTGCCGGGCTGGCCAGCTACCTCTCCGCCGAGAAGGCGAAGAACCCGGAACTCGCCGTGCTGGTGGCCGGCGACAAGAACGCGAAGTACGAAGCGGTACTCGACGTACTCGACAGCGTGAAGGCGCTCGACGTCAAACGCGTCGGCCTGGAAACCGTGCGCAAGCAATGATTCTCCCGCAGCCACAGAACGAAGCCGAGAAACTGAAGTCGCTGGCACTTGCGTTCGGCGTGCACCTCGCGCTCGTCGTGGCCCTGTTCGTCGGCGTGCAGTGGAAAAGCCGGCCACCCGCCTCGGTCGAGGTCGAACTGTGGAGCAATGTGCCGGCCCCCCGCGCCTTGCCTCCGGCCCCGGCGCCGCCGCAGGAAGTGAAGCCCGAGCCCAGACCCGAACCGCCGAAGCCGGAACCAAAAGTTGAACAGAAACCGGAACCGAAGCCCGACATTGCGGTGAAGGACGACAAGAAGAAGAAAGAGGAGCCGAAAAAGCCGGAGCCACCGAAGAAGGAAGAAGTCAAGAAACCGGAACCGCCGCGCCCCTCGTTCGAAGAGGAACTGAAGCGCGAACAGAAGCAGCTCGAACAGCAGAAGCGCATGGCGGCGCAGTCCGCCCGCGCCGACGCCGAGGCGCGCGCGATGAACGAGGCACGCGCCGAGCAGGCTGCTGCCGCACGCAGCCGCGGCCTGACCGACTATGCCGGCAAGATCCGCGGCAAGGTCCGCGGCAACATTGTGCTGCCGCAGGGGATACAGGGAAACCCCGAGGCGATCTTCATGGTCACGCAATTGCCTTCCGGTGAAGTCATCGACGTAAAGATGAAGAAATCGAGCGGCAATGCGAACCTCGATGCGGCGATCGAACGTGCAATCCTGAAGTCTTCACCGCTGCCCAAGCCCGACCAGCCTGAACTCTTCCAGCGTGTGCTGGAGATCAAGTACCGGCCCTTCGAAGAATAGAAAAGCCTGCTCACAAATTGAACGAGTAAGTATCGGTATAATCACGACTTTCCCGAAAGCTACATTCATGACAACAGCGAATTTCAGTCGCCTTCGCCGCCTTCTGCTGCTCGGTTTCGCCGCCGTCGGCGTTTCGGCGCACGCCCAGCTGTCGATCGAGGTGACCGGCGCCGGCGCCAACCGCATTACGGTGACCATTGCCGACTTCGGCGGCGAACCCGGCCTGTCGCGCGCGATCACCAGCGTCATTCGTGGCGACCTCGAGCGCTCCGGCCTGTTCAAGATGATCGAGCAGGCGCAGCCCAGCCTCACCGAGGCAAGCAGCATCGACTTGGCCGCCGCACGCGGCCGCGGTGCCGATGCCATCGCCGCCGGCAGCATCGGCGCGACCGGCGATGGCCGCAACGAGGCTCGCTTTCGTCTGTTCGACACCAACAAGCAGGTACAGCTCGCCGGCGCCGCCTTCGTCACCGGCGCACCGCAACTGCGCGCCGCCGGCCACCGTATCGCCGACGTCATCTACGAAAAACTGACCGGCGAACCCGGCGTCTTTTCCACGCGCATCGCCTATGTGGTCAAGGCCGGACTGAACCGCTTCGAACTGCAGATCGCCGATGCCGACGGTCAGAACGCCCAGGCCGCGCTGATCTCGAAGGAACCGATCATTTCGCCGGCCTGGTCCCCCGATGGAACGCGGCTCGCCTACGTTTCGTTCGAGAACAAGAAACCGGTGATCTACGTGCATTCGCTGGCGACCGGCAAGCGCACCGTGGCCGCCAACTTCAAGGGGTCCAACTCGGCCCCGACCTGGTCGCCGGACGGCCGCAAGCTCGCCGTGGTGCTCACCAAGGACGGCGGCTCGCAGCTGTTCACGGTGAATGCCGACGGCTCCGGCGTCAGCCGGCTGACGTCCTCGGGCTCCATCGATACCGAGCCGCAGTTCTCGCCCGACGGCCAGCACATCTACTTCACCTCGGATCGTGGCGGCAGCCCGCAGATCTATCGCGTTCCGAGCAGCGGTGGCGGTGCCCAGCGCGTCACCTTCGAAGGCAGCTACAACGTCACGCCGCGTCTGTCGCCGGATGGCAAGACGATGGCCTTCATCACACGCGGCAACGGCGGCTTCCGCCTTGCCGTGATGGACCTCGCCAACAAGCAGGTCCAGGTACTCACCGACTCGTTCAAGGACGAGTCGCCGAGTTTCGCCCCCAATGGCCGCATGATCCTGATCGCCACCGAAATCGGCGGTCGTGGCGTGCTCTCCGCCGTATCGGTGGATGGCCGAGTCAAGCAGCGCCTGTCGGTTGCCGCCGGCGACGTGCGCGAGCCGGCCTGGGGTCCATATCAGAAATAGTCATTCGCGTTTTTAGTCAGGAGAACACCATGAAGCATCTCGTCATTCCCGCACTGCTCGCCCTGCTCGTCGCCGGCTGCAGTTCCACCCCGGATACCGGTGCCGAGCAGAGCGGCGCCCCGGTCGAAGGCCGTGACGGCGTCCGCACCGTGACCACGGGCGGCGTCGGCAGCAGCCAGCTGCCGGCCATCCTCACCGATCCGAAGAGCATCCTCTCGAAGCGCAGCGTTTACTTCGACTACGACAGCTTCGAGATCAAGCCGGAATTCAAGGATCTCGTCGCCGCCCACGCCAAGTTCCTCAACGAGAATCGCCAGTTCCGCATTCTCGTGCAGGGCAACACCGACGAGCGCGGCAGCCGCGAATACAACGTCGCCCTGGGTCAGAAGCGTGCCGACGCCGTGAAGAAGGCGCTCACCTTGCTCGGCGTCCGTGAAGATCAGGTCGAATCGGTCAGCCTCGGCGAGGAAAAACCCGCGTGCGTCGACCAGAACGACAACTGCTGGGCGAAGAACCGCCGCAGCGACATCCTCTATAACGGCGAGTTCTGAACATGACCGCCCAGCGCCTCGCGCTCGCCATCGCCGCCATCGGCACCCTGGCCTCGACACCTGCCTGGGCCCTCTTCGGCGACGACGAGGCGCGCCGCCAGGTCAGCGAGTTGCGCACGCAAACGAACGAGCGTCTTGAAACACAGGGCCGCGCGCAGCTCGACCTGGCCAACCAGATCGAAGCCCTCAAGAGCGAAGTCGCGCGCCTGCGCGGCCAGGTCGAAACGCTGACCTACGAACTGGAAACAACGAAGAAGCGGCAGCAAGACTTCTACATCGACCTCGACGAGCGCCTGCGCAAGATCGAACCGGCAAGCGCTGCCACCACTGCCGGGACACCGGCAGCGGCAGGCGGCAAACCGGCCGCCGATGGCGCCCCCGGCGGCACGGCGAGCAAACCCGCCGATCCGGCGGCAGAAGCCAATGCCTATGAGGCTGCGCTGAACCAGTTCAAGGCCGGCAAGTACAAGGAAGCGGCGGCTGCCTTCGATACCTTCGTCAAGACTCATCCGAACAGCGACCTCGCACCATCGGCGCAGTACTGGCTGGGCAATTCGTACTACGGCCAGCGCGATTGCAAGAAGGCCATCGAGGCGCAGAAGCTGGTCGTTTCGCGCTGGGGCGATCACCCGAAGGCGCCGGACGCGATGCTCAACATGTCGACCTGCCAGCAGGAGCTGGGCGACGCGAAGGCCGCCCGGCAGACGATGGAAATGCTGGTTTCCAAGTATCCCGGCAGCGCCGCTGCCGCCACGGCCAGCCAGCGCCTGAAGAAGAAGTGACCGCGGTACCGGATCGCGACGCGCTTTCGTTGCGCGTCAGCGAAATCTTTTTCTCCCTGCAGGGAGAAAGCACGCGCGTCGGGCTGCCGACCGTATTCATCCGCCTCACCGGTTGCCCGCTCCGCTGTCGCTGGTGCGATACGGCCTATGCCTTCAGCGGTGGCGAGCAGCGCACGATTGCCGACATCCTGCGCGAAACCGCGACGCACGGCACCCGCACGGCCTGCGTCACCGGTGGCGAACCCCTCGCGCAGAAGAATTGCCTGCCCCTGCTGTCGGCGCTCTGCGACGCCGGTTTCGATGTGTCACTGGAAACCTCCGGCGCGCTCGACATCGGCGACGTCGATCCGCGCGTCTCGCGCATCATGGATCTCAAGGCGCCCGCTTCGGGCGAAGCCGAGCGCAACTGCCTGGAAAACATCCCGCTGCTCAACGCCCATGACGAAGTGAAGATCGTGCTCGCTGATCGTGCCGACTACGAGTGGGCGCGCGCCCTGCTGACGACGCACCGGCTCACCGAGCGCTGCCCGGTGCTGCTCTCGCCGGTGCAGGGCGAACTGGCCCCGGCGCAGCTCGCCGAATGGATTCTCGCCGACCGGCTGCCCGTCCGTTTCCAGTTGCAATTGCACAAGGTGCTTTGGGGTAACATGAAGGGCAAATAGTCCCGCAGGGAGACCGTGAAAATGAGTGACGAGCGCCGCCAGTTTTCCCGCATTGCCTTTCACAGCCCGGCAGAGTTGACGACCGGTCGTCGTCACGACCAGGTGGTCGTTCTCGACCTCTCGCTGAAAGGCGCATTGCTGCGCATGCCGGCCGATCATGTGGTTGCGCGGGGCGAGAACTGCGCGCTGCACATCGACCTCGGCGAGGGCAGTGCCGGCATCCGCATGCAGGGCATTGCCGTTCATGTCGAAGGGCTCTACGTCGGTCTCGCCTGCCGCAACCTTGATCTCGACAGCGCGACCCACCTGCGCCGCCTCGTCGAACTCAATCTCGGCGATCCTGGCCTGCTGGAACGCGAACTCGGCGCGCTGGTAGGTGAGTAGGGCGAATCAAACGCCCAGATAGCGATGCCAGATGCCGTGATCGGCATCGAGTTCCGCTGAGCTTCCCTGCCAGACCACGCGACCGCGCTCGATCAGTGTGTGCCGGTCGGCCAGCCGGATCAGTCGCTCCACATATTTATCGACCACCAGCGTCGTCTGCCCCGCCTCGCGCAGCTGCGCGAGACAGCACCAGATTTCCTCGCGCACCAGCGGCGCCAGTCCTTCGGTGGCCTCGTCAAGGATCAGCAGGCGCGGATTGGTCATCAACGCGCGGCCGATCGCCAGCATCTGCTGCTCGCCGCCGGAGAGCTGGTTGCCCATGTTCTGCTGGCGCTCGGCGAGGCGCGGGAAGAGTTCGAAAACGCGTTCAAGCGTCCACGGTTTGGCGACGCCGCGTCGGTTTGCGGCGAAGGCGACGAGGTTCTCGCGCACGCTGAGGTTGGGGAAAATCTGGCGCCCCTCCGGCACCAGCGCGATACCGGCACGCGCGATGCGGTCCGGCGTCCAGCCGGCGATGCTCTCGCCGGCAAAACGCAGGGTGCCACCGAGAATGCCCTGCGGCGCCGGCGACAGGCCGCACACGGTGCGCAGCGTGCTGCTCTTGCCCATGCCGTTGCGCCCGAGCAGCGTCGCCACCTCGCCCTCGGCGACAGCCAGATCGAGGCCGAACAGCACCTGACTCTGGCCGTAGGCGAGCTGCAGGCCAGCAACTTCCAGCAGGGCGCTCACAGGATTTCCTCGCCCAGATACGCGCGGCGCACCTCCGGGTGGGCGCGCACTTCGTCCGGTGAACCAGTGCAAACAAGGCGACCGCCGACCAGCACCGACAGACGGTCAGCCAGCCGGAAAACGGCATCCATGTCGTGCTCGACGAGCAGGATCGTGACGTGCCGCGCCAGCTTCTCGATCAGCGCCACCATGCGCTCGGACTCCTCCGGGCCGGTGCCGGCCATCGGTTCGTCGAGCAACAAGAGCTTCGGCTTCGTCGCCAGCGCCAGCACCACTTCCAGTTGCCGCTGCTCGCCGTGCGCGAGGCTGCCGGCGAGCGTGCGCTCACGCCCGCCGAGGCCGACTTCGGTGAGCCAACCGCGCGCCTCGTCGATCAGCGCCTGCTCGTCATCCACCGGCTTCCAGAAACGGAAGCCCGAGCCCCAGTCGCGCTGTCGCCCCTTCACCGCCAGCACGACGTTGTCGAGCAGCGTTAGCCGATTGAAGACGTTGGTGATCTGCCAGGAGCGTGCCATGCCGCGCTGCACGCGGGCATGCATCGGCAGCGCCGTGACATCCTCGCCGGCGAAGACGATGCGCCCCGCATCGGGCCGCTGGGCACCGGAAATCTGATGGATCAGCGTCGTCTTGCCGGCCCCGTTGGGGCCGATCAGCGCATGTACCTCGCCGGCCCCGACCGCGAACGAAACCTCGCTCAAGGCCGTGACGCCGCCGAAATGGCGCGAGACGCCGTCGATGGTGAGCAGGGCCTCACTCATGTTTTTCGGCTCGCGCGAACAGCCCATGCACCCAGGCGGCAATCCCCTTCGGCGCGCGGAAGACGACCAGCAGCAGGATCAGGCCGAGCGCCGCATGCCAGTGCGTCGTGTAGTGAGCGAGCACTTCCTCGACCAGCAAAAGCACCACCGCACCGACCGCGCCGCCGTAGAGCGCGCCGACGCCGCCGACGATGACCATCACCAGCAGCGTGCCGGACTGCGTCCATTGCAGCAGGTTGGGGCTGGCGAGCTGGCCATGGTTGGCGATCAGCGCGCCGGCCAGCCCCGCCATCGCCGCGCCGATGACGAAGCACAGCAGCTTGTAGCCGAGCACCGGATAGCCAAGCCCCTCCATGCGCGACTCGTTCTCGCGGATGGCCTGCAGCACGCGGCCGAAGCGCGCGTGCGTGATGCGGTCGAGCAGACAGAGGCACAGCCCGAGGCAAGCCAGCGTCACCCAGTAGAAAGTTGCATCGTTCTTAAGATCGAGCGGACCGAAGGTTGAGCGCACCGCCAGCGACAGCCCGTCGTCACCGCCCCAGGTCTTCATCGAGATAGCGAGGTAATAGATCATCTGGGCGAAGGCCAGCGTGATCATGATGAAGTAGACGCCGCGCGTGCGCAGGCTGACGAAGCCGATGCCGAGCGCGAGCACTGCCGCAACGACGATCGCCGCCGGCCAGGCAATCGCGGCCGAGGCGACGCCCGATTCCATCAGCACCGCCACCGTGTAGGCGCCGGCGCCGAAGAACGCGGCGTGGCCGAAGGCGACCATGCCGCCAAAACCGACGATGAAATTGAGGCTGGTCGCCGCCAGTGCAAAGATCAGCACGCGCGCCGCGAAGGAGATGTAGAACTCCTGTCCAAAGGCCTGCAACACCGGCGGCAGCAGCGCCAGCAGTGCAAAGACCCCGGCCGCCAGCAGGCGACGCCGGGTGCTTTGACGATAGATCGCGCCGCTCATGTCAGCCACGGGCGGGGAACAGGCCGGCGGGCTTCCAGAAGAGGATCGCCGCCATCAGCACGTAGATGAGGATCGCCGCCAGCGCCGGCCCGAGGTGGGCGGCCACTTCGCCGGGCAGGAAGCTCCTGAGCAGCCAGGGCAGCAGCGCGCGGCCGAGCGTATCGACGACACCGACGAGCAGGCTGCCGACCAGCGCACCGCGGATGGAACCGATGCCGCCGATGACGATCACCACGAAGGCGAGGATCAGGATGCTCTCGCCCATGCCGACCTGCACCGCCAGCAGCGGCCCGAGCATCGCGCCGGCCAACGCGCAGAGCCCGGCGCCGACAGCGAAGACGAGGGTGAACAGCCGCTTGACGTTGATGCCGAGCGCCTCGGTCATCTCGCGGTTCGAGGCGCCGGCGCGCACCCACATGCCGACGCGCGTCTTCGCCACGGCGATATACAGCGCCAGCGCGACGAGCACGCCGACGGCGATGATCAGCAGACGGAAGGCCGGGTAGCTGAATCCCGCGATCTCCACCGGCCCGGACAGCGCCTCCGGCGCATTGAGCATCACCGGCTGGTCGCCCCAGATTGCGCGCACCGCCTCGTTAGCGATCAGGATCAGCGCGAAGGTGGCGAGCACCTGCGACAGGTGGTCGCGTGTGTAGAGCCGGCGCAGCACGGCGAGTTCGAGCAGCGCACCGACCGCCATCGTGCCGGCCACCGCTGCCAGCACGCCGATCACGAACGAGCCCGACGCCGCCGCCACGGCCGCTGCCAGATAGGCGCCGACCATGTACAGGGAACCGTGCGCCAGGTTGATCATGTCCATGATCCCGAACACGAGCGTCAACCCGGCCGCCAGCAGGAAGAGCATGAGGCCGAACTGAAGCCCGTTGAGAGCCTGTTCGAGGATGAGTTGCGTCACGGGAGAACCATCAACCACAGAGACACAGAGGCACAGAGAAGTGCAGAGAAAGACTCTGTGTCTCTGTGCCTCTGTGGTGAAGGGTTTTACTTCATCTTGCAGGAGGCAGCATACGCATCGGCGTGGTTCGAGAAGATCGTCCCCATCGTCTTGTTGGTCACGCGCCCCTGAACGTCCTTGCCGATCACGCGCAGCACGTAGTTCTGCACCGGGTAGTGGTTGCTGTTGAACTTGAAGTCTCCGCGCACCGACTTGAAGCGCTTGGCTTGCAGCGCCTTCTGCAGCGCCGCCTTGTCGTCGAGCTTGCCCTTCACGTCGCGCACGGCGGCATCCATGAGCAGCGCGGCGTCGTAACCCTGCGAGGCATAGAGCGACGGGAGCCGCCCGTATTCCTTCTCGAAATCGGCGACGAAGCGCTTGTTCTCCGGGTTGTCGAAATCGTGCGCCCAGTGCGAGGAATTGAACATGCCGAGCATCGGCGCACCGACTGCCTTGATCACATCCTCGTCGGCCGAGAAACCCGGCGCGAAGAGCTGGATGTCCTTGGAGAGGCCGGCGGCGACGAACTGCTTGACGAAGTTGATGCCCATGCCGCCCGGCAGGAAGAAGAACAGCGCATCCGGCTTCGAGGCACGGATCTGTGCCAGTTCCGCTGCATAGTCGAGCTGGCCGAGCTTGGTGTAGACCTCTTCCGCCTTGCCCTTGTAGAAGCGCTTGAAGCCCGCGACCGCATCCTTGCCGCCGGGGTAGTTCGGCGTGACGATGGCAACGTTGCGGAAGCCCTTGTCCTGTACGTACTTGCCCATCGCCTCGTGCAGGTTGTCGTTCTGCCAGGCGACGTTGAAGAAGAAGGGGTTGCACTGCTCGCCAGCGTACTGCGAGGGGCCGGCGTTGGCCGAAATGTAGAAGGTCTTGTTGTCGAATACCTGCGGGCCGACGGCGAGCATGATGTTGGAGAAGACGATGCCGGTCATGAAGTCGACCTTCTCCTTCTTGAGAAATTTCTCGGTTTCCGCCTTGGCGACGTCCGGTTTCTGCTGGTCGTCGGCGATGATCACTTCAGCCGGCAGGTTGCCGATCTTGCCGTTCAGGTGCTTGACCGCGAGATTGAAGCCGTCGCGGATATCGACCCCCAGCCCGGCGCCGGGGCCGGACAGCGTCGACACGAAGCCGACCTTGACCTTGTCGGCCGCAAAGGCGGGAGAGGCGAACAGCAGCGAAGCGGCAAGAGCTTGGGCAAGGGCGGTCAGGCGCATGGAGGTCTCCGGTTGTCGTTTTTTGCCAGGCGGGCAGGAAAGGCCAAATTGTAGCGCAGGAACAATCAGATACCGTCGCGTTCCAAGCCGTATTCAGGGTATATTCGCCACCCCATGACACAGAAAGCCGTTGTACTCCTTTCGGGCGGGCTCGATTCCGCGACGACACTGGCCATCGCCACTGCCGCCGGCTTCGAGTGCCATTGCCTGTCCTTCGACTATGGCCAGCGCCATCGCGCCGAACTGAATGCCGCCGCGGAAGTGGCGCGCGCCCAAGGGGCTGCGGCACATCGCGTGCTGACATTCGACCTCGCCCAGCTCGGCGGCTCGGCGCTGACCGACACCAACATCGCGGTACCGGTCGAAGGCGTCAAGCCCGGCATCCCCGTCACCTACGTGCCCGCACGCAACACCATCATGCTCTCGCTGGCACTGGCCTGGGCCGAGGTGCTGGAAGCCCGCGACATCTTCGTCGGCGTCAATGCCGTGGACTACTCCGGCTATCCGGACTGCCGACCCGAGTACATCGCCGCCTTCGAGGCGATGGCCAACCTCGCCACCAAGGCCGGCGTCGAAGGTCGCAAGCTAAGCATCCACGCACCGCTGATCGATCTATCCAAGGCCTCGATCATCCGGCGCGGCAGTTTTCTCGGTGTTGATTTCAGCCTGACCGTTTCATGCTATCAGGCCGACGACGCCGGCCGTGCCTGCGGCGTCTGCGATTCCTGTCGCCTGCGCCGCGAGGGTTTCGAAGCCGCCGGCATTCCCGATCCGACCCGTTACCGATCATGACCGCAACCGTTCTCCTCCTTGCCTTCGCGCTCGGCGCCGCCTTCGGCGCGCTCAGCCAGAAGACCCATTTCTGCACCATGGGCGCCATCGCCGACATCATCAACATGGAAGACTGGAGCCGCATGCGCATGTGGCTGCTGGCGATCGCCGTTGCCATCCTCGGCAGCGCCGCGCTGCATGGCGCCGGCCTCATCGATCTGGGCAAGTCGATCTATCGCGGCGAAAACCTGACCTGGCTCTCGCACCTCGTCGGCGGCCTGCTGTTCGGCGCCGGCATGGTGCTCGCCTCCGGGTGCGGTGCGCGCACCCTGACGCGGGTCGGTGCGGGCAATCTCAAGTCGCTGGTCGTTTTCCTCGTGCTCGGCCTCACTGCCTACATGACGATGCGTGGCGTGCTCGGCGTGCTGCGCGTCAATACGCTCGATACGGTGGCACTGGCCATGCCCGGCGGCCAGGACATTCCCGCCCTGCTCGTCGGTGCCGGTCTGACGCCGGGCAGCGCCCTCGCAGTAAGCGCACTGGTGATCGGCGGCGGACTGCTCGCCTTCTGCTTCGCCCGCCGCGATTTCCTGACGCTCGACAACGTGCTCGGCGGCATTGCCGTCGGCGCCATCGTCGTTGGTGGCTGGTACGTCAGCGGCCATCTCGGCTACCTCGCCGAAGATCCGGACACACTGCAGGAAGCCTTTCTCGCCACCAACAGCGGGCGCATGGAGTCGCTCACCTTCGTCGCGCCGCAGGCTTATACGCTCGAACTCCTGATGCTGTGGTCGGACAGCAGCCGCAAGCTGACCTACGCGATCGCGCTGGCGCTCGGCGTCGTTGCCGGCTCCACCGCATGGGCGCTGCTCACCCGGCAGTTCCGCTGGGAAGGCTTCCGCGATGTGGCCGATCTGGTCCGCCACCTCACGGGCGCTGCGCTGATGGGTTTCGGCGGCGTCACGGCAATGGGCTGCACCATCGGTCAGGGCGTCACCGGCGTGTCGACACTGGCGCTGGGTTCCTTCATCACGCTCGCCGCGATTGCCGCAGGCGCAACGGGGATGCTCAAGTACGAATACTGGCGGCTGATGCGCGAGTGATTGCGACAGGCGTTCGCGCCACCGATCTTTGCAGTGATTTGACAGGAAATCGCCCTGCCGCCTATAATCCGCGCTCGCGTTTTCCGGGATGGGTCGTTAGCTCAGTTGGTAGAGCAGCGGACTTTTAATCCGTTGGTCGCAGGTTCGAATCCCGCACGGCCTACCACTCCCGGAATCATGCGCCATGAGTGGGTCGTTAGCTCAGTTGGTAGAGCAGCGGACTCTTAATCCGTTGGTCGTAGGTTCGACCCCTACACGGCCTACCACGAATTCAGGCGGCTCCCACTCGGGGGCCGTTTTCATTTCCCGCATCGCGCCCGCGACTTCTCAAGCGCGTCGATTGGTGGTTTCATTCGTTCCATGAGCGCGCACGCAAACCGCCCGATGATCGGCAGGTACCGCATCGAAGGCATCCTCGGCGAGGGTGCGATGGGAATCGTCTATCGTGGCTACGATGCCGACCAGGCACGCCGGGTGGCCGTCAAGACGATGCGCAAGGATCGACTCGGCGACAACGGGGCCGAGATTCTCGCCCGCTTCCGGCGCGAAGCCGAGGCCGGTAGCCGCCTGTCGCACAAGCATGTGGTGACGATCTACGATTTTGGCGAGGACGACACGCTGGCATTCATGGCGATGGAGTTCATCGACGGCAAGTCGCTCAAAGATCTGAATGCCGAGCGCGCGCCGTGGCCCCTGCTCGAAGCGCTCGATCTCGCCAACCAGTTGCTGGAGGCGCTGGATTTCTTTCACGAGCGCGGCGTCGTGCATCGCGACATCAAGCCGGCGAACATCATGGTCGACGCCAGCGGCACACTGACCGTCACCGATTTCGGCATCGCGCGCACGCAGGCATCCGAACTGACGCAGGTCGGAACGATTCTCGGCACGCCGTCCTACATGTCGCCGGAGCAGATCACCGGGCAGCCGATCGACGGGCGCAGCGACCTGTTTTCAGTCGGCGTCGTGCTCTACGAAATGCTCACCGGCAACAAGCCGTTCAAGGGCGAGATGATCACGATTGCGCACAACATCGTGACGCAGCCGCATCCCGATCCTTCGACGCTGAACAGTCACCTGCCGCCGGCGATCGACCGCCTGTTCCGGCGCGCGCTGGCCAAGAACCCGGCCGAGCGCTTCGCCAGCGGTGCCGAGTTCCGCGCGACGCTGCGCGAAACGGTCGCCGGCATTCTCGCCGGTGGCGGCGAAGCAGATGCCGCCATTTCCAGCGCACGGCAAGCCGGTGGCGCGGATGAAGCACCGGCCCCGCCATCGACCGCACCCGCGCCGGCCACGGACGCCGCTACTGCAACACCTGCCACCGATGCACCGGTTAAAGTGGAGGGCGAGAACGCCGGGCGCAGGACGTTCGCGCGCTGCCCACGCTGCGGCGAGCGTTTCGATCCTCCCCGCCCATGGAATGCAGTGTGTTCCGGCTGCGGCGTCGCCCTTTTCGAGGCTGCAGGAAAATCGGGAAAGCCGGCGGCAAAACCGGCAAGCGGAGGAGAGGGAACTCGCGCCGCAGCGTCGCCTGCCCGGGGGCCGTCCTGGGGCATCGCCGTCGCTGCGCTGCTTGCCTTGGTGGTTCTGATACTGCTGCTGCGCCAGTTCATTTGAATCAATGACAACGGCCTCCCGCGGGAGGCCGTTGATCGATTAGCGGCGCAGACGCCGAACGGCTACTCAGCGCAACCGGCAGCAGAACGAGTCGTAGCTGATCGGTCGTGCAATCAGATTGATCAGTTCGGCCAGCGTCATCGATGCTTCGTCCCTGAGCACGTCATTGATCAAGGTTTCCAGTTGTTCGAGTTTTTCCAGCTTGTCAGCCATGTCGTGTCCCGGACGGCGCAGTGCCACTTGTTCATGCTGTAACGGCCTGCGCAGACAGAACTTGAGCGGCGGCTCGCGTAAAATGCCACTCATGCACGGAATCGACGCCTGGCGGCACAGCCACATCTTCGATCGCGGCAACGCGCAGGCCGAACGCGGTGCGCGCCTGGTGCTCGTCATCACGCTGGCGACGATGGTCGCCGAGATCATCGCCGGCATCGCCTTCAACTCGATGGCGCTGCTCGCCGACGGCTGGCACATGGGCACGCATGCCTTCGCCATCGGCCTCTCCGCCTTCGCCTACGCGATGGCGCGCCGCTTCGCGAACGACCAACGCTTCGCCTTCGGTACCTGGAAAATCGAAATCCTCGCCAGCTTCACCAGTGCGCTGTTTCTGCTGGTCGTCGCCGTGGCGATGGCATGGGAATCGGTCGCGCATCTGATTGTGCCGCAGCCGATCCGCTTCCACGAAGCGATGCTGGTTGCCGTACTGGGGCTGGCGGTAAATCTCCTCTGTGCGTGGATCCTTGGCGGCGCGCATCACCACGAGCACGCGGCCGTTCATTCGCATGCTCACGCGCACGACCAATCGCATGGCGCGGACGACGGCCACACGCATGGCGAGGATCTCAATCTGAAGGCCGCCTATGTGCACGTGCTGACCGATGCCGCCACCTCGATCCTGGCGATCATCGCGCTCGCGTGCGGTGCCTGGCTGGGCTGGCAGTGGCTGGATCCGGCAATGGGCATCGTCGGCGCGGCGCTGATCGCCTACTGGGCATGGGGTCTGGCGCGTGACGCCGGCCGCGTGCTGCTCGACTGCGAAATGGATAATCCGGTGGTCGAAGAAATCCGCACGGCAATCGAGCGGCACCCGCAATGGGAAAGCACGACGCGCATCAACGACCTGCACGTGTGGCGCGTCGGCAAATCAAGTTATGCGGCCATCGTCGGACTCGTCACCCACGATGCAACGCTCGCCGCCGACACGGTGCGTGGCGAGCTGGCGCAGCATGCGGAACTGGTGCACGTTTCGGTTGAAATCAACCGCTGCGATTGCGCAAGTGAGCAAGTTAACGGCTCCACAGCAAACGACACGCCCGATAGCGGGATCAATCGCACAGCCAGAGACTAGTGCCGCCACTGCCACGGCGGCACAGGATTCTGCGCCGACCAGAGGCCGATCCGTCGCAGCTTTGCGTACAGCTCGGCCTGCTCGTACTGCGCGAAAGACTGGGGCTGCTGCCCGAGCGAACGCCGATCATGCCACGCCATGCCACGCGTCAGCTGGGCATGCGCGACATCGAGCGTTTTCGGGCAAGTATCGTTCCGGCAGGGCGCATCGGGCGGCACGACCCAGAGGGTGGCACGAACCTGCCCGCGTGCGTCCGCGGACAACTCGACCCGCACATCGCGTTGCAGTACCAGCGCCGACAGACTCGCCCGTGCCGCATCACCGTGCGCCTGTTGCGGCGCTGGGGCGTCTATCCACGCCAGCTGCAGAATTCGCGCATCCCGGCCCGCTAACTCGATGCGCAGGGTATCGCCATCGATCACTTCGCTGACGCGGCCCTGCAGCGGCTCCGCAGCCACCGGTGCAACCCAGGCTGCCAGCAGCAGTGACGCCGCGCGCAGCCGGATTCTCATCTCACGTCGCTCAGGCGCCGGCTTCGATCGCGGTCAACGCCGTCATGTTGACCAGGCGGCGCACCGTTGTCGTCGAAGTCAGCACATGCACCGGCTTCGCCGCGCCGAGCAGGATCGGGCCAATGGTGATCCCTTCGCCGCCCGTCATCTTGAGCAGGTTGTAGCTGATGTTCGCCGCATCGAGGTTCGGCATCACCAGCACGTTCGCCTCGCCCTTCAGCGGCGATTCCGGATCGGACTGGTCGCGGATTTCCTGCGACAGCGCGCTGTCGCCGTGCATCTCGCCATCGGATTCCAGTTCCGGCGCACGCTCGCGCAGCAGGCGTGCCGCCTCGGCCATCTTGCGTGCCGAAGCGGACTGCGAGGAACCGAAGTTGGAGTGCGAGAGCAGCGCCACCTTCGGCTGAATGCCAAAGCTCTTCACTTCGGCCGCGGCCATCAACGCGATCTCGGCGATTTCCTCGGCGTCCGGATTTTCGTTGACGTGCGTATCGCACAGGAACAGCGCCCGCCCCGGCAGCAGCAGGTGATTCATTGCTGCCAGCGTCTTCACGCCCGGAGCCTTGCCGATGATTTCCTCAACCTGGCGCAGGTGATGCGCGAAACGGCCGGAAACCCCCGTGATCATGCCGTCGGCGTAGCCCAGCTTGAGCAGCATGGCGCCGATGATGGTGTTGTCCTGGCGCAGACGCGCCTTGGCGAGCTCAACGGTGATGCCGCTGCGCTTCATCATCCGGTGGTAGTTCGTCCAGCATTCCTTGTAGCGGTCGTCGCGGTTGGGATTGATCACCTCGAAGTGCTCGCCCATCTTCAGCTTGGAGCCGATCTTCGCGAGGCGCATCTCGATGACTTCAGGACGGCCGATCAGGATGGGCTGCGCAATACGCTCTTCAAGCACGATCTGCACGGCACGCAGTACGCGTTCGTCTTCGCCGTCGGTGTAAATGATTCGCTTGCGCGCCCCCTGCTTGGCCGCGGTGAACACGGCGCGCATGCCGACACCGGTGTGGTAGATGAACTCCTTGAGCTTGTCCTTGTAGGCCGCCATGTCGGCGATTGGCCGCGTTGCGACGCCGGATTCTTCCGCGGCCTTGGCCACCGCCGGCGCAATGGTGGTGATCAGACGCGGATCGAAAGGCTTCGGAATCAGGTATTCGGGGCCGAAGGAAAGCGACTGCCCGGGATAGGCCATCGCCACTTCGTCGCTCACCTCTTCCTGCGCCATCGCCGCAATCGCCTTGACGCAGGCGAGCTTCATCTCCTCGGTGATGCGCGTGGCGCCACAATCGAGCGCGCCGCGGAAGATGAACGGGAAGCAGAGCACGTTGTTCACCTGGTTCGCGTAATCGGAACGGCCGGTGGCGATGATCGCATCCGACCGCGCTTCCTTCGCGAGCTCGGGCATGATTTCCGGCGTCGGGTTGGAGAGCGCGAAGATGATCGGCCTATCGGCCATCGTCTTCACCATCTCGGCCTTCAATACGCCGGCGGTCGAAAGACCGAGGAAGATGTCGGCCCCGACGATCGCCTCGGCCAGCGTGCGGTGCGCGGTATCCTGCGCGTAGCGGGCCTTGGTGTCGTCCATCTTGGCATCGCGGCCAACCCAGATGACGCCTTTCGAGTCGCAGACGGTGACGTTCTTTTTCTGGATGCCCAGATCGCACCACAGATCGAGGCAGGAGATCGCAGCAGCACCAGCACCGGAACAGACCACCTTCACATCGGAAATCTTCTTGCCGATCACCTTCAGCGCGTTGAGCATGCCGGCCGCCGAGATGATCGCCGTGCCGTGCTGGTCGTCGTGGAAGACCGGAATGTTCATCCGCTCCTTGAGCTTCTTCTCGATGTAGAAGCACTCGGGTGCCTTGATGTCCTCAAGGTTGATACCGCCCAGCGTCGGCTCCATCGAGGCGATGATGTCGATCAGCTTGTCCGGATCGTTTTCGGAAAGTTCGATGTCGAATACGTCGATACCGGCGAATTTCTTGAACAGGCAGCCCTTGCCTTCCATCACCGGCTTCGAGGCCAGCGGGCCGATGTTGCCCAGACCAAGCACGGCGGTGCCGTTGGTGACGACGCCGACCAGGTTGGCGCGCGAGGTGTACAGGCTGGCGTTGGCCGGGTCCTCGACGATCGCATCACACGCGTAGGCAACGCCCGGCGAATAGGCGAGCGCGAGGTCGCGCTGGTTGGTCAGCCCCTTGGTCGGGCGAACCGAAATTTTTCCCGGGGTCGGATACTGGTGATATTCCAGCGCTGCGTCGCGTAAATCTTTCTCCATTGTGGCCTCTTCGTTTTGTTCTGGTGGCGGAGCTTTCTCCGCCGGAAAAAAAGAGGTGCACTTTACTCCCGCCGGGGCGCGGATGCCAGTTGTGGATTTGCGCAGACATTTGCCGCGCAGCCCTTGTGCCGCAAAGGCTTGCAGAAGGCGGCGAAGCGGAATTTGTCAGTCAACCGGATGTATGCAAATCAAACGCTCTGCTGCGGCATCCCCCGCGCGCAAGGTCGCTTTTTCATGCGACCCGCGTACTCGGGGTTTGCCCTGATGCCGGTCGGGTTTGTGCCGATTCCCGACCCGTCTACCGCAGTCGAGAATGGCGGCTCCCAAAAAATGTCCGAGGACCACCCCCATGTTCAATTCGCTGCTTGCCTGGTTACCGAAATCATCCGAAATGGAAGAAGCTGGCCTCGCCTATGCCGACCGTCTCCTGCGCGCAACCCAGGACGCACAGCGCGCCATGCTCTGCACCGGCCGCGAACTGATCGCCAGCCAGGCACGACTGCAGGAAACCTGGTCCAGCGAACAGCAATGGCCGAACGCGCTGGCTGGCGCAGCCCAACTGGCGGAGGAATGGCAGACGGAAACGCTGGACTTGCTGCAGCAACTCGGTCAGATCGGATCGCGTACCATCAGCGAGGCCGTGGCACACGAACATTCCCAGCGCCAGCTTCTGCTTGAGCAGACCAAGCTCTTGCGCGAACGCATCCTGATGGCCGCGCCGGACACCCCGGAAATCGTCGCGTCCGCGATGGGGGCCTGGCTCGACATGTTCGGGCAGAAGAGTCAGGAAACGGCAGACATCAACAAACGCATGACAGCGATTGCCGAGACCATGATGGCAATCACCTCGGCCAGACGGCGCCCGGCAACCGCCTGAATTCACGTTCAAGTTCCGAGGCGCGCCTTCACGCGCCTCTGACAATCAGGGCATACGTGGTAGATCACGCGAACCGTGTCGCCGGCTTCGTGCGGATACTCGTCGGATTCATAGGATCGGCCGCTGCGATCGGTCAGGCGGTTGCACATGCTGCAGCGTCTGACCCAGCCGCCGGAAGCAGGCTCCGAGACCACCGCATAAGCCAGCGGCGAAAACATGACCTGCTCGGACAGGCAGCGGTGCTCCGAGATCAGTTCCGCACCAATGCTCTCCAGCGACATTTCCATGAAACGTTTGACGCCCGGCGAATCGCAGCGATACGGAATGACCGCCGGACGGCCGGTCAGACGCACGCGCGCCAGCAGTGCATCGACGAACATGCGCGTCACATCCCCCGCGATGAAAGTGCGCAGCGGCATACCAAGGATGGCGCCGGAAACCAATTCCTCCGCGCCATTGTCAATCGCGAAACGATCCCAGTCTCCGCCCACCTCGACAATGCGATCACGCGCATCCAGTCGATAGCGGGTAAACCCTGAATTGACGGGGCCTGCAGATCGTTCCGGCGAGTTTCCAGAATAGTTTTTCGACATATACTTGACCCGGCGGGCAAGCACGATCGCCAGGCGCCTCGGATGGAGACAAGAAGAATGGCTCGACGCACCACGAGCAAGACGCAGAAGAAGGATACACCGGCAGAATCCTCGCCACCGGCCAGCGACGATAATGTTTCACAGGCAATCGAGACACGGCACCACTACCTCGTCGGCATCGGTGCATCGGCAGGCGGACTCGAAGCGCTGACCGCACTGGTATCCAGACTGCGTGGCGGGCTGGGCATTTCCTACGTTGTCGTGCAGCATCTTTCGCCCTCCTACAAGAGCATGCTGCCGCAACTCCTGGGGCGCGAAACCGGCATGCCGGTGATCGAGATCGCCACCGGGCAGCAACCGCAGCCGGACACCATCTACATCACGCCGCCCAATCGCAACGTGGTACTCAAGGACGGGCGGCTCGAACTGCTGCAATCGCCGCGCGAGATCATGCCGAAGCCGTCGGTGAACCTGTTTCTTGGCTCGCTGGCCGAGGAGCGGCGCGAGGACGCCATCGGTGTCATCCTCTCCGGGACCGGTTCCGATGGTTCTGCCGGCATCCGCGCAATCAAGGCGGGCGGTGGCTTCACCTTCGCCCAGGAACCGAAGAGCGCGCGCTACGATGGCATGCCGCAGTCGGCCATCGATACCGGCTGTGTTGACTGGGTGCTGACGCCGGAGGGTATTGCCGAGGAACTGGCGCGCCTCTCGGAAGCACGCCCGGTTTTGCCCACCACCGAACGCGAGGATCTGCCGGCAACCTCGCTCAAGCGCCTGCTCAACAAGGTGCGGGCCCGCACCAAACTTGATTTTTCGGGCTACAAGGAAAGCACGCTGTGGCGCCGCGTCGAGCGCCGCCTCTTCGCCAACCGCGTACCCAGCCTCGATGCCTACCTGGCGCTGGTCGAGACGCAACCCGAGGAACTGGAGCGTCTTGCAAAGGACATTCTGATCTCGGTCACCTCCTTCTTCCGCGACCGAGAGTCCTTCGTCGCGCTCGATCGCGTGCTGAAGAAGCTCGTCGAGCGCAAGCAGCCGGGGGACGAGATCCGCGTCTGGGTTCCCGGATGTGCGACCGGCGAGGAGGCCTACAGCATCGCCATCCTGCTGCACCGAACGCTGGGCTCGAGTTTTGAACAGTACCGCATCCAGATCTTCGCCACCGACGTGGACATGGACGCGATGCAGATCGCGCGCCGCGGCGCCTACGCCTCGGCGCTGCTCAGCGAGCTTGATCCGGAAATTGCACAACGCTACTTCCGCCCCTCCAACGATCGCTTCGAGATCGTGAAGGGTATCCGCGATGTGGTCATCTTTGCCCGCCAGGATCTGGTGCTCGACCCGCCCTTCCTGCGGCTCGACATGATCAGCTGCCGCAACGTACTGATCTATCTTCAGCCCGCCCTGCAGGCACGCATCCTGTCGCTGTTCCACTATGCGCTGATTCCGGATGGCTACCTGTTCCTCGGCAAGTCCGAAAGCGTTGCGCAGCAGGATCTGCTGTTCCTGCCTGAAAGCAAGGAAGCGCGCATCTTCCGCCGCCGGCCCGAGAGCGGGCGCACTGTGCCCAGCACGACAACGACACTGCCCCTCACCGCCGAAGTCCAGCCGCCCAGCACGGCCAAGCCCGCCGCACCGCGCGAGCAGGCGATCCTCAAGGCGGCGAGCACGATCTATGTACCGCCGAGCGTCGTGGTCAACAGCCAGATGCAGATCCTGCACGTGCTCGGCGATGCCAGCAGCTACCTGCAGATCCCGCCCGGCAAGATTTCGCTCGACCTCGGCAGCCTGCTCGTGCGTGACCTGCGCGTCGAGGCGCAGGCGCTGCTGCGTACCGCCGAGCAGCGCCGCAGCAGCGTGACCGGCCGCCAGCGCCTGCCACTGCGTGGCCGCGGCGGACCAATGATCCGCCTTGCAGTGCACCCGTTGGAAAGCGAAGGCAGCGAGGCCATGTTCCTCGTCTGCTTCGTTCCGGCGGAAGAACTTCCCGAGCTTTCGACGCCGCGCGCCACCGGCGATGGCGATGCCCAGCGCAGCGTGCTTGAGGATGAACTGATCACCACGCGCGAACACCTGCAGACGCTGGTTGAGGAACTGGAAACCTCGAACGAGGAAATGCAGGCGCTGAACGAGGAGGTGCAGGCAGCCAACGAGGAACTGCAGGCGACGAACGAGGAACTCGAAGCCGCCAACGAAGAGCTGCAGTCCACCAACGAGGAGCTGCTGACGATCAACGAGGAGCTGCAGGTCAAGAGCAGCGATCTCGCGCGAGCCAACGCCGATCTCGAATCGATCCAGGACAACGTGGGCATGCCCATCATCGTCACCGACGGACAGCTGCGCATCACGCGCTTCAACGCGGCGGCCGAGGTGCTGTTCAAGATGCATCGCGGACTCATCGGCGAACCGCTCGATCGCCTGTCACTGCCGAAGGACATGGTGAAACTGAGCACACCGGCGAGCGAAGCGATCGAACGACGCCAGCCCTACGAGGGAATCGTCGTCGGCGACGTACGCGAGTACCTGCTGCGCATCACGCTGATGTTCGGTAACGGCGATGCCGTCATCGGCGTCATCATCAGTCTGCTGGAGCAGACTGATCTCTTGCGTGCGACCAGGCTGCTGCAGGAAAGCGAAAGCCGCCTGCGCGCGGTGCTTGACCACACCGAAATGCTCGTCGCGATCAAGGATGTCTCCGGTCAGTACCTCTATGTGAACCAGCAGTACACCGGCTACTTCGGTGAAGAGGCGCGCGACATGGTCGGCCTGGCCGACAAAGCCTTCCTGAAGCCGGCACAGGCCAAGCAGTTCCGTGACGAAGAACTGATTGCCTTGCGCCGGCACGAACGCATCGACACGCTGGAGCAGGTCAGTACCCGCAAGGGGCTGCGCTGGCTCGCGTTTACCCGTTTCGCCTTGCTCGATGCTGCCGCCAATGTCTACGCGGTCTGCGTGCAGGCCGAGGACGTCACGGAAAAAAGGCACGCCGAGGAACAGTTGCGTCTCGCGGCACGGGTGATCGAGAACGCGGCCGAGGCGATTCTCATCACCGATGACGAGCAGCGCATCATTACCGCAAATGAGGCCTTTACCCAGATCACCGGATACAGCATCGACGATGTGCGCGGCAAGCGACCAAGCATTCTGAGCAGCGGACACCACGATTCCGACTTCTACCGCGCGATGTGGTCCCAGATCAAGGCGAGCGGCAGCTGGCGCGGAGAAATCGAAAACAAGCGCAAGAACGGCGATCTTTATACCGAGTGGCTGACGATCAACGTCATCCGAAACAATGAAGGCGAGGCAGTGAACTACGTCGGCATCTTTTCCGACATCTCGGATTTGCGCGAGGCGAGACGCCAGCTCGAATTCCAGGCCATGCACGACCCGCTCACGCAATTGCCGAACCGCGCGCTGTTCAATGATCGCGCCCGGCGTGCCGTGGCCCGCGCGCAGCGCCATGAACGCCCCTTTGCCATCATCTTCATCGATCTCGACAACTTCAAGGACATCAACGACACCCTCGGCCACGAGTGCGGTGATCAGGTCTTGCGCGAGGTCTCGAAGCGCCTCGTGGATGCAATGCGCGAGCCGGATACGGTCGCACGCCTTGGCGGCGACGAGTTCGTGCTGCTCCTTGAAGAACTGCGCGACGGCGAAATCGAGTTCCTCGTCGAACGCTGCCGCTCGGAACTCGCAATGCCCATCAACGTCGGCGGCAGCGAACATCGCATTTCGGCCAGCATGGGCATTGCCGTCTATCCCGAAGACGGGGACGAAGTGGGCGAGCTGCTGAAAAGCGCCGATGCGGCGATGTATCGCGCCAAGCAGGCGGGGCGCGATACCTACGCATTTTCCTCGCTGGAAATCAGGCGCGCTCCGGTCGAACGCCTCAATCTGGTCGGGGGGCTGCGCAAGGCGCTGGCCACCGACGATCAGTTGTGGATTGCCTACCAGCCACAGTTTAGTCTGCCGGAACGCACGCTGATCGGGCTTGAAGCCTTGATGCGCTGGCACTCCCCGGAACTCGGTGAAGTATCGCCGGTGCGCTTCATTCCGCTGGCGGAGGAAACCGGACTGATCGCCCCGCTCACCGATTGGCTGATTGCCAAAGTCGTTGCGCAGATCAGCAGCTGGCGTCGCGCTGGCTTGCACCTGCCCCGGGTATCGATCAATGTTTCGCCGCAGCAACTGCGGGATCGCAGCCTGATCACCCGTTCCGCACAGTTGCTCGCCGAGGCAGAGCTGCCGACCAGCGTTCTCGGTATCGAGTTGACCGAATCCGCACTGGTGCACTCACCGGAGCGCACCGGCGCGGTACTCCTCGAGCTGAAGAATGCCGGCATTGACTGCAGCCTCGACGATTTTGGCACCGGCTATTCGTCGCTTTCGCGTCTCTCGCACCTGCCCATCGCAACACTCAAGATCGATCGCAACTTCGTCGACGGACTCGGCGACGATCAGCAGGCGCACGATGTCGAGATCGCCCGAACGATCATCGTCATGGCTCATTCACTGGGAATGACCGCGCTGGCCGAAGGGGTCGAAACCGAAGCCCAGCTGGAGACCCTTTCCGCGCTCGGCTGCGACGCCGTGCAGGGCTTTTTCTGCGGCCGCCCGATGCCGGCAGAAGAAATCTCCGCATTGGCCGGCGCCGGCAAATCGAGAAAGGCTCGCGCACCGGCACGTAAAAAAAAGTCGCCTTGACGGCGACATTCGAAAGATTGGGGTTGGAGTGTTGCAGTCCTGCTTATTGTCGGCGCCTCGAACGGGCCGCTTGCTTGAATGGCTTCTCAGGCCGCCAGAATGCCGGGCTTCAGGCTGGCGCCGATCGATGTGAGCATGGGTCTCAGCAACAGGGCGATCTTCAGTGGCGCCATGCGGATGTCGAACACCATGTTCGCCCCGGCAAGCAGAATTCTTTGCAGCCGGATTTCGTCATACAGGCCGTAGGAATCATAGGCCGCCACGTGGGTTTCCGGGCTGAGCCTGCGCAGAAAGCGCACCACTGGAATCGGGTTTTCCGGCAGTTCCGGCCCCACCAGTGCCAGCGTATATGGTTTTTGCGAGGCAGCCAGGGCATCTTCCGCATCGACAAGCGAGTGCATCGTATCGATGACGCAATCACGCCTCACCATCGCCAGCGCCTCAATGATCCGGGTGCGACGCGCTTCATCGTGATCCAGCAACAAGACGTTCATGTTCTCCTCCTGCCTCGCATCCCGGTATCGACCGGCATTTCTTCCACATTGAGGCTCATGCTATCTGGAAGCAGCCCGGAAGGGCATCGGGGCAAGACTGGGCGGAGATCGGTGTTTACCCGGAGACGCCGTTGCGTATCGATTGCAGCAACTGGTTCGCCCGACACAGTTCGGCGATGTTTTCGACACGCATTTTTTCCATCAGACGCGCACGATGCGTCTCGACGGTCTTGATGCTGATGCCGAGTTCGCCGGCAATCTGTTTGTTGGTCGCACCCTCGACCGCCAGTGCCATCACCTCGGCCTCGCGTTGCGTGAGCAGTGCGAAGCGGGCGTTCACCGTCGCGGCTTCGCGGCGACGCTGCTGGCTATCGCGATGCGTTTGCAGCGCGCGCTGGATGAGATCGAGCAGATCCTGATCGCTGTAGGGCTTGGTCAGAAAGTCCACCGCGCCGCCACGCATCGCACGCACGGCCATGGGAATATCGCCATGCCCGGAAACGAAGATGATGGGCAGATCGATACCCAGGCGCTGCATCTGCTCCTGCAGTTCAAGGCCGCTCATGCCCGGCATGCGCACGTCGAGGATGAGGCAACCGACATCGCCGGGGCGCCAGGCTTCCAGAAAGGCTTCGGCAGTCGCCAGCGCGCGCACCTCCACGTCGAGGATGCTGACCAGAAACGCGACCGAGCGGCGGACGTCGGGGTCGTCGTCGACCACGTAGACCACCGGTAACGGCAGTGCGGGTTTTTCACGTTTGCTTGGCAAGGTCGTCGTTGGCATGTTTCAGGTCGAAATGAAATATCTTGCCGGCGTTCCGTAGCGGCAGGATGCCCAGGCGGGTGCCATGGTACTCGAGCAGCGTGCGGCTGATCGAGAGCCCCAGCCCCAACCCTTCCGGCTTGGTTGTAAAGAACGGTTTCCCGATCCGCTCCAGTGTATCTTCAGGCGGCATCGCAGCGCGATCCTCGACCTCGACGCAGACGCCGGCAGGCACCAGGGCGCGGGTCCGCACTGCAACACGGCGCTCGGCCTCGGCGAGGGACAGGCTCGCCTCGATCGCATTCTTGACGAGGTTGATCAGCACCTGTTCGATCTGCGTCGGATCGATGCCAACCCAGCCGGCACGTTCGTCGAGTTCGAGTTCGACACGCACCTTGGTACCGCCGGCAAGCAGGCGGAACGTCGGCTGCAGGGACGCGATCAATGCATTGAGATCAACAGCCTGCGTCGACGCCGGCCGGCGACGAACCAGGCCACGCACGTTCTGCACGATGGTGCCGGCCCGATCCACCTGCCCGACAATCTCGGACAGCGCCTCGCGCAGCGACGCCTCGTCGGCCTTGCCGCGATCGAGGCGGAGCAGCATGCCGCGTCCGTAGTTGGCAATGCTGGCGAGCGGCTGATTGATCTCGTGCGCGATCATCGACGCGATCTCTCCCACGGCAGCGAGCCGGGCGGCATGGGCGACCTGCTCGCGCAACTCCCGCTCGCTCGCTTCCAGCGCCCGGCGCGTGGTGATGTCGTCGAACAGGAACATCCAGTTGCTGACGCGCCCGTCTTCGGCGCGGATATCCGACACCACCACCCGCACCCGACGCGGATCACCGTCGGCCCGATGCACGGTCATCTCCATCGTGCCCTGGCGCAGCGGCTGATCTGCCATGTCCAGTCCCGTCTCGCCGGGCGCCGTCGGAAACGTGCGCACGTCGCGCCCGATCAACTCCGGGTGCGAATACCCGAGAATTTCAGAAGCACGTGGATTGGCATATTCGATGGCGCCGCTTTCATCAGCGATGACGACGCCGGACATGTTCTCATTGACCGCACGGAAGAACTTCTTCAGTTCGGGCGAAAGCAGGCTCTGCGCCGGCTGGGCAAGATAGAGCACGTGATCGGGCTTGCCGTCCGCAATCGATACCGGTGTCGCTGACATGTCGAAACGCTGGCCACGCGCTTCAAGCTCCCAGAATGACGACGCCGTTGGAGCGGCCAGGATGCGCCGGCTGCGACAGAAATCGCCGCTGCGGGCGCACAGGCTGTTGCAGCACGGTGCGCCTTCCGCGAGATCAAGCTGCTTTTGCGCGGCCGCATTGGCGAGCACCAGCGTGCCCAGCGCATCGACCAATGCAACAGGGCACGGCAGCAGGTCGAGCAGCTTGCGTGTCGTATCGAAACGCAGCGCCGGACTCGCCGGCACCGGCGACAACTCGCGATCCTCCGGCCGCAGCGAAACGGCGGCGCCCAGCATCACGCCCCGCGCATCCACCACCGGACGCAGACTGGCCCGCAGCAGGCAGCGCACGCCGCCGATGCGGCGGGCCGGCAAGGCCACATCGGCCAGCGTTGCCTGGGCGAGCATCGCCTCGCGCAACGCAGCCTGGGTGGCTGAAGGCAGGCTGAGCACCGAACCAAGGCCGAAGCCGACCGCACGCGCCGCCGGCCAGCCAAGGAGTACCTCGGCCGCCATCGGCCAATGCAGCACGCGCAGTTGCGGATCGACGGTCACCAGCGCCTCGCCCGACAGGTCGGCAAACGCTTCGACCCAGGCGACGGCGTTCTGCGCCGCGCCCGCATCATCGACAGGCTTATCCGGTTTTGCCAAACAATGAACTCCAGTACGCGCCTTGCTCATCGCGGCGCTCAGAACCCTCCTCCCTGCGCATTGAGAGCCAAGCGTTCTTCACTGCGCATTCTAGCCGCGTCATGCGTGAAACGGGCACCCGCGCAGCATCGACGCGCGGCTTCGCGGCTCACCCGAAGGCCGACGGTGAGAGGAAGAGACGCCGGCTCAGCGCGATGGCACTTCCGCCATCAACCCACGCCACCAGGCCGCATCAACGTGGTCCGGCCAGTCATTGTGCCCGGCATCGGCGATCGACAGCAGACGTTGGCCTGCCGGCAGGCGACCATGCAAGGCACGCCCCCGCATTGCAGGCACGATGCTGTCGCGTTCGGCGACAACCACCGTGACGCGGCCCGGATAGCCCTGCAGGTTGGCGGCGCTGTCGTAGCGGTCGCGCAGCAGCCAGCGCACCGGCAGCCACGGGTAATGATGGGCCGCGGTAGCGGTGAGCGTGTCCCAGGGGGTGATCAGCAGCAGCGCGGGGACTCCACGGTGCGCGACGTGCGCCGAAGCGGCAGTGGCGACGCCGGCGCCGAGCGATTCGCCGAGCAGCACGGTGGCGCCGAAATCGCGCTGCGCGAGCGTGATGGTAGCCGCCGCATCGGCGACCAGCGACGCTTCGCCGAGATTGCCGTCGCGCGAGCCGTAGCCCGGATACTCCGCGAGCAGCACGCGCCAGCCGAGCGGATTGAGCATTTCCGCGTAGAAGAGGCGATGCCCGGCGTGGCCGGCATTGCCGTGGAAGACGATGACGGTGCCGCGAACGGCGCCGCCAACCGGTTCGGCCAGCAAGCCGCGGAATTCATCGCCCGCCGGCCATGGCGTGAGCCGCGTGCCGGCCGGCGATACGGCAAGTTCGCCCAAGGCCGTACGCTCGGGAAAATACAGCAGGCTATCCTGGAACATCGTCACCCCAACAGCAGCCAGAACACTCGCCATGGTGAGCATGCCGAGAATGCGAAGCAGCGACGCGAGCAGCCATGAGAAGCGATTCATGGCGCACAGCTTACTCCGCTCGTCGCACGCCGTTCAGCGCATGGCGATCAGAAGCGATGCGTCAGCGTCAGCCGAAAACTTCGCGGTTCAGCCGGGTGGAAGTGGATGTCATTGACCGGCGCCGGTTCGCCGGCCAGCTGCGATTCGTACCAGTAGTCGATGTCGCTTGCCTTGCGGTCGAAGAGGTTGAACACATCGAGTGCGAGCGTTGTGCGCGGGTCGAGCCGATAGCCGACGCGCAGGTTGGCGAGCGTGGTTGAGGCTGACTGTATCGAATTGTCCTCGATCAGCGGCCGCGGCCCGAAGTAGCGCAGGCGCAGCGCGCCGAACCAGGGACCGAGGGCATCGACGGTCATGCCGAGGTTGGCGGTGCTGGCCACGGCGCCGGGAATGTGCCGGCCGGCGGGGTCGCTGTCGCGAAAGCGCGCATGCGAGAGCGAAAGATCGGCGTCGAACGACAGCCAGTGATTGACCGACCACAGGTTGTTCCACTCGATGCCCTGCCGGCGCGAAGGGCGCGAGGCTTCGGTGATGCCGGCGTCGCCGACGAAGAGCAGTTCGGAAGCGAGATCGAGCCGCCACAGCGCAACGGTGGTCTGCCAGCCGGCGGTAGGCTTGCTACGCAGGCCGAGTTCGTAGCCGGTGCTGCGCACCAGCGGATCGACGCGACGGATCGGGTTGCCATCGGCGTCAACGTCGAGCCGCGTCACCGGATCGACGCGGATCGTGCTGCCGCGCGCATCGTTGCTGTGGAAACCGCGCCCCCAGTTGGCGTACAGTTCGGTTTCCGCCCACGGGCCGAAGATCGCGGTGAACTTGGGGCTCAGCATGGCGTCGCTGCGCTTGCCGGAATTTTCCGGAACCTTGCTGCGCACGTCGAATCGATAGTGGTCGGCGCGCAGGCCAAGTTGCGTGCGCAGCCAGGGCAGCCAGTGGATGTGGTTCTGCGCGTAAAGCGCAAGGCTCTGCTGATCGACTTCATCCTCGCGCGTCACCGCGGTGACCTGGCGCGCCGTCGTCGCGTAGAGGCCGACCGGGCGGATGCGATCGAAGCGGCCGTCGGTGCCGAAGGTGTTCTCGACATCGAACGCCCCCCAGCGAGCGTAAGCCGTATGGCTTGCCGCAAAGCCGCCGGCACGGCGACGGTCCTTCTGCTTGAACTGGTCGCCATTCGCGCAGCCGCCGCTGGCCGCGATGTCGGCGGCGCAGTAGCTGTAGTTCGAATAGAGATCGAGTGCGTAGTCGAGCGCCCAGACGTTCGCGCGGCGCTGGCTATCGGCGCTGCGCTGTGCCCAGTCGGCAGCGAGCGAGAAGCGATGCGTGGTGCCGCCGCTGCTCGGATCGAGCGAGCCGAAGCGCTTGAGCCGGCCGCCCTCCACGGCGCGCTTCGGGATCTGGTCGGTCGCGGTCCATTCCGCTGCGTAGGCCATCGCCGTCACCGACCAGCCGTCGTGGCGCGTGCCTTCGCTGTAGCGCAGAACGCCGTTCCGCTTGCGGTAATGCTCGGCCACCTGCCAGGGGCCGTCGTTGTGCGACCACTCGAGGGCGTAGAGAAGGTTTCCGTGCGCGAAATCCGGCGAACCGGCGAGCAGCGCGCGGCCGTACTGGCCGCTGCCGTAGGTGAGCGACGCCAGCGTGTCGTCGAGCTTCCTGGCGTAGTCGAGGTGCGCGGCCCCGGCCGAGGAGAAATCGCCCTCGTCGGCGTAGTACGGCCCCTTGCGGTAGCGCACGCGTTCGACCAGTTCGGGGACCAGGAAGTTGAGATCGGTGTAGCCCTGGCCGTGCGCGTGCGTCGGCATATTCACCGGTACGCCGGCGACGGTGGTGCGGAAATCGGTGCCGTGATCGAGGTTGAAGCCGCGCAGGAAGTACTGGTTTGCCTTGCCATCGCCCGAATGCTGTGTGGCGATCATGCCCGGCACCAGTTCCAGCGCCTCGGCAGGGCGCAGCAGCGGCAGCGCCGCGACGCGTTCCTTCGCCACCACGCCCTCGCTGCCGGCGGCGGCAATGCCGCTCATGTCCTCGGCCCGGGCGCGGACTTCGATGGTACTGAGTTCCTTGTCGGCGGATAGCGGGGACGCCTCGTGCGCCTGCGCCGTTGCCGCGAACACGGCCGCAACGTAGGAACAAATTTTCTTTCTTCTTACGCGCTCAGGCGCATTCATCGGAGAAGGCATCATCGATCGGGGTCAGGTGGCGAGTTGCGGGCGCCGCACCATGCGTACGGCGAGAAAATAGCTGCCGGCGATGATGCCGACGAGAACGAGGCCGAAAGCGAGTTCCTTGCCGTCGCTCCACGCATCGACAGCCGGCGAGAAGAACTTCGCTGCACCGAAGCCGGCAACGAGCAGGCTGACGTTGGCGACGACCAGCCCCATCACCCGCGAGGCGATGCGCGCCACCTCGTCGGCGCGGCGGATCAGACGCGAGATCCACAGTCCGTTGATGCCATCGGTGACGAGCATGCCGAGCATGAAGAGCAGCGCCAGCGTCAGCGCATGTTCCCAGCCGCCGAACTGCTGCGAGGTGAGCGCGAACAGCGCGGCCTGGCTCATGGTGTCGAACGAGAACGCAAACAGCGCACCGACAGCGGCCACCAGCAGAGGCTGCGTGGTGTGCTGCAGGCGCGCGAACAGCCGCCCCTTCAGGCCGAGCGGGCGCACCACCTCGTCGGGCGCAGTGGAGAGTACCGCGTGCAGGTTGATGAGGCCGAGCGCGGCGAGGAACGCAATCGAAATCCACGCGCCGAGCGTATCCATCCATTCCGGCACTTCCCAGGATTGCGCGAGCGTGCTCACGGTGAGCGCTATCGCCAGCACGACGGCGCCGTGGCCGAGCGAGAAAAGCACCCCGCAATAGCGCGCCAGCGCCGGGTTCTGACGCGCGTTGAAACGCGTCAGCCCGTCGATCGTCGCAAGGTGATCGGCATCGAAGCCGTGCTTCATGCCAAGCACGAAGACCAGCGAGGCCAGGGCGAACCAGTCAGTGGGCAGTGTTTCCATGGTCGATATGAACTCCGGAGAAAACTTCCTAACAAGGATCGTGCCAGAAAACGGGGCCATATGGATCAGCAAGTTAGGTATGCGGTGTGCGACAGACAGGGAATAGCGGAAAGCAGGTTTCCACTTTGAGGTTTCCAGTTCCGGGCGGGATTCGATGCGACGACTGCGGGGGGAGCAAATGCGAATGGGCAGGTGGCCGCGCTTGGTGAGTCGGTTTGCGTAGCTAGGCGCTTCCTTCAGTGGCAACTTGTCGGCCTTATGTGGAGCTCAACATAAGGCCGATGAGTGTAAATTGGCGTTGGCGGGTTACCCAACCGCCAACGGCAACAACAAGGAAAACACCGCTCCGCCCGCATCCCCGTTGCCCACCTCCATCTTGCCGCCATGGCGCTCGACGATGCCGTAGCTGATCGAGAGACCGAGCCCGGTGCCCTGGCCGACCGGCTTGGTGGTGAAGAAAGGATCGAACAGGCGCGCGAGGTGCTCGGGCGGGATGCCCGGGCCATTGTCGGCCACGGTGAGCACGATCACTTCGCCGGCGCCGAGTTGGGCGCGCACTTCGAGGCGCGGCGCCGGCGTTTCGGCCATCGCGTCGCAGGCGTTCTGCACGAGGTTCATGATGACCTGCTGCATCTGGCCGGAGGAACCGACCATCGGCAGTTCGGCCGGCAGGTCGAGCAGCACTTCGAATTTCGGCGGCGCCGAGCGCGTGACCCAGCGCACCGAGCGCTCGACGATTTCGGTGAGGTTGAAGGCTTCATCGGCCTGGCGGTCGATCGCCGAAAAGCGTTTGAGGCCATCGACGATGTCGCGCGTGCGCTCGGCGCCTTCGATCATGCCGTCGAGCAGCGGCGACATGTCTTCGAGGATGCGGTCGATGCGCAGTTCCTGGCGCAGGTTTTCAAGCGCCGGCGTGTGCGCGCAGTCGCAGGCATTCACCGCTTCGATGTAGGTATGCAGGCGGCCGGCGTAGCGGCGCAGCGCCATGACGTTGCCGAGCACGAAGCTGATCGGGTTGTTCAGTTCGTGCGCGACGCCGGCGACCAGACGGCCGAGCGAGGCCATCTTTTCCGACTGTACGAGCTGCTGTTGCGCGCGCTTCAGTTCCTCGTGCGTCTGCCGCAGCGCGTGGTAGGCGCGGCGCAGTTCGCCGACCGGGCGGCCGGTGACGACCATGCCGACCAGCTTGCCGACGCCGGAAAGACGCGGCGTGCAGTTGATCGACACCGGCACGGCGCTGCCGTCGGCGGCGGCGATCATCAGCTCGACATCGTTGCGCGCGCCGCGCTGCTGCGGCGAAAAGAAATCGCGTACGGCCTGGCGCGAACCCTCGTCGGCGAAAAGGTCGGCGGCCGGCGTGCCTTTCAGCGCCGCTTCCTGGCACCCGGTGAAGCGCTGCAGGGCGGCGTTCACCTCTTCGATGTTGCCGTGGCGGTCGCAGACGACGAGGATGTCCGACATCGACGAGAGCACGCTCTCGATGAACTGGTGCGACTGTTCGAGTGCGGCGTTCTTCTCTTCGAGCGCGACCTCGTACTGCAGCAGGTCGTTATAGACCTCGTCCATTTTGCGGATGACGTCGATCCAGACGCCCTCGCCAACGCCGTCGAGCAGCGTCGCCGGCTCCGGCAGATCGCTGCCGGCGAGCAGCGGGCGCGGCTTGCCCGGCTTAGCGGGCCGGTTTGAGGTGGACATGGTGCTGGCCGCCGTGACTACCCTCGCCAACTTTTCCGCGCGGCTTGTAGCCGTGCGCGTGGCGCTGTTCCACCTGGACGGAAACGAGGTTGAGCTTGCCGTGGCGCACGCCGCGCTCGGCCATCAGCGCCTCGGCGAACTTGCGCACCGCCGCCGTCGGGCCGCGCAGGAAGGTGGCCTCGAAGCAGTTCTCGTGATCGAGATGCGCGTGCATCGTCGCCACGGTGAGGTCGTGATGGTCGTGCTGGATCGCCGTCAGGCGCTCGGCGAGGTCGCGTTCGTGGTGGTTATAGACATAGGAAAGATTGGCGACGCAGTGCGGCGCCTCGTCGTGCTTCAACCGCCAGGCTTCGAGCTGGCCGCGGATGATGTCGCGCACGGCTTCCGAGCGGTTGCCGTAGCCGCGCTCGGCGATCAGCGCGTCGAACTCTTTCGCGAGTTCGCTATCGAGGGAGATGGTGAAGCGTTCCATCGCCGCCCTCCTCCCTCGTCGTCGTTGCCGACGCGCCGACGTCGCGCAGCAATTCGCGAATGCGCGGCTCCGCCCGCGCGAGCAAGGCCGGATTCTGCCGGTACGCCGTCAACAGCAACGCCCGGTTGGCCTCTATCTCGCGAATCAGGCGAAGATTCTGCTCGCCGTTCATCGTTCATTCCCCTGCAGTTTTTCGAGTTCCTCGATGTCGATTCTGTCCTTGCTGCGGCCCGTGTCCCGCATCAGCAAGCATCCTAGTCGCTCGCTCATGCCGCCGCAATCACCGCAGCAGGCCGAAGCCGCGCAGCGCGCCGGCGATGCCTTCGGCCATGCGCCGGTAGCCGGCGGCGTTGGGGTGGATCCGGTCGGCGCACAGCTCGGGTTTGCCGAGAATCTCGGCGAAGACATCGGCGACGAGCGGCACGCCTTCCTCCTTGGCCAGTTCGGCGTAGAGCGGCGCATCGTCCGGCCGGCGGGTGAGCGCGCCGAGCAGCGACAGCTCCGGCACCGCGACGAGCACCACCTGCGCGCCGGCATCCTTCGCACGGCGAACGATCGCGCGGACATCCTCCTTGACCGCCGACGGCGCACGCCGCCGGAGGAAATCGTTGCCGCCGATCTCGACGATGACGAGCGCCGGTCGATGCTCGGCGAGCTGGCCGCCGATCCGCTCGCGGCCGTTCTGCGCGGTATCGCCCGGCACGCCGGCATTCACGATGCGCCAGCCGGTCGCCGTCGCAAGCAGCGACGGCCAGTCCTCCCCCGGCCCGGCGCCGGTGCCGAAGGTCACGCTGTCGCCGAAGGCAAGCACGGTACTGCCGGCCGCGAGCGGCGCGAGCTTCTGCCCGCGGCCACAGGCAAGCAGGGCGAGCGACAGGAGCAGGAAGGAACGGCGGCGCATGGCGACGACGCTAATGCACCGTGCACACCATATGGGCTGGCTTCGATGCGATAAATTGCTTGATATTCATGGCCATAACTCGTTGCTCCTACCTCTGCAAAACACACCGATTCAGCATAGCACGCACCATAAGAATCAAACGCTTAGGAACGGGTCTTGCAAGGGTCATTTTGCGAATGTCATCGAACGCACAACATCATCCAGCAACTTGATGAAATTCCGTTTCGGCTTGAACTGCAAGCGCAGCTCGGCCAGGTAGTCACTATATTGCGATAGCTTTTTCTGCGCCTTCATCAGATCACCGACCCGACAGACCAGCCGTACACCTTCCTCGTAGGCTGAGTTTTTGGTCTCGTCCACGATGGCCGGAATCACTCGCCGGTACAGGCAGATCGCATCGTCAGCGCGATCCTTTTCAAGCTTCCCGGCCAACAGAATCAACAGGCTGCGGTCGCAAGTGCCGTGGTGAGCGGCTGTCCAGGCGGCATCCAGATCCTTCTCCCACAAGGCAATCGATAGCCGCAGGCTGTAATTGGGTGTCGATGGCTTGGGCTTCCAGCGAGTCGTGGATGCTGCCTCCTTGGTGATCGCCTGATCGAGGCAGGCCAGCGCACGCTCGCGTTGCGCCGGCCAGATGCCCAGCTTGCCGGCGACCTCGTGCAATTTCTTGTACGGTTCCAGCCCGGGGCGTTCCTCGAACTGGATCCAGGTCAGTTGCAAGGCCTCGTCGTTGCGCTTGCGCTTCAGGTAGATGGCGACGAGGAAGTCACGCAGGCTGTCATGCGGCCGGTCTGGAAAAGCCTTCAAGCCTCGCTCGGCCCAATCCAAGGCTTCGTCGTGGCGCTTTGCCTTGGCCAGAATTTCAGCGATGCCAAGATAGCGGTAGCTGGCCGAGAGATCCTTGGCCTTGATCGCCACCAGTTCATCGACATCGCCGCTGGCCTCGGCGAGACGCTCCATGATTCGGGTAATCGCCGAGCGATGGGCGTCATAGCCCTTGTCGTCGACACGCGGCTTGATTTTCCGCCATTCGGCTTCTGCCAGTTCCCGATAGCGCTGCAAGCCTTTCTTGCCGAGGGGCGCCCGGTACGTGGTGGCATCAAAACTGCACAAGCCGAAGGGCAAGGTGGTTTCAAAACGGAACAGCCGCTCGGCAAGGGCCGCCGGGTCGGGCTTCGCCAGAGTGCAGGCTTTGAGGTGCAGTTCGCCGAGGCGATAGACGATGCCACCGATTTCGCCGTTGGAGTCATCGACCTGCTCCATGGCGCTCTCGACTTTCTCGATCGCATGCTCGGCAAGCCCAACCAGCATAGCCGCCGAATCTGGCTGCAGAAGCTCGGCCATGGAATCGGCGACCTGATCGATATTCCCGGCATAGGTGCTGACCTCGCGCCAGTCGATGAAGCCACGAATCTGCACGGCATCATCGATGGCCCGCCGGAATGCCTTTTCGGCATTGCCGCCGCCGTGCGTTCGCTCTGCCTTGAGCAGGAGGGACTGGAAAAGCCGGTCGTCACGTTGCGCGACATCCAGCAACACCTCGATCAATGACTCGGCTGGCTGAGCCTCCAAAAACTGTCGAATATCATTCCAGGGGTCGCGGCACTTGGCCTTGGCCTGCTTTCTGCCTGCGCCAGCGGCCGGCAATGACGCCGATCCATGTTCGTCGAGCCATGCCAGTCCGACCGCGACGCAGTGCTTGCAGAAATAGCCGTCGCCAGCACGAGGACAGGTGCAATCCGCGGCAAGCTCGCCCTCCTCGTCCCAGAGTTCGACCTGATACGTCCCGGTTCCCTCCACATTGGCTGAAACCTTGTTTTCCAGGACCCGCAGCCGCCCGACGGCACCGACGGCGAAATACTCCTCGCCGCGCGCATAGGCGGCGCTGCCAGCGCAGGCTTTGAGCAGGGGGCGGGAAATCAGGTCATTGAGCATGGCTGGTCGCCGTAATTTGTGGGACGGCGACCAGCCAGCCTAGCCTGACATTACCCTCTTTATTACCCTTATTCAGAGGCGCACACTCTTTCCCCCGTCGGTCAGCCACAAAACACCTTGAGCTATCCTATATAGAGTATATTAACATCATTATGAATACGCTAAAGCGCATCAATAACCAGGAGACTCTCGCCCTGCTCGGCAAGACTCTGCGCGAAAGGCGAGCGTCGATGGGGCTGGCACAAAGCGCAGTGCGCGGCATCCGTCAGGCAACGATTTCGAAGATCGAGCGCGGCGGGGACGTGACGCTCGATACGCTGATCGGCTATGCGGCAGCACTCGGGCTTGAACTGGTCCTCGCCCCGATCGGGCAACGCGCGACCCTGACCAGGGCAGCAATGGGAGGAGTGAAGGCAACGGACAATGTTGCAAGCCCGTTGGATCTGCTCGACGAATTTGCCGATCTGCGGGATGAGCCTGAATGACGACCGCCATTCGCAGCCTGGAAGTTCGCCTCCACGACGTACTGGTCGGCTACCTCACCCACTACCCGGACGAGAGAACGCTCTTCGTCGTGGACAATGCCTATCTTGAATACGGTGGCGGGCGACCGACGATCTCGCTCTCCATGGTTCGCCCAGGCGACGAACACCTCACCCGGCAACTGCTGCTGGACGAACGCAATAAATCATCGCTGGTCAAGGCGCCTCCGTTCTTCTCGAATCTGCTGCCCGAGGGCGGACTGCGCCGGCGTATCGCCGCCGAACTCAAAATCCACGAGGACCGGGAATTCGACTTGCTCGCCGCGCTTGGGCGCGATCTTCCCGGCGCGGTCATCCTGACGCCAGCGAAAACGCCCGATCACCTGCCAGGCCGCCGCAGTGCTTTTGACGGGGCGCCCTCCGTCCCGCCCGAGATGAAATTCTCCCTGGGTGGAATGCAACTGAAGTTTTCCATGTTGCGCCAGGGCGATCGATTTACGCTTCCCGGCGCTACGGATCTGGGCGACTACATCGTCAAGCCCCCGTCCAGCGACTACCATGGCCTGCCGATGATCGAGGCAGCCGCCATGAAAACCGCGCGGGCCGTCGGTATCGAGACGCCGGAAGTGATGCTGGTACCGCCCGATCATGTCGATGACCTGACAAACTTTTCCGGATTCCGGCCGGACGAACCGTTTTATGCCGTGCGTCGCTTCGATCGTGTCGATCAGGGACAAGGGGAGCGCCGTCATATCGAGGATTTCGCCCAGGTATTCAACCTTCGCACCAGTGAAAAGTACGGGCATGCGAATTACGAACAGATCGGCCGCACGCTGCTCCAGTACGCCGGAGGTGTGGACGACCTACGCGAAATGGCTCGCCGCCTGGTCTTCAATGTCCTCATGGGCAACGGCGATGCCCATGTCAAAAACTGGTCGCTGCTGTACGCCGACCGACGTCTCCCCCGGCTTTCGCCTGCCTATGACCTCGTACCCACCATCGCCTACACAACCATGGATCAGAGCATCGCGCTCAACATGGGCGGCATAAAGCAGTTCCCGGAAATCTCGCTGCACACCTTCGATGTTTTTCTGCGGCGGGTCGGCATTCTGGACCGCGCACGCGAAGACCTCATGGAAACCGTCATCACGACCGGCCGCGGCATTCTCGTTGCGTGGGAAGGCCTGTTCATGGAAACAGGCGTTCCTCCAAGATTGATACAAAGGATTCACGAGCACCAGAGAAGCCTGCAGCTGAGTGTTGAGCTCGCCGGTTAACCAGAACCGGCATGCACCAAGGTGTGTAAATGAAGCAAGATTGCAACTGACTGTTTTTGCTTTTCTTTTTGTCAATGCACCGTGCACACCATGCACGGATCGAAGGAGCGCACGACGTGCTGCACGAGCACCGGGTTCGTATCGCCGTCGGTCACCGGCAGGCCGGCGAGCGCCTGTTCGAGGGCACCGGGCTGGCCCGCCGCGTCGCGCGGCGAGAAGTTCCAGGTGGTCGGCGCGACAATCTGGTAGCCGGCGATGCGGCCGCGCTCGATGCTGAGCCAATGGCCGAGCGTGCCGCGCGCGGCTTCGATCAGCCCGCTGCCGCTGCCGCTCTCCGGTTTGCGCCACTCGCCGCAGAACGGCTCGCCGGGTTCGATCGCGGCCAGCCAGTGCTCCATGCGCGGCAGCACGCGCGCGACTTCGATCAGGCGCGCGACGACGCGGGCGAGCACGCTGGCGCCGTGGCTGGCGACCAGTTCGCCGAGCAGCGGCTGGCCGGCAAGCAGCTGGCGGGCGAGCGCACCGGTTTCGACGACGGCGCCGGCGTAGCGCGGCGCCTTGCACCAGGTGTAGGCCGCCGGCTTGCCGTCGGGCAGCGGGCGCGTTTCGCCGCTGGCCGGCGCCAGCGGCGCGTCGCCGGCGAACCAGGCATGGCTCGCATCCTCGCGGATCGCCGCGGTGTCGAAGGCCTGCGTTTCGCCGCCATGCCACACGCCGCCGGGCAGGAAGGCGCCAGTCGTTTCGGGGTAGGCGGCGCAGGCGAGAAAACGATCCTCGGCGCGGCCGATACGATCGAGGCCAAGCGCGAGCGCGATGCGCACGAAGCGCGCGGCGTCGGCATCGCGTGCTTCGCTCCAGGCGGCGAGGCCGGCGGCGTCGCGCAGCGCGGCGATGTTTTCCAGCGCATCGCCGAACAGCGGCCCTTCGAGAAAGGCGCGGAACTCGCGCAGCACCGCGGCGAGGCGCACCTTCTCAGTCGGCGTGATCGCACGCGTGGTGCCGCCGGGTTGCAGCGCCAGCGTGTGCGGCCACTTGCCGGCGAGGTAACCCATCAGGCGCAGGAAATCGGCGCGCGCCGGCAGATAGTCGGCCAGCGCCGTGCCGCGCTGGGCGACGAAACGCGCGCGGATCGCCGCGTGCCAGGGCGCACCGGCGTAGGCCTCGCGCGCGAAGTCGGGCATGAAGAAGCAGTAGAAGTGCGTCAGATGGTCGGCGACGTTCTCGCAGGCCTGGATCAGGTTCTTCGCGAACTGGCCGTTCGCCGGCGTCGCTATGCCGGCGGCGGCGGCGAGCGCGGCGGCGGCGGCGGCCGACTGCGACACCGAGCAGATGCCGCAGATGCGCGGCACGACAACCAGCGCATCGAGCGGATCACGGCCGATCAGCAGGTTCTCGAAGCCGCGGTAGAGCGAGGCCGACACCCGCGCTTCGCGCACACGGCTATCGGCGATGTCGAGCGCGACCTCGAGGTCGCCTTCGACGCGGTTGAAGGGGCCGACGACAATTCGGGTCAATGGACGCCCCTCCTGCTCCGGTAAGCCGAGCAGACGGTCACGAGCGCGTCCCCTTCTTGCCCGCCGGCAGCATCACCGGGTGGTCGCGCGTCGCCGATTCGCGCACGCGCTTTGGCGTTGCCGACTTGGAGAGCGCGGCGAGCGCCACGAACCAGGCTTTCGGCATGTCGAGCGGCAGGCCGGTGGGAATGCCGGCGACCTTCGGCGTTTCCATGAACGGATGGCCAGGCGATTCGAAATTCGGCTCGGTGCAGGCGATGCAGGTGAAGCCGCCGCGGATGCACGAACCGACACCATGCCAAGGCCGCACGTTGCAGTCGGCGTGCGCCTGCGTGCCCTTGCAGCCGAGGTTCTCCATCAGGCAGCCGAGGTCAGAGAGCTTCTGCGCGCTGGCCTTGAATTCGTAGAACTCGTTCTTCGGGCAGCCGTGGTGCACCAGTTGCTCGGCGTAGAAACGCGGGCGCTGAAGTTCGTCGAGGTCGTCCGCGGTGAAGGCGTCGGCGGCGATCGCCATCAGCGTGTCGATCAGCCAGTCGGCATGGATCGGGCAGCCGGCAACATTCACCACCGGCAGGCCGCCCAAGGCGCGGAAGCCGGCGCCGAGCAGACCGCCCGGTTCGGCGCCGTCGAACTGCAGGCCGCAGGCCTCGGTGAGGTTGTCGCCGCCGGCACCGATACCGCCGAAGGCGGTGCAACTACCGACGGCGACGACGACGCGGGCGCGCGCCGCCAGCCGGCGCACCCATTCGATCATCGGCTCGCCGCTGCCGGAAAGCATGTGGAATCGCCCGCTGCCGTTCGGCCCGCGCAGCAGCGCGCCCTCGACGCAGAGGATGTCGAAGGCAAGCGACCCGTCGGCGGCCGCGCGCAACTGCGCCAGCGCTTCCTCGCCGCTCGCTTCCGACAGCGCCGGGTGGGCGGCGATATCGACGCCGGCACCGGCCAGCCGTTCGAGCACGCCGCGCCGCGCCGTATCGCCGAGCAGCGACTGCGTGCAACCGCCGCAACCGGAGGCCTGGAGCCAAAGGAGCTTCATGCGGAACAACCAATCACAGGGACACAGAAACACAGCGAACGACGGGGAGAAAACTGCTTATGGTTTTCCTCTGTGTCTCTGTCTCTCCGTGGCAAGAAAGGTTTTTCGTTCATCACTTTTTTTCCAGCCCATAGCGTTCGAGCTTGTTGCGCAGACCGACGCGCGAGAGCCCCAATTCGGCGGCGGCTTTCGATTTGTTCCAGCGGTGGCGGATCAGCGCTTCCTTGACGACCTGCGCTTCGAGCTGGTCCATGCGTTCCTTGAGGCCGCCAGCGAGGCCGGTGAGCAGCGAGAGGTCGGCGGCCTGCACTTCGCCGACCGGCGAGCGCAGCACGCGCGGCGAGAGCAGGTCGGCGCCGAGTTTCGGCCCTTCGGCGAGCGCCAGCATGCGCAGGATTTCGTTCTGCAGCTCGCGCACGTTGCCCGGCCAGCGGTAGGCGGCGATGCACGCCGCCGTCTCGCCGGTAAAGCCGTCGCAGTCCTTGCCGAGCGCGCGCTTCGAGGCGTCGAGCAGGCGTTCGGCGAGCAGCGGAATGTCCATCGTCCGCTCGCGCAGCGGCGGCACGTGCAGCGACACCGTCGCCAGCCGGTAATAGAGATCCTCGCGGAAGCGGCCGGCGGCAACCTCGGCGTCGAGGTCGCGGTTGGTGGCGGCGATCACGCGCACGTCGACCGATACCGGCCGCGCGCCGCCGAGCGGGCGGAACTCGCCCTCCTGCAGCACGCGCAAGAGCTTGACCTGGAAAGCGGGCGAAGTCTCGCCGATTTCGTCGAGAAAGATGGTGCCGCCGTCGGCCTGCTGGAAGAGGCCGATGCGATCCTCGTAGGCGCCGGTGAAGGCGCCACGCTTGTAGCCGAACAGTTCGGCTTCGAGCAGCTGGTCGGGCAGCGCGCCGCAGTTCTCGACGACGAAGGCCTTGTCGGCGCGCCGGCTGCAGTAGTGGATGGCGCGCGCCACCATTTCCTTGCCGGTGCCGGATTCGCCGCTGATCAACACCGAAAGGTCAAAGGGCGCCACCTTGCCAATCATGTCGCAGACGGCATTGAGCGGGCTGCCGGGCGCGCGGATCAGGCCGTCCAGACCGAACTCGCGTTTGACGCGCTCGTACTTCATCTCGACCCGCTTTTTCAGCACCGGTTCGGCGGCGCGCAGTTCGAGCGACAGGCGCTGGTTCTCCTGCTGCAGACGGAAGACGTTCCACGCGCTCTGCAGCGTCAGCAGCAACTGCTCGGGCTGCCAAGGCTTCAGCAGATACTGGTAGATGCCGGCTTCGTTGATGCCGGCGATGATGTCTTCGGCCTCGGTATAGCCGGAGAGGATGATGCGCACCGAATCGGGCCAGCGCTCGCGCACGCTCTTGAGGAATTCGACGCCGGTGGTGCCGGGCATGCGCTGGTCGCAGAGGATGATCTGCACGCCGCCGGCCGGCGCCTCGCGTTCGAGGATCGCCTGCGCAGCATCGGCACCGGTCGCGGTGAACACCTCGAAATCCTCTTCCAGCGTACGCCGCAGCGCTTCCAGCGAGCGTACCTCGTCGTCAATGACGAGTACCGAGGGCAGTTTCGCCTTGCTCATGCCGGAACCGTCCAGCCCAGATCGCGGTGCTTTGCCAGATGCCGGGGCGTCCACGACTGCGGCGACTTCTGCACGAAATGGAAACGCGCCACGTGGTAGCTCGGGTCGAAGCCGTAGAAGTTGCGGCGCATGTGGTCGAGTTCCTCGGTGCGATACTGCGCGAGCGGTTTCGCGGCCTCGTCGGCGGCGCGCTTGGTGCGCTTGGCGGCGAGCCTTGCATCGAGATCGGCGGCGTTCGCGAGTTCCGCTGCGCGGCGCGCGACATCGACGCGGAAAGCATCGATGTCGGCGGCGAGGCAGGCGTCTATGAAGCCGTTGGCGACGCCCGCCTTTGCGGTGAGCGGCATGCGGTTCTGCATGATGGCGCGCGCACCGTCGGCGCCGACGCGCGGCGGCAGCAGATAGGTCCAGTACTCGGAGCCGTAGAGGTTGCCCATGTTCTTGTAGTGCGGGTTCATCAGCGCGCCGTCGCGCATCCAGACGAGATCGGCGGCGCGCGCGAGGAAGCAGCCGCCGGCGCCGGTGTTGCCCTGCACCGCGGCGATGGTGAGGTGCGAACCGGTGCCGATGATCGCCTCGGCGAGATCGTCGATGGCGTTGATGTTGGCCCAGGACTCGTCGGCGGGACTTTCGGCCGCCTCGATCAGGTTGAGGTGCACGCCGTTCGACCAGAAGTCGCGGCCGCCCATCAGCACGATCACCTTCGTCGGCCGCGTCAGCGCCCAGCGATAGGCTTCGAGCAGGCGCTCGCATTGCCGCGTGCCCATCGCGCCATTCGTAAACTCGAAGTGCAGGAAACCCACGTGTTGCGCTTCCTCGTAGCGGATGTCCTGCCAGGTTTCATGCTGCTGCGCCCACCAGCCGTCCAGCTTCGCTTCCGGCAGCGCTGCAGCCTCGGCGGCGAAAGCCAGCGTCGCCGGCAGCTTGAACGGATGAACGAAGCCAGTCCCTTCGCCGCGCTTGACGTGGCCGAGCCACACCGCGCCATCGACGGTGGCGCGGCAGATCGCCGTTTCGCGGCGGGCGATCGGTTCGCCGGGGGCGCCCTTGAGCAGGCTTTCGGCGCTGGCGTCGAAGAGATGGCAGGCTTGCCCGAAAAGCACATCGGCGATGCCGGGGAAGCCATCGGCGGCGTTGATTTTCGCCAGCACCACGGCCGTCGTGTCGCGCGACCAGTCGATCGCGCGATCGCTCTGCTTCATCAGCGGACGCAGGCGGCCCTGCACGGCGGGATCGTCGTAATTCAGCGGAGTCGGCACGAACGGTTCGGTTGCCCCGCGCTCGAATGCGGCGACGGCCTTGAGCACGCCGCGCGCCGCCGCCTCGGTGACCTCGTTGCGGTAGAGGCTGGATTTCTTGGCCACGCGCAGCGGGAAGCGCTCTTCCGCCCAGATCGGCCCGGCATCCATTTCGGCCTCGGCCTGCAGCACGGTGACGCCCCATTCCGGCCACTGCTCCTGGATCGCCCAGTCGAGCGCCGACGGCCCGCGATCGCCGACGATGCCGGGGTGCACGATCAGGCAGGTGTGCCGCTTCCAGATCGATTCCGGGATCGCGCGGCGCAGGTAGGGGGCGACGATCAGGTCGGGCTTGAACAATGCGACGGCTTCTTCGGCAACCGAATCGGCGATGTCGAACTCGATCGACACCCGATGGCCGCGCTCGGAAAGCTCGCAATAAAGCCGCTGCGTCAGGCTGTTGAAGGTGTGGGTCAGGAAGAGAATGCGCATTTTCCGCCCCACAGTGCATGACGATTGGGTTTTTTACGGTGCGACAAATGGTCGCAACACAAGAACTGATGGGTGTTTCGGGAACATAACCAAGCAAGGTGCATAAATATATAACTTTTGTATGGTTTCATTCTCAGCAAAGCTTGGCTAATATGCGCGCCAAGCCTCAATACCGCTCCCAGGGAGTCGCCCATGCAATCCGCCACACGAAAACGCACCACGCCCGCACCGCGCCGCGCGCGCAAACTGCGCTTCATCGCCTCCGTCCGCTTCGACGACGGGCATCGCGGCTGTTTCTCGGTCGATAACGCCAAGAGCCATGAGGAAGCCCGGCGCATGGTGTTCGAGGAACTCGACGAAGTCGCTGCCGTGGTCATCTCGGATTACCAATAGAAGCAGAAACAAGATGCAGCGAAGTATCCCTGACGCGGCGCGCCGACGAAGACGGTGCGGCTGCTACTGCGAGGAGGCGCGCCAAAATCAGGGACATTTTGTGTTCGCTCCTAGCAGATGCGGGGAAGTTGCTCGCCGGTAAGCCAGTCCACGATGCGCTTGCCGCCGAAGGCGGTGGTCATCTGCACGAAATGGTGCTGATCTTCATGCACCGAACCGACCGTCGTTGCCTTCGCGCCCAGCGGATGCGCGCGCAGCGCGGTCAGCGCCCTCTCTGCATCCTCCGGCGCGACGATCACCACCAGTTTGCCCTCGTTGGCGACGTAGAGCGGGTCCAGCCCGAGGAACTCGCAGGCCGCGGCGACTTCCGGATTCACCGGCAACGCCTTCTCTTCCAGCATCATCCCCACCTTCGACTGGCGCGCGATCTCGTTCAGCGTTGTCGCCAGGCCGCCGCGCGTCGGGTCGCGCAGCACGCGCACCGCGGCGCCGCTCGCCAGCAGCGCCTCGATCAGGCCATGCAGCGCCGCGGTATCCGACTGGATCGGCGCCGAGAAGCCCAAGGACTCGCGCTCCGCCATGATCGCCATGCCGTGGTCGCCGAGGGTGCCGGAAACAAGAATTTTGTCGCCAGGCCGCGCCTGATCGCCGGAAAGGCTCACACCCTCGGGCACGATGCCGACGCCGGTGGTGGTGATGAACACGCCGTCGCCCTTGCCCTGCTCGACTACCTTGGTATCGCCGGTGACCACCGGCACGCCGGCCTCCTTCGCCGCTGCCGCCATTGATTCGACGATGCGCTTGAGATCGGCGAGCGGAAAGCCCTCCTCGATGATGAACGACGCGGAAAGCCACAGGGGCTTCGCGCCCATCACCGCCACATCGTTGATCGTGCCATGCACGGAGAGGCAGCCGATGTCGCCGCCGGGGAAGAACAGCGGCGAGACGACATGCGCGTCGGCGGCCATCACCAGTCGCCCGCCCGTTGGCACCGGCAGCAACGCACCGTCGTTGCCCTGGCGCAGGTATTCGTTGTCGAAGGCCGCCGCGAACAATTCCTCGATCAACTGCGCCATTGCCCGGCCACCGGAGCCGTGCGAAAGATCGATGCGACCGTTCTTGATATCGAGCGGGCGGACGTAACCGCGCTTCACTTCACTCATATATGGACTACCTTCCTCCCGACCTCCTCCCCGAGGGAGGAGGCGATTACAGTTCGTCCCAGCGGGACTCCGGATATTGGCTGGCGCACCTTCAGGCGGCCGTGCGGGGCGCTCATGCGTAATCCTTGTAGCGGCCGTAGGTGTAGTGCGCCGCGCAGGCGCCCTCGGAGGACACCATGCATGAGCCGATGGGGTTCTCCGGCGTGCACACGGTGCCGAACAGCTTGCAGTCCTGCGGCTTCTTGACGCCGCGCAGGATGGCGCCGCATTCGCAGGCCTTGTTGTCGGCGACCGAAACGTAGTCGACCGGGAAGCGTTTCTCGGCGTCGAATGCCGCATACTCCTTGCGGATTCGCAGCCCGGAATACGGCACCATGTTCAGGCCGCGCCATTCGAACTGGCGACGCAATTCGAAAACTTCGGCGACGAGGTTCTTCGCCTTGACGTTGCCCTCGCGCGTCACCGCGCGCGAGAACTCGTTCTCGACGACGGCACGCCCTTCGTTCACTTGCGTGATGAGCATCAGGATCGCCTGCATCACGTCGAGCGGTTCGAAGCCGGCGATCACCACCGGCTTCCGGTATTCCTCGGCGAAGAACTCGTAGGGCTGGCTGCCGATGATCGTCGACACGTGCGCCGGGCCGATGAAGCCGTCGAGCGGCACGGTGCCCCACTGACGCACTTCCGGCGATTCGAGGATGGTGCTGATCGCCGAGGGCGTCAGCACATGGCAGCACAGGACCGAGAAATTCTTCAGCCCGAGCGCCTGCGCCTGCTTGATGGCGACGGCCGTCGGCGGCGTCGTCGTCTCGAAGCCGATGGCGAAGAAGACGACCTGCTTTTCCGGATGCTGTTGCGCCAGCTTCAATGCGTCGGCGCTCGAATAGACCATGCGGATGTCGCCGCCGCGCGCCTTGGCCTTCATCAGCGACAGGCTGTCGGAGGCCGGCACGCGCAGGGTGTCGCCGTAAGTGCACAGCGTGACCCCGCATTCGAGCGCCAGCCGGATCGCCATGTCGACGCGCCCCACCGGCAGCACGCAGACCGGACAACCGGGGCCGTGGATCATGCGCACGTTGTCGGGCAGGAGATCGGAGACGCCGTAGCGCGAGATGGCATGCGTGTGGCCGCCGCAGAATTCCATGAAGTGGTAGCGGCGCGATGGGTCGGCGGCCCTCTTGATGGCGGCGCTCAAGCCCCGCGCAAGGTCGCCGTCGCGAAACTCGTCAATGTATTTCACGTGCCGCCTCTTGCAATGCCGCCTCGCCCATTTCGGCGAACAGCGCCAGCGTTTTTTCCGCTTCCTCGGGATCGAGTTTGGTCAGCGCGTAGCCGACATGCACGATCACGTAGTCACCGACGGCGGCATCGTCCATCAGCGCCAGCGAGATGTCCTTCTGCATGCCGGAGACGTCGATCGTCGCGCTGTCGCCGTCAATGGCAACAATGCGGCAGGGAAGTGCGAGACACATTCAGGAGTCCTCTTCTGCGTCGGGTTCTTCAATCAGGGTGTTCATCGCCACCCAGGCCTGACCAAGCGAAAGCCCGCCATCGTTGGGCGGCAGTTTCTGCGCTTCGACGAGCGCGTGACCGTGCGTCGCCAGCCGGCTGCGCAGACCGCGCACCAGCATCTGGTTCAGGAAGCAGCCGCCAGCGCCAAGCACCTTGGCCTCCGGCTCGGCAAAATGGCGCACCCAGTCGGCAAGCGCCGCTGCAAGCGTGGCGTGAAAGACCGCCGCACCGCGTGCCGGATTTGTTTCGTCGGCAAGCGTCGCCAGCAACGGCAGCAGATCGAGTGTGCCGCCGACGATGCGCCAGCCGTGATCGAGCGGCAGCATCTCGCCGTAACGTTCGGCCATGCCTTCAAGAAGCATCGCCGCCTGTCCTTCAAACGCCATCGCGCGGCTGATACCGAGCAGACCGGCGGCAGCGTCGAACCAGCGGCCGAGACTGGAAGTCTGCGGGCAGTTGGTGCCGCGTTCGAGCATCGCCGGCAGCATCTCGGCGGCCGGCTGGGCGGCGAAGCGGCGCGCGATCTCGTCGCCACGCCCGAGCTTGAAGAGGACTGACGCCGCCATTCGCCAGGGTTCGCGCGCGGCGCGATCGCCACCGGGCAGGGGAAGCAGTGCCAGACTGCCGACGTGTCCGCATTCGCGGCGCCCCGCGCGCAGCAGCTCGCCGCCCCAGGCGCCGCCGTCGCTGCCCAGCCCGACGCCGTCTAGCGCGAGCCCCAGCGTCGTCGCACGGATGCCGTGCTCGGCGAGCAGTGCGGCGAGGTGCGCGTGGTGATGCTGCACGGCGACCGCCGGCAGCCCATGCAGGCGAGCAAAGTCGGCAGCGAAACGCGTCGAATGAAAATCGGGATGCAGGTCGTGCGCAACACGCTCCGGTTTGACCTGCAGGACATCGAGCAGGTGAGCAACCGTGTCTTCTAGATAAGCACAGGTTTCCGCATTGTCGAGATCGCCGATATGCTGCGAGACGAACGCTTCGTTACCGCGCGTGACGCAGATCGTATTCTTGAACCAGCCGCCGACGGCAAGTGTGGACGGCCCGGCATACGGCAGCTTGATCGCGCGCGGCGTATAGCCGCGGGCGCGACGCAGGAACTGAAAACCGCCGGGTGCGGCACGCATCACCGAATCATCGCAGCGGACGACGATATCGCGGTCGTGCATGAGGAACGCGTCGGCAATGTCGGACAGGCGCAGCAGCGCCTCGTCGTTGCCGATCACCAGTGGTTCACCACCCGGGTTGGCGCTGGTCATCACCAGTTGCAGCGCCTGCGGGCGATCGAGCCAGCCCAGTCCCTGCGGACGACCTGCAGCCTCGTGAAAGAGCAGGTAGTGCAGCGGCGTATACGGCAGCATGATGCCCAACCAGGCCAGCCCCGGCGCAACGCCGGGCAGCTTCTCGTCGGTGGCATTCCGCTTCTTCATCAGCACGATCGGGCGCTCCGGCGCTTCGAGCAGCGCCGGCTCGCCGATGGAGACCTGCACCAGCGAGGAGAGCGAGGCGAGGTTGGCGACCATCACCGCGAAGGGTTTTTCCTCGCGCGCCTTGCGCTCGCGCAGGCTCGCCACCGCCTCGGCGTTGGTCGCGTCGCAGACGAGGTGGAAGCCGCCGAGCCCCTTGATCGCGACGATGCCGCCGTTCTTGATCAGCTTGAGTGTGGCGGTGATCGGGTCGCCGGCGATTTCGGCGCCTTTCTCGTCGACCAGCATCAGCTTCGGCCCGCATTTCGGGCAGCAGTTTGCCTCGGCATGGAAGCGGCGGTCGTCGTTGCGGCCGTACTCCTCCCGGCACTCGCGACAGAGCGGGAACGGTGCCAGGCTGGTACGCGAACGGTCGTAGGGGATGCCGCGGCTGATCGTGTAACGCGGGCCGCAGTGCGTGCAGTTGGTGAAGGCGTAGCGCCAGCGGCGCGAGTTGCCGCCAAACATTTCGGCAAGGCAGTCGCGGCAGATGGCGGTATCGTGGCCGATCGTCGTGCGGGCTGCGCGGCCGCCCTCGCTTTCGAGAATGACGAAGCCCTGGCGAGCGTCCGGCACCTGCACCGGACGCGCTACGACGTCATCGACGCGCGCGAGCGGCGGCGCCTCCTTGCCGAGCCGCTCGATCAGCGCATTGACGCGCGGCGGCTCGCCACAGGCTTCGATCTCGACGCCTTCGGACGTATTGCGCACCCAGCCGGCCAGCTTGAGTTCGTTGGCGAGCCGCCAGACGAACGGCCGGTAGCCGACGCCCTGGACGACGCCGCTGACATGGATGCGCTGGCAGATCGTGGCCGCCACAAAAACTCCGTCCGGCGGGTCAGCGCTGCGCAGCGAGCTGCGCTTCGAGTTCGGCAATGCGCCGTTGCAGCGACGCGACCGTTTCCTGCTTCTTGGCCGCCTGAGCGGCAAGCCCCGCTTCGATCCACGCCAGCCATTCGGCAAAACCGGCACCGGTGGTCGCCGAAACCTGGATCACCTGCAGACCCGGATTAACGCGGCGGGCGTGCTCGATCGCCTTCGCCAGATCGAAATTCACGTAGGGCAGGAGGTCGATCTTGTTCACCAGCATGAGGGAGGCGACGCGGAACATGTCGGGGTACTTGAGCGGCTTGTCCTCGCCCTCGGTGACCGAGAGGATCGCCACCTTGTGCGCCTCGCCGAGGTCAAAGGCGGCTGGGCAAACAAGGTTGCCGACGTTCTCGATGAAGAGCAGCGAGCCGTCGGCCGGCGCCAGTTTCGTCAACGCGTGGCCGACCATGTGCGCGTCGAGGTGACAACCCTTGCCGGTATTGATCTGCAGCGCCTGCACGCCGGTGGCACGGATGCGCTCGGCATCGTGGCTCGTCTGCTGGTCGCCCTCGACGACGTTGATCGCGACGCGATCCTTGAGCAGTTCGAGGGTGCGGCAGAGCAGCGTCGTCTTGCCCGAGCCGGGGCTGGAAACGAGATTCAGCGCGAAGATGCCCTGTTCGCCGAGGCGGGCACGGTTCTTCGCGGCATAGGCATCGTTCTTCGAGAGAATGTCGCGTTCGATCTGCACCATGCGCGACTGCGACATGCCCGGTGCGTGCGCGCCGGCCGGCCCCTTGCCGTAATGCACCGCGCCATCGCTCATCTGCGCGTTCACCGGTGTGTAGGCGTGCGTGTGATGGTGTTCGCCGTCGTGGGTATGCGTGTGGCTGTGCGCCGAACCGTCGGCGTGCGTATGTTCGTGCGCATGCGCCACCGCGCTGGGCACGGGGCTCACACCGGCGTGGCCATGCACGTGCTCGCCGTGATGGTGATGCGGGTGAACATGCGTGGTGCCGTCGGCATGGGTGTGAGCATGCGCATGCTCATCGTGCGCATGCGCATGGGCGGCCCCATGATCGTGATGGGGGTGGCTGTGCGCCGTACCATCCTCGTGAACATGCCAGTGCTCATGGCCATGTTCGTGCGTGTGCACGGCTTCGCCTTCGATACGCGTTTCACCGGCCGCGCAACCGCAAGTGGTACACATCCTTCTCGCTCCTCCAGTGTGCTGCTCTTTGTCTGTTCTGCGTCTGTTCTAATCGACTTCGAGTTCTCTGACTCTCATTTCGGTGCCCTCGGTCGGGTGCACCGGATAACCGCCGCATTCCGGGCAGGGATCGAAGACCGCGCCGATCTCGACGTTCTTGCCGCAGGACAGGCATTCGCCCCGCCCCGGCACTTCGATGATTTCCAGCTTCGCGCCATCGGCAATGGTGCCGCGCGAGACGGCATCGAAGCAGAAAGCCATCGCATCCGGCTCGACCGACGACAGCCAGCCGATTTCCAAGAATACGGTCTTGACCTTACTGAATCCTTGCTCGCGGGCGGCATCCTCGATGATCTGGACGACGCCCTCGGCCAGCGACATTTCATGCATCCTCGACCCTTACCTCGTAACTGACGCAGGGATCGAGCGCGAGCGCGAGGCGCCCGGCAAGCGAGGCCGCCGCTTCACGGCTTGCCGCGCTGCAGCCGACCAGTTCGCCGACAAAGGCGCCCTGCGGGTGAAAATTCCATTCGGTCGGGGCGACGATAACATAGCGCGCCACCCGCCCGTCGTTGACCTGAATCAGATGCAGCAGCAGGCCGCGTGCGGTTTCGACGCGGGCCAGCCCGGTTCCCGGAGCAAGCGGCACGGCATCAAACCAGCCCGAAAGCGCCCCCGGATCGAGCAACCCGGCAGCCAGTTGCCGCAAGTCGGCAATACGCGCGGCAATGCGTGCGGCGATGCGGCGACCGTCGGCAAGCAGCGTGGTTATGCGGGGATCGGCCGACTGCCGCGCCAGCGCGCCGGTTTCAGCCGGCGCATCGCGCCAGTGCGGCGCACCGGCAAAGGCATCGTCAATGGATAGCGTCGCCCAGTCGGCAGCAGCAAGCGTTGGCAGCAACGCAGCGCCGACCGCCGAGCGTTCTTCCGGAAGATCAGCCACCAGCGCCGGCAGCTCGGCGAGCAGATCAGCCACCAGCGACGCATCATCGGCCGGCGCCGCAGCCAACAGCCGCTTGCGCCAGTCTCGAAAAGCCGCCAGACGCGGTTCGGCACCCAGCACCCGCGGCCAGTCGAGCAGCAACCGCCAGAGGTGCTCGCTGATCGCCTCCAGCACCACCTCGCGGCGCGCGCCGGCGAAATCGGCTTGCTTACCGCTTGCGGCCGCCAGTGCGAGATGGGCGGCAAGGCCCTGCGCGCGACCGCACAGCGAAAACAGGCGCGGCACCAGCGCCACGGCCGCTTCAGCTTCGCGTCCGAGCAAGGCCGAGGCCGCCTGCGCTCGCGACGAAGTGACCGTCGCCGAAACACAGCGCGCGCCGTCCCAGCCAACCGTGATGATGAGTTTGCCCGCGTCCATGCCTTCCCCGAAGTCGAGCGGCGATTCTAGCGCGTCAATTCAAACCGGGGGTCGCAGCCCCGTGCGTCACGCCAATCGACATCGCAACATTGCCTTTCAATCGATTTGTCATAGACTGTCCAGAACCTCCACCGCTTGGTGGAGACAACCGCCGTCTTAACGCACATCAGGGGGCGACATGGATCAGAAACTTCGCAGAGCCGTCAGGTGTCGTTACCCGGCGCGAATCAACCGAGGAGCGCCAGATCAAGGGGGGCAGCCATCCCCCTTTCCCGAGATGCTCGCTTCGTCCGTCGCTGCCCACCGGTTGCTGCGGAGCGTGCTCCTCCTGTGCTGCGCATTGCCGGTTGCGTCGGTTTTTTCTGTCGAGTCGCCGCACACAAGCAGGGAAGCATCCGGTCTGCAACGCGAAACCCCGCGCACGCCGCCTCCGGAAGTCCGACAATCGCCGCCGCTCAGGACATCCGGCAGTGATGGCTTGCCCGACCTTGCCATTTCCGCGGGATATACTCTTGAGAGCTGCGCGATCGAAGGCATGTACAGTCGCGTTCGCGTCGTCGCGAAGGTCAGCAATGTCGGCAAGAAGCCTGCAATGGTCGGTGGTTGGGGTATTCCGGTAACGGCCAATCCAACCGTGGCGCTTGATATCCCGAAAGCGTATACGGTGAAGCAGGTGGCGCATGGCCCGAATCAGCTCGCGCCGGGCGCCTCGTTCACGGTCGAGTTGCTGATTCCCATCGGCCCCGCGCAAACAAACAAGGGGTATCAGGTCGTCGCCGTGGTCGACCCCGAGAATCATGTTGCCGAGGAAAGCGAGGACAACAACTCCGTGGCCGCCGTCGACGTTCCGGCCGCCAAGAAATTCTGCACCGCGAAGTAGGTTTCGGTTGTACTGCCCAGGGCGCGTTCACATTCTTCCTGTTTTCCGCAGTTGGGTGCGGCCAAGCCCTTCGATACGCCCACTGCGTGGGCTACTCAGGGCGAACGGCGCCGCACCCGCCGGGTGACTCCCCGTTCGTGGTGAGTAGCCTTGCGGCGCAAGGCCCCTCGACGAAGCTCGGGACAGGCTGCTCGAACCATGAACGGGCGCCGACTGCGGTTTGCAGGTTCATCCGGTGGATTGCGAGTGAATGAGAACACGCCCATGCGCCGGCACGAAAAACGCCGCTCGGGCCAGCGCCTGCGGCGTCGCGAAGAGGACAGGACGTTGCGGACGCCAGCCGTTACCGCCGTCCGTGCCGGCATCCGTTTATGAGTGGGTCACGCCGCCTGTGCGCAGGCGCAGGTGCCACTGCATGGCGCGGCGGCAGTCTGCGGCACCATGCAGATCAGGATGCGACCGCTTTCGACACGCACGCGATAGGTGCTGACGGCGCCGGTATCGGGCGAGACGGCGATGCCGGTCACAAGGTCGACGACCAGACCATGCGTCGGGCACTGTACCTTTTCGCCGAAGACCATGCCCTGTGACAGCGGACCACCCTTGTGCGGGCATTTATCGCCGATGGCGTAGACGGCACCGCTGCTGGTGCGGACAACGGCGATGTCGCCCTCGTTCGTACGCAGCCGGCGGGCGCCGGGTTTCGGGATCGATTCGACCGGGCCGGCATCGAACCACTGCAGTTGCTCGTTGATCGCGTTCATGGTTTTTTCTCCTTGTTTCGTCTATCAGGCCGCCGCCTCGACGACTTCGAGGGCGGCATATTCATAATCTGGGCGGTTCGACTTGACGCGGTCCTGCCACGGGTCGACCTGCGCGAATTTCTGGCTGTTCCAGAAACGTTCGGCCAGCACCTTGCGCGCCTCGGCATCGTCGAGAATGCGCTTCTTGACGTAGGGCATGCCGACACGCTCGATCCATGCCGACGAGCGCTCCATGTAGTAGCCCTCCTCGCGGTAGAGCTGCAGGAAGGCGGCGGCGTGCTCGATCGCCTCGTCGTCGGTGGTCACCTTGCAGAGCAGGTCGGTGGCCCGCACGCGCACGCCGCAGGTACCGCCGACGTGCAGTTCCCAGCCGGAATCGACGCCGACGATGCCGAAGTCCTTGATCGTCGCTTCGGCGCAGTTGCGCGGGCAGCCGGAGACGCCCATCTTGAACTTGTGCGGCGTCCACGCGCCCCAGAACTCCTTTTCGACGCGGATGCCGAGACCGAGCGAATCCTGCGTGCCGAAGCGGCACAGGCCCTTGCCGACGCAGGACTTCACCGAACGCACCGCCTTGCCGTAGGCGAAGCCGGAGAGCATGTCGTGCTCGTTCAGCGTCGCCCACACCTTGGGCAGGTCTTCCTTCTTGATGAACGGAATGGCCAGGCGCTGGCCGCCGGTGACCTTGACCGGCACGTTGTACTTCTCGGCGAGGTCGGCGATGACCTTCAGTTCCTTGGCGTTGGTCAGCCCGCCCCAGGTGCGCGGCACCACCGAGTAGGTGCCATCGGCCTGGATGTTGGCATGCACGCGCTCGTTGTGCACGCGGCTCTGCGGGTCGTCCTTCGCCTCGCCCGGCCAGGTCGAGATCAGGTAGTAGTTGAGTGCCGGGCGACACTTCGGACAGCCGTCGGGCGTCTTCCAGTTGAGGAAGCTCATGGTGTCGGCAATCGTCGTCAGGTGCTGCTCCCGGATTGCCGTGCGGATTTCGGCGTGCGTGTGCTCGGTGCAGCCGCACAGGGATTTTTCCTGCGGCGCCGGACTGTAGTCGCCGCCGAGCGTGAAGGCGAGGATCTGCTCGACCTTGCCGGTGCACGAACCGCAGGACGCCGAGGCCTTGGTGTGCGAACGCACCTCTTCGAGCGTGAACAGGCCCTTGTCGGTGATGGCCTTGACGATCATGCCCTTGGTGATGCCGTTGCAGCCGCAGACCTCGGTCTCGTCGGACATGCTGGCGACGGTCACCGCGCCGCTATGGCCCGAGTCGCCCAGATGGCCGTGGCCGTGCAGCAGGTTCGGGCGCAGCTCGGAGATATCCGAACCGTCGCGCATCAGGTCGTAGTACCAGGTCTCGTTGGTGGTGTCGCCGTAGAGCAGTGCGCCGGCGAGCTTGTTGTCGCGGATGACCAGTTTCTTGTAGACGCCCCGGCAGGGGTCTTCCATGACCAGTTCCTCGTAGCCATGGCCGCCGCCGAAGTTGCCGGCGGAGTAAAGGTCGATGCCGGTGATCTTGAGCTTGGTGGCGAGCGGCTGGTCCTCGTAGCGCGCGATGCCCATGCCGGCGAGGTGGTTGGCGGCGACCTTGGCCTGCTTGAACAGCGGCGCGACCAGGCCGTAGGTATTGCCGTCGTGCTCGACGCATTCGCCGACGGCGTAGACACGCGGGTCGTAAGTCTGCATGCCGTGGTTGACGACGACGCCGCGCACGCAGTGGATGCCCGATTGCTGTGCCAGTTCGATGTTGGGGCGGATGCCGATGGCGACGACGACGAGGTCGGCCGGCAACGAACGTCCGTCGCGCAGGCGCACTGCCTCCACCTGCGTGGTGCCGACATAGCCCTGCGTTTCCGCGCCCAGTTCGACGGCGATGCCACGCTCCTCCAGCGAACGCTTGAGCAAGGCGGCGGCCGGGGCGTCGAGCTGGCGCTCCATGAGCTTGTCCATCAGGTGCACGACGGTCACCTGCATGCCGCGCTGCTTGAGACCGTACGCCGCCTCCAGGCCGAGCAGACCGCCGCCGACAACGACGGCGTGGCGGCCGGGACGGGCCAGATCGAGCATGGTTTCGACTTCGGCAATGTTGCGGAAGCTCATGACGCCGAAAAGATGGCTGCCGGGCAGCGGCATCATCGTTGGGCGGGCGCCGGTGGCGAGCAGCAGCTTGTCGTAGTCGACAATCGTGCCGTCGGAGGCGATCACCTGGCGGCGCGCACGGTTGATGGCGACCGCCTTGCGCCCCGACTCCAGCCGGATGCCATGCTTCTCGTACCAGGCGCGGTCGTTGAGTACCGTGTCGGCGAACTTCTTCTCACCAGAGAGCACGTGCGATAACAGGATACGGTTGTAGTTGCCGTGCGGCTCGTCACCGAACACGGTGATGTCGTACTTGTCCGGCGCCAATGCCAGCAGCTCCTCGATGACGCGGACGCCGGCCATGCCATTACCTACCAGAACCAGTTTTTCTTTCATGGGACTCTCCTGTTTGCGATAGCGAAAACAGGAGCCAAGTACGCAAATCGCGTGCCACAGCGCCAATAACGGCAACACAATCTTTAAATTCAATCAATTACAAACGTATCATGGCGTGACAATAGCGATTGGACTCCCTTCTTTGGTGCGAAATACATATCTTTTAGAGACCTTTTCGCACGATTTTTGTGAATCGATACCGTTTAGACACATCAAGAATTTTCTATTCGCTTTTAATCAATAAGTTATGGAATTTTATTGATCTGTGAATATATAATTTGATACAAATCAATTTTTTGACCGCCCAGCCCGTGCATTTGATGCGTATCAACCCCTCGCTACAATAGCTCCCCCAAAATACGCGCTCGCTCAATCCCTTGCCTTCGTTTCCCCATGCTTGAAGCCTCCAACCTGGAATGCGTGCGCGGCGAGCGCCGCCTGTTCGCAGACGTCGGCTTTCGCGTCGAGGGCGGCGAGATGCTGTTCCTGCAGGGCAGGAACGGCGCCGGCAAGACAACGCTGCTGCGCATGATCTGCGGCCTCTCGCGGCCGCTTGCGGGCGAAATCCGCTGGAAGGACACGGACATCCATTCGCTGGGCGAGGAATTCCGCGAGGAGCTGTGCTACCTCGGCCACCTGAACGCGATCAAGGAAGAACTGACGCCGCTGGAAAATCTCTCGGCGTCAGCAAAGCTTGCCGGCGAAACACTCTCCGAGGACGAGGCGCTCGACGCCCTCGAAGCGGTGGGTCTGGCCGGGCGCGAGGATCTCGCCTGCAAATATCTGTCGCAGGGGCAGAAGCGGCGCGTCGCGCTCTCGCGGCTGGTGCATGAGAAGCGCGCGCTGTGGGTGCTCGACGAGCCCTTCGTCGCGCTCGACGTGGCGGCGGTGGGCTGGCTGGCCGGGCTGATCGGCGCGCATCTGCAGCGCGGCGGCATGGCCGTGCTGACGACGCATCAGGCGGTGGATATCCCTGCGGGCACGGTGCGGGAGCTCAAGCTTTCATGATCGCTGCCGTGGGCGCGATCGTCGCGCGCGACTTGAAGCTGGCGATGCGCCGGCAGGCCGATCTGGTGTCGGTGCTGTTCTTTTTCATCATCGTCGCGAGCCTCTTCCCGCTCGGCGTCGGGCCGGAGCCGCAGTTGCTGAAGAAGCTGGCGCCGGGCGTGCTGTGGGTCGGCGCGCTGCTGGCGACGATGCTGTCGCTGCCGCGGCTCTTCGCCGATGATTACCGCGACGGCACGCTCGAACAACTGGTGCTGGCGCCGCAGCCGCTGGGCCTGACGGTGATCGGCAAGGTGCTCGCGCACTGGCTGGTCTCCGGCCTGCCGCTGGCGCTCTTGGCGCCGGTGCTCGGCATCCAGTTCGACCTCGAAACCGATGCGCTGGCGACGCTGACGCTGTCGCTGCTGATCGGCACGCCGGCGCTCTCCGGCATCGGCGCCATCGGCGCGGCGCTGACGCTCGGCCTCAGAGGCGGCGGCGTGCTGGTGTCGCTGCTGGTGCTGCCACTGTATATTCCGGTGCTGATCTTCGGCGCCGGCGCGGTCGATGCAACCGTCACCGGCATGGGCGCCGAAGCGCACCTGTCGATCCTCGGCGCACTCGCCATCGGCGGCGTGTTTTTTGCCCCATGGGCAACCGCAGCAGCTTTGAGAATTTCGCTGGAATAGTGACGTGAACAACCGACTGATCAACTGGTTCAAGTACGCTTCGCCGCAGAGCTTCTATCCGCTCGCCGGGAAGATGATTCCGTGGTTCGTGGCGCTCGCCACCGTCTTCGGTGCGGCCGGGCTGTGGCTGGGCCTCGCCGTCGCGCCGACCGACTTCCAGCAGGGCGAGGGCTACCGCATCATCTTCATCCACGTGCCGGCCTCGTGGATGAGCATGTTCATCTACCTGGTGATGGCCTTCTGGGCGGCGCTCGGGCTGGCCTACAACACGCGGCTGTCGGGCATGATGGCACAGGCGCTGGCCCCCACCGGCGCGCTGATGGCCTTCCTCTCGCTGTGGACGGGGGCATTGTGGGGCAAGCCCATGTGGGGCACCTGGTGGGTGTGGGATGCGCGGCTCACCTCGGAACTGATCCTGCTCTTCCTCTACATCGGCTTTATCGCACTGCAGGCGGCAATCGACGATCCGCGCCGCGCCGACAAGGCCGGCGCCGTGCTGGCCCTGGTCGGCTCGGTGAACATCCCGATCATCTATTTCTCGGTGAAGTGGTGGAACACGCTGCACCAGGGCGCCTCGGTTTCATTGAACAAGGCGCCGGCGATGGCCAGCATCATGCTCTGGGGCATGCTGCTGTTGGCTCTCTCCTTCTGGATGTACAGCATCGCCGTCGCCCTCTACCGCGCCCGCACAATCATGCTCGAACGCGAACGCGGCACCGAATGGGTGAAGGAAGTGCTGCAGCGGGAGGGCGCGAAGTGAACATTTACTGGAACAGCTTTGCCGACTTTCTCGCGATGGGCGGCTACGGTCTTTACGTCTGGGGATCCTTCGGCGTCACCGCGCTGGTGATGATTGCGGAACCGATCCTTGCCGTACGCAGTCGGAAGTCACTGGTCGCGCGTCTCAAGCGTCAGGCGCGCGCCGATCGCAACAAGGAGCAGTAAGCACGTCATGAAAGCCCGTCAGAAACGCATCGCCCTCATCCTCGGCGGCCTCGCCGTCCTCGGCATCGCCGCCGCGCTGGTGCTGAACGCGCTGAACAGCAACATCGCCTTCTACGTCTCGCCGACCGACGTCGCCGCCGGCAAGGCGCCGCAGGGCAAGGCCTTCCGCATCGGCGGCATGGTCAAGGAAGGCTCGCTGAAGCGCGAGGCCGACGGGGTGACGATGAGCTTCATCGTCACCGACACCGAGAAGGATCTGCCGGTGTCCTACAAGGGCATCCTCCCCGACCTCTTCCAGGAAGGAAAGGGCGTCGTCGCACAGGGCAAGCTGGCCGACGGCCGCTTCATCGCCAGCGAGGTGCTCGCCAAGCACGACGAGAACTACATGCCGCCGGAAGCGGCCAAGGCCGTCGGCGACGCGCACGAACGCGCCGCCGCGAACAAGGCGAAGGCCGAGGCGGCGCAGGGCGGTGCAGCAGCTGCGTCTGCCGCGCCAACTGCCACCCAACCGGCTTCTCAACCCGCTACGCAACCCGCCGCGAAACCGGCCTACTGAGCGCACGCATGATCCCCGAACTCGGCCACTTCGCCCTCATCCTCGCCCTCGTCGTCTCGGTTCTGCAGGGGGTGCTGCCGATCGTCGGCGCGCAGCGCAACCGGCTCGCGTGGATCGCCTTCGCGCGCCCGGCGGCGCAGACGGCGGCGCTGCTGATCAGCTTCGCCTTCGGCTGCCTGACCTGGGCCTTCGTCGCCAACGATTTCTCGGTCGCCTACGTCGCCAATCATTCGAACTCGCTGCTGCCGGTCCAGTACCGCGTCTCCGGCGTCTGGGGCGGCCACGAAGGCTCGCTGCTGCTGTGGGTGCTGATGCTGACCTGGTGGGCGCTGGCCGTCACCTTCTTCTCGCGTCAGTTGCCGGAGGCGATGGTCGCGCGCGTGGTCGGCACGCTCGGGCTGGTCACCGCCGGCTTCCTGCTCTTCATCCTGTTCACCTCGAACCCCTTCGAACGCTTGCTGCCCGGCGCCCCGGAAGGGCGCGACCTCAACCCGCTGTTGCAGGATCCGGGCCTCGTCATCCACCCGCCGCTCCTGTACATGGGCTACGTCGGCTTCTCGGTGGCCTACGCCTTCGCCGTCGCCGCGCTGCTTTCCGGCCAGCTCGACGCCGCCTGGGCGCGCTGGTCGCGGCCGTGGACCACCGCCGCGTGGATCTTCCTGACGCTGGGCATCGCGATGGGTTCCTGGTGGGCCTATTACGAACTCGGCTGGGGCGGCTGGTGGTTCTGGGATCCGGTCGAGAACGCCTCGTTCATGCCCTGGCTGGTCGGCACGGCACTGGTGCACAGCCTCGCCGTCACCGAAAAGCGCGGCAGTTTCAAGAACTGGACGGTGCTGCTGGCGATCTCGGCGTTCTCGCTGTCGCTGCTCGGCACCTTCCTCGTCCGCTCCGGCGTGCTCACCTCGGTGCACGCGTTTGCCACCGACCCCAAGCGCGGCATCTTCATCCTCACCTTCCTCGTCGTCGTCATCGGCGCCTCGCTCCTGCTCTTTGCCTGGCGGGCGCCGAAGGTCGGTCTCGGCGGCCGCTTCGGTCTCGTTTCACGCGAATCGCTGCTTCTCACCAACAACGTGCTGCTGGTGGTGGCCTGCGGTTCGGTGCTGCTCGGCACGCTCTATCCGCTGCTGATCGATGCGCTCGGACTGGGCAAGATCTCGGTCGGCCCGCCGTATTTCGATGCGGTCTTCGTGCCGCTGATGGTGCCGGTGCTCTTCCTGATGGGCGTCGGGCCGTTCGCGCGCTGGAAGGAAGCAAGCATTGGCGAAATCGCACGCGCGCTACGCTGGGCGCTGGCGGCGGCGGTCGTCGTTGCCATCGCGCTGCCGCTCCTCTACGGCGCCTGGAAGGCGATGACCGCGCTCGGCATCCTGCTCGCCGCGTGGATCGTGCTCGCCGGCACGCACAACTTCGTCGAGCGCGTACAGGCGACGCGTGCCGGCGGCAGCTTCGCAAACGGCATCCTGCGCCAGCCGGGCAGTTTCTTCGGCATGCACACGGCGCACGTCGGCGTCGCCGCCTTCGTGATCGGCGTGACCATGGTTTCCTCTTATCAGGAGGAAAAAGACGTGAAGATGGGGCCGGGCGATACCGTCGCCGTCGCCGGCTACGAATTCCGTTTCAACGGCGTACGTCAGGTGAATGGCCCGAACTACACGGCGCTCGCCGGCGATTTCGATCTGCTCAGGGATGGCAAGACCCTGCGCAGGATGCATCCGGAGAAGCGCAACTACCAGTCGTCGGCGATGCCGATGACCGAGGCAGCGATCGACGCCGGTCTTTTCCGCGATCTCTACGTCTCGCTCGGCGAGCCGATCGACCGCCTGAAGCCGGAGGGCGAATGGGCTGTTCGCGTCTATCACAAGCCCTTCGTCGACTGGATCTGGGGCGGCTGTGTGCTGATGGCGATCGGCGGCCTGATCGCCATCCTCGACCGCCGTTACCGGATCAAGGCACGCCAGACCTCTACCGTCACTACCGGCAACACACAAACCGCATGAACAAATTCCTCTGGCCGCTCGTCGGCTTCATCGCGCTCGTCGTCCTGCTCGCCGTCGGGCTCAACCTGAATCCGCGCGACGTGCCGTCGCCACTGGTCGGCAAGCCGGCCGCGAATTTCTCGCTGCCGGTGCTCGGCGTCGACCGCAAGTTCGGCCCCGAGGACATGAAGGGCAAGGTTTGGCTGCTCAATGTCTGGGCCTCGTGGTGCATCTCGTGCCGGCAGGAGCATCCGATCCTCGTCGAACTGGGCAGGAAGAACATCGTTCCGGTGATCGGCCTCAATTACAAGGAAGTGCGCGGCGACGGCGAAACCGACATGGCCAAGACCGACACCGCCAGCGAGGATAAGCTCGCCCGTCAACGTGCGACGAAATGGCTGACGCAACACGGTGACCCCTACGTGCTGTCGGTGCTCGACCTCGACGGTCGCGTCGGTATCGACTACGGCGTTTATGGCGTACCGGAAACCTACATCATCGACAAGGCCGGCATCATCCGCATGAAGCACACCGGGCCGGTGACGCCGGACGATCTGCGGAAGAAGATCCTGCCGCTGGTCGCGGAGCTGAACAAATGATCCGCAGCGGCCGCCTGCTCGCACTCATCTGGCTCGGCTTCGGCGCGCTGTTTGCGCAAGCGAAGGACGCCGCGCCGCTCGCCGAAGATCCGCTGACCGAAAAGCGCCTGCTGGCGATCACCGCCGAGTTGCGCTGCCTGGTCTGCCAGAACCAGACGATCGCCGATTCGAATGCCGACCTCGCCAACGATTTCCGCCGCGAAATCCGGAAACTGATTGCCGAGGGTAAATCAGATCAGGAGATCCTCGACTTCATGGTCGCCCGCTATGGCGATTTCGTGCGCTACCGGCCGCCGGTCAAGGGCACGACGATCCTGCTCTGGGCGGGTCCGGGCGTACTTCTGGTGATCGGACTTGCCGTACTCATCCGCTACCTGCGCCGCCGCAACGACGCCATCGCCGATACCGAACTGACCGCCGAAGAGTTGCAGCAGGCCAATGCCCTGCTCGCAGAAACCACGGACAAAAAGCCGCAATGACCTCTTTCATCGCCCTGGCGACGCTGCTCGTCGTCGTCGCCGCCGTTCCGCTCGTCCTGCCACTCCTGCGCCGACCCGTCGCTGCAAGGGAAGACACCGACCAGCGGGCCGCCAACCTGACGATCCTCCGCGACCAGCTTGCCGAACTCGAACATGAGCGTGAGGAAGGTTCGCTGTCGGCGGCTGATTTCGAGCAAGCGAAGAAGGAACTGCAGCGACGCCTGCTTGAAGAAGCCTCTCCGGTGGGCCAGACCTCCCGTGAGATCGCCGCCTCGCGCAAGACGGCGCTGCTGGTTGTCGTTCTGCTGCCGCTGCTCGCCCTCGCCGGTTACGGTGCCCTCGGCAACCCACAGGCGCTGGATCCGGCTGCCCGCCAGCCCGCGCAACGACTCACCGCAGGCGATATCGAGGGGATGGTTGGCAAGCTCGCCGCGCGACTTGCCGAGAATCCGGACGATCTCAAGGGCTGGTTGATGCTCGGACGTTCTTATAAGGCGCTCGGCCGCTATGCGGAAGCCGCCGACGCGTACGGCAAGGCACTGCCGATCGTCGAAAAAGAGGCGACACTCCTCGCCGAATACGCCGAAATGCTCGCCATCACCCACAATGGATTCAGCGGCAAGGCAGGCGAAATGATCGACAAGGCCCTCAAGCTGGCGCCAGAGGATCCGCAGGTGCTGCTGCTCGCGGGGGCTGCCGCGGGTGAGCGGCGCGATTTCAAGCGCGCCGTCGCCTATTGGGAAAAGGTGCTGCCGCAACTGGAGCCCGGATCCGAAGAAGCGGAAGCCTTGTCGCAGGCCCTTTCCCAGGCACGCGCGGCCGCCGAGGCCCCGACCGGAAAGACCGGAAACCGCGCCAGGCCGCAATCCCGTTGAAGAAATAGGGATTAGTTAACCTAGATCAAACCCATCAACGGATCGCATCGCTAGACTTCGCCCCACTAAAGTGCCGAAAGCGGGTGCGCGAAACCGCCCTGTTTATCGGACAAACATAAGAGAGTGCGATTTTTTGAGGGGTTTGTAATGTCCGACAACAAGAGCGGCTTTCTGGCCGCATTGCGCCGACCGAGCGCGAAGTATTCCCTGCTGACGCTGCTCGTCGTCGGCTTCTTTTCCGGCGTCTTCTTCTGGGGCGGCTTCAATACCGCCATGGAAGCCACGAACACAATGCCCTTCTGTATTTCCTGCCATGAAATGCACGACAACGTGTATCAGGAATACAAGCAGACCATCCATTACGCGAACCGCACCGGTGTCCGCGCCGTCTGCTCCGACTGCCACGTGCCCAAGGACTGGACGCACAAGATGATCCGCAAGATCCAGGCGTCGAAGGAGGTCTATGGCAAGATCATGGGCACCATCAACACGCCCGAGAAATTCGAGGAGAACCGTCTGCGCCTGGCCACCAACGAGTGGGCCCGCATGAAGGCGTCCGACTCGCGCGAATGCCGCAACTGCCACAGCTTCGAGGGCATGGACGCAGAAAAACAGAAGGCCCGCGCTTCGAAGATGCACAAGATCGCACAGGACGACAAGAAGACCTGTATCGACTGTCACAAGGGCATCGCGCACAAGAAGCCGAAGAACATGCCCGAAGAAGATGACGAGTAATTATTACGTGGTAGCATGATCCTTATATTGCAACGGCCTGTCATCGCAACAGGCCGTTGCGCCGTTAAGAAGCAATCTTTTAATGGAGAGGCAACAATGAAAAAGTCGATCGTTTCGCTGTCCGTCATGGGCGCAATGCTTGCCCTGGGTTCTTCCGTCGCCGTTGCGGCACCCGACTGGTCCAAGGTGCCGAAGCGTGATGTGCAGGTTTTCCATGCCGGCGTCACGCCGATTGAGTGGGTGTTGAAGAAGTCCGATCACAGCGGCCGTACCGGCCTCGTCAAGGGCGAAACCTGCGTTGGCTGCCACGAGGAAAAGGGCGGTCTCAACTTTGACATGAAGCGCCTCGCTTCCAAGGATCTTGAGCCGGTCGGCACGCCGAAGACGATGAACTTCCCGGTGGCCGTGCAGACTGCCTACGACGCGAACAACCTCTATGTACGCCTGACCTTCAAGGCACCGGCGGGTGGCGCCAACCAGGGCGACAAGGAAAACGACGTCAAGGCGACGGTGATGTTCGCCAACGACCAGGTCAGCGCCGATGCCGGCGGCAAACCGGTCGCCGGCGCCCAGATGGGCTGCTGGGCCACTTGCCACACTGACGCGCGCACGATGCCGGGCGCCGACGACAAGAAGACCAAGTACACCAAGGCCGGCGCTTACGAGTTGATGCAGTGGAAGAGCGCCAAGGGTGCCAAGGCTGTTGACGGTTCGGTTTCCGATTCGCGCAAGATGGAAGGCGGCACGGCAGGTGTGACCGCGACTGGCGAGAACAAGGGCGGCGAGTACACCGTCACCTTCACGCGCAAGCTCGCTGGCGCCGTGGCAGCAGGCAAGGCTGTGCCGATGGGCATCGCCATCCACGCCGACAAGGCGAGCGGTCGCTTCCACCACGTATCGTTGGGCTACACGCTCGGAATCGGTGCTGACGGCGACATCAAGGCTGCCAAGCAGTAAGCTTGTGGCGACCTTGAAAAGGCGGAGCCTCGGCTCCGCCTTTTTGTTTCCAGCCCGCTTGGAAAAGCGAGTGATCGCACCGAGTTTTCCAGCCTTCCCAGGAGGCGAATGTGGCAATGGCCGTTTCCCGGGAGCGCTCAAATGAGCGACGCCAGCCGCCGCAACTTCCTGCGTGGGCGGGTCGCTACTCACGCCGCCCAGCCGCGACCGCCCTGGGCACGCCCGGAAGCGGACTTCGTGGCACGTTGCACACAATGCGGCGACTGCGCCCGCATCTGCCCGACCGGGGTCATCCGGCGAGGCGACGGCGGCTATCCGACCGTCGATTTTCTGCACGGTGAGTGCACTTTTTGCGGCGAGTGCGTCAGCCGCTGCGAACCACAGGCGCTCCTTCGCGGCAACGCCGACGACGCCCCGTGGGCGCTGCGTGCGAGCATCGCGGACAACTGCATCGCGCGCCATCAGGTCGAATGCCGGGTCTGCGGCGATCAGTGCGCCGAAAATGCGATCCGCTTTCTGCCACGGATTGGCGGCACCGCGAACCCGACACTTGATAGTGAGCGCTGCACCGGCTGCGGCGCCTGCGTGGCACCGTGCCCGGTGGGTGCCATCAGCGTCACCTGAAATGCGAACAGGGCGCCTCTGGCACCCTGCTCACTCACCGCTATCCACTCACGCGAACAGCGTGCCCCGGACAACCCTGCCCATCGGCAAGAACGCCGGCGCGGGATCGTGCCCGCGCTGGCTCATTTTTCCGATTCAGCATACATCCCGCAGTTGGGCGCCGTTCATGGTTCGATACACCTTGCTACGCAAGCTTACTCACCACGACCGGCGCATTACCCAACGGGTCGGAACACCGTTCGCCCTGAGTAGCCCGCGCATCGCGGGCGTATCGAAGGGCAAAATACTGCGAACTGCGGTTTCTGGCTTCAGTTCTTCTTCGCCGGCTTTTTCGCGTCGGCCTTCTTCACATCGCCCTGAAACTGGTTGTCGACCAGCGGCGGGGCATCGACCTGCGGCACGTGGCACTGCACGCAGTTGTGACGGGCAGCTGACGCCTCGTCGAGTTTCTGGCCGTCGCGATTCAGAAAGTGGCTGTCACCGATCTTCGGCGCGTTCTTTTTCTTGTAGGTCGCTGCCGAGTGACAATCCATGCAGGCGTTCTCTTCAAGATTGATATCGCTGAAGTTTTCGATCGAATGCGGAATGACCGGCGGCTGCGTGCTGAACGTGCGCGCGACCGGCTTGGTCGTACCCGGGCGGCTACCGACATAGGCCTTCTCGGAAGCGACGGCATCCGGTGCGGCAACATCGATTCCGCGCATCGATTTCGGTGCGTCGGCGGCAATGGCTCCGAGGGCAAAGCACGCAGCAATTGCGGCCATCGTGAGTTTCAACTGGGTTTTCATGATCGTCGTTCCTCCACTTGAAGTTGAATCGTTGAAATCAGGAATTGAGTGGCAAGGCGCCATCGGTGGGCGCCGCTTCGTTTGCCGGAACACCGTTGCTGAAGCGGGTTCCGAACCGGAATACATCTTTCGAACAGACATCGATACAGCGGCCGCAGTTGGTGCAGGCCGGCGACAGGATCACCGGCCCGGCCCCTGTTGCCGCACCTTTCAAGGCCGGACGGATGACCTGCGGCTCGGGACAGACCTCGAAGCAATCCATGCAGTCGTTGCACGCCGCGCGTGCAGGCGCCGACACCCGCACCGGACTCCAGCGGCCGAGCAGGCTGTAGAAGGCACCGACCGGACACAGCCTGCCACACCAACCGCGACTCATCACGAACAGATCGAACAGGAAGATCATCAGGACGATCACCCACGCGAAGCCAAGACCGAAGATGAGGCCACGATGCAGCATCGACACCGGGTTGATCAATTCCCACAGCAGGATGCCACTCGCGGCCGAGCCGACGAGCGTCATGCCCAGAATCCAGTAACGGGTATTGCGGGCGAGGTGCACGCTGCCCTTGATGCCAAGACGCCGGCGCAACCAGCCTGCGGTGTCAGTCACGATGTTCACCGGGCACACCCAGGAACAATAGACACGGCCGCCAACGAGCAGGTAGAAAACGAGGACGATCGCCGCGCCGATCAAGCCGAGCCGTTCCGGCACCTGACCGGTGAGCAGCGACTGCAGCGCAACGTACGGGTCGGTCAGCGGAAGGAAACCGAGGGTAACGCTGTAATTGAGGTTGCCCTTGACGATCCAGATGCCGGCCAGCGGCCCGAGCAGGAACAGCGCGAGCACCGCGATCTGCACGGTGCGTCGCAACAGCAGCCACTTGTAGCTCGCCAACCACCCCTTGGCGGCAATGGCATCCGCGCCTACCCGCTTGGCGTTCATTTTGCTGCCCCCAGACCAGGCGGCGTCGACGGAACGACGGGACCACCGGCCCTCTCCATCCCGGGTGGCACGTTCGGAATGGCGCCAGCGCCACTCCCCGGTGCGCCGGGGGGGGCGGTCATGCCGCTCGCCGGATCATAGTGTCCGGGCAAGCGAACGCCCTCGGGCATGCGGTCGGGCAGATCGAGCATGCTCTTTTCGTCGATCAGCGATCCGCCAGCTTTCTTCTGCTCCTCCCAGCCCAGCTGGTAATGCTTGCCGAGCGCCCCCTTGGCGAGCGCGATTGGCAGCACCTTGATCGCGGCCTCCTCGGTAACGCAGGCTTTCTCGCATTTGCCGCAGCCGGTGCAGTGCTCCGAATGCACGGTCGGCAGGAACATCGTGTGCCGCCCGGTACGCGGGTTGGGCACCAGCTCCAGCGTGATCGCCTTGTCGATCACCGGGCAGACGCGATAGCAAACATCGCAGCGCAAGCCGAGGAAGTTGAGGCAGGTCTCCTGATCGATCAGCGCCGCCAGCCCCATCTTCGCCTTGTTGATATCGGTGAGCGTGTGATTCAGCGCGCCGGTCGGGCAAGCCTTGACGCACGGGATGTCGTCGCACATCTCGCACGGGATGTCGCGCGCGATGAAATAAGGCGTACCGGTGGCAACCGGCGTTTCCGGCTTTGCGAGGCGCAAGGTGTCATACGGACAATCGCGCACGCACAGACCACAGCGAATGCAGGCACCGAGAAAATCGCTCTCCGCCAATGCACCGGGCGGCCGGATCGCGGTCGCCGGGAGCGCTTGCGTCTGCTTGGCGTAGAGACCGAGGCCGAGGCCAAGCATGCCGACTCCGCAGGCCATGCGTGCCGAGTCGAGCAGAAACTGCCGACGGGCACCCGGCGCCTTGCGGAGCTGAGCAGGCTTGCGTTCGTTCGTGCTTGCCATCGTGATCAGCCGGGGGTCGGTACCGGACAAACCGGCACCGACCCGCAGCACTCCCTGATTGCCTTATTCGTCAGCGAAGGCCTCAGGCCTTCACCACCTTACACGCACACTTCTTGTAGTCGGTCTCTTTCGAGATCGGGCAAGTGGCGTCCAGGGTCAGCTTGTTGACCAGACGGTGCTCGTCGAAGAAGGGCACGAAGACGAGGCCGACCGGCGGCTTGTTGCGGCCCTTGGTCTCGACGCGCAGCTGGATCTCGCCGCGACGCGTGGACACTTTCACCACGTCGTTGCGGTTGAGGCCGCGCTTCTTCGCATCATCCGGATGCATGAACACCACGGCATCCGGCACCGCCTTGTAGAGCTCAGGCACGCGGCGGGTCATCGAGCCGGTATGCCAGTGCTCCAGCACGCGACCGGTACACAGCCACAGATCAAACTCGTTGTCGGGCTGTTCGGCGGCCGGCTGGTAGGGCAGCGCGTAGACGATCGCCTTGCCGTCCGGATAGCCGTAGAAGCGGACGCCTTCGCCCTTCGGCACGTAAGGATCGTAGCCCTCGCGGAAGCGCCACAGCGTTTCCTTGCCCTCGACCACCGGCCAGCGCAGGCCACGTGCCTTGTGATAGACGTCGAACAACGCCAAGTCGTGCGCCTTGCCACGACCGAAGCGGGCGTACTCCTCAAACAGGCCTTTCTGAACGTAGTAGCCGTAGGCCTTGGACTCCTCGTTCATGTAGTCCTTGATCGCGTGCGCGTTGACCGACTTGACCTCATCGAGGGCGAACTTGTTGACCTGGCCGTTGGCGTAGAGGACTTCGTACAGGGTCTTGCCCTTGTACTCCGGCATCTTGTCGAGCAGTTCGGCCGGCCAGACTTCGTCGGTCTTGAAGCGCTTCGAAAACTCCAGGTACTGCCACAGATCGGACTTGGCCTCACCCGGCGCCTTCACCTGCTGGCGCCACATCTGGCCACGACGCTCGGCGTTGCCATACATGCCTTCCTTCTCCATCCACATGGCGGACGGCAGAATCAGGTCGGCCGACATCGCGGAAACGGTCGGGTAGACATCGGAAACGACGGTGAAGCACTTCGGATTGCGCCAGCCCGGGTAGATCTCGTCATTGACGTTCGGGCCCGCCTGCATGTTGTTGGTGGTGGTCGTCCACAGGAAGCCGACCTTGCCGTCCTTGGCCATGCGCGACTGCAGCACGGCGTGGTAGCCAATCCAGTCGGGAATGGTGCCGGCGGGGAGCTTCCAGATGTTCTCGGAGAACTCGCGGTGCTTCGGGTTCATGACCACCATGTCTGCCGGCAGACGGTGCGCAAAGGTACCGACTTCGCGGGCCGTACCGCAGGCGGACGGCTGGCCGGTCAGCGAGAACGGACTGTTGCCCGGCTCGGAGATCTTGCCCACCAGCAGGTGGACGTTGTAGATCATGTTGTTTACCCAGGTGCCGCGGGTGTGCTGGTTGAAGCCCATGGTCCAGAACGAAGTGACCTTGGTCTTCGGGTCGGCGTAGGCCTTGGCCAGCGCTTCCAGCTTGTCCTTCGGCACGCCGGAAATCTCGTGCGCCTTGTCGAGCGTGTACTCGGATACGAAGGCGGCAAACTCGTCGAAGCTGATTGGCGACGAGTTGTTCGGGTTGCCCTTCGGCTTGCCGTCCTCACCCGGGTAGCCGTTGTTCATGGCGACCTTTTCCAGCGGATGGTTCGGACGCAGGCCGTAGCCGATGTCGGTGACGCCCTTGGCGAACTTGACGTGCTTGCCGACGAAATCCTTGTTCACCGCATTGTTCTGGATGATGTAGTTGGCGATGTAGTTGAGGATCGCCAGATCCGAACTCGGCTTGAAGATCAGTTCGCTGTCAGCGAGTTCGCAGGAGCGGTGCGTGAAGGTGGACAGCACGTGGATCTTGACGTGCTTGGCGGTAAGACGGCGATCGGTGATGCGCGACCACAGGATCGGGTGCATCTCGGCCATGTTCGAGCCCCACAGCGCGAAGACGTCGGCGTGCTCGATGTCGTCGTAACAGCCCATCGGCTCGTCGATGCCGAAGGTACGCATGAAGCCGGCGACGGCCGAGGCCATGCAGTGGCGGGCGTTCGGGTCGATACTGTTGGTGCGCAGGCCTGCCTTCCACAGCTTGGCAGCGGCATAGCCCTCCCAGACAGTCCATTGACCGGAACCGAACATGCAGACGCCGCGCTGCCCCTGGGTCGGCTCCTTCAGCGTCGCCTTGACTTTCTCGGCCATGAGATCGAAGGCCTTGTCCCAGGAGATCGGGGTGAACTCGCCGTTCTTGTCGAACAGGCCATTCTTCATGCGCAGCAGCGGCTGCGTCAGGCGATCCTTGCCGTACTGGATCTTGGCGAGGAAGTAACCCTTGATGCAGTTGAGGCCACGGTTGACCGGGGCTTCCGGGTCGCCCTGCGTGGCGACGATGCGGCCATCCTTGGTGCCCACGAGCACACCGCAACCGGTACCGCAGTAGCGGCAGGCGCCCTTGTCCCAGCGGACGCCGTCGTCCTTGCCCTTGGCCTGTGCCAGAACCGCTTCCGGAACGGCGATGCCGGCGGTGGCAGCCGCAGCGGCAACCGCGTTGCTCTTGATGAAATCACGTCGGGTCAGTTTCATTTCATGCCTCCTCGTCAGGATTGGTTTCTACCTGGTGATAGGCCATCGACACGGCAAGCACGCCGGGCATCTGGCCAATCAATTCAAAAGTCTTCACGGTGTCCTTCTCGCTCTCGGCCTCGATGGTCGCGATCATGCGGCCATCGTCCGCCGTTACATGGACTTCGACGCCATGTACCGCTTCAAGCAGGGATTTGAGGTGCGCGCCCTGTTCAGGCTTGGCGCTGACGATCACGCTGGAAATATCCATGGGTTCATGCCGGGGATGTGTTGGGTCAGGCGTGGAATCTATGCCTGTAATGAGGCAGTTATCTTGATTCACATCAAGCCCGAAAAAAATCCGCAGTTTTTGTATGGATAATTTGATCGAGCGCAAGAATTTGAAGCGCTTCCGCCCCGAAACGCCCTGTTTATGGGTCATTACGTGATATTAGAAATTGCGAATACAGCATGCCGTGATGCTGTATTGATGCCTATTGGATCAGGGCGGGGAGGCAGTCGCACGCATTGCGCGTGGTGAAATTTGCAACATCGACGGGCGAGACGCCGCGCAACTCGGCGAGGGATTCGGCGATTCTGGGCAGAAAAACCGGTGCATTGCGACCCCGGCCGACGAACTCGGGCGGGATATCCGGCGCGTCCGTTTCAAGGACAATCGCCTCCTCCGGCAAGGCGGCGGCCAGCGCGCGCAAGTGGCTGGCACGCGGCCAGGTCATCGCACCACCGAAGCCCAGCTTGAAGCCAAGCGCGATGAACTGCTCCGCTTGCTGACGGCTGCCGTTGAACGCGTGGGCGATGCCACCACGCACACGCAGACGCCGCAACTCGCGAAGAATCGGGTCGATGGCGCGGCGCACGTGCAGCAGCACCGGCAGATCGAAATCGCGCGCGATCTTCAGCTGTTCGACGAAGAAGTGCAGCTGGCGCGCCGGATCGAGCCCGGGGACAAACTGGTCGAGTCCGATCTCGCCGATGGCGACGGCTGGTTCACGCGACAAGCAGTCGCGCAGGGTCTGCAGATCAGCCTCAGCCGCCTGCGGCGTGTACAGCGGATGAATGCCGTAGGCGGCAACGCAGCCGGCGTAGTGCGTACAGCACTCCTTTACGGCGGCAAAGTTGGCGGCAGCAACGGCCGGCACGACGATGCACGCTACGCCCGCAGCCTGCGCGTCGGCAACGACGGCATCGCGATCAGCCGCGAATTCCGCGGCATCGAGGTGGCAGTGCGTATCTATCCACATGGCGGCGGCAGGGACCAGTGCGCTGGGGCAGGAATCCGGCGCGAGAATCGGGCGTAAGGCTCAGGCGCCGAATCGCGGGCGCCGCTTGTCGAAAAACGCCGCCAAGCCCTCGCCAAAATCCGCATTGACGCCGCAGGCAGCAAAGGCGCGCTGCTCGGCGTGCAGTTGTTCGGCAAGGGTGCTGGTCAGCGAAGCGTTGAGCAACTGCTTGGTGCTGGCGAGCGCCTCCCGCGGGCCGCCGGCGAGTCTCGTCGCGAGCGCCTCCGCCTGTGCCTGCAGTTCGCTGGCGGGAACAACGCGATTGACGAGTCCCCAGGCGAGCGCCTGCGCGGCATCAAAGCGATCGCCGAGCAGTGCGATCTCGGCCGCCCGCTTCATGCCGACCACCCGTGGCAGCGACCAGGTGGCGCCGCCATCGGGGGAAAGCGCGATGTTGCAGTAGGCGAGCGTGAAGTAGGCATCCTCGCTGGCCAGCGCCAGATCGGCGGCGAGCATCAGCGAGAGGCCGAAGCCGGCCACCGCGCCACGCACGGCGGCCACCACCGGCTTGCCGCAGCGACGCAACTGCAGCGTGGTCTGGTGCACATCGCTGATGGTGCGCTCGAACAGGGGTTGCCGTTCCTGTGCCGGCAGCGCGAGTTGTTCGCGGAACCATTTCAGATCGCCGCCCGCCATGAAATGCGCGCCGGCACCGCCGAGGAGGATGGCATGCACGGCGGGATCGGCTTCGGCGCGGGCGCTCGCCAAACGCAGATCCTCGATCATCGCCAGGTTGAGGGCGTTCAGCGAATCGGGGCGATTGAGGGTGAGATGGGCGACGTGGTCGCGAACCTCGTAGATGACGGTACTCATGCTGTCTCCGTGGAGTCGGTATCGTTATTGGAAGGGGAAATCGGGTTCGGGGCGTCGCCCCGAGATCAGATCGGACAGCGCCGCGCCGGTGCCGCAAGCCATCGTCCAGCCAAGCGTGCCGTGGCCGGTGGCGAGCCAGAGGTTGGCGTGGCGGGCGCGACCGATGAGCGGTACGTTCGATGGCGTGGCGGGACGCAGACCGCACCAGTACTCGGGCTCGCCCTGCGGCCGCAGCTCGGGAAAGAGTTCGCCGGCACGGCGCATCAATGCCGCGCAGCGAACAGCATTGAGAGTCATGTCGTAGCCGTTGAATTCAGCCGTACCGGCGATGCGCAGCCGGTTGCCGAGGCGCGAGAAGACGAGTTTGTGCCCGTCGTCGGTCAGGCTGACGCTGGGCGCCACGCTGTCCGGCGCAAGCGTCAGCGTTGCCGAGTAGCCCTTGGCCGGATAGACGGGAAGACAGTAGCCAAGCGGTGACAACAGCTGTCGCGACCAGCTGCCGCAGGCGACAACGTAGGCGTCGGCCTGCAGGCGCTCGCCGTCGGCGAGAGCGAGATGATCGATCTCGCCGCGCGCCGCCGACAGGCGGGACACGGCACTGCCGTAGCGGAACTCGACACCGGCATCGGCAGCGAGGCGCGCGAGTTCGCGTGTAAACAGATGGGCATCGCCGGATTCGTCCTCGGACGTATAGTCGCCGCCGACGATCCTGTCGCGGGCAGATGCCAGTGCCGGCTCGATGCGCACGCATTCATCGGCATCGACGAGCCGCCGATCGCAGCCGAAGCGGCGCATCAGCGCTGCTGCCTCCTTTGCCGCAGCAAATTCACTGCGCTCGGTGTAGAAGTGCAGGATGCCGCGCTGCAGGTGGTCGTAGCGAATGCCGGTTTCGGCGCGCAGTTCGCCGAGCTTACTGCGGCTGTAGAGCGCGAGCGTGACGATCGCACGGATGTTCTCCAGCGTGCGCTGCGGCCGGCATTCGGTGAGGAAACGCAGGCCCCAGCCAAGCAGCGCCGGATCGGGGCGCAAGCGGAAGAGCAACGGCGCATCCTCGCGCCCCAGCCAGTGCAACACCTTGGGCAGCACATGCGGATTGGCCCACGGTTCGGCGTGCGAGACGGAGATCTGGGCGCCGTTGGCAAAACTCGTCTCCAGACCGGCGCCCGGCTGACGATCGATGACGGTAACGGCATGCCCGGCACGGGCCAGATACCACGCACTGGCGACGCCGACGACACCGGCGCCGATGACGATGACGCGCATGCCGGCTTACTCTCCGCGGACGCGCCCGATGCGGACGACTTCCGGAATCAGGCGCAGGCTGCGCAGAATGCGCGCGAGATGCCCACGATTGGCGACCTGTATCGTGAACTGCAGGGTCGTGTACAGGCCCGGCGTCTTTTCTTCCATATTGATGTTCTCGATGTTCGAGTTGGCATCGGCAATCGCCGCCGCCATTGCAGCCAGCACGCCGCGCGCATTCTTGGCCGTGACGCGAATGCGCGTCTCGAACAGCTTGCCCTCGGCCGGCTGCCATTCGACGTCGATCCACTTCTTCGGTTCGCTGCTGCGCGACTTGCGGATGCCGGGACAATCATGCGTGTGCACCACGAGCCCCTGACCCTTGCGAATGGAGCCGATGATCGGATCTCCGGGAATCGGGCAGCAGCATTGCGCAAGCTGGATCGCCATGCCTTCGGTGCCGCGAATGACGACGGTGGACAGCGGCACCGGCTCTTCCGTCATGACGCCATCCTTCGCCAGCAGGCGCCGCGCGACAACGGCGGCAATGCGCTTGCCGAGGCCGATATCGGTATAGATTTCCTTCAGCGAACGATTGCCCGATTCGCGCATCAGTTCTTCCCAGCACGTTTCCGGCAGCGCTGCCGCCTGCACGCCGAGATGCTGCAACTCCTGCCCGAGCAGGTTTTCACCAAGCTGCGCGGACTCCTCGTGCTGCATCGCCTTAAGGAAGTGCCGGATCTTGCTGCGGGCGCGACCGGTGCGCACGTAGGAAAGCCAGGCCGGATTCGGGTTGGCGTGCGCAGCAGTGATGATCTCGACCTGATCGCCGTTCTTCAGCTCGGTGCGCAGTGGCATCAATTCCTGGTTGATGCGCGCGGCAACGCAACGGTTGCCGATGTCGGTGTGCACCATATAGGCGAAGTCGACCGCCGTTGCGCCACGCGGCAACTCCATGATCTGGCCCTTCGGCGTGAACACATAGACTTCGTCCGGGAACAGGTCGATCTTCACGTGTTCGAGGAACTCCGCGGAATCCCGCGTGCCACTCTGCAGTTCGAGCAGGGATTGCAGCCACTTCGCGGTCTTCTTCTGCAGATCGGCGCCACTCTGCTCGGCATCCTTGTACAGCCAGTGCGAGGCGACCCCTTCCTGCGCCACATGGTGCATTTCCTCGGTACGGATCTGCACTTCGATCGGCGTACCGTAGGGGCCGATCAGCGTGGTGTGCAGCGACTGGTAACCGTTCACCTTGGGGATCGCGATGTAGTCCTTGAACTTGCCCGGTACCGGCTTGTACAGCGCATGCAGCGCACCGAGCGCGAGATAGCAGGTCGGCACGTCCCTGACGACAACACGAAAGCCGTAGATATCGAGCACCTGCGAGAAGGAGAGGCGCTTCTCCTCCATCTTGCGGTAGATCGAGTAGAGGCTTTTCTCGCGCCCGAACACCATCGCCTGGATACCGGCCTCGGCCATCTTGCCGTTGACGTTGTCGAGAATGCGCGACAGCAGTTCACGCCGGTTGCCGCGCGCGGCGCGCAGCGCGCGCGCGATGACCTTGGCCCGCAGCGGGTGGATCAGTTCGAAGGAGAGATCCTGCAGCTGCCGGAAGACCTTGTTCAGCCCGAGCCGGTTGGCGATCGGGGCGTAGATTTCGAGTGTTTCGGTGGCAATGCGGCGACGCTTTTCAGCGCGCACATGCGACATCGTCTGCAGGTTGTGCAGCCGGTCGGCGAGCTTGATGAGCACGACGCGCAGATCGCGCGCCATCGCCATCAGCATCTTGCGGAAATTTTCGGCCTGCGCTTCCTGGTGCGACTGGAACTCGATCTTGTCGAGCTTGGAGAGCCCATCGACCAGTTCGGCGACGTGTCTGCCGAAGCGCTCGGCAATCTGGGCCTTGGTGACGGAGGTGTCCTCCATCACGTCGTGCAGCAGCGCGGCAATGACCGCCTGCACATCCATCTGCCACTCGGCGAGAGCACCGGCGACCGCCAGCGGATGCGTGATGTAGGCTTCGCCCGAATAGCGCTTCTGGCCGGCGTGCGCGGCCGCCGCGAAGGCATAGGCCTCGCGGACCAGGGCTAGTTCGTCAGGCTTGAGGTAACTGAGGCTGTCGATGAAAACCCGGAACGCCGGGTCTTCATGCGTGGGGATGCGATGCTCGGGCGAGGTGGCAGTGTCGGCGTCCATCAGCGCACACCTTGCATTCCACCCGAAGCGTCGCCAATCGCGATCAGGCCTGACCGCGATTGAGGACTTCGAGGCCGACCTTGCCCGAGGCAATCTCGCGCAAGGCGATCACGGTCGGCTTGTCCTTTTCGGTCTCGACCAGCGGCGTTGCGCCGGAGGCAATCTGCCGGGCGCGGTACGTGGCTGCCAGGGTCATCTGGAAGCGGTTGCCAATTTTCTTCATGCAGTCATCTACAGTTACACGGGCCATACGGATACCTATTTCCTACAACAGTGAATTGAACAATGCGGCGTGCCGGAGGCGCTGCGTCCCGATTTCGAGACGGGCGGCGCGCACCACCGCGAGCAGGTCGGCAAGCGCCTGCGGCAATGCGTCGTTGATAATAACATAGCCAAATTCAGACACATGGCGCATTTCCTCGCGCGCGGCAGCGAGCCGCCGCGCGATCACTTCCGCACTGTCGGTCCCGCGTCCGGTAAGGCGACGCTCCAGTTCCGTCATCGACGGCGGCAGCACGAAGACGCCAATCGCCTGCGGGAACAACTTCTTCACCTGCTGCGCGCCCTGCCAGTCGATCTCCAGCAGCACATCCCGGCCGCCGGCCATTTCCTGCTCGATCCACAAGCGCGACGTGCCGTAGCAATTGCCGTGCACTTCGGCCCATTCGAGAAACTCGCCGCGCCCGACCATCCCACGAAAGGTTTCGATATCGACGAAGTTGTACTCGCGACCATCCGCTTCGCCGGGACGCGGCGCGCGGGTGGTGTATGAAATGGACAGGCGAATGCCGGAATCGTTCTCCAGCAGCATCCTGACCAGCGTCGTCTTGCCGGCGCCCGACGGGGCGCTGACGATGAAGAGATGACCGGACATGTCATGCCTCCCGAAGGGCCACCCCGAGGGCGAAGGCGAACGAAGTTGGGCGTGGGGCAGGCACCATTCGCGCTATTCCAGGTTCTGCACTTGCTCGCGCATCTGCTCGATCAGCAGCTTGAGCTCCATCGCCGTCTGCGAGACTTCGCTGACGACGGACTTCGAACCGAGCGTATTTGCTTCCCGATTCAGTTCCTGCATCAGGAAATCTAGGCGCTTGCCGACCGCACCGCCCTGCTTGAGGACACGCTCGACTTCATCGAGGTGCGTGACCAGTCGCGCCAGCTCCTCCGCAACATCGATGCGCGCAGCAAAAACGATCACTTCCTGGCGGACACGCTCGTCGTCGGCGCTGCCGATCGCATCGATGAGGCGCTGTTTCAGCTTTTCCTGGAACGCCGCCTGCGCCGCCGGAATGTGTGGCGCCACTTGATCGACCAGTACGCGCATGCGGTCGACACGCTCCTTGATCACATCCTTCAGTTTTTCGCCTTCGCGTTTGCGGCTGGCCGAAAAATCCGCCAGCACCTCCTGCGCGGTGGCGAGCGCGGCGGCGAGCAGCGCCTCGCTGTCGACCGTTTCCTCGCCGAAGATGCCGGGCCAGCGCAACACCTCGCCGACCGCGAGCGGGCGCGCCTCGGGCAGTTGCCGGCGCACTTCCGCATCGAGATCGCCAAGCTGGCCGAGCAGGGCGGCATTGATGGCCAGTTGCTGCGCGCCACGAGCGGAAGCCATGAAATAGGCCCGGCACTCGACCTTGCCGCGACCGACCCGCGCGGCGATCGCCTCACGTAATGCCGGCTCGGCGCTGCGCAGTTCATCACCGATACGGAAATGGATATCGAGAAAGCGCGAATTGACGCTCTTCAGTTCGAGGCTCAGCGAGCCATTGGCAAGTTCGCGCGTCTTCGACGCGTAGCCGGTCATGCTCTGGATCATGGATTTCCTGACGAAAGGGGGCGAAGCATCTGCCAGCCGGAGGCGGGCCAGGAAACACGGCTTTACATGCCCCTGCCAAACCCCGAAAATGCTCCAAAAACCACATGATAGCCCTCACCTGAATGGCGCAACAAGCAAACCACGCGCTACCCGCCGGTTTCCAGATCGACGAATACCGCATCGAACGACAGTTGTCGCTCGGCGGTTTTTCGATCGTCTATCTGGCAACGGATACCCAGGGAACTCGTGTCGCGATCAAGGAGTATCTGCCGAATAGCCTGGCGCTGCGCGGCGAGGGCGAAATCACCCCGAACATCGCCACCGAGCATGCCGGCGCCTTCCGTTACGGAATGAAGTGCTTCTTCGAGGAAGGGCGCGCACTCGCCAAGCTGTCGCACCCGAACGTCGTACGCGTGCTGAATTTTTTTCGCGCGAACGAGACGGTCTACATGGTCATGGAATATGAAGAAGGGGCAACCCTTCAGGAATACATCCAGCGCCGACAAAAGCCCGTTTCTGAGAATTTCGTGCGCAACATCTTCACCCGCGTGCTCAACGGCTTGCGCGAGGTGCATTCGCACAAGCTGCTGCATCTCGACCTGAAGCCCTCCAATATCTATCTGCGCAACGACGGCACGCCATTGCTGATCGACTTTGGCGCCGCCCGCCAAACGCTGGCGCTCGACACACCGATGCTGAAGCCCATGTACACACCGGGCTTCGCCTCACCCGAGCACTACAAGCGCGAGGAACTGGGCCCCTGGTCCGACATCTACAGCATCGGCGCCTCGATGTACGCCTGCATTGCGCTGGCCGCGCCACAGGCAGCCGACCTGCGCCAGGAAAAGGATCAGCTGGTTCCGGCCATGGTGCGCTGGGAAGGAAAGTTTTCGGATCAGTTACTGGAAACCATCGACTGGTGCCTGTGCCTGAACCATCTCTACCGTCCGCAGAGCGTCTTCGCGTTGCAGAAGGCCTTGACGGAAGCGCCCGTGCGACCGGTCGCCGCGAAACCCAAGGTTGAGGAAACGCGCTCGTGGCTGGGCGCCCTCGTCGGAAAACTCAAAAAGAACGAAACGACATGAAATTCACGATCTATCAGGAAAGCCGGCAGGGAAAGCGCACCAACAACGAGGATCGCATCGCTTACTGCTACTCGCGCGATGCCTTGCTGATGGTCGTCGCCGATGGCATGGGCGGGCACTACTACGGCGAAATTGCATCGCAGATCGCCGCGCAGACGCTGACCGATGCGTTCCAGCGCGAGGCAAAACCAGGCCTCGCCGATCCGTTCATGTTCCTGCACCGCGGCATGACCAATGCACACCATGCAATCCTCGACTTTGCGGCCGATCATGATCTGCGTGACTCGCCACGCACGACCTGCGTCGCCTGCGTGATCCAGGACAGCGTCGCGTACTGGGCCCATTCCGGCGATTCGCGGCTTTACCTGATACGCGATGGGCGCATCATCGGCCAGACACGCGATCACTCGCGCGTGCGCATGCTGATCGAACAGGGCGTGATCACCGAAGCGCAGGCAGCCACCCACCCCGAGCGCAACAAGGTCTACAGCTGCCTTGGCGGACATCAGCCGCCGGAGATAGAGTTTTCGCGCAAGACGCCACTGGAAACCGGCGATGTCGTACTGCTCAGTACGGATGGATTCTGGGGCACGCTGCCACCGGAAATCGTCGCCGTATCGTTGAAGCAGTCGAACCTGCTGCAGACGGTGCCGATGCTGATGAACCAGGCAGAAATGCGCGGCGGCCAGTATTGCGACAATCTGTCCGTGGTCGCGGCCCGCTGGGAGGACAGCTATGTAGAGCCGGCGCAAAGCACGATCTCGACGCAGACCATGGCGCTCGACGAAGTCACCACCAAGCTGGACCAGTTTGGCCGCAACCCGGCCTACAAGCTGGACCTTTCGGATGACGAGATCGAAAAGGCGATCATGGAGATCCGCTCGACGATCGACAAATATTCCGGCAAGAAATAAGCACCCGAGGACAACACATGCGCCCCAGCAACAGACAACGGGACGAACTGCGCCCCCTGAGCATCGAACGAAACTTCACGCGTCACGCCGAGGGGTCGGTGCTGATTCGCATGGGTGATACGCACGTGCTGTGCACGGCGAGCATCGAGGAGAACGTGCCGCCCTTCCTGCGCGGCAAGGGTCAAGGCTGGGTCACGGCCGAATACGGCATGCTGCCGCGCTCGACGCACACACGATCGGCACGCGAGGCTGCCAAGGGCAAGCAGAGCGGCCGCACGCAGGAAATACAGCGTCTCATCGGGCGTTCGCTGCGCGCCATCATCGACTTGAAGGCGCTCGGCGAGCGGCAGATCACGCTTGACTGCGACGTGCTGCAGGCGGACGGCGGCACGCGCTGCGCCTCGATCACCGGTGCCTGGGTGGCGCTTTTCGATGCCTGCGAAAAACTCGTCGCTGCGGGGAAGCTCGCTGAAAATCCGGTACGCGATCATGTCGCGGCGATCTCGGTCGGCGTCTATCGCGGCACGCCGGTACTCGACCTCGACTACCCGGAGGATTCCGACTGCGATACCGACATGAATGTTGTGATGACCGGTACCGGCGGCATCGTCGAATTGCAGGGTACGGCAGAAGGTGAGCCTTTCACCCGCGCACAGCTGGAAGCCCTCACCGATCTCGCGTCAGCAGGCATCCAGCAACTGATTGGCGCCCAGCGCGCGGCACTTGGCCGATGAAGATCGTCCTCGCCTCGAACAACGCCAAGAAGCTCAAGGAGCTGGATGCGATTCTCGCGCCGCTGGGGTGGAAACTCATCCCGCAGGGGCTTCTCGGCGTCGCCGAGGCGGAAGAGCCGCACCCGACTTTCGTCGAGAACGCGCTGGCCAAGGCGCGCCACGCTGCACGCATGACCGGCCTGCCTGCGCTGGCCGACGACTCCGGTCTCTGTGTCGAGGCGCTCGGCGGTGCGCCCGGTGTGCAGTCGGCACGATATGCGCAAACCGCGGCCGGCGAACCGAAATCAGACGCGCGCAACAACGACAAGCTGCTCGCAGCGCTCGACGGCATTGCGCATCGTGCCGCGCATTTCGTCTCCGTGATCGTTTTTGTCCGCCACGCGGACGATCCGCAGCCGCTGATTGCCGAGGGCGAATGGCATGGCGAGATTCTGCGCACGGCACAAGGCGACGGCGGCTTCGGCTACGATCCCCTCTTCTTCGTGCAGGAGTTCGACTGCACCGCTGCGGAGCTCGATCCTGCGACCAAGAACGCAGTCTCGCACCGCGGTCAGGCGTTACATTCGCTGCTGGCCCGCCTGCGCCGCTGAGCGCTGCCATGACCCGCATCATCCCGATCGTGCCGGCCGGCACCCGGCGTCACGCGCAAGCACTGGAATTCCGTGCGCAACCGCCGCTGTCGCTCTATATCCACGTTCCGTGGTGCGTGAGGAAATGCCCCTACTGCGACTTCAATTCGCACGAGTTGCGAGCGGGCATTCCGGAGGCACAGTACGTAGAGGCGCTGATCGCCGATCTCGAATCCTCATTGCCACTCGTATGGGGACGGCGCGTCGTCAGCATCTTCATCGGCGGCGGCACGCCCAGCCTGCTGTCCGGCGAGGCGATGGAGCACCTGCTGCAGGCGGTGCGCACGCGGCTGACGGTACAGCCGGACGCCGAAATCACGCTCGAAGCCAACCCCGGTACGGCGGAAGCAGCGCGCTTCGCGGCCTACCGTGCCGCTGGCATCAACCGCCTGTCGCTCGGCATCCAGAGCTTCGACGACCGGCACCTGCGAGCACTCGGCCGCATTCATGACGCGGCGGAAGCCAGGGAGGCGGTGCGACTCGCCGCGCTGCACTTCGAGCGCTTCAATCTCGATCTGATGTACGGCTTGCCCGGGCAATCGCTCGCCGAGGCGCTGACCGATGTCGAGACCGCGCTGAGCTTTACGCCCCGACACCTGTCGTGCTACCAGCTGACGCTCGAACCAAATACACGCTTCGCCGCACACCCCCCGACGCTCCCGGAGAGTGATCTCTGTGCCGACATGCAGGATGCGATCGAGCACAGGCTGGCCCAGGCGGGCTATCTGCACTACGAGACATCGGCCTTTGCGCGACCGGGATTCCAGTGCCAGCACAACCTCAACTACTGGCTGTTCGGCGACTATCTCGGTATCGGCGCCGGCGCACACGGCAAGCTGACCATGCACGATCGCGTGCTGCGCCAGATGCGCTGGAAGCAGCCCGAGCGCTACATGCAGCAGGCTGCCGTTGGGACGGCGGTGCAGGATGAGCAATCGGTCGCGGGTGAAGACCTGCCGTTCGAGTTCATGATGAATGCACTGCGCCTGATCGACGGCTTCGATCCCTCGCTGTTCACGACACGGACAGCACAGCCGCTGTTCGTCGTCGAAGCAACGCTGCGGCGGGCAGAAGAAGATGGCCTGCTGGAGCGCAGTCCAACGCGCATTGCGCCCACGGATCGCGGTCGCCGCTTCCTCAACGAACTGTTGCGGCGCTTTCTCGGCTGACGCGTACGCTCCTCCTTGGGGCGCGCGCCCTTTCACCCCTGCCACCACGCCGCCGTTTCCGGACAAAAAAATAGCCGGCGCCCGATAAGGCGCGCCGGCTAGAGGGGTTTGTTACTTGAAAGCTTAGTAGACGTCGTTCTGCGTGTTGAACACGTTGAACTTGCCGGTCGGCGTGATCAGTTGCGGATCCTTGATCACTGCCTTCAGCTTGCGAGTCTTGTCATCGACGACGACGATGGCGGATTCTTCGCCAGCACCGCTCCACACCGAGAACCAGACTTCATCGCCCGCCTTGTTGTATTCAGGCTGAACGACGCGCTTGGCACCCGGCTTGACGCCGGCCCATTCGCCGATCGGCAGCAGCTCGAAGCCCTTGTCGAGGTTGTTGATGTCGAAGACGGCGATCGATTGCGAGATCTTCGGATCCGGGTTCAGCGGCGCATCGACCCACAGGTTCTTCGACTTCGGATGCGTCTTCAGGAACAGCTGACCACCGCCGGCCGCCGTCAGGGTCTGCACGACCTTCCAGGCATGCTGCGGGTTCTTCTTCGGATCGGTGCCGATCAGCGAAACGGTCTCGTCGCCAAGGTGACCAGTTGCCCAGACCGGGCCGAACTTCGGATGCACGAAGTTGGCGCCACGACCCGGGTGCGGGGTCTTGCCGACGTTCACGACAGCGGTCAGCTTCGAATCCTTGGTGTCGATGACGGCAATCTTGTCGGAGGCATTGGCTGCGTCCATGAAGTAGCGGCCAGTCGACTCCATGCCGCCGTCGTGCAGGAAGCGCGGCGTCTTGATCATGGTGACCTTGAGGTTTTCGAGGTCGGTGTAGTTGACCATGTGCACGACACCGGTCTCCTTGGCGTTAACCAGGAACTCAGGCTTGTAGTGCGACGAGACGATCGCGGCGACGCGCGGCTCCGGGTGGTACTCGTTGGTGTCCGAGGTCATGCCACGGGTGCCGACGATCTTGCGCGGCTTCAGCGTGTCGCCGTCCATGATCACGTACTGCGGCGGCCAGTAGGTGCCGGCAATCGCGATCTTGTCCTCATAACCCTTGTACTTCGAGGTCTCGACCGAACGCGCTTCCAGACCCACCTTGATTTCGGCAACCGGGGTCGGCTCCTTCATCCACAGGTCGATCATGACGATCTTGGCATCGCGGCCAATCACGAACAGGTAGCGGCCCGACTTCGACATGCGCGAGATGTGCACCGCGTAGCCGGTGTTGAGGATCTGCACGATCTTCTTCGAGGCGCCGTCGATCAGCGCGATCTTGCCGGCGTCGCGCAGCGTCACCGAGAAGAGGTTCGGCAGATCGAGGTTATTCATCTGCTTGGTCGGACGGTCCTGCGGCTTGACGTAGACCTTCCAGGTCGCTTCCATTTCCTTGATGCCGTATTCCGGCGGCGTGGGCGGCTCATGCTGGACATAGCGGGTCATGATGTCGACCTCTTTCTCCGTCAGCGTGCCGGAGGTACCCCAGTTCGGCATGCCGCCGGGCGAGCCGTAGGTAATGAAGGTCTTCAGGTATTCGGAACCGCGCTCGAGGGTGATGTCGGTGGTCAGCGCCTTGCCGGTCGCGCCCTTGCGCAGCACACCGTGGCAGCCAGCGCAACGCTCGAAGTAGATCTTCTTGCCAATCTCGAACTCGTCTTTGGTCATCGCCGGCGACTTCGGATTGATAGCCTGCATCATCTCGATGCCACCCACCGGCGACGGGCCGCTGCTGTCCTGCATTTTCCCCTTGGCGGCGACGTTATGCACATCGACATCGGCTTTCTTGGCCTCTTGTGCGAAGGCGCCGCCAACAACCAGACTCATGGCTGCGGCGACAGGCAAGGCAAGCTTGCGCATGGATACTACGTGTCTCATCGACTTTCCCTCTCTCTTTTGGTTGGCAAATGACAAAGAAATAAAACACAGCAGGCAAATCCGAAAAAGCATATCACTTCGTGACATCACGCCATGAGTTAATCGCGGAAAACATTTTTGCGAATTGATCAAAGTCAAATTCCATTCGTCGACTCGCTGGCAGACCAGATAGAGACAAAATGTCTCATCCGAGAACGGTGGCCGGGACAAAAATGACCAGACAAAGGGTGGGCCGCCTCGGCGCGGTCCGGCAAGTCATTCAACAGAAAAGGTTTTAATTTCTGGCACGAATCCTGCACAAAGTTCCCCGCCTGTGCCTGCGTAGCGGGTGCGGGCCTTAAAATCCTAGGAGGGAAAATTCATGCAAATGAACAGGCGGCAGTTCTTCAAGATCTGCTCCGCCGGGCTGGGAGGGTCGTCCATCGCAGTAATGGGCTTCTCACCGACAGCTGCTCTGGCGGAAGTGCGGGCGTTCAAGCTCGCACGCGCAACCGAGACGCGGAGCACCTGTCCGTATTGCTCGGTGGCGTGCGGTCTTCTCGTTTATTCGACCGGCGACAAATCGAAAAACTCGCACAGCGAGATCATCCACGTCGAGGGCGACCCCGATAACCCCGTGAACCGGGGTACGCTGTGCCCGAAGGGCGCCGGCGTCCGCGACATGATGCAGAGCAAGGATCGCCTCAAGTGGCCGGAAGTACGCGAGCCCGGCGCCAAGGAGTGGAAGCGCATCTCCTGGCACGACGCGATCGAGCGCATCGCCAAGCACATGAAGGCTGACCGCGACAAGAACTTCGTCGCGCAGAACAAGGATGGCGTGACGGTGAACCGTTGGCCGACCTTCGCTGCGCTGGCGGCTTCCGCGGCCACCAATGAAGGCGGATACATCACGGTCAAGATGCTGCGCACGCTCGGCGTGACGCAGCTCGATACCCAGGCACGCATTTGACACGCTCCCACGGTGGCCAGTCTGGCTCCGAGTTTTGGGCGTGGTGCAATGACCAACCACTGGGTTGACTTCAAGAACGCCGATGTTGTCTGGGTAATGGGCGGCAACCCCGCCGAAGCGCACCCCTGCGGCTTCAAGTGGGTCGTCGAGGCGAAGAAGCAGCGCAAGGCGAAGCTGATCGTCGTCGACCCGCGCTTCAACCGCACGGCGGCTGTCGCCGACGTCTATGCGCCGATCCGTCCGGGCAGCAACATCGCCTTCTTCGGCGGCGTCATCAACTATCTGCTGTCGAACGACAAGATCCATCACGACTACGTCAAGCATTACACCAATGCCGCGTTCCTGATCGATCCCGGCTTCAAGTTCGAGGACGGCCTCTTCTCCGGTTACGACGAAACCAAGCGCAGCTACGGCAGCAAGGACACCTGGAAGTACCAGATGGGTGCCGACGGTTTCGCCAGGATCGACGAGACCCTGCAGGATCCGAACTGCGTCTTCCAGCTGATGAAGAAACACTATTCGCGCTACACGCCGGAGATGGTGAACAAGGTCTGCGGCACGCCGAAGGATGCCTTCCTCAAGATCTGCGAAATCGTCGCCACGACGGCAGCGCCGAACAAGACGCTGAGCTACCTGTACGCGCTCGGTCTCACCGAGCACTCGAACGGTTCGCAGAACATCCGTTGCGCGGCGATGATCCAGCTCCTGCTCGGCAACATGGGCATGGCCGGCGGCGGCATCAACGCGCTGCGCGGTCACTCCAACGTGCAGGGCATCACCGACATGTGCCTCTACGCACAGACGCTGCCGGGCTACCTCGGCGCGCCGACCGATGCCGACAAGGACTTCGCCACCTACGTCGCGAAGCGCACGCCGAAGGCGCTGCGTCCGGGCCAGATGAACTTCCCGCAGAACTTCCCGAAGTGGTTCGTCAGCCTGACCAAAGCCTGGTACGGAAATGCCGCGACGAAGGAAACCAACTTCGCCTACGACTACTTCCCGAAACTGGGTGGTGCGTCGGATGCACTGTCGATCTTCAACGACATGTTCATGGGCAAGGTGAACGGCTTCTTCTGCCAGGGCTTCAACCCGCTCGCTTCGTTGCCGAACAAAAAGAAGGTCGGCGATGCGCTGGCGAAACTGAAGTACATGATCGTCATCGATCCTCTGGCGACCGACACCTCCGAGTTCTGGAAGCCTCACGGCGAATTCAACGAGGTCGACCCGAGCAAGATCGAGACCGAGGTCTTCCGTCTGCCGGCCACCTTCTTCGCCGAAACCTCCGGCACGCTGACCAACTCCGGTCGTGTCGTGCAGTGGGGCTGGAAAGCCGCCAATGCGCCGGGCGAGTCGAAGGATGACGCCGAGATCATCGCCGAGATCTTCCTCACGCTGCGCAAGATGTACGCCAAGGACGGCGGCGCCTTCCCGGATGCCATCCGCGACCTCACCTGGGCCTACAACCAGCCGCTCAGCCCGTCGCCCGAGGAAGTCCTGAAGGAGATCAACGGCAAGGCGCTGGTCGATCTCACCGACCCGAAGGATCCGACCAAGATCCTGTTCAAGGCCGGCGACCAACTACCGAGCTTCGGCTTCCTGCGCGACGACGGTTCGACCTCCTGCGGCAACTGGATCTACTGCGGCAGCTGGTCGCAAGCGGGCAACAATACCGCCCGCCGCGACAGCAGCGATCCGTCCGGCCTCGGCCAGACGCTGAACTGGGGCTTCTCGTGGCCGGTGAATCGCCGCATCCTCTACAACCGCGCCTCCGCCGACCTCCAGGGCAAACCTTGGGATGGCTCACGGACGGTGCTGAAGTGGACCGGCAGCAAGTGGGGCGGCAACGACGTGCCCGACATGCGTCCGGACGCCGCACCGGATCAGTACGTGATGCCGTTCATCATGACGCCGGAAGGTGTCGGCCGCCTGTTCTCGCGCGAGATCATGGCCGACGGCCCGCTCCCGGAGCACTACGAGCCGTTCGAGTCGCCGATCGACAACAACCCCATGCATCCCAAGGTCAAGTCGAACCCGGTGGCACGCGTCTACAAGGCGGACATGGAGGCTTTCGGTACGGCCAAGGATTTCCCGTACGTTGCCACCACCTATCGTCTGGTCGAGCACTTCCATTTCTGGACCAAGTTCTCGAAGGCGAACGCCATCGTGCAACCGGAGCAGTTCGTCGAGATCGGCGAGGCGCTGGCGAAGGAGAAAGGCATCAAAGCCGGCGACAGGGTCAAGGTGCGCTCCAACCGCGGTTTCATCAAGGCCGTGGCGGTCGTCACCAAGCGCATCAAGTCGCTGGAGGTCGACGGCAAGCAGGTGCACACCATCGGCATACCGATTCACTGGGGTTTCAAGGGGACGGCGAAGCCTGGCTTCATCACCAACACCCTGACGCCCTACGTCGGCGACGCCAATGTGAATACGCCTGAATTCAAGGCGTTCCTCGTCAACGTCGAGAAGATCTAAGGAGAACTGTTATGGCATTGCAATCGCTAGACATCAAACAGCGCTCCGCGACCACGACGCCCGCCCCCCAGGCGCGGCAGACGGTCGAGATCGCCAAGCTGATCGACGTTTCCGCCTGCATCGGCTGCAAGGCCTGTCAGGTGGCGTGCATGGAATGGAACGACGTACGCGACGAGGTCGGCAGCTGTCACGGCATCTACGACAACCCGGTGGACCTCACCGAGAACTCGTGGACCGTCATGCGCTACGCCGAGGTGGAAGAACAGGGCAAGCTGGAGTGGCTGATCCGCAAGGATGGCTGCATGCACTGTTCCGACCCGGGCTGCCTCAAGGCCTGCCCGGCGCCCGGCGCCATCATCCAGTACGCCAACGGCATTGTCGATTTCCATCAGGAAAACTGCATCGGCTGTGGCTACTGCGTGAGCGGCTGTCCCTTCAACGTTCCCCGCATCTCGAAGAAGGACAGCAAAGCGTACAAGTGCACGCTCTGTTCCGACCGGGTTGCGGTCAACCAGGCCCCGGCCTGCGCGAAGGCCTGCCCGACTGGCGCCATCCAGTTCGGCAGCAAGGAGGACATGAAGGACTACGCCGAAAAGCGCATCGCCGACCTCAAGGAACGCGGCTACGAGAAGGCAGGCTTGTATGACCCGGCCGGCGTTGGCGGCACGCACGTGATGTACGTGCTGCACCACGCCGACAAGCCGGATCTGTACAGTGGCCTTCCGGTCAACCCGAGCATCAGCCCGATGGTCGCCTTGTGGAAGGGTGCCACCAAGCCCCTCGCCGCCCTGGCGCTCGCCGGCGTTGCGCTGGGCAGCCTGTTCCACTACGTGATGAAGGGTCCGAACGAGGTCTCGAAAGAGATCGAGAAGGAAGTCGAAAAGGAGGACGCACAATGATCCGCGATCCGAAAGACCTGCAGCGTTACGACGCTGGCGAACGGGCCAACCACTGGGTGGTAGGCATTGCGTTCATCCTCCTTGCCATTTCCGGACTGGCGTTCTTCCACCCGGCGTTCTTCCCGCTGACGCAGCTTCTTGGCGGGGGTACCTGGGCGCGCATCCTGCACCCGTACATCGGTGTATTCATGGCGTTCTTCTTCGTGCTCCTGTTCCTGCGCTTCCGCAAGCTGAACAAGATGACGGACGCCGACCGCGAATGGCTCTCCCGCGCGAAGGAAATGGTGGACGGCAACGACCACAACATGCCCGAGCAAGGAAAGTACAACGGCGGCCAGAAGATGATGTTCTGGTGGATGACGATCTGCATGGTGGTGATGACCGTCTCCGGCATCTTCATGTGGAAGGCACAGTTCACCGTGCCGATCGATCTCGCCCGCTTCGGTGCCGTGGTACACGCCGCCGTGGGTGCGCTGATGATCGCGCTGATCATGGTGCACGTGTATGCCGCCATCTGGACCAAGGGCACCATCCGCGCCATGTGGTACGGCACGGTCACCCGCGCCTGGGCCAAGCAGCATCACCGCGCCTGGTACCGGGAGATGACCGGTAAGTGATCATGTTCCTGCCGTCGCTCCAGCGACGGCAGGTTCTGACGCAGCATCGTAAGGTTTAGCAACACCCCTCGCAGTTTGACTTGCGTTCGACCCGCGGCGAAACTTCGCTGCGGGTCCTTTTTCTAGAGAATCATGGAAATCAAGCCAATCAACTTCGAAGCACCGACCGAGGAAGCCCCGGCTATCCTGCTGCCGGTCGCTGCCAGTATCTTCTCCGAGCGCGCCGCGCGCTTCGCGAGCCTTGCCGACGGCCACAAACTCGCCGACTGGCTGCATTTTCTGGAGCAACTGACGCGCGCCCAGCACGACGCGCTGCAGTCGCTGCCCGAACTCCCCCCGATTTCCGCCGCCGCGCTCGAACAGGCGCGGCAGCACCACATGCCGCCGCTGAATGCGAGCGCGGCCGAGCGCCCGGCTGTCTGGCGCGATGTGCTGCGCCAGCTGATCGCCGCACTGCTGCCCTGGGCGCCGGAAAGCAGCCTGCCGCTGCTCACCGGCCTCGCCGAAGCCGACGACATCCGCCTTGAATCGCTGGCCGACGGCCTGCTGCACGGCGAGCCCGACCCCGCCGCCGCCGGCGAATTGCCGCTGGTTGGCGCTGCGCTGCAGGTGGTTTTTACCGCGCGCGCCGCGCGGCTCGACGCCACGCAACTGCAGAAACTCGACACGCCGGGCGTCTGCCCCTGCTGCGGCAGCCTGCCGGTAGCCAGCATCGTGCGTCTCGGTAGTGCCATCAACAATCTGCGCTACCTGCACTGTTCCTTGTGCAACACCGAATGGAACGTCACCCGCGCCACCTGCACCACCTGCGGCGACGAAAAGGAACTCGTCCTGCAGCAAATCGAGGGCGGCAACGGCGCCGTGCGCGCCGAAACCTGCGGCAGCTGCAAGAGCTACCTGAAGATCGTCTATCAGGACAAGGACCCGCGCGTCGATCCAGTCGCCGACGACCTCGCGACGCTCGCGCTCGATCTACTGGTCGACGAAGCCGGCTTCGGCCGCAGCGGCCCGAACCTGCTCCTGTTCGGCGGCAGCGCCTGATGATGTAACCTCTTCCCCGTTCGGCCTGTCCTTCGTCAAGCTCGGGACAGGCGTAGCGAAGGCCCCTGAAATTTCCGATCCACTTTCTGCCCGGTCCGGGTGAAAGCCATGAACAAAGACAAACTCTCTCAACTTCCTGCGGTCGATCGCCTGCTGGCGCAGCCGGCACTCGCCGACGCCATCGCCCGCCACGGCCGCCAGCCGATCACCGATTGCGCCCGCGCCGAACTCGCCGCAGCGCGCGAACTGATCCGCGCCGGACACGCCGCGCCCGATACCGAAGCGCTGGCCGCGAGCATCGTCGCCCGCGTCGAAAAACTCGCGCAGCCTAACCTCCGCCCGGTCTTCAACCTCAGCGGCACCGTGCTGCACACCAACCTCGGCCGTGCCCTGCTCGCGCCGGAAGCAGTCGCCGCGATGGCGGTCGCGGCCACCGCGCCCTGTGCGCTCGAATACGACATCGCCGACGGCGGCCGCGGCGACCGCGATTCGCTGGTCGAGCCGTTGCTCGCGGAAATTCTGGCCGCAGCGATGGGCGAAAAGGCCAAGGATTTCGCCGCCACCATCGTCAACAACAACGCCGCCGCCGTGCTGCTCGTTCTCGATTCGCTGGTCAAGGGCAAGGAAGCGGTCGTCTCGCGCGGCGAACTGGTCGAGATCGGCGGCGCCTTCCGCGTGCCGGACATCATGCGCCGCGCCGGCGCGAAGCTGGTCGAAATCGGTACCACCAACCGCACGCACGCCAAGGACTACGCCGAGGCGATCACCGCCAGAACGGCGATGCTGATGAAGGTGCACACCTCGAACTACGCGGTGGTCGGTTTCACCAAGACCGTCGAGGAAACCGAGATCGCAAGCATCGCGCACGAGTACGGCATCCCCTTCATGGTCGACCTCGGCAGCGGCACGCTCACCGACTTCGCACGCTGGGGTCTGCCCAAAGAACCGACGCCACAGGATTCGCTCGCCGCCGGCGCCGACCTCGTCACCTTCTCCGGCGACAAACTGCTCGGCGGCCCGCAGGCTGGCATCATCGTCGGCCGCAAGGATCTGATCGCCAGGATCAAGAAGAACCCGCTCAAGCGCGCGCTGCGCGTCGGCAAGATCACGCTCGCCGCACTGGAAGCGACGCTCGCCCTCTACCGCGACCCCGACCGCCTCGCGCAACGCCTGCCGACGCTCAGGCTGCTCACGCGCAGCGAGCACGACATCGCCGCGCAGGCCGAGCGCCTGTGCGCCGTGCTTGCCGATTTCGCCGGCGAAACCTCGCAAGTCTCGATCGAGCCGGCGATGAGCCAGATCGGCAGCGGCGCGCTGCCGGTCGAACGGCTGGCCTCGGCGGCACTGGTCGTTCGCTATGAAGGCAAACGGCCTGGCAAGCAACTGGCAGCGCTGGAAGAAAGGCTGCGCGCGCTGCCGCAGCCGGTGATCGGGCGCATCGCCGACGATGCGCTGCGGCTCGATCTGCGCTGCCTCGATCCGGCAGACGAAGTGCGTTTCGTTACACAGTTGACGGATGCCTCATAGCGCCATCCATGGTTCGATACGCGTCGTCGGCGCCACTCTCCACAAACCGCGCACTCTCAGACGCAGACTCCGTTCGTTCTGTGTGGTGCAAAGCACCGTGTCGAAGGATGAAAGGCGCACCAGAAATTACGGAAACAGCCCCGCGCAGCGGTCTGCGTACCGCTCGCTGTTTCCTCAACACCCGGCAACGGGTCATTAAACCTGACGGAACACTCCACTGTCGGGTGGCTTAAACAGGAGAATAAATGAAACTCGATCGTCGTCACTTCCTTGCCGCCAGCGGTGCGCTTGCCGCCGGCACAGCCATGGCACAGGCAAGCAGCCCGCTGCCCTTTTTCATCAATACCCTGAACAGCCCGCTATTGCCTCCGGTAAAGGGCAAGAAGCGCGTCGTCGTCGCCGGCGGTGGCTGGGGCGGCGTCAGCGCCGCCAAGCATCTGATGAAGAACGATCCTGATCTCGACGTCGTGATGCTCGAGCGCAACCCGGTTTTCTTTTCGTGCCCAATGAGCAACAAGTGGCTGATCGACCTCGTCGCCACCGACTACCTGACCCACAGCTACCTGAAGACCGCCGAGCAGTTCGGTTACACCTACATCCAGACCGAGGTTACCGGCTTCGAACGCGACAGGAAGCGCGTGCTCACCGCACAAGGCTGGCTCGACTACGACTACCTCGTCATCGGCGCCGGCATCCGCTACAACTACGAAGCCTGGTTCGGCAACGACCGCCGCGCCGCCGAATACACCAAGGCGCACTACCCGGCCGCCTACATTCCGAACGCCGAGCACTTCCAGCTCAAGCGCGGCATCCAGGAATTCAAGGGCGGCGATCTGGTGATGACGCTGCCGCCCCCGCCGCACCGCTGCCCGCCTTCGCCCTATGAACGCGCCTGCCTGATCGCGGCGAAGATCAAGAAGGATAAGATCAAGGGCCGCGTCATCATCCTCGACCCGAAGGAAAGCCCGCGCCCGATCACCGACGGCTTCCAGGAAGCCTTCGCCAACCTGTACAAGGACCAGATCACCTACGTGCCGAAGGCGGTGATCAAGGAAGTCGATCCGTTCAACAAGAAGATCGTCACCTCGGCCGGCGACTTCAAGTTCGACCACAGCATCCTGATGGCGCCGCACCAGGCAGGCGAAATGGCGTGGAAGGCCGGCGCGATCGGCAAGGACACCGAAGGGAAATACACCGGCTGGGCCGCCGTCGATCCGATTTTCCTCAATCTCAAGGATGATCCGGACACCTACGTGATCGGCGACGCTGTCGGCGTCGTCTCTCCACAGTTCAAGTTCTACCCGAAGGCAGGGCACGTGGCCAACGCGCACGGCCGCATCGTCGCCCGCTACATCGCCGATCGGGCCGCCGGCAAGTCACCAAAGGCGGTACTGCCCGACAATCTCTGTTTCATGATGGTAAACATCGACCCGCTGCAGGATATCGCGGTGCGCTTCAAGTACCACATCGACGAGAAAGGGATCATCATCCAGGACCAGTTCGACGACAATTACCGCACCGAGGACATGGTAAACGAAGATTTCGGCTGGGCGGCACGAATGTACGGTGACATGTTCGGATGATGGCTTTCTTCGCCTACCTGCTGCGCTGCGCGGATGTCTCGTATTACGCGGGGCATACCGACAATTTCGATCTACGCGTGGCGCAGCATGCGAGCGGAGCGTGCGGCGGGTATACGGCGACGCGCTTGCCGGTGACGCTGATGTGGTCGCAGGAGTTCGCGACGCGCGAGGAAGCGCTGGCGGCGGAGCGACAGATCAAGGGCTGGAGCGGGGCGAAGAAGGAGGCGTTGATTGCGGGGGATTTCGGCCGACTGTCGGCGTTGGCGAAGAAGGATTTTGGAAAGGTCAGGGAATGAGTGCTACCGGCCCTTCGATACGGCGCTGCGCGCCTACTCAGGGCGAACGGGTGTTCCCGCGCATTGCTTCACCGTTCGTGGTGACTCTCCACAGGCTCAGGCGTAGTGAACCATGAACGGAATGCCCATCACCACGCTCTCTCCGTTCGTCCTGAGTAGCGCCGAAGGCGCGTATCGAAGGATGAACGGCGCCCGGAGGCAAACATGATCATCGGCACCGCAGGCCACATCGACCACGGCAAGACCTCGCTGGTGAAGGCGCTCACCGGCGTCGACGCCGATCGCCTGCCGGAGGAGAAGGCGCGCGGCATCACCGTTGATCTCGGCTACGCCTATACGCCCTTGCCCAATGGCGAAACGCTCGGCTTCATCGACGTTCCCGGCCACGAGAAGCTGATCCACAACATGCTCGCCGGCGCCACCGGCATCGACTTCCTGCTGCTTGTCGTCGCCGCCGACGACGGGCCGATGCCGCAGACGCGCGAGCATCTCGCCATCGCCGAACTGCTCGGCATCGCGCGCGGCGCGGTGGCGCTGACCAAGTGCGACGCGGTCGATCCGGCGCGGCAGGCTGCCGCCGAGAACGAACTGCACGCGCTGCTTGCCGGCAGCAGCTTCGCCGAGGCTCCGGTGTTCCGCGTGTCGGCGAAAAGCGGCGACGGCATCGCCGCGCTGCACGATCATCTGGCGGACGCTGCCGGTGCGGCGCAGGCGGCGCGGCACGACGGCCGCTTCCGGCTCGCCATCGACCGCTGTTTCACGCTCTCCGGCATCGGCACCGTCGTCACCGGCACCATCTTTTCCGGGACGGTGCAAGTCGGCGACACGCTGACCGTGTCGCCGGCGGGCCTCTCCGCGCGCGTGCGCTCGCTGCACGCACAGGACAAGCCCGCCGAGCGCGCGCACGCGGGCCAGCGCGTGGCGCTCAACCTCAGCGGCGATTTCGCGCGCGAGGCGATCCGCCGCGGCATGTGGGCGCTCGATCCGCGCCAGCATCTGCCGCTCACCCGCTTTGCCGCCACGCTCGCGCTGTCGCGCGAGGAAACGCAGGCGCTGCGCCACTGGACGCCGGTGCATGTGCATCTCGGTGCCGAAGATGTCACCGGCCGCGTCGCACTGCTCGAAGGCGACACGCTGGCACCGGGCGCCGAAGCCTTGGTGGAAATCGTGCTCGACCGCGACATCGCCTGCGCCGGCGGCGACCGCTTCGTGCTGCGCGACACCTCGGCAACGCGCACGCTCGCCGGCGGCCGCGTGCTCGACCTCTTTCCGCCGACGCGGCACAAGCGCGCACCGGCGCGGCTCGCGGCGCTGCGCCTTGCCGCGGGCGGCGACCTCGCCGCCACCCTCGCCGCGCAACTGGCCGCCAGCCCGGCGGGCGTACTGCTCGAACGCACCGCACAGGGCTGGAACCTCGACGACGAGGCCGCCGCCGCGCTGTGGCGCGATCTCGACCTGCGCCGCATCGTCACCCGCGACGGCACACTCGGCTTCGCGCCGGCGCAATGGGCGGCGCTCGGCGAACGCCTCGTCGCCGCGCTCGCCGCCGAGCACGAGCGCGCGCCGGACATGCCCGGCGCGGAGCACGAGCGCCTGCGCCGGCTCACCTTGCCGACGCTGCCGCGCGCCGCCTTCGACACCCTGCTCGACGAAGCGCTCGCCGCCGGTCGCGTCGCGCAGACATCGAGCTGGCTGCACCTGCCCGAGCACCGCGTCACCCTCTCCGCCGCCGACCGCGACCTGTGGGCGACGCTCGCACCGCTGGTCGCCGCCACGCCCTTCCAGCCGCCGCGCGTGCGCGACATCGCCAAGGCAACGGCGATTCCCGAGGACACCGTGCGCGCGCTGATGAAGCGCATCGCCCGCGGCGGCGCGCTCTACCCGGTGGCGCTCGACCACTATTTCAGCGACGAGGCCGTCGAGCGCCTCGCCGGCATCGTCGCCGGACTGTGCGGGCAACACGGTGCCGCGCGCGCCGCCGAGCTGCGCGACATCATCGGCGGCGGCCGCAAGGTAGCCATCCACATCCTCGAATTCTTCGACCGCATCGGCTACACTCGCCGGGTTCGCGACCTGCGCGGCACCAGGGATGAACACGTGTTGCGCGAGGCTGCCGTAGCGCGGCAATGGAAGCAGCAATGATCAACCACGGAAGAGATCGTTCCCCGGTGGGACGGCCGGTCTTCAAAACCGGCAGGGGCCGTCAGACGGTCCCTGGTGGGTTCGACTCCCACTCTCTTCCGCCATTCTTCTGAGCGATGGCACACACTCCCTTCTCCGGCACCGTTCCCGACGACCGCCTCTACTGCCCGCGTTACGACATGTGGGTCCGCCAGGACGGCGATGCGGTGTTGATCGGCATCACCGCGTTCGGCGTCTTTCTCGCCGGCGAGGTCATCGCCTTTACCGCAAAGCCGCGGGGCGCCGAAGTGGCGCGCGGGCGCGGCCTCGGCACCATCGAAAGCCGCAAGACCGTGCTCGCCGTGCATTCGCCGATCGGCTTCACGCTGCTCGACATGAACGAGGCGCTGGAAGAGCGGCCGGCACCGATCAACGCCGACCCCCATGCCGAGTGGCTGGTGCGCGGACGCCCGCTGGACTGGGCAACCGACGCCACGCAGCTGATCGACGCGGCTGCCTACCGCGCGCACATTCTTTCCGTCGAACCGGAAGCGAAACTCGCATGAGCGCCCCGCTCGGCCGCCCGAAGGGGTGCCAGTCAAAGCCTGGAGCCGCGCAGCGGCGAACCGGGATCACCCCCTTCCCCGGGAAGGGGGCTGGGGGGGATGGTTCCATGAATGCGCTCGGCCGCCCGAAGGTGCGCCAGTCAAAGCCCGGAGCCGCGCAGCGGCGAACTAGAATCGCCCCTTTCCTCGGAAAAGGGGTCGGGGGAATGGTCCCGTGAGCCACCTCGCCATCCTGCTCTGGTCGGTCGACGTCGAGCGCCCGGACCTCGCCGCCGCGCCCTTCGTCTACGCCGCTGCCGCCGCGGCGCTCGATGCCGAAGTCGAAATCCACTTCGCCGCCCGCTCGGTGCGCCTGCTCGTCGCCGGCGAGGCCGCGGCACGCAGCAGCGCCGCGCAGGGCGGGCGCAACCTCCATGCCTTCATGCAGGATGCCGCGCGCGGGGGTGCCCGCTTTCTTGCCTGCAGCATGGCCTGGGCAGAATACGTTCGCGAGGGCGAAGCGACGATTCCGGAATTCTCCGGGCACGCCGGCGCCACCGCCTTCGTCGCGCGCAGCCTCGATCCAGAGTGGCGGACGCTGGTTTTCTGAGTTGCCGCCGCCGTTCGCCGCGGCGCATGATATCGGCGTAGGATTCGGGAATCGGCACTCCCCCGGTTCGCAAGATGAAACTTCGCCTGCCGCTGCATGTTCACATCTCCACGCTGTTCCTCATCCTCTTCCTGCTGGTCGGCGGCGGCATCGCCACGCTCGGCTACAAGGCGAGCCGGAACATTCTCGACACCACCGCTGGCGAGCTGAGCGAACGGATCGGCCGGGAAACCACGCGCGAATTCATCGCCATCCTGAGCCCGGCCGAAATGGCCACGCGGCTGCTCAGCCTCGACGGCATCACGCAGGCGAAAACACTGGAGCAGCGCCTTGCCAACCTGCGCCTGATGCACGAGGCACTGCGCAATGCACGGGAGGCCACCGGCTTCTATGTCGGTTACGCCAATGGCGACTTCTTCCTGCTGCGCCGTCTGTGGGCGGATGCCGAGCGCGCCAGTTTCGATGCGCCACCCGGCACCGCATTCATCGTGCAGAGCATCGAGCGGAACGGCAAAATGGCGCGCGCCCACTTCATCTTCTTCGACGAGCGGCTGATCGAGCTGCGGCGCGATGCGCAGCCGGCGTATGCAACCGGCTACGACCCGCGCGAACGCGACTGGTACAAGGCCGCCATGGCCACGCCGGGGCAGATCAAGACGCAGCCCTACCTGTTCTTCACCACCAACAAGGTCGGCATCACGCTCGCGAATCGCTCGCCCCGTCTCGATGCCGTGGTCGGCGCCGACATCCGGCTGGAAACCCTCGATCGCTCGCTGGCGAAGCAGAAAGTCACCCCGGGAACCGACATCGTGCTCGCCAACCGGGAGGGAATGACGATCGCGTTCGACAATCCGGCACGCGCGCTCAAGTGGCCGGATGGCCCGCAGGGCAAGCCGGCACTGGCTCGGCTCAATGAACTCGGCTCGCCCGTGCTGGGCGAGCTGATGCCGGCACTCGCTGCGCTGGCGCCGGACGAAACCCGCGAACTGACGCTGGGCAGCCGGGATGACGCCTGGCGCATCGTCATCCGGCCGCTGCCGCTTGAAGGCACGCGTCAGCCGCTGTTCCTGGTCACCGCGATCCCCGACCGCGAGCTGATGGCTTCGGCCTATCAGCTGCTGCGCGAATCGCTGCTCGTCATGGCACTGCTGATCGCGGCGGCCATACCCATCACCTGGGTGCTCGCGCGCCTCATTTCGCAACCCTTGCGCACCCTCGCCGACGAAGCCGAAGCGATCCGCCATTTCGAGTTCTCGGAGCCGATCCGGGTCGCCTCGCCGGTGCTCGAAGTCAGCCAGCTGGCAAGAACGATGGACACCATGAAGCGCACCATCCGCCGCTTCATGGAGGTGAGCATGGCCGTTGCCGCCGAGAACGATTTCGAGCGCCTGCTGCCGCGCCTGCTCACGGAAACCATCTCCGCGGCCGAAGCCGATGCCGGCATCCTCTTCCTGCACGAAGCCGGCTGCCTGCAGCCAGCGGCAGGTCTGTACGCGAACGGCGAGGCGCTGCCCGTCACCGGCGACAGTATCGCCGGCGCCGACACCGGCCCGCTGCTGGCCAGCGTGATCGAAACGCAGGCCACGCAGGGCGGCACCCTCGGCATGGCGGAAGCAACAACACTCGGCCTCGGGCTGGTGCCGGGCATCGGGCATGCGATCGCCGTGCCGCTGCTCAACCGGGAGCGCAGCCTCGTCGGTGTGCTGCTGCTCCTGCGCCAGGGCGAGGCGGACCCGGCGCACCTCCGCTTCATCGAAACCCTGGCCGGTTCCGCCGCCGTCTCGCTGGAAGCGAAGGAGCTGATCCTCGCCCAGAAGCGCCTGTTCGAAGGCTTCATCCAGCTCATTGCCGGCGCCATTGATGCGAAGAGCCCCTACACCGGCGGCCACTGCGCGCGCGTTCCCGAACTCACCAAGATGATCGCCCGCGCCGCCTGCGCCGCCGACAGCGGCCCCTACCGCGATTTCCAGCTCGACGACGCGGCCTGGGAAGCCCTGCACGTGGCCGCCTGGCTGCACGACTGCGGCAAGGTGACGACACCGGAGTACGTGGTGGACAAGGCGACCAAGCTGGAAACGCTGTACGACCGCATTCACGAGATCCGCATGCGATTCGAGGTGCTGAAGCGCGATGCCGAGATCCGCTGCCTGCAAGCGATTGCCGCTGGCGAACCGGAAGCGGCGGCGCGCGCGGCACTCGTCGCCGAGCTGCGCACGCTCGATGACGATTACGCCTTCGTCGCCACCTGCAACGAAGGCGGCGAGTTCATGGATGCCGAACAACAGGCGCGCCTCAAACGCATTGCCAGCCGCACCTGGCAACGCACGCTGGACGACGGCCTCGGCATCTCGCACGAGGAACAGGCGCGGCGCGGCGCGGCCGCTGCAAGCACGCTGCCCGTCAGCGAGCCGCTGCTCGCCGACAAGCCGGAACACTGCTACCCACGACGCCCGCAGGACACGATCCCGCCCGACAACAAGTGGGGATTCCGCATGCCGGTGCCCGAGCTGCTCTACAACAAGGGCGAGTTGTACAACCTCTCCGTCGCCCGCGGCACGCTGACCGACGAGGAGCGCTACAAGATCAACGAGCACATCGTGCAGACCTTCATGATGCTGACGCAGCTGCCCTTCCCCAAGCATCTGCGCGAAGTACCCGAGATTGCCGCCGGGCATCACGAAAAGATGGACGGCACCGGCTACCCGCGCCGCCTGCGCCGCGAGGAGCTCAGCCCGCTGGCGCGGATGATGGCGATTGCCGACATCTTCGAGGCGCTGACCGCGATCGATCGCCCGTACAAGAAAGGGAAGACGCTCTCCGAGGCGATCCGCATCATGTCCTTCATGAAGAAGGAACAGCACATCGACGCCGAACTGTTCGATCTCTTCCTTACCAGCGGCGCCTATCGCGAATATGCGGAACGCTTCCTGCGGCCGGAGCAGATCGACAGCGTCGACGTCGGCGCCTACCTGCAGAACGCCTGAGCGTCAGCCGTCCAGCGCCATGGCGCGCTCAGATGGAGCGCAGCAGCGCGTCGAAATCGACGGCGCGCTCGACGAAATCGCTGCGTGCAAAACGGATCAGCGCGCCAACGCGCCGCGGGCGCTCCGGGTTGCTGGTGCAGAACTCGGCCAGCGCGATATCGGCGGCATTGGGTTCGTCGTCGCGAGCGACGATGTTCATCGCATTGAGGCGGATGCGCAGCACGCGGGGGCGGATGATTTCCTCGGCGCCATGCAGGGCGGAGAGCACGGGTTCCAGCATGCCATCCAGCGTACCGCTCCCGGTCTTCAGTTCGTTCAGCTCCGCCTCATTCGCAGCCAGCTGGCTGCGCAGACGCGCGATGTCGGTTTCGGGGCCGGGCATGCTTTCGAGCAGTGAACCGGCCTCGCCCTGTTCGAGCAGGCGCAGGCGCGTCCGCAGCAACTGGCGATAGGCGGAGAGCTGGTCGCTGCGCTGCCGGTCTTCGGCAATATCGCGAAGCGCGGCAAGCACCAGCTGCTCGATCGCAAAATCCTCCAGCATGATGCGGATTTCCGCCTCCGTGGCGGCAAAGCCGGCAATGCGCAGGTCGGCAAAACTGACCGTGGTTTGTGCCACATCCTGGCGCAGCATCTCGCCCTCCATCGCGCTGCCGAGCACCTTGCGCTCGACATGCGTGGCGGCGAGCACGCCGTAGAACGTATCCATCGTTGCGGCGGCCGGCGTCTTCATGAAGTCGCGCACATCGCCGCTCATGGCCAGTGCATCGGTGATATCGGCGGGGCGCGTGAACATGGCGTGCAGGAGCGGCGAGGCCGACCAGTTCGCCGGTGTCAGTTCGATCGCCGGCGGCAGCTTCGCCACGGCCTGCTGCACGAAGGCGAGCGCATGCTCGACTGCCGGCGCGAGGCGCTCGCGCGCACCACTCATGGCCTTCAGGCGCGGATCGGTGCCCTCGATCACCTTGTCGACGGCGGCGCGCAGGCGCCCATCACCGTTGCAGCAATCGTGCGCGCCGAACAACCAGTCGAAGATCCCCACCGCGCTGATTCCTATTTCATCTGCTGCAAGGCGTCGTCGAGCTGACGACGAAGGGCATCGGTCGGGCGCCCCTGCGCTTCGGCCACGCGAATCTGGCGCAGCAGGTCGGCCACCCGGCTGGCGCTCACCGGCGGTTCGCTCGGCGTCACGCGCACCGTTCCAGGCGGAACCTGCGCGCTGCCGCCGGGCACCACCTCGACGCGCTCGCCGCCCTCCGGCTGCTTGCGCTTGGCGGTAATCACCAGTGCCTTCGGCGGTGGCGCCGGCTTGATCACCTTGGGCCCCACCATGCCGAGCGGTTTCACGGTGCCGCGAAACTCGGCGATTGCCATATGCAGCTGCTTGCGCAGTTCGACCGTTTCGCGCCCGTCGGCGTTGGCCTGGCGAATCTGCTTGAGGATTTCCTCCACGCGCGCCGGCGCCATCGCCGAGCGGCTGGCCTCGCCAAAGCTCTCCTTGGGCGCCTTCACCGCGATCTCGAATTCCTCGGGCGTCGAAATCATCTTGCCGAGGCGGTAATGGTCGTAACGCATCGCGAAGGTGAGCGCGGTGTCGTTCCAGTCGCTCTTCAACGTCGTGTCGGCGCCGTTTTCCAGCAGCAGCTTTGCCGCGTCCTCGCGGCCCTCGCGGGCGGCCAGCATCAGCGGCGTGGCGCCGTTGGGGGAGCGGGCATTGACGTTGGCACCACGCTCGATCAGTTCCGCGGCGAGTTCGGTGTGGCCGTTGAACACCGCGTAGTGCAGCGCATCCCAGTGTTTGTCGCCCCGGTTGAGCACGGCGCCGCGTTCGAGCAGCCAGCGCACGGCCTTGGCGTGGCCGTTCCATGCGGCGAGCTGGATCGCCTGCTCGCCATTCGCGTTCACCCGGCGAGGGTTGGCGCCACGGCTGACGAACAGCTCCATCATCTCGATGTCGCCGTTCCACGCCGCGATCATCAGGCCGGTGCCAATGCGGTCGGCCACAAAATCGGCGGGCAGCCCCTCATTCAACCACTGCTCGACGGCGCGCCGATCGCCGCGCTCGACGGCAATGCCGAACTGGGTTGCATCGGGCAGCGCCGCCAGGGCTGAACCGGCAGCCAGCAGACACGCCAACAGCAACAATCTGATCTTGCTCACGCTTCTACTCCCGGGGCGACGTTCGCCCCACTTTCTGCCACAATTCGGAACCTGACGCCCGACCTCCGAGCCTCGCGCCCCTTCGCATGTCTTCCCGCCGCCTGCTGTCTGCCTACGCCGCCTCGCTGCTTCTGCACGCGGCAATCCTCGGCGGCGGCGCCTTCAAGGATTTGCTCAAACCGCCCCCGGCACCGCAGTCGCTGCGCGTGGTGCTGCGCCCCATGCCACAAACACCGCCCGCACCGGTAGAACCGCTGCTCAAGAATACACTCGACGACGACGCTCCGCGCGAAACGCCACCGCCCCCCGAGCCGCCACCCAAACCTGCGCAGGCCAAACCACCGCGCCCCGCTCCCCCCGAAAAACGCCCCGAGAAGCCACCGGCCAGGCAACTGCGGGCCGCCGAACGCAAACTCGCCGAGCACACCTTCTATCCGCCCGAGGCCGTTGCACGCGGCCTGGAGGGCGATGTGCGCGTCATCATCGTGCTTGCGGAAGACGGCAGCATTACCGATGTGCAGGTCGCCGCTTCCAGCGGTCACCCCATCCTCGACAACGCCGCACTGAAGGCGGCCTGGGCCATGGGCAAGTTGCCCGGCGCCACCGTTCAGCAGTTGATCCTGCCGGTCAGTTTTCGCCTGCAGTAGGCACACATCGCCGCGCCAGACATTCAGGGGCGAACGGAAGGCACTTTCCTGAACACCAGATCCCAAACCCCGTGCCCGAGGCGGATGCCGCGCTGCTCGAACTTGGTGAGCGGGCGGTAATCCGGGCGCGGCGCGTAACCCTGGGCCGTGTTCTGCAGGCCCGGGTCGGCGGAGAGCACTTCCAGCATCTGCTCGGCGTAGTTTTCCCAGTCCGTCGCGCAGTGAATGTAGCCACCGGGCTTCAGTTTCGACACCAGCGTTGCCACCAGCGGCGGCTGGATCAGGCGGCGCTTGTGATGGCGCGCCTTCGGCCACGGGTCGGGGAAGAAGATATGCACGCCGGACAGCGTTTCCGGACCGATCATGTCACGCAGCACTTCCACCGCATCGTGCTGGCAGATGCGCTGGTTGCTGATGCCGCCCTCGGCGACCAGCTTGCACAGGCTGCCGACGCCGGGCGTGTGCACTTCCAGCCCGAGGTAGTCATTCTGCGGATTCGCGGCCGAGATGGCGTACGAGGTCTCGCCCATGCCGCAGCCGATCTCGAGGATCTTCGGCGCAACGTTTCCACTCCGCCCAAACACGGCATCAAGGTCGACCGGCGCATTCGCATAGGGCACGCCGATCTTCGGCATCATCTCGTCGTAGTAGCGCTGCTGCGCATTCGAGACGCGCCCCTGGCGCAGCACGAAGCTGCGGATGTGGCCGGCGCGGCCGGCGGTGTAGACGCCTTCTTCGCCGGCGATGCTGGCGCCTTCGATCTTCTCTTCGCTCATGAACCGATCAGCCCGGTAGTGGGCGACGACGGGTCGGCCGAATAGAGCTTGCGCGGCATGCGGCCGGCGAGGAAGGCCTCGCGCCCGGCCTCGACCGCCTTCTTCATCGCCGAGGCCATCAGCACCGGATTTTTCGCGTGGGCAATGGCGGTGTTCATCAGCACGCCGTCGCAGCCAAGTTCCATCGCAATCGCTGCATCCGAGGCCGTGCCGACACCGGCATCGACCAGCACCGGTACCTTGGCGTTGTCGATGATCAGGCGCAGGTTCCAAGGGTTCACGATGCCCATGCCCGAGCCGATCAGCGAAGCCAGTGGCATCACCGCGACGCAGCCGATCTCTTCCAGCATCTTGCACTGGATGGGGTCGTCAGCGCAGTAGACCATCACCTGGAAACCTTCCTTCACCAGCGTTTCGGCGGCCTTGAGCGTTTCCGGCATGTTCGGAAAGAGGTTGGTCGGGTCGCCGAGCACTTCGAGCTTGACCAGCGCGTGGCCGTCGAGCAGTTCGCGGGCGAGGCGCAGCGTGCGCACGGCGTCGTCGGCGGTGTAGCAGCCGGCAGTGTTGGGCAGGATCGTGTATTTCGACGGCGGGATCGCGTCGAGCAGGTTCGGCTGGCTCGGGTCCTGGCCGATGTTCATGCGGCGGATGGCGACGGTAACGATCTCGGCGCCGGAAGCACCGATGGCGTCCTTCGTTTCCGCGAAATCCTTGTACTTGCCGGTGCCGACCAGCAGGCGCGAGCCGTAGGACTTGCCCGCTATTACAAGACTGTTGAGTTGATCCATCGGGTGAAACTCCTTGTGCGCTCAGCCGCCACCCACGGCGACGACAATTTCCAGCCGGTCGCCCTCCGCCAGCGCCGTCTCGCCGTGCAGGCTCTTCGGCACGATCTCGCCATTCCTCTCCACCGCAATGCGCTTGCCCGCATGGCCGAGCGATTCGAGCAGGGCGGCAACGGTCAGCGAAGCGGGGAAGACAAGGCTTTCGCCGTTGATGACGAGGTTCATGGAGGGGGGCGGGAACGAATTCGAGGGGCGATTCTAGCACGCAGGCCAAGCCCCTCTTGCCCGAGAGCTACAGGCTGCCAGAGCAAACGGGGGATGCACGCAAATCGACATACCTACTCGACATAAGCATGCTCCATCCATATGCTAAGGCGCTAGGGCCTGTGGACATTATGCAAACCAGATACAGTCCGCAGTGATTGAAATGAATGCTTCCTGGAATGGTCAAATGGCATTGCGTTTTTCTCGGCCAGGGCCCCTAACCGAGTTTTTCTACAGCCTCGTTAACCTGACCTCTCATTGCTTATGCTAGCATTTTTAGCTATCATCAAACCGTGAACGCCAAACACCGAAAAACGCTTACGGCAATCTTTGCTCGGCCGACGTCTGCGTCCATCGTGTTCGCTGATATCGAAGCGCTTATCAGGTCGCTCGGTGGTTGCGTTTCAGAGCGCGAAGGGTCGCGCGTCAAAATCGAACTGAATGGCGAACAGTGGCGCTGCCATCGCCCACATCCGGGCAAGGAGGCCAAGCGTTATCAGGTCGAAGAAGCTCGAGAACTATTGGAACGTGCAGGAGTGCTGCCATGAACACCATGACGTACAAAGGCTATACCGCTCGCGTCGAGTATGACGAGCGTGACAACATTTTCGTTGGCCGTATTCTCGGCATTCGCAACATGATCAGCTTTCATGGCGTAACGGTTGCCGAGTTGAGGGCCGAGTTCGAGCTCGCAGTCAAAGACTATCTGGCGGACTGCAAGCAGCAAGGCATACACCCCGAGAAGCCGGCTTCCGGCAAGTTGCTGCTGCGCGTACCGCCTGAAGTCCATGGTCGCGCTCTCATTGCTGCGCAGGCTGCAGGCAAAAGCCTGAATCAATGGGCTACCGAAGCTTTGCAGCATGCGACCCAACCAGGCGGCTAACGGATCCCGGTCAAGCCGCGCCTTACAGGCGCTTGGACGTGCCGCAGGCATCATTCTCCGGCATAGGCCATTGCTTCATTCAGCTGCGGGCGATCATCATTCCACCGGACGCTGCGCGATGAAGCCTCGCTGGCGCGGGTTGATGGTCGGTTTGAGTACAACGAAACGTGGATGATCGCACTCGCTCCGAAAGCCCCGCTACGACACAATGCTCAAGCTACTTCATGCTCTCGGCTTCTCCGGTCCATCCGTGAGCACTTCACGGTTTCCATGCCCATGACCACCCACACTGCAGAAGTACTCTGGTCCCGTTCGCAGCACGCATTCATCGATGGGCGCTACAGCCGAAAACATGTGCTTCGCTTCGATGGCGGGGTCGAGGTGCCGGGTTCGGCGTCTCCCGGCGTGGTGCCCTTGCCGTATTCCGCCGAGGATGCGGTTGATCCGGAGGAAGCGTTCGTCGCCTCCCTTTCCAGTTGCCACATGCTCTGGTTTCTTTCGCTTGCGGCGAGCCGGGGATTTGTCGTCGACGAATACCATGACATGGCCGAAGGGGTGATGGCGAAGAACGCGCAGGGAAAGCTCATGGTGTCGCTTGTCACGCTTCGGCCCGCGGTGAAATTTTCTGGCGACACCCTGCCAAGCGCTGCCGACCTGGCGCAGCTTCACCATGAGGCGCACGCAGAATGCTTCATCGCAAATTCGGTGAAGACAGAAGTCCGCTGCGAGCCAAGATCAAGCATGTGAGCATCGAGATGCCCGCTCCGCAACCCATTCACCTGTTCGTGCCCAATAGCGTGTAACAGGCGTCGCCGTAGCGGGGGTCGAGAATCCGCAATTGCAGCGGGTGCGCGTTCCGCGTTCTGCTCGTTGCCGGCCTTGCGGGCGATCCGCTCCCGGCCTGTGCCACATCACTCCGCGCGTTTGCCCTGCGCCTCGCGCAGCGCTTCGCCGATCTTCTGCGGATTGCGTTCGCGCAAGCCTTCGGCGAGTTCGCGCGAGGCATCGCGGCGGCGCTCAGCGTAGTCGCGCAGGCGTTCCACGGTGCCGGCGGAGGGCAACGCGGGGTCGTCGGGCAGCGCGGAGAGTTCCTCGAAGCTGTGCTGGTAGCGGGCGCTGACGTCGCGCTCGATGCGTCGTGCGAGTTCGTCGAAACTGAGGCGATCGCGCTCGCCAGCGGCGAGCAGGCGGTTCCAGCTGTCGGTGATGGCGGCGTCTTCGCGCAGGAACTGGCCGATCTCCTCGCGGGCGCGCACTTCGTCGTGCCAGCGGTAGGCGGGCTGCGGTAGCGCGGCGATGAGGACGACGACAAGCGCCGCGATGCCGCTCGCCGCAAGCACGCGCCGCGTGCACTGCCCGCTTTCGGGCAGCAGCGCGATGCCGAGCAGGATGCCGGTGACGAAGCCGCCGAGATGGGCGGCGTTGTCGATGCCGGTGACGACGAGACCGAAGGCGATGGTGAGCGCCGAGAACGCGAGCGCAAAGCCGAACAGCCAGCGGAACTCCTGCGGGTGCAACTCGCGGCGGCGCAGCCAGAGATAGGCGAGCAGCGCGCCGTAGAGGCCGAAGATGGCGCCCGAGGCGCCGCCGGAGACGGCCTGGCCGGCGTGGAATACGGTGGAGGCGAGGTTGCCGGCGAGGCCGGCAGCAAGGTAGAGCGCGAGGAAGCGTGCATGGCCGTACATGCGCTCGACCCACTGGCCGCCATCCCACAGCGCCCACATGTTGAGGCCGAGGTGCAGCGCGCCGAAGTGCAGGAACATGGCGCTGGCCAGCCGCCACCATTCGCCGTCCTGCGTGGCCGGCCCGAAGTTGGCGCCCCAGGCCAGTTGCACGCCGTTGGGCGAGTGCCACAGGCCAGCGCCGGAGAAGAGCATGGCCACAAAGACGAGCAGGTTGGCGGCGATCAGCGCCCGCGTGGCGGGAATCCCGGGAATGCGTTCCTGCAGACGATCGATGAGGGCCTTGGCCATGATCCAGCAGCGTCGGGCGCGGCACGGGCTATGTGGCGCGCACAGGCACCGGCACGACAGGAAGGTGGAGCGGGCGAAGGGAGTCGAACCCTCGTCATCAGCTTGGGAAGCTGAGGTAATAGCCGTTATACGACGCCCGCGAACGGTTCCCCGAAGCGGGGAGCTGGCATTCTAAGCTGATCCCGGGCGGCGTTCAATCCCGTGCCAGGCGGCCGTAGCGTCCGCCGTGGTAGAGCAGCGGCGCCCGCGCCGCATCGGCCGAGAAGCGTTCGACACGACCGAGGAAGATGAGATGGTCGCCGCCGGGGTACTGCGCTTCGTTGGCGCACTCGAACCACGCGCAGCAGCCATGCAGCAGCGGCACGCCGCCGAAGCCCGTGCAAACGTCGAGATCGCCGAACTTGTCGGCGGCGCGCATGGCAAAGCGCTGCGAGATTTCTTCCTGCCCGGCGGCGAGGATATTGACGGCGTAGTGGCTGGCGCTACGGAAGGCATCCAGGCTGGGGGAGCCGAGATCGAGGCTCCACAGCACCAGCGGCGGATCGAGCGACACCGAGTTGAAGGAATTGACGGTCAGCCCGACGAAGCTGCCATCGGGCGCGCAGGCAGTGACGACAGCAATGCCTGTGGCGAAGCAGCCGAGCGCATCGCGGAAGGCGCGGCAATCGAACTCGCCGGGCACTGCGCTGCTGCCGTGATCGGCCGCATCGCAGGCCGGGCATGGCAGGTGGGTGACGGCACTGGAATCGTGTTGGTAGGCGCTCATCGGCGAACGTTGGGGTGAATTGGCGGGAACGGGCGTGGTTGGCGGCGTGTTAGCATCGACGACTGTCGGAGCGGCGCAGCGCAGCGCAGGATTATCGCCGCCCCCCCTTACGCCTGTCGACCCGCCGCATGCCCCTGCAAGAAGAATTCTCCCTCCGCCTGCTCGCCTGGCACCGCCGCCACGGGCGCCACGACCTGCCCTGGCAGAACACGCGCGACCCTTACCGCATCTGGCTTTCCGAGATCATGCTGCAGCAGACGCAGGTGAGCACGGTGATCCCCTATTACGCCCGCTTTCTGGCGCGCTTTCCCGACATTGCCACGCTCGCCGCGGCCGCGCCGGAGGAGGTGCTCGCGCTGTGGGCCGGCCTCGGCTACTACGCGCGGGCGCGCAACCTGCACCGCTGCGCGCAGGTGCTGCAGGGCGAACATGGCGGCGCCTTTCCGAAGTGCGCGGCGGAAATCGCGACCCTGCCCGGTATCGGCCGCTCGACGGCTGCGGCAATCGCTGCCTTCGCCTTTGGTGAGCGCGCGGCGATCCTCGACGGCAACGTAAAGCGCGTGCTCTGCCGCGCCTTCGGCATCGAGGGTTTTCCCGGAAGGCCGGCGGTCGAGCGCGAACTGTGGGTGCTGGCCGAATCACTGCTGCCGGACACCGGTATCGAGGCTTACACGCAGGGCATCATGGATCTGGGGGCAACGCTATGCACGCGCAGCCGCCCCGATTGCGCGATCTGCCCGCTGCGCGATATCTGCGTGGCGCAGCGCGAGGGCAGGCAGGATGCTTTGCCGGCGGCAAAGCCGGCAAAGGCCATTCCGGAACGACACACCGATTACTGCATCTTTGTGGCCCGGGATCGTGTGTTGCTGGAACGACGGCCGCCTGCCGGAATCTGGGGCGGTTTGCTGTGCCTGCCGGAAGGCGAGCCGGACGCGCTTGCCGCTTCGCTGGGTGTGGAAGTGGTTGAGCGCGAAGCGCTGGCTCCGCTACGGCACAGCTTCACGCACTTCCGCCTGACCCTGCACCCGCTGCTCTGCAAGGTGCGCGCGGCGCCGGCTTGCGGCGAAGGCAGGTTTCTCTGGCTGCCACTCGGCGACGCCATCGACGCCGGGCTGCCGGCGCCGATGCTGAAGCTGCTCGCGGCGCTCAAGCCAGCCTGAACTGGGCGACGCTGGCGCGCGCCTCGACGGCGAGGCGTTCAAGCAGGCCGGCGGTTTCGGCAACTTCACGCGTCGCTGCGCCATTCTCTTCCGACATCTGCGCGATCTTCTCGACATTGGCAGCAATGTCATTGCTCGCAACGCTCTGTTCGCGCAAGGCGCTGGATATCTCGTTGACCATCAGCACGGCTGTCTCGGCACCGGCGCTGATTTCGGTCATCGCGGTGCTGGCATTGTGCGCACGGTCGACACCGACGGTCACGCGTTCAACGGCGAGTTGCATGGTGTCGACTGCCTCGGTAGCGCTTGTCTGGACGGCACCGATCATCGAGCCAATTTCCGCCGTTGCCTTGGTGGTACGTTCGGCCAGCTTGCGCACCTCGTCGGCGACGACGGCGAAGCCCCGCCCCTGTTCGCCTGCACGTGCAGCCTCGATGGCTGCGTTGAGGGCGAGCAGATTGGTCTGGTCGGCGACATCCTTGATCACCTGAACGATGCTCGAAATCTGCTGCGAGTTCTGCCCCATGCGCTCGATGGTGACGGCAGCTTCGCCAACGATGCGCGCGACTTCGCGCATCTCGTCGAGCGTCTGGTTGATTACCTGATTGCCCTCATGCGAGAGCGTACCCGTCGAGCTGGTGATGGTATGGGTCTCGTTCGCCCGCTCGGAAACATGGTTGACGCTCACTGTCATCTGCTCGACCGCAGCGGCCATCGAGGATGCGGCCTCCGATTGCGAGGATGTCGCAATGGCGACCTGCGCGGCACTGGTCGACAGCTGCTGCGCGGCAGAGGAAACGCTCTCGGCATTGCGCTGCAATCCGGACACCATGTCGCGCAGGTTCTGCTGCATCTTGTGCATTGCGGCGATCAGGCTGCGCTCATCGCCCGGCCGCACCGTGAGCGTGCCGCCCAGGTCGCCCCCGGCGATGCGCTCCGCAATTTCCTTGACGGCCCCCGGCTCACCACCCAGCGGCCCGGTCACGGAAAGCACCACCCAGCGCGCAAGAAAGAAGCCGAGAACAACGGCCGCTGCAAGCCCGATCAGCATCTGTGAGCGCGAGGTTTCATAGACGGCCTTCGCCTCGGCCGCGCTTTCTTCGAGAATCCGCCCCTGCAGCTGGACCAGTTCTTCCATCGCGGCGAGCAGGGCATTGAGTGCGGGCACGACTTCTGTTCGCATCAGGCGTGCCGCTTCGGCGTCCTTTCCGGATTCGAGAAGGGCCGGCAATTGCGAGTAGGCGCCGATATAGACCTTGCGCCGCTCGCGAATATTGGCGAGCAGAACTTTTCCTTCCGGCTTGTAGATGAGCTTGTCGAGCGCATCGATTCGCTCGCCGATCTGCGAGCGGTTCTGCTCGATCCGCTGCAGAACCGAGGCACGGTCGGTGGCAAGCAGAAGAAGGAAGCTGTCGCGCGCAATCGTGTTCATCCGGTCGATCGATTCATTGGCAAGTACCGTCTTCCGCCAGTCCTTGACCACGATCTGTTCATTCATTTCATTGAGCGTATCGAGACGGGACAGCCCGAGAAAAATGGCCACGGCGAGCAGCGCCGTGAAGATTCCGAACCCGACCGCGAGTCGCATGGCGACTGTCAATTTTACGAACATCGATCACTACCTCCGATATGAACTGGACTGCAGAAAATGAATGCGGCTGAAAGTCTTTCGCTGACGAGTGCCTCCGTCACGCGAGGCGAACCGGCGCCACTTCGGCGACCGGCCACATGGGCGGCGCGCTGCGCAGCAGATCGCGGCATTCGGCAAGAACAGCGCCGGGAAAATGGTGTTCGAGAAGTTCCGAGGTGAACAACTCCTCGATCTCGCGCGGGCAACGTTCGATTCGCAAATGGAAGGCATCGCTGGCAAGTTCGGCAAGCAGCACCATTGCGCCGATGGCGCATGAACTTGTGTGCGTCACCCGGTCGAGCCCGACCGTCAGGTTCCGGATGTCGGGAGACCACCGTTTTCTGACGCTGAGCAGGAGATTCCGCGCTGCCTCGAAATCGAGTTCGCCGCTGACCGTGGCACAAATGGTTTCCGCATCGGCGATCACGACGATCGTGCTCATCGCACTCCGCCCTCCGCGCCCCGCTGATCGGCGACTGCCGTCTGCCCTGAAAACGCACAGAGCTCGCTGATCGTGCACGGCGGACTGAACCAGTAACCCTGGACCTTCCTGCACCCCATCTCCGACAGCAGCGCCATCTGGCCCGCCGTCTCGACGCCTTCTCCGACGACGTCGAGACCAAGGTTGTGCGCGAGACTGACGATGGTACGCACGACCACGGCGGCATCGTGGCTGGATTCCATCTCGACCACGAAGGAGCGGTCGATCTTCAAGGTGTCGAGCGGGAAGCGGCGCAGATAGCTGAGCGAGGAGTAGCCAGTGCCGAAATCATCGATGGCAAGCCGTACCCCAAGCGTCTTCAGGGCGTTCAGTGTTGCCAGTGCGGCGACGGAGTCTTCGATCAGGATGCTCTCGGTAATTTCGAGTTCGAGCTGCGCCGGGGGGAACCCGGTGCGCTGCAGGATTCGACGCACATCGTCGACCAGCGACCCATCCCGAAACTGTCTGCCGGATAGATTGACCGCGAGAATGGTGCCTCTGGCGATCAGGTCACCGACCAGCATGCTCCGCTCGCAGGCACGCTCTAGCGTCCAGCGCCCCACTTCGATGATCAGGGCATTGCATTCGAGCATCGGGATGAAGCGCGACGGCGGGACCATGCCATGGCTGGGTGAGTGCCATCGCAGCAAGGCTTCAAGCGCAACGACGCTGCGATCGGCAGGATCGACGATCGGCTGGAAGTGCAGATCGAATTCCTGCCGGCTCAGTGCGCTGCGCAGCGAGGCATCCATGGACAGGTCGTCGAGCAGGTTGCTGTCCATGACGGCGCTGTAGTTGACCCAGCAGCTGCGCCCGCGCGACTTGGCCTGGAGCATGGCAATGTCGGCGTGCTTGATCAGCGCCTCGACGTCTTCGCCATCGACGGGATAGCACGCAATTCCGATGCTCAACCCAATATAGATCGGGCGACCGCAGTGCTCGAACGGCTGCTGGAAAGCGGTTATCAGCGACTGTGCGATCCGGGCGCTATCCGCAGGCGAGCGGACGCCTTCGAGCGCGATCGCGAACTCGTCGCCACCAAGACGTGCGATCGTGTCTTCGCTGCGCGTCAGCGAACGCAGACGCTCGGCGACGCGCACCAACAAGGCATCGCCGCCGCCGCGGCCGAGACTGTCGCTGATCGGCTTGAAGCGATCGAGATCGATGTACAGAAGCGACGGAAGGCAACCGTCACGCAGGCTTCTCGTGATCGCATGCTGGAAACGATCATAGAACAGGGTCCGGTTCGGCAGCTCCGTCAGCGGATCATGGTTCGCCAGGAACTCGACCCGGGCCTGCGCGGCAAAACGCGCGCCAATGTCGCGGCCGGTCGATACGTAGTGGGTCACCGCGCCTTCGGCATCGCGAATGGGAGTGATCACCTTCTCTTCGGAGTAGCGCTCGCCGCACTTCTTCCGGTTGACGAACACGCCGCGAAACACTTCGCCATTGCGCAGCGTCGCCCACAGCGCGGCATAGAAATCGTCGGGATGAATGCCCGATTTCAGGATTGCCGGTGTCGTGCCGATGACTTCCTCGGCCAGATACTCCGTGTCGCGCTCGAAGGCAGGATTAACGAAGATGATCGTTCCGGCGACGTCGGTAATGAGTACGGCATCCTCCGTCTGGTACACCACCTGCTGCAGCAGGGCATTGTTGTCGGTCGCAGCAGGAGCGCACGGCATTCGTGGCGCCGCATCACGTGCGCTGCGTCCAGAAACGACCGGCAACGATACATCGACCGCCGGCGAGCCAAGCGATGCTGGCGCTGCCTTTTCAGTGAGGACCATTCGCAACATCGTGATCAGCACCCTCCCCTTTGAACAACCACCCAGCCAGGACACCCACTCCGCAAATCCGCGAAGCCTTACGCGCTGCGATAGATGGCTGGCACAGCATGTCACTGCATGCTGGTATATGTTGCTCACATAAATACCACTGCGGGAGAGAATGTCTGTCAGCACGGGATGAATCTGTGTAGGGGAATTCCTACGCAGACTTATCGTGCCTTGATAGAAAGCGCGGAAACTGCGAAGTTTTGCTGCGCCAGACGTGGATGCGGACTAACATAGCGCTAGTCATCCATGCGTACTACGCGGAAGAATTGATGTTCGAGAAGCGCCTTGTCAGCTCAGTTGCAGTGTTGTTGGTACTGGCATGGCTTATGTTTTTTCTGGATCAGTGGTCGACCCGTACGCAACGGCTTGAGTTGCTAGGCCAGCGCGCGGACAGCCTGGCCATTGCACTCGATCTGCGCGTCAGTCGTAGCATTCAAATCATCGACCAGATGCTCAAGCTCGCGCGCACGGAGATCGCCGAACATCGGATCGGGCGGGATGCGGAAGCGGTCACTCGCGTTCTCGAACGGCACGCGCCAAATCTGGATGATGTCTATGCGCTCGCCTTTCTCACGCCGGACGGTACTGCGCTGGCCTTGTCGACGCCCGACGTTCGCCCGGGACGCAATCACGCGGACCGGGATTTCTTCCGCTTTCATCAGCAGTCCAGGAGCGACAGGCTGTATGCGGAGAAGCCATTCAAGCTTCCCGGCAACGGGCAGCCAGCGTTCACGTTGAGCCGTTCGCTGCGCTCTGCCGACGGCAGGTTGATCGGCGTGATTCTGGCGGCCGTGAAGACCGAGGTGCTCGCACGCGAGATGGGTACCTTGCGCATTGGCAGCAATGGCTCAGTGGGCCTGCATCATCTGGACAGCTACACCATCATCGCACGGCAACCAAACTACGCCGCCACTGCGGCAGCCAGCATCGTCCACGCCGATCTGCGCACCGCGATCGAGCGCGCACCAACGGGCCGATTCGAGGGCGCCATCTCGACGGACAACGTGCATCGCTTTCTCTCCTACCGCAAGCTATCCGACCTGCCACTGGCGGTATCGGTCGGCATTTCATACGATGACATCGATCACGAGCTGTCGCGCGACCTCTTTGGTCATCTGGTGACGATGGCATTTCTGACACTGATTGTCCCGCTTGGCGCCTACTTTCTCCTGTCGGGATACCGGCGCGAAAAATCACTCAAGCAGTCGCTGCAGGAGAAGAATGCTTTGCTCAACGCGTTCTTCGCGTCGATGCCGGCGGGGATCGCGACGCTCGATCGAGACATGCGCTATCGCCTCGTCAACCCCGGTCTCGCCAGAATCAATGGCTTCGATGTCGCGGACTACACCGGCAAGACGGTCGCCGATCTGCAGCCAAAACTTGCCGAGAGACTGAGACCCTATCATTTCGGCGTTTTCGCGGGCACCAGCTATTCCGACGTCGAGTTTCACGGGCAACTCCCGAATGCGGATGGTGGCAGCGAAGAGGGGTACTGGCGCGGGTATTTCTTTCCGATACGCGCAAATGGAAGCGATGTCGTGGCGATGGGATGCTTCGTTGTCGACGTCACCGCGCAGAAGAAGATCGCCATTGCCCTGCGCCATAGCGAGGCCTTGCTGAGCGAGGTGCTCGATGTGCTGCCGGTCGGTGTCGCACTCGTCGATGCCGATGGACGAGTCACGCGAAGGAACGACGCCTTCCGCAAGACGCTGGGCGATGTCAGTGTCGAAGATGTCGATGATTTCTGCAGTCTGCGCGGCTACTGGGCAAACAGCGGAGCGCCCTTGCAGAGGGATGATTGGGCGCTGGCAAAGGCGATCGCCAGACGCGCACCGGCGATCGGCGACCTGATCGAACTGGAATTGCAAGAAGGCATCCGCAGAACGATACTCGTCTCGGCGATACCCCTGCTTTCAGATGGCGGCGACCTTTCGGGAACAATCCTTGTCGTCGAGGACATCAGCAGCGTTCGCAATGCGCAGGCGCAGGCGCGCATGTCCTCCGATTTCTTCGAGCGCCTTTTCAGCGATTCGCCTCTGGGCATCGTCATCACGGATCGCGAAGGCCGCTACCTGCGCGCGAACACCGCCTTCGAGCGCTTCTCCGGCTACACGGCTACGCAGCTGAAAGCAATGTCGTTCAGGAAGCTCGTTCACCCGGAAGAGGCTTCCCTCAACGAACACATCAAGGACGAACTTCTCGCCGGACGCAGTATTGTGACCGAGAAACGATATGTGAGGCCGGACGGGAGCGCGGCTTGGGGACTGCTTGCGGCCTCGACGATCGCCGATGAGCATGGCCAGCCGCTGCATGCCATCGGGCAGGTCATCGACATCACCGCGCTCAAGGAAACCGAGCGGGCACTGATCGAGTCGCAGCAGAACATGCGTGCGCTCGCCACGCACCAGACGCAACTGCTTGAGAACGACAGGAAGTATGTGGCGCAGGAAGTGCACGATGAGCTCGGGCAGCTCCTGACGGCGCTCAAGTACGGCGTGTCGACGCTGGACCAGTCCCGCAACGATGCGCTCCGCTACGGCGAGCAGACGCTCCATATTCGCGAACTCGTGGAACAGACGATCGCGGTCGTGCGCAGAATCGCGAGCCATCTGCGGCCAGCCATTCTCGACCTCGGATTGCTGCCCGCGCTCGACTGGCTGGCGAGCGATTTCACCGCGCACACGAAGATCCCGTGCAAGACATCCTTTCCCATCGAGGTGCCGGAGCTGGACGAAGTGACCACAACGAACGTTTTCCGCGCCATTCAGGAATCGCTCACCAATATTGGCAGGCATTCGGGAGCGGAAACGGCGTCGATCTCGCTGCGACACGACAACGGGAAACTGCTGATTCAGGTGAGCGACGATGGTTGCGGGTTCGACCGCAGTCGCGTCGATTCCATGCACAGCTTCGGTTTGTTCAGCATGCGCGAAAGAATCCTGTCGTCGGGCGGTACGCTCACCGTCGACAGCACTCCCGGCGCCGGAACCATTATTGAAATATCCATACCCTTCGGGAACCAGACGCAGTGACCAGGACGATAGACATCATGATCGCCGACGACCATCCGATGGTCCGTTGCGGCATCCGGCAGGTATTCGCTGCCTATGAGGATCTGCGCATCACAGGCGAAGCCTCTTCCGGAAACGAGCTGCTCGCCCTCTTGAAGAAGGAGCGTTGCGATGTCGTTCTCCTCGATCTTTCGATGCCGGGCGTCAACGGCGTCGAACTACTGCAGGAAATCGGCCGCCAGCACGAGAATCTGCCCGTTCTTGTGCTCTCGATGCACTCGGAGCGCCAGTTCGTTGCCAGCGCGATTCGCAATGGCGCAGTCGGTTACGTGGCAAAAGGCAGCGATCCGGAGATCCTGGTTCACGCAATCCGCAAGGTCGCTGGCGGCGGTCAGTTCATCGATCCATCGCTGGTGGAGGTCGTGGTGTTTCCAACAACGAAACAGGAACGCTTGCCGGAGGAACTGCTATCAATGCGGGAAATCCAGATTCTCCGAATGTTTTCGTCCGGGATTCCTTTGGGAACGATCGCACAGACCCTCTGCCTCAGCCCGAAGACCGTCAGCACCTACAAGGCACGCTTGATGGAAAAACTGGAAATCGACAACAACGCCGATCTGATCCGCTACGCGGCGAGGCACCGCCTCGCAGGCAACTGATTCAATTGCCGAAGAAGCCCCTCGGTTCCAGATAGCGATAAAGAATCTCCAGCCGCGACACCGGATCGTCGAGTTCGAGCAGCTTCTGCTTGGCGAGCAGTTGTACCGGCATCACCTCGGTGAGGCGGTAGCCGACCCAGCAGGCGTCGTCCCAGTCGTGCGGCTCGGGCATCTTCTCCGGACCGATGTCGGCGGCAACCTTGCGCAGGAGCGGTAGCAGCGCCGCCTGCGCTTCCGGCACCGCGGTTTTTGCCGGTTCGTCGAGAAGCTGCACACGCGCGCACTGCAGCCCGCCCGCCCCGGTGTGGCATTCGAGAATGCGGAAGCGCCTGCCGCCGCGCACCGCGAGCTGCAGGATGCCGAGCTGTTCCATGTCCCACTGCGTCACGTGGGCAAGCGTGCCGATCGTGTGCGTGCTTGCGGGTTCGCTTGCGTTCGCGCCGACCTCCTCGCCCTGCAGGATCAGGCAGATGCCGAAGGGGCGATCGTCCTTGAGGCAGGCGGCGCTCATGTCGAGATAGCGCTGCTCGAATACCTTGAGGGCGAGCACGCCGCCGGGAAAAAGCACCGACTTCAGCGGGAAGAGCGGAATTTCCATTTCCTGCGGCGGCGCCGGCGGTTGCGGACGATCGGGCTTGAAGAACGAGAACAAGCTCATCAGGCTGGCGCCCCCCAACGCTGCATCAGCGCGTGTGGTACGCCGAGATGATCAAGGATGCGGGCGACGACAAAATCGATCAACGCCTCGACCGATTGCGGGTGATGGTAGAAGCCGGGGTTGGGCGGCAGGATGACGGCACCGGCGTGCGCGAGGCGCAGCATGTTTTCGAGGTGGATCGCCGAGAACGGCGTTTCGCGCGGCACCAGGATCAACGGCCGCTTTTCCTTGAGCGCGACGTCGGCGGCGCGGCAGATCAGGTTGTCGGCAAGGCCCTGGGCGATCGCCGCCAGCGTGCCCATCGTGCATGGGCAGACGACCATCGCATGCGGCGGATTGGAACCGCTCGCCACCGGCGCGAACCATTCCTCGCGGCCATAGACGTCGAGACTGCCGCCGTGCTGTGCCAGAAGCGCCGCGTACTCGCGCCGGAAATGCACGGCCGCATCCGCCGCCCGCGCTGGCAGATCGAGCCCCATTTCCTGCCGGGCGACGACCTGCGCCGTCTGCGAGTAGAGCAGTTGCACGTGGCAGCCGGCGGCGAGCAGGCATTCGAGCAGGCGGATGCCGTAGGGCATGCCGGAGGCGCCGGTGAAGGCGAGGCAGACGGTCTTAGGCATGTTGGGCTTTCGTGGTTTCGGCTTCGCCGATGAGGCGCGCGACGATCAGACCGTTGATGATGCCGAAGAACAGCGCCGCCGCAAAGAAGATCGGTGCCAGCATGAACACACCATCGTGCGGAATCAGCCACAGGCGGGCGAGCAGCAGCTGCCCGCAGATGTGGGCAAAAGCGGCGAGCACCGAGAGGGTGACCGGCCCGAACCAGCGCGGCGGCAACCATTGCGCCAGCGCCAGCATGCACAGGCTCATGATGCCGCCGGAAAGGCTGAGGAAGAATCCGGGCGAGAACAGATGGCCAAGCAGCAGGCCACCGGCGACGATGCGCAGGCCGGTGACCCAGGCCGCCGTGCCGAAGCCGTAGCGGTAGAGCACCAGCAGCGTGACGATGTTGGCAAGCCCCGGCTTCACGCCGGGCAGCGGCAGCGGAATCGCGGCATCGACCAGCGACAGGGCGATCGCCGCCGCGGCAAGGCGCGCGATGCGGTGATCATCGGCGCTCGGGACGAGGACGATTTCAGTAGGTGACCGAGTCATATCGGCTCCTGCCGCCGGCGATCTGCAGGCTGACGCGGTTGGGGGCGCAGATGGCGATCTCGCCTGGGCGCGACAGCCAACCCTGACGGACGCAGTACTGGCGCGGCCCTGGATCGGCGGCAACGCGCGCACGCCCCGGCTCGACGACGATCACCGAGGCGCCGAGCGCGCCTTCAACCTCGATGGTGCGCTTGCGCGAGAGATCGAGCTCGGCGACGACGGTGCCATCGCGGCGCACCACCGCCTTTTCGGCGATGCCGCCCTGCCAGATCAACGGAAAGGAGGCGGCAACGCCGGCCGTGGCGACGGCAACGACGACCCAGTCGCCGGGTCGCGGCAGGGAAATCCAGGGCGTCACGAAAACTCGCGGTGGCGGACAAGCACGCGCGCGCGGCCGGCGAACTCGCGCGCCAGCCATTCGGCGAGATAGACCGAGCGATGCTGTCCGCCAGTGCAGCCAATGGCAACGGTGAGGTAGCTGCGACTGTCGCGGATGAACGCGGGCAGCCAGCTGGAGACGAAGCGGCGGATGTCTTCGCGCATGCGATGAACGTCCGGCGAATCGTCGAGGAATTCGATCACCGCCTCGTCGAGCCCGGTGAGCGGACGCAGCGTGGTGTCGTAGTAGGGGTTCGGCAGGCAGCGCACGTCGAACACAAAATCGGCGTCGAGCGGCACACCATGCTTGAAACCGAAGGACTGGAACATCAGCACCAGCCCCTCGCCGGCCTCGGCCTCGATGAACTGGCGCACCCATTCGCGCAGCGTGGCTGCGGCGAGATCGCTGGTGTCGATATGGTGGCCGAGCCCGGCCAGGCTCTCCAGCCGTTCGCGCTCCTCGGCGATGGCCTCGGCCAGCGAACGCCCGTCGCGCGCCAGCGGGTGTGCGCGGCGCGTCTCCGAAAAGCGCTTGATCAGCGTTTCGTTCTTCGCGTCGAGAAAGAGGAACTTCGGCTCCAGCCCCTGCTCGCGCAGCGTATCGAGCTGCTGCGGCAGCATTTCCAGCGAATCGCCGCCGCGGATATCGACGGCGACGGCAACCTTGTCGTAGCCCTGCTGATCGAGCTGGCCAACAAGCTGCGGCAAGAGCTGCGAGGGCAGGTTGTCGACGCAGTAATAGCCGCTATCCTCCAGCATGCGGAGGGCGATGGACTTGCCGGAGCCGGAAAGGCCGCTGATGAGTACGAGGCGCATGGGTGCGAGGATAGCGGATGGTGAGTTTGCCCGGCAACAGCGCTAAACTGGATAGCCAGCCCGAGCAGGACGTTTCGCCATGCAAGAGACCCTCATTTCCGCCCCCGCGTTCCCCGCCTCTTTCCTCGCGGAGCTGTCCGCGATCCGCCGCGACATCCATGCGCATCCGGAACTTGCGTTCAACGAAACGCGCACCGCCGACATCGTCGCCGCGGAGCTGGCGAAGTGCGGCGTGGAGGTGCATCGTGGCATCGCGAAGACTGGCGTCGTCGGCGTGCTGCGTGCCGGCAACTCACCGCGCATGATCGGCCTCAGGGCCGACATGGACGCACTGCCCTTGAAGGAAATGAACGAGTTTCCGCACCGTTCGAAGCACGAGGGCTGCATGCACGCCTGTGGCCACGACGGGCACACGACGATGCTGCTGGGGGCCGCGCGCTACCTCGCCCAGCATCGCGAGACGATCGGCTTCGATGGCACGGTCGTCTTCATCTTCCAGCCCGCCGAGGAATCGGAGGGCGGCGCGGCGGTGATGATCGAGGACGGGCTGTTCGAGAAATTCCCGGTCGAGGCCGTCTACGGCCTGCACAACTGGCCGGGTATTCCGGTCGGCGAGATGGCGGTGATGCCGGGGCCGGTGATGGCCGGCACCTGCGCCTTCGAGATCACGGTGCGCGGCCACGGCTGCCACGCGGCGATGCCACATCAGGGCATCGACACCATCGTCACCGCCAGCCAGCTGGTGCAGGCACTGCAGACGGTGGTGGCGCGCAACCTGCACCCCTGCGACGCGGCGGTGGTCAGCGTCACGCAGTTCCATTCGGGCAGCGCCTGGAACATCATTCCCGAAGAAGCGGTGCTGCGCGGCACGATCCGCAGCTTCAAGCCGGAAGTGCAGCAGACGGTCGAACGTGCGATGGAACGCCTGTGTTCGGGCGTGGCCGCGGCGAACGGCGCGCAGATCGGCGTCGTTTTCGATCACCGCTACCCGGCCACGGTGAACAGCGCGGCGGAGACCGACATCTGCCGCAGGGTTGCCACCGCCACGCTGGGTGCGGACAAGGTCAGGAAGGACGAGCTGCCGTCGATGGGTGCCGAGGATTTTGCCTACATGCTGCGCGAGAAGCCCGGCTGCTATGTCTGGCTGGGGAACGGCCCGGGCACCGGCGGCTGCACGCTGCACAACCCGCATTACGATTTCAACGACGAAATCATCGGGCTGGGGGTACGTTACTGGGTTAATCTCGTCGTTGAAACACTGGCAGAATCATGAGCATCCGACCGATCCATCGCATCCTCCGCGCCCTTGCTTGCCTCATGCTCGGCGGCCTGCTGCCCGTCATGGCGAGCGCGGAGCCACCGCTGCGTGTCATCGTCATCGGCAGCTCCCCTCCGATGTCGTATGAGGATGGGGATGGCAAACTCGTCGGTTTCAATATCGAACTGGCCGAGGCACTCTGCCAGACGATGAAGGCACGCTGCGAGATGCACAAGGTCGCGATCGGCAAGGTTATCGACATGCTGGCGGCCGGCGAGGCTGATTTCGCCGCTGTCAGTTTCCTGATAACCCCCGAACGGCAAGAGAAGGTGCTTTTCTCGAAGCCTTACTACCGCTCGCTGAGCATCTGGCTGGCCCGCCCTGAAATTCGCCCTGGCGCGACCGGAATCACGGTGGCTGCCGTGCGCGGATCAGCCCAGGCGCGCTATGTGGAAATCGAGGGGTGGAAGAACTTTTTTGTCGAACACCATCGCGATCTGCCTCCGCTGCTCGCAGCAGGAACGGCCGATGCCGCCATCGTGCCGATGCCGACGGCGCTGCGGCTGATCCAGGAAAAGGAATTGCAGGCACGGGAGATAGGCCCCAGCATCCTGCCCGTACCTTCGCTTGGCGGTGACGTCGCTTTCAGCATCAACCCGCAGCGAGCGGACCTGCGGCCGCGCATCGATGCCGCGATCGATGCCGTGAAGAACGATGGTCGTTTCGATCGAATCAACACCAAGTACCTGCCGTTCCGTCTGCAATGATCGCCCATGCCCAACGTCTCGGTGCCCTGCTTGGAGCCCTGCTGCTTTTGCCTGCGGCTGCCACGCTGGCCGCACCGCGCGAGTTGCAGGTTGCCACCCTGCAGATGACCACGAGCGCCGATGTCCCGGAAGCACGCGCGATCGTGGAACTCAACGACGCCCTAATCCGCGAAATCTGCGTGCGCATCGCGGCCCGTTGCACGCAGCACCCGCTTCCTTTCGCGGACATCCTGCCCGGGATCGAGAGTGGCCGCTTCCAGCTTGGCGTAGCGAATGTACTGCACACCCCCGAAAGGGAGAGGCGGGTACTTTTCTCACAGGCACTGTGGCGCTCGTCATCGCGACTGGTTGGCACCACGGCGTCGATCGGCAGGTTTGGCGGTGAGGTTCGTCTCGCTGATCTGCGTGGTGCCGCCGTTGCTGTCGTCAAAGGCACCCAGCAACACCGTGCGATACAGGGCATTGCCCAAGCGCAGCGCTTGCGGATAGTTGAGACTGAATCAACGGGAGAGGCAATGGCGCTGCTATTGCGCGGGCAAACCGATTTTGCGCTGATGCCGGTGCGTAGCGCGTATTTTCTGCTTCAGTCGGCGCAAGGGCGCGCCACCTTCACCGGTCCCGCACTCCTTGATTCTGGCCTGGGGGGTAGCGTGCATGCCATCCTGCCGAAGCGGGAAGCGCAGCTGCGCCAGGATGTCGATGCCGCGCTCGACGCAATGCGCGGAGACGGAACATTCCAGCGAATCCTGCGGCGCTACATGCCGTTCCTGGCAGATTGAATCATGCACCTGCGGAAAGGAACCGATGCCCCCCGGTCGCTGAATGCCGCAACCCTCTTTGGTGTTCTGGCCGGAATCTTCACGTTACTGCTCATCACCGCCATTGCGCTGCTCGTCGCGGACCAGCGCAAACTTCTGGATTCGGTGACGCAGTTGCGCACACAGGCCTTGCCAACCTCGATCGAGCAGCAGCGACTGGCGCGCAACATCGAGACGCTGCGCCTCGAAGGAGAGCGCGTTCTCTCTGCCAGCACACCGCAGGCACGCCAGCAGGCCATGTTCGTTGTCAATCTGATGGCGAGCCACCCCAGCATTCTGGGGAATCCGCGTGCGCGCGACATTGCGACGGAAACGGAATTGTTCCTGACGCGCGTAACGCGAGGCGAGCAGGGAGATTCCGCAGTACATGCCGAATGGGCACAACTCTCCCGCCGCCTGAGTCTCGCTGCAGACGATATCAGCGTCGAAGCCGTCAGCCTTGCACGCGGCGAAGTAGCTACCATGGGGGCAGTGATCGAGGGGGCGCAGCAGAAGCTTTATGCCACGCTGGCGATCACGCTGGTTTTTGTCATCGTGCTGCTGCTGTTGATGCATCGCCGACTGATCCTGCCTCTGCAGAGGATTGATGCCACGTTGAAAACGCTGGGAAAGACTGCGCCCGTTCTCGATCTTCCGCCCGGAAGCCTGCATGAGATCAAGGCCATCGAAGGGGCGATCGGCCAACTGCACGACATCCTGCAAAAGCACGAAGAAACGCGCGATGAACTTGAGCGCTTGGCCGCCACGGACATGTTGACCGGGCTGAACAACCGCCGGGAGTTCATGCATATCGCCGCCGGCGAAGTGGCGCGATCGCAGCGTTATGGTCGGCCGGTCACAGTTGGTCTTGCCGACCTCGATCACTTTAAGCGCATCAATGACCAGCATGGACATGCCGCAGGCGACCTTGCGCTCAGGGCATTCGCCGACCTCGTGCGCAGCACCCTGCGCCATGCAGACACCGCGGGCCGCTACGGCGGCGAGGAATTCGCCTTCGTCTTTCCCGAAACGACACCAGAGGAAGCGGCCGTCCTGAGCAACCGGCTACGCAGCCGACTCGACGCAATGGTGATCGCATTGCCTGACGGCGCCACCCTGCGCATGACGCTCAGCATCGGTATTGCCGATGCCTCGGTACGCTCGCTGGAAGAAGCCCTCAGCGTCGCCGATCAGGCGCTCTACGAAGCCAAGGCGAGCGGCCGCAATACCGTCGTGCTGCGCCCGATGGCAGGACTCTCGATCCTGCCGCCGGATTTCGACCACTGAACGGCAACCGTCAGCCCGCGGCCATTCCCCTGCGCAGGCGGGCGCTGGCGGCATCGGCCAGCAACGACAGCAGCAGCATCGCCGCGATTACCGTGCCGGCCTGCGCATGGTGGAACAGGGACAACTCGAAGTAGAGCAGTTGCCCGAGGCCGCCGGCACCGACGAAGCCGAGTATGGCGGCCATGCGGATGCTCATTTCCCAGCGATAGAGCGCATAGGCCGCGCATTGCGGCGCGATTTCCGGCAGCGTGCCGTAGAGGAAGACCGCCAGCGGACGCGCGCCGGCATCGCGCAGCGCGTCGTGCGGCGCTGGTGGCGCATTTTCCAGCGTTTCGGCGAAGAGTCGGCCGAGCACGCCGGTGGTATGCAGGGCCAAGGCCAGCACGCCGGCAAATGGCCCAAGGCCGACCGACAGCGCGGTCAATGTGGCCCAGACCAGTTCGGGCACGGAGCGCAGTGCGTTGAGCACGAAACGCGACGACTGTCCGGCATAGCGACCAAGACGACCCGAGGCCGGCAACGCGCACGCAAAGCCAGCGGCAACGGCGAGCAAGGTGCCGATGGCCGAGATGGCGAGCGTTTCCAGCATCCCGTAAGCGACTTTGCCCAACCAGACGGGCGTGAGGTCGGGCGTCAGGAAAGCGCCGAGGAATTCGCCAATCAGCTGCGCCGATTCACGGGTGAGCAATGCGGCAAAACCGAGATCGAGGAACAGGAAGCTGGCGAGAACTACTGCGGCAAGCGCGGCGATGACACCGCCCCCCGCCGGGCCGACGCCGGCATGGCGGTGGCGCAGGCCGGCCGCCGCGAGTTGCCGGCGCAAGAGGCCGGAGAACGCATCGGCGGCAAGTACCAGCGCCAGAAAGGCGAGCAGGATGGTGGACGCTTCGCCGCCGTTCAGCATCTTCATCGCCTGGTCCATCAACTGGCCAAGGCCGCCGGCTCCGACGAAACCCATCACCACCGAGGCACGTACCGCGCATTCCCAGCGATAGACGGTGTAGGACGTGAGTTCCTGTGCGTTGCCGGGCAAAAGGCCGTAGAGAAAGGCCTGCAACCGCCCGCCGCCGGCTTCGAGAATAGCGCGCGCCGGCTTCGTGTCCCCTGATTCCAGGATTTCGGCATAGACCTTGGCGAGCATGCCGCCGTACGTGAGGCCGAGCGCGAGCACGCCGGCGGCCGGGCCGAGGCCGAAGACGCGCACGAAGAGGAGCGCCCAGACCAGTTCCGGAATGCCGCGCAGCACGGTAAGCAGCACGCGCAGGCCGTGATGGAGAATGGCCGCACGCCCCTGCCCCGGGCCCGGCCCGATCTCGGCGACGGCGAGCACGCGCGTCGTCAGCAGCGCCAGGGGCACGGCCAGCAACAGCGCGAGCGTGATGCCGGCAGTGGCGATGGCCAGCGTCTCCAGCGTTGCGCGCGCGAGGAAACCAAGAAATTCGCGCCCCGCTTCCGGCGGCAGGAAGGCGGCGAGGAAATTGCCGGTGACGCGCAGGTTCTGCGCATCGAAAAGCGCGGCCGGCTTGAACTCGGCCACGACCAGCAGCGGCCAGAGCACGACCAGTGCAACGATCAGCGCCGTCGCGCGGCCGCGTGCGGCCGGGTCGCGCAGGGGCAGCCCGGCGTTCATCGGCAGCGCGCGCCGGTCAGCACTGCGCCGCCATCGACGGGGGCCACCGCCTGACGCGGCTCGCGGGCCAGCGTCGGCAACTCGCTGCCCTCGGCGGCGTAGAGCTCATGCAGCATCGTTTCGCTGACCTCGGCTGCGGCACGGTCGAAAACGATACGCCCGTCGCGCACGCCAACGATGCGCGGGAAGCCGGCGAGCGCGAGATCGACGGCGTGCAGGCTGGCGACAAGCGTTGCCCCGCGCGCTTCGGCATCGCGCAGCAGCACGTTCACCGCCTGCCGGGCGAGCGCGGGGTCGAGCGCCGACACCGGCTCGTCGGCGAGGATCAGATCAGGCCGCTGGTAGAGCACGCGGGCGATGCCGACACGCTGCAGTTGCCCGCCGGAAATGCGGTCGCAGCGGTCGAACAGGCGCTCGCCGAGATCGAGCCGGGCAAGCGCCTCGCGCGCGCCGGCGATGTCCGCCGGATAGATGAGCGAGGCGATACTCTTCCACAAGGGCCATTCACCGAGGCGCCCGGCAAGCACGGCGGTAACGACGCGCTGGCGCGGCGGCAGTGGTGGTGCCTGATGCACGACGCCGATGTGCGAACGCAGCCGGCGCAGCCCGCTGGCCGACAACGCCCACGGATCGGCAGCGAGCAGCGAGATGTTGCCCGCCGTCGGCCGCAGCGCGGCACCAAGCAGACGCAGCAGCGTCGTCTTGCCGGCACCGGAAGGGCCGATCACGGCGATGCGCTCGCCGCGCTGCGCCGCGAGCGACACGTCGGCGAGCGCGGTAAAGCCGTTGGCGTGGGTCAAGCCCACGCCTGCCAGGGTGAAACTCACTTACTTCAACAGCCCGGCGGCCTTCGCTGCCTGCTCGATGCCGTCGTAGTTTTCCTTCTTCGACGGGATGAACTTCGACGCACGCTGCAGCGCCATGATCTCGGCGTGTTCGGGATTCTTCGGATCAAGCTTGAGGAAGGCATCGGTGAGTTTTTTCACGATGACCGGATCGAGGTCGCCACGCACCGTCCAGTTGTAGTCGAAGTAAGGCGGCGTTGTGGCGAAGACGCGCACCTTGTCGGTATCGACCTTCTTTGTTTCGACCAGCTTGTCCCACACCGAGGCGTTGAGCACACCGGCATCGGCCTTGCCGGCGGCGACGAAGGCGACGGTGGCGTCGTGCGCACCGGAGAAGGCGACATTGCGGAAGTCCCTGTCGGGACTCAGGTTGGCCTGCTGCAGGAAATAGCGCGGCATCAGATGGCCGGAGGTCGAGGAGGGTGAGCCGAAGGCGAAGCTGCGGCCTTTCAGATCGGCGAAGGATTTGATCGTCGGGTCGGCGGTGATGAACTTCGAGGTGAACTTCGCGTCTTCCTCACGCTGGACGATGGGGATAGCGGTGCCCGCGGTTGTCCCCTGGGTGCGGATTTTCGCCTGCACGTAGGTGAAGCCGCCGAGCCAGGCGAGGTCGAGCTTCTTCGTCGCCAGCGATTCGACAACCGCTGCATAGTCGGAAACGGGCGTAAAAACGACTTTCATGCCGGTTTCCTTTTCGAGATACTTGCCGAGCGGCGCGAACTTTCGCTGCAGTTCGGTGGGTGCCTCGTCAGGGATGGCGGATACGCGCAGCGTGTTTTCCTGGGCGGAGAGGTTGCCGGCGAGGGCGGGGGCGAGCGCGAAAAGCAGGGCGCCCTTGAGCGCCAGACGGCGCAGGGTGTGGTTCATGGAGTGCTCCCGAAAGTTGAATCAACCGTCGCCGCGCGGGTGACACGGCAACTTACATGCGACCCATTCCAGGGCCGCGGGTTCAAGGCAGTAACTCAGACTGCCGGGGACATTATACGTGCGCTGCGCGGGCAACCGGCACGGCGTAGAATGAATCTGCCTTTCCGATTCCGTGGAGATCAATCATGCAAGCAATCCGTTTTTCCGCCCTGGCAGCGACCCTGCTGCTCTCCGTGTCCGCATTCGCCGCCTGCGTTGACTGTGGACAGGTGACCGATGTGCGCGAAGTACGTACCGAAGGCGAGGGTTCCGGCGTCGGTGCTGTTGCTGGTGGCGTTGCCGGCGGGCTGCTCGGCAATCAGGTGGGCAAGGGGAGCGGCAAGACGGTGGCGACCGTGGTCGGCGTCGCCGGTGGCGCCTACGCCGGACATCAGGTGGAAAAGAAGGTGCGCGAGAAGACCGAGTATCAGGTGGTGGTGCGCATGGACAACGGCGGCACACGCACGATCAAGTACGCGGAAAAACCGGCCTTCCTGTCCGGCGACCGGGTGAAGATCGAGAACGGGATGCTCGTCCGCATTGCACGCTGACGCGGTGCCGCGACCGCGGATTCGTCATTCGCGTCCGCAGGCTGCCTGCCACAGGCGCTCGCCGGCGCCGCCCGTCGATACATCGACCCAGGAGGCATCCGGCGGCGCTTCCTCGCGCGTCACCTCGACGCCGCGCCCCAACTGTTCGCTGTAGGCAACACCAGCGACGGCACGCGTCTTGCGCTTGACGCAGTCGTACTCGGCAACATTGCGCACTGACATGATCACCTTCGAGCCGATCCATTGGGCACTGGTGTAATCGACCATCTGCATCATCGTGGCGATGTCGCCATTGCGAACGATGCTGCCGCGATCCACAAGCAGACGCATATCCTCGTTGCGCCCGATCATCACCCACTGTGCCAGCGCGTTGCCGGACACCGCGAGGAGCGTCGCGATGACCAAACCGTGTCGTAGCTGTCGCATGCGCATCGGAGTTGCCTGTACCCGCTGATTGAATCCGTCGCAGCATAGCGCAATCAGGCGACGAATGCAGGCGTACGCGCCGGGCAGTCCGCGATGAGCGAGCGCAGTCCGGGTCAGGAATCCGCCTTCTGCCCCCCCGGCAGCGGATCGAGCACCAGCTTGCCGTCCTTGACCGGAATGCGCGTCCCCGGATGGAAGGACATGCGCACGACGTCCTCGCGACCGTCGAGACGGTAACTCACATCGTAGCCGTGATGCTTGAGCGAGGTGTCGTAAACCGTCTTGCAGCGCCGCTCGGTGGTACTCACCGTGTCGCCGTTCTGCATGCCCTGCTGCACCTTGTTGCCGGCGTAGCCGCCGGCCGCCGCCCCAGCCACGGTGGCGATGGTGCGCCCGGTACCAGCACCGATGGTGCTGCCGAGCAGGCCACCGGCGACCGCGCCGATCGCGGTGCCAGCGATGCGATGCTGATCCTGCACCGGCGCGCGCCTGCGCACGGCGACGTCGGCGCATTCCTCGCGCGGCGTACGTACCGTCTCGGTAACTTCGCGCGCAGCGAGAACTTCGGCATAGACCGGCTGGGTCATGGCCTTGTAGCCGACGCCGCTCGCGGCAACAGCGGTGACGGCGAGTCCGCCGAGGACAATGCCCTTGACCATGGATTTATCCATAGAACGCTCCTTTGTCAGCAATGAGAGGGTGACAGACGCGTTTATAGACGCGAAGCAAGCAACAACGCCAACTGTCGCCCGGGTGCGACAGGCATTCCAGTGCTTGAGCAGTGGAAAGAGCCGTCGGCGCAGAGGTTGCTGACGGCGCTCAGGCAGCGAGCAGCAGCGATCCTTCCTCGCGCAACACCCCGGCCCGCGTCAGGTCGTCGGCCAGCCAGTCAGCGAGGGCTTCAGCCTCGTAGCCGAGGAAGCGGGCGTTCACATCCTGCGCGAAGGAGAGGCCGGCGAGTGTTTCAGCCAGTGCGGCACGCGGCAGACTGCGCTTTTCCAGCATCAGGAAGGCGAACATCACCTTCAGCGCATGGCGCGCCAGCCGTTCAATGTTCTGCTCGAAGGCGGCGAGACGGCGGAAGGCGCGTTCCAGCGCTTCGGGGACATCGGCGAAGGGCGCGCCGTGGCCGGGGATCACGGCAGCGATCGGCAGGCGTGAGAGTGTTTCCAGCGTTTCCCGCGCCGACTTGAGGCCATCGGGATTGCCGAGCAACTCGGCAAAGATGACGCCAAAACCGTCCTGCCATAGCGCATCGCCGGAAATCAGCAGGCGCCGCTCCGGGTTGTACAGCGCCAGCGCGTCCATGTCGTGACCGGGAACGCCGAGCGCACGCCATTCGAGATCGCCGAGCAAAAAGCTGTCGCCGGCGGCATAGGTGGCATCGTGCGTGAATCGCGCGGCGCGCTGGCCGAGCGGAGATAGCAGCAAGGCTGCCTCGTCCCACTGGGCGATGGTTGCAGCGATCCCCTGCGGGACGGTGACATGGCAGCCGAAGGCCGTCTGCACGGCAGCGTTGCCACCGATGTGGTCCGAATGCGAGTGGGTGTTGATCAGCCGCGCCAGCCGCCGACCGGCAAGTGCGCGTTCGAGCAGCGCGACGGTTTGCGCCGCGTGGCTGACATATCCACTATCGACCAGCGCCGCCTCGTCGCCGGAAAAAAAGACAATGTTGTTCGAGGACAGCCAGCCGCGTTCAAGAACGAGAATGCTGTCGGGAAGCCGTACCGGGGGCAAACTCATGCCGGGGTATCGGGATCGCCGGACGCGGGAAGCGGTTCGATCGTCTGCGCGGGCACGGCTTCCGCGACGACGGCGCCGGGTGGGGACGGTAGCGGTGGCCTGCCACAGCCGAGGCAGTAGCCGGAATCGGGATCGGCCATGCAGATGCCGACGCAGAGCCAGGGGTCTTCTACAGTCATTGCCGCTCGCCTGCAGCAGCCTCATGAATTGCATCGCGCGCTGCCGGGCCGCGCCCGGCGCGGCGTCTGCCGACCGCGGCGAGAATGGCGAGTTTTGCGTCGTCGGAAGCGCGACTCCACTGCGCGATTTCATCCAGCGTGCGATAGCAGCCGGCGCAGAGCGCGTCATCGGCACTCGTCGCGGCATCCATGCGGCAGATGTTCACGCAGGGCGATGCGATGCTCACTGACAGCCCCCTTCACGCTTCGCGAGCAGCGCGCGCGCAGCTTTGGAAACCGGCTCCCGGCCGAGGCGGCCGAGGATGAATTGTGCGGCGTCCAGCAGTTTGTCCATATCAATGCCCGTGTCGATGCCGAGTCCGTTCAGCAGGTAGACGACATCCTCGGTGGCAACGTTCCCCGAGGCACCGGCCGCGTACGGGCAGCCGCCGAGGCCGGCGACCGAACTGTCAAAGACACGCATGCCGAGCTGCAGCGACGCGTAGATGTTGGCGATCGCCATGCCGTAGGTGTCGTGGTAGTGGCCGGCCAGCTTGTTCATCGGCACCTGGCGGGCACAGGCCTCGATCATGCGCTGGACGGACACCGGGTTGCCGACGCCGATGGTGTCGCCGAGCGAGACTTCGTAGCAGCCCATCTCGAACAGGCGCTGCGCGACTTCCGCTGTCTTTTCCGGCGCCACGGCGCCTTCGTACGGGCAGCCGACGACGCAGGAAACGTAACCGCGCACCTTCATGTCGAGCGCCAGCGCGGCGCAGATCACCGGCTCGAAGCGCTTGATGCTCTCCGCCACCGAGCAGTTGATGTTCTTCTGCGAGAAGGCCTCCGAGGCCGCACCGAAAACGGCGACCTCGGTCGCCCCGGCCTCGACCGCCGCATCGAAACCCTTCAGGTTCGGTGCCAGCACCGGGTAGGCGACGCCCTCCTTCCTGCGGATCGCGCGCATCACCTCGGCGTTGTCGCCCATCTGCGGCACCCACTTCGGTGACACGAAGGAGGTGGCTTCAACGACCTGCAGACCGGCATCGGCCAGCCGCTCGATCAACTCGACCTTGACCGCCGCCGGCACCAGCTGCTTCTCGTTCTGCAGGCCGTCGCGCGGGCCAACCTCGACGATTTTTACGGTTCTCGGCAGGCTCATGGTTTCTTGTGCTCCACGCTGCCGGCACGCAACCAGGCAGCAAAATCGGTTTCGGAAAGTTCACCCGCGGCGAGAGCAAGCATTTGCGTCACGCAAGCGGCGTCACTTTCTTCAAAGCGCCAGCCATTCAAGACCAGAAACAATTCGGCACAAACATAGGCAGTGCGCTTGTTACCGTCGATGAATGGGTGATTGCGGGCAATCCCGAAGCCGTAGGCTGCAGCCAGATCGAATACATCCGGTGGAGGCTCTCCGTAGGTATCGAGTTGCCCGGGGCGAGCTAGCGCAGAAGCCAGCAAACCGGGATCACGAACACCTGCCGAGCCGCCATGTTCAGCAAGCTGCGCTTCGTGAATGGCCCAAACGACCGACGCTTCAATCCAGACCCATTGGCTCACTTGGCCAGCTCGTGCAAGACATTGCGCCGGTTTTTCATGATGTCGCGCGCCGCCTTCATCTGCGCTTCGAAAGCCGGATCAAACGGCGTCAGGCGCACCCCTTCGGGCGACTCGGTGGCATAGACGGTGTCGCCCTTCTCTATGTGCAGCAAGGCCATCAACTCCTTGGGAAGCACAACACCGTAGGAATTGCCGATCTGGGTAACTTTGAGCGTGAACATGGCGGAATCTCCAGTGTTATAACAATTGTTATAATATTGCCGACTCTCGGTAAATTCAAGCAGCGCTCGTCTCGGTCTCGAATTCCACCAGTTCCGCCCCGTCGGCCACCTGATCCCCCGCCGCATAGCAGAAGGCCTTGACCACGCCGTTCTTCGGAGCGGTGATCGTGTGCTCCATCTTCATCGCTTCGAGGATCAGCAGCGGCGCCCCCTTCTCGACCCTGGCGCCGGGCTGCGCCAGCAGCGCGACGACCTTGCCCGGCATCGGCGCCGTCAGGCCGCCACCGTGCGTACCGCCGGCTTCGACCAGGTGCAGCGGATCGTCGCGCTCGACGATCCAGGTCTGGCCGTTGAGGAAGACGTGGCGTTTGCCGCCGGCGGCAATGACGCTGGCGATCAGGCGACGGTCGTCGAGTTCGACGGCAAAGCGATCGCCATCAAGTTTCTTGCCGCGGGCCACGACAGTCTCTCCCTGCACGGAAAGCTGCCAGTGATCACGGCCATAGGCGACCTGTACTTCCACCAACGCTTCGCCGTCGCGGAAGCCGATCTGGCGATTGGCCTGCAGGTTCAGGCGCCAGCCGTCGCGGGCGTGCCAGGGCGACCACGGGTCGCCGCTGCCCTTGGCCTGCTCGCGCGCCTGATGCGCTTCGTAGAGCAGCTCGCCGACCGCCGCCACCTGCAGCACTTCCTTCGGCGTCACCGCCGCTTCGGGGAACAGGAAGCCGCGGCTGCGTTCGATGAGCCCGGTATCGAGGTCGGCACCGGCGAAGGCCGGGCAGGCGACGAGGCGCGAGAGAAAATCGATATTCGTCGTGACGCCGACGACGCGGTAGTCGGCCAGCGCGCGGCGCATGCGCGCCAGCGCCGCGTCGCGGTGTTCGTCCCAGACGATCAGCTTGGCGATCATCGGGTCGTAGTGCGGCGTGATCTCGTCGCCTTCCTCGACGCCGGTATCGACGCGCACGTTGAGGCTCTCGGCCGGCGGCGACAGATGCAGCAGCTTGCCGGTCGAGGGCAGGAAGCCCTTGTTCGCGTCTTCCGCATAAATCCGCGCTTCCAGCGCGTGGCCGCGGATCTGCAGCTGGTCCTGGCGCAGCGGTAGCACTTCGCCGGCGGCGACACGCAACTGCCATTCGACCAGATCCTGGCCGCTGATCATCTCGGTCACCGGATGCTCGACCTGCAGGCGGGTGTTCATCTCCATGAAGTAGAAGCGCCCATCCTGCTCGGCGATGAACTCCACCGTGCCGGCGCCGACGTAGCCGACGGCCTTGGCCGCAGCCACCGCCGCCTCGCCCATCTCGCGGCGGCGCGCCTCGCTCATGCCGGGCGCCGGCGCCTCTTCCAGCACCTTCTGATGGCGGCGCTGCACCGAGCAGTCGCGCTCGAACAGGTAGACGCCGTTGCCCTGCGCGTCGGCAAAGACCTGGATCTCGATGTGGCGCGGCCGGGTGACGTAGCGCTCGACCAGCACGCGGTCGTCGCCGAACGAGGACTTGGCCTCGCGCTGGCACGACGCCAGCGAGGCCTCGAAATCCTCGCCCTTCTCGACCAGGCGCATGCCCTTGCCGCCACCGCCGGCGCTGGCCTTGATCAGCACCGGATAGCCGATCGCGTCGGCCTGCGCCTTGAGGAAGGCGGCGTCCTGGTTGTCGCCGTGATAGCCCGGCGTCAACGGCACGCAGGCCTTCTCCATCAGCGACTTTGCCGCCGACTTGGAACCCATGGCGCGGATCGATGCGGCCGGCGGGCCGACGAAGATCAGGCCTTCCGTCGCGCAGCGCTCAGCGAAGTCGGCATTCTCGGAGAGGAAACCGTAGCCGGGATGGATGGCCTGCGCCCCGGTGCGTCTGGCGGCGTCGATGATCCTGTCGACCACCAGATAGGACTCGCGTGCAGTGGCCGGGCCGATGCAGACGGCCTCGTCGGCGAGGCGCACGTGGCGGGCATTGGCATCGGCCTCGGAATAGACGGCGACGGTGCGCAGCCCTAAGCGGCGGGCGGTCTTGATGACGCGGCAGGCAATCTCGCCGCGGTTGGCAATCAGTAGTTTGTTAAACATAAAGCTCCTTCAACACGGAGTACACAGAGGCACGGAGAGCACGGAGAAAATCCGGGGAACTCAGTGTTCTCTGTATCTCCGTGTCCTCTGCGTTGAAAGCGGTTAGCCGTTGATCCAGTTCGGTTTGCGTTTCTCAAGGAAGGCAGTAAGCCCTTCCCTGCCTTCGACGCTGGCGCGCACGCGCGTGATGCGCTGCGCGGTTTCCTCGATCGTCGCGTCGTCGATCGGCTGGCCGGATACAACTCGGATCAGCGCCTTGCATTCACCCTGTGCCTTCGGCCCGTTCTTCAGCAGCGCATCGACGATTTCACCAACAGCCTCGTCGAGTGCCGCCTCGTCCGGCACGATTTCATGCACCAGGCCAATGCGGTAGGCCTCGGAAGCCGAGAAACGCTCGGCGGTGAGCATGTAGCGGCGAGCGTAGCGCTCACCGATGGCGGCGATGACATAGGGGCTGATCACCGCCGGGATGATGCCGAGCTTCACTTCGGTGAGCGCAAACTGCGCGTCGAACGTGGCTATCGCAATGTCGCAGGCGGCAACCAGGCCGACTCCGCCGCCGTAGGCCGGGCCCTGCACGCGGGCAACCGTCGGTTTCGAGAGTTCATTGAGCGTGGACAGAAGGGTCGCCAGCTTGCGCGCGTCGGCGAGATTCTCCTCGGCCGAATAGCTGGCCGCCCGCTTCATCCAGTTGAGGTCGGCGCCGGCACAGAAACTCTTGCCCGTGGATGAAAGCACGATGGCGCGCACCTGCTCGTTGGCTTCGAGCTCCCAAAGGCCGGCGGTGATTTCGGCAATGAGCATCTCATCGAAGGCGTTGTGCCGCTCCGCCTTGTTCAGCGTGAGGATGCCGAGCGGGCCATCGACTTCGATCAGGATCGATTGGTACATGAATGTCTCCTACATCCGGAAGATGCCGAATTTCGTTTCTTCGGCGGGCGCGTTCATCGAGGCGGAAAGGCCGAGGGCGAGCACACGGCGCGTATCGGCTGGGTCGATCACGCCGTCGTCCCACAGGCGGGCGCTGGCGTAGTACGGATGACCCTGTGTCTCGTACTGCTCGCGGATCGGCGCCTTGAAGGCGGCTTCCTCGTCGGCGCCCCAGGTCTTGCCGGCCGCTTCCATGCCGTCGCGCTTGACCGTCGCCAGCACGCCGGCGGCCTGCTCGCCGCCCATCACCGAGATGCGCGCGTTCGGCCACATCCACAGAAAACGCGGCGAGTAGGCGCGGCCGCACATGCCGTAGTTGCCGGCGCCGAAGGAGCCGCCGATGATCACCGTGAACTTCGGCACCTTGGCCGTCGCCACCGCGGTGACCATCTTGGCGCCGTCGCGGGCGATGCCGCCATTTTCGTACTTGCGGCCGACCATGAAGCCGGTGATGTTCTGCAGGAAGACGAGCGGGATGCCGCGCTGCGCGCACAGCTCGATGAAGTGTGCGCCCTTCAGCGCGCTCTCCGAGAAGAGGATGCCGTTGTTGGCGACGATGCCGACCGGGTAGCCCCAGATGCGCGCGAAGCCGCAGACCAGCGTCGTGCCATAGCGCGCCTTGAACTCGTCGAACTCGGACCCGTCGACGATGCGGGCGATGATCTCGCGCACGTCGAAGGGTTTCTTGGTGTCGGTCGGGATGACACCGTACAGCTCCTCCGCCGCGTAGAGCGGCTCGGCCGGCGCCTGCAGCGTCACCGGCGGGCTCTTCTTCCAGTTGAGGTCGCCCACGATGCGGCGGGCGATGGCCAGCGCGTGCAGGTCGTTCTCGGCGAGGTGGTCGGCGACGCCGGAGATGCGCGTATGCACGTCGGCGCCGCCGAGGTCTTCGGCCGTCACCACTTCGCCGGTCGCCGCCTTCACCAGCGGCGGGCCGCCGAGGAAGATGGTGCCCTGGTTCTTGACGATGATCGACTCGTCGCACATCGCCGGCACATAAGCGCCGCCGGCGGTGCACGAGCCCATCACCACCGCGATCTGCGGGATGCCCTGGGCCGACAGGTTGGCCTGGTTGAAGAAGATGCGGCCGAAGTGCTCCTTGTCCGGGAAGACTTCGTCCTGCATCGGCAGGAAGGCGCCGCCGGAGTCCACGAGGTAGATGCACGGCAGCCGGTTCTCCAGTGCGATCTCCTGCGCGCGCAGGTGCTTCTTCACCGTCAGCGGGTAGTAGGTGCCGCCCTTCACCGTCGCGTCGTTGGCGACGATCATGCACTCGACGCCATTCACCCGGCCGATGCCGGCGATCACCGAGGCGGCCGGTACTTCAAACCTTTCTCCGTCGCCGCCGTACATGCCGTGCGCGGCGAGCTGCGAGATTTCCAGAAACGGCGTGCCTGGATCGAGCAGGCCGGCGACGCGCTCGCGCGGCAAGAGCTTGCCGCGGGCGAGGTGCTTCTGCCGCGCTGCCTCGGGGCCGCCAAGGGCAATCTTGTCGACAGTGGCGTGCAGGTCATCAACCACCGTCTGCATGGCCGCCACGTTTGACTGAAAATCAGCCGAACGGACGTTGAGTTGGGTCTTGAGTATCGTCATGTCTCCTCTTTTCTTCTGCACGCAGCCCTTAAAGCTGCTTCAGTTCCTTGATCCACTTTTCCAGCTTCACCGGCGTATGGCTGGCCATTGCCACCAGCACCGCATCCGGTGTCGCAGCATCCTGCAGCAGGCCACGATGTTCTGGCCGCATGAAGCCCTCATCGACCGCGCGATCGCAAAGCTCGATCAGCGGCCCGAAATAATTGGCGACGTTCACCAAACCAACCGGCTTCTCGTGGAAGCCGAGCTGGCCCCAGGTCAGTACCTCGCACAATTCCTCGAAGGTGCCGAAGCCGCCGGGCAGCGCGACGAAACCATCGGATAACTCGGCCATGCGCGCCTTGCGCGTATGCATCGAATCGACGACTTCCAGCGCCGTCAGGTCGAGATGGCCGACTTCCTTGGCCATCAAGGCTTCAGGGATGACGCCGGTGACTTCGCCACCGGCCTTCAGGCAGGCATCGGCGACCAGCCCCATCAGGCCGATGTTGCCGCCACCGTAGACGAGGCCGATGCCACGCTCGGCAAGGAGCCTTCCCATCGCGGTCGCCGTCTCGGCGTACTCGGGTCGCCTGCCTTTCGCCGAGCCGCAGAAGACGCAGATGCGCTTTGGATGCCAATCGTGCATCAGGCGGCCTTTCCCTTGAGTTGAAGAATCACCGTTTCCGGCGGGCAATTGAAGCGCACCGGAAGGATGCTGGTGCCTATGCCACTGGTCACATAGGTCGGCGTCGATGCCCCCGGAATCCATCCATAGGCATGCTGGCGCGGCGCGCGCCCAGGCGTGATCAAGGCACCGATCAACGGCAGCCGCACCTGGCCGCCATGCGTATGTCCGGCAAAGGCAACCGCGGCCGTGCGCGGCAAGGAAGCAAGCGTCGCCGGGTCGTGCATCATGACAATCACCGAAGCATCGGCCGGCACCCCGGCAAAGGCTTTTACCGGATCAGCGTGATCGGTCATGTCATCGCCGATACCGACCAGCCAGGCATCAACCGTCGACGTATGCAAATGCACCGCCCCATTGTCGACAACCTGGATACCGGCCTGCTCCAGCGCCTTCTTGACCCGGTCGCCGTCGTACCACCAGTCGTGATTTCCCAGAGTGGCGTAGACACCCAACGGCGCCTTCAGGGCCGCCAATTCCGCGGCGATAGCTTCCGGTGGCGTGTGTTCTCCACCCACAATGCCCTGAATGACAAAATCACCGGGCAGCAGAACGACGTCCGGCGTTCCGGCATTGATTTCCGCCACGGCACGACGAACCTGGCCGAGCCCCGCGTGCGGAGCACCGGTGTGAAAATCCGATGCGACAGCAATGCGCAGCGCGCTCCCCTTCCAATCCGGCGACACCAGCTCCAGTTGCCGCTGCTGCAGCCAGCCGGGCTCGAAGCCGAAGCTCCAGCCCGCGAGTCCGAACAACAGCAGGAAGAAGGATAGGGAGAAGCGTTTCATGCCACGTCAGAACGCCTTGCCCGCCAGCCGTGCTTCGAGCTGCGGCAGACGGTCGGCACCCATGAAGGGTTCGCCGTCGCAGAGGATGAACGGCGAACCGAAGACGCCCTTATCCAGCGCGGCGGCAACTTCCGCCTTGAGGCGCTCCTTGATCTCCAGCGACTCGACCGCCTCGGCCACTGCCGCGCAGTCAGCGCCGACGGCTGCGGCAATTGCCAGCACCACTTCCGGATCAGACACGTCGCGATCCTCGACGAAGAAGGCACGATAGACGGCTTTTGCAAACGCCCGTGCCATGGCGCAATCCCGGTCGTGCAACCAGTAATAGGCGCGCGCCGCCATCTGGGTCGGCAGCGGAAAGCGGGACGGCGGGTTGTAGGGAATGCCCATGAAGCGCGCCGAACGCACGAAATCGAGTTTTGCGTAGTCGCCCTTGAGCGGCACGGTCGTCAGCGGTGCGGCGCCGGTGGCCTTGAAGATGACGCCAAGCAGCACCGGCCGCCACTTCACCTTGCGCCCGTACTTGGCAGCGAGTTCGTCGATGCGCTCGGCGGCCAGGTAGCCGTAGGGCGACGAGAAATCGAAATAGAACTCCAGTGGCTCGCTCATTCTTGCCTCCTTGCGGAAAAAGCTCAGCTTACTCTTTGCGCTTCCTTAAGCTTCGACGATGGCCCGACCGATGACCAGCCGCTGGATGTCGTTGGCGCCTTCGTAGATCTGCGACACGCGCACGTCGCGGTAGATGCGCTCGACCGGGAAATCGCTGGTGTAGCCGTAGCCGCCGTGGATCTGGATGGCGTCCGAACACACCTTCTCGGCGATCTCGGAGGCGAACATCTTGGCCATCGAGGCTTCCTTGAGACACGGCTTGCCGGCGTCCTTCAGCATCGCGGCGCGCCACACCATGAGGCGGGCGGCATCGACCTGCGTCGCCATGTCGGCCAAGCGGAAGCTGACCGCCTGATGCCCGGTCAGCGGCACCCCGAAGGCAACGCGTTCCTTCGCATACTTCACCGCGGCATCGAGCGCCGAGCGCGCCATGCCGACCGACTGCGCGGCGATGCCGATGCGGCCGGCTTCGAGGTTGGAGAGGGCAATGCGGTAGCCGTCACCTTCCTTGCCGAGCAGGCAGGAGGCGGGAATGCGGCAGTTCTCGAAGATGATCTGCGCCGTGTCGGAAGCGTGCTGCCCCATTTTCTCCTCGATGCGGGCGACGATGTAGCCCGGTGTTTCGGTCGGCACCAGAAAGCAGGAGATGCCCTTCTTGCCGGCGGCCTTGTCGGTCACCGCGAAGACGATCGCCACCTGCGCGTGCTTGCCGGTGGTGATGAACTGCTTCACGCCGTTGAGCACGAAATGGTCGCCATCACGGGTGGCGCGGGTGGTGATCGCCGAGGCATCCGAACCGGTATGCGGCTCGGTCAGGCAGAAGCAGCCAAGCATGTCGCCACGGGCGAGCGGCTTCAGGTATTTTTCCTTCTGTTCGTCGCTGCCGTACTTCATGGTGATGCCGCAGGCCAGCGAGTTCTGCACGCTGACGATGGTCGAGGTGGCGCCGTCGCCGGCGGCGATCTCCTCCAGCATCAGCACCAGACTCATGTAGTCCATGCCGGCGCCGTCCCATTCCTCGGGCACGACGACGCCCATGGCGCCGAGGGCGCCGAGTTCCTTCAGCGCCTCGGCCGGGAAGGTGTGGTTGCGGTCCCACTCGCCGGCGAAGGGGGCGAGGCGCTCCTGCGCGAAATCGCGCATCGCGTCGCGGATCATTTCCTGTTCCTGGGTGAGGATCATGCGGTTTTCTCCAAAGAAGGTTCGACGCTTCGCGTCGTCAGCCAGACCCCGGCGATGACGAGCACGCCCCCGGCCAGCACCGCGGCGCCGAGCCGCTCGTCGAGCAGCACGGCCGCCTGCAGCACGGCAAAGACGGGGACGAGATTGATGAAGGCCGAGGCGCGCGCGGCACCGATCACGCGCACGCCGTCGGCGAACCAGGTGAAGCCGAGTGCGGTACCGCAGACGGCGAGGAAGAGTACGCTCGCCCAGACGCGCCACGACCAGTCGGCCGGCTGGACGTCGCCCTGCAGGAGCGCGGTCACGCCGAGCATGACGGCGCCGAGCAGGCTGGCATGCAGGGTCGCCGCCAGTGGCGACAAGGTCTTCGTCGCGCTGCGGCCGATGAAGGTGTAGGCCGTCCAGCACAACACGCAGCCGACGATCAGCCATTCGCCGGTGCCGATGGCACCCTGCAGCAGCGCACCCGGGTCGCCGTTGCCGATCACCGTCAGGCAACCGAGCAGGGCAACGCCGACACCCGCCAGCTTGCGCGGGCTCATCCGTTCCTGACCGACGAACCACGCCACCAGCGCCGCGACCACCGGATTCAGTGCGACGACCAGCGCGCCGCGACCGGCGGTGATCGACTTCAGGCCGAAGAAGAAGCAGAGCGCGTAGAGGAAGATGCCGGTCAAGGCGAGCCCCGTCACCGCCCCCCACTCGCGCCCGCCCTGCGGCAGCGGTACATGCCCGTCAGCGTACAGCGCGACGCCGGCGAGAACGAGGCCCGCGATCAGGAAGCGCAAGGCCGCCGCGAGCAGCGGCGCCGGCACTTCCTGCGCGATCACGCGTCCCGCGATCCAGGTGCCGCCCCACATGGCCATGGCGCCGATCAGTTTTGCGTAGGTGGCCACGCTGTCTCCGCAGGGCCGTCCCAAGGAGACAGCGAAGCCAGGCCCGGAAGCCGCAGCGGCCAATGGCCGAGCGGCTGAACCGTGGTCACCCCCTTCCGCGGGAAGGGGGCCGGGGGGAAGGTCGTCATCTGCTTACAGCATCTCGACCGCGAGCGCCGTCGCTTCACCGCCGCCGATGCACAGCGAAGCGACGCCGCGCTTCATGCCGTACTTCTTCAGCGCACCGAGCAGGGTGACGACGATACGCGCGCCGGAGGCGCCGATCGGATGGCCCAGCGCGCAGGCGCCGCCGTGGAGGTTGACCTTCCCGGCCGGCAGCTTGAGGTCGTGCATCGCCGCCATCGTCACCACGGCGAAGGCTTCGTTGATCTCGTAGAGGTCAACCTGATCGGTCGTCCAGCCGGCCTTGGCCAGCAGCTTCTGCATCGCGCCGACCGGGGCGGTCGGGAACAGCGCCGGGGTATGCGCATGCGTCGTGTGGCCGACGATGCGGGCGATCGGCGAGAGGCCGAGCTTCTCGGCCTGCGAGGCGCGCATCAGCACCAGCGCCGCAGCGCCGTCGGAGATCGACGAGGAGTTGGCCGGGGTCACCGTGCCGTCCTTGGCGAAGGCCGGCTTCAGCGTCGGGATCTTGTCGACGTTCACGGCGAACGGGCCTTCGTCCTGCTTGACGACAATGTCGCCCTTCTTGCTGCTGACCGTCACCGGCGCAATTTCCCAGTCGAAGCTGCCGTCGCTGTTGGCGGCCTTGGAGCGCGTCGTCGAGCGGATCGCAAATTCGTCCTGCGCCTCACGCGAAAACTGGTAGCTGCTCGCACATTCCTCGGCAAAGGTGCCCATCAGGCGGCCGCGGTTTTCCTTGCTGTAGGCGTCTTCCAGCCCATCGAGGAACATGTGGTCGAGGATCTGGCCGTGGCCGAGGCGATAGCCGCCGCGCGCCTTCGGCAGCAGATACGGGGCGTTGGTCATCGACTCCATGCCACCGACAACGGCAACATCGTACGAGCCGGCAGCGATGCCGTCGTGACCGAGCATGGCCGCCTTCATCGCCGAACCGCAGACCTTGTGGATCGTGGCGCAACCGGCAGAAAGCGGCAGCCCCGCCTGCAGCGCGGCCTGGCGTGCCGGTGCCTGACCCTGTCCGGCCTGCAGCACGCAACCCATCAGCACTTCGTTCACCAGATCGGCATCGATGCCCGAACGTTCGACGGCGGCCCGGATGGCGATGGCGCCGAGGTTGGCGGCAGTCATGCCGGCGAAGACGCCCTGGAAGGTGCCCATCGGCGTGCGGGCGGCGGATACGATGACGATCGGGTCGGACATGGAATTCTCCTTGCTGTGATTTCAGGTTCCCAGCGCTTCGAGCGCCTGGGTGTATTTCGAAACGATGGTGTCGGACTGGCTGACGGTAAAGCCGAGGTCGTGCACCAGACCGTCCTCGAGGCCGTAGATCCAGGCATGCACGGTCAGCTTCTGGCCGCGCGCCCAGGCGTCCTGCACGACAAAGGTCTGGCAGACGTTGGCCGCCTGTTCGAGCACATTGAGTTCGCACAAACGGTTGTAGCGTTCATCTTCCGGCAGCGCATCCACGACCGCCGCATGCTTGGCATGCACGTCGCGAACATGGCGCAACCAGATATCGACAAGGCCGACCCTTGTCTTGTCGAGCGCCGCCTTGACACCGCCGCAGCCGTAATGGCCGACGACCATGATGTGCTGCACCTTGAGCGCCTCGACGGCAAACTGGATGACGGAGAGGCAGTTGAGGTCGGTGTGCACCACTTGATTGGCGACGTTGCGATGGACGAACACTTCGCCCGGCATCAGGCCGACGATCTGGTTCGCCGGCACCCGCGAATCGGAGCAGCCGATCCACAGGAAAGCCGGCGTCTGCAGCTTGGAAAGTTTGCCGAAGTACTCCGGGTCGACCTCCCGCATCTGCCGCGCCCAGGCGCGGTTGAAGTCGAAGAGGTGCGAGAGGTTTTCGTTGCGGACCTCGTTCTCCGACCAGTTCTCAAGATCGAGCGAGAGGAAGATCGTGCCTTCCAGCGGCGTGTTGTAGTAGGCCGGCGCTTCACTGAAGCCGAGTTCACGGTAGAGCTTCACGGCGATGCGCATTGCCGGCAATGTATCGAGCAGCAGGCGCTTGTAGCCAAGTTCCTTGGCGGCCCGGATTGCGGCGAGCGCCAGCGCGTGGCCAACGCCAAGACCGCGCGCATCGGGCTCGACATAGAGCCGCTTCATCTCGGCCGCGCCGTCCGAAATCGGCCGGACGCCGACGCATCCGACGGGTTTTCCGTCAACCTCCGCGCACCAGAGGCGCCCTCTCGGGGGCGCGTAGCAGCCAGGAAGGTTGGCCATTTCCTCGTCGAAGCCCTGAAAACAGAGATCCACACCAAGCCAGCCGGCATAGTTGCGGAAGAACTGGCGAACAGACTCGATCGCAGGATCGTTCGGCTCGGAGATGAGACGCAGCGTGGTGGTCATGGGCAACTCACAGTCGGCAACAGATCTGATGGGTCTGCAGGACCACGGCAAGCGCGATGACGAGCACGCAGATCGTCACGGTGACAATCTCCGCGGTTCGGGCCTTGCGCTTGCGCGGTGCCTGCACGATCACGCCGTCTCGCTGAACAGTTCGCGACCGATCAGCATGCGACGGATCTCGGAAGTTCCCGCGCCGATCTCGTAGAGCTTGGCATCGCGCCACAGGCGACCGGTCGGGACCTCGTTAGTGTAGCCGACGCCGCCGAGGGTCTGGATCGCCTCACCGGCCATCCAGGTTGCCTTTTCGGCTGAGTAGAGGATGGCGCCAGCGGCATCCTTGCGCAGCGTGCGCGCATGGTCGGCACGATCGCAGGCCTGGCCGACGGCGTAGACATAGGCCTTGGTGGCCTGCCAGGTCGAATACATGTCGGCGACCTTGCCCTGCATCAGCTGGAACTCGCCGATGGCCTGGCCGAACTGCTTGCGGTCGTGCAGGTAGGGCACGACGACATCCATGCACGCCGCCATGATGCCAAGCGGTCCGCCGGAGAGCACGGCACGCTCGTAGTCGAGGCCGCTCATGAGGACTTTCGTCCCGTTGCCGACACCGCCGAGTACGTTCTCTTCCGGTACTTCGCAGTCGTCGAAGAAGAGCGGATAGGTGTTCGAGCCGCGCATGCCGAGCTTGTCGAGGTGCGAGCCATGGCTGAAGCCAGCAAAGCCCTTCTCGACGATGAAGGCGGTCATGCCCTTGGCGCCGGCATTGACGTCGGTCTTGGCATAGACCACCAGCGTGTTGGCGTCGCCACCGTTGGTGATCCACATCTTCGAACCGTTGAGCACGTAGCGATCACCTTTTTTCTCGGCCTTGAGCTTCATGCTGACGACGTCGGAACCGGCGTTCGGCTCGGACATGGCCAGCGCGCCGACGTGCTCTCCGGAGATCAGCTTGGGCAGGTACTTGGCCCGCTGCGCGTCGTTGCCGGCGCGGCGGATCTGGTTCACGCACAGGTTCGAGTGGGCGCCGTAGGAGAGGCCAACCGAAGCCGAGGCACGCGAGATTTCCTCCATCGCGACGATGTGCGCGAGGTAGCCCATGTTGCTGCCGCCGTATTCCTCCGGCGCCGTCATGCCAAGCAAGCCCATATCGCCGAACTTCTTCCACAGGTCGGCCGGGAACAGGTTGTCGCGGTCGACGGCTTCGGCGCGCGGCGCGATCTCTTCGGCGGCAAAGCGGCGCACCGTCTCGCGCAGCATGTTGATGTCTTCGCCCAGGGCAAAGTCGAGGCTCGGGATTTCCATCTGTCTCACTCCTTGGTTGGTCCGTTCGTTTTTTCCTTCTTGCCATGCAGCGCCATGATGGTCTGCTGCATCAGCGCACACATCGTCTTCTTGCCATCCTTGACGGCAAAGACCTCCGCTTTCGTGACGATCAGCGTACGGCCATAACGCACCACCGATCCCTCGGCGATCAGCAACTGGCCGTCGGCCGGCGCCAGCAGGTTCAGCTTGTATTCCACGGTGAGCACGCCGGTATCGGCCGAAGTGAGCGTATTCGCCGCGTAGCCGGCCGCCGAGTCGGCGATCATGCCGACCACGCCGCCATGGATGTAACCATGCTGCTGCGTCACGTCCTGCTTGTACGGCAGGTGGATCTCGGTATAACCGGGCTCGATCACCGGCATCGTCGCGCCAATCAGCGCCATCGCCGGCTGATTGAGGAAGCTTGCATGGACGCGGGCGGCGAAGTCGGGGTCGTTGGGTTTATGCATGGCGCTTCCTTACGTTTACGTTAACGTCAACCAACGGACAAGCGCTTTACCGAGGGGGCGCCAGTCACCGCCTCCTGCGCCAGGAGTTCGCGGCAGACCTGCTCGAAATCGGCAATCTCGCCCAGCACTGCCTCGATGTCCTCGCGCTGGCGCTCGTACGCCGCGCGGCGCTCGGCGAGGACGTCGAGGAACTTGAGCAGCTGCGAGCTTTCATCCCGGGCCGTGTCGTACATCTCGATCATTTCCTTGATGCGCGCCAGCGACAGGCCAAGCCGCTTGCCGCGCAGCGCCAGCTTGAGGCGGGTGCGGTCGCGACGCGAAAAGACGCGCGTCTGCCCCTCGCGGCGCGGGAACAGCAGCCCCTGATCCTCCCAGAAGCGGATCGTGCGCGGGGTGATGTCGAACTCGCGGGCGAGATCGGAGATCGAAAAGGTCAGGTTGTCGTCAGTGGACGGGGCCATGGCCGGCTTGCTTTCCATACGGCAGCGAATGGTATAGTTGGCTACGTTAAATCAGTTCGGCGAACTTTTCAATACCCTACCGTATGTTGCTCGACTTTCCCTTCCCCTCCCCGCCGGCTGCCGGCGAAACCCGCGAGGTCGCGCCCGGCATGCACTGGCTGCGCATGCCGCTACCCTTCGCACTGGATCACATCAACCTCTGGCTGCTGGAGGATGAACGGCACGGCAAGCCGGCCTGGACCATCGTGGATACCGGCTACGGGCTGGACAACGTGCGCGCCCTGTGGGAACAGATTCTCGCCCGGCTCGACGCCCCGGTGGCGCGCATCATCGTCACTCATTTCCACCCCGATCACGTCGGCCTCGCACAATGGCTGGCGGAGAAGCACGACGCGCCAGTCTGGATGACCGCCGGCGAGTACCTCACCGCGCATGCCGTCTTCCACGAATCGAGCGGCCACGGCACACAGCCGATGCTGCGCCAGTTCGTGCGCCACGGTCTGGATGCCGAGCGGCTTGGCGCGCTGGAGAAGCGCTCGAACAGCTATGCCCGCGGCGTGCCGGCGCTCCCCCACACCTACACGCGCGTGTTCGACGGCGATCGCGTCACCATCGGCGGCAGATTGTGGCAAATTCGTGTCGGATACGGACATTCGCCAGAGCACGCATCGCTTTACTGTGCGGAGTCCGGCGTGTTAATTTCCGGAGACATGCTGTTGCCGAAAATTTCGACAAATATCAGCGTCTTCGCAGTGACCCCCGGTGCGGATTCTCTCGCGCAATACCTCGATTCCCTGGATCGATACCGCGAGCTGCCGGCAGAGACGCTCGTGCTCCCCTCGCACGGTTTGCCCTTCGTCGGCATACACAACAGAGTGGCGGCACAGCATGCACACCATGAGGAGCGGTTGCGGGTTCTGGAGGATGCTTGTACGGAACCGCGCAGCGCGGCTGATTTGCTGGCGACGCTCTTTCCGCGCGAACTCGACACCCACCAGGTGATGTTCGCGATGGGAGAGGCCATCGCCCATCTCAACCGTCTTGAATATGCCGGCCGGCTCGTTCGGATCGAAGGAGCCGACGGCGTGGTCCGCTACCAGCGGAAGCAGTAGAACGTAACGCCAAACCTCAACGGGAGCCTCACATGTCGCAAGCAGAACAGCACAATAACCTGCCGAATCCGGCCGATGTGGCCAAGGCCTACGCCGAAGTCGCCCAGCGCGCCTCGCGCCTGCTCACGCAATTCATCGAGAAGAAGGCCAAGGATGGCGTCGCCGCGCCGTCCGACGAAATGGGGATCGCCAAGGCCTACATGGATCTTTCCTCGCGGCTGCTCGCCAACCCCTACAAGCTGGCGCAGACGCAAATGAACATGATGTGGGATTACTTCTCGCTGTGGCAGGGCTCGATGCTGAAGATGGTCGGCATGCCGATCGCACCAGTGGCCGCCCCCGAGAAGAGCGACAAGCGCTTCAAGGACGAGGACTGGGAACAGCACTTCCTGTTCGACTACATCAAGCAGTCCTACCTGATCGCCGCCCGCCACCTGCACGACACCGTGTGCTGCGTCGAGGGTCTCGACGAAACCACGCAGACCAAGATCAACTTCTTCACGCGCCAGTACATCGACGCGCTGTCGCCGTCGAACTTCGCGCTGACCAACCCGGAAGTGTTCCGCGAGACCGTCAAGTCGCACGGCCAGAACCTGGTCAAGGGTCTCAACAACCTGCTGCACGACGTCGAGCAGGGCGACGGCCAGCTGCGCATCCGCATGACCGACACCTCGGCCTTCGAGATGGGCAAGAACGTCGCCACGACACCGGGCAAGGTGATCTTCCAGAACGACCTGATCCAGCTCATCCAGTACGATCCGCAGACCAAGGACCAGTACAAGAAGCCGCTGCTGATCGTGCCGCCGTGGATCAACAAGTACTACATCCTCGATCTGCGCGACAAGAACTCGATGGTCAAGTGGGCGACCGATCAGGGCCACACGACCTTCATCATGAGCTGGGTCAACCCGGACGAGAACCTCTCGCACAAGAGCTTCGAGGACTACGTGCTGGAAGGTTCGATGGCCGCCATCGACGCCGTCGAAAAAGCGACCGGCGAGAAGGAAGTCAACCTCGCGGCCTACTGCCTGGGCGGTACGCTGCTGATGACGACACTGGCCTACATGGCTGCCAGAAAGGACAAGCGCGCCGCTTCGGCCACCTTCTTCACGACCATGCTCGACTTCTCCGAGCCGGGTGAACTCGGCGTCTTCCTCGACGAACCGACCGTCGACGCGCTGGAAAAGAAGATGGCCGAACGCGGCTACCTGGAAGGTTCGGAAATGGCCGGCACCTTCAACATGCTGCGCGCCAACGACCTGATCTGGTCCTTCGTGGTGAACAACTATCTGATGGGCAAGGACCCGTTCCCCTTCGACCTGCTCTACTGGAACAGCGACTCGACGCGCATGCCGTACGCGATGCACAGCTTCTACCTGCGCAACATGTACCTCGGCAACAAGCTGCGCGAGCCGGGCGGCATCGAGATCGCCGGCGTGCCGATCGACATTTCGAAGGTGAAGACGCCGTGCTACTTCATTTCCACCGTCGAAGACCACATCGCCCCGTGGAAAAGCACCTACAAGGGCGCTCATCTGCCTTCGGGTCCGGTCAAGTTCGTGCTCGGCGGCTCCGGCCACATCGCCGGCATCGTCAATCCGCCGGCAGCCAACAAGTACGGCTACTGGACCAACGACGAACTACCGGAAAATGCCGACGATTTCCTCAGGGGCGCGACACAGAATCCGGGCTCATGGTGGAGCGACTGGCAGCAGTGGCTGCTGGCGCTGCCGAACGGCGACAAGAAGGTGCCCGCACGCGCACCAGGCGACGGCGCACTGAAGGTGCTTGAAGACGCTCCGGGTTCGTACGTCAAGTTCCGCCTCGACACACAGAAGAAAGCATAAGGGGTTCGCGCCTTACGCGATGAAACGGGAGCCTCGGCTCCCGTTTTGCTTTGGTATAAGCTGACCCCATGAGTGTCATGCGACCCGACTACGCCGGCGGCAGCATCGCCAATCTGATGCGCACCATCGCCGATGCGTGCGGCGCGCCGTCGCCGGTGCAGGCGCCCCTGTACCCGCGCTACGAGATCGACGCCGCGCAACTGGCAGCCGCACGCAATATCGTGCTCCTCGTTGTCGACGGCCTTGGCGCCGACATGCTGGAAACGCGCGGCGCCGGCACATTGCGTCGACAAGCAGGACTGCGGCTGAGCTCGGTGTTTCCATCGACGACGGCAAGCGCGATTCCCCTGTTCATGACCGGCCTGATGCCCGCACAACATGCCTTGACTGGATGGCACATGTGGCTGGACGAATTGCAGACGGTTACCGCCATCCTGCCGCTGACGCCGCGCACCGGGCCGCCCTTTTCAATACCACGCGAACGTCTGCCGGCCATGCTGTTCGATCACGCCCCGCTCTATCCTGACATGCGTCGCCCGGCGTGGACGATATCGCCGCGGGAGATTGCCTACAGTCCGTTCAACACTTGGCATTCGCGGGGAGCCGAAACGCATGCCTACGCGGGGATCGACGGCCTGCTGCAGGCTCTACAGCGCCTCATCCGCCAGCCCGGCGAGAAATTCATCCATGCCTACTGGCCGGTGCTGGATGCCTGCGCGCACCGTTTCGGGCGAGACAGCGCGGAGGTAACCGGCGTACTCGAACAGTTCTGCGTGATGTTCGATACGCTGCTGGCACTCATCGCCGGCACCGACACCGCGCTGCTGGTCACCGCGGATCACGGCTTCATCGATTCGCCCGCGGAGCGCGTCATCCAGCTCACCGATCATCCCGATCTCGCCGCAATGCTCGACCGCCCTCTCTGCGGCGAGCAGCGCGTCGCCTGGTGCTACGTAAAGGCGGAGGCGCGCGCCAGTTTCATCCGTTGCGCAGAAGACATCCTCGGTGACCGCGCCGAAGTAATCAGCCGCGAACGACTACTCGACGAGGGGTGGTTCGGTCCCGGCCCGGTCCACCCGAAACTCGCTTCGCGTATCGGCGATTTTTCGCTGGTGATGCACGACAACTGGAGCATCAAGGACTGGCAGCCTGGCGAAAAAAGGCATTTCACGCTCGGCGTGCATGGCGGCGTCTCGCCCGACGAAATGCAGGTACCGCTGGTCATGGTCCACGCGTGAGGCAAACATGAAACCCAAGGACAGCAAGGCGACGACCAAGGCAAGGTCACCAGTCCCCGCCAGCGGGTACAGTGATGCGACCAGGATTGCCGTACAGGAAACCGCGGCCCGGGTGCAGGAAATGCATCAGGCGATCGCCGGTAAATCCTTCGATGTCCTGACGAAGATTCCAGTGGTCTCCGGGCCCGCGACGATCGCAAAGGCGATCCACGACGCGGTTTCAGGAGGCATCTATGCAGCGATCCACCATGGGGCAGGCGGCACACTCGGCGCCGCTGCACTGATCGAGCGCCATCTGCCGGAACGCGGGCAGGATGCGCCACCCGGCCGCATTGCAAGCTCGGTGCGCAGCGCGCTGAACGGCGTCTTCGGCGATCACCTTGAGCAGATTGGAAACGTGCTCGCCATCGAGATGGGCATCTACGTCCAGGGACGCCCGGTGGCAATCGAATCAGCAGCGCTTGCAGCCACCTTTCCCAAGCCGGGGATGCGCCTCTGCGTACTGATCCACGGGCTCGCCTGCGACGAACACTGCTGGGAACCGGCCGCGGCCGATGCACTCGATTTCGGCGCCCGCCTCAACGCTGACTTCGGCTTCACTCCGCTCTACCTGCGCTACAACACCGGGCTGCCAATCGATGAGAATGCAACCCGACTCTCAGCGCTGCTTGAACGCCTGCTGACAGCCTGGCCTGTGCCGGTGGAGACCTTGCTCCTGATCGGTCACAGCATGGGCGGACTGGTCGCCCGGCAGGCCTGCGAGAGGGCAGTGGCAGATGCCCTGGCCTGGCCAGAGAAGACCTGCATGCTGGCCTGCCTCGGCTCGCCACATCTTGGTGCACCGCTCGAACGGCTCGGGCAACTGGCGAACAAGGCGCTCGATGCGACCCGCGTCACTGCACCGCTGGGGCGGATCGCAGCGGCGCGCAGCCAGGGCATCAAGGATCTGCGCCACGGTCTGCGGCCGGACCCGAAGACGACGCACCAGATGGCGCTGCGTTTCATCGGCAGCAGCCTGACCGACGATGTCAATCATCCGTTGGCGGAATGGCTGGGCGACGGCCTCGTTACCCTGGGCAGCGCCACCGGCCATCCGCTGGTCGGCGATGTAGAGAGCACACGTCTCGGCGGCATCGCACACATGGCGCTGACCACGGATGCACGCGTCTATGCCTGCCTTCAATCATGGCTGAAGGCAATTGCGGCCGCTTGAGCATATGTTGAACGAGCGATTCCGCGATATTCAGGACTGCCGGTACCTGCCGGGAGACAAACGGTCGTAACATTGCAGCGCTACTTTTGTTAAAGTCCCCGCACCACGCACCATCAAATAGCGAAGGTCCGAAGCTCCGTGAATAGCGCCGTCATCATCAACCTCGACTACGAACGCCACAGCGTGCAGATTTGCCGGCGTGTCTGGGACGAAATTGCCCAAGGCATGACAGAGGCCGGATTCTCCCGTCACCACCGCCTGTTTCTTGCCGAGATGGACCGCGAGACCGCCTGTACCCGCGCAAAGGGTGTTGTCAATCGCGTTGAGGAACTGCTGGCCGCCGAGGGCATCATCGTGTTCGACGTGATTCGCGAGTTCTACTGGTTCGAGTATGAGCAGATCAACGATCTGCTGGCCCCAGCAAACCAGATGCCGGAAATCAGCTATCTCGACGATACCGGCGCCTTCAGTCCGTTTCTCAAGCCCAACGCCAGCTGATCCTGCGCACGATCGGCAGCACTGCGCACGCGGTGACTGGCCGGCGCGCTTGCTGCTTCAGCGGTGACCAAGCGGCAGCTGAAATGGCAACTTCGGCAGTTGCGGCCTGATTTGCGTCAGGTCGATCGCATCCAGCATGTTCTTCACGATCAGCCCGAGTTCGGTATCGCCCTCGACCGAAAGCTCGCGGTTGAAGAACAGCGTATCCGGGTCCTCCTGCCGCGTCGCCACCTGCAGAAAAGCCGAGAGGTTGGCGCGGAAGGCGAGGTCGGGCGCTTCCGGAACCGCAAAGAGCGGGCGGAAGAAAGCACCGCGATAGGTGAAGGCGGCCTGGCCGCCGGTGTCGTACACCTGCACAACGAAGGTCTTGCCCTCCATCTGCATGAGGCTATCCTCGGGCAGCACGCCGAGCTTCGCGGCGGCGTTCAGCGCCGTGGTCAGCGCCACTGCATGCGGCCACTGCGGCAGCTTCTCGCCGATGCGGGCGACGAAGCCCGGCAACTGGAATTTCGGGATCGTGAAACCCTGATTCGCCATCAGACTCATGTCATGCTCCTTGCAGTTCCGCAACCGCCGCCGTGTGGCGCTGCGCGATGCCGGCATCGCCGAACCAGTAGCCGTCGACGAGACCTTCCGGGTTCCATGCCGGATTCGACGACGCCGCTTCGCCGCGCCGCGCCGCATCGAAGGCGGCGACGATTTCCGCAGTATAGGTCGGTTGCGGGCTGACGCGAAGAATGTCGATGCCCATCGCGCGCATCGTCGGCACTTCGTGCAGCAGGTTGTAGCTCTGCGCCGACATCGTCTGGATGCCGTTGATGGTCAGGAAGCTCTGCCCCTCGCGCGTTTTCAGCGTCATCCCTTCCGGATGGTCGAGGCACTTGAACTGGCAGTCGTCCTTGTTCAGGTTGTAGCGACGCGCGGTGAAGCAGCGCGCCGAGAAGGCGAGCGGCAGCTTGCCGAAGACGAAAACCTCGGTTTCGACGCCTGCGGGGCGCGACTGGTGCAGCATCTCGATCAGCGTGCGCGGCGCTTCCAGCGGCGGCACCCAGCGCACGAGGCCGTAGCGCGCGTAGGTGGCGAGGGTCGCCTCGTTGTAGAGGTTGAGGTGCGGGCCGGCGACAAAGGGCTTGCCCTGCACCAGATTGACCGCGCCGAGGTCGTTGCATTCGATCTTGCAGCCAGCTTCGTCAATCAAACGGCGCATCGCTTTCAGGTCGCTCTCCGATTCGAGCAGCGCCTGCGCCGAAACGACGACTTCCTTGCCGGCATCGGTCAGGTCGCGCGCCAGGCCTATCCAGTCGGACGTGCGCAATTGCTGCCGGCGCGAGCAGACAACCTCGCCGACGTAGACGATGTCGATCGCCGCAATCTGCGCCATCTCGGCGTAGAACTCCATCACTTCGTTTTTCGGCCAGAAATAGAGCAGCGGCCCCAAAGACAACTTCATGACTAAAACCCTTCACCACAGAGGCACAGAGACACAGAGGAAAGGCACACCATCGGTTTTCTCTGTGCCTCTGTGTCTCCGTGGTTAATGACGTTCACCGCCACGGACGGTTGTAGGCGCCAAGCGTCGCCTGATTGCCTTCGGAGACCTTCGCGAGTTCGGCCTGCCAGGTCGGCTTGACGTGGTAACGCTCGCTTTCGTTGGCGAAGGCGTCGAGCGCCGCACGCAGCGTGCGCGTCACCTGCGTCACGTAGGCCGGGCTGCGCTGGCGGCCCTCGACCTTGATCGCCTTGACGCCGATCCTGATGATCTCGGGCAGGATTTCCAGCACGTTCAGGCTGGTCGGCTCCTCCAGCGCATAGTAGGTCTCGCCTTCGACCTCGAAGCGGCCCTTGCACAGGGTCGGATAGCCGGCCGGCTCATTGTCGGCGAAACGGTCGATCAGGATGCCGTTCAGCCGCGTGTCCATCTGGCCGGGTTTCCCCGGCGTAGCCGGTCGTTTGTCCCATTTCACGTACTTGGCCGGCGAGCACGCACCGACGGTGTTCGGCGACTCGCCGGTGGCGTAGGAGGACAGCCAGCAGCGCCCCTCGTTCATCACGCACAGGCTGCCGAAGCCGAAAACCTCGATTTCGACCGGGGTGTTCCTGATGACGTGCTCGACCTGGGCCAGCGTCAGCACCCGCGGCAGCACCGCGCGCAGCACGCCGAATTCGCGATGGGCAAAGTTGATCGCCTCGTAGCTGGTCGCCGAGCCCTGCACCGATAGATGCAGGCGCTGGTTCGGATAACGGTTGCGCGCGTAGTCGAGCAGGCCGACGTCGGCGAGGATGATCGCATCGACGCCGAGATCGACGGCGCCGTCGACCGCCGCCCGCCAGTCGGCGACGCGGCCCGGCTGCGGGAAGGTATTGATCGCCATCAGCACCTCGCAGCCCTTGCCGTGCGCATAACGGACGCCGTCGGCCATGGTCTTCGGGTCGAAGTTGAGGCCGGCGAAATTGCGGGCGTTGGTGTCGTTCTTGTAGCCGAGATAAACGGCGTCGGCGCCGTTATCGACGGCAGCCTTCAGCGCCGGCAGGCTGCCAGCGGGGCAAACGAGATCCGGCAGGGCGGAACGGTCCATGGCGAAACGGGAGTAACGGGAGGATGCCAAGTCTAGCCAGCGCCATCAGATCACCCCTTGATATGGGTCAAACGAGCCCGGAGACGACACGAGCATATATACTGAGCCCATTGCCGATCCCGACTGCCGGTCGGGAGAACCTCTGGAAGTGGAGGACAACTCATGAGCCAGACCCGCATCCTGGTCGTCGACGACGAACCACTGAACCTCGCGATCATCGAGGAATACCTGTGCGAGGAAACCGCTTACTCGCTCGACACCGCCGCCGACGGCGAATCCGCCTGGGCAGCACTGGAAAGTTCGCACCAGCCATACGATCTGGTGATCCTCGATCGCATGATGCCCGTGCTCGACGGCATGGCCCTGCTCAAGCGCATGAAAGGCGATGCACGCTTTGCCGATATCCCGGTCATCATGCAGACTGCTGCTGCGGCGCCGGATCAGGTGCGCGAAGGCCTCGCTGCCGGCGCCTACTACTATCTGACCAAACCCTACGAACCGGAAACCCTCTGTGCTGTGGTTCGTGCCGCGATCGGCGATCGTCACGCGCTGAGAAGCGCACGCTCCCGCGCCGACAGTCTGGAAAAGGCGTTTCAACAGCTGTCGTCGATCGAATTCCGCTTCCGCACGCTTGACGAAGCATCAGACCTCGCGCAATTGCTTGCCGAGTTCTGCCCGAATCCGCAAAGCGTCGTTTTCGGGCTCACCGAGCTGATGATCAATGCCGTCGAGCACGGCAATCTCGGTATCAACTATCGCGAAAAGACAATGCTGCTGATGGAGAACGACTGGCGCGCGGAAGTCGAGCGCCGTCTGCAGCTGCCGCAATTCAGCGCTCGCGTCGCGCAGATACGTCTGGAGCGTTCTGCAGCGGGCGATATTCGCTTTACGATCAGCGATCAAGGCAACGGGTTCGAATGGCAACGCTATCTGGATTTCGATCCGTCACGCGTCTTCGATCCGAATGGTCGCGGCATCGCAATGGCGCAGCGCACCAGTTTCAGCAACCTTGAATATCTTGGCAACGGCAACACCGTGGTCGCCACTGTGGGCTCGGAGACGCTTTAGTAGCGGCTCTAGCAGCGGGGCTTGCGCGGCGCGTTCACGAACAGGCGATCGTAGAGCCAGTTCGGCAGCACACGCAGCAGTTTGGCGACAAGACCCATCTGCCAGGGAATGACGACGTAGCTGGTGCCGCGCGCGATCGCCGTGGCAAAGCGCGGCGCCGCAGCATCAGCAGGGAGCAGGAAGGGCATGCGGTAAGGGTTCACTGCCGTCATCGGCGTTTCGATGTACCCCGGCGCGATCGTGACCACCCGGATGCCGCTTGCGCGCATTTCCAAGCGCAGACTCTCAAGATAGACGATGGCCGCCGCCTTCGATGCACTGTAAGCCTCGGCTCCCGGCAGGCCTCGGATGCCGGCCACCGAGGCGATACCGACCAGGCGGCGCCCTTCACCGCCGGCCGCCTGCATCGGCCCGATGAACGGCGCGAAAGTCGCCGCCATGCCATAAACGTTGGTCTCCATGATGGCGCGGAAGACCGCGAGATCCTCGGCGTGCTCGGTCAGCGTGCCGGCTGAGACGCCGGCGTTGGCAATGACGATGTCGGGCGCCCCGAAGCGGCTGATGAAGTCGGCAGCGGCAGCAGCCAGCGCCTTCGCGTCGGCGACATCGAGCGGATAGCAGGCCGTTGTTCCGGGCAAGGTTGCCGCCAGTTCGGCGAGCGCATCGGCACGCCGCGCAGCCAGGCCAAGCACGGCACCCTGCGCAGCATAATGACGGGCCAGTGCGGCACCGATGCCGCTGGAGGCCCCGGTAAGAAAAACCCGCAGCAAGCTGCGGGTTTCCGGTTGCTGCGAGGGACCGCCCACGTGCTATTTCTTCTTCTCGGCGCGCGCCTTGCCGATCACCTTGTCGGTGCGGGTGAGAATTTCCTCGTAGCTGTTGATGCCCTCGTTCAACACCATGTAGCGACCGTCGACGAAGATGGCCGGCGTGCCCGGCACCTTGTAGGCCGCGGCGAGTTGATCGGCGCGCTTGGCCTTGCTCTGCACGCCGAACGAATCGTAGGCCGCAGCGAACTTTTGGCCGTCGACCCCGTTCTGCGCCACCCAGGCCTTGATCGTCGCGTCATCGTAGAGCTTCACGTTCTTGTCGTGGATCGCGCTGAACGCCATCTCGTCAAGGCGGTTCAGCTCGCCGATCGCCTCCAGCGCGTAGAAGAGGCGGCTCAGGTTGAACCACGGCGTGCGGTTGAAGGAAACCGGCATGCGCTTGAAATCGACATCGGCCGGCAGCTTCGCCGCCCACTTCTTGACCACCGGGTGAAAGGTATAGCAGTGGATGCAGCCGTACGAGAAGAACTCGATAACCTCGATCTTGGCCGGGTTCTCGGTCGGCTGCGGCGGATTGACCGGCGCAAAGTCCTTGCCCGCCGTCTGCGCCACGGCAGCCAGGGGAATCAGTGCGGCGACGGTCAGACCGGCGACGACGGAGAGGAATGAACGCTTCTGCATCTGGAATCTCCTTTAGTCTTTCTTGACGACGGCAGCCTCGATACCCTGCTTGGCCAGTTCCGCGCGCACCTTGTTCACCTCGTCGATCTTCGCGAAGGGACCAAGGCGGACACGGAACCAGGTCTTGTCCTGCACCATCACCTGCTGGACCGATGCTTCCATCCCGATCAACGCAAGCCGCGCCTTTTGGTTGTCAGCATCACCGGCATTCTGGAAGGAGCCGGCCTGCAGGAAGATCGTTTCCTTAGGCGCCTCCTTGGCCCCATCCTTGGGGGTTTCCTTGCCATCCGGCTTCGCGGGCGCGGCGCCAGGATCGACCTTGGCCTCGGCCTTGCCAGGCAGGATGTCGTAGAACTGGAAGCGCTTCTCCGGCACCGGATCGCCCGGCTTGCCCGGCAGCGGCGCGGGGCCACCCGGTGGCACGACCGCCTTGCCGTTATCGGCCGGCTGCTGCGACTTGAACGGTGCCGGCATCTTGTTGATGTACCAGACCACGGCGGCAGCGCCGACGATGCCGAGTACGAGGCCGATGAACAGCCCGATCAGCGTGCCGCCGCGCGACTTCCGCTTGGCCGGCGTACGCCTGGTTTTGTTGTCGCGGCTCATTGCTTCGCGTTTCCTCGCTTACATGGATTCGGGGCAGGATACACCGAGCAACGCCATGCCGTTCCGGATCGTCTGACGAACGGCGGCGGCGAGCGCGACGCGTGCATCGCGCAGCGCGATATCGTCGACCAGCATGCGCTCGGCGTTGTACCAACTGTGGAATTCGGCGGCGAGATCCTTCAGGTAGAAGGCCACGGCGTGCGGCGCCAGATCGTTCGCCGCCGCAACGATGATTTCCGGGAACTCGGCGAGCTTGGCGGCAATCGCCAGTTCGCGCGGGTTGTCGAGTCGGGCGAGATCGGCCTTGGCCAGATCGGCTTCGTCACCGCCGGCCTCGCGCCAGGCATTCATCACCGAGCAGACGCGGGCGTGGGCGTACTGAATGTAATAGACCGGGTTCTCGTTCGACTGGCTCTTGGCGAGGTCGAGGTCGAAATCGAGGTGCTGATCTGACTTGCGCAGCACGTAGAAGAAGCGGCAGGCATCGTTGCCAACTTCGCGGCGCAGGTCACGCAGCGTGACGAATTCGCCCGAACGCGTCGACATCGAGGCCTTCTGGCCATTGCGGTAGAGCACCGCGAACTGAACCAGCGCCACCTGCAGCTTGTCCGCATCCAGGCCAAGCGCCTTCAGTGCACCGGTGACGCGCGGAATGTAGCCGTGGTGGTCGGCGCCCCAGATGTTGATGACCTTGTCGAAACCGCGCTCGAACTTGTTCAGGTGGTAGGCGATGTCGGAGGCGAAGTAGGTGTAGAGGCCGTTGTCGCGCTGCACGACACGGTCCTTCTCGTCGCCGAAGGCGGTCGAACGGAACCACTTGGCACCGTCCTGCACGTAAATGTGGCCGGCGTGTTCCAGTTTGTCGACGACGCGGGCCACGAGGCCGGTATCGAACAGCGCCTTCTCGGAGAACCAGACCTCGAAATGCACGCCGAACGCTTCGAGATCGTCGCGACCATCCGCCAGTTGCTCGGTCAATGCATGGTTGTGCACGTAGGGCCAGTCTTCGCCGAGCAGGGTTTTGGCATTGGCGATCAGCGCATCGAGGTGCAGCTCGCGCTGCTGCTTGGCATTGTCATCGGCGCGGCCGGCATCCGGCAGGCCGGGCGTGTTGGCCAGCACGTCGACCGCTTTCCGCACGTACTTGTCGCGGTGCGCCAGTTGCATCTGCTTGGCCATGCCGCGCACGTAATCGCCCTGGTAGCCATTCGGCGGGAAAGGCACTTGTTCGTTGAACAGTTCGAGGTAGCGCAGCCAGGTGGAGAGGCCGAGGATGTCCATCTGCCGGCCGGCATCGTTCACGTAGTACTCGCGGGTCACGTCCCAGCCGGCAAAGGCGAGCAGGCTGGAGAGCGAGGCGCCGTAGGCGGCGCCGCGACCATGGCCGACGTGCAGCGGACCAGTCGGGTTGGCGGAAACGAATTCGACCTGGATCTTCTGCTTCCTGCCCGCCAGCGAACGGCCGAAGTCCTCACCCGAGGCGAGCACATCGGCCACCACCTGCAGCTTGGCCGCGGGCTTGAGCGTGAAGTTGATGAAACCGGGGCCGGCAATCTCGGTTTTCTCGACCCACTTCGATGCCGGCAACTCGGAAACGAGCAGCTGCGCCACATCGCGCGGCGCGCGCTTCAGGCCTTTGGCGATCTGCAGTGCAAGGTTGCTGGCGAAATCGCCGTGCGAAGCCTGCTTGGGTCGGTCGAGCACGATGGGGGTGTCGGCAGCCTCCGGGGCGAGGCTTTTCAGCGCGACGCGCAGCAGGTCGGCGATATGGGAGCGGGTATCCTGGGTCATGAAGCGGGAAAAACACGGGCTGAAAATTCGGAACGGCCGATTATACGCGCTTCCGTAACACCATTCCGCTGTGAAAACGTGCGCACTTTCAGCGTCTTGGACTTGCTTCACGGCGACTACGGCAAGACCCGCCTTGCGACAGCCGGCAAACGTGCTTAACTGAAAGGGAACAAGCAGAGAACAAGGAGCGATGCCATGCTGACCTGGACCGACTGCGTCGAACTCTCGGAACTGAGCGAAGAGGAAATCGATGCCATCGCACAACACGAACACGTTCCCGAGATGATCGCGCTCGAAATGGGCAACTACCTGATCCACACGCGCAGCGGCGAGAAGCGCGTGAAAGCGATGATCCGCGATGACATCCGGCTGGCGGAAAAAGAGGGCAAGACCGAACGGGTGGCGATGCTGCGGCTGGTGCTCAAGCACTACATGGAGCATCACGCCTGTAAATAGCGCCGGGTCAGGGCCTGCCAGACGAGCTGGTAATGCCCTGTTTCCGCAGCGCGGCTGGGTGCTATCAGCGCATTCGGGATAAACTCGCGGCTTCCGGGTTTTTGCAGCCGCGCCGATGCGCCTTTTCCGCCTTCTCAGAATCCTCGCTGTCTCCAGCCGTTACGGGCTGGACGAAATGCTGTTCGAGCACGAGCCGAGCGGCCGACTGGCGGCGCTGTCGCGCATCCTGCATTTCTGGCGCCGCTTCGACGAACCGCAGGCGGTACGCCTGAGGAAAGCGCTGGAAGCGCTGGGGCCGATTTTCGTCAAGTTCGGGCAGGTACTGTCCACTCGCCGCGACCTGCTGCCGCCCGACATTGCAGACGAACTCGCCAAGCTACAGGACCGCGTGCCGCCCTTCCCTTCCGCACAGGCACTCGCCGAGATCGAGCGTGCCTACGGCCGGCCGGCCTCCGCGGTGTTTGCAGAATTCAGTGCCGAGCCGGTCGCCAGCGCTTCGGTGGCGCAAGTGCACCTCGCCCGCCTGCCCGATGGCCGCGACGTCGCCGTCAAGATTCTGCGCCCGAACATGCAGGCGGTGATCGATCACGATATTTCCCTGCTCGACACGCTGGCCGGTCTGGTCGAAAAGGCATGGTCCGACGGCAAGCGCCTGAAACCGCGCGAAGTCGTCGCCGAGTTCGCCAAATATCTGCGCGACGAACTCGATCTGATGCGCGAAGCCTCCAACTGCTCGCAGCTACGCCGTAACTTCGAGGGCTCGACCCTGCTCGTCGTGCCCGAGGTGTATTGGGATTGGTGCACCCCGTCGGTGATGGTCATGGAGCGCATGCGCGGCATCCCGATCAGCCAGACCGAAGCGCTCGTAAACGCCAATGTCGATCTGAAGGCGCTCTCGCGTGCCGGCGTCGAGATCTTCTTCACCCAGGTCTTCCGCGACGGCTTCTTCCACGCCGACATGCACCCCGGCAACATCTTCGTCGCCACCGACGGCGAGAAGCACGGCCGCTACATCGCGCTCGACTTCGGCATCGTCGGCACGCTGACCGATACCGACAAGAACTATCTCGCCCAGAACTTCCTCGCTTTCTTCCAGCGCGACTACAAGCGCGTCGCGCAGGCGCACGTCGAGGCTGGCTGGGCACCGGCCGACACGCGCGTCGATGAATTCGAGGCCGCCATCCGCGCCGTCTGCGAGCCGATCTTCGACCGACCGCTCAAGGAAATCTCCTTCGGCAAGGTGCTGCTGCGCCTGTTCCAGACCTCACGCCGCTTCAACGTCGAGATCCAGCCGCAGCTGGTGATGTTGCAAAAGACGCTGCTCAACATTGAGGGCCTCGGCCGCCAGCTCGACCCGGACCTCGATCTGTGGAAGACGGCCAAGCCCTTCCTCGAACGCTGGATGAGCGAGCAACTCGGCCTGCGCGGGTTGAAGAAGGCGATCGAACTCGAAGCGCCGAACTGGGCGCACACGCTACCGCAACTGCCGCGCCTCGTGCATCAGGCGCTGTCGCGCCCCGCTGCCCCCGACCTTTCCCCCTGGCTCGCCGAACTCGCCGCCGGCCAGCGCCGGCAGAACACCCTGCTCGCCATCATCGCCGCGCTGCTCGCCGGCATCCTCGTCGCGCCGTTCTTCTTCTGAAATCAATCGCTTGCCGTAGCAGCGGAGTGCTACCCGCTGCCGCGTCCGCTTGTCCACAATGCCTCTACCCCAACCCCAACGGAGGAGAGACAAGATGGCCAAGAAGGTTCTGATGATCACCGGTGATTTCACCGAGGACTACGAAACGATGGTGCCTTTTCAGGCACTGCTGATGGTCGGGCACACCGTGCACGCTGCCTGCCCGGGCAAGAAGGCCGGAGAACAGGTACGCACCGCCGTGCACGATTTCGAGGGCGACCAGACCTACAGCGAGAAACCCGGCCACAACTTCACGCTCAACGCGGAGTTCGACCGCTTGCGTGCCGAGGATTACGACGCACTGGTGATCCCCGGTGGTCGCGCCCCGGAGTACCTGCGGCTGAACCCGGCCGTGATCGCCGCCGTTCAACACTTCGCCAGTGCGGGCAAACCGATCGCCGCCATCTGCCATGGCGCACAGCTGTTGTCGGCCGCGGGCGTACTGAACGGCCGCGCTTGCAGCGCCTACCCGGCCTGCGCGCCGGAGGTAAAGGCAGCGGGCGGCACCTACGCCGACATTCCGGTCGACAAGGCGCACGTCGATGGTAATCTCGTCACCGCCCCGGCATGGCCGGCGCACCCGGACTGGCTGGCCAAGTTCCTCGCCGTCCTCGGCACGCGCATCGAAGCCTGATGTTGTTCCGCCGGCCCCGAGCAATCAGGGCCGGCTCACCGACAGGAGTCCCCTCATGTGTGAAATCTACGTCAAGGCCGACCCCATCCTCTACGAGTCGCGTTCGCGCTCGCTGCGCATTCACGGTGCGGTGACCAAGATCCGGTTGGAAAACTTGTTCTGGAACATCCTCGCTGAGCTGGCTGAATCTGACGGCTACACGACCAACCAGCTGATTGCCAAGCTCTACGACGAAATCGTGGAGTATCGCGGCGAGATCGACAATTTCAGCTCTTTCCTGCGCGTCACCTGTCTGCGCTACCTGACGCTGAAGAAGGGGGTCGGGGCTCTCAATACTGCCGAGGTTGTGCCGCTCGCGCGGCTCAGGGTCGGTTTCGGCGCGTAGCATTACCCACCCCGCCGTTTGCTTGATGGTGTCCGACGTTTTTGCTCAGGCAGGCTTGACGCCATAGCCTCCGGAAACTGGAGGCCTTGCCAATCAACTCACCCCTACGCTAAATTTACCCAACAAAAATTCATTTGATTGGGTAATCAGTGGCGAAAAATCCCTTGTATCGTGCGCAAGAACTGGCTTTCCGCACCCAGTATGCAGAATTGAAAGAGCGCACTCTGGTCGCTGGGGAACTGCTGCCCGGCTCGACTGGAACGCTTGCGTTACGAAAGGGCACAGGCTACCCCTACTGGTATCGCGTCTATTACCCGATACCGGGCAAGCAGGCGGAAGAACTGATTGGCAAGGATGACAACATCGTCGCACTGGAAGCCATGCGCGAGCGGATGGCGTTCGCGGACTGGGCTGCCGCGCAGGTCTCGGCACTGCGCAAGCTCGGCTTCCAGGTCGCCGACAAGAGCACGGCACGGGTTCTCGTCGAACTGCACAACTGCGGCGCTTTCAATGCCGGCCTCATCCTTGTTGGCACACTCAGCTACATGGCATGGCTCAACGAACTCGGTGCAATCGCTGTCAGCGCACGAACGCTCGATGTTGATCTGGCACGCAGACAGCGCCTGAAACTGGCGGCTCCGCTGCCATTCTTTTCTACCATGGCAGCGACCGGCCTGCCGTTTGCCGCCATACCCGGCATGCCCTCGACGGAACCTTCCACCTCGATAAAGCTGCCCGGAGTACAGGGCTTGCGCGTCGACGTTCTGGCACCGGGCAAAACACTGGGAAAGATCGTGCGCCTGCCGGAACTGGCATGGGCAGCCCAGGCCATACCCCACTACGATTATCTGCTCGAAGAACCGGAGCCGGCCGCAATGCTTGCCGGCGGGCATTGCATCCCGGTACGCCTGCCGCAAGCAGCACGCCTCGTCTGGCACAAACTATATGCCAGCACACAACGCAAGGGATTCCCGGAAAAAGCAGCCAAGGACCGACAACAGGCGCTCGTGCTTGCCGCAGCGCTGGCAGACAACGAGCCACAGGCATTGTCAGCCGCCTTTTACGCAGCCCCCGCAAGCATGCGAGGCGCGATCAAACCGCTCGGAGATACTCTTTCCAGGTCTGGTGCCGAAAAGGCCCTGCTTGAAATTATCGCGTCTTGAAACGGGGGGATTACCGTGTTGTTGCCGACACCATCGTAGCCGGTATGGAGCGGGCGGTGGAAACGAGCCGGTTGTTGGCGTCGTAGATGTAGCTTTCGGTGGCCAGGTAGCCGCCTTCCATCGTGGTGGCGGTGCGCCGGTCTTATTCTGAGCCCCCGCCATCCGGAATGTCGCCGGCCGGCGATGCCTGTGCTATCTTCGCCGTCACGAAATTTAAACGGTTGTTTGGTATGCACAATGTTGTCATCAGCGGCACCGGCCTGTGGGTCGCGCCGAACGTCATCAGCAACGAAGAACTGGTTGCTGCCTTCAACGCCTACGCGCAGCGCTTCAACGAAGAAAACGCTACGGCAATTGCCGCCGGCACGGTGGCCGCCATTCCCGAATCCTCGGCCGAGTTCGTCGAGAAGGCCTCGGGCATCAAGCAGCGTTACGTCGTAGACAAGGCCGGCGTGCTCGACCCGGCGCGGATGCGGCCGAAATTCGATCCGCGCCCGGACGATGCGCTGTCGCTGCAGGCCGAGATTGGCGTCGAGGCGGCGAAGCAGGCGCTCGCCAACGCGGGCCGCACGGCAGCCGACATTGACATGGTGATCTGCGCCGCCTCGAACATGCAGCGCCCCTACCCGGCCATGGCCGTCGAGATTCAGGGCGCGCTGGGCGCCGGTGGCTACGCCTTCGACATGAACGTGGCCTGCTCGTCGGCGACCTTCGGTCTGGAACAGGCGATCAACGCTGTGAAGACCGGGACTGCGCGTGCCGCACTGGTGGTCAATCCGGAGATCTGCTCCGCGCATCTGGCCTGGCAGGATCGCGACTGCCATTTCATCTTCGGCGACGTGTGCACCGCGCTGATTGTCGAGCGCGCCGATGCCGCACAGTCGGCCGATTGCTGGGAAGTGCTCGGCACCAAACTCGCCACCAGCTTCTCGAACAACATCCGCAATAACGCCGGCTTCCTCTCGCGCGCCGAAGATCGCGACCCGGCCGACCGCGACCAGCTCTTCCGCCAGGAGGGCCGCAAGGTATTCAAGGAAGTCTGCCCGATGGCCGCCGAGCATATCGCCACGCATGTGCAATCGCTGGATTTGGCGCCCACCGGCATCCGTCGCTACTGGCTGCACCAGGCCAACCTCGCGATGAACCAGCTGATCGGCAAGCGCCTGCTCGGCCATGAGGCCAGCGCCGACGAGGCGCCGGTGATCCTCGATGAATTCGCCAACACCGCCTCGGCCGGCTCGATCATCGCCTTCCACCGCCACCGCGCCGACCTCAAGGCCGGCGACACCGGCGTCATCTGCTCCTTCGGCGCCGGCTATTCGATCGGCAGCGTGGTCGTCAGAAAACGCTGATCATTCCTCCGCTGCGCCAGCCTCCATCACGGGGGCCGGCGCCACCAATGGCAGCTGCAGGGTAAAGCAGACACCGGCGCCCGGCGCCGTGACCAACGCGATCGTGCCGCCGAGCGCCCCGGTGACAAGGTTATGCACGATGTAGAGGCCAAGGCCGCTCCCCCCCTGCCCCAGCCGCGTCGTGAAGAATGGGTCGAACGCGCGCGCGGCCGAGGTTTCGTTCATGCCGTGGCCGTCGTCGCTGTAGTCGATGCGCACGCTCGATCCCGCCACGTGTGCTGCAATGCGCATCTCGCCAGAATCGCGGCCGGCGAAACCATGAATCAGCGAATTGAGCATGAAATTGGTCAATACCTGTTCGAGCGGACCCGGGTAGCTGTCGAGCAGGATGCCATCCGCCATGTCGAGCACCACCCGGCAGGGATGACGGCGCAGCTTGGGCTGCAGGGTAGACAGCACTTCCTCGCATACATGCCGCAGATCGAAGCGGCGACGACGCATGCTGGTCTGGTCAACCGCCACCTGCTTGAAATTGCCGATCAGCTCGGCAGCCCGCGCCAGATTGCGTTCCAGCATCTCGGCCGCCTCGTCGCTGGCCGCCAGAAACCCTTCCAGCGTCGAACGTTTCACGCCGTTCTGCGAAATGCCGGCGCGCAACTGCGCAACGTGTTCGTGCAGCGTCGAGGCCACCGTGCGCGCGTTGCCAAGCGGCGTATTCAGTTCGTGGGCAACGCCGGCCACCAGGCTGCCGAGCGACGCCAGCTTCTCCGACTGCGCGATCCGCTTCATCGCCTGGCGCAGATCCTCGTTGGCTGCCGACAAGGCCGCTGTTCGCTCACGCACACGCTGTTCAAGCTCTTCGTTGAGCGAACGCAACGCCTGTTCGGCCTCGATCCTGCGGGAAATATCCTCGACGATCGCGACCCCGCCGACCACGGTCCCGATGTCGTCGAACAGCGGCGCCGTGCGCACATCCACCCACACGCGACGCTCACTCAGCGTGGCCTGATACGGTCCTTCGTAATCACCCTGACGCCCCGCCAGCGCCTCGCTGCAGGCTGCAAACGGAGAACGGTCCTGCAATTGCTGCAGGTCAAAGCCAAGCAGCTGCTCGACGCTTGCGCCGACGATTTCGGCGAAGCGCTCGTTGCAGAAGGTCACCATCCACTGCGCGTCGAAATGCACGATGCCGACCGGCGACTTCTGCAGGATCAACGCGTAGCGATCCTCGCTGGTGCGCAGTGCGGCATCGGCCATCTTGCGCTGGCTGATGTCGCGAACCGCGGCGACCAGCCTGAGTTGTCCGAGAAGCTCGGCCCTGCGCAAAGCCACCTCGACCCAGAAGAGTTCGCCGTTCGCCCGCCGCGCCCGCCACTCGAACAGCTGCGGCCCCTCGTTCAGCGCACGCATCAGCCATTGCCGGGCATCCTCGATTGCATAGGGCGCGACGTTCTCGCTCAGGTCGCCGACGCTGAGGCGGTTCAGCTCGCTGCGTGCATAGCCGTACATCGCGCAGAAGCGATCGTTGACATCAAGCAGGGTGCCATCCGGCGCATGGATGAAGATCGCCTCGCTGGTGGCATTGAGCAGCTCTCGATAGCTGCGTTCGCTTGCGCTCGCCTCGGCGCGCTGACGCCGGGTCCGCAGCAGCATCACTGAGGCCAGCGCCGCCAGGGCAAGCAAGGCGGCCAGCAGGCCGAGCAGCAGCATGAACTCGCGCGGATGCGAATCGTACAGTCGTTCCGGCCGCCCCCGTATCCTTGCATTGGCCGGCAGCAGATCGGCATCGATCGCAAAGCGCCGCAACTGCTCATGCTCGAAGACAGGCAACGTGGCGCCGCCATGCATCGGTAGCGCGCGCGCATCCTCGCCGCGCAGGAGACGCAGCAACGCTGCCGCAGCCAGCTCACCCTGCTGCCGTCCGGCAACCACGAGGCCGCCGAGCACTCCCGGCGCCAGCATCGCATCCTCCTTGGCCAGCACGGGCACGGGCGACACCTCGGCCCACAATCGAGAGGCCTCCTCGTGGGAAAGGACACGACCGTCGGCATCGATGTTGAAGGTGAGCAGGAAGACGCCGGCACCGGCGTCGAGCGCAGCCAGGCGGGCGCGAATCTCGGCCACGCCCATCGCGCTCAGGAACTCGAAGCTCAGGCCGGGGAACTGGGGCGCAATCGCCTTGACCTGCTCTGCCTGTGCGCGCCCCGTCCGGCTATGGTCATGCACGAAGACGACACGCGACAGGTTGGGACGCAGCTTGCGCAGCAGGGAGACGTTTGCGGCAACATCGGCATCATCGAAAACCCCGGTGATTGCCGGCAGCAATTCGAGTTCGCCCCGCCGCTTTTCGGCGATACCGGAAAAGACGATCGGCAGGTTCTCGAACAAGCCGCCGCGCCGCCGCTCGGCAAGCACGAAATCCAGCGCATCGTCATCCTGTGTCACGACCGCGGCGAAGCGCCGCTCGCCGTGCTTGTAAGCCAGCAGCCGGCGCCAGTGATCAAAATAGGCGTGGGTCGGCGGCACACGCTTGGTATCGAGATACTCGACATGGAGCTCCGGGGGCGCTTCCCCATGCTTGAGACCTCGGGCGAGGCCGCCGCGCAGTCCGCCCAGTTGATCCTCGGTCCAGGGCAAACCTGGATGGTAGGAAGCCAGGACGAGCACCTGCTGCTGCGCCCATGCGCCACCAGCGAGCAGGTCAGCGCACAGCAGCAGTGCCAGCCAGAGCATCCCGACGCGTATCACCGGATCAAATCTCCCATACCACGCAGCATAATCGAAGCGCCGGAAAAACCGTTAAGAAAGAGCGGGTTGGGCAAGGCAAAACCGCTATAATCGCGGCAATTTTTCGGCAACTCCCTGATTCTTCCGCAATTCAGGCTTCGACGAGGATACCCGGCGCATGCTGATCTGGTTCGTAGTGATTTACCTGATGGTCTCGATCGGCATCGGTCTCTATGCCGCGACCCGCGTCCACAACACCAAGGATTTCGCCGTCGCCGGGCGCCATCTGCCAACGCCGGTGGTAATGGCCACCGTCTTCGCGACCTGGTTCGGCGCTGAAGCCATCTTCGGAGTCTCGGCCACCTTCGTCAAGGAAGGCCTGCGCGGCGTCGTTGCCGATCCCTTCGGCTCTTCGCTGTGCCTCATCATCGCCGGCTTCTTCTTTGCCACCAAGCTGTACCGGCTGAACATCCTGACGCTGGGTGACTACTACCGCATGCGCTACAACCGCACGGTGGAAGTACTGACCACGATCGCCATCGTCATTTCCTACCTGGGATGGGTCTCGGCGCAGATCAAGGCGCTCGGCCTGATCTTCAATTTCGTCACTGACGGCGCCGTCAGCGAAGAGCTGGGCATGGTGCTCGGCGCGGCGATCGTGCTCACCTACACGACCTTCGGCGGCATGCTCTCGGTCGCCATTCTCGATTTTGTGCAGATGGGCGTCATCATCGCCGGCCTCCTCTACATCGCCTTCATCGTCTCCGGGCAGACCGGGGGCGTCATGCCGGTGATCGAGCATGCCTCGGCCGCCGGCAAGCTCGATTTCTTTCCGCCACCTGATCCCTGGATGTGGCTCACCTTCCTCGGCGCATGGGTAACGATGATGCTCGGCTCGATCCCGCAGCAGGACGTTTTCCAGCGCATCACCTCGGCCAAGAGCGCCAAGGTCGCCATCACCGGCTCGCTGCTCGGCGGCTCGATCTACTTCGTCTTCTGCTTCGTGCCGATGTTCATTGCCTATTCGGCAACGCTGATCGATCCGGTGCTGTTCAACAAGCTGATCGCCGAGGACTCGCAGCGAGTGCTGCCGACGCTGGTGATGCAGCACACGCCGCTCGTTGCGCAGGTGATTTTCTTCGGCGCGGTGATCTCGGCAATCATGAGCTGCTCGGCGGCAACGCTGCTGGCCCCCTCGGTTTCGTTTGCCGAAAACATCGTCCGCGGCTTCTATCCGGGGATGGGCGACCACCAGTTCCTGCGCGTAATGCGCATCACCATCGTCGTCTTTGCCTGTTGCGTCCTGATTTACGCGCTCAACTCCGAGATGTCGATCTTCCACATGGTCGAATCGGCCTACAAGATCACGTTGGCCGGCGCCTTCGTTCCGCTCTTCTTCGGCGCCTTCTGGAAGAAGGCAACAACGCAGGGCGCGCTGGCCGCGATCTTCGGTGGCATCGGCTCATGGATCCTGATCGAGATGCTGGTCGGCGAGGCCAGCCCTGTTCCCCCGCAACTGATCGGCCTCGGCATTTCGATGCTCGGCATGCTTGCCGGCTCGCTGCTGCCACAATGGGTTGGCAAGACGACGCCTTCCGTCGACCTGCATGCGGAGTTACATCATCAGGCAGCAGCGCAGACCCACCACACCGAGCCCGTCCATCACCATCCGAAACACTGATCCTCTGGACGGCGCTGCATCTCGGCCAACCCCTTGCGCAACAACCGAGTGAATGGAACAGACCCTGGCTGCCGGAGCAGGGTAAAATATTATGCTGATTTCATCATTCGGAGTTTCCTCGTGACTACACTCGTCCAACGCCGGCTTGGGCAAACCGCCTGCGCCGCCCTGCTCTTTTCGGTCGGCGCCAGCAGCGTCTTTGCCGCCCCGCCAACGCAGGACCAGATGCGCGCCCACGGCACCGTGATGGGACAAGGGCAACGCTGTGGCGTGGCGATCGCCGAGGTTCTGCTCTTTTCACAGCTGGCCAAGGACCTCGCCCAGCTGGGCAGCGACCCGGCAGCGTTGCAGTCAGCATTCACAGCTGCCGCCGCGGCAGCGCGCGAAGGCCCGCAACCCGATTGCAAGACTGCCGTCGACCGTTTCGACGCAAGCCTGGACGATCTGTACAAGGCAAACGGGCGAAAGCGCTGAAGCCGTTCCGCACGTTTCTCCGCGCATGACGCAATGGCTTGGGTTATGATTTTCGTCATAGAACCGTTTAGGAAAAGCAGATGACCGATGCCGCCCTGCTCGATGCTGCCCGCATTCTCGACGGCAGCCCCGTGCCCTCCTTCGTGATCGATGACAGCCACGTCATCGTTTACTGGAACGAAGCGCTGGCCCGCATGTCCGGAATTCCGGCGGCGGAAGTCCTCGGCACGCACCATCAGTGGCGCGCCTTCTACCCGGTGCATCGGCCCGTGCTCGCCGATCTGGTGATCGACGGCGCGCCGCGCGATCTTCTCGAGAAGTTCTATCGTGGCAAGTACCGCGCCACCGAGCACTGCGAAGGCGGTTGGGAATCCGAAGATTTCTTTCCGCATTTCGCCGGAGAGGGATGCTGGCTCGCCTTTTCCGCCGCGCCGATCCGCAACGCCGAGGGCAAGGTGGTCGGCTGCGTGGAGACCCTGCAGGACATCAGCGAGCGCAAGGAAGCCGAGCTGCAGCGGCGCGAGGCGGAACGCCAGTTGGCCGAAATCATCGCCGGCAGCCCGGTGGCAACCTTCGTCATCGACAGGCACTGCCGGGTCACGCACTGGAACCGCGCCTGCGAAGCGCTGACGGGTGTTTCGGCACCCGAAATGATGGGCAAGTCGGAGATCTGGCGCGCCTTCTACCCCTATGAAACGCGCCGTGTCGTCCTCGCAGAGATGCTCGTGCGCGGTGCCGAGGCCGGCGAAGTGTCCGAACGTTACACCGGCCACGCCCGTCCGTCGGCGCTGGTGCCCGGCGCCTACGAGGCGCTCGATTTCTTCCCAACTTTTGGCGAGGAAGGCAAATGGCTGCATTTCATGGCCGCCCCCCTGCATAACCTGCGCGGCCAGGTCGTCGGCGCCATCGAAACCCTGGTCGACCTGAGCCTGAAAGCCCCCGAGCAGCGCTAGTCGCAGGCCTCGGCTCACCATGTCTCCGGACCGGACACCGCTCGAACCGTTCGTCAGCGCACGCGGTATCGCGCTTTTTGGCGCGACCGACGAGCCAGACTCGATCGGGTTCGGCATCCTGCGCAATCTGAAGAACGGTCCGTTCGCGGCGCGTGTCTTTCCGGTGTCGGCGAAGCGCGAATCCATCGCCGGCCACGCCTGCTACGCGACGCTTGCCGCAATCAAGCAGCCACTGTCGCTGGCGGTAATCGCCACGCCAGCGCACACCGTGTGCGGTATCGTCGAGGAATGCGCGCAAGCCGGCATTCGCGCGGCGGTGATACTCGCCGCTGGCATGCGCCCGGAAAGCACGAGCGGCCGACAACTGCAGGAAACGGCAGCCCGCTTCAAGATCCGGCTGTTCGGTCCGGCGGCGATGGGCTACATCCTGCCGCACGCCGGGCTGAACCTGACACCGATCGCGCGCGAAGTGCCCGCCGGCAACCTTGCCCTGGTCTCGCAATCGGCGGCGGTCTGCGCCAACATTCTCGACTGGCAGCATAACGACGAGTTCGGATTCTCGGCCATCTTCGCGCCCGGCGAATCCGGCGACATCGAGTTGCCCGAGATTCTCGATTACCTCGCCGGCGATCCGAGAACCGAGAGCATCCTGCTCTACCTCGAAGGCTTGCGCGACGCGCGCGGCTTCATGAGCGCCGTTCGCGCCGCCGCCAGCATCAAGCCGGTGATTGCGGTCAAGGCCGGACAGAACGCCGTCTCGGCACGCGTCGCCGAGGCGCACAGCGGCGCCTGCGTCGATAACGACGATGCCTTCGACGCCGCACTGCGTCGTGCCGGTGTACTGCGCGTCCGCGCCATCGGCGACATGTTTTCCGCCGCTCGGGCGCTGATCTCGCCGAAGAAGCCGCGCGGTAACCGGCTGGCCATCGTCAGCAACGGTGGCGGTCCGGCCGTGATGGCGCTCGATCGGGCCGGCGAGCTCGACATCGCGCTGGCGCGCCTGTCGCCGATCACGCTGGAACGGCTGACAAAGCGCCAGCCGGCCAGCTGGTCGGTCGGCAACCCGATCGATGTCGGTTTCGCCGCGCGGCCCGAGCGCTTTCTGGAAGCGATGACGGCCTGCCTCGACGATCCCGGTGTCGATGGCGTACTCGCCATCCTGACGCCAAACACCTACGTCGATCCGCTCGCCATCGCCGAGGCAGCAGCGGCCGCCAGCGCGCGCAGCGACAAACCACTGCTGACCTGCTGGCTCGGTGAAACCAGCACCCGCCCGGCACGTACCGCGCTGTGTCGCGCCAGACTGCCGACCTTCCGCACGCCAGACAGCGCCGTCACCGCATTTTCGTTCATGGTGAACTGGGTGCACAACCAGGCATTGCGCCTGGAAACGCCACCAGCACTAAGCTCGTACACGCCCCCGGATACGGCCGCCGCGAACGGCATCATCGAGAATGCGCTCGCGGAAGGTCGCACCCTGCTTACGCTGCCCGAGGCCAAGGCCATCCTTGCCGCCTTCCACGTGCCGGTTTCGCAGACCCTGCTGGCCACCACGCCGACCGAAGCCGTCAGCGTCGCCAACCACCTTGGCTATCCACTGGCGATGAAAGGGCTGCCAGCGGGTCGTGGCGTGCGCCTGCAACTCCGCTCAGCACCCGAGATCGCTCTCGCCTACCGGGAACTGACCGCCAACGGCGCCGAGGCGGTGCTGCTCGAACCGCACATCGATAAGCCCGAGGGACGCTGGCTGGCAGCCGGCATTCGCCGCGACCGGCTGTTCGGGCCAGTGATCTCGCTCTCCGAGAGCGGCATCGCGCCGGTAATCTACAACGCCCGCTCGGTCGCCCTGCCGCCTCTCAATGCACGGCTGGTCAACACCATGCTGGGGGTACCGCATGTAGCCCGTCTGCTCGGTCCACTGCCAGGCAAGCCCGCTGTCGCCGAAGCCCCCTTGCGCAAAATGCTGCTGCGTATTTCCGAGATGGCGAGCGAACTGCCGTGGCTCACCAGGATGGAAATCAGCGCACTGGTCGCCGATCACCACAGCGCGATTGCCGTCGATGCAACGATCGAAGTGCACCGACTGCCCACCGAGCGCGACCGCTACGGCCACATGGCGATCTGCCCCTACCCGGCGCAACTCGAATCGGAAACCACGCTCAAGGACGGCAGCCCCTGCACACTGCGCCCGATTCGCCCGGAGGACACCAGCGCATTGCAGGATTTCGTGCGTGGCCTGTCCAACCGCAGCAAGCGGCTGCGTTTCTTCTCGACGCTCAGCGAACTGCCGCCACACCAACTGGCACGTTACGCACAGATCGACTACGGGCGCGACATGGTCATCGTCGCCACCCGCGACGAGGATGGCCGGCAGGTGATTCTCGGCGAGGCGCGCTATTCGATCCTGCTTGACGGCAAAACCTGCGACTTCGCCATCGTCATTGCCGACAACATGGCCGGCAAGGGACTCGGCGCACAACTCATGCACCGCCTGTTCGACGCCGCGCGCGAACAGAACCTCGCCACCATCCGCGGACAGGTACTTGCCGACAACGAACCGATGCTCGGCCTGATGGAATCTCTCGACTTCATCGTCAATCTCACTGACGACGAAAGCATGGTCGAGGTTTATCGCATGCTCTGACGCAGCGTCAGCGTGTGCAGCAGCACGCTGGCGCGAACGAAAAACGCCGGCTTCTTGTCTATAGTGGTGTATGGGTTCGAAGGGCTTCCCACCCACGGAAGGAGTCTGCGATGTCTGCCACAAGCACATCCGTCGCACTCGTCCCGATGCTGCGCCTCATCGGCGTTGCCAGTGCACTCGGCGCAGCGGACGACAGCGTCCGCGAGGGTCCGCTCGCCCTGCGCAACATGGGCATTGAGGCAGCACTGCGCCGCGCCGGCGTTGACGTCGGCTGGGGCGCCACCATCGAAGCTCCTGCCGGGCCTCCCTTCGCGGCGCTGGGCGCCTTGTTGCGTGAACTCGCCACGGAGGTCGCAAACAGTGTGGCCTGCGGCCAGATTCCCATCGTGCTCGGCGGCGACCACGCAATCGCCGCCGGGACGTGGCGCGGCGTTGGCCGCGCATTGGGAGCGGCGCCCGGATTGATCTGGATCGATGCGCACCTCGACGCGCATACTCCCGCTTCCAGCACAAGCGGAAACTATCACGGCATGCCGCTCGCCGCCCTGCTGGGGGTTGGCGCCGATGCAATGGTTGACATCAGCGGTCCGCAACTCGACCCGGCGCGTATCGCCGTCATCGGCGCGCGCAGCTACGAAACGGAAGAGATGCACCTGCTCACCGCCTGCGGCGTGCGCATCTTCGGCATGGCGGACGTTAGCCGACGCGGGTTCCGCGCAGTATTTGCCGAGGCGCTGACGATTGCGGGCGAAGGCGGTCGGCCTTTCGGCATCAGCATCGATCTGGACGGACTCGACCCGCGCACGGTACCGGGCGTCGCAACGCCGGCGGCTGATGGTCTCGCCCCTGGCGATCTGTCGCGTGCATTCAGTGGCCTCGCGAACAGTCGTCAATGCGTCGCCATCGAAATCGCCGAATACTGTCCGGCACGGGATGTGCTCGGCATGAGCGCCCGCACCGCGATCGAATTGCTCGAATCGACATGTCGGCCGGCACCGGATGCGATGTGCGAACTCGAAGCGCGGCATGGCGCGCGAAATTACGCGCCCCTGCCGGTCGTGCTGAGCGAAGGGCGCGGCTGCTGGCTCACCGACAGCAGCGGCAAACGCTATCTCGACCTGATGTCAGCGTATTCGGCAGTAAGCTTCGGTCACGCCCATCCCCGCCTCGTCGCCACGCTCGCGAATCAGGCGGCGCGACTCGCCGTCACGTCGCGCGCCTTCTACAACGACCGGCTACCGGGCTTCCTCAAGCGGCTCACCGAAATCACCGGCTACGACCGTGCATTGCCCGTCAACACAGGGCTGGAGGCCGTGGAAACAGCGATCAAGGCAGCGCGTAAATGGGGGCATCGGGTAAAAGGCATTCCCGATGGCCGGGCCGAGATCATCGCCTGTCACGGCAACTTCCATGGCCGCTCGACGACAATCGTCGGCTTTTCGTCGGAGGAACAATACCGCGCCGGCTTCGGACCATTCGCACCGGGCTTCCGGCTCGTTCCGTACGGTGATGCTGCAGCGCTGGAGAATGCAATCACGCCGCACACGGCGGCGTTCCTCGTCGAACCGATACAGGGAGAAGGCGGCATCATTCTCCCGCCGCCTGGCTACCTGACACATTGCGCGGAGATCTGCCGACAGCACAGGGTGCTGCTGATCGCCGACGAAGTCCAGACCGGGCTCGGCCGTACAGGATATCTGCTTGCTTGCGAGCACGATCAGGTGCGGCCCGACGGCGTCATCCTCGGCAAGGCGCTTGGCGGCGGCTTGCTGCCGGTCTCCGCATTTCTCGCCAACGATCAGGTGATGCAGGTTTTCACCCCTGGCGACCACGGCTCGACCTTTGGCGGCAACGCACTGTCGGCGGCGGTGGCGGCGGAAGCATTGGAGCTGCTGCTCGACGAGCGGCTGATCGAGCGCTCGGCGATCCTTGGCGCAACACTTCTGCGGGGCCTGAGGAAGATCGCTGCAACGACGGCACTGATCCGCGCCGTGCGCGGGCGTGGCCTGTTTGCCGGCATCGAAATCGACGCCACGCGCTGCGATGCCCGCGCGCTCGCCGAGGATCTGCTCGCGCGCGGCGTACTGACAAAGGATACCCACGGCACCGTTCTGCGTATCGCCCCGCCGCTGATTATTGACGAAGACGAGCTTGACTGGGGGCTTGCCCGCATTGCGGAGATGTTTGCCGACGCCAACCGACGATTGCCGCAGGCGGCCTGAAACGCGGTGACGAAAGGGGCCACGATGACGCAACGCAAGGATGTTCCCGACGTACTCGCCCGGCTCGGCATCGACGAGCTGAATCCGGCACTGGCCCTCGGCGATGGCACCTGGCAGGGGGGTGTCGGCGGTTTTGCATCGATCGATCCAGCGACGGGCCAGCCCCTTGCCATGGTACAGCGCGTCTTGCCCGACGATCTCGACCGGGTGGTCGCCAACGCGCGGACAGTCTTTCGTCGATGGCGCGAGGTACCGGCGCCGCGTCGCGGTCTTTTCGTGCGCGCGCTGGCCGATGCGCTGCGCGCGAAGAAAGACGATCTGGGGACGCTGATTGCGCTGGAAACCGGCAAGATCAAGGCCGAGGCAAACGGCGAAGTTCAGGAGATGATCGACATTGCCGATGTCGCCGTCGGTCTTTCGCGCCGTCTCGAAGGGAATGTTCTTGCTTCCGAACGTCCGCGGCACCGCATGAGCGAGCAGTGGCATCCGCTGGGGCCGGTGGCAGTGATCACCGCGTTCAATTTTCCTGCGGCGGTGTGGTCGTGGAACGCCTTCATCGCTGCCGTCTGCGGCGACACAGTGATCTGGAAACCAAGTCCGAAAGCCCCGCTGACCGCGATCGCGGTGCAGCGCATCGCCGACACGGTAGCAGCTCAGCACGGTGCCACCGGCGTCTTCTCGCTGGCGCTCTCTGACGAAGTCTGGCCGACGGAGCGACTGGCATCCGACCCCCGCATAGCGCTCGTCTCCTTCACCGGATCATCCGCGGTCGGACGCAGGGTGGCACAGCTTTCGGCGGTGCGCTTCGGTCGCTACCTGCTCGAATGCTCCGGCAACAACGCTGTGATCGTAGACGAGAGCGCAGATCTCGAACTGGCGCTACCTGCCATCGTCTTCGGAGCCATCGGCACGGCCGGACAGCGCTGCACGACGACACGGCGACTGTTCGTTCACAGGACGCATCACGACGAACTCATAGCCAGACTTTGCAATGCCTATGCACAGGTGCACATCGGCGATCCGCTCGACCCCGACACACTGCTCGGCCCGTTGATCGACGAGGAGGCGCGACGCGCCTGCCTCGGTGCGATCGCTGAGGCCCGGGCGGCCGGCGGTGAGTTACTGTACGGTGGGAGAAGTTTTCCCGGTCACGGCTTCTACGTCGAGCCGACGCTGCTCCGCGCCAACAACGCATGGCCGGTCGTGCAGCGCGAAACCTTTGCGCCGATTCTCTACGTGATGCCCTTCGATCGGATCGAGGACGCCATTCGTCTGAACAATGCCGTGCCGCAAGGACTTTCTTCGGCGCTCTTCACCAACGATCTGCGCCATGCCGAGCGCTTCGTCGCTGCGGCAGGCAGCGACTGCGGCATTGCCAATGTAAACCTCGGCACATCTGGCGCCGAGGTAGGCGGCGCCTTCGGCGGCGAAAAAGAGACCGGGGGCGGTCGTGAAGCGGGTTCCGATGCGTGGAAGGCGTACATGCGCAGGCAGACTTCCACGGTCAATTGGGGAAACGGGTTGCCGCTCGCACAAGGCATCGAGTTTGGAGTACCGTCAACCAAAAGCGGGGTTCAGCCGTAAAACTTTCCAAGGGGAAAACATCTAAGGGGTAGGACAGCCAAACGTCGATTCGCCAAAGGAGGTGCACCATGTCGATCTTCGCCCGCTACCAGAGCCGCTACGAAGCGGCACAGGAAGAGGAGATGTCGGTTCAGGAGTATCTGGAACTCTGCCGTACCGACCCGACAGCGTATGCGAGCGTTGCCGAGCGCATGCTGATGGCGATCGGCGAACCGCAGCTGATGGATACGCGTTCCGAGCCTCGCCTTTCGCGCATCTTCGCCAACAAGATGCTCAAGGTGTACCCCGCCTTTCGCGAGTTCTACGGCATGGAGGAGGTGATCGAGAATATCGTTTCCTACTTCAAGCATGCGGCGCAGGGCCTCGAAGAGAAGAAGCAGGTGCTCTACCTGCTCGGCCCCGTCGGCGGCGGCAAGAGTTCGCTCGCCGAACGCCTCAAGTACCTGATCGAGAAGGTGCCGTTCTACGCGATCAAGGATTCGCCGGTGCACGAATCCCCGCTCGGCCTCTTCAACGTCGAGGAAGACGGCGCCATTCTCGAAGAGGACTACGGCATCCCGCGCCGCTACCTGTCGACGATCATGAGTCCCTGGGCAGTGAAGCGCCTGCACGAGTTCGGCGGCGACATCTCGAAGTTCCGCGTCGTGAAAATTCGTCCTTCCGTGCTGCAGCAGATCGCGGTAACCAAGACCGAACCGGGCGACGAGAACAACCAGGACATTTCCTCGCTGGTCGGCAAGGTCGACATCCGCAAGCTCGAAACCTATTCACAGAACGACCCGGATTGCTACAGCTACTCCGGCGGCCTCTGCCTCGCCAATCGCGGCGTGCTTGAATTCGTCGAGATGTTCAAGGCGCCGATCAAGGTGCTGCACCCGCTGCTTACCGCCACGCAGGAGCAGAACTACAAGGGCACCGAGGGCTTCGGCGCGATCCCCTTCGACGGCCTGATCCTCGCGCATTCGAACGAGGCCGAGTGGCAGGCATTCAAGAACAACCGCAACAACGAGGCCTTCCTCGACCGCATCTACATCGTCAAGGTGCCGTACAGCCTGCGCGTCACCGACGAGATGCACATCTACGAGAAGCTGCTGGTCAATTCCTCGCTGTCGCAGGCCCCGTGCGCGCCGGACACGCTCAGGATGATGGCGCAGTTCTCGGTGCTCTCGCGACTGAAGGAGCCGGAGAACTCGTCGATCTTCTCGAAGATGCGCGTCTACGACGGCGAGAACCTGAAGGACACCGACCCGAAGGCAAAGAGCTACCAGGAGTACCGCGACTTCGCCGGCGTCGATGAAGGCATGACCGGCCTCTCGACGCGCTTCGCGTTCAAGATACTTTCCAAGGTGTTCAACTTCGACCACCGCGAGGTCGCCGCCAACCCGGTGCACCTGATGTACGTGCTCGAACAGCAGATCGAGCAGGAGCAGTTCCAGCCCGAGGTCGAAGAAAAGTACATGCGCATCATCAAGGAGTTCCTGTCGCCGCGCTACGCCGAGTTCATCGGCAAGGAAATCCAGACCGCGTACCTGGAGTCGTACAGCGAGTACGGCCAGAACATCTTCGACCGCTACGTGACCTACGCCGATTTCTGGATCCAGGATCAGGAGTTCCGCGATCCGAACACCGGCGAGATCCTCGATCGTGGCGCCCTGAACGACGAACTGGAGAAGATCGAGAAACCGGCCGGCATCAGCAACCCGAAGGATTTCCGCAACGAGGTGGTGAACTTCGTGCTGCGCGCACGGGCCAAGCACGACGGCAAGAACCCTTCCTGGACTTCCTACGAGAAGCTGCGCGCGGTGATCGAGAAGAAGATGTTCTCGAACACCGAGGAACTGCTGCCGGTGATCTCGTTCAACGCCAAGGCCAGCGCCGACGAGCAGAAGAAGCATCAGGATTTCGTTAACCGCATGATCACGAAAGGGTATACGGAAAAGCAGGTCCGGCTCCTGTGCGAGTGGTATCTACGCGTAAGGAAGAGCAGCTAACGGCGGGGAAGGGGGTAGGGAGAAGAGGAAAGGGTAAAACCTCACCCCGCTCCGCCCCCCGGCCCTTCACCCTTCACCTTTCTCCCTTCCCGACAAAAATGACCGTCCGAATCATCGACCGCCGCTTCGATAGCCGGAACAAGAGTTCGGTGAACCGGAGCCGCTTTATCCGCCGTTTCAAGGGGCAGATCCGCAAGGCGGTGGCAGAGGCAATCGGCAAGCGCGGCATCCGCGATCTCGACAACGGCGAGAAGGTCAGTATTCCCGGAAAGGATATCGCCGAGCCGCAATTCACGCTGGGCAAGGGCGGCGTCTGGGAGCAGGTGCATCCGGGCAACGATCGTTTTACGCAGGGCGACGAGGTCGAACGGCCACTTGGCGGCGGCAAGGGTCAAGGCAAGGGAGCGGCGAGCAACGAAGGTGAGGGCATGGACGATTTTGCCTTCACGCTGACGCGCGAGGAGTTCCTCGACATCTTTTTCGACGAGCTGGCGCTGCCGAATCTGGTCAAGAGGCAGCTGGCCCGCGTCGAGGAATACAAGCGGGTTCGCGCTGGCTACACCTCGACCGGCGTGCCGACCAACATCAGTCTGACGCGCACCATGCGCGGCGCCGCCGGGCGGCGCATCGCCATCGGCGGCCCCTATGCCGCCAAACTGCGCGAGCTTGAGGAAGCCCTCGACAAACTGCTGCTCTCGCAGCGCGAAGGCGATCCGGAAGTGGAGGCGCTGAAGCGCGAGATTGCGAAGCTGCGCGCCAAGATCGGCGCCATCCCGTTCATCGATTCCTTTGATCTGCGCTACAACAATCGTGTTCGCATTCCGCAACCGACGACGCAGGCGGTGATGTTCTGCGTGATGGACGTTTCCGGCTCGATGGACGAAGGCAAGAAGAACGTCGCCAAGCGCTTTTTCATGCTGCTCTATCTGTTCCTGTCGCGCAACTACGAGAAGATCGACGTCGTTTTCATCCGCCATCACACGACCGCCGAAGAAGTCGACGAAGACGCCTTCTTTCACTCGCGCGAAACTGGCGGCACGGTTGTCTCATCCGCGCTCGAACTGATGCGCGACATCGTCCGCACACGCTACGCGAGCGGCAACTGGAACATCTACGGAGCACAGGCCTCCGATGGCGACAACTGGAACGACGATTCGCCGAAATGCCGCGAACTGCTGAGCGAATCGATTCTGCCCGCCTGCCAGTACTTCGCCTACATCGAGGTCACGGAAGCCGAACCGCAGAATCTTTGGCAGGAATACGAAAGGTTGGCCGCATCGCACTCCGGTCATTTTGCGATGCAGCGCATCGCCACGGTCACCGACATTTACCCGGTATTCCGTGAACTGTTCAGGAAACGGGCGTGAGGAACTGACCATGCCGCCCACAAAACGCAGACGTCCGTTGCCAGAAGGCTCCGAATGGAGCGTTCCGGCCATCGAGCAATACGACGCGGCGATCGGCGAAACGGCCCGCCACTACGAGCTGGACTGCTACCCGCACCAGCTTGAAATCATCAGCTCCGAGCAGATGATGGATGCCTATGCGTCGATCGGAATGCCGGTTTATTACCACCATTGGTCATTCGGCAAGCATTTCCTGTCGACCGAGAACCGTTACAAACGCGGCCAGATGGGGCTCGCTTACGAGATCGTCATCAACTCCGATCCGTGCATCGCCTATCTGATGGAGGAGAACACGCTGCCAATGCAGGCGCTGGTGATCGCGCACGCGGCCTATGGTCACAATTCCTTCTTCAAGGGCAACCACCTGTTCAAGCAGTGGACGAGTGCCGATGCGATCATCGACTACCTCGTCTTTGCCAGGAGCTATATCGCGCAGTGCGAGGAACGTTATGGCGAAGAAGCGGTGGAGCGCCTGATCGACGCCTGCCACGCGCTGTCGAACCTCGGTGTCGACCGCTACAAGCGTTCGCCGCGGTTGTCGCTGGAAAAGGAAACGCTGCGCCAGAAGGAGCGCGAAGCCTATCTGCAAGCGCAGGTAAACGATCTTTGGCGCACCTTGCCGCCGGCGCTCGCCAAGGAGACTGCCCCCGAGGAAAAGCGCTTTCCGGAAGAGCCCGAAGAAAACCTGCTCTACTTCATCGAAAAAAACGCGCCTTTGCTTGAACCCTGGCAACGCGAGATTGTTCGCATCATCCGCAAGATTGCGCAGTACTTCTACCCACAGCGGCAAACCCAGGTGATGAACGAGGGCTGGGCAACCTACTGGCATTTCACGCTGCTGAACACGCTTTACGACGAGGGGCGTCTCGCGGATGGCTTCATGCTGGAGGTGCTGCAATCGCACACCAACGTCATCTATCAGCCGCCGTATAACAGCAACTGGTACTCGGGCATCAATCCCTATGCGCTCGGCTTCGCGATGTGGCGCGACATCCGCCGTATCTGCGAGGCGCCAACAGCCGAGGATCGCGCCTGGTTCCCCGACATCGCCGGCAGCAATTGGCGCGATACCTTCGATTTTGCGCTCAGGAACTTCAAGGACGAGAGCTTCATTGCACAGTATCTTTCGCCACAGCTGATGCGCGACTTCCGCTTTTTCACCGTGCTCGACGACGACGAACGCGACCGCTTGCGTATCGACGCAATCCACGATGAACGGGGCTACCGCGAGCTTCGGCAAACGCTTGCGGACCAATACAACCTCGGCAGTCGTGAACCGAACATCCAGGTCTGGAACGTCGATTTCGCCGGCGACCGCTCGCTGACACTTCGACTGTTCGCTTATCAGCGACGACCACTTCAGGAATCTCACGCCGCAGTGCTCGATCATCTGGCGTATCTCTGGGGATTTACCGTTCGTCTGGAGCAGCAGAATGACGATGGGTCTATTTCTCTCCTTGGTGAACAACAGGCAGAGAAGCGCCGTCGCGCGTAAAATCGGCTGTTTATGTTTTCGCTGGCATCATCGAAATGCGTCGTCTCTGCGTTGCCCGTCTCTGCGTAGCTGTTCTCCCTTTCCTGCTCTCAGCCTGCGTCACCCTCGGCGGCAAACCGCCCGACCCTGCGCCGGCAAAGCCGGTGATTGCCCTCGCGCTGGGCGGCGGTGCCGCCAAGGGCTTCGCGCACATCGGTGTGATCAAGGCGCTGGAGGCGCAGGGCATCGTGCCGGACATCATCGTTGGCACCAGCGCCGGCTCGGTGGTCGGTGCCATGTACGCTTCGGGCAAGAGCGGGTTCGAGTTGCAGCAGCTGGCGATCACGCTCGACGAGTCAGCGGTGAGCGACTGGTCCATGCCCGATCGCGGCGTGCTCAAGGGTGACGCGCTCGCCACCTTCATCAACAAGGCGGTGAGCAATACCACCATCGAAAGGCTGCCAAAGAAGTTCGGCGCCGTTGCCACCGACCTGGCCTCGGGCGAGCCGATCGTCTTCCGCAGCGGTGATACCGGCACTGCCGTGCGCGCATCGTCAAGCGTGCCGGGGGTTTTCCAGCCGGTGGCCATCCGCGGCCGCGAGTACGTCGATGGCGGCCTCGTCAGCCCGGTGCCGGTGCGCTTCGCGCGTGAGATGGGCGCCGATTTCGTGATCGCTGTCGACATCTCGAACAAGCCGCAGGCGGCAAAGACAAAGGGCAGCCTCGACATCCTGCTGCAGACTTTCGCGATCATGGGCCAAAGTCTGAATCGCAGCGAGTTGCCACAGGCCGACGTGGTGATTCGACCCGACATCAGCCAGCTGGCGGCGACGGATTTCAAGACCCGCCATCAGGCGGTTCTTGAGGGCGAGAAAGCGACGGCACACGTGCTGCCAACACTGAAAGCGAAACTGGAAAGCTGGCCGAATCCCATTCCACGCGCGCGCTGATACGCGCGCACGGCGCTGTTGTCGGCGAACCATTGCGGGCGCAGTGGCGCCGCCGCAGCTGGCGCCAGGGCGGATCGCGGACGCTTCGCCCTCAGTCGAACTCGACGACCGAAAACTGGATATCCGCGCCGTGCTTGACCACTTCCTTCACAGCGCAGCTGGCAATCTCGTCGAGAATCTCACCGCGCGCGGCGGCTTCGATGGTAGCTGGGAAGCGGACGCTGGTGACGAGCTTTTCCGGCAGCAGTGGATTACCGGGCCGGACAACCGGCTTCACATCAATGGCGATACCTGCGTCGGAGATGCCAAGGCGATGGCAGGCCTTCTTCGCAAACACGCCGGCGCAGCCGGCCAACGCGCCGTAGAAGGCTTCGAGCGGATTGGGCAGCGAGCCATCGACGGCGTAGCTGATCGTATGCTTGCGATAGGCGACGTCGATGCGGGCCCCGGGCTGGAGTTCAACGGTGAACATGGCCTGACTCCTGAAATCTGATTGAGCCCGCCAATTATAAGCAATCGCTAATGTAGCTGCCAGCCAGCGCTGGACCGCTGCGGCCGCCACTACGTTTCCAGATCCGGATATTCCGCAAGTCGCTTCCATAAGGTTGTTCGTGAAATACCGAGCAAGCGCGCGGCTTCTGCCTTGTTTCCGCCGGCCGCCTGCAAGGCATCGCGAATCACCTTTTGTTCATCTTCCGGTTTCGTCGAAGCGGAGAGGCGGCCACGTCGTTGGAACGTCACCGGATGCACCGCTGCAGGCAGCTGGCTTGCCTTTAGTTCAGACGGCAGATGCTCCTCGCCAAGGAGCGGCCCGTCAGACTGCACCACCGAGTATTCGAGCGCATTGAAAAGCTGGCGCGCGTTGCCTGGCCAATCGTAGTTTTCCAGCAGGCGCATGGCGCCTGGCGACATCCGCAGCTGCGGACGCTGGTAGCGCTCGGAAAGCGTCGCCAGCATCTTCACGACGAGCAACGGCACGTCTTCGCGTCGCTCGCGCAGCGGCGGCACGGTAAGCGGCAGCACGCGCAGTCGATAGTAAAGATCCTCACGGAAAGTGCCGTCACGCACCATTGCCGCCAGGTCGCGATGTGTTGCCGCAATGATGCGCACGTCCACACGCCGGGCCTCGTTTTCACCGACACGCACAACCTCGCGTTCCTGCAAGACCCGCAGCAGCTTGACCTGCGTGCTCGGAGATATCTCGCCGATTTCGTCGAGAAAGAGGGTGCCGCCATGCGCAGCCTCGAAGCGCCCGGCGCGGGCGCTCACAGCACCAGAGAAGGCACCCCGCGAATGGCCGAAGAGTTCAGCTTCCTGCAGCCCTTCCGGAAGTGAAGCGCAGTGCACCGCGATGTAGGGGCCGTCGGCGCGTGTCGAGTTGTCGTGCAATGCGCGCGCAACAAGCTCCTTGCCGACGCCGCTTTCGCCCGTGATCAGTACGTTTGCGTCGCTCGCCGCGGCGCGCAGGATCCGTTCGTAGAGTGTTTGCATGACGGCGCTGCGCCCGGTGAGGCCGCCCAGTTGCCATTGCTCGCGCACTTCCGCCTCCAGCTCCACCTCACGCGAGCAGTCACGCAGGATGATCACGCAATGCACCTTGCCATCGTTCGGGCCAACCAGCATCGCCCACATGCGCACTGCCCGTTCTTTTCCATCAGGGCCGGTAACGGTGATGTCCTGGATCGTTCTGTCTTCGCCTTTTGCGGGAGTCAGCGAGCAACGGCCTGAGTGCTGGCATCGCCGCGCGCACGGCGTATTCGGAAAGAGCGATGGGCAGAGCCGTCCGACCAGCGCACTACTGTCCGGATGATTCAGAAGCCGACTGGCGGCCTTGTTGATGGCGAGTATTCGCCGCTCGGCATCGAGAAACAGAACGCCTTCTTCCAGCGCATCAAGGAAATCTTCGTAAAGCATCAGTTCGGGCATGGCGGTGACCGTTTGTTGTGGCGGCCACGCAGTTTAGCAAGGCGTTCAGCTAAACGTCAATATGAACGTTCAACTGAACAATTCGACATATGCGATGGGTTTATAAAAACCGTAACTAATTGTTATGTTTATATATTTTATGTTGGCACGAGTTTCGCTTACAAGCTCAGCGCGGAGATAACTTCGCAGCAAACCATCACTCAACAAACAAGGAACGATCATGAAAAAACTCTTTGCAATTGCCCCAGCCATTCTCGCCACCGCTTTCCTGGCACCGGTTGCCGAAGCCGTCCCGGCAACCACCATCAAGCAGATTGGCGCCGCATCGGAGCAGCGCGTCGAACTCACCAACGCCGGCAAGCATGCTCTGAAGATTGTTGCGCGCACCGGCTACGACCGCCAGCTATGGGAATTCAATCCGCACGATAACAACATCGTCGAACTGTTTGTCGCGCCCGGGAAATCGGTTGAGGTGAATGGGCCTTACGCCGTCTATGAATATGTCGAAACAACACCCTTCGTCGATCCATTCCAATACACCGGCAATTGATGGAAGTGGCGACAGCTGGCGTCGTTGTTCGACGTCAGCCTCCGACGACCCCAACCCCAACCCGAAGTAACGATAACGAATTGAAAGGAACTGCCATGAAACTCCTGTCACGCACGCTCGCAGCGCTGCTCGCCTCCCTCTCGCTCGCGGCCCCCTTGTACGCACAAACCCACGCCACTGGTGACGAAATCGGCGCGTCCTTTTTGCGAATGCTCGAACCGGTACCGGCCGATCGGCTCGACAAGGTTCTTGCGGCAAACCGCGTCGACCCGCTCGTAGAGCATCTGACGCGCAAGCTCTTTGCCGAGGTCACACCGAAAGCTGCTTACGCGGCGACTAACCGGATCGAGCAGATCCACGCCGCGCTTCCTGCCGATACGCTCACGTTCAGCTTCCAGCGCATGCTGAGGCAGGGGGAGCCCGCATCCGGCACCGAGCACCACTACGCCGAGCGCCCCGCCGATCCGCTGGTCGATGCGCTGGTGGCAACGTTGTTTCGAGACACCCCGCGCGACTGACGGCTTGGTCCGCTGCCGCGAACAATTCAAAGGGGAACAGGAGGAATCATGTTGCAACACATTGTCTGGACCATCTCGCTCGCGCTGATGATGCTCGTCGCCTTCGGCTGGAGCTTCGTGATGCTGCGCTCCGGCATCCGCGAGGAGGAATTCGCGCCGCTGCAGAAACGCGCCTACCGCCTGCGTACGCGTCTTTTCTGGGGCCTCGTCGCCCTCTTCGGATTGCCAATGTTGTACACGCTGTTCGACCTGCCCTACGACGCCCTGCGCCCCGCCGAGGGCGCCGGCGCCGTGCAGGAGGTGAAGGCAACCGGCTACATGTGGCGCTGGGAAGTCAGTACTGAAGAACTCGAAGCCAATCGCCCGGTTGTCTTTCAGGTGAGCAGCGGCGACGTCAACCATGGCTTCGGCATTTACGACCCGGACATGAAGATCGTTGCACAGACGCAGGCGATGCCGGGCGTGACCAACACGATCCGCCACACCTTCACGCGCCCCGGTGTCTATCGGGTGATGTGCCTGGAGTATTGCGGTGTCGCGCACCACAACATGGTCGCCGAACTGAACGTCAAGGAAAGGAGCTGAACCATGGCCGACTACAACTATGTCGCCCCGCAGGAGCATGCCACGAAGGGTGGCGTCCTCGCCTACCTGCTGACCACCGCCGCCGTGTTGCTGCTGATGATGCTGTTCGGCCTCGTGATGCGCGCCGAGCAGGCACAACTGATCTCGATCGGCGCCAATGCCTTCTACCAGTTGATGACGCTGCACGGCGCCGGCATGGTCGGTATCGCCGGCATTGCCGGGGCCGCGATCATGTGGCACTTCCTCGGGCAGTACGTCAGGCTGTCGACCACGGTCCTCTACGCCAACCTCGCGCTCTTCCTCGTCGGTGTTGCCATGGCGATCGGCGCCGTGTTCATTGGCAACTTCCACGGTGCGTGGACGTTCCTCTTCCCGCTCCCGGGGAATTCGATGGGATTGTGGAGCAACGAAGCCGCGGCCACCTTCCTCGCCGGCATGCTGGTGCTCGGCACCGGTTTTCTGCTTTTCCAGCTCGACATCGCCCGTGCACTGATCGCCACCTATGGCGGCCTCGGTCGCGCGCTCGGCTGGCCGCAGCTCTTCGGTCACGACGACGGCAAGGCGCCGCCGCCGACCGTGGTTGCGAGCGCGATGGTGACAGTGGTGAACATCGTGGCGCTGGTGGTCGGTGCGAGCATCCTCGCGATGATGCTGGTCAATCTGTATTACCCGGAGTTCGCGATCGATCCGCTGCTCGCCAAGGGGATGATCTACTTCTTCGGCCACGTCTTCATCAACGCGACGATTTACATGGCGGTGATCGCCGTCTACGAAATCCTGCCGCGCTACACGCACCGGCCGTGGAAGGCGAACAAGATATTCCTGCTCTCGTGGAACTGCTCGACGCTGATGGTGATGTTCATCTTCCCGCACCACCTGCTGATGGACTTCGCGTTCCCGAAGTGGATGCTGGTGATGGGGCACGTGATTGGTTACCTGAACACCTTTCCGATCCTGATCGTCACCGGCTACGGCGCGCTGATCCTCGTCTACCGCTCGGGCATCGTCTGGGACATGGCCTCGCGCCTGCTCGCGGTGTCGATGCTCGGCTGGGCCGCGGGCGCCATGCCCGCCTTCATCGACGGCACGATCCGCGTGAACTACATCATGCACAACACGCTGTGGGTACCGGGCCACTTCCACACCTACCTGCTGCTCGGCATGGTGGCGATGGTGTTCGGCTTCATGTACTACGTGACAAAGCCGGCTGCACAGCATAAGGACGCGCTGATCGACCGCCTCGCCTATTGGGCCTATGTTGTCGGTTCCTTCGGCTTCGCGCTGGCCTTCCTCTACGCCGGCAAGGAGAGCGTCGCCCGTCGTTACGCCGAGCATCTGCCGGCCTGGGTGCCCTACGACCGTATCGGCACGGCGTTCGCGACACTTGTCGTCGGTGCAGCGCTCGTCTTCGTCGGCCGCTTCATTGCTCGCCTCGCCCACGCCCGCAGCGCCCATCTGCGCGCACCGGCACCACTGGGAGTGGCGGCGTGAAAATCGTTCGCCGCGATCTGTTTGCCACGCTGGTGGTGGCGGTGCTCGGCACCGCCACCCTGGCGTGGGGCAGCGACGGCTTTTCCGCCTTCACCGCGGAAACCGCCCGTCGGCAGCAGGTACTGCGCGCGCCGCGCGCACTGCCGACGGCGGTGCTCGAGGATCAGGACGGCCGTCGCCTGACGCTGCAGGATTTCGCCGGCAAGCGGGTCGTCGTCGAGTTCATCTACACACGCTGCGATTCGGTCTGCCTGACGCTGGGAACGGCGTTTCGCCAGATCCATCAGCGGCTGCCGGAAGCGGCGCGCGACAGCGACATCGTGCTGCTCAGCATCAGCTTCGACCCGCAGCGCGACGATCCCGCCGCGTTGCGCAGCTATGCTGGTCGCTTCGGCGCCGATGGCGAAAGCTGGCGCGTCGTGCGTCCGCTTGCGAGCGACGATCTTCCCGCCCTGCTCGCCGCCTTCGGTGTCGTCGTCATCCCCAATGCGCTGGGCGGCTTCGAACACAACGCGGCGCTGCATCTGGTCGGCCGCGACGGACGCCTCTCCGAGATCCGGGATCTTGCCGCCGTCGATGCCTTCCTTGCCGATCTGGAGGCACGCACATGAACGCCCGGTATTGGCTCGCGCTACGCCGAAAGCCGGGGATGTTCCCAGCGCTGCTGGCGCTCTGGGGTCTGCTCGCGCTGCCGCCTGTCCGCTACTGGCTGGAGGCGAGCATGACGCGACACATGATCGTGCAGATGCCGCTGCTCGTCGCCATCGGCAGCGCGCTCGCACACAGCTTGTCGCGCCAGCAACGCTGCCGGATCGTTGCGGCGGCGGGCGGCCCGTTGGCGCTGCTGACCCTGGCGAGTTTCGCCTCGACCTACTGGATGATGCCGCGCGCGCTCGATCTCGCCGTCGCCAGCGGCGCCGCTGATGCCGTGAAGTTCGTGACCCTGCCACTTCTGGTCGGGCTGCCGCTGGCGCTCGCCTGGCGACCGCTCGGGGTGCTCGGCCGTGGCTTTGTGTGGACCAACCTGATCAGCATGCTCGTCTTCATCGGCTGGCTGTATATCGCGGCGCCACTGCGCGTCTGCAACAGCTATCTGGTCGACGACCAGGCGCGCGCCGGCTGGTGGATGGTCTACGCGGCCGCAGGCATCTTCGCGACCTGGCTGGGCGCGCTGTTCGTCGGCAAACCTCCTGCCACGGTCGATACGCCATGTGCGGCGGGCTACCCCGCAATTTGAACGGTATCTTGGGAAAGGATCGGACATGGACTACCTCAACCCCTCGCAACTGATGGCCGAAATCGAAACCGCCAGCAAAAAGAAGGCCGGGCTGGCACTAACGCCGATGCTGCTCAAGGGTTTTCTCTCCGGCGCGCTGCTCGCCTATGCCACTGCCTTCGCCTTCAAGGTATCGATCGGCCTGCCGGCGGGCCTCGGTGCACTCGTCATGGCGGCGGTGTTTCCGGTCGGCTTTGCGATGATCGTGCTGCTCGGGCTTGAACTCGCAACCGGCAACTTCGCGGTGCTGCCCTTCGGCCTTGCACGCGGCACTTGCAGCGCCGGCGGCATGCTGCGCAACTGGGGTGCGGTCTACTGCGCCAATTTTCTTGGCTGTGCGTTTGTCGGCGCCTTGCTCGCGTTCGCGCTGACCGAAGGCTTCAGCGAAGACGCCGGCGCGCTTGGCGAGCGTATTGTCGCGGTGGCGACAAGCAAGACGCTGATCTACGCCCACGCCGGCGCAGCCGGCTGGATGACGGCTTTCGTCAAGGGTGTTCTCTGTAACTGGATGGTCGCACTCGGCACCGTACTCGGCCTCGGTTCGACTTCCGCAACCGGCAAGATCGCGTCAATCTGGCTGCCGGTGTCGACCTTCTTCGGGCTGGCCTTCGAGCACTCGGTGGTCAACATGTTCGTCATCCCGACCGCGATCCTGCTCGGCGCCGGCATCACGGTCGGCGACTGGCTGTGGTGGAACCAGTTGCCGGTCACGCTCGGCAACCTGATCGGCGGCGCCGTGCTGACCGGGCTGCTGCTACATTTCGGTCACCCGGCCGGCAAGGCTCAGGCCGCCCATTGAAACTGTCCCTTCTCTATCAAGGAGTCACGATGAACCACCCCGATTTTTCCCTGGACGGCAAGGTTGCCGTCATCACCGGCGCCAGCAGTGGCATTGGACACGCGCTCGTCGAGCGCTATCTTGCCGCCGGCGCGCGCGTCGTCGCATTGGCGCGCAACGTGGCGCCGCTCGATGATCTCGTCGCGGCACATACCGACCGCCTTCTCGCCGTCGCCGGCGATGTGACCCGTGCCGACGATCTGCAGCACCTCGTCGAAACCACCGTCGCCCGTTTCGGCGGGGTCGATGTACTGATCCCGAACGCCGGCGTCGCGCGTGTGTTGACCTTCGCCGACAGCACGCGCGAAGCGTTCGAAACGCAGTTCGCGGTAAACTTCTTCGGCGCCGCCGAAACTGTCCGCCGCTTCCTGCCGTATCTGCGGCGGGGCGCCTCGGTGCAGTTCGTCACCACCTTTCTGACACAGGTCGGCTTTCCCGGGCTGGCCATCTACAGCGCCAGCAAGGCGGCGCTGAAGTCGCTGACGCAGACGCTCGCCGCCGAGCTAGCGCCGCAGGGCATACGCGTGAACGCCATCGCCCCCGGCCCGATCGCGACACCGCTGTGGGGCACCGTCGGCCTGCCGGAGGCTGCATTGAAGTCCGTCGCCGCAGGCATCAATGCCCGTCACCTCACCGGCGAGTTCGGCCGCCCCGACGACATTGCCGCGACCTCGCTGTTCCTCGCCTCCCCCGCCGCCGGTCACATCTTCGGTCAGGAGATCGTGGTCGATGGCGGTTATACGGTCGGCTGAACGGCAATGACAAGCGCCATCGATCCCGACCAGATACGCGGCGTGCTGCGGCGCGTAGTCGATCCCGAGGTCGGCATGAACATCCTCGATCTCGGGTTGATCTACCGCATCGATCACGAAGCGACGCCCGTGCTGATCGAGATGACAATGACCTCGCCGGCCTGTCCTATGAGCGAAATGATCCTCGACGACATCCAGCACGAATGGGCCGTTGCCTTTCCCGACGAACCGGCGCCGGACGTGCGCCTTGTCTGGGAGCCCCCCTGGGATCCTTCGAAAATGTCGGCACAGGGCAAGCAGCATTTCGGCTGGACGCCCGAGGCGAACGAAAACTGATTCCCCCCCAACGAAAGGAGCATCACCATGAGCAACAATGCAAACTACACGAGCACCGTGGATGTCCGCAGTATCGTGCCGCGCGAACGCCACCCGCTGATCTTCGGCACCTTCGACGCACTCGCGCCCGGCGAAGCGCTTCTGCTGATCAATGACCACGATCCGAAGCCGCTGTTCTATCAATTCCAGGCGGAAGCCGAGGGTGAATTCACCTGGGATTACATCGAACGCGGACCCGAGGTCTGGCAGGTCAGGATCGGCAAGGCGGACGGCGCTGCGCCAGTGCAACGCGCCTGCGGTCACTAATCGGAATGCAGGTGCAAGCCGCCTGGCACCGGCTGCCGTTGCTGGCAGCCGGCATGTTCGCCCTGCTCGGCGGCACGCTTGCCGGGCTGGCCCGCCTTGGCTGGCCGGTGCCGACGGCTGCGGCTGCACAGGCGGGCAATCATGCGGCACTGATGATTTCTGCCTTTTTCGGCACACTGATCAGCCTGGAACGCGCGGTCGCGCTTGGTCGCGGCTGGGCGTACGCCGGACCGGCGGCAGCAGGCATCGGCGGCATTGCGCTAGTTGCCGGCGCACCGCTGATCAGCGGACAAGCGCTGGCCGTCGTCGGATCGGCAATCCTCGTCGCCGGCAGCGGCACGGTGCTGCGCCGGCAGGTCGCGCCGTTCACGCTGGTTCTCGCTGGCGGCGCTGCCAACTGGCTGATCGGCAACCTGCTCTGGTTGCTCGACGGGCACGTGCTGCGCGCGCTGCCGTGGTGGCTGGCGTTTCTCGTGCTGACCATCGCCGGAGAGCGACTGGAATTGACCCGCTTCCTGCCGGTTCGGCCACATTCCGGGGGACGTTTCCTGATCGCTGTCGCCCCACTGATCGTCGGCGGCGTCACGGCGCTGATTGCGGTGGAAGCGGCAATGCGGATTTTCTCGCTCGGGCTCGTGCTGCTTGCGGCATGGCTGTTCCGCTACGACATCGCTCGCCACAACGCGGGGCAGCGCGGACTCACCCGTTACGTCGCGATCTGCCTGCTCACCGGCTATTTCTGGCTTGCCGTTGGCGGCCTTCTCGGGGTCATCGGTGGCTTCTCGCCCGGAAATGTCTTGCGTGACGCAGCTCTTCACGCGGTAGCGCTGGGGTTCGTCTTCGCGATGGTGTTCGGACACGCTCCAATCATCTTTCCATCCGTAACGCGGGTTCGCATTCCGTATCGGCCGCTGTTCTACCTGCCGCTTGCCACCCTCAACATTGCGCTCGCGTGTCGCATCGCCGGCAGTCTGATCGCCTCGGCGCTGCATCTTCGCCAGCACGGCGCACTGGCCACCGCGCTGGCGATCCTGCTCTTCATTCTCACGCTCGCCTTCTCCATCTGGCGGGGGGCGGGGAAATCAACCTTGCTTCCAATCGATGGGCGAGTGCCATGAAACGACATCCCGCATTGATAGAACTCTCACGGGAACATCACACCGCACTGAAGCTGTCGCGCGAGGCGAAGCGTTGCGCACTGCTCGGTTTGCCTGCGGAATCGGAGCTATTTGCGAAGAAGCTGGCGCAGTGCTTCACAACGGAGATCGCGGCGCACTTCACGACCGAGGAACGCGACTTCCTTCCGCTGCTCGAAGCACGCGGGCTGCACGCACTGATCGAGCGGACGCTCAGCGAACATGCAGAGTTGCGGCACTTGATTGTGCGCCTGCAGCAAGAACCGCTTCCCGAGTACTTGGCGCGTTTCGGCGATCTGATGGAACAGCACGTCCGTTTTGAAGAGCGCGAGCTGTTTGCCGCGATCGAGCTTGTGCTGGACAGGTCTGCATGAGTTGGGAAAGATCGCTGCAACACCGTTTTGTCGCTCGTAACCGCAAACACACCGCGGAAGAAATCAAAGGCTGCGCGAGAGCAGCGCCTGTCGAATCTGCTCGATTGCGTGTGACGGGCTCAACCCTTTCGGGCACACCTCGGTGCAGTTCATGATGCTGCGACAGCGAAAGAGCCGGTAGACGTCGTCGAGATAGTCGAGGCGCTCCGCAGTGGCGCCGTCGCGGCTATCCACGATGAAGCGGTAGGCTTGCAGAAGCGCTGCCGGACCGAGGAATTTGTCGGGGTTCCACCAGAACGACGGGCAGAAGGTACTGCAGCAAGCACACAGGATGCATTCGTAGAGTCCGTCGAGTTTTTCCCGATCGACCGGCGTTTGCAGGCGTTCACGCTCAGGGGGCGGCCCCTTTTCGATCAGGTAGGGTTTGATGGCGCTGTAGTGCGTGAAAAATTGCGTCATGTCGACGATCAGATCGCGAACCACCGGCAATCCTGGAAGCGGCCGGATTGTGACCGGCTCGGCGAGTCCGTCGATCGGCGTCAGGCAGGCGAGACCGTTGCGGCCGTTGATGTTCATGCCATCGGAGCCGCAAATGCCTTCGCGACAAGAGCGGCGGAAGGAGAGGCTGTCGTCCACGGATTTGACGCGCACGAGCAGATCGAGAAGTTTTCTATCGCCAGCCTCCGGCTCCACCGTGTAGTCCTGCATGGTCGGCGCGCTGCCGCTGTGCGGGTCATAGCGATAGATTCGCAGGTGCATGGCGCAACGTCCTATACGAAGAGCGCTGCGCCGAGTACCAGCAGCAGCCGGATTGCGGTTGCCGCCAGCAGCACGCTGATCGCCATCAGCAGCAGCAGGCGCAGCGGGAGCGGTTTCACGTAGTCGAGCAGTACGTCGCGAACGCCAATCCACGCATGCGTGCAGACGGCAAGATAGCTTACGAACACGATCGTGGCGCCATGACTGCTCGTAACGAACGCTCTCCAGCTTGCGTAGTCGGGCAACACACCGAACAGAAGAGCGATAAAGATGACCAGCAGGGCCGCGATCAGGAACAGCGCGGTCAAACGCTGCAGCAACCATGGCACCTGGCCGGAGAAGACTCTCATGGCCGCCACCCCGCCGCGGCAGCGAGTGCGCACAACACCGCGAACACGATGGCGAGGCGCGCGCTCGCACGGGCCCGGGGGAGCCGTGAACCAACGCCGGCGTCCATCAGCAGATGGCGCACGCCCGCCGCGACATGGTGAGCGAGCGCCCAGATCATCAGCACGAGCGCGCCACGCGCCCACGGCGACCACAGCACTTCGCACATCTGCCTGAAATCCGCCTCGCTGCGTAGCGACCACTCCAGTCCGATGACGAGCGCCGGCAATGCGGCGATGAGCAGCAGACCGGAGAGGCGATGACCGATGGAAACAATCGCCCCGACGGGATAGCGCATCTGCAGCAGGTTCAGAAATCGCGGACGTCTTGTCGCGTGCTTACGCATGGCGGTCTTTCGTATCACGTTGTGATACGGTACGCGTGATTGATCGTTTTTGCCACCGTTCAATTTTGGCACGCAATGCAACAACTGCCTGCTGTCGGCGGATGATGCGGGTTCTGGGGTAACGACGGAGACTGTTCCATATGAAGGTCAAGAAGATTTTCACTTACGAGTGGGACGCGATCGCCGGCGTCATCACTGCCGTCGCCGCATCGGTACTGCATCTGCTTCACGTTCTCGACGAGAAACTGATGCTCTCGATCGTGCTGGCGCTGATTGCGCTGTTGTTCACGAATTTCATGCGGCACTCGCGGAACAACGAGCTTGCGGCGGAAAAGATTGAGCTCACGGCTGCCGACGTTCAGCGGATCCAGGCCGGTCTGAAGCTCCCGGAAGCGGTGTTGATCGGGCCGAGGCAGATCAGGGCCTGTCACGATCGCTTTACCGCGCACATGCGCGGTGAAACGATCTGGTACAACGTCTGCCTGTCGATGTACCGGACACCGGCGCTGTTCGACGCGCTGCTTCGTCCGGCAATCGAAAATCCTGCGATATCCTCGATCCTGTTCATTCTCGACGATCGTCAGATCGACGTCTGGAACACGACGATTCTCCCGCAAGTCGAGAACTGCGCCGGAGGAAAGAAAGTGCTTGAGCCGTGCTGGCGGTCGCTGGACAAGAACATCTCGTTCATCCTTGCCGACAGTCACGCAAGCGATGGCGCCGAAGCATTGCTCAGCTTCTGGGGCGAGCCGTTCATGGCCGAGGCCACTGAACGTTCTGTGCCGCGTTTTGTCTTTCATGTAAACAAGCACGCGGAGCTCATTCCGCATTTGATCGAACTTTCGCGGTCGCATCGCCTGGGCGCAGCGAGCAGCGCATAAGTATAGTTACGGAGGTGTGATGGAAAGTCCGATTCATCGGTTCGACGAACTATTCCGGCAGTTGGGGCTCCCGGACGATCCCGCGTCGATCGAGGCGTTTCTCGCGGCCCACCGTCCTCAACCCAACGCTCTGGCCGTGTGCGAAATGCCTTTCTGGTCAACGAGCCAGGCCACGTTCTTGCACGAAGAAGTGATGAAGGACGGAGACTGGGCCGAGCTGGTCGATGAACTCGGCCTCCTGCTTCGAAGCTAAGGCTGCCTGTGAAACAGATCAGAGTCGAACGCGACAGCATGGGCGATATCCAGGTTCCGCGAAACCGGCTCTGGGGCGCGCAAACGCAACGCAGCATCGAGTATTTCTGCTTTCCCGGTGAGCCGATGCCGAAGCAGATGGTCTACGCACTCGCGCTCGTGAAGCGAGCAGCGGCTAGCGTCAACGCGCAACTTGGCGCTCTCGCTGTCGCCAAGGCGCAGGCAATCATCGCCGCGGCCGACGAGGTTCTCGCCGGCCAGCATGACGAGGAATTCCCTCTCTCCATCTGGCAAACGGGCAGCGGCACGCAGAGCAACATGAATCTGAACGAGGTGCTCGCCAATCGCGCATCACAGATCCTTGGCGGGGGAATCGGACGTGCGCGACGGGTACACCCAAATGACGATGTAAATCTCGGACAGTCATCGAACGACGTGTTTCCCACGGCGATGCATGTCGCGGCAATGATGATGCTACGCAGGGATCTGCTGCCGGCCGTCGCCTCGCTGAAGAGGTCCTTGCGCGTGAAGGCGAAAGGCTTCGACCGGATCGTCAAGATCGGGCGCACCCATTTGCAGGATGCGACTCCGCTGACGCTGGGGCAGGAGTTTTCAGGCTACGTCGCGCAACTCGAATTCGCCGAGGAACAGATCAAGGTGAGCTTGCCGGGCTTGCGTGCGCTGGCCATCGGCGGCACTGCGGTCGGCACCGGCCTCAACACGCACCCGAGGTTCGGCAGGCTGGTTGCCGCGGAGTTGTCGCGAGGCTGTGGCGAGCGCTTCCACAGCGCAGAGAACAAGTTCGCCGCACTCGCGGCTTGCGACGCGCTTGTTGGTGCGCACGCGGGACTCAAGACACTGGCCACTGTTTTATTCAAGATCGCGAATGACATCCGCTGGCTGGCATCCGGTCCTCGCGCCGGCCTCGGGGAGCTCTCGCTTCCGGAAAACGAGCCTGGCAGTTCGATTATGCCCGGCAAGGTGAATCCGACGCAGTGTGAATCGATGACGATGATTTGCGCGCAAGTGATGGGCAACGACGTCGCGCTTTCCATCGGCGGCGCATCGGGCAACTTCGAGCTCAATGTATATAGACCGCTGATCGTTCGCAATTTTTTGCACAGCGCTTCTCTGCTGGCGCGCTCCTGCCACAATTTCGAGCATTTCTGCGTGCGCGGCATCCGCCCGAATCGCGCGCGGATCGAGACGCTGACGCGTGAATCGCTGATGCTCGTGACGGCGCTCAGCCCTCATATCGGTTACGAGGCAGCCGCACGGATCGCGAAGCACGCGCACCGTCACGATCTGACCCTGCGTGAAGCCGCCGAAGCCCTGCAACTCGTGACCGCGGACGAGTTCGATCGCCTCGTTCGACCGGAACTGATGACGGGGTCATTCCGGAAACGTTAGTGCGTCCTACCCGGCGTTCAGGTTCCCCATTGCGTGGTGGGCAGCAAGGCGAACGACGTAACTCAGCTTGAAGACCGCCGCAAATATCGGCAGGGCCAGATGGCCGGCGATCTGCTGGCCGATACTCAAATGATCGGCGTATATATAGGTCGCCAGAATCGCGCCGATCATTCCGATCGCCGAAAGCAGCATCGCCACTCTGCCGTAGTTCAGGTAGCGCTTCGGTCGCTGGGCATGCTCGGGTTCCATTTCATCTTTCCTTCTCTGTCGGGGTTGGGGTACTGCGTTGTTTGCGCCGTCACCCACTCGCGGCGCGAGACTCGCTTTTGTAAGAGGTAGATTATATGAATCTTTACGAACAGGCAAATAAAATACATCTTTAACCGCTAGTCACGTTGCTGATTACCCGGCATCTCTGGCGAGGGTGCTCCGGCATCGCCTTCCGCACTAGGATCGGGTCCATCGACCAACCCCCAGTCCCCATGCAGATACCAGTCTTCGCCAAGCAGTTCGGCCGGGTGCGGCGTGCGGCCGGAGCCGTTGCCGCACTGCAGGTCGCTGATCGAGCAGTATTTGTCGCAGCCCCAGCAGATGCGCTCTGGGTGTTTGGGATGGAGTGGAAAGCGCTTGGCCATGGTGCTGCTAGTTCCGGTTGAGCCACATGCTGACAAGGAGGACGCTGTCCTCGATCGCCGTGACCGCATGCGGCTCGCGGTCGGCGAGGTAGACCAGTGTACCGGCAGGCATCGATTGCGTCTTGCCGAGTGCGGTCATCTCAACCACCCCACTGACGCACTGGACCGTAATGGCACCGGCGGCAGTGTGTTCGGCGAGGTGTTTTCCCTTCTTCAGGACGAGACGGAAGATCTCTGCATGCGGTTCACGGATCACGGTGCCGGAATTCATTTCGGCCGCATCCGGGAGCAGCGCAATGATGTCGCCTGCCATGGCGTGCCTTGCTGTCATCTGGCGGTTCCTTCTGGCAATGGGGAGTAGGTGACGGCCGGTTTGTGATCGCACGCGCATTGCGCTTCGGCGATGATGACGGCGCGCAGCTGGGCAAAGCGGTCGTCCGCGTTCAAGTCGAGCGGATCGGGCTTGCGTTGTGCGCCTGACACGCCGAGGTCGGCGGGCACGGCATGCGGCGCCTCCAGGGTCTCGGCGAAGGCAATGGGGAGAAGGCGCTCCTCTTCGGTCGCCATGTTCTGGCGCAGCGCTTCCGCGTAGGCAAGGAGACGGGGTGCAAGGCCTTCCCAGGTTTCGGTTTCGATCCGGAGCAAGGACTCCAGATCGCGCAGCAGGTCCCGCCCCTGTGCCGCCAGTGCGTGGTGCTGCGTGGCGAGCGTATCGAGCAGCGCCTTCGGCAGGACGCCCTGCCTTTCCAGCCAGCGTGCCAGCACCTCTTCTCGCGGGTGGTGGAGCGCATCCGGAAAATGCGTCAGGTAGTAGACCGCATCGGTGATCAGCGCCAGACCTGCCGTATCTGGCGGAGTCCTCTCTGCGGCGCGGGTATCGAGCAAACCGGCGATCCGCGCAAGGTTGCGGTGCTCATTCTGCAGACCTACCAGTGTCTCGATCATCGCTGCCTCCTCTTGCCGCGCATGCCGGGCCGCAACGGCGGTCCGGACTATTTATCATAGTATGATACAAAAGCCGCGCAATTGTTCCGTAAAAAAAGAGCCCGGCACGAAGCCGGGCAAGGAGAGGGAGGGTTGTGGCCGGTTACGGTTCGGCCAGACCGTTTTCCTTACGCCGGCTGGCGAACGCCGCCGGTAACCGGTGCTGCCTTGCGTGCGCCGAGCAGCTTGAAAGCGAACAACGCAAGGAAGAAGACACCGAACGAGAACACGACGTCTCCCGGCACCCGCGCCCAGACGAAGCCTTCCATCATCGCGCTATGCACGAACTCCGGCGAGCGGGCGAACCAGACGCCGTGCGTGATGCTGGCCCAGGCCTGGGCGATGCCGGCGGGCACCAGCGACATGAAGACCATCATCGCCAGGCCGATATTTACCGACCAGAAGGTCCAGGCGAGCAGCTTGTCGGACCACGCCGCCCGCGGGAACAGGCCGCGCAGGCAGAAGAGCATGAGGCCGATGCCGAGCATGCCATACACCCCGAACAGCGCGGCGTGGCCGTGGGCGGCGGTCATGTTCATGCCCTGCATGTAGTAGAGCGCGATCGGCGTGTTGATCGAGAAGCCGAGCAGACCGGCACCGACGACGTTCCAGAAACCGACGGCGATGAAGCAAAGGATCGGCCACTTGTAGGCAGCCACCCACTCGGCTGCCTTCGAGCGCTGGTAGTTCTTGTACGCTTCGACACCGAGCATCGCCAGCGGCACCACTTCGAGCGCCGAGAACATGGCGCCGATGGCGATCACCGAGGTCGGCGTGCCGGTGAAGTAGAGGTGGTGCAGCGTGCCGAGGATTCCGCCGAAGAGGAAGACGATGGTCTCGGCGATGATCGCGGCGTTCGCCGTCGCGGCGCGGATCAGTCCGAGGCGCGAGAAGAGCAGCGCGATGACGGCGGTGGCGAACACTTCGAAGAAGCCTTCGACCCACAGATGCACCAGCCACCAGCGCCAGTACTCGATCATCGAATAGTGCGTGTGGCGCCCCCAGGCGAGCGAGGTGGCGTAGAAGCCGCCGATGCACAACGCGGAGAGGAAGACCATGGCGATCAGGCCGCGCGACTCGGAGGGTTTCTTCAGCGCCGGCCACAGGCCGCGGCCGAGCAGCGTCACCCAGATGAGCAGGCCAACGAAGAGCAGGATCTGCCAGACGCGACCCATGCTGGTGAACTCCAGCCCCTGATTGCCAATCCAGAAGGCGAACTCGTTGCCCGGATTCTGCAGGCTGCCGATCCAGCCGGTGGCGGTCGATCCGGCGACAATGAAGAGCAGCGCGTAGAAGAGCAGATTCACGCCGAGCTTCTGGTACTTCGGTTCAAAGCCGGAAATCGCCGGCGCGATGTAGAGGCCGGTCGCCAGCCAGGCAGTGGCGATCCAGAGCACGGCGAACTGCGTGTGGATGGTGCGGCTGACCGTGAACGGCAGGATGTCGGCGACAGGAATGCCAAACAGTGCGGTGCCTTCGACAGCGTAGTGGGCGGTGAGGATGCCCATGCCGACCTGCGCGAGGATCAGCGCGATCACCACGAAGAAGTACTTGCGCGTCGCCAGCATCGACGGTGTGGCCTTCAGGCTGAACAGCGGATCGTTCTTCGGCGGCACCGGGTCGCCTTCCTCATGACGGCCGTGGAAGAAGATCATCGCGGCAATGGCGCCAATCATCAGGATGATGCTGGCAATCGACCAGATGCCGGTGCCCGCCGTCGGCGTGTTGCCGACCAGCGGCTCGTGCGGCCAGTTGCTGGTGTAGGAGAGGCCCGTTTCACCCGGGCGATCGGTCGTCGCCGACCAGGCACTCCAGAAGAAGAAGGCGGACAGCGCCTCGCGATCCTCGGAAAGCTTCAGCGTGCCGGGCAGCATCGCGTACTGCTCGCGCAGATCGGCGAGCGTGGCCTCGTCGCCGAAAAGGTCGGCGTAATGCTTGGCCACCGCCTTCACCGCTTCGGCGCGCTCGGCCGAAAGGGTGATGACGTTCGTTGTCGCATCGTGCGTGTTGCGGCGCATCTCGGCCTTTAGCTCGGCATCGAGCGCGGCCTGCTGGCCGGCCTGCAGATTGGCGTAGGCCGTGCTGTGCTGCTGTTGCGCGCGGATCTCACGCAGCGCCACCGCCTCGCGGTGCAGCCAGTCGGCCGACCAGTCCGGCGCCAGGTAGGAGCCGTGACCCCAGACCGAGCCGAGTTGCTGGCCGCCGGCGGCGAGCCAGGCTTCCTGGCCGCGCATGACGGCACCTTCGGCAAAGAGCGTGTCACCCTTCGAGCTGACGACAGCCTTGGGGATGGGCGGAGCGCTGACGTAGATCTCGGTTCCCACCCAGCCGAGTGCGGCGAAGGAGAGAACGCAGATCACCGCCAGCCAGGTCCAGAGCTTGCGCGTGGCGTGCATGGCAGATTTCCTTTCTTGATGGATGAATGGCGAAAGTGGAGAAGAGAAGGTTTCTTTAAGATGCATATTATTTGAATCTTTTTAAAGATGCAACAATTTTGCATCTTATGCGGCAAACGGTCGCAGGCGGAAAGGCAGAAACGCGGGGTTACAGCGCGCCAGCGTCAGAAGGCAGGCCGCCGGAGTCGGGGCGCCACACCCTTCCCCCTTCTCCCTTCCCTCTTCCCGGAAAATCAGCCCGGCAGCGGATGAAATTTGAGAATCGCGTGCTCGCTCTTGCCAAGCAGATCGGCGAGCGTCTTGCCGTCGAGCACCTTGAGAAAGGCCGCAAGCGCGTCCGAGAGCGCCACCTTGAGACGGCATGAGGGATCGAGGATGCACTGGCAGCCGTCAGCGAAGCATTCGACGAGATCCATGCCCGGCTCCATCTGCCGCAGCACGTCGCCAACGCCGATCTCGCGCGGCGCACGCGCCAGCCGCAGGCCACCGCCCTTGCCGCGCACACCCTCGACAAAGCCGGCGCGGATCAGCGCATTGACCACCTTCATCAGGTGGTTGCGCGAAACGTCGAAGCGCTCGGCGATCTCCTGGATGGTGACCAGACGGTCATCGTTGGTGCCAAGGTAGATCAGCGCGCGCAGCGCATAGTCGGTGTGCTGGGTGATGTACATGGGGTTCGTCGTGGGCTGGCCGGCGTATCGTACCGGGCCGCGCGCGGCATTGCCAGTATTGCCAGCAGCATTGACAGCAACATTGCCAGCGGCGTGGCGCTCGGCTAAGGTCGCGGGGGTGACGACGACCCCGATTACGCCGCTGCCGCGCTACCTCGCGCTGGCCTATCTTGCCCTGGTCATCTACGCCAGCCTGCACCCCTTTTCGGGCTGGCGCGACCTCGGCCTGTCGCCGCTCGCCTTCCTCGACGCCGGCTGGCCGCGCTACTGGACCAGTTTCGATCTCGCGGTCAATGTGCTTGCCTACGTGCCACTCGGCTACCTGCTCGCGCTGGCCCTCAGCCGGCATGCGGGGCGTCCGCTGCCGGCACTGCTCGGCGCCCTGGTCGCAATCCTCATCAGCTTTTCGGTCGAGGCCGTGCAGACCTGGCTGCCGACGCGCGTTGCCTCCAACCTCGATTTCGCCTGCAACGCCACCGGCGCCGTGCTCGGCGCTATCGCGGCCTGGCAGAGCGGTACGCGCGCGCTGGAATGGCTGGGCCGCACCGAACGGCGACTGGTAGCCCCGCTGCCGCATGCCGACGCCGGCCTCGTCCTGCTCGGGCTCTGGCTGCTCACGCAGCTGTCGCCGGAAACCCTGCTGTTCGGTGCCGGCGATCTGCGTCAGTTGCTCGGCTTTTCGTCGGCGATCGCCTACGCGGCGCCAAGCTTCTTCGCGCTGGAAGTGGCGATCACCGCCTGCAATACGGTGGCGATCGGCCTCATCGCACGCACCCTGCTCAGCGGGCGCCGCTCGGCCGTCGCCGTACTGCTCGCCTTCGTCCTCTTCGCGCTGTTCGTCCGCGCGCTCGGCGCGGCGGTGCTGCTTGGCCCGCGCGAGGCGATGGCCTGGCTGACCCCGGGCGCCGGCCTCGGCCTGATGATCGGCGCAATTCTCCTTGCCGGCCTGCTCTTCCTGCCGAACAACTGGCGCATCGCCTTCGCCGGGCTGACACTGATGGCGGGTGCCGTGCTCGTCAACCTGGCACCGGCCAACCCTTACTCGGCCGCCGCACTGGCCACCTGGCGGCAGGGACATTTCCTGAACTTCAACGGACTCACCCGCGTCGTCGCCGCGCTATGGCCATTCCTAACACTGCCCTACCTGATGCTGCTGGGCCGCCGGCTATAATCCTAGAAACCGCAGTTGACCGCTTGCGTCCAGTGGAAAGTCCTTATGGCACTTGAACTTATGCCCCTTTTTGCCGCTCACCCAAGAGGTGAGAGCGCTATGCACCTGTCAGCACCGCGCTCGGCGCGCCACGCGGCGTTGCTCCGCCTTGCGCACAGGAGTGCGCCGCGTTGTCGCGCCTTGCCTGGCACGCCGATCACGGCACCGACAGGCGCATCCAACTGCGGTTTCTAGGATAATTCAGCCTCGATTCCGGAGATTCCCGATGAGCCACTTCAAGCACCATGTCTTCTTCTGCTGCAACCAGCGCGCCCCCGGCGAAACCTGCTGCGCCGCGCGCGGCGCCGTCGAGGCGCAGACCTACGCAAAGGACCGCATCGCCGAACTCGGCCTCAAGGGCAAGGGCAAGATCCGCATCAACAAGGCCGGCTGCCTCGATCGTTGCGACGATGGCCCGGTGCTGGTCGTGTACCCGGACAACGTCTGGTACACCTACATCGACAAGGACGACGTCGAGGAAATCATCCAGGAGCATCTGGTGCATGGACGTGTCGTCGAACGGCTGAAGATTTGAGCACGGCACGATGAGAGCCCCCGAAGAAAAAACCTTGATTGACGGCCCGGCCGGAAAGATCGAGACCATCATCGAGAACCCGGGCGCGCCGAAAGGCATCGCGCTGATCTGCCACCCGCACCCGCTTTTTGGCGGCGCAAACAGCAACAAGGTCGCACATTCGCTGGCACGCACCTTCGTCGCCATGGGCTACTGCGCCTTCCGCCCGAACTTCCGCGGCGTCGGACAGAGTGAAGGCACGCATGACGAAGGCCGTGGCGAAACGGAAGACATGCTCACCGTGATCGAGGAAGCGAAGCGCCGCTGCGGCGACATTCCGGTGGTGCTCGCCGGTTTCTCGTTCGGCGGCTACGTGCAGACGCGCGTCGCCAAGGCACTGGCCGAGGCCGGCCACCCGATCCAGCGCATGGTGCTGGTCGGCACCGCCGCGGGCTTCGTCGAAGGCACGCGCAGCTACGATACCGAGGCGGTGCCGAACGACACCATCGTCATCCACGGCTCGGCCGATGAGACGGTGCCGCTGCAGAATGTGCTGAAATGGGCCGAGCCGCTGGAACTGCCGGTGGTGGTCGTGCCCGGCGCCGACCATTTCTTCCACCGCCGCCTGCATGTGATCCGCGAGATCATCACGCGGGCCTGGCGGCACTGACTGCGCGCCCTTTCGTTCGCGATCAGCCCTTCGCGATTTCCGCGAGTCGAAGCTCCAGTTCCTGCCGGCCGGCAGGGCTGGCCATCGTTATCAGGGTTCGCCCATGCCGGAGCTGATATTCCGGCGGCGGATTGAACACCCATTCGTGTGTTTCACGCACAGCAAGCAGCACGTATTCAGCACTTCGCAAACGAAGCTCCTGAATCGGCGTTTCCGGAAAATCATCGGGCACCGCGATTTCCTCAAGCCGCAACCGTTTTTCCGACTTCAGCATTTCATCGAGAAAGCCGACCACGTGCGGTCGGATCATTGCCGACGCAATGCGCATGCCGCCGGTGAAATCGGGGGAGACGATCGCATCGGCGCCGGCCTTCTGCATCTTGCCCATGTTGCGCACCTCCTGACAGCGGGCGACGACGCGGACGTGCGGATTCAGCTGCTTGGCGGTGATGGTGATCATCAGATTGCGCGAATCGTCGCCGGTGACCGCGAAAACGCCTTTCGCCTCGTCGACATTGGCCGCCAGCAGGTGGTCGTCGTCGCTGGCGTCGCCGTGCAGGTAGAGCAGCCCGGGAAAGCGCTCCTTGTTTTCGTCGAAGCGCGCTTCTTCCGGATCGATCGCCACGAAATGGCGATTCGTGTTCATCAATTCCGTGGCGACATTGCGTCCGACACGGCCAAAGCCGCAGACGATGTAGTGGCCCTGCATCTTGCGCATCTGCTTTTCCATGCGCCTTCTCCTGAGGGTGTAGTCGAGATCGCTTTCAAGAAAGAAAACGGCGAGGCTGGTGAAGAGGAAGGTGATGGCGCCGAAACCGATCAGCGCGACGACACTGGCGAGCATCCGCAGTTCGAACGTGCGCAAGGGCACCGCCTCGCCATAGCCGACGGTGGTCACCGTGATCAGCGTCATGTACAGCGCATCAGACCACGAAACCTCGTCCGCCGAATAGAAGAAGGCTATCGTCGATATGGCAATCACGGCGACCAGCAGTGCGATGGCCAGGTAGATGCGGACCAGAATGCGCGGCAACTGGACCGAACGCCGCCCGGGCAGCGGCCGTGGTACGCCACGGCGCGCCACTTTGCGGTGGCTGCGAGTAAAAGACAACCCCTACTCCCCTTTCCCCTTGACCCGATGATCATAATCCCTGAGCGACGATCGTGCATCGGGCACTTCGAAAAACCACCGCCATCGGCAAATGGATGGGTTGAGTTCGCGCCTCGTCGGCAGGACAATGCGGGTTTTCCCCAGATTGCACCATGCCCGCCCTGCTCGTCCTCACCAACTGCCCCGATCAGGCCAGCGCCGAATCGCTCGCCAACGCCCTCGTCGAGCGGCGGCTGGCGGCCTGCGTCAACATTCTGGCGCCGTGCCGCTCGGTGTATCGCTGGCAAGGCAGGATCGAGAGCGCGGGCGAAGTGCCGCTGCTGATCAAGACCACCGACGAGCGCTACGCCGAGCTCGAAACCGAAATCCGCACCCGCCACCCCTATGAACTTCCGGAAGTGGTGGCGGTCCCCATCGAGCGTGGTCTGCCGGCCTACCTGGAGTGGGTCGGCGACGAAACACGCCGCGACTGAAACAACGGAAACCTGATGATGCGCCGCTGGCTTCTCCTGCTGCTCCTGTGTCTTTCCCCGCTCACCCAGAGCGCGGAATTCCTCGACCCGATGCTTGCCTTCAAGCCGACGGCGAAGGCCCTCGACGGCGAGACCGTCGAAGTGCGTTTCGAGATCGCCAAGGGCTACTACCTCTACAAGGACAAGTTCCGCTTCAAGGCCGAGCCCGAATCGACAACGCTCGCAGCGGCGCAGTACCCGGCCGGCAAGATGAAGAAGGACGATCTCTTCGGCGACGTCGAGGTCTATTACAAGGAAGCGAAGATTCGCGTGCCGGTGGAGCGCATCAGCTCCGGCCAGCTGCCGCTGACGCTGAAGCTGACCTCGCAGGGCTGCGCCGACGGCGGCATCTGCTACCCGCCGCAGGTGCAAACGGTGAGCCTGACGCTGCCCGATCCGGCAACGACGCCGGCGGCCCCGCCGATGGCCACGGCGCCGGCCGCAAGCCCTGGGATAAGCGGCGACGAAAGCGGACGCATTGCGCAGTTGCTTAAGGATGCGGGTTTCTGGGGCGTCGTCGTCAGTTTCTTCGGCTTCGGCCTGCTGCTCTCGCTGACGCCCTGCGTTCTGCCGATGATCCCCATCCTCTCCGGCATCATTGTCGGCAGCGGCAAGGGCGGGCAGACGGTCACCCACGGCCGCGCCTTCATGCTTTCGCTTGCCTACGTGCTCGGCATGGCGATCACCTACGCGGCAGCCGGCATCGCGGCCGGCATGACCGGCACACTGCTATCGACCGCGCTGCAGAATGCCTGGGTGCTCGGCGGCTTTGCGCTCGTCTTCGTGGCGCTATCGTTCTCCATGTTCGGCTTTTACGAGCTGCAGCTGCCCACCTTCCTGCAGAGCAAGATGAGCGAGGAAGCCAGCCACCTCAAGGGCGGCTCGCTGCCCGGTGTCACCGCCATGGGCGCGCTGTCGGCGCTGATTGTCGGGCCCTGCGTTGCCGCGCCGCTCGCCGGTGCGCTGCTCTACATCGGCCAGACCGGCGATGCGGTGCTCGGCGGCGTGGCGCTATTCACAATGGCGCTGGGCATGGGCGCGCCGCTGCTTGCCGTCGGCCTCTCCGCCGGCAGCATCCTGCCGCGCACCGGCCCGTGGATGGAAGCGGTGAAGAAGGCCTTCGGCGTCATCCTGCTCGCCACCGCCGTCTGGCTGATCTCGCCGGTCATCCCGGTCGCCGTGCAGATGCTGGCCTGGGCGCTGCTGCTGATCGTGCCCGGCATCTTCATGCATGCGCTCGACCCGCTCCCGGCGCACGCCAAAGGCTGGCACAAGTTCTGGAAAGGCATCGGTATCGCGATGGTCGTTGCCGGGGCAGCAATGCTGGTCGGCGCGCTCTCCGGCGCCAAGGATCCGCTGCAGCCACTGGGCAATCTGGGCGGTGGCGCCGTCGCTGAAACAAGGCATCTCGCCTTCGAACGCGTGCGCACCATTGCCGAACTCGACGAACGCGTGCGCAACGCCGGCCGCCCGGTGATGCTCGATTTCTACGCCGACTGGTGCGTCTCGTGCAAGGAAATGGAGCGTTTCACCTTCTCGGATGCACGCGTGCAGCAGCGCCTCGCCAACACCCTGTTGCTGCAGGTCGACGTCACCGCCAATTCCGACGACGACCAGGCGCTCCTGAAGCGCTTCAATCTCTTCGGGCCGCCGGGCATCATCTTCTTCGACAAGAGCGGCCGCGAAATCCATGGTCTGCGCGTGGTTGGCTTCCAGAAGGCCGACGAGTTCCTTAAAACACTGGAACGCGCTGGCTGAAACCGCTGCAACCGCGCTTGTCGCGCGCCTGCTTGCGTGTTTTCCTGCAGGCCGCGCGGCGTCGCTAACCTGCTGCGCGCTTCGACTGCGCCGCCTCCGCGTGCTGCGCGGCATAGGCATGATGCGCCGCCGCCTCCGCCGCCCCTGCCTCGTGCCGGTAGCCCATCTCGCCGAGCACGGCCGAAAGCGCCGAAAGCAGCAGCAACACATTGGTTGGCTGGCTCGAATACCCCATCAGGCCGAAGCGCCAGATCTTGCCGGCGAGCGGGCCGAGGCCGGCACCGATTTCGATGTTGTAGTCGTTGAGCAGCGTCTTCCTGACCGCCAGATCATCGATGCCCTCGGGGATATAGACCGAATTCAACTGCGGCAGGCGCGCGGCCTCCTTGACCACGTACTTGAGCCCCATCGCCTCGGCACCAGCCTTCAGTGCCTCATGGTTGCTCCGATGCCGGGCCCAGGCGTTCTCCAGACCTTCTTCCTTCAATAGCAGCAGCGCCTCATGCAGCGCGTAGAGGCTGTTGCCCGGCGCCGTGTGGTGATAGGTACGTGCCGTCTCACCCCAGTACGAGAGAACGAGGTTGAGATCCATGAACCAGCTTTGCACCTTGCCTGCATTTGGGTTGTTCGTTCGCGCCTTCACCTTGGCGACGGCGCGTTCGGAGTAGGAGACCGGCGACAACCCCGGCGTGCAGGACAGGCACTTCTGGCTGCCCGAGTAGGTAGCATCCGCCTGCCAGTCATCGACGGCAACCGGCGTGCCGCCGAGCGAGGTGACGCAATCGACGATGGTCAGCGCGCCATGCTGGCGGGCGAGATCGCACAGCGCCTGCGCGTCGGACTGCGCGCCGGTCGAGGTCTCCGCATGAACGAAGGCAACTATCTTGGTGTCGGGATGCGCCTTGAGCAGATCGGCCAGTTTCTGCGGCTCGATCGGCTCGCCCCAGGTTTCTTCGAGGATCACCGGCGTGCCGCCGCAACGTTCAACGTTCTCGATCATGCGTCCGCCGAACACGCCATTGCGGCAAACGATCACCTTGTCGCCAGGCTCGACGAGATTGACGAAGCAGGCCTCCATACCCACCGAACCGGGGCCGGAGAGCGGAAAGGTGAGCGGGTTCGTGGTCTGGTAGGCGTAGCGCAGCAGTTCCTTGATCTCCTCCATCATCGTCACGAAGGCCGGATCGAGGTAGCCAATCGCCGGCTGCGCCAGCGCCGCCATCACGCGCGGGTTCATGTCGGACGGGCCGGGGCCGAGCAGGGTACGGCGCGGCGGGTGGAAGGAACTCAGGCGTTGCGTGGTCATGGTCGTCAATTCCGCAGGAGATAAAAGACGCAGTGTAGGGGCTGTCGGCGCGTTCCGGCAATCGATGCAGCCCCGCTCTGCGGCGTCCGGAATGCCAGGCAGCGCCAGAGAGGCTTCACCCAGGCGGAACCCTGCAAATTGAACGTCTCACGTTAAAAATGCAGGGCAAATCCGGGAAGCAAACTTCCCGAGCGGACAAATATACGCCAGCCGCGAGCAACGCAAACCGCGCTCACCTGCTCACTCACTCCTCGTCGTCCCGCACCTTGTGCTGCCCCATCAGCAGTTGCTGCACCGCCGGCGGCACCGGCGCGTAGTGGCTGAAGGCGAGGCTGTAGCTGCCCTGGCCGCCGGTCAGCGATTTCAGGCGCGACTGGTAGTCGTTCAGTTCGGCGAGCGGCACCTGGCCGCTGATCGCGGCAAGTCCACCACGCTGGCCGGTACCGGTGACGTGGCCGCGCTTGCCGGAGAGGTCGCCGGTGAGGTCGCCCATGGCATGCCCGGGGGCGAGGATCTCGATCTCGACGATCGGTTCGAGCACGATCGGCCGCGCTTCGCGGATCGCCGCCATCGTCGCCTTGCGGCCGGCGGTGAAGAAGGCGACCTCCTTGCCGTCGACCGAATGCGTCTTGCCGTCGAACACGGTGACGCGCACGTCCTCGACCGGGAATCCGGCGATGACGCCGTCGGCGAGCGCCTGGCGCACGCCCTTCTCGACCGCCGGCATGAAGCTGCCGGGAATCGCGCCTCCCTTGACGACATCGACGAACTCGAAGCCGGCGCCGCGTTCGCGCGGCTCGACCTTCAAGGCCACTTCGCCGAACTGGCCGGCACCGCCGCTCTGCTTCTTGTGCCGGTAGGTGGTTTCGGCCGCGCCGGTAATGGTCTCGCGGTAGGGGATGCGCGGCGGTTTCGTGTCGAGTTCGAGCTTGTACTGCTGCGCCATCTTGGCGAGCTTCGCTTTCAGATGCATGTCGCCGAGGCCGCGGATCACCGTTTCGTTGGTCGTCGGGTGGCGCTCGACGGTGAAGCTCGGGTCTTCCATCGAGAGCTTGCCGAGGATGTCGAAGAGGCGCTGCTCGTCGCCCTTCTTCTTCGTCTCGACGGCAAGCCCGGCCATCGGCAGCGGGAATTCGAGCGCCTTCAGGTGGATGTGATCCTCGTCGTGCGAATCGTGCAGCACGCAGTCGAAGGCGATCTCCTCGACCTTGGCGACGGCGCCGATCTCGCCCGGCACCAGCGCTTCCACCTCGATCGTCTCGGCGCCCTGCAGGCGGTAGAGGTGCGCCACCTTGAACGGCTTCCTGCCGTCGCCGACGAAGAGCTGCTGATCCTTATTCACCGTCCCCTGATGCACGCGGAAGACGCCGACCTTGCCCATGTAGGGATCGACGACGACCTTGAACACGTGCGCAAGCACATGCTTTTCCGCATCGGGTTCGGCATGGAACGCCTCGGCCACTTCGCCGGAATCGACGTCGCTGCGGCCGCGCCAGAACGGCGGCGGGTTGCCCTCGGCCGGGTTCGGCGCCAGCTTCGCCAGCACGTCGAGCAGCTCGGGCAGGCCGGCGCCGGTTTTCGCCGAAACGAAGAGGATCGGGATCAGATGCCCGGCCCGCAGCGCCTTCTCGAACGGCGCATGCAGCGCCTCGGGGCTGGGGTCGGCACCATCTTCCAGATACTGCGCGAGCAGGTCTTCGTCCTCCTCGACGATCTGGTCGATCAGCGCCCGGTGCGCGGCGGCGACCGATTCGAAATCCGCATCACCCGAGTCATGGCCGAGCACCTCGACCACGTCCTGCCGATCATGCGCCGGCAGGTCGAGCAGCATGCACTCCCTGCCGAAGCGCTCCCGAATCTCGCCGACCAGCTTGGGCAGATCGAGATTCTCGCAGTCGATCTTGTTCACCACGATCATCCGGCACAACCCGCGCTCGCCGGCCCATTTCATCATGCGTTCGGTCGACAGTTCGATGCCGGTCTGCGCGTTGATGACGACGAGCGCCGTATCCACCGCCGCCAGCGCGCTGATCGCCTGGCCGGCGAAATCGGGGTAGCCCGGCGTGTCGGCGAGATGCACGCGCACCCCGCCCGTCTCGAAACTGACCAGCGAGGTGACGAGCGAGTGACCCAGTTCCTTCTCCAGCGGGTCGGCGTCGCAGACGGTGCTGCCCTTCTCGATGCTGCCTTTCGCCTTGATCGCGCCGGTTGCCGCGAGCAGCGCCTCGGCGAGTGTCGTCTTGCCGGCGGCGCCGTGGCCAACCAGCGCCACGGTGCGGATGTTTTCGGGTTTCAGGCTGGCCATGGCGTTTCCCCCTTTTCGCAGTGTTGTCGCATCGATTCTACGCCGGCGCCGCCAGGGCTGCGCGGAGGCCGGGCGTGATAGAATTCGTGCCCCCAATCCATTGATCTTTAAACCAATGTTCTCCGGCATCGTGGCCGCCATCGGCCGTATCACCCATCTTTCGCCCCGCCGAGACGAGAAGAACACCGTCCGCCTCACCGTCGATGCCGGTGCGCTCGGTCTCGACGACGTAGCACTCGGCGACTCGATCGCCTGCAACGGTGTCTGCCTGACTGTGGTCGAGATCGAGGGCAACAGTTTCCGCGTCGACGTTTCGCCGGAAACGCTTTCGTGCACGGTCGGCCTCGACGCCCCCGGCGCGATCAATCTGGAGAAAGCGCTGCGCGTCTCCGACCGGCTCGGCGGCCACATCGTCTCCGGCCACGTCGATGGCGTCGGCGAGGTGCTGCGCTTCGATGCCGTGGGCGACAACCGGCTGCTGCAGATCCGCGCGCCGAAGGCATTGGCCAAGTACATCGCCCGCAAGGGCTCGATCACCGTGAACGGCACCAGCCTGACGACCAACGACGTCGAGGGCACGGATTTCACGATCAACCTGATCCCGCACACGCTGCAGAACACGACGCTGCACCTGCTGGCGCCAGGCGCGAAGGTCAACCTCGAAGTCGATCTGATCGCGCGTTACTGCGAGCGTCTTTTGGCGACAGACGAATCTTCCTGACGCCCGGCCGACCGAGGCTCCTTCGCTTGAATATGTGATTCACTTAGTGATATAGTTATTCATGAAACGCGTCTTCAAGACACGCCATTTCAGGCGCTGGATGCGCAAGACCGGGCTTTCCGAAAAGGCGCTGCACGCTGCAGTTGCCGAAATGGAAGCGGGCTTGATCGACGCTGATCTTGGCGGCGGCGTCGTGAAGAAGCGCATTGCCTTGTCCGGACGAGGAAAGCGTGGCGGAACACGCGCACTCATTGCTACCAATCGAGGGAATCGCTGGTTCTTCGTTTTCGGGTTCGAAAAGAATCAGCGGGCCAGTATCGGCAACAAGGAGCTTGAAGCCTTGCAGGGTATCGCCCATGACTTGCTGAAGCTCACGAATGCGCAACTGGATGCTGCAGTCTCAGAGGGAACGTTGGAGGAAATTTGTGATGACAGCCAAAGCTAAAACAAGTGGCGCGATCCTCGCGGCTGTTCACGAAACCGCTGAGGATTTGCACCAAGCCGGGTTCATCGACAAGCGCCGCATGCGGCAATACGACGCGCTGTGTCTGACGCCGGTGCCAGAGTATTCGAGCGAAGCGATCAAGGCTGTACGCGAACGCTACAAGATCAGCCAAGCCGTTCTGGCGTCGGTGCTCAACACCAGCCTGTCGACGGTGCGCCAGTGGGAGATCGGCCAAAAGCACCCGAGCGGCCCCTCGGCAAAACTACTCGATCTTCTCGATCGCAAGGGCCTGGAAGCCCTGATCTGATCGACCCCATTTTCAGAAAGTATTCGCATCATGGCACCCACGCTAGCCGACATTTCCCCGATCGAGGACATCCTCGCCGACATCCAGGCGGGCCGGATGGTCATCCTCGTCGACGAGGAAGACCGCGAGAACGAAGGCGATCTCGTCATGGCCGCCGAGCACGTCACTGCGGAAGCGATCAACTTCATGGCCAAGTGGGGCCGCGGGCTGATCTGCCTGACGCTCTCCGAGCAGCGCTGCCGCCAGCTCAACCTGCCGCTGATGGTGCGCGACAACAAGACGCCGCACGGCACCGCCTTCACCGTCTCGATCGAAGCCGCGGAGGGCGTCACCACCGGCATCTCGGCCGCCGACCGCGCGCGCACGGTGCAGGCGGCCGTGGCGAAGAACGCAACGCAGCACGACATCGTCCAGCCCGGCCACATCTTCCCGCTGATGGCGCAGAACGGCGGCGTTCTGGTCCGCGCCGGCCACACCGAGGCCGGCTGCGACCTGGCTGCCTTGACCGGGCACGAGCCGGCGGCGGTGATCTGCGAGATCATGAACGACGACGGCACGATGGCGCGCCTGCCCGAACTGATCGCCTTCGGCCGCCAGCACGGGCTGAAGATCGGCACCATCGCCGACCTCATCCACTACCGCGCGAAGTCGGAAACGCTGATCGAACGCGTCGTCTCCAAGCCGGTATCGACCGCGCACGGCGATTTCACGCTGCACGCCTTTGCCGACCGCGTCGGCGGCACCACGCACCTCGCGCTGGTGAAGGGCGAAATCCGCGCCGACGTGGAGACGCTGGTGCGCGTGCACGAGCCGCTCTCGGTGCTCGACTTCCTCGATCCCTCCAGCCGCCGCGCCGCCTTCACGCTCGATCAGGCACAGGCGGCGCTGGCGAGGCACGGCCACGGCGTGATCGTGCTGCTGCACCGCCCGGAGAACGGCGCCGATCTGCTCGCGCGGCTGACTGCCGAACCCGACGCCGGTCGCCCGGCGGTGAAGTGGGATCCGCGCATCTTCGGCATCGGCGCGCAGATCCTCAGGAACCTCGGCGTCGGCCGCATGAAGCTCCTGGCCAGCCCGCGCAAGATTCCCTCAATGACCGGCTTCGACCTCGAAGTCACCGGCTATGCCGCCTCTCCCTCGGAGCTATGAATGTCACGCTTTGAAAACATCCGCGAAATCGACCCCGACCTGAACGGTGCCGGCCTCAAGGTCGGCGTCGTCATGGCCCGCTTCAACATCGATGTCTGCGAAGGGCTGCTGTCGGCCTGCACCGCGGAGCTGAAGAAGCTCGGCGTCGCCGCCGAGGACATCACGATCGCCACCGTGCCCGGCGCGCTGGAGATTCCGCTGGTGCTGCAGACGATGGCGCAGACGGGCGACTACGACGCGCTGGTCGCGCTCGGCGCCGTTATTCGCGGCGAGACCTACCACTTCGAGGTGGTCTCGAACGATTCCTGCCGCGCGGTGATGGAAGTGCAGCTCGACACCGGCGTGCCGGTCGCCAACGGCATCCTCACCTGCGAGGACGACGACCAGGCGCTCGTTCGCATGCAGCAGAAGGGCGCCGACTGCGCGCAGGCGGCGGTCGAGATGGCGAACCTGCTGCGCACGCTGGCTGAATAGCCCGCTCCATTCCGTTCGTCCCGAGTAGCCCGCAGGGCGTATCGAGGGATCACTGAAAGAACCGACATGACCGATTCCACCCAAAAACCCGTGAAGAAGGCAGGCGGCAAGCCGGCTTCCGGCGCCAGCAAGTCCCCGCGCCGCCGCGCCCGCGAATTCGCGCTGCAGGGCCTCTACCAGTGGCGCATCGGCGGCGCCGACGAGGCGGCGATCGAGGCGCACGTGCAGGAGATCGCCGGTTTCGACAAGGCCGATCGCAATTTCTATCAGGCGCTGCTGCGTGGCGTGCTCAAGCAGCGCGTAGACCTCGCCGAAGCGATCGCGCCCTACCTCGACCGCAAATTCGACGAACTGTCGCCGATCGAGGCCAGCATCCTGCTGCTCGGCGGCTACGAACTGCAGGCGCATCCGGAAACGCCGTACCGGGTCATCATCAACGAGGCGATCGAACTGGCCAAATCCTATGGCGGCACCGACGGCCACAAGTATGTAAACGGCGTCCTCGACAAGCTTGCGGCGAAGCTCAGGCCGGTTGAAGTCGAGGCGCGCAACAAGCGTTGATCGTGATGCATTCTTCTGTTGCATGTAACGACCAGACACACTAACCTGTTACATGTAACCAAGGAGATTGCGATGGCCACCCCTGTTTCCAACCGTGTCCAGAAGCGGCGCGATGCTTTGCGCGCAGCCGGCTTGCGCCCGGTGCAACTGTGGGTGCCGGATACTCGGCAGGCATCATTTGCGGCGGAGTGCCGTCGCCAATCCGCGCTCTTGGCCAACTGCGCCAGTGAGCGCGATACCCAAGCCTGGGTCGAACAGGTCGCCGACCTTTCGGGTTGGGAATGAAGCGCGGCGATCTCGTGACTGTCGCTCTGCAGGGCGATTTAGGCAAACCTCGCCCGGCGCTGGTGGTTCAGTCCGATTTCTTCGCTAGCCACCCCTCGGTAACCGTACTTCCCGTCACCAGCGAATTGCGCGAGACGCCGCTCTTTCGCGTCACCGTCCAGCCGAGCGAAACCAACGGTCTGCAGAAAATTTCGCAGGTCATGGTTGATAAATGCGTGACGGTCGCCCGCGAACGTGTCGGCAGCAGCTTTGGGCGGCTCGACGCAGCGCGGATGCTCGAAATCGAGCGTTGCCTTGCGGTGTTTCTTGGAATTGCGAAATAAGGCCATGCCCTCCGCAGTCTCCGAATTCGAACTGATCGCGCGCTACTTCGTCCGCGCCACCCCCGCCGCTGCTTCCGGCACGATTCTCGGCCCCGGCGACGACTGCGCGCTCATTGCGCCGTCGCCCGGCAGGGAACTGGCGATCACCACCGACATGCTGGTCGAGGGCACGCACTTCCTGCCCGCCACCGACCCCGCCCAGCTCGGCTGGAAGACGCTGGCGGTCAATCTCTCCGACCTTGCCGCGATGGGCGCGGAACCGAAATGGGTGCTGCTCGCCGGTTCCCTGCCAAATGGCGACGAGAACTGGATCGCCGCCTTCGCCGACGGCTTCTTCAAGTGCGCGCAGCGCTACGGCGCCGAACTGATCGGCGGCGACACCACGCGCGGGCCGCGCAACCTGTGCGTCACCGCGATCGGCGAACTGCCGGCAGGGCAGGCGCTGCGCCGCGACGGGGCGCAGGCCGACGACGACATCTGGATCTCCGGCCAGCCCGGTCTTGCCGCGCTCGGACTCGCCCATCTGCAAGCGAAGATCGAACTTCCGGAAGCGCTCGCGAAGCGTTGCGTGACGGCCTTGCAGCGCCCGCTGCCGCGCGTCGAGCTCGGCCGCAAGCTGCGCGGCCTGGCATCAGCGGCGATCGACGTATCCGACGGCCTGCTCGCCGACCTCGGCCATATCCTCGAACGCTCCGGCCTCGCTGCCAGGCTGAACGAAGGCCAGTTTCCGCTGCTGCCGGCGGGCTGCGATCCGAAGCTCGCGCGCGAAGCCCAACTCGGCGGCGGCGACGACTACGAACTCTGTTTCACGACGCCGCTCTTCGCACGGCAGCAAGTGGTCATGCTCGCCGCCGAACTCGACCTACCGCTCTGGCGCATCGGCTACACCGTCGCCGCCGGCGAAGCGCAGCCGGCCGGCGACATCCTGCTCGGCGATGCCGACGGCAAGCCGCTGCCACTTCCGAAGAAAGGCTTCGACCACTTTGGCTAGATCGACCCCGCCGCCGCTGGCCTTCCTTCTCAAGCACCCGGCCCACCTGATCGCCTGCGGCTTCGGCAGCGGTCTCTCGCCGTGGGCGCCGGGCACCGTCGGCACGCTCTTCGCGCTGTTCTCGTATCCGCTGCTCCGCCCCTGGTTCGACGACCTCGGTTTCGCGCTCTTTCTGCTCGTCGGCTACGTCGGCGGCGTTCTCGCCTGCCAGCGCACCGGCCAGGCCCTCGGCGAACCGGACCACGGCAGCATCGTCTGGGACGAGATCGTCCCTTTCTGGTTCGTGCTGTTCATGGCCCCGGAAGGCTGGCTGTGGAGCCTCACCGCCTTCTGCCTGTTCCGCTTCTTCGACATCACCAAACCGCCGCCCGTGTGCCACTTCGACCGCATCAAGAACGGCTTCGGGGTGATGACTGACGATGTGTTTGCGGCGGTGTATGCGGTGCAGTGTCTGGCGCTGCTGAAATTTGTGCTGAGCTGATGAACAATATTCTTGAATCGCTTGCCGCCGAGCTCGGCGCCCGCCTTCTCGAACGCGGGGAAGTACTCGCTACCGCTGAATCCTGCACCGGCGGCTGGGTCTCACAGGTTCTTACCGCCATTGCCGGCAGCTCGAACTGGTTCGACTGCGGCTTCGTCACCTATTCCAATACCGCCAAGGCCGACATGCTTGGCGTCAGCAAGAAGACCATCGTCCGCCACGGCGCTGTCAGCGAGCCGGTGGTCATCGAGATGGCAACCGGCGCCCTGCAGCGCAGCCGGGCGCAGTGGGCACTCGCCATTTCGGGCGTCGCCGGCCCTGCTGGCGGAACGCCGGAAAAGCCGGTTGGCACCGTCTGCTTTGCCTGGGCCGGGCCAGAAGGCATGGCCGTGAGCGAGACCTGTCACTTTGCCGGCGATCGCGAACAGGTGCGCCGTGCTGCGGTCGAGCACGCCTTGCGCGGCCTGCTTGGCTGCCTCGGGCCGATGCTGGCCTGAAACTTTCCTTCTCATCACTGACAGGTCTCGCAGCGCCCTGACAACTATAGGATCGTCGTTTTCGCTTGTGACACAAGCGAAAACAGATGGACATTGTATTTTACCTGTATATAATCACATGCACGCTCTGCGAAACGGTGGCAGTACATATCGCAAAGCCCCTAACCACAGGCATTCAGGAGCAATCATGGACGACAACAAGGCAAAGGCACTGGCTGCGGCACTCGCGCAGATCGAAAAGCAGTTCGGCAAGGGCTCGATCATGAAGATGGGCGAAGGCAGCGTCGAGCACGACATCCAGGTCGTTTCCACTGGCTCGCTCGGACTCGACATCGCGCTCGGTATCGGCGGCCTGCCGCGTGGCCGTGTGGTGGAGATTTACGGCCCGGAATCGTCCGGCAAGACCACTCTGACCCTGCAAGTGGTAGCCGAAATGCAAAAAATGGGCGGCACCGCCGCCTTCATCGACGCCGAACACGCACTGGACCCCTCCTACGCGCAGAAACTGGGCGTTAACCTCAACGATCTGCTCATTTCGCAGCCGGATACCGGCGAACAGGCGCTGGAAATCGCCGACATGCTGGTCCGCTCCGGTGGCGTCGACGTGATCGTCATCGACTCGGTCGCCGCACTGACGCCGCGCGCCGAGATCGAGGGCGAGATGGGCGACCAGATGGTTGGCCTGCACGCCCGCCTGATGAGCCAGGCGCTCCGGAAACTGACCGCCAACATCAAGAAGACGAACACGCTGGTCATCTTCATCAACCAGATCCGCATGAAGATCGGCGTCATGTTCGGCTCGCCGGAAACCACCACCGGCGGCAACGCGCTCAAGTTCTACGCCTCGGTCCGCCTCGACATCCGCCGCATCGGCTCGATCAAGAAGGGCGACGAGGTGATCGGCAACGAAACCCGCGTCAAGGTGGTCAAGAACAAGGTGTCGCCGCCGTTCCGCGAGGCGCTGTTCGATATCCTCTACGGCGAGGGAACCTCGCGCGAGGGCGAGATCATCGAGCTGGGCGTGCTGCACAAGCTGGTCGACAAGTCCGGCGCCTGGTACGCCTACAACGGCGAGAAGATCGGCCAGGGCAAGGATAACGCCCGCGAATTCCTCAAGGCCAACCCGGCCATTGCCCGGGAGATCGAGGCCAAGGTACGCGAAGCGGTCGGCGTCGCCTCGCCGCAGCCGCTGGCGGCCGCCGAGGCCTGAGATCGTGGAAACGCTGCGCCAGCGCGCCCTGCGTCTGCTGGCGCAGCGCGATCACGCGCGCGCCGAGCTGAAGAAGAAGCTCGCCGCGCACGCAGAATCCGAAGACCAACTCGAAGCCCTGCTTGATGATCTTGCCGGGCGCAGGCTGCTTTCCGATAGCCGCTATGCCGAGATGCGCGTCGCGTCGCGCGGCGCCCGCTACGGCAATGCACGCCTTGCACAGGAACTGCGGGCCCAGGGTGTCGCCGCTGACGAAGCCGCCGCCGCGATCGCCGGCGCGGGTGACGAAATGCTGCGCGCGCACGGGATTTGGCTGCGGAAGTTCGGTACACTGCCAACCGAGGCCTCTGAACGTGCCCGGCAAACGCGCTATTTGTTGAATCGCGGCTTTTCCGGCGAAACGGTTCGCCGGATATTGCGCGGCGAGGGAGGCGACCCAGAGAACCAATAACGCGCAGACCCATGTCCGAACAACAAGAAATCGACTTCAGCGCCACCGGCGCACGCAGCACCCTGACCGCTCACAACCTGAACAAGCGCTACAAGAAGCGCACCGTCGTTCATGACGTTTCGTTCGACGTGAACAGCGGCGAGGTCGTCGGTCTGCTCGGCCCGAACGGTGCGGGGAAGACAACCACGTTCTACATGATTGTCGGCCTCGTCGCCTCGGATGGCGGCGAGGTCAACATTGACGACACCCGGATCACCCATTTCCCGATCCACAAACGGGCGCGCATGGGCGTCTCCTATCTCCCGCAGGAAGCCTCAGTCTTTCGCAAGCTGACCGTGGCCGAGAACATCAAGGCGGTACTGGAACTGCAAAAGCTTTCGCGCGACGAGGTGCATAGTGCGCTGGAGACCCTGTTGCTTGATCTGCACATCGCCCACATCCGCGACAATGGCGCAGCCTCGCTCTCGGGCGGCGAGCGCCGCCGCGTCGAAATCGCGCGCGCACTGGCAACCCGCCCGCGCTTCATCCTGCTCGACGAACCCTTCGCTGGCGTCGACCCGATCGCCGTGCTGGAAATCCAGAAGATCATCCGCTTCCTGAAGGAGCGCAACATCGGCGTTCTCATTACCGACCACAACGTGCGCGAAACGCTGGGCATCTGCGATCGCGCCTACATCATCAACGAAGGTTCGGTACTGGCGTCCGGGCGACCGGACGAAATCATCTATAATGAAGACGTAAGAAAAGTGTATCTGGGCGAGAACTTCCGCCTCTGACCCGAACACGCCGATCCTGAACCGGCCCCGCGCCGCGCATGAAACCCACCCTCCAGCTCAAGCTTTCGCAGCACCTCGCGCTGACACCGCAATTGCAGCAGTCGATCCGTCTGTTGCAATTGTCTACGCTTGAGCTCAATCAGGAGCTTGAGAAGTTCCTGCTCGAAAATCCCCTGCTTGAACGCGAGGACGACGACGGTTACGCCGCAGCCCCGGTCACCGCATCGGGCAGTGAACAGCGCACCGGTGAAAATGAAGGCGACGACAGCCGCCACGATTCGGATAACGAGGCCAAGGAGCGGGAAGAGTCACCGTCGGCAACCGACGACGAGGGCTGGCCGGGCGATGGCAGCTATGCCGGCAGCGGCAATAGCGGCCAGCGCGACGATGACGATGGTGACTACCAGGACATCCAGGCGGCCACCACCACGCTTGCCGATCACCTGCTCTGGCAGCTTGGCCTGACGCCGCTGCCGAACCGCGACCGAACGCTGGTGCGCGTGCTGATCGAGGCGCTCGACGACGACGGCTACCTGACACAATCGCTGGAAGAACTCGCCGAAATTCTCCCCGACGAGCTCGAAATCGAGCCGGAAGAGTTGCAGATTGCCTTGAAGCATTTGCAGCATTTCGAACCGACCGGCGTCGGCGCGCGCAGCGCCCAGGAATGTCTGGCCCTGCAACTCACCCCCCTCCCGGCGGACGCCGTGCGTGATCTGGCGCTGACGATCGTGCGCCAGCACCTTGAACTGCTCGCCGCGCGTGATTTCGTCAAGCTCAAGAAACTCACCGGCTGCGACGACGAGGCGCTACGCACCGCGCATGCACTGATCAAGAGCCTGAATCCACGCCCTGGCGCCCAGTTCACGCCGCTCGACGCGCGCTACATCACGCCCGACGTGATCGTGAAAAAAGTACGCAACCAGTGGGTCGCCAGCATCAACCCGGATGCCTACCCGCGGCTGCGCATCAACCGGCTCTACGCGCAGATGCTGGCCGGCCACCGTCGCGCCGAGCAAGGCGGGCTTTCCGGCCAGCTGCAGGAAGCACGCTGGCTGATCAAGAACGTGCAGCAGCGCTTCGACACGATCCTGCGTGTTTCGCAGAGCATTGTTGACCGCCAGCGCCAGTTCTTCGAACATGGCGAGGTGGCCATGCGACCTTTGGTGCTGCGCGAGATCGCCGACATCCTCGGTCTGCATGAATCCACGGTGTCGCGCGTGACGACGCAGAAGTACATGGCAACGCCGCGCGGCATCTTCGAATTGAAGTATTTTTTCGGCAGTCACGTCGCCACCGATACCGGCGGCGCCTGCTCGGCAACCGCCATCCGCGCGCTTATCAAGCAGCTGGTGAGTGCCGAGGACCCGAAAAAACCGTTGTCTGACAGTCAGATAGCGGACATCCTTGGCCAGCAGGGTATCGTGGTGGCGCGACGCACGATCGCCAAGTATCGTGAAGCGCTCAACATCCCGCCGGTCAATCTACGCAAGAGCCTGTGAAAGGAGCTACACCATGAACCTGCAGATCAGTGGACACCACCTCGAAGTCACGCCGGCGATCCGCGAATACGTCACGGCCAAACTCGAGCGCGTCACGCGACATTTCGATCATGTGATCGACGTAAACGTGATCCTGTCCGTGGAGAAACTGAAGCAGAAGGCCGAAGTCACGGTGCATGTCCGTGGCAAGGACATCTTCGTCGAAGCCGATGACAGTGACCTCTACGCCGCCATCGACAGCCTGGTCGACAAGCTCGACCGGCAGGTACAGAAGTACAAACAGAAGGTCCAGGACCATCACCGCAGCGACAAGGTTGCCGCCCGCAGCCTGACCGCGGAGTAAGATGCGCCGGAAGGTGGCGGCTTGCCGGTCGCCACTTCCGCCGCCATCCGCGTATACTGCCTTTCTCTTCAAACCAGAGTCCGTCACATCAAGCCCTCGGGGCACGACTGCAGCATGAGCCTCCTCGCCAAACTCCTGCCACCGGAAAACATCCTGCTCGACCTCGACGCAGGCAGCAAAAAACGGGTTTTCGAACAGGCCGGCCTGCTTTTCGAGAATAATCACGGCATTGCGCGCGCTACGGTTTTCGACAGCCTTTTCGCTCGCGAAAAACTCGGCTCGACCGGACTCGGCCAGGGCGTCGCCATCCCGCACGGTCGCATCAAGGGCCTCAAGGATGCACGCGGCGCCTTCCTCCGCCTCGCCGCCGCGGTTCCGTTTGACGCGCCCGACGGCAAGCCTGTTTCACTGCTCTTCGTATTGCTCGTTCCCGAACAGGCCAACGAACTGCACCTGCAGATCCTTTCCGAACTCGCACAGCGCTTTTCCGAGCGCAGCTTCCGCGATGCCTTGTCGGCCGCTCCCGATGCGGCGGCGGCGCATGCGCTCTTCCTTGGCTGACCCCTCGTCGCCATGCCGCAGTTCAGCATCACGCAGCTTTACGAAGACCACCGCGAAAAGCTGCAGCTGAACTGGATTGCCGCGCGCGGCTCGACGCGCCAGCTGGAATTCAAGGAAACCGGCAACTACGGCGCCGACATCATCGGCCACCTCAATCTGATCCACGCCGAACGCCTGCAGGTCATCGGTCAGGCCGAGTACGACTGGGCCAACCGCGTCAGTCCCAAACGGCTGGCAACGCAGATTTCGGAGCTGATCGCCGAACACCCTCCCGGCATCATCTTCGCCGACGGGCTGGAGGCACTGCCGGTCGTGCTCGAAGCCTGCGAAGCGAGCGGTACCCCGCTCTTCACCAGCCCCCGGCCATGCGCTGCGGTCATCGACCTGTTGCGCATCTACCTCGCCCGCCGGCTGGCCGACACCACTTCGGTGCACGGCGTGTTCATGGACGTGCTCGGCATGGGCGTGCTGATTACCGGCGATTCCGGGGTCGGCAAGTCGGAGCTCGCACTCGAATTGATTTCGCGCGGTCATGGCCTCGTTGCCGACGATGTCGTCGAGATCGCCCGTCTCGCTCCGAACACGCTGGAAGGCCGCTGCCCCGGCATGCTGCGCGACTATCTGGAAGTGCGCGGCCTCGGCCTGCTCAACATCCGCACCATCTTTGGCGAAACTGCCTCGCGCCGGAAGATGAAGCTCAAGCTGATCGTGCACCTGCAAAAGCCGGTTGCCGGTGCCGACGCGCCACGTCTGCCGCTGGATGCGCAGACGCAGGAGATTCTCGGTGCGCAGGTACGCAAGGTCGTCATTCCGGTTGCCGCCGGGCGCAACCTGGCGGTGCTTCTGGAAGCGGCCGTGCGCAACTCGATCCTTCAGCTGCGCGGCATCGATAGCATGCAGGAATTCGTCAATCGCCAGCAGCGCGCACTGCTTGACGATGACGTCTGAATGGCGCCTAATGGCCCCGGCTGAGGGTGCGCACGAACGCACTCGCCAGTGTTCGCCGTATTGCATGCCATGTTCCACTGTCCAATTCTGGAGGAGTTCACGATGAAGCTCGCCGTTGCCCTGGTTTCGCTCGCCCTTGCCACCGGTTCCGTGTTTGCCGCGGACGACAAGAAGGCCGATGCCCCGAAGAAGGAACCGACTGCCGCACAAAAGGCACAGCAGGAAAAGATGAAGGCCTGTAACGAACAGGCCAAGGACAAGAAAGGCGACGAGCGCAAGGCGTTCATGAAGCAATGCCTGTCCGGCGGCAACGCCGCGGATACCAGCGGCTGCGAGGCCAAGGCGGTAGGCAAGGACGGCAAGCCGCTGGCCGGCGCCGCGAAATCCGCCTTCGTCAAGAAATGCCAGGCCGATGCCGGTGCTGGCGCCAGCGCTGCCAAGTAACGCAGGCACTGACCGGTCAGGAAATGCCGGCCACAATTGTGGGCCGGCATTTTTTTTGACAGAATCGTCCTCCCAGTCGTCATCATGCGTGCCCCCTCCAACCCTTTCGGACCACGCCCATGCACTTTCCCGCACGTCGCCTGATTGCATCGCTGTTCCTTGTTGTCGTCGCGCCTGCCGCGGTCGCCTCTTCGTTCAGTTTTTCGGAAGAGGAAGAGAAGCAAAAGGCCGCCAGCGCGCCGCGCAAGGGTGGCGGCGGGGGCGTTCCCGCGGCCTGCCGCGAGTCGCTGAAAGACCGCAAGGTGATGGTCGTCGTCGGCCAGCGACGCGGCAACAGCACTGACGCGCAACAGAGCAGCTATGGTTCGCACTTCAGCGCCATCAACAAGCGCCTGAAGAAGTTCGGTTTCAATACCTACACGCAGGAAGAAATCACCGCGCAGATCGCGCAGGCCGAGATCGATGCCTATTTCCGCAACGATCCCGACGCGGCCATCAACGCCTCGAAAAAAATGGGGGCTGATTTCATCCTGCGCGGCGTCATCTCCAGCCGCTCGGCAATCAACCCGGTGCTGCGCATCCCGGAGGTCTATGTCAGCATGGGCTTCACGCTGACCGCCGCGGACGGAAAAACCATTTCCGATGTGGGCGCCAGCGCCGAATCCTACTCCGGCACCGACACGCTGGGCATGGCGCTGACCCTGATCAACGAACAGGCCGACGGCGTCGTCGCCCGGCTTGCCAACGACTACTGCCGCCATGCAGCGCCGGCCAAACCCAAAACCAGGTAACAGACGGAGCCCCGACATGAAACAGATCCAATCCCTGCTCGCACTGGCGGCCGGTGCCGCACTTTGTGCTGTGGCCCACGCCCAGCCCACCTTCGAAAGCCCGTCGCCGACCGCCGGCAGCGGCACCTCGGAAACCGCCAACCAGATGGCGGACAAGGCAATGTACAAGGAGATTCAATATACCAACGCCGGCAAGCCAGGACCGGCGCTGGTGGTGATTCCGGGCGAGATCAAGAGCAACAACGCTTCCTTCACGCAGAAGTTCGGCCCGAACAACATTGCCGACTATGCGGAACTCGAATTGGGCAAGGCCAATTTCAGGATCCTCGAACGTGCTGACATGGGGCCGCTGCTCAACGAATTCCAGCTGGCCTACACGATGGGCGACCCGCAGGCCGCACGCAAGATCCTGCAGAAGGGCAAGTTCAAGACGACCAAGTGGGTGGTCAAGTTCGACATCCTGAAGGCCGAACAAGTCGCACAGGCCGACTCTGGTTTTGACGGGCGCGCCGTCGGTGCGCTGATCGGCATCTTTGGCGGTGGTCGCGGCGGGGCAGCCGGCAACGTGGTCGCAAGTTCGGTGCAGACGGGCGAGTCGACCGGCGTCTGGATCATCGGCATGCGTTACAAGATCATCGATGCCAACACCACCGAGCAGGTCGCCACCGGCTACAGCGAGGAAAAAATGGAATTGGGCGCGAAGAACACCTCGGTGCTTGGCGTCTCGTCCGGCGCCTCCGGCGGTCTCACGCTCGATTCGCTGGTGCAGCGGCTGGTCCAGAAGACAGTCTGGGAAATCGACAACAAGCACAAGTAAGCCGTCCGCGAATTCCGGAGAAACCACATGGCTGACATTCCGCAACAACTCGGCAAGTACGAAATCCGCGGCGAACTCGGGCGCGGTGCGATGGGTGTCGTCTACGACGGCTGGGATCCCGGTATCGGGCGCCGCGTTGCGCTGAAAACGGTGCGCCGCGATCAGCTCGAAGGTGGCGAGGCGGAAGAACTGCTGTCCCGCTTCAAGCGGGAAGCGCAGGCGGCCGGCCGCCTCAGCCACCCCGGCATCGTCGCGGTCTATGAGTACGGCGAGGATGCGGGGACCGCATTCATTGCCATGGAGTTCGTCGAAGGGCGCGAGCTGAAGGACATCTTCGACAAGAACGAGCGCTTCCCGATCGCCGAGACGGTGCGCGTGATGACGCAATTGCTGGAAGCCATCGGCCATGCCCACACGAACGGCATCGTCCATCGCGACATCAAGCCCGCCAATGTCTTCCTGCTCAAGGACGGACGCGTCAAGGTCGGCGATTTCGGCATCGCCCGCCTCGAGTCCTCGAATCTCACGCAGGCGGGATCGGTGCTCGGCACACCGGCCTACATGTCGCCCGAGCAGTTCATGGGGCAAACCGTCGATGCGCGCTCCGATCTCTTCTCGGCCGGCGTCATCCTCTACCAGTTCCTGACCGGCGAAAAACCGTTCACCGGTCAGCTGACGACGATCATGCACAAGGTGCTCAAGGAAGAGCCGATTGCGCCATCGGAGCTGAACGTGCAGGTGCCGGCCGCCTTTGACGCACTGGTGAGGAAGGCGCTGGCCAAGCGGCCCGACGAGCGCTTCCAGAACGCACAAGCCTTCATCGCGGCGCTGCAGACCGTGGCGGCCGGTGCAAGCGATGCCGACGCGACGCTGGTCGGCACCGCCGCCGACCCCGACGCCACAGTGCTTCCGGGTAGCGAGGCCACGGTTGTCGGCAGTGCCGCGGCCAGAGTGGCAAAGTCGGCGACGACGGAAGCGCCTGCGGCGCGTCCATCGCCGCCCCCCCCCGCAGCGCCAGCAAAAAAGTCGCCAGCCCTCGCCTGGGCGATCGTCGGCGGCCTCGCCGCCGTCGGCATCGGCGCGGGTGCCTGGCTGACGATGGGACGCGGCGGCAGCGGCGGTGAGCTGCCCGCGCCTGCGCAGGGTGGCAATGCAGGCCTTGCAGCACCGGCGGTCGCACCGACGATAGCCGGCAACGACAAGGAAATGGTGATCACTGCGGTCGGCTACGCCGACCCCAGCGATCCGCGCTATGCGAAGGATCCGGGGCTGCTCAAGACGGAGCTGCGCGAGGATGCAAAACGACAACTGATCGAGAAGGCGCTGTCGCTCTACGTACAGCGGCAATCGCTGTCCGAGCATTACGATCTGGTGCGCACGCGCTTGTTGCCTCGCAGCAACGAGTTCATCGCCGCCGTCATTCAGGAGGAGGCGCCGCAGACCGGCAAGGACGGGCTCGCCTCGGTAACCACACGCGCCCGGGTCAACGTGCGCCTGGTGCAGCAGACGCTGAACCAGATGTCGCGTGACGAGCGTGTCGAATTCATCCGCAACAACGGCGACCCGAAAATCTCGGTGGCCATCACGACCAAGCCCGAGGAAGGCCAGCCGGCCCGCTCCCCGGTCGCCGAGAATATCCTCAAGGAGCGTATCCAGTCCTTCGGTTTCCGTACCTGGAGCGACGAAGGTCAGAAAGGCGCGGATTTCGCCGTCACCGGCGAGGCCAAGTTCAAGAAGCTGTCGGCGAAACTCGCCGCCTCGGGCATCACGGTCGAGAAGACGGTGCTCACCTCATGGACCGTGAAGGCCATCGACAAGGGCAGCGGGGAGGAAATCTATTTCAACACGCAGATTCCGGAGCAGATGAGCTGGGCCACCGAGGATCAGGCCTTGCGCGACATCGGCAAGCTGATCGGCGACGAGTTCTCGAAGGGGTTCTTCCTGTCGCACTTCCGCTTCTCCGGCCAGAAGGTGCGGCTGAAACTGGCCGGTCTGCCCGGTGGCGATACGGCAGCGCAACTGCAGCGCGAGATCAGCGCGCTAAGGAACGTGCTCGACATCAAGACAGCCGGCAGCGACGGTTTCGATGTCGAGCTTGCCGGCGGCGGCAACCTTGCCGATCTGGTCGCTTCGACCATCGTGCAGCCGCTCAACGCCAAACTGGGCAAGACCTGCTTCGTGGTGGCCGGTGGCAACGGCGCCAGTTTCAGCGTTGCGCTCGATGCCAGTTGCAAGGATCCGGCCACCCTCGCCCACTTCGACACGCTGCCGCCGGCAGCGCTCTACGATGCGCCGCAGCAGCGTCGCGAGGCTGTGATCAAGAATCCGGAAACGCTGAAGAAATTCAGCATCTGAAAGCACGCTGGCGCAGCGGCAGGATGCCGCTGCGCCGGAACATCAGAGAATTTCGAACTCGGCGATGTCGGCGTCCTCGCTATTGATCGACGCCGCGAAAGCAATACGCCCGTTGCCGCGCAGCACCAGATCCTCGCGCCGCAGGAAAAACTCGGCCTCATCCTTCAACTGGACGTAGGTGCCGTTGGTGGAAATGTCGGTAAGCACGAATTTGTCACCGCGACGCTCGATCTTGCCGTGGTTGCGCGAGGCGCGGCGGTCGCGGATGACGAGGTCGCAGGCGGCGTCACGGCCGAGCGAAATGCTCGGGCGCTTCTCGTCAAGCACCATCACCTCGCCTGCGTAGCGCACGCACAAGCGTGCGCTGCTGGCCAGTTTGGCGCTGGCCGGGCCGGACGCCCGAATCGACGGCGCCTTCATCGTCAGCTCTTCGCCGTCCTGCCAGAGCACCTCGAAAACGTGAAGTTCCTCGGCCTTGCCCTTGACCGACATCGTGTCGAGATCGCGGGTGGACTGGCGCAGCAGTTCCGGCAGCTGTTGTACCGTATCGCCCGACGTCAGTGCCTGGCCCGCCTTGGCCAGACCGGCGAGCCGCGCTGCCGTATTGACCGTATCGCCGAAATAATCTCCCTTGTCCTCGATCGCCGGGCCGAAATGGAAACCGACGCGAATCGCCAGCTTGACCCCGGAGATCGGTGGCAGGTCCGTGATGCGCTGTTGCATGTCGCTGGCGGCATTGAAGGCGTCTTCGGCACTATCGAAGACCGCCATGACCTCGTCGCCGATGGTCTTCACAACGCGCCCGCGGAAACCCTCGATCACGCGCTCCATGCGCTTGATGCAACGCTCGACGGCACGCAGCGCCTCGGTGTCACCCAACTTCTCGTAAAGCCGGGTGCTGCCCGAAACATCGGCAAACAGGATTGCCAGCGCCCGTTCGTTACCACTCATCGTGCATTCTCCGATCGCATCCCGAATCGCGTTTGTTTGGCCACGACCTCCCGTCGCGACCAGAGGCCTGTGATTCTATCAGATTCAAACACTTGTCGAGGAAAGCTCGAAATCGCCGGAATCTCAACCGGTGTTTGCTCCCTTCGTGACGGGTGGCCTATCATGAGCCAATGGCAAGACGACACAATCAGGACAACTTCCCGACCCGCTGGCCGCTACGCCTCGCGGCGGCGATTCTGATCGCTCTCGCTGCATTTCAGACCCCCCTCGTCTCTGCCGCCGAAGAGTTGCTCCTCTGCTTCGAGAACGAAAACATCCGTCCGTGGCAAACGCAGGACGGAACCGGGCTCAATTTCGAACTCCTCGACCTGGTGGCAGGCAAGCTCGGCATCCGTTTCCGCTATTACGCCACCCCCTGGAAGCGTTGCCTGCTCGATGTGAAGAACAATGCCGTTGCCGGTGCCCTTGACGCCAGCTTCAAGCCCGAGCGACTGGAGGTCGGCGCCTACCCCATGCTTCCCGGCGGCAGTTCCGGTGCCGACCCGGCGCGTGCGCTGCATATTGAGCGCTATGTCGTTCTCAAACGCCGTGGTTCCGCGGTGGACTGGGACGGCATCAGGCTGCTGCAGCTTGGCAAGCCGGTGGGCGCACCGCTCGGCTACTCCGTTGTTGACGACTTGCGGCGCATCGGCGTCGTGGTGGATGATGGATCGCACACGACGACCGACGTCGTGCAGAAGCTGCGACTGGCCCGAATCGATGCCGCGGTTCTGCTGCATGGCGAGGTGAACGCCCGTTTTGCCGAAGATGCCGCCCTGGCGCGAGAGCTCGAAATCCTGCCCCGGCCCTTTACCGAGAAACCCTACTACCTGCTGCTTTCCCACCGCTTCGTCCGCAGCAATCCGGAACTGGCGGCACGAATCTGGGCCGGGATTGCGCGCGAGCGCGCTACACCCGCCTGGCAGGAACGCACGCGCAAGGCGCTGGACGGACCGCGCTGATTACTGCGGCACGCCGAACTGCAGCGGCGTAAACGCCGGCAGTTGCAGATCCTCGCCGAACCGCGGCCCGTCAAAGGCGGTATCGCCCTCGGCGACGGCATCACCCAGCTTGAGACCGCGAAAATCGAAGAGCGCATTGTCGGCAAGATGCGAGGGCACCACATTCTGCAGCGCCGTGAAGACGGCTTCGGTACGGCCAGGATAGCGGCGGTCCCAGTCGGCCATCATTTCGCGAACTTTCTTGCGTTGCATGTTCTCCTGCGAACCGCACAGGTTGCACGGGATGATCGGGTACTCCATGCCGCGCGCGAAGCGGGCGATATCAGCTTCCGCACAGTAGGCGAGCGGGCGGATCACCACATGCGCGCCATCGTCGGTGATCAGCTTGGGCGGCATGGCCTTGATCTTGCCGCCGAAGAGCAGGTTGAGGAACAGGGTATGCACCATGTCGTCGCGGTGATGCCCGAGCGCGATCTTGTTGGCGCCAAGTTCCTTTGCCGTGCGATAGATGATGCCGCGCCTGAGACGCGAACAAAGCGAACAGGTCGTCTTCCCTTCGGGGATCTTCTCCTTCACGACCGAGTAGGTGTCCGCCTCGACGATGCGGAAGTCGACGCCGATCTTTTTGAAATACCCGGGGAGCACGTCCTCGGGGAAGCCCGGTTGCTTCTGGTCGAGATTCATCGCCACCAGCCGGAATTCGATCGGCGCGCGTTCCTGCAGCGCCATCAGGATCGAGAGCAGCGAATACGAATCCTTGCCGCCGGAAACGCAGACGAGCACGGTATCGCCGTGCTCGATCATGTTGTAGTCGGCGATCGCCTTGCCGACGTTACTGGTCAGGCGCTTGAAGAGTTTCTGCAGGTTGTTCGATACAGCGTTGTCTTGCGGGTGTTCCACTTGTTTTTTCCTTCGTTGCTGACGGGCAAGGCACGCCCGTCGGACCTGCCGCAGCCCTGGGTATTACTTGACTAAAGATGGGCGGTCCGGCCCCCATCGACGTTGATGACCTGCCCGGTAACGTAGGCGGCCGAGAGCAGATAGGCCACCGCAGCGGCGATATCCTCGGGCGAACCCTCACGCTTCAGGAGCGTATGGCGGACGATGTCGGCCCGGGAACCGTCGTCGAACTGCCCGTCGTCCGGCCACAGGATCGGCCCGGGAGCAACTGCATTGACGCGTACCTCCGGTGCCATCTCGATCGCCAGCGCCCGTGTCAGCGTAAGCAGCGCTCCCTTGGCTGCGCTGTAGAGCGGGTAGCCCTTCAGCGGCCGTTCGGCGTGCACGTCGGTGATGTTGACGATTGCCCCGCCTTGCCGACGCAGCGCGGGCGCGGCCGCCTGCGCGAGAAAGAGCGGCGCCTTGAAGTTGCTGCCGACCAGATCCTGCCAGGCGTGCTCGTCGATCTGGCCAAGCGGTGTCGGAAAGAAGCTCGACGCATTGTTCACCAGCCCATCCAGGCGCCCGAAGCGATCGACGACCGCCGCGACCAACGCGGGCAGCCCGGCGATATCGAGCAGATCGGCCTGCACAACCAGCGCCGATCCCGGCCGCGTGCCGTTGAGCACTGCGGCAAGTGTATCGGCCTCTGCGCGTGCGCTGCGGCAGTGCAGCGCGAGCCGGGCGCCATGGCGGTGCAGCAGACGCGTGATGGTGCTGCCGACGCGGCGCGCGGCACCGGTCACGAGGATGACCTGATCATCGAGCATCGGAGATTGCGGGAGCGGCATGAAAGATCCGGGCAGCAGGAAAAATAGGGGGCTGCGCGAGCGCCGGACCGGGGCAGGAACAGGCCTGCAGTCCAGTCCGCAGTCGACCGCAACGGGCACAGTTTACCGGACTTGGCCGTCTTCCCGTAGCGTTGCGATCAGGTCCGCGAGCGCTGTCTCAAGGTTCGGCAAGCTCGCCTGGGCAGCCGCAATATCGTGTCGGGCAAGCGCATCCTCGATCGTGCGCCCCGCTTCCACCGCCGGCGTCGCGTTGAACTGCCCGGCCAGCCCGCGCAGCGTGTGCGCCTGACGGTGCGCGGATACGGTGTCTTCAGCAGCAAGCGCCCGGCGCAGTGCAGCCAGATCGTCCGGGCAGGCTTCGACGAACAAGGGGGCGATGATGGCAACCAGCTCGGCATCCATCTGCGCGAGCGCGGCACGGTAATCGAACGCCGGAGCGACGGGTTCAGCGACAGGTCCGGCACAATTGTCCGGCTCGGCTGTGCGCTCCCCACCCGCTGCGACCGATTCGTGCAACAGCGCGAACAGTTCGTCCGCCTTGATCGGTTTCGCGAGGTAGTCGTCCATCCCCGCCGCCAGGCACAACTCGCGGTCACCGGCCATCGCGTTGGCGGTCATCGCTACGATGCGCGTGCGGCAACCCGCCATGCGCAGCCGCTGCGTCGCTTCCAGCCCGCCCATGCCGGGCATCTGCAGGTCCATCAGGATCACGTCGAAATGGCCGCTGGCAACGCGCTCAATGGCCTCCGCGCCATTCGTCGCCAGACTGACGCGGTGCCCCCATTTTTCGAGCAGGCTGATCGCCAGCTTCTGGTTGATCGGATGGTCCTCGACAAGCAGCACGTCGAGCACCGTCCGCGCCTCGCGCAGCGAATGCCGGGTCACCAGTTCGGGCGCAGTTGCCGCCGCACCCAATACGGAATGCAGCCCGACCAGCAATTCCGCTTGGGCAACCGGCTTTCCGAAATAGGCGGCGATCCCCAGTTCCCGGCAGCGTGCCGCATCGCCACGCACCGCGCCCGACGAGAGCATGACGCGCGGAATGCCGGCAAGGCGCGGATCGTCACGCAAGCACTCGGCGAGCGTGAACCCGTCCATCTCCGGCATTTGTGCATCGAGAATGATCAGTGCGGGAAGATCGTCCGCGCGCAGTCGTTCGAGCAGCGCACCGGCCGACGCGAACGCCTCGACGCGCATGCCCCAGCCGGCGAACATGCGCGAAAGAACCATGCGATTGGTTTCGTTGTCGTCGACAAGCAGCACCGGCAATCCCGCCAGCGGAACACGAGGCGCGTCTTCCTTCTCGCGACGCCCCGCATCCGCAGGCAGGGGCACCGCGACGCGAAAGACGCTGCCGGCCCCGAGGCGGCTCTCGACCGCCATGGCGCCGCCCATCATCGCGACCAGCCGGCGCGAAATGGTCAGACCAAGACCGGTACCGCCGAAGCGCCGCGTGGTCGAACTGTCTTCCTGAGCGAAAGCCTCGAAGATATGCCCGAGCTTGTCTTCGGCAATACCGATTCCGGTATCGCGCACCTCGCAGCAGATGTTTCCGGGAGCCTCCGCGGGGGCCACGCGCAGGACGATCTCGCCGCGCTCCGTGAATTTCAGCGCGTTGCCGATCAGATTGACCAGAACCTGCCGCAGGCGCCCGGGATCGCCAAAAACAAAACCGGGCACTGCCGGATCGATATCGAGCACCAACTCAAGCTGTTTCTCGTGCGCGCGCAGGGCGAGCGTCTTCATCATGTCGGCACAGAGCCGCGGCAGGTGGAAGGAGATGCGCTCGATCTCCATCCTGCCCGCCTCGATCTTCGAGAAGTCCAGGATGTCGTTGATGATCGTCAGCAGGGATTCGGCCGATGACTTGACGATCTGCAAATACTCGCGCGGCTCGTCGTCGAGCCTGCAGCCAAGCGCCAGTTCGGTCATGCCGATGACGCCATTCATCGGCGTGCGGATCTCATGGCTCATGTTGGCGAGAAAGTCGCTCTTCGCGCGGTTGGCCGCCTCGGCCGCCTCCATCGCGCGCAGCAGGGAAACTTCCGCCTGCTTGCGGTCGGTGATGTCGATGATCGTGCCGAGCAGGCCACGGATGCTGCCATCGGGCAGGCGCAGGATTGCCTTGCGGTAGATGGTGTCGTGTGCGGTGCCGTCACGCGTCGTGACGCGCGCCTCGTAGGTCTGACTGCCACCACCTGCGTAGAGTTCGGCATCCTTGCCAACATGCAGCGGCGCTTCGTCCGGGGGCAGCAACTCGGCAACCGTCCGGTAGAGAACGTCCTCGCGACGCACACCGAAGAACATCTCGAAGGCGCGATTCAGGCACTGATAGCGACCCTTCGGATCCTTCAGGTAGAGCGGCAGGGGGATCGCCTCGATCAGCTCCTCGACCAGCTGCAACTGATCCTCCAGCTGCGCCTCGATCGCCTTGCGCTCGGTGATATCCGTCCGGATGCCGATGTAACGTGTCGGCAACCCGGCATGATCAAGAAACGGCACGATGGTTGCAGCGACCCAGTAAAGGTCGCCGTTCTTGCGCCGGTTGCAGATCTCGCCGTGCCACACGCGTCCGGAGGAAATGGTGTCCCACATGTCGGCAAAGACCGCTGGCGGATGCAGCCCGGACTTGACGATGCGGTGCGGCTGGCCAATCAGCTCCGCGCGCGAATAACCGCTGATTTCGCAGAAGCGGTCGTTGGCATAGACGATCACGCCCTGCGTATCGGTGATGCTGACGATCGCGTGCTGATCGAGTGCGAATTTCTGGTTATCGAGCTCGCGACGCTGCAGTTCGCGCTGCTCGACAAGTCGTGCCATCAGTATCGACAGCGATTCCAGATCGTTGCTGGCAAGCGATGCGGCAGCCGCAGCTTCGCCCTCCTCGGCAAGCAAGCCGAGCGCTGTTTCTCGCAAGAACGCAAGCGCCCGGTTGCGGCTCGCCAGATCGGCGCGCAGACGTTCGTTGGCGGCAAGCAGATCTTCCGACGAAAGTTCCAGGCTGCGCGTACGCAGGGCGAGATCGCGGTCGTACTGCTCGTAGGCGCCGTCAATCCGCTCAAGAAATTCAGGCAAACCGCGCAGCAATGCTGACGCTTCCGGCGTGATGCCGGGTTGCCCGGCGATGTCACGCAACTCCTGCAGCAAGCCCCCCAGCGCCGCATCATCAGCGACGCCGGCAATGCGCTTCAGCTGGCGCTGCAGGGAGCGATGCATGAGCAATCAGTCTTCATCGAGCACGGTGATCGTCATCGTCTGGTTGTGCAGCTTGCAGGAGACGCCCGGCGCGAAGGGACTGACCTCACCGTAGGAATAGAAGCCGGTCAGCGTTGCGCCGCTGCCAAAGACCTCGGCGACAGCCTCGACTTCGTCGTCTACACGGTCGCCCATCACCAGCTTGCGGCCAACGCAGCTGACGAGCACTGCCAATCCGCCACCCTTGCCTTCCTGCATGCGCAGTGCCGCCCGGGCCGCCGCCTCCGCACCGCCGACGAGACGATCAGTGCTGGCATGCATCAGCTTGAGAAAGCCGTTGGGCACGATCTCCCCAGCAAGCGTCAAGCTGCCGTCGCTTTCAGAAACGCCGAGAATGGTCCGGATCAGACCGATCTCGTCGTGGTTTTCACCCAGCATCGCGAAGGGGAACAACAGTCCGGAAGCGGGCAGATCACGCGCATAGTCGCCCAGGTAACGCTTGTAGACATCGAGCGCTGGGGCGTCATCAAGCTCGTAAAGGATATTTCCCTCGCTACGCGTGACCTTGCGTGCCGGTCCAAACGGCTCCCAGCCACCAAATGAGCCGTGGGCGAAGCGCAGCGCGTCACCATAAAGACCGACGGCGACAATGTTCTGATCGCTACAGCCATCGCTACTGAGCGTCCAGGTCTGCCGGAAGGCACCGCCATCGCCGGCAAGGCCACCAGTGAGCGGAACGGACTCGCCAGTGACGGCGGAAATCCCGTCGACGAGCGCGCTGCCATTGATGGCAACACCCGGTGCAAAAACCATGATCGCGCGCAGCTCAGGCGACGACAGCTGTTTTCCGATCCGCTCCCCCGCAGCCGAGGAATCGCCCATGCTGGCAAGCGTCGTGGTGGCTAGACGCAAAGAGGTGTGCCCGAAACGCACGCCGGTAATGACGCAGGACCCGTCGGCAACGCCATCACGGCTGATCTCTCCGGCAGTCGAACAGCCACTGAGCAGCGCATCGGGAAATTCCGCGCGCAAGGTGTCGGCAAGCGCGGGGGAGGAGAAGAACGGCACGGCGCCAAAGACGAGAATCCACTGCGGCTCAATTTCTCTGAGCGCTTGCAAGACCTGCGGCAGAGCGGACTGATCGCGGACAATCACTTGTCTGGTTTGCATCGGAAACCTCCTCGCCGGATGGGGAATTGCAACGATAGCAAACAAGTTCCCGGCAAACCATGGCAGCCGACCCGTAAAATGTCGCTTTTCTCACGCGCATAGCTGGCATGAACCTGCCTCAACCCGACGCCGATGCCCTCGCACACAGCCGCCGCCTGCAGCAGCTGATTGCCGGGGAAATTGCTGCCAGTGGCGGCTGGATCAGCTTCGCCCGCTTCATGGACCTCGCACTGCACGCGCCGGGGCTCGGCTACTACGCGGCCGGCGCACGCAAGTTCGGCGCCGCCGGCGATTTCGTCACCGCGCCGGAATTGACACCGGCTTTCGCGCAAACGCTGGCGGCACAGGTCGTTCAGATCATGCGCGCCAGCGCGCCGCAGGTGCTGGAGGTTGGCGCGGGTTCCGGGCGTCTCGCGCTCGATCTGCTGCTCGAACTGGAGGCGCGCGATGTGCTTCCCGAGCGCTACCAGATTCTCGAACTGTCGGCCGATCTGCGCGATCGGCAACGACAGACGTTCGCCTCGCACGCACCGCATCTGCTGCCGCGCGTCACCTGGCTGGAGCAGCTGCCGGCAACATTCGACGGCGTCGTGCTCGCCAATGAGCTGCTCGACGCGCTGCCGGCACACCTGATGCGCTGGCAGACAGAAGGCATCCGCGAGCGCGGCGTGACGGTCGATGCAGCAGGTTCGTTCGCCTGGAAGGAGCAGCCGGCGACCGCTGCCGTGCTGACAAACGCACGGCAGCTTGCCGAAGCGGTCGCACCCACGGACGGCTACCTTTCCGAAATCAGTCCGGCGGCGGCGGCATGGACCGCCTCGTGGGCGAATATTCTCCGCTGCGGCGCGCTGCTGCTGATCGATTACGGCTTCCCACGGCGCGAGTATTACCACCCGCAGCGCCGTGAAGGCACGCTGATGTGCCACTATCGCCACCACGCCCACCCCGATCCGTTCTTCCTGCCCGGCCTGCAGGACATCACGGTGCATGTGGACTTCACCGCGATCGCCGAAGCGGGAACCGAGGCCGGGCTCGAATTTCTCGGCTACACGACGCAGGCCGCCTTCCTGCTCAACTGCGGCCTGACGACGATTCTGGAACGGACACCGGCCAGCGACCCGCGCGCCTACCTGCCACTCGCGAACGCCGCCCACAAACTGATCTCGCCCGCGGAAATGGGCGAGTTGTTCAAGGTCATCGCGCTCGGTCGCGGCATCGCCGAGCCCTTGATCGGCTTCGTAAGCGGAGATCGCAGCGCCACGCTCTAAGCGTAAGCGCGCCGGATCGGCAGCATTCATCGCAATGCAACATTGGCGTGTTGAAATCCGCCGCCCGATCACTCGCAAACTGGCTCAAAATGAAACTGATCTCGTTGCTGCTTGCCGCCGCGCTGACGTTCTCCCCCGCATTCGCAGTTCCCGCCACAAGCGGCGAACAGGTCGTCGCGATCGAACAGGGAATCACGCTCGCCGGGCGCCTCCGGCTGCAGTCGCAGCGACTCGCAAAACTCTGGTTGCAAGCCGGACTCGGTATCCAGAGAGACGTTGCGGCGGTACAGATCGCACGTGCCGGCACGCAGTTCGAGGGGGCTCTGGCCGATCTGCGCGGCTATGGCAGCAAACCGGCCATTCAGCGTGATTACCTGCGCGTGCAGGAACTCTGGCAGGAATATCGCAATGCGCTCGCCCTGCCCTTCAGCGATGCAAACCTCAAGGTCGTCAGCTACCTGGCCGACGATTTGATGCTCGCCACCGGTCGCCTGGCGATGAAGATCGAGGGTGAGGCGGAGAACGGTAGCAGTCGCCTGCTTGATCTTTCGCTGCGGCAGAACATGCTGGCGCAGCGGCTGGCCAAACTCTACCTGCAGGCGCAGGCGGGAGACCGTTCGTACAGTCGCCTGGTCGATATCGACCAGGCGCGCAAGGAGTTCGCCACCGCACTGCGCGAACTCGGCACTGCGCAAGAAACAACGCCGGCCAGCCGGGAGGCACTCGAACTCGCCAACGTACAGTGGGTGTTCTTCGATCAGGCGATCAGTGGTCTGCAGAAAGGTGGCGACTCAAAACCGCAACACGTCGCCACGACGAGCGAGCGCATCATGGAGGTGCTCGATGCCGTGAGCCTGCAGATTGCCGCCGACGCCCGCAACGCACGGCTGCTCGCCAGTCAGGGCAGCGCGGTACGTCGCAACTGATACGCGGCAGCGACCGGGTGCCGGCGCGAAAGAGCGCCCTCGGCACCCGGTACCCCCTGCTGACGGAAGGTTGCCTACTCCTGCGCAGCGTAGAGCCGTGCAAGAAAACCGGCAATCTCGCTCTCACCCGGCGTCTGGCGCGTACTTGCCACTTCTGCGAGCCGCGGCGCGACTTGCGGCACCTCGGCCCAACCGGCGTTGAGCACTTCGTCCCCGTATGCGTCGCCCGGCGCTTCGCGTATGACCCGACCCGAATCCATGTCCATGATGATCACCATGATGTTCCTCGCTTTCAGTACCTGGCAGGAAACGGTTTAGCCAGCCGTTGTTTTCCCGCGAGGCGCTCATGAATGATCTAACGGACGACATGGAAAAAGGTTGAACGCCTCACGCAATGAATTTTCCGGGACATTCGGGTTTGCGCCGGGGTTTACTCCAGCCGGCGAATGTCCATAATGAAATTTCGCCACCGGGAGGGATGATCCATGGAAACCAGCAACAACCTTTCCGCAACGCAGACGGCCATGGCCGTCGAGATCGCGGTACTGAAGAAATCGCTCGACCTGCAGGCGCAGAACGCCGCGCAATTGCTGGAGGCATTGCCGGAACCAGCGCGCTACAACAACCCGCCGGAACTCGGCGGCGCCGTCGATACCTACGCCTGAAGCGTCTCCTCAAGCCAGTCGAGAATCGTCTGCGCGACGTGCTGCCAGTCCTTTTCCAGCATCAGGCCATGGCCCATGCCGCGGAAGATGCGATCAGGAACGCCGTAGGTGCGTGCCGTCGATTGCACGAGGAAGGCCGGCATCAGCACATCCTTCTCGGCCCCCAGGACCAGTAGCGGCGGCCGGGCCATCGCACCCGGATTGGGCAGGCTGAATACCGACATGTCCCAGATGGCGCGCTGCGATTCGGGTTGCATCATGCGGTAATAGCGGCGCACCATCTCGTCGTCCACCTCCTGCGCGAAGAGGGCCTCGCGCAACGCATCCGGTGCCACATTGCCGCCGCCGAGCAGGCGGTTTATCTCCATCATCAAGCCCGGCTTCTCGAAAAGCAGCGAGAACTGCGCCGCCACCAGCCCCTGCGGCGGGACCGAGCACATCAGCACAGCCGCCGGAACGGCATGGCGCTCCAGGTATTTCTGGACGACGAACCCCCCCATCGAGTGACCGATCAGCACCGGCGCTTCGGCCAGGTCGGCAATGACGGCCGCGACGTCCTCGACAAAATCGTGCACGCTGTGCCAGTCGATGCGCTCGTGACCCCCGCTCTCGCCGTGGCCGCGCAAGGAAAGGGCATGGGCGTTGAAGCCGCGCTCGGCGAACCACGGCAGGAAATGTTCCGCCCACACCCAGGCACCAGCAAAGGCGCCATGCACGAAGAGCAGCGGCGGCGAGCGACGCGCCTTCGCGGGTTCGCAGGAGAGGACCTCGATCGTTCCAACACGACGGCTGTTCATCATTTGGCGCTCACCGGACGACCCTCCCGTCCCTGCGGGACGTCCTCCCCGAGGGAGGGTGAGCGCCCCTTCGGGCGGCCGTGCGGGGCGCTCGCTGAACGACCCTCCCGTCCCTGCGGGACGCCCTCCCCAAGGGAGGGTGAGCGCCCCTTCGGGCGGCCGTTCGGGGCGCTCATGCCGGCACCAACATGCCGCGCTGTACCGCCGGGCGCTGGCCAACGGTTTCGAACCAGCGTTTGACGTTCGTGTAATTGTTCAAGTCGATCTCCTGCCATTCATGTCGGGCAATCCAGGGAAAGCATGCGATGTCGGCGATCGAGTACGCGCCGGCAAGGTATTCGGTTTCGGCGAGGCGGCGGTCGAGAACGCCATAGAGCCGTTCTGCCTCCTTGTCGAAGCGGGCGATCGCATAGGGTACGCGCTCGGGCGCGAAACGGTGGAAATGGTGCACCTGGCCGAGGATCGGGCCGATGGCGCTCATCTGCAGCATCAGCCATTGCAGGGCCGCATAGCGCTCGCTGCCGATCGTGGCCAGAAAACGGCCGCAGCGCTCGGCGAGGTAGATGAGGATGGCGCCGGATTCAAAAACCGTGCACTGTTTCTCGTCGTCGACGATGGCGGGGATCTTGGCGTTCGGGTTGATCGCGACAAAGTCCGCCAAGAACTGCTCGCTGGCCGTGATATCCACCGTCTTCACCGCATAGGCCAGTCCACACTCTTCAAGCATGATCGAGACCTTGCGGCCATTGGGCGTCGCCCACGTGTAGAGGGTAATCATGTAACGGATTCCGGCAGCCAAGGCCGTCATTCTGTATCAAATCCATCGTCGCCGTCTGCCGACATCGACTTTGCCCGTTGTTACAGCGCAACAACCGCGTCTGCGCCACACGGGCGCAGCGCGAGCATGGCTCTTCCGTACGGACCGCTCGGGAAGCAGTAAGATACGGGCCGTTCCCCCAACCGGAGACTGGGAATCTTGCCGCCCACCAAATCCGTCACCTCGATCGCCTTGATGTCCGCCCTGGCGTGCTGCGTCAGCGCTCCTGCGTTTTCCGGGGCTACGGGCCCTTTTGCCGACATCACCGCGCCGCTGGAGATCGTTGCCGAGCGCGACCCATCGCGTATCGCGGCGGCGATGCGCCTCGCCCGGCTCCACGCCGAGGCACGCGACTGGAATGCCGCGTGGCGCGTGCTCGAACGCTCACTGCCGCACGCGACGAAGGATGCCGAGTACCAGGGTCTTTCCGGTACCGTGCTGCGCCAGTTGAAGCGCCCACCCGAGGCGAGCGCGGCCTACCGGAGGGCAATCGCCCTGCAGCCGGCGGAAGGGCGCTGGTGGGTGGGACTCGGGATGTCCCTGGAGGATGAAGGGCGTTGGCGGGATGCGCGAGAGGCCTTCCGCGGTGCCGAGGAACGCGCGCAGACCTTGCCGCCGGAGTTGCGCAGGCTTGCCGAGCGGCGCGCACGCTGATGCTGAAATGGCTGCTGACGATCGCCGTCATCGTCATCCTGCTCGGCCTGCTCACCCCCCGCCTGCGCGGGCGCGGGCCCTTGCGACGCCTGCCGGGAGATATCACCCTGAACATCCGCGGCCGCGATCACTTCTTTCCGTTTACGACGACGATCCTGCTCTCGCTGGTCTTCTACGTGCTCATCCGGCTGTTTTGACCGCCGCGATGCGCGCGGCGCGGATGCGCTCGGGAATCTGTTCCGGATCCGGCGTTTCGCGCGCAATCTCGCCGGCCCTCACCGACTGCACGGCCGCGAGCGCGCGGCGCAGACGATCCGCCGCCGGATAGGGCTTGTCCTCCCACCCCAGCCGACCATTGAAGTCGGCAGCACAGGCTTCGAGAATCTGCGCGAAGCGTTGCGGGCGACGCAGTGCATCGGTTTTTTCGAACAGGCGCACGATGGTATCCGGCCGCAGTTCCTCGGCACGGTGAATGTCCCCGTGATAGCGCGCCGCCAGCAGGGCGAGATCGCGGCATTCGGCCGGGGCGCGCAGGCGGCCGCAGACGGCCTCGACGAGCTTGACGCTGCGCGCTTCGTGGGCAATGTGGCGCGGCCATTCGTCGCGCGGCGTGGTGCCCTTGCCCAGATCGTGGGTCAATGCCGCAAAGCGCACCGCCAGTCCGTGATGCCGCTGCGCGGCCGTATCGACGACCATCATCACATGGACGCCGGTATCGATTTCAGGGTGATACTCGGCGCGTTGCGGCACGCCCCACAAGCGGTCGAGTTCGGGCAGCAGCCGGCGCAGCGCGCCGCATTCACGCAGCACGGCAAACATGCGCGAGGGACGCGCCTCCATGAGTCCGCGCGCGAGTTCCTGCCAGACGCGCTCGGGAACCAGCGCATCGATCTCGCCGCTGTCGACCATCGTGCGCATCAAGGCCATCGTTTCCGGCGCCACGGTGAAGTCGGTGAAGCGGGCAGCGAAACGGGCCAGTCGCAGGATGCGCACCGGATCCTCGACGAAGGCCGCTCCGACGTGGCGGAAAATGCGTGCATCGAGATCGGTGCGGCCGCCGTGGGGATCGATCAGCGTTCCATCGGCCGCTCTGGCGATCGCATTGATCGTCAGGTCGCGGCGCGCCAGATCCTGTTCCAGCGAAACATCGGGAGCGGCGTGAAAGCTGAAGCCGGCGTAGCCGGGCGCCGTCTTGCGCTCGCTGCGCGCGAGGGCATATTCCTCCTGCGACTCGGGGTGCAGGAATACCGGGAAGTCCTTGCCCACCGGACGGAAGCCGCGCGCCAGCATCTCCGCCGGCGTCGCGCCGACGACGACGAAATCGCGGTCCTGAACCGGCAGGCCGAGCAAGGCGTCGCGCACGGCACCGCCCACCGCATAGGCAGCCAGCCCGTCCTCGGGACGCACGCTCACGCCGGCGTGGCCGTCTCGGCGAGCGCGGCCCGGCGCCATTCCTGCATCGCTGGCAGGGCGAGCATCGTGTTCATCCACGCCTGCGCCGCCGCCGGCAGTTCAACCGCGTAGGTATTGAAGCGCCAAACCACGGGCGCGTACATCGCATCGGCGACGGAGAAGCTGCCAAACAGGAAGGGGCCCGCGGCCGCATGGCGACCGCGGCAGTCTTCCCAGATGGCGGTAATGCGGGCGATGTCGGCATCGACCTCGGGGGAACGTCCGCCAGCAGGCCGGCTCGCGCACACCGCCATCGGCATGTTCTGGCGCAGGGCGGCGAACCCGGCGTGCATCTCGGCACTGACCGCGCGCGCCCGGGCGCGGATGCCCGCGTCGGCGGGCCACAGGGAAGGCGCGAGTTCGGCCGCGTACTCGCAGATGGCGAGCGAATCCCAGATGACGCGGTCGCCGTCGATCAGGCAGGGAACGCGACCGGACGGCGACAGTTCGAGAATCTCGGCCCTGGTTTGCGGCCGGCCAAGACGGATGACGCGTTCCGCAAAATCGATCCCGGCAACGCGCAGGGCCAGCCAGGGCCGCAAGGACCATGAGGAAAGGTTGTGGTCGCCGATGACGAGCGTGCGCACGCCCCTTCCCCCTGAATCAGCGGCCAGCGTGATAGCGGAAGTCGTCGAGCTTGGACTTCGGCGCCACCTTGCCGAGATAGGACGGCGCCACGGCTTCGAGCGGCGTCGGGTTCCAGCCCGGATAGCCTGGGCTGTCCTCGCCCGCGACATTGTCGCGGTCCATCGAACGCAGGTTGTCCGGCGACATCGGCGGATTCGGCAGCAGCCAGAGGATGCCGGCCTGCAGGTAGGCCCACAGATCGGACAGCTCCTTGACCTTCTTGTGCTGGTTGCCGGTCAGATCGCGCACGTATTCGACCAGTTCGCGCAGCGTATAAACCTTCGGGCCGCACAGTTCGTAGCGCTGACCGAAGGTATCGCGCTTTTCGATGCAGGCAACGAAGGCATCGGCGACGTCGCCGACGAAGACTGGCTGGAACTTGGCCTTCATGCCGCCCGAGGCGAAGAAGGGCGCAAAGCGGAGGATGGTGGCAAAGGTGTTGAGGAAGTTGTCGCCCGGCCCGAAGACGACCGAGGGGCGGAACACGGTCACGTCGAGATCACCCGCGGCGGCCATCACGATCGCCTCGCCCTCGCCCTTCGAGCGCTGGTATTCGGAGCAGCCCTCTGCATCGGCACCCAGTGCGCTCATGTGCACGAGGCGGCGCACGCCGGCTTCCTTCATCGCGGCAATGATCTTCTTCGGCAGTTCCACATGCGCCGCCCCGAAACCCTTGCCGTAGGGAAGCTGCGAATCATGGTCATGGAGGACGCCGACGAGGTTGATCACCACATCCTGGTCGCGCATCAGTTCGACGAGTTGCGCCGGATCGCTGATGTTGGCCTCGACGACCTCGACCTGCGGCAGCATGATGTTGGCCTTGTTACGCTCGCGGCGACGGCTGGGAATGGTGACGTTGACGCCGGCCTTGGACAGGCGGTTGGCGATCCAGGTACCGACGAAACCGCTTCCTCCCAGAAGCAATGCTTTCTTGATCATGATCGAATCCGACTCGTTGATGGCGTAAAGGGCGGTATTTTAAGGCAAATCCCGGGGTTCCGCAGCGTGCGGCAGGGGTAGAGGCATAGGCAGGCTGAGCCGCATCCTGCGCTCAGGGCAACTCCTCGCCCTTCGGTGCATCGGCCCGCGGGCCGATGATGCCAAGCCGCGGCTTCAAGGTCTGCGGTTGCCCCTCGAAGAGCGCCGAGTAATAGACGGCATTGCTCATCACCTTCTTCACGTAATCGCGCGTTTCGTTGAAGGGAATCGTTTCCGCGTAGATGGCCCCTTCCAGCGGCCGGTCGGCACGCCACTTGCGGGCGCGGCCGGGGCCGGCGTTGTAGGCGGCGGAAGCGAGTACCGGATGGTTGTCGAGGCTTTCCATGACCATGCGCATGTAGGTCGTGCCGAGCAGCAGGTTCGTCTCGGTGTCATTCACGCGGCTGTGGCTGTAGTTGGCCAGCCCGATCTTGTTCGCCACCCACTTCGCCGTCGCCGGCATCAGCTGCATCAGGCCGGAAGCGCCGACGGTCGATTTCGCGTTGGTGATGAAGCGGCTTTCCTGCCGCATCAGGCCATAGACCCAGGCCTCGTCGACCGACTGCTTCTGCGCCGCAGGACGCACCTGGTCGTCGAAGGGCGACATGTAGCGCAGGCTGTAGTCGTGTTCGTTCTTCGTCCGGTCGGCGGCGGCGATGGCACGGTCGAACACGTCGTTGCGCTTGGCCAGTTCGGCGGCGGCGAGCAGCTCGCGGTCGCTCATGCCACGCAGCGTCCAGTTCCACTCGCGGATGCCTTCGATGCGCATGTTGACACGGATCAGCGCCAGCGCACGCTTGAGACCGGGATTGGTCGATGCAGCAACAATTTCATCGCGCGTCAGCGCCGAAGCCTTTGGCGGCACGCGGATCGGTCGCTCCAGTTCGTCGTCGGCGAGGTTGCCGTAGAAATTCGGCTGGCCGGAAATCTTCTGGAACAGGGCGTCGGCCTCGCTGGTCATGCCGCCGGCCTTGTAGGCACGGCCAAGCCAGTAGGTCCATTCCGGCAGCGCGGCAAGCGCCGGCGGCATCCGTTCGATGGTGGCGCGCACGAGGCCCCAGTCCTGTGCGCGCAGGGCGGCACGCACCTTCCACTGGACGACCTCATCCGAAAGCGACGCGTCGCCGGTCTTGCGATACCAGCCGACGGCGTCGGGAATATGCCGCAGTGCCGCCTGCCAGCCGACGATGCCCCAGGCCCAGGCACGTTCGCCGTCCGCGAGCTTCGCGGCGTATTTTTCCAGCTGCTCGGCTGCCATGCGCGGATCGTTGCGCGCCACGCGGGAAATCGCGATCGCGACCAGTTCGCGACCCAGCCGGCGCTCCGACCAGTTGGCGGGCAGTTTTGCCAGCACCGGCATCGGTTTTTCCAGCGCGGCATCGAACTGGGCCGTCGTCGGCGTCTGCGACTGCGGCAGGTAGTTGGTGCTGTAGCGGGCGGCGGCGAGCTTGTTCGCCTCCACCTGGCGACGGATGCGCGCCCACACCTCGTCGGCGAGCACCCGCTTTTCCCAGATCAGCGCTTCCAGAACCGGATAGCAGGATTCGGGCGGTTCGAGCAGGCTGAGCCACAGCGGCAGGGCATCGTCGAGCATGCTCGCATCACCACGGGCGCGACGGCTCTGCAGTGCGTAGCAGGCGAGATCCTGATCCGGGGCAACGATCTTCGGGTACTCGGTATCGAACTCGGCCCACTGCTGCTTCTTGCCGAGCACCTTGAGCCAGTCGCTGCGCAGCTTTTCGGCGAGATAGGTACGCTCGTGGCGGGCGATGAATTCGCGCGCGGTCGCCGGGTCGAGCTGATCGGGCAGGCGCATCGTCGTCTGGTAGTAATCGACGTAGTCCTCCAAATCATGGCCGCGCAGTTCGCCGGCCACCCGTTCGAGTTTGGCGCGGTCGCCCGCACGGAAAGCATCGCGCGCGGCAAGAAAACGATCATCCTTGCCGGCGGCAGGCGCAGCGGCGGAAACATCCGGAAGCGCGCAAAAAACGAGCGCGAGCAGCGGAATGAGGAAGCGGGACAGGGACAGGGACAGAGACAGGGACGGCATCAGGGGAAAACGCATCATGTGATAAGCTGCTTGCAGCGCCGGAAGCCTTGAAATCAGGGCATCGGCAGGGATCAACGAAGTGCTCCGAGCATAGCACAATGACCGCTTCCCTTCGTGACAATGACGATGCCGACCGCGTGTTTCGCGCCGAGCTGCGACGCACGATGCTCGCGCGCCGCGGCGCGATCGATGCTGCAAGCCACGCCAATGCGTCGGCGGCGATCCGCGCGCGGCTGCGGGTCGCCTTCCCGGATCTGGCCGCGCGTATCGTCGGTTTTTGCTGGCCGGTTCAGAATGAGCCGGATCTGCGGCCGCTCGCCGAAGCACTGGTTGCTGCCGGCGGCCGCGTGGTGCTGCCGGTGGTGGTGCGCGCCGGTGCGCCGCTCGCCTTCCGCGAGTGGTGGCCCGGGCAGCCGCTGGTGCCGGACCGTTACGACATTCCGACGCCGAGCGACGGTGACTTCCTGACCCCGCAGGTGCTGCTACTGCCGGTCAATGCCTTTGACGGTGCGGGCTATCGTATCGGGTATGGCGGCGGATTCTTCGATCGCACGCTGGCGGCGCTGTCACCGCGGCCGCTGGTCGTCGGTGTCGGCTTCGACTTCCAGCAGGTCGATTCGACGCGACCACAGGCTCACGACATTCCTTTGGACGCGATCGTCACCGAGACGGCGCTGCTGCAACGGCAGCGCTGAAGCGCCGTAGCGCTTCCTCCAGCGTCGGCAGCGGACAGGCGAAGTTGAAGCGCAGCCAGCCCGGTGCGCCGAAATCCGCGCCGTCCGAGAGTCCCAGTCCGTGCGCTTCGAAGTGCGCATGCGGCCGTGCCAGCCGCAGACCACGGACGTCGACCCACGCCAGATAGGTGGCTTCGACCGGCGTCATCGATACGCCAGGCAAGGTCGCCACGGCTTGCTGCACCCGGTCGCGATTGCGGCGCAGCACGGCAAGCAGTTGCCGGTGCCAGTCGCCGCCATGGCGGTAGGCGGCTTCGCAGGCAATGAGCCCAAGCACATTCACGTGCGGCACCACACCCGCCATGGCGCGCGCAAACGATTGCCGCAGGCCGGCATCGGGAATAATCGCGTACGCGCAACCAAGCCCGGGGATGTTGAAGGTTTTCGAGGGTGCCATCAGCGTGATGCTGCGCCGGGAGATCTCGTTTCCGAGCGCCGCCAGCGGCCGATGACGCGCGCCTTCGTCGAGCAGCAGGTCGCAGTGGATTTCGTCCGAGCAGACGATCAGGTTGCGTGCACAACAGAAATCGGCAATTTCGCGCAGTTCCGCCTCGTTCCACGCCCGCCCGACGGGATTGTGCGGGTGGCAGAGCAGCAGGAGGCGCGTCGAATCCGTCGTTGCCGCAGCGAGCGCGTGGCGGTCCCAGTGCCAGCGGCCGTCCTCGGCAAGCAGCAGCGGCGCCTTCAGCAACTGACGCCCGGCGTGGCGGGGGGCGGACATGAAAGGCGGATACACCGGTGTCGCCGTGATGACATCGCCTTCGACGGCGCGGCAGGCGAGGTTCAGTCCGCTGACCAAGCCGGGCAGCCAGATCAGCCAGTCGGGGTCGATGTGCCAGTCGTAGCGGGCGACGAGGTGGTCGAGTACCGCGTCAGCAAGCGATGGCCGGGCCTCCGCGTAGCCGAAAACGCCCTCCGCAACGCGCTGCTGCAGCGCCTCGGTAACCGCCGCCGGCGCTGCAAAATCCATGTCGGCCACCCACAGCGGGAGGATGTCGCGGCCGGCGTAGCGGTTCCATTTGACGGAGTCGCTGAACGTACCGCCGCGACGATCGATGACCCGATCGAAGTCAATGCATTCCCTGGGTTGCGGCGGCGCTTCGCTCAAACTTCGAGGTGCGCGTAGAGCGCGGTCGACAGGTAACGCTCGCCGAACGAGGGAATGATGACGACGGTGAGCTTGCCGGCGTTTTCGGGGCGGCGGGCAACTTCCAGCGCCGCGTGCATCGCGGCACCCGAGGAGATGCCGACGAGCAGGCCCTCTTCGGTCGCCATGCGACGCGCCATCGTGAAGGCATCTTCGTTCCTGACGCGGAACACTTCGTCGTAAACCGTCGTATTGAGCACCTTGGGCACGAAGCCGGCACCGATGCCCTGGATCGGGTGCGGCCCCTTCTGCCCGCCGGACAGCACCGGCGAGGCGTCGGGCTCGACCGCAACGATGCGGACACCCTGCTTGCGTTCCCTGAGCACCTCGCCGATGCCGGTAATGGTGCCGCCGGTGCCGATGCCGGAAACGACGATATCGACCTTGCCGTCGGTGTCGCGCCAGATTTCCTCGGCGGTCGTCCGGCGGTGGATTTCAGGATTGGCGGGGTTCTCGAACTGCTGCGGAATGAAGTAGCGCGCATCACTCGCCGCCAGCTCCTCGGCCTTCCTGATCGCGCCGCCCATGCCATCGGGGCCCGGGGTGAGGATCAGTTCGGCACCGTAGGCCTTGAGCAGCAAGCGCCGCTCGCGGCTCATCGTTTCCGGCATCACAAAGGCGCACTTGATGCCGCGCGCGGCACAGACCATTGCGAGGCCGATGCCGGTGTTGCCCGAGGTCGGCTCCAGCACAATGGACTCCGGGCCGATCTTGCCGGCCGCCTGCGCCGCATCGATCATCGCCACGGCAATGCGATCCTTGACGCTGTGCGCCGGATTGAAGAACTCAAGCTTGGCCGCCACGGTGCCGGTGATTCCGGCCGTGACGCGGTTCAGGCGCACCAGCGGCGTATCGCCAATGAGTGCAGTGATGTTGTCGGCAATCCTCATCTACATCTCTCCTTTGGTTCGTTGCTGCGCATCGCACCCGGTCGACGCCCTTGTCCCGCCGAAATTCAGCCGAGAAAGAGCTTGTACGCCGGATTGTTGGTTTCGTCCCAGTGGCGGTAGCCAAGGTTTTTCAGGAATTCGCGGAACGCGGCTTTTTCCTTCGCCGGCACCTGCATGCCGACCAGCACGCGGCCATAGTCGGCGCCGTGGTTGCGGTAGTGGAAAAGGCTGATGTTCCAGCCGGCGCTCATGCTGTTGAGGAAATTCATCAGCGCGCCGGGGCGCTCCGGGAACTCGAAGCGGTAAAGAATTTCGTTCTCGATGCCCGGCGCATGGCCGCCGACGAGGTGGCGGATATGCAGCTTGGCCATTTCGTCGTCGGTAAGATCGAGTGTGGCGTAGCCGTGCTTTTCCAGGCTGTCGACCAGTTTCAGCGACTCGGCGCGGTTGGCAACCTGGATGCCGACGAAGACGTGCGCCTCGGCGCGGTCGTTGTAGCGGTAGTTGAACTCGGTGATGTTGCGCGAACCGATCAGCGACACGAATTTCTTGTAGCTGCCGGGCTTCTCCGGCAGCGTCACCGCAAGCACGGCCTCGCGCTGCTCGCCGATCTCGGCACGCTCGGCGACGAAACGCAGGCGGTCGAAGTTGACGTTGGCGCCGGAGGCAATCGCCACCAGCGTCTTGTCCTTTAGTTTGTGTCGCTTGGCGTATTCCTTGGCACCCGCCACCGCGAGCGCACCGGCCGGTTCGAGGATGGCACGCGTATCCTCGAAGACATCCTTGATTGCCGCACAGATGGCGTCGGTATCGACCAGCACCATCTCGTCGACATACTGCTGCGCGAGACGGAAGGTTTCCTCACCGACCGTCTTTACCGCCGCGCCGTCCGCGAAGAGGCCAACCTGGGTGAGCTTGACGCGCCGGCCGGCCTTGAGCGAGCGATCCATCGCGTCGGCATCCATCGCCTCGACACCGATGATCTTCGTTTCCGGACGCAGGCGCTTGATGTAGGCCGCCACGCCGGCGATCAGCCCGCCACCGCCGACGCAGCAGAATACGGCATCGATCTTCTTCGGGTGCTGGCGCAGGATTTCCATGCCGATCGTGCCCTGTCCGGCGATGACCTCGGGGTCATCGAAAGGATGCACGAAGGTGAGCTTCTGCTTCTTTTCGAGTTCGAGCGCGTGGGCGTAGGCTTCGTCATAGGATTCGCCGGCGAGGACGACCTCGCCACCACGATTCTTCACCGCCTGCACCTTGATCTGCGGTGTCGTCGTCGGCATCACGATCACCGCACGGCAGCCGATCTTCGCAGCGGAGAGGGCGACGCCCTGCGCATGATTGCCGGCCGAAGCGCAGATCACGCCGCGCTTTAGTTTCTCCGGCGAGAGCTTGGCGATCTTGTTGTAGGCACCGCGCAGCTTGAAGGAGAACACCGGCTGCATGTCCTCGCGCTTCAACAGGATGCGGTTGCCGGTGCGCGCGGAAAGGTTCGGCGCTGGATCGAGTGGCGACTCGATGGCAACGTCGTACACCTGCGCGTTGAGAATTCGTTCCAGATAGTCCTGGTGCATGATGCAGCCCGTTTCCTTTGCAAGGCGGCAATTCTAGCACCCTGGACTGGCGTGCCATTTCATCCTGGGCGGTGCAGCGCCACGCCACATGCGGCAGGAGGCGGTTCGCCTCCCCTTGGCTCATTGGCGCATGTCAGATTCCGCGATCGTTCGGCGTTTTGATCAGCTGCTTCAATTCAGGACTCATCGGCAAATCGAGGTTCATGCCCTTCGGCGGAATCGCCGACTGAAACCATCTGTCATAGATCCGCTCGATCTCGCCACTGCGGTAGAGGTCACTCAGCGTATCGTCGACGATGCGCTTGAACTCGGGGTCGCCCTTACGCATCATCAGGCCGTAAGGTTCGACGCCGAAGGATTCGTCGAGGATGACCAGCTTGTACGCATCGGCCTTTGCAGAATTCGCCAGAAGGCCCTTGAGCAGAATGTCATCGAGGACGAAAACGTCGGCCTTGCCATTGAGGACCTCATTGAAGGCATCGCCATGTGTCCGTGCAGTACGCAAGTTGACGAAGATGTTGCGCCGGGCGGTCGCGCTCTTCACGTAAGCATCCGACGTCGTGCCAGCGGTCGTCACCACCGTACGGCCCTTCAGGTCGTCGACCGAACGGATGCCTGAATCCCTGCGCACAAGCCCCTTCACGCCGGCCACGAAATACGTGGTGCTGAAACTCACATAACGCGCCCGCTGGTCGGTGTTGGTCGACGATCCGCAATAGAGATCGGCAACGCCCGATTCGATCATCATCATGCGCGAGCTCGAAGTCGTCGGCACAGGCACTACCTCGATCGACGGCTGTTTAAGGTGCGTCTTCACGGCATCGACGATGCGCGTACAGAGCTCCCAGGAATAACCGAACACCCGACCTTCGTCATCTGTATATGAGAATGGGATCGACCCCTCGCGGTGCGCGATGTAGATCGCATTACGCTGCGCTACGCGTTCCAGCGTCTTCGGCGGCGGCTGGTAACCAGGCGGTGGTTCGAGTGATGCAGAAGATGCCGCGGTAGAGGGCGATGTCACGGGCGGCGGAATGGCGAGTGAGGCAGGCGGCGGTGCAGCGGCGACGGACGAAGCCAGCAGCGCGAAACCCGAGGCGATCACGCACATGGAACGGATCATCACATTTTTCAGCATCGTCACCACCTCACTGACCCGTCTTGCCGGCACGCTGTGCGACTTCGCGCACGATCCGCCACTCGCCGTCCTTGCGCTGCCAGACGAGCACCTTCTCGCTGCGCTCGCGGCGGCCACCCTCGCTGTAATCCTGCAGGAAGCGCGCACTGGCCTCGCCCTCGTCATGTCGCGTTATTTCCAGCCGCGAGATGACGATACGAATATCGCCTGCGCCGCGCAGGCGCACTCCCCGCTGATTACGCCATTCGGAGAGCGACACGCCGTTAGCCGGCTGAAACGCCGTATCGTAAAACGCCAGGTATGCGGCCAGATCCTTCGCGGACCATGCCTCGGCCCAGGAGGCGACCCGTCTCTCGACTTCACTATCGACGGCGACAACATCGTTCATAGGGCCCACCGTTGCGGGAAGCGCGACCGAAGCCACTTCTGGCGCTCGCGTGGCGCCACCGACCAATCCTGCCGAGGCATTCATTTCGGCCAGCGCACGGTAGTTGAGGCTTTCACGGTCAACCGTTGAGGCCACTGGAGCCAGCGGCGGGCATAGCTCGTTCAGCTGCGGCTTCGTGAATTCATCGCCGGCCGGCGCACTCTCAGGATCGACCTGCTTGAGCGCCAACTGCTCAAGCAGGCGGCCCATTCCGGCATAGCTGCGCACATGGGCGAGCGCCAGGTCGATGTCGGCATTCACCTGCGCGAGCTGGGCATTGAACAGTTCATTCTGCGTATCGAGCAGATCGAGCAGCGAGCGCTGGCCGATATTGAACTGGTCACGATAGGCGTCGCGCGTTTTCTCGACGAGACCGACCTGGATGCCGATGAAGGAAAGCTGGTCGTTAAGGCGGCCAATGTCGTTGAAAGCGATCGACAGCGTCTGGCGCATGTCGCGGCAAGCCTTCTCGCGCTGGTCGAGCGTGATGTTCCTGCGCTCGGCATACTGCCGGTTGCGATAAACATCGGAAAAGCCGTTGAACAGGTTGTAGGTGACCACTGCCTCGACGACCTTGTTCGAACGGTCGCCCGGGACGCCGAGCACGTTGTTGGCACTGTCGTCGCGCGCGCGCAACTCAAGCTTCGGCATGAACGCGGAACGCCGCGCCGCGAGGTCATACACTGCCGCTTCGCTGTTCTCGATCGAGGCGCGCAGTGCCGGGTTGTGCTCGAGAGCCGTCGCCAAGGCTTGGTCCATCGACCCCGGCAGCCCCTGCGAAAGGCGCCCCGGCAGGAAAGCGACAGCAGGCGGCGCCTCGCCGACGATACGCGTGAAGCGCGCGGTCACGTCGTGCAGGTTGGCCATCTCGGTCGTCAGGTTCACATCGGCGAGCGCCAGGCGGCTACCTGCCTGCTCGACATCGACGCGGCGGCCGACGCCGGATTCGGCACGACGCTTCAGCTGCTCGAAGGCAATGCGGTGCTCGATATAGTTCTTCTCGGCGAGAAAAACCCGATAGCGAAAACGGATGACGTCGAAGTAGGCTCGGGAAGCCTCCAGTGCGGCATTCTCCGAGGCATCGAGGAATTCGAAGTAGCGGACGAGACGGGCGCGTCCGGCACGCTTCACCTCGTTGTAGGTAAGCAAGCCGTCGAACAGCATCTGGTTGAGGCTGACAACGTGGCCGCGGCGAGTGTAGTCCTTGTTATTGATCCCCGCGCTCGGCTGATCCAGGGTTTCCTTGCCCTTCCCGGCAGTGACGTCGACGCGCGGCAAGAAGCCGCCGCGCAATACCCCGACTTCCTCCGAGGCCTCCTGGAAAGCATGCCAGCGCGCGCGCACCTCGGGGCTGTTCAGCACGGCCTGCTGCGCTACTTCTTTCAGCGTGCGGTGCGGCAGATTGCGCTCGCCGGGAGTTTGCGCGCCGGCGAGACCAGCGGCGCAGAAGGCGGCGGCAAGCAGTCCGAGTTCGAGAATTCTTCTTTGCATTGCTTCCTCTGTCGGGGCACTATAGCCCATGGGGCACGGATTCTATGGTATCCGGCCACGACCTTGCTGTGCACAAAGTCACGAATATCCCACATCGCGAGAGAACGCGCATCCCGGCGCTCGACAGGTCCAGCACGCCGGGCTTGTCTCATCGCCTGCTTTGGTCAATCACGGCCGCACTGTCCATCGGCCTGAGCGTCGCTGCATCGGCCCTCGATTTTGCCAGCCTGCAGGATCAGCTGATCGCCCGCTTCGGCCCGGCGCGCATCAACCTCCTGAAGGACTGGCAGGCCCTGCTCGAGGCCACCCGCCCGCTCCCCGAGGTCGAGAAGTTCCGCCGGGTAAATGATTTCTTCAACCGCAACATCGGCTTCGACGAGGACATCACGGTCTGGAACCAGAGCGACTACTGGGCGACGCCGCTCGAGACAATCGGCCGCGGACGGGGTGACTGCGAGGACTTCTCCATCGTCAAGTACTACACGCTCCGCCAGGCCGGAGTTCCCGTCAGCAAGATGCGCCTCATCTATGTCAAGGCGACGCAGGGTGGCGCGCAGCGGGCGCACATGGTGCTCGCCTACTATCCCTCGCCGACTGCCGAGCCGCTGGTGCTCGACAACCTTGATCCCGTCATCAAGCCAGCCTCGAAGCGCCGGGATCTGGTACCTGTCTTCAGCTTCAACAGCCAGGGAATTTTCGCCGGCGTCGCCGGCAATGCCGCCGCCTCGAAGGGCGGCAGCGGCAGGCTCTCGCGCTGGGATGACCTGATGCAGCGCGCCCGCGCCGAAGGATTCGAATGAAACAACGCCATTTTCGTGAGGACTGAATCATGTCCATGTACCGACAACTCTGGCTCGCCGTCGCCATCAGCACCCTGCTCGCACTCGGCGGCAGCCTGCTCGCCTCGACGCTCGCCGCACGCAGCTATCTTTCGCAGCAACTGACGCTCAAGAACGCGGACAACGCGACGGCGCTCGCCCTGGCGCTCTCGCAGAAGCAGCCCGATGCCGTCGACATCGAGCTGGCTGCCGCCGCGCTCTTCGACAGCGGCAACTACGAACTCATCCGCGTCACCGACCCGGAAGGCAAGCTCATCGTCGAGCGAATTGCCGACGGCGGTGACCTCGGTGCGCCGGAGTGGTTCATGCGGCGATTTCCGATCACCGCCAGCCCGGGAGAAGCGCAGATCTCGAGCGGCTGGAAGCAGGTGGGCGTCGTCCGCCTCGTCAGCCACAGCCGCTTCGCCTACCGCGCCCTTTGGGAAAGCACGCTCGACATGATCGTCGCCCTCGCGCTTGCCGGCGCGCTCGGCGGTTATCTCGGCTCGCTCGTCCTGCGCCGCCTCAAGCGGCCGCTCGACGCAGTGATCGGGCAGGCGCAGGCCATCTCCGAGCGGCGCTTCGTCACCATCGAGGAACCCGGCGTTCCCGAGCTTAAGCGGCTGGCGACGGCGATGAACGCTACGGTGACGCGCCTCAAGACGATGTTCGACGAGGAAGCGGCGCGCCTCGAAAGCGTGCGCCGCGAGGCCAACTGCGACGCGTTGACCGGGCTGGCCAACCGCAGCTTCTTCATGGCCCAGCTACGCGAAGCGACGTTGGCCGACGACGCGAGCGGCGGCTCGGTGTTCATCGCCCGCCTTGCCCACCTCGCCACGGTTAACCAGTCGCTCGGCCGCGAAGCCACCGACGAACTCCTGCGCCGCTTCGGCAAGGTGCTCGACGAAACTGCCGGGCAGCGCCCGCAGGCCGTCGCCGCGCGCCTCAACGGCGCCGACTTCGCCCTGCTGCTGCCCGGAGCCGGCAACCCTGCGGCCACCGCCGAGGCACTGCTCGCCGCACTGACACAGGAGGCAGCGAGCTTCCTGCCCGACGCCGAGACAACCTGGCTCGCCTGCGGCCGCTTCCCGCGTGGCATCGACCTTGGCACCGTGCTGGCGCAGGTCGACGCCGCGCTCGCCGCCGTCGAGGCCGAAGGGCGCAACGGCCTGCGCATCGTCGATCTGCACGAAGGCGACGATGCGCCGAAGAGCGCAGACGAATGGTCCCGGCTGATCCGTCGTGCCCTCGAGCAGCGCTGGGTGAGGCTCGTCTCCTTCCCTGTCGTCGCGCTCCCCGGCGGGCTGATGCACCGTGAATGCCCGCTGCGGCTGATGTTCGACGAAGGCGGCGAATGGCAGCCGGCCGGCCGCTTCCTGCCCGTTGCCGAACGCCTGAAGCTGACCCCGCAGCTCGACCTCGCCGCGGTCGAGCTCGGCCTCGCCGAGCTCAGCGACAAACCGGACCTCAGCGGACTCGCCATCAACCTCTCGGCGAGTTCGATCCAGTCGCCGGCGTTCCGCAACGAGCTGCGTGCGCTGCTGCGCCGCCACCCCGCAACCCGCCGCCTGTGGCTCGAGGTTTCGGAAGCCGGCGCGCTTGCGCATTTCGAGGCCTTCCGCGCGCTCTGCCTCGAACTCAAGGATGTCGGCTGCCAGATGGGCATCGAGCACTTCGGCCGCCAGTTCAGCGAGATCGGCCGCCTGCACGACCTCGGCCTCGACTACCTGAAGATCGATGCCAGCTTCATCCGCGGGCTGGAGGCCAATGTCGGCAACCAGTCCTTCCTCAAGGGACTGACCACGATCGCCCACGGCATCGGCATGAAGGTGATTGCCGAGGGCGTGGCCAACGAGGCGGAACTCGCAGTACTGGCCGACGTCGGTTTCGACGGTGCGACGGGGCCCGGAGTCCGGGAATAACCGAAGGAGAGACTTCGCCGGCAGGCTCTGCGCTGCCGGCCATCCGGGAGGGGGCCCGCAGCGCAGGAGAGCAGCAGGTCGCGATCAGGGATCGGTAGGAAAAAAGCGAATAGGGGACAGACCACGGTTTTACAAAACCTTCTCCCCGAGAGGTAGCTCCCCCGATTCCGGTTCAGGTAGTTTGCGCGGCCTCCCCGACTTGCCGGGCATCACCCTTCTCCCCAGCGCCCGTGCTACCTGATCGCCGAAGCGACCGTCCCCAAGCACGAAATTTCCACTCGTCGCCTGACGAATCGAATCAACGAGTGCCGGTTCCAGCTCGAACCGGAAGAGCGCCCGATACGCCTCCTGCCGCGCGATTGCATCCGCGCCTAGCGCCAGATAAAGGGGATGGGGCGAAAGAAGCATGTTTGCCTCGCCTTGTGCGTTCGCTCGATAGCTTGACCAACGATACTCGCCGGGATGTGACACCATCTCCGCCCGCACCGGGTTGAGTTCGATGTAGCGCTGGCAGACCAGAAAATAGGTGTCTTCCTGCGCCAGACAGGATCGGAAACGCCCTTCCCACAATGTGCCGGAACGGCGATAGGTTCGATTCAGGTATTGCACATAACGCTGCCCCAGGGCTTTCATGAGAGCCCCCGCGCCTTCGCTGCTGGCGCATGAAAGCAGTAGATGCACATGGTTCGTCATCAGCACATAGGCGTGGATCGAACAGCCCGTCTTCACGGAATACTCCTTGAGCCAGTCGAGATAGAAGCAGTAGTCCTCATCGGCAGCAAAGCAGGCTTGGCGATTGTTGCCCCGCTGGATGATGTGCAGCGGGGTGTCGGGCAATATCACGCGGGGGCGGCGGGGCATCGGCGGACTCCGGTCAGACGATATTCATAGAGTAGATAAAACCGGGGTCTGTCCCCTATTTGCTCCGGAGAGGTGATCCACCACCGTCCATTGCACTGCAAATTTCTCAGCCTCCGTTTGCGTGAATTTGCTGGCGTGTTCGTTACCCAATGTGAGCCAGGCCAAATCGATTTCGCCACTGAAATGCCCGGACTCTGATGTCAAATCGCCTGGAGCCTGATCCGGCGTCCTTTTGGCCCGGAAGTTGTAGAGGGCTTCGGCAGCCATTTGCAGGTTGGCATACTTGAGCATTTCGGCAATAGTCGGTGCAGCCATGATTATTTGTCCTTCTTTGGAATCAGAATTTCGTCTGCAAATAGGCGTGTGCTTTGTGCATCTCCTGTCGCATTGATGGCCGGGCATATGGAATGGTTTAACCACGGCATCGAATGTCTTGGCGCATGGATGTAGCTCATCGCATAGCGCGTCATTTCGCCCAGCACTTCGTTGGTCTGGAGGTCGAGCACCTTGACCGTGCTGCTCGCCACCCACAGGGCGCGCTCTTCGGGGATGACGTGATCTTCGAAGGTCACGGCATAGCGGGGGGGGTCTTGCTGGGCGAAGGTGCTCGAACCAGATTGAATCGGATATAGCCCTTCAGATAGCTTTTGTCCGTTTGCCACGGTTCGTCGTAACGCGCGCTATACCGATATCGCTGCCCATCCTTCGGATCGATGACTTCGACCCAGCGGTAGCCGGGAAGGCTACCTGGGCGTTTGTCGGTGTTGATGTAGCCGCGAACCGATGAGACCACGCCATTGGCGTCAGTGGCACGATGCTCGTAACCAAGAAAGGATCGAATATACGAATCGCCATAAAATCCCCCCCCGAACGCCGCCCCCGGCCACATCGGATCGGCCAGTTGGCGGTCGCTCCGGTTCGGGCGAACCTTCATCAGAAATACCCCCTCCACCTCCGGCACGGTCTTGTAGATTCTGATGCCGGCAACCTTCTCGCACTTCTCCTTGTAGTACGCCTCGGCTTCCTTGATCTTGGCGAGGTATTCGGCGCGGTTGTTCGGGTCGTAGGCGCGGGCCGGCAGGAGCCATGCCGTCAGCAGAACGGTTATCAGCAGTTTGGCGGTGCGAGCATGTTTCATGCGGCTTGTCTCCAGTTGTTGTTGTTCGCTGCCAGTTTTTTATCGCCGCGATCCTCGATCCACCGGTTGCTGAAATTGACATTTCCGGCGGCACGCTCTTCGGCGCTCTTTTGCCGATCTTCTTTCCACAGGGTAGTGGTTTCGATGCCAACGATGTCGTACTGGTTGGTGAGCGGCGGCTCGCCGTAGGATTTTCCGAATATGGCATTGATGGCGCCACCGGGGATGGACATTGCCGTAGTGCGTTCGGCGGCCTTGAGGGCGGCGAGCTGGTAGTCGAGACTCTCTTGGGCGATCCGGCTGTTGGGGATCGGCGCCGGCTGTCCCTGGGTGCTGTCCGTCACGAACTTTAGCCGCGATACTTCAATCTGGATGGCGTTGATGCGGTCGAGGGCGGTGGTCAGCCAGTTTTTTTCGTCCGTGAATTTCTTCCGTTGATAGTCGGTGTCGTTCGGGTTGGCGCCGAGGGCGTTGATCAGCGCGTAGTGTTCGGCTGTAACGGGGGCGCCGTGCCGGAGCTGATTACTGAGAGTGTAGTAGGCCGCACGAAGGCGAGTGTCGGTAAAGCAGACGGCGATGGCGAATTGGCTGCCGCGCAGTTGCTTGAATTCGTTGAGCGCGCTTGTGAGGGTGTTGCCGGATTTGACCTGCCCGACACCAGCACCGTTGAAGGTGACGACGCTGTCGATATTGCCGATGCTGCCATCTTCGCGACGCAGGAGGTTGAACGCTGTGGCGAGGTGGCCGCCGAGGCTGTAGCCAGTGACAGAGTAGGTTTTGCCGAGGAGTGCGCCTTTCTCTCCGGTCAGCTCCTTGTACCACGTTTCCATGTCGCGCATCTGACCCCAGGCCCAGCCGGTATCGAAGACTTCAAGCGAATTCGTTGCCGCGCTGTCGCGGATGGCGTCGTCGATGAACTCGGTGGAGCGGAAACTGAGGACGAGGTCGTTGGGATTGGCTTTGTTCCGGAATAGCGTGCCGCTGAACCCAGTCTTGGTATTGGCGCGCTGATCGACGACTTCCCATTGGTCTACGAAGGCTTGTGCCTGGATTTCAGTGAAACGGGTGGCGTGGCCGTTGCCATCAATGAGCGCCGTCTTGATATCAGCCTTCACCTTTCCTTTGGCATCTCCACTTTCGTAGACAAGAAAGGCTTCTGCCGCCATCTGAAGGTTGACGTACTTGAGGTAGTCGGAAACAGTTGGCGTGCTCATTATTTGCGTTCCTGAATTGGCTTGAGAATTTTCTTTACGAACTTGCGCGTCTGTCCGACCTGATAGGAGAACCCTGGCTGCCGGCCTTCGTTCGGACTGAAACTCGGGCACGCGTTATCCGCCGCCAGTAGCCATGGCGACCGGCCACCGGACTTGCTCCCTTGCCCGCGATCCATCATGTAGCCGATACGCTCGGCCATCACTTCGTTGGTCTTGAGGTCGATCACCTTCAAGGAACTGCCGGCGATCCAGTAGTCGCGTTCCTCACGCGTGGAGATGTCTTCGTAGGTGACGCCGTAGCGAGGGGCTGGACCGGGAGCTGGGACACGATCCAGCGTGAATGCATAGTTGTTGAGATCGAAGTTAGGATTGCGCGCGAGTTCTACCTGATGATTAGGCGTGTTTGGATTTTTGCGCCCAACCACCTTCATCGACCCCGTATACCGATACCGCTTGCCATCCGCCGGGTCGATGGCTTCGACGTAGGAGTAACCAAGATAATCCCGCCGTATGCTTTCTATGACATCTGGCCCCTTGTGCTGATTGGCAAGCAGCATTGGTTCCATAAAGAAACTCTTCATGTAGCTTTCGCCAGTTGAGTCGTGACCGTATGGGTCATCCATACGATACTGGTCGCCATGGTTACTGCTGCCCCGAATCTTCATCAAAAAGACACCCTCAACGTTCTCCGCCGTCCGATGGATGAACTCCCCCGCCTTCTTGCAGCGCTCGGCGAACATCTTCTCGGCGGTCTGCAGGCGGGTCTTCGGATCGGCTTCCTGCGCGAAGGAAATCGGTGCTGTGGTTGCCAACAGCGCGGCCAATGCCAAAGAAAACATCGTTGTGCGTTTCATGCGGCTTGTCTCCATTCTCAATTCCGTAGTCGTTTCTGTTTACCCGTGAGTGGTTCAGTCACAGCTCTCGCTCACTCACAATTTCCATCCGCTTGGCGCTTTGATCGCTGCCAAAGCTAAACACCTCATCCACCGCCAACCCTCTCGGAATCTGATGCGTGATAAAAATCATCGTCACCTTCCCCTTCAGCCGGTTGATCGTCTTCGCGAAGTGCTCCGCCGTCTGCTGATCCAGATTCGACACCGCCTCATCGAAGATCAGAATCTTCGGCCGCTTGAGCAGCGCTCTGGCAATGGCAATCCTTTGCCGCTGCCCGCCCGATAGCCCCGTCCCCCGCTCCCCGATCTCCGTCTGATACCCGTTCGGCAGCTTCTCGATCACCTCGTGAATCTCCGCCGCCTTGCAGGCCAGGATGACGTCCTCGAAGCTGGCATGTGGATGGGCCATCACCAGGCTTGTCCCCCAAGGGGATTTCCGTTGGGCATCGTAGAGCGTGCCGGCGAAGAGCACCGTTTCCTGCGGCACGACGCCGAAGGTGGCTCTGAGTTCGTTGGCGGCGAGGTGGCGGATGTCCTTGCCGTCGAGCGCGATATGGCCTTCCACGGGCTGGTAGAAGCCGAGCATCAGCTTGGCGAGCGTGCTCTTGCCGCAGCCCGAGGGGCCCATGACCACGGTGAGGTGGCCGGGCTTGAAGGCGAGTTCGAGCTGTTTGTAGAGCCAGGGGTGATGCTCGGAGTAGCGGAGTGATTCACTTAGGTCACGGTGGAAGCGGATGCGGCCGCCGCACGACGGGCGAATGTGCGACGCCCGCTGCGCGCTGCGTGCAGCGGCCCTGCCGGAGAGGTACTCGGCGTTTTCCTCTGCTGCTAACGCCGCCATGAGAACCGCTCTTTCCCGGGTAAGCACCGGGAGGGACTCTAGGGGGCGGCCGATGCCATGTCAATATTTCCGCGCCAGCGGCAGGCGCGCCTGCGCTGCGGGGCTTCCGGGAGGAGGCCCCGCAGCTCATTAGATCGGCGGATCGCGATCAGGGATCGATGTTGCGCTGGATGCTCTGCTCGATGAGCACCTTGACGGCGGCGTCGGCGGCATTGGTGTAGACGTCGAATACCTGCGCGCCCACCGTTTCAGTGCCGTTCTGCGTCCACTGGTCGGCCCCGGCGCCGTTCTTGAGGCCGACGGTATCGCCGGCATCGCCGAGGATGGTCAGCGTCTTGCCGCTGCCGGCCATGTCGAGCACGTCCTGCAGCATGAGGTTGCTGAGCGAATGGTTTTCGCCCGCCGGCATCAGGTCGATGCGCTCGATGTTGCTCGGGTTGAGCGCCGTCGCAAAGTCGATGTTTTCGCCGAGGCGCAGTTCGATGGTATCGACGCCGAGCAGCCCGTCGAGCGGCGTGCCGTCGTAGAGCAAGGTGTCGTTGCCGGAGGTTGCCGGCACGTTGGCGATGTTCAGCGGCAGGGTCGCCGTCACGGTTGCCGAGGTGCTGGCACCCGGTGAATCGACGGTGTGCGCCGTGATCTCCAGCGTGTAGCTGCCGTCCTTCTGGATGACGCCAAGCCCGGTCACCTGCGCCGGCGTGAGGCCGGTCAGCGTGTAGGTGTCGGTGCCCGCATCGTAGCCCGCCGCGAGCAGCGCCGTGCCGGCGTAGAAGGCGGCGTACTGGCCGAGGCCCCTCACGGTGAGCGTCGCCGTTTCGGAGTTGTCGCTGTCGGGCATGACGCTGTTGAGGTTGAGGGCGATGATCTGGCCCTCGTTGCCGAAGGAGAGGGTCGGCGTGAGGCCGATCCCGTCGGCAACCCCGTTGACGGTGACATCGACCGTGGCGGTCGTGAGCGTCGGATCGAGGCCGGGCTCGCCCGACCAGACGCCGACCTGCAGCCCGCTGATCGTGCCACTCCAGTTGGCGGGCGGCTGCAGGGCGACATAGGCCGGCACGGCCCCCGCCACCAGCGGCAGGCCCCAGTTGCCGCCGCCGAGGTTGATCGCCAGTGCGCCCGGCGCACCGGCGCCGGTGAAGACGAGGACGCCGTCCGGCACGTTGCTCAAGGTCACCGAGGCCACCGCTTCGGACGGATCGGCCAGCGTCACGCCGATCGTCAGCGGCACGCGCTGGTCTTCGCTGCCGGTGACATTCGGGGCGCTGATCGTCACCGTGTCGGTGACCGGGCTGATCGTTACGCTGCCGGAGATCTGGCTGGTCGTCACGTTGGTGGCGTTGTTCTCCTGGCCCAGCACGTAAGCGGTGTAGGCCATGGTGCCGCTGGCATTGGCGGCACCCTGATACTGCAGGGCGAGCGCCGATGTGCTGCCGACACCGGGGACGACGTAGTAGGTTCCGGGCGGCAGGCCGGCGGGGTTGGTCTCCGTCGCGAGCGGCACGCCGCCGACGCTGAGAACACCGCCGTTCGCCGTCATGCCGCTTTCGTTGACGCTGACGTAAACCTTGCCGCCGATGACCTGCGAGGCCGCTCCGTCTTCCGGGTTGGCGAGCGTCAGGCTGATCGAGGCCGCCGCATCCTCGGCGGCGCCGACGGCGGTGGTGACGAGATCGATCGCATCCGAAACCGCGGTGACCGGCGGCGTGAGCGTCAGCGATGCATCGTTGCGGCCGCCGCCCTGGTCGTAGGTGGTGAGCGTCGTCGAGAAGCTGAACGGGCCCTGGTTGTCGTTCCAGTTCGGCGGCGGCGTGATGGCGATGCCGGCAAGCAGTGCCTGCAGGCTGGCGTTGCCGCCGCTGCCCTGGGCCGTCCACACGGTCTGGCCGCCGATCGTCGTCTGCATCATGCCGGCGACCACGCTGCCCGCCGGCAGGCTGGTGATGGTGACGGCGAAGGGCGAACTGCCGCTGATCTGGGCATCCAGCAGTTCGTTGAGCGGGGTCGGCGCATCTTCGGTCATGCCCGCCGGCACCGGGTCCGGCACCCATTGTGTAATGGTCGCCGCCGGAATGCCGGGCAGCGGATCACTATCGATGAAGCCCGGAGTCGTACGCAGTGTCCAGCTCGTCGTCGAGGTCTGCTCGTTGCCACCGGTGTCCTGCGTGTGGGCGATGATGCTGATCGACTGGTTGAGGTTGGACAGCTGGGCACTGGTGCCGTCGAGCGCGAAGCGAATCGTCTGCTCCAGCGAGGCAACAGTGAAGGGCGTGTCCGGCGTGTCGAGGATCCAGCGGCCGGTGTTCGGGTTGCCGGGGGTGTTGCCGATGTAGCGGCCGCCCTCGACGGTAACGCCGATCGGCACGCTGTCGATGATGAAGTAGAGCAATCGCTCGCTGCCGTCGATGTCCTTGGCGCCGCCGGCCGCCGCATCGTCCTGCTGGGTGACGGTGACCTTGACTTCGAGCGTCGTCGTGGCACCGATGACCTGGCTGCTGTCGTAGTCGTTGGTGGACACCGTCGGGTCGGTCACGGCATTCACGACGACCGCGTGGGTGGCGTCGAACTGGGCGATGGTGGCCGGCAGGGAGCCGTCGGAGGAAGGATCGCGGACTTCGTACTTGATCGCGAAGCTGCCGTCGGCGTCGCTGTTAGCGGCGCCCTGGATGAAGACGTTGGCAACCTGCGCGGCGGTGAGCTTGTACCAGCCGCCGTCGGCCACGACGGCAGCCGCCAGCGGCGTGGCGCCGAGGAAGAGCGAGAACGGCTTGCCGGCAAGATCGGCCTCGCTGATCCACACCGAGTGCAGGGTCTCGTTGCCGTCGGCCAGCGGCAACTGCAGCGCGAAGTTGGCCGGGGTACGGGCGTCTTCGAGCACCGTTGTCTGCGCGGCGATGACGGCTTCGGGCGACGGAGCGACCTCGATGCGTACCGGCTGGGTCGGGCCGGTGAGACTGTTGCCGTCATTCTCGGTGGACACGGCGCGGATCGAGAAATTGATCGTGCCGCTGAAGTGGGCGTCGCGCACGACCAGCTCGGCACTCGCGATCTGTGCCGGCGTGCCCGACCAGATGCGGTTGAGGCCGGTGCCGCCGATGTAGGTGAGCCCCTCAACGTTGATGCCGGAGGGAATGCCGGTGATCGCCAGGGTGACGCTTTCCGAACCGTCGGTGTCGGTCGGCGCGACCGAAGTGACGGCGCCGGCCAGCGAGATGCGCCGGGCAGCGGCATCGACGACCGCTTCGCTCGTCTGCAGGGTCTGCACGGTGAGCGTGACGGGGTCGGCAACGCCGCGTACATCGACCAGCAGCGGCAGCGAGGTGGCGCCGGAAACGCTGGTCAGCGCCGCTGCTGTATCGACCGATACGGCAGACACGGAGAGCAGAATGTCGACGTTGCTGTTCTGAGGCGGCGTGATCGTCAGCGGCAGCGATGAACTGAAGCCGTTGATCGTGACCGCTCCGGCGGTCACCGCCTGCACGACGCCGTTGTAGTGGATGACCGCCCCGGCGGGAATGCCGCTGATCGTGACGTTGAAGGTCTCGGAGGGGTCGGCGCTGCTCGGGCGGATGACGAGCGGGATGGCGGAATCCTCGTTGCCGACGGCCGGCGCATCGACGGCCAGCGTCACCGGATCGGCCACCGGCGCAATCACAAGATTGGTCAGCGTCGCCGAACCCGAGATGGTCTGGACCGGCGCGCCGCCGTTCGGATCGGTATCGATGGTCAGCGCCTGCACCTGGATCTCGAAGCTGCCGGCGACGTTGGGGGCCGCCCGGAAGAGGACCGTGCCCAATGCGTCCATCGGAATCTGCAGGGGGGTTCCGGTGTAGGTCAGCGTGGTCGTCACGCCACCCAGCGTGTACTGGAACTGCGATCCGATCGCCGAGCCGCCGGAGAGGACGGGCGTGACCAGCGCGAAGGTGCGTTCGCTGCCATCGGCATCCTGGTTGGTCCAGGGCGAGCGGAAGTTGAAGCCGTCGGTGGCCAGGGCGAACCACTGGTCTTCGGCGCCGGCAGTGCTGTAGTTGAAGCTGCCGTTCATCGTCAGGTCGGGCGTGCCGTCGGCATTGCTGTCGACGCCGATGCGCTCGGCGACGGCGGTGACGGTGACCACCTGGCTGAGGTTCGTCGTCGTCATGCTCGTTACCGACGAGCCGTTCACGGTCCGCGTGTCAGTCGTCTGCACAGCGATCGACAGCGTGCGGTCGGTACTGTTGTGCGCCGCCGGAGTGATGGTGTAGTTGCGGAAGTCGCCGTTGGTGACCTCGCCGGCAGGAACCGTATAGGCGGCCGCGCCGGTGCCGGTGAATACGACGACCCCGTTTTCGTCGCGGATGACCCAGCCCACGGGGACGGCGTTGACGGTGATGCCGGTGATCGCTTCGCTGCCGTCGGTATCGGTGAGCGTCAGGGCATTGAGGAAGCGCACGCCCGTGTCTTCCGGCGTCGATACCGCAGCAATGCTCACATCGCCGGCCACCGGCCGCACGTAAAGGTTGAGCGTGACGCTGTCGGTGAGTATCGCCGGGGTATGGCCGGCATTGGTATCGGTGTCCTGCGCGCGCAGGGTGACCGTTATGCCGTTGAGATCACCGCTGAAATTGGCGGCGGTCGTGATGCTGATCGGCGGGAAGCCCGTCTGCGAAGTTTCCAGGTTGTTGCCGGTGGCATTCCAGGCAATCGTGTAGGAACCGCCGGCGGCAACGGCGTTGCCGTTCACGAAGATGGTGCCATTGCCCAGCGGGTTGGAGATGATGATGTCCCGCCGCTCGCTGCCATCGAGATCCTGGAAGCTCGCCGAAAGCAGCGAGGTGAGGTTCAGGGCTGCATCCTCGTTGATCGTGACGCTGTGCGGGCCGTTGCCGCCGTTGATGCGCAGGTCGATCGGGTCGGTGATGGCGAGGACGTTCACGCGGACGTTGGCATTGCGGTTAGCACCCGCTACACCTGACAGGGGATTGCCCGCGTTGTCCACCTCGTATTCGGTAACCGTCATCCGCACCTGCGTGATGTCGGCGCCGCTGTGGGCCGGCGGCAGCAGGCGGAGCGCCTCGAACTGGGCCGTCGTCATCGTCAGCGTCGCGGCACTGGGGCTGGCGATCAGGTTGGTGGCGTCAGAGAGACGGATCGTGACTGTCGTGCTACCTGACGCGGGGATGGTGTAGAGGTTGTTGCCCGAAGTATCCTGAAGAATCGCACCACGCGGGATGCCGGTCAGCGAGATGAGACCGAGGCGTTCGGGATTGTCGCCGGCACCGGCGCCGGTCCGGTCGATGCTGTCGGTGACGGTCGGGGCGTTGAAGCCGAGCGCAACAGCCACGTCTTCATTCGTGGTGACTGTCGCAGCGTCACGGGTGACGCCAGGCGCGTCGGAAACCGGCGTGATCGTGAGCGTCAGCGTGGATGTCGCGCTGTCACCTCCCGTGCTGCCGGCGGTGTAGGTAATGACAGGGATCGGGCCGCTGTAGTTCGTCTGCGGCACGAAGGAGTAATTGCCGTTGCTCGACATCGTGAACACGCCGAGGTTTCCGCCCGACGAGGTGATGGTCACCGCGGTTCCGGAGATGGTGGGCACGTAGGTCGTCGGGATGCCGTTGCCGTCGTGGTCGAGCGAGAAGCTCGTAACGCTGGTAGTCTGGCCGAGATCCGGGTCGACGATGTCATTCGTCAATACGTTGCCGCTGCGGTTGGCTGGGTTCGACTCGTCCTCACGGATGCTGCGCGTATCGGCGTTGGCGACGACACCGTCGTTGGTACCGGTAATGGTGATCGTCACCGGTTGGTTGTCGGTATTGTTCGCCGCGCCGGAACTGTCCGTGGCGCGCACGTTGTAGGTGAGCGTGAGGGTTTGGCCCGCCGGCAGGAAGTTGAAGGCCTGGCTGCCCGAATTGAAGTTCCAGCCGATGCCGTTGGCGACGCCCTGCCCCGCGCTGCTCGGATCGCCGCCGCTGACGCTGAACATGGCCAGCAGTTGCGCGTTGGTCAGGGGCATGACGCCGGGGCCGCTATAAACCGCGGTGACACCGGTAACGCTGGGCGTTACCGTATCCTGCGTATCGATGTCGAAGATGCTCAGCGTGCCGTTCGCGGTGAGGCCGGCATTGGTCTCGGTCATCCCGGCACTCGCGCTGTCGCCGGCACCGATCGTGATGTCCGGTGCGTCGTTGGTGCCAGTGACAGTTATCGTCAGCGTCGTCGTACTGGTATCGCCGTCGGCATCGGTGATGGTATAGCTGAAGGTATCGCTGACCGCCTGATTGCGGGCGAGCGCCTGCACCACCGGGTTGGCGTTGTCCAGCGTGTAGGTGTAGCTGCCGTTCGCGCCCAGCACCAGCGTGCCGTAGGTGCCGGCAACGTTCGTGCCATTGGCGCTGGTGGTGCCGGCCGTGACATTGCTGCCCGGCACGCCGGCGCCGGCCATGATGCCGGTGACGGCGGTAGCGTCGGCACCGAGGGTGTCAGCGCCCGCGCCCGTCGCGATGACGTTGCCCGAGACAGGGTTCGGGGCCGTGTCTTCGGTCACGGCGTTGACGTCGGGGTTCGCCACCGGATTAGTGTCGAGGATGTTGATGGTGAGCGTGCTGTTGGCGGTATCGCCGCTGTCGTCCTTGACGACGATGGCGATGTTGTCGAGGACGTCGCCACCGGTGTGGTTCTTGGCAGTGCCGCTCGGGTCGTAGCTGTAGCTGACAACGCCAGTCGCGGGGTTGTAGCCGGTCACGGTGAGGACACCCTGCGCCGTGGTGATGGCGATGTTGGTGGTGCCGCTGCCTTCGAGGGCGGCCTTGCTGATCCAGGTGCCGGCGATCTGCACGGCTTCGGTCGGGTCGAGGCCGTCCGGGGCGCTGAGCGTGAAGCTGCCGGTGGTGGTGAGGTCTTCGCGGACGCTGAGATCGCCCGCTTCGGCACTGACATCAGGCACCGTGACGGTGACGAGGTCGTTGGTGCCGGTGAGCGTGACGGTCAGCGTGGTGGTGCTGACGTCGCCATCGGCATCTGTGATGGTGTAGGTGAAGACGTCGGTGGTGGTCTCGCCGGCATTCAGTGCCTGCACCGCCGGGTTGGCATTGTTGAGCGTGTAGGTATAGCTGCCGTTCGCACCCAGCACCAGCGTGCCGTAGGTGCCGGCAACGTTCGTGCCGTTGGCGCTGGTGGTGCCGGCCGTGACATTGTTGCCCGGTACGCCGGCGCCGGCGATGATGCCGGTCACTGCGGTGGCGTCGGCACCGAGGGTGTCGGCGCCGGTACCCGAGATGACGTTACCCGACACCGGGTTCGGGGCCGTGTCTTCAGTCACGGCGTTGGTGTCCGGATTGGCCTGCGGAGCGGTATCGAGGATGTTGATGGTGAGCGTGCCGTTGGCGCTGTCGCCGCCGAGGTCGTTGACCGTGAGCGGGATAGGATCGGTGGTTGCCGTGGCGCCGGGCTGGTTCACCGCGCCATTAAGCGTGTAGGTGTAGGTGAGGGCCCCGGTGGCCGGGTTGAAGCCGGTCAGCGTGAGGGTGCCGGTACCGGTGCTGACGGGGTTTGCCGCGAGGTAGGCGGGGTTCCCGAGCTGCGCCGCAGTGAACGTGGTGCCGCCGATGACGATGCTGGCGAGCCCGTCCGGTGCGCTGACAGTGATCGTGCCGGTGGTCGTTTCGCTGGTGTCGCCGCCGCTGGTGAGGCCCTGTTCGTTGACCGTGGCCTGACCGGTTGCGCCGCCGTTGCCGTCAACCGGAACGATGCTCGGCACACCGTCGGTGTTGCCATTGATGGTGATGACGAGCGTCGCCGTGCTGGCGTCGCCATCCGCATCGGTGATCGTGTAGGTGTAGGTCTCGCTCAGCGTCTGGCCGGTCTTCAGGGCATTCACCGCCGGGTTGGCATTGTTGAGCGTGTAGGTGTAGCTGCCGTCGGCATTGAGCTGGAGGCTGCCGTAGCTGAGGGCGATCGTGCCGGCGGTCGGCGTGACCGGGTTGGCGACGACATCGGCGCCGATGTCGTCGTTGGCGGTGAAGACATTGCCGTTGAGGGTGTTTGGTGCCGCATCCTCGCTAATGGCGTTGGTGTCGTTCTGTGCCTGAGGAACCGAGTCGATGATGTGGATGCCGAGCGTGGTGCTGGCCGTGCCGCCCGGGCTCGTTACCGACACGGCGATGTTGTCGATCGTTTCGCTGACACCCGGCTGGCTGACCGGACCCTTGAGCGAATAGCTGTAGCTGAGCACGCCAGTCGCCGCGTTGTAGCCGGTAACGGTGAGCAGACCCTCGCCGGTGTCAACCGGATTGGCCGCAAGATAGGCGGGGTTCCCGAGCTGTGCTGCCGTGAAGGTGGTGCCGCCGACCGAGAGGCTGATCACGCCGCCGGGAACCTGCACGGTGATCGTGCCGGTGGTCGTTTCGCTGGTATCGCCGCCGCTGAGCAGCCCACGTTCGCGGACGGTCGCTTGGCCCGGCGCCACGTTGTTGCCGTCGTCCGCCGAGATGGTCGGCGCTGCCGGCCCCGTGCCGGCGCTGCCGCCAACCGGCGGCTCGTCGAATTGATCGCGGTCGGGACTGCCGAAACGGAATACCAGCGGATCGACATTCTCGGCAATGCGCAGCAGGCGGACGAAGGAACTGCCGCCGTCGGCGCCACCGGCTTCGCCGGCGGCCGTTTCTTCAAGCAGTTCGTCAAGCGAACCGCCCTCGTTGATCGCTTTGATGACGCGCTCGAACTGGCCATTGCCTGCGAGGAGAGCCGCATCGGCAGCATCGGGCTTCACTTCGCCGGCCACTTCCGCATCGACCGTCAGCTGTTCGCCGCTGCTCACGAGCCGCGTCGTTCCGTCCTGCAGCGCCAGCTCGACCCGACCCCCGGCCCCCGGCGTGATGACGTCGCCTTCGCGTACGGGGTCGCCGACTTTCAGGCGGCGGACGACGCCCTCCGCGCTGCGGGCAAAGACTTCTCCCTGGAGGGCGGCTACGCGGGCAATGACGAGGGCTTCGGCCATGATGTTCGCTCCGATCGGATTTCTGGATGGAGGAACAATAGCCGGCCGCCGCCGGGGTGCCTACTGTACTGAAGTACAACCGGTCGCCATCTGGCAGAAACCGCGGATCGGACATGCCAGGGGTGCCAGCGGACCAACTGGGCTACAGCTTTCAGCGGAGGGGCTCGACACCGTTTACGATCAGGGACAGTTGCAGCCGGTCTCTCGCTCCCAACTTTTCGAGGATGGCGCCGACGTGTGCCTTGACGGTGCGCTCAGTGATCGCCAGCTCGCGGGCAATTTCCTTGTTCGCTGCGCCGCGGGCAACCGCCCGGGCCACCTCCCGCTCGCGCTCGGTCAGCGTTCGGGCCCAGTCGCCGGAGGGGGATGGTTGCAGCAGGCGGGCGGTTCCGGCAAGCAGCCGCTGCATCAGCCGCTGTCCGACCCAGAGGCCGCCATTCGCGACGACCATCGCGACCTGCTGCAGGACTTCGGAGGCTGCATGACTGTTGCAGTATCCCGAGGCGCCGGCAGCCAGGGCGGCAAGCGCATCCTCGTCGCCGGGTTCGTCGGCAAGAACGATCAGCGGCTGGGCCACCCCGCGCTGGCGCAGCGAGGCTATCTGCCCCTCGGCCTTATTGCCGGGCGCCACCAGCAGCCAGATCACGGCGTCGGCAGGAAGGGTATCGGCAGCGAGGTCGGTGAGGCGCAGTGGGCGTGCGGCCGGAAACGCACCGCGCCAGATATCGCGCAGCCGGCCGTCTGCCGAGAGGAAGAACTGCTCTGCCACGACTAGCGCTCGCTGAACGCCCGCGCCTTGGCGCGCAGGACCGGCTTCAGCAGGTAGGTCAGCACGCTCTTCTCGCCGGTGATGATTTCGACTTCGGCGATCATGCCGGGAATGATCGGCAGGTCCTTGCCGATCGTCGCCTTGTCGGTGCGCACGCGGACGATGTAGAAGGCGTTGCCCTTTTCGTCGGTGACGGTGTCGGCGCCGATGTGTTCCAGTACCCCATCGAGGCCGCCGTAGATCGAGAAGTCGTAGGCGGTGAACTTGACGACGGTCTTCTGCCCGGGGCGCAGGAAGGCGATGTCGCGCGGCTGGACCTTGGCTTCGAGCAGCAGGTTGTCTTCCAGCGGCACGATCTCAACGACGTCCTTGCCCGGCTGGATGACCCCGCCGACCGTCGTGACGAGCAGGCGCTTGACGGTGCCCTTGACCGGCGAGCGCAGGACCGAGCGAGCAACCTTGTCGGAGAGGGCGACGCTGCCTTCGGACAGGCTGTTCAGCTTGGCCATGGTCTCGGCCAGCTCCTTTCCAGATTCGTTGCGGAACGCCAGTTCGACTTCCTGGATCTTGCGGTTGGCCTCGGTGATCGCCGCCTGCACGCGGCCGATCTGCGCGGAGGTCATGTCGCGGTCACCGCGGAAGCGGGCGACATCCCGCTCAAGCCGCAGCAGTTCGACCTCGGAAACGGCACCGGAATTGATCAGCGGCTTGGTGACGGAGAGCTCCTTCGAGGTCAGATCGAAGGCACGTGCGGCATTTTCGTACTTGGCGCGCAGCTCGTTCAGTTCCTGCTGGCGCTGCGCCAGCTGCTGGCGGGCAATCGAGACCTGCGCGTCGAGTTCTTCGCGCCGCGACTCGTAGAGGCGGCGCTCCTCCTCAGCGGTCTTCGGATCTTCCTTGAGGACTTCAGCCGGCATTTCGAGCGGCTTGCCGTCGCTCAGCGCGCGCAGGCGCGCCGCCTTGGCGGCGAGCGCGAGGTATTGCACGCGGCTTTCCTTCACCGAGGATACGAAGCGCGTCTCGTCGATCTTCAGCAGCATCTGTTCGGGCTGCACGATCTGTCCTTCACGGACAAGGATTTCGGATACGAAACCGCCGTCGAGGCTCTGCAGGACCTGTACCTGCCGCGACGGGATGACCTTGCCTTCGCCGCGCGTCACCTCGTCGACCTGTGCCACTGCCGCCCACATCACAAAAATCGCCAGGGCGATACCAATCGACTTGAGCAGGATGCGGGCGCGTAACGGTTCCTGATGCAGGATCGCGTAATCGGCATCGGCCTCGAAACCACGGTGCTCACGTTCCTTTTCCACCATCTCCATGCTGGCAACCCAGCGGTCGAAATGTGGCTGCAGCGGAATGCGTGCCTTTTCCAGCAAGCTCACGGCACGCCGGCCGGCGGCGATCAGGCGGGGGGTGAATACGCTCATTTCGTCACTCGCCCTTTCCCACCTTGCCGGACTGCAGGGCGTCGATCACTTTCTCGCGCGGTCCGTCGGCAACGATGCGTCCCTCGTCGACGACGATGATTCGATCTGCAAGTTCGATGAGGCTGGTGCGATGCGTGACAATGATCATCGTCTTGTGCGCTGCGTACTGGCGGATGCGCTGCTTGAACTGGTGCTCGGTCGAGAAATCCATGGCGCTCGTCGGCTCGTCGAGCAGAAGCACCGGCGGATCCATGAGCACGGCGCGCGCAATCGCGACTTCCTGCCGCTGGCCGCCGGACAGCGATTCGCCGCGCTCGCCAATCAGCATGTCGAAGCCCTGGGGGTGGCGATTGACGAACTGGGTCAAACCGGCCACCTCTGCCGCATGGACAATGGCCGAGTCGTCGGCATAGGGGGCGCCGATGCTGATGTTTTCTCGCAGCGTGCCGTAGAAGAGAATCGACTCCTGACCAACGAAACCAATGTTGCGCCGGATATCGGCCGGGTCGAGCTGACGTTGGTCGACACCATCGAGGCGCACTACACCCTCGGTCGGTTTGTAGAGTCCCAGGATCAATTTTTGCAACGTTGTCTTGCCGGACCCGGTACGCCCGATGATGACGATCTTCTCCCCGGCGTGGATGCGAAACGAAACGTTTTTCAGCGCCGGCTCGGTTTGGCCGGGATAGGAGAAGGATACGTCGCGGAATTCGATTTCGCCGGACAGTTCGGGTCGATGGATGAATTCGTCGTCGCCACGCTCGACGGGATTTGCCATCAGTTTCTCGAGCGACTCGAGTGCGGTGCGGGCATTCTGGTACTGCATCAGCAGTCCAACGACCTGGCCAAGCGGGGTGATGGCGCGACCACCGAGCATGGTCACGGCGATGAGGCCGCCCATGCTGAGATCGCCGGCATGGATAAGATAGACACCGCCGATGATGAGCACGACATTGACCGATTGCTGGATCGCTGCCGCTCCGTTCATGGCCGAGGCCGACAGCAGGCGGGTCTGCGCGTTGATGCGTGCCAGAAAGGCCGTGGTACCTTCCCACTTTTTCTGCACCGTCCCCTCGGCGCACTGCGTCTTGATCGTTTCGAGTGCCGTCAGGCTCTCTATCAGGGCGCCGTTGCGCATGGCGGCCGCGCGATAGCTAGTCTCGGCGAGTTCATGCATCTTGTGCTGCACAACATATGCGTAGACGAGTCCGATCACGAGTGCTGCCAGAGGAATCAGCGCCAACGGCCAGGCAATCCAGACAATGACGAGGATGAAGATCAACGCGAATGGCAGGTCGATCAGCGCCGACACGGTCGCCGAGGCGATGAAATCACGAACCGATTCAAAGGCGCGTAGATTCGAGGCGAAGGAGCCGACGGAAGCCGGTTTGCCCTCCATGCGCATACCGAGAACGCGCTCCATGATGGTCGAGGAAAGCTGTACATCGATACGCGCCCCGGCCAGATCAATGAAGTGTCCACGCAGCAGACGAACTGCGAAATCCATGCCGATGATGAGCAGTACGCCAAGCGCCATCATCCACAGGGTATCGACCGCATTGTTCGGTACGACGCGGTCATAGACATTCATGGTGAATAGCGGCATGACCAGCGCGAAGACATTGATCAGCAGCGCCGCCGCAACGACATCGCGATAGACCGGCCACTGTTCCGCGAGCGCCCCCCAGAACCAGTGACGCAGCTTGACTTTCCCCACCTCCGGCGCGCGCGCGTCAAAGGTGAAGCGCGGTCGGCAGAAGATGGCAATCCCGAGATATCTTTCGCGCAGTTCGGCTGCCGGCATCCGCACCTCCCCCTGCCCCGTATCGGGCATCAGGAGATGCGCTACTGCATCCTCTGCGTCGCCATGCCACCCAAGGAGAATGCAGGCTTCGTCACCCTTGAGGAGGAGAATCGCCGGCAGCAGGGCCGTGTCGATCTTGTCCAGCGTTCGCCGAACGATCTTGCACGCAAAACCGGCGCGGGCCGCCGCGCGTGGAAACAGCGAGGGGCTCAGGCAGCCCTTCTCCAGCGGCAAACCAGCAGTCAGCGCAGCACGCGTGCTCGGCCGGCCGTGCAGATGAGTCATTTCCACCAGACACCCCAGCAGGGGGTCGTGGTGCAACAAATCCTCGCGCAAGCCAGGTACTGCTCCCGGCACTGATTTTTCCGGCATCGAGCCCTCAATTTCTAAAAACGGACTGAAACACCCGGCATTTTCGCCGGCCGCGCATTTAACAACGGGAAATTCAGGCCCGCGAAGGCAATATTTCACGAAAATCCAGTGTTGGCAAGGAATGGAGGCTACGTCGTCGGTGCAACCAATCCACCACTTCTGCGGTCTATGGAGTCCTGCGTGCTGCACCGCGATACGTTAAAATTTCCTTTTTGAAGCACCCCCTTATTGCCATGACCGCCCGCCTGCGCGAAATTCCGTACAACTACACCTCGTTCTCCGACCGCGAGATCGTCATCCGTCTGCTCGGTCAGGAAAACTGGGCGATCCTCGACGAACTACGCAGCGAACGCGTCACCGGCCGTTCGGCGCGCATGCTCTACGAGGTACTCGGCGACATCTGGGTCGTGCAGCGCAATCCGTACCTGGAAGACGACCTGCTCGCCAACGACGACCGTCGCCGGGCGCTGATCGATGCACTGCGCCATCGCCTCAACGAAATCGACAAGCGCCGCCAGGGCAACGACAAGGTGCTCAAGCTGGTCGATGCCGCAAACGTCGCGGTCAACGCCTTCGAGCGCCGCTTCGCCGAAACCGCCAAGCTGCGCGCCAGGGCACTCAAGGCGCTCGCCAAGCACACGCGCAAGGACAACATCGCCTTCGACGGCCTCGCCCGCGTTTCGCACGTGACCGATGCCACCGACTGGCGTGTCGAGTATCCCTTCGTCGTCCTCACTCCGGACACCGAAGAGGAAATGGCGCCGCTGGTTAAGGCTTGCATCGAACTCGGCCTGACCATCATCCCGCGCGGGGGCGGCACCGGCTACACCGGCGGCGCCATTCCGCTGACGCCGCTGTCGGCCGTCATCAACACCGAAAAGCTGATCGATCTCGGCCCGGTCGAGGAACTGGTGCTGCCGGGTCACACCGACAAATACGCCACCATCCGCACCGGCGCCGGCGTCGTCACCGAAAAGGTTTCCGAGGCCGCCGCGCTCGCCGGGCGCGTCTTCGCCGTCGACCCGACTTCCGCTTCCGCCTCGTGCATCGGCGGCAACATCGCCATGAACGCCGGCGGCAAGAAGGCCGTGCTGTGGGGCACCGCGCTCGACAACCTGGCCTGGTGGAAGATGGTCGACCCGGACGGCAACTGGCTGGAAGTCGAGCGGCTGGACCACAACTTCGGCAAGATCCACGAGCAGCACACCGTGCGTTTCCGCATCAAGCGCTTCGATCCGACCGGCAGGAAGCTGCTGTCCGAGGAAGAACTGTCGATGCCCGGCCAGCACTGCCGCAAGGACGGGCTGGGCAAGGACGTCACCGACAAGTTCCTCGGCGGCGTGCCGGGCGTGCAGAAGGAAGGCACCGACGGCCTGATCGTCGCCGCGCGCTGGGTGCTGCACAAGATGCCGCCGGTGACGCGCACCGTCTGCCTCGAATTCTTCGGCCAGGTGCGCGAAGCGGTGCCGGCCATCGTCGAGATCACCGACTACTTCAAGCCGGGCGGCGAAGGCAACACGGCCGGCGTGCTGCTCGCCGGCCTCGAACACCTCGACGAGCGCTACGTGAATGCCGTCGGCTACACGACCAAGGCCAAGCGCCACGGCCGGCCGAAGATGGTGCTGATCGGCGACATCGTCGGCCACGACGAGAATGCGGTGATGAACGCCGCCTCGGCCGTGATCCGCATGACCAACACGCGCGGCGCCGAAGGCTTCATTGCCGTCTCGCCCGAGCAGCGCAAGAAGTTCTGGCTCGACCGTTCGCGCACCGCTGCCATCTCGAAGCACACCAACGCCTTCAAGGTGAACGAGGATGTGGTCATCCCGCTGCCACGCATGGGCGACTACTGCGACGGCATAGAACGCATCAACATCGAACTATCGACGCAGAACAAGCTGGCGCTGTGCGATGCGCTCGCCGAGTTTCTCTCCGGTGAACTGCCACTCCACGCGGGCGACGCCGAACTCGACAAGGACATCCTGATCGGCGACCGCCGTCAGGCCGCGCTCGACTACGTGACCAGCGTCCGCCGCCGCTGGCAGTGGTTGCTCGACAACCTCGACCTGCCGCTGGCGGAAGCCGAAAAGCAGTTTGCGGATTACGGCGTGGCCGCCGGCGAGCTGACCAACCGCGCCGCCAATCCGACGCTATTCCACCGCCTGCAGGATTACTCGATCCGCACGTCCTGGAAAACCGAACTGAAGCCGCGCCTCTCCAAGATCTTCGACGGCACGGTCTTCCAGCCGGTGCTGACGCGCATCGAGGCGATCCACAAGGAAATGCTGCGCGGCCGCGTCTTCGTCGCCCTGCACATGCACGCCGGCGACGGCAACGTGCACACCAACATCCCGGTCAACTCGGACAACTACGAGATGCTGCAGACGGCTAACCGCGCTGTTGACCGCATCATGGCGCTGGCGCGTTCGCTCGACGGCGTCATCTCCGGCGAGCACGGCATCGGCATCACCAAGCTCGACTACCTGACCGACGCCGAAATGGCTGCTTTCTGGGCCTACAAGGCGAAGGTCGACCCGCAGGGCCGCTTCAACCGCGGCAAGCTGATGCGCGGCAGCGCGGCGAAGCCGTTCGCCGACGCGCGCCCGGCCACACTGGAAGACGCCTACACGCCGAGCTTCAACCTGATGGGCCACGAATCCATCATCATGGAGCAGACCGAGATCGGCGAGATTTCGCACGACATCAAGGACTGCCTGCGTTGCGGCAAGTGCAAGCCGGTGTGCTCGACGCACGTGCCGCGCGCCAACCTGCTCTACTCGCCGCGCAACAAGATCCTTGGCACCTCGCTGCTGATCGAGGCCTTCCTCTACGAGGAGCAGACCCGCCGCGGCGTCTCGCTCGCCCACTGGGCGGAATTCGAGGACGTCGCCGACCACTGCACGATCTGCCACAAGTGCGAGAAGCCCTGCCCGGTCGACATCGACTTCGGCGACGTCACGGTCAAGATGCGCAACCTGCTGCGCAACCAGGGTAAGAAATCGTTCAACCCGGGCAAGGCGGCCGCCATGGCCTTCCTCACCGCCAAGGACCCGGCGACGATCAAGCTGATCCGTACCGGCATGATCGAGTGGGGTTACAAGGCGCAGCGCCTAGCCTACAAGATCGCAAAATCCTTCGGCCTCATCCAGGGCCAGGTCAAGGCGCCGCCGGCAACGCTGGGCAAGGCGCCGGTGAAGGCGCAGGTCATCCACTTCATCAACAAGCCGATGCCGGGCGGGCTGCCCAAGCGCACCTCGCGCGCGCTGCTCGACATCGAGGACGACACCGTCGTGCCGGTGATCCGCGACCCGCAGAAGTTCAAGGAAGACTCGGACGCCGTCTTCTACTTCCCCGGCTGCGGTTCGGAGCGCCTGTTCTCGCAGGTCGGTCTGGCCACGCAGGCCATGCTCTACGAACTGGGCACCGCCACCGTGCTGCCGCCCGGCTACCTATGCTGTGGCTATCCGCAGACGGCCGCCGGCGAAGAGGATCAGGGCCAGAAGATCACGACCGACAACCGTGTGCTCTTCCACCGCGTGGCGAACACGCTGAACTACCTCGACATCAAGACGGTGATCGTCTCCTGCGGCACCTGCATGGATCAGTTGCAGAAGTACCAGTTCGAGAAGATCTTCCCCGGCTGCCGCCTGCTCGACATCCACGAATACCTGATCGAGAAGGGCGTGAAACTGGAAGGCGTTGAAGGCGTTCGCTACATGTACCACGAACCCTGCCATATGCCGATGAAGACCATGTCCGGGATCAAGGTGGTGAACGAGTTGATGGGCCAGCCGGTCGATCTCTCGGATCGCTGCTGTGGTGAATCCGGCACGCTCGCCGTCGCCCGCCCGGACATTTCGACCCAGGTACGTTCGCGCAAGCAACTCGAAATCGAGAAGGGGGCGGCCAAGCTGCGCGCCGATGGTTTCAGCGGGCAGGTCAAGATGCTGACCTCGTGCCCTTCCTGCCTGCAGGGGCTATCCCGTTACAACGACGACGCCGGCATGGAATCGGATTACATCGTTGTCGAGATGGCCAAGTATCTGCTCGGGCCAGACTGGATGGCGCGCTACGTTGAGAAGGCCAATGCCGGCGGCATCGAACGCGTGCTATTGTAGATAGAGAGGCGGGGGCGGCTGCTAAACGGCTGAATTTTGTGAAATAGTTCCTTATCGCTTCATCCCGAGCATCATAGGATGAGCATATGGATACGAAAAATGCACAAATTGCCGCCTCGTCCGGGGAGGTTGAGCGCTTGGGGCGTTTCCTTGCAGCGGCGTCTGGGGATTGCGAGTTGTGTGGTTCTCCCGGCGGCGAGTTGCTGTGGGAGGACGGTTTTTGCAGGGTCGTACGCGTCGCGGACGCTGATTATCCGGGTTTCTGTCGCGTCATTTTGCAGAGGCATGTCGCAGAGATGACCGATCTGGACGCTGCGGAGCGAACACAGCTGATGGCGGTCGTCTGCTCCGTCGAAGCGAGTTTGCGGGCGCTTTATCAACCGGACAAGATCAACCTCGCCAGTTTCGGGAATGTCGTGCCGCACCTCCACTGGCATGTCATTCCACGCTGGCGCGACGACAGGCATTTTCCGCAGCCGGTCTGGGGGAGCGCGCAACGGGTGAGCAGCCCGGCGCGACAACTTGTTTCGAATCTTCGACTCGGTGAGGAAATTGCGTCTCGCATCGATTCGTCCCTGAAGGGAGAACAATCATGAGCACTGTCGGAATCCCGCGCGTTGATGAAGCGATCGGCCTCGCCATTCCAGACCTGGAAACCGGGCTCAATTTCCTGTCGCGACTTCCGCTCGCCAATCCCTTGCAGGCCGAGGTGTCACTCAATCAGTTTTTCGACAGCCTGCTTGCCTCGCCACCACCGGCGCTCACCTACCTGAACCTGCTCGAACAGACACGCGTGCCATTGTGCTTTGTCGAGGAGGAACTGGCTCGGCGTTACGTGAATAAGCCGCTTCCACTCGGTGAGGTCGAAGAACAGGCTTTCGAGCAGGTCATCGCGATCTGGCGCAAGGTAACGCGGGCCTACTCTCAATGTGCGCAACTCGACGCCGACGCGGACGATCCCGAGCACCCTCTACGGGTGGCACTGGTACTGCATCGCTGCATCTATTACACGACGATGGTCATCGTTGAGCATCACCGGGCACGACGTGAACTTCCTGCCGGAATCTGGCTCGACCTTCACGGCTACTATGCGAGTGCCGAGGAATGGGGCGTGGCAACCTATCCGCTGGCCGATGCGCTTGACCCGCATGGACGGGCGACGCACTGCACGGCTGCCTTCGTTACCGCCCTGCTGATGGATCTCGCCGGCCCGTACAGCCTTTCGGTGCGCGATCAGGGATTGATCCGGCGTTGGGCAACGCAGTGGTCACCGCTGGTAAGCGTTCATCCGTGCGAGCCTGGCGAGGCGCTGCCGCCATTCGTCGTAGACCTGATGCAAGATAACGGACTGAAACCCGTTGCGGATTGCCTGAACACCAGTCAGCTGCGGCGACTGGATACATCGCGACTGGCGATGGCGCTCACTCAGGTACGTCAGCAACTGGGGCAGAAGCTTCCGCCGGCGCAGATTGGCCTCGGCGAAGACTGTTCGGCCGGGCTGTGTCGGCGCTTGCTTGATCATCTCTCGCGCCCATGGACACAGGCGCGTGCCGCCCGCAAATTCCGACGCCATGCAACCTCTGGCATCGCCAAGGTGGGCAGCGGTTTCGAAGCGATGCACTATTTCATTTCCGGAAAAGAGTTCACGCAGCCCGAGAACACTCGAGTTTATTCGCGGCAGGAGTTCGATACGCTGTTCGTTTTCCGGCATATGGATGATCCGACCGCAAAGTTGCAGATTCATCAAGGCATTCAGGTGGCACGGCCGGACGATTGGGAAGTGGTCAATCAGTCCGCAAACGGTTTCCGCCTGATGCGCTCGATCGCCGGAAGCAAGGTCGCACACGGCGAGTTGCTGGCAGTTTGCCCACACGATGGCGATCGCTATTTCCTCGCCCAGGTGACCTGGCTGATGCAGGACAGGAGTTTTGGACTGGTGGCCGGAATCGCTGCGTTGCCGGGTGCGCCACAGGCCATCGCGGCACGTATGCTCACGGGACACACCGGCAAAAGCGAGATGTACAGTCGGGCATTCCTGCTTCCAGCGATCGAAGCAGTTGGCGAGTTGCAGTCAGTGGTTCTTCCCGGCGGGTGGTATCAGGCCGGACGCGTGATCGAAGTCTTTACCGATGCCCCGTGGCGCGTACGGCTCGACCATGTTTTGCAGGAAGGCCCCGATTTCGAGCGAATCAGTTTCTCGCTGGAAAAGTAACCCGGCGCATCTGCCTCCGCGTCTTGCAGGCGCCAAGCAGAGTGTTTTCCGGCTATGATTACGCCCTCTTTCGCCAGATCGGAGCTGTATCATGGCCGGCCTCGACAACGAGCTTCCCGCCCCTGTTGAAATCAAGCTGCACCAGAAATCACGCCTATTCGAAATTGCTTTCGATAATGGCGAGCGCTTTGAACTGCCGTACGAGTACCTTCGCGTGTTCACTCCGTCTGCCGAGGCGCGCGGGCACGGTCCCGGGCAGGAGGTATTGCAGGCAGGTAAGCGTGAGGTGACGATTGAACGCATCGAGCCGGTCGGCAACTATGCCATCAAGCCAGTGTTCAGCGACGGACACGACAGCGGCCTCTACTCGTGGGACATGCTCTACAACCTGGGTAAACATCACGACGAACTTTGGCAGACCTATCTGGAGCGGCTATCGGCTGAGGGCAAGAGTCGCGACCCACAGGATAGCCCGCCGGAGCCAGCCAAGGCGAAGGGCGGTTGCGGACATCATTGAGATTTCCATGAACGAAAAGACAACACATTTCGGCTATGAACAGGTTCAGGAAGCCGAAAAGGCACGCCGCGTCGCTGATGTTTTTGACTCGGTAGCGCAGAAGTACGACCTGATGAACGATGTAATGTCGGGAGGCATGCATCGCCTGTGGAAAGCCTTCACGATTGCCAAGAGCGGCGTGCGCGAGGGTTCGCGCGTATTGGACGTTGCCGGTGGCACTGGCGATCTCTCGCTCGCGTTCCTGAAACGGGTAGGCAAGCGCGGTCAGGTCTGGCTGACGGACATCAACAACGCAATGCTCACGCGCGGGCGTGACCGGCTGTGCGACAAGGGTTTTCTTACTCCCGTGGCGCAGTGCGATGCGGAAAGGCTGCCGTTCCCCTCCGACTACTTTGATTGCGTAACCGTTGCTTTCGGACTGCGCAACATGACACACAAGGATGTGGCACTCAAGGAAATGCGTCGGGTGCTGCGACCCGGTGGCCGCCTGCTTGTCCTGGAGTTCTCGCAGGTGTGGAAGCCATTGGCGCCCGCATACGACTTCTACTCGTTCAACATCATTCCGAAGATCGGCCAGGTGCTTGTCAAGGACGAAGCGAGCTATCGTTACCTCGCGGAGTCGATCCGCATGCATCCGGATCAGGAAACGATGAAGGGAATGATGGAGACTGCAGGGCTTGAACGCGTCGAGTATTTCAACCTGACGCTGGGCGTCTGTTCCCTGCACCGCGGCTTCAAGTTCTGATCATCCTGGACGGGCTGCCGGCAAAATGCTGGATCAATTGATCGCTGGCTCAGTAAACCATCTTCTCGATGGAGAAGAATGGGCGCGAGCCCGTCTCCAGCCGTTTGCCGGGAGTTGCGTTCGTTTCGAATTGGGGCCGTTCACTGTTGTGTTTTCGATTGACGGCTGTGGGTTTCTGGCAGCGACGGAGAGCACAAACGCAGATGTCCTGATCCAGCTTCCGGAGGACGCGCCGCTACGTCTGCTCACTGATCGTGAGAGCGTTTTTGGAGCAGCGAAGTTGTCAGGAGCCGCCGATCTCGCCGAGACGCTTGGCTTCGTTTTCCGCAACCTGCGCTGGGACCCCGAGGCCGACCTGGCCCGCTTTACCGGTGACATCGCGGCACGGCGGATCGCCGGGGGCGTTCGCACCCTCTTCTCTGCACAACACGAAAGTGTTCGGCGCTTTTCGCAGAATCTGGTTGAGTACGCAGCCGATGAAACGGGAATGCTCATTCGCCCGAACAGGCTCGCGGCGATGTCCGACGGGATTGCACAGCTGTCCGACGATTTGGCGCGCCTCGAGCGCCGAGTTACACGACTTCGCGAGTAGCCAGCCGGGAGTTACCGCCGGTTTCAACTCTGGGTCAACCAGCGCGCCAACCCACTTCTTGCGCGTAATAGAAATGAAAAGGCAGCCCGCAGGCTGCCTTTTCTCATTTTCGCCCTTCGGCAAACTCAGTGGCGATTCTTGAGCTTCTTGATCGCCTGCAGCTGTGCAACAGCCTGCGCCAGTTCCGCTTCTGCCGTAGCGTAGTCCATTTCGGCGTTGCGGTTGGCAAGCGCCTCTTCCGCACGCTTCTTGGCTTCCATCGCCTTGGCTTCGTCGAGATCGTGGGCACGGATCGCGGTATCAGCCAGAACGGTGATCATGTTCGGCTGCACCTCGAGCATGCCGCCCGAAACATACACCAGTTCGTAATCGGCCTGGCTGGGCACCTTCAGGCGGATCGTACCGGGCTTGATCCGGGTCAGAAGCGGCGTGTGCTGGGGATAGACCCCCAGTTCACCCGCTTCGCCCGGGAACACGCCGAATTCGACGATGCCCGAGAAGATCTGCTCTTCAGCACTCACCACGTCGCAATGTACGGTAATTGCCATTGCCGGGTCTCCTAATGAAACACTTGATTGCTGCGATTACTGCAGCGTCTTGGCCTTTTCGAACACTTCCTCGATGCCGCCGACCATGTAGAAGGCCTGCTCGGGGATTGCGTCGCACTCGCCGGAGCAGATCATCTTGAAGCCCTTGATCGTGTCCTTCAGCGAAACGAACTTGCCCGGCGAACCCGTGAACACTTCGGCCACGTGGAACGGCTGCGACAGGAAGCGCTGGATCTTGCGCGCGCGGGCCACGGCCTGCTTGTCTTCCGGCGACAGTTCGTCCATGCCCAGAATCGCGATGATGTCACGCAGTTCCTTGTAGCGCTGCAGCGTGGTCTGCACCTGACGGGCAACCGAGTAGTGCTCTTCGCCAACAACCTGCGGGTCGAGCTGGCGCGACGTGGAGTCGAGCGGATCGACGGCCGGGTAGATACCCAGGGCGGCGATGTCACGCGACAGCACGACGGTCGAGTCGAGGTGCAGGAAGGTGGTGGCAGGCGACGGGTCGGTCAAGTCATCGGCAGGCACATACACGGCCTGGATCGAGGTGATCGAGCCAACCTTGGTCGAGGTGATACGCTCCTGCAGACGGCCCATTTCTTCGGCCAGCGTCGGCTGGTAGCCCACGGCGGAAGGCATACGGCCCAGCAGCGCGGACACTTCGGTACCGGCCAGGGTGTAGCGGTAGATGTTGTCGATGAACAGCAGGATGTCACGGCCATCGTCACGGAAACGCTCGGCCATGGTCAGGCCGGTCAGCGCCACGCGCAGACGGTTGCCCGGGGGCTCGTTCATCTGACCGAACACCATCGCGACCTTGTCGAGAACGTTGGAGTCCTTCATCTCGTGGTAGAAGTCGTTACCTTCACGGGTACGCTCACCCACGCCAGCAAACACGGACAGGCCCGAGTGCTGCTTGGCGATGTTGTTGATCAGCTCCATCATGTTAACCGTCTTGCCGACGCCGGCGCCGCCGAACAGGCCGACCTTGCCGCCCTTGGCGAACGGGCAGACCAGATCGATAACCTTGATGCCGGTTTCGAGCAGGTCAACCGACGGCGACAGCTCGTCGAACTTCGGCGCGGGCTGGTGAATGGCGCGAACTTCGTTACCGGCGATCGGGCCGGCTTCGTCGATCGGGCGACCGAGCACGTCCATGATGCGGCCCAGGGTGCCGTGACCCACCGGCACCGAGATCGGGGCGCCGGTGTTGTTCACCTTCATGCCGCGACGCAGACCGTCGGACGAACCCATGGCGATGGTACGGACGACACCGTCGCCGATTTCCTGCTGCACTTCAAAGGTCAGACCCGACTCGACAGCGGCGTGTTCCTCGCTCTTGTCGAGCATCAGGGCGTCATAGACCTTGGGCATCTTTTCGCGCGGGAACTGGATGTCCACAACCGCGCCGATGCACTGAACGATGGTACCTTGACTCATAGTGAATCCCTCAATGATTGAAACCTGTTACACCGCCGCGGCGCCGCCGACGATCTCGGACAGTTCCTTGGTGATCGCGGCCTGACGCGTCTTGTTATAGACGAGCTTCAGTTCGCCGATCACGTTCTTGGCGTTATCGGACGCGGACTTCATCGCCACCATACGCGCGCTCTGCTCGGAAGCCATGTTCTCGGCCACCGCCTGGTAAATCAGCGCTTCGACGTAGCGGATCAGCAGATCGTCGACAACTTCCTTCGCCTCGGGCTCGTAGACGTAGTCCCAGTTGGTCTGCGCCGAACCGACCGCGTCGCCCGACAGGGGCAGCAGCTGCTCGATCACCGGTTCCTGCTTCATCGTGTTGATGAAGCGGGTGTAGCCGATGTAGAGCTGGTCGATCTCACCCTTGACGAAGGCGTCGAGCTGGACCTTGACCGGTCCGATGAGCTTTTCGAGGTGCGGCGTGTCACCGAGACCGGTGACGTGCGAAACCACCTTGGCACCGGCACGCTGCATGAAGCCGAAACCCTTGTTGCCGATTGCAGTCACCTGCAGGCTGGCACCATTGGTTTCCCATTCCTTCATGCGCGACACCGCGAGGCGCAGCACGTTCGAGTTCAGACCACCGCAAAGACCCTTGTCGGAAGTGACGAGGATCAGACCGATGTTCTTCACCGACTCGCGCTTGGCGAGGAACGGATGCTTGTACTCGGCGATCGCATGCGAGAGGTTGCCCGCCACGCGCCGGATCTTGTCGCCGTAGGGGCGGGCAGCCCGCATCCGGTCCTGCGCCTTGCGCATTTTGGATGCGGCCACCATCTCCATGGCCTTGGTGATCTTGCGCGTGTTCTCGACGCTCTTGATCTTGTTGCGAATTTCCTTGCCGCTAGGCATGGCGTTCTCCTAGCCGGTTAGGCCCACGTACCCTTGAATGCCTGGAGGGCAGCCGCGAGTTCCTTCTCCGTGTCAGCGGAAAGTTCGGCCGTCTTTTCCATGCGATCCATGAGCTCGGCGTAGTTCGCCTTCAGGTAGCCGATCATGGCCTTTTCGCAATCGAGGGCGCGCTTCACTTCGACGTCGTCGAAGTAGCCCTTGTCCGAGGCGTACAGCGTGACGGCCATGTCCGAGATCGACAGCGGCACGTACTGCGGCTGCTTCATCAGTTCGGTCACCAGCTTGCCGCGCTCGAGCTGCTTGCGGGTCGCTTCGTCGAGGTCGGAAGCGAACTGGGCGAAGGCCGCGAGTTCGCGGTACTGGGCCAGTGCCAGACGGACACCGCCACCGAGCTTCTTGATCAGCTTGGTCTGGGCAGCGCCACCGACTCGCGACACCGAGATACCGGCGTTGATGGCGGGACGGATACCGGCGTTGAACAGGTCGGTCTCAAGGAAGATCTGGCCGTCGGTAATCGAGATGACGTTGGTCGGAACGAACGCGGAAACGTCGCCGGCCTGCGTTTCGATCACTGGCAGCGCGGTCAGCGAACCGGTCTTGCCCTTGACCTCGCCATTGGTCAGTTTTTCAACCCAGGCTTCCGAGACGCGAGCGGCACGCTCGAGCAGACGGGAGTGCAGGTAGAAAACGTCGCCCGGGTAGGCTTCACGGCCCGGCGGACGGCGCAGCAGCAGCGACACTTGACGGTAGGCCCAGGCCTGCTTGGTCAGATCGTCATAAATGATCAGGGCGTCCTGGCCGCGGTCGCGGAAGTACTCACCCATCGTGCAACCGGCGTACGGCGCGATGAACTGCAGCGCGGCCGATTCCGAAGCCGACGAGGCGACAACGATGGTGTATTCCATCGCGCCGTGCTCTTCGAGCTTGCGCACCACGTTGGCGATCGTCGAAGCCTTCTGGCCGACAGCAACGTAGATACAGAAGAGGTTCTTGCCCTTCTGGTTGATGATGGTGTCGATGGCGACGGCGGTCTTGCCCGTCTGACGGTCACCGATGATCAGCTCGCGCTGGCCACGGCCGACCGGCACCATGGAGTCGACGCACTTCAGACCGGTCTGCACCGGCTGCGAAACCGACTTACGCCAGATCACGCCCGGGGCAACCTTTTCGATCTTGTCGGTCAGCTTCGCATTCAGCGGGCCCTTGCCGTCGATCGGCTGGCCCAGCGAGTTGACGACACGGCCGAGCAGCTCGGGGCCGACCGGCACTTCGAGAATGCGGCCCGTGCACTTGACGGTGTCGCCTTCAACGATGTGACCGTATTCACCGAGAACCACGGCGCCGACGGAGTCGCGCTCGAGGTTGAGCGCCATGCCGAAGGTGTTGCCGGGGAACTCCAGCATTTCGCCCTGCATGACGTCCTGCAGGCCGTGGACACGGCAGATGCCGTCGGTCACGGAAACAACCGTGCCCTGGGTGCGAACTTCACTGGTCGCCTGCAGATTCGAGATCTTGCTCTTGATCAGTTCGCTAATTTCGCTTGGATTCAACTGCATGGAAATCTCCTAGTTTTTCAGCGCCACGGCCATCGCCGCGAGCTTGCCGCGCACGGAGGCGTCGAGCGTCTGGTCGCCAACGGTCACCACGATGCCGCCGATCAGGGTCTCATCGACCTTGACCGACAGGTTGAGCTTGCACTTGAAGTGCTTCTCCAGTTCGGGGGTAACGTCGCGAACCTGCGCATCGGACATCGCAAAGGCGGAGAGAATCTCGCCGTCGCGGGTACCTTCTTCGGCGCGCTTGTAGGTCTCGTAGAGACCGGCAATCTCGGGAAGGACGGTCAGTCGGTCGTTCTGGGCCAACAGCTTGAGCAGGTTGGTTAGGCCGTCATCAGCCTTGCCGCATGCGGCGGAGAAGAGCTCGACGAGCTGCTCCTGACGCACATTCGGGTTGTCGATGACAGCGGCCACCTCGGCGTTGCCGGCGAAAGCCGACAGCGTTTCGAGACGGTCGGACCACTGCGCCAGCGCGCCTTTTTCGCGCGCCAGCGAGAACACCGCTTCTGCGTACGGCCGGGCAATGGTGACGGTTTCAGCCATTTGCTTTACAGACCTTGCTTGAGCGAACCGAGGATGTCGGCATGCGCGGCGGCGTTGATTTCCTTCTTCAGGATCTTCTCGGCACCGGCAACGGCCAGCTCGGCAACACGCTCACGCAGTTGCTGCTTGGCACGTTCGACTTCCTGGTCAATCTCGGCCTTGGCACCGGCGACAACCTTGTCCGCCTCAACCTTGGCTTGACCCTTGGCTTCCTCGACGATCTGCTGGGCGCGCTTTTCGGCGGCGGCGATCGTTTCGGAGGCCTTTTCCTTGGCTTCACGCAGGGCGTCGGCAGAACGCTTGGCAGCGATCTCCTGCTCCTGCTTGCCGCGCTCGGCGGCAGAGAGGCCATCAGCAATCTGCTTCTGGCGGTCGGCCATCGCCTTTTGCAGCGGCGGCCAGACATACTTCATCGTGATCCAGATGAAGATCGCGAACCAGATCGCCTGACCAATCAGAGTAGCGTTAATGCTCACGCCAGACTCCTTTCTGTTAGGGACCGGGCGATTACTTGACGAGGGCCAGGAACGGGTTGGCGAAGAGGAGGAACAGAGCGATACCGACACCGATCATGGTAACGGCGTCGAGCAGACCGGCGACGATGAACATCTTGACCTGCAGCGTCGGGATCATTTCCGGCTGACGGGCAGCGCCTTCCAGGAAACGGCCACCGAGGATACCGAAGCCGATGGCGGTGCCGAGGGCGCCGGCGCCGATCAGGATGGCAACAGCGATAGCGGTGTTGGAGAGGACGGTTGCGAGTTCCATGGTGACTCCTAAGTTTGAAAAGTAAGGGTTAATCGAAAAACGGTTGGTGTTACGGAAACGGTTAGGGTGAGCCCAAATCAGTGCGATTCAGCCGCCATCGACATGTACACGATGGTCAGCATCATGAACACGAAGGCCTGCAGCGTGATGATCAGGATGTGGAACAGCGCCCAGGGCAAGGCCAACGGCAGCTGGTAGAGGCCGAGCAGCGCGATCAGGATGAAGACCATTTCGCCGGCGTACATGTTGCCGAAGAGACGCAGCGCGAGCGAGATCGGCTTGGCGATGTCCTCGACGACACGGAAAATGAAGTTGATCGGCGCCAGCTTGGCACCGAACGGCGCCGTGAAGATTTCATGCATGTAGCCGCCGAAGCCCTTCACTTTCAGGTTCATCCAGATCATGATGAAAAACACCGTGATCGACATGGCAAAAGTGAGGTTCGGGTCGGTGGTCGGCACCGCCTTGAGGTAGTTGATACCGAACGCACCGGCTACAAGCGGGAGAAAATCTACCGGAATCAGGTCCATGGCGTTCATCAGGAACACCCAGACGAAGATGGTGATCGCCAGCGGCGTCACCAGGGCGCTCTTGCCGTGGAAGGTGTCGCGCACCTGCTGGTCAACCATGCCGATGACCATCTCGATGAAATTCTGCCAGCCGCTCGGCACACCGGAAGTCGCTTTGCCGGCAAGCTTGGCCATGAAACCGAAGGCGATCAGACCGAGCAGGCCCGAAATGACCAGCGTGTCGAGATGGAAAGTCCAGAAGCCGTGGCAATGGCCATCGATCTTCGCCGACTCGGCACAAACAGCCAGGTTGGTCAGGTGGTGCTGGATATAACCAGCTGTGGTCAGGCCGCCTTCAGCGCTCATGATGCTCCCTCAATCCCCTAGAACCGTTGCGGTCAGCGCCGTCTGATCAGCGCCAGCCAGAAAATCACGAACGTCGACGCATATCCGGCGAACAAGGGAATTGGCACCACGCTCTTGTAGCTGACGAAAACCAGGGCAAACCCCCCCAGCGTCGCCGCGAACTTGGCCGCCTCCCCCGCTGCCTGCCCGCGATAGGCGCGCATCGGGTCCGGCTTGTCGGCATCGACCGCCGACAGGCGCATGGCTCGCCACACATAAAGCAGATTGGCCACCACCCCGATGCTGCCTCCGGCAATGGCCGACAGCGCAGCGTTCGCACCCCCCCACACCGCAGCAACGCTCGCTACGATCAGCGTCAGCGCCACCTGCCAGCCTATGATCCAGCGGACTTGCGGATGCAAGGGATGCTCCGACTAAAACCGCAGCAGTCTAGCCGACTCTTCTACAAGAGTCAAACAAATGCTGCGGTGCACATAACCTGTGCAGACGTCTATCGTAAACGACTCAGCAAGCCTTCCAACTGATCCAGATCAGAAAAATCGATGGTCAGCTTGCCGGCGCCCTTGCGGTTGGCCTTGACGCAGACGGTCGCACCGAGCGCGTCAGACAGTTCCTCCTGCAGGCGCAACAGGTCGCGGTCGGGTTTCGCCGGCACCTTCGTCGCCGGCGGCGCCATTTCGCGCTGCACCAGACGCTCCGCTTCGCGGACGGACAGCCCTTTCTGCGCGATGCGCTGCGCGATTTGCACCTGCAACACATTCGAAAGCGGCAGCAGCGCACGGGCGTGCCCCATGTCGAGATCGCCCGCCATCAGCATGTCCTGCACCGGCTTCGCGAGCTGCAGCAGACGCAGCAGGTTGGAGGCCGCCGGGCGCGAGCGGCCAACAGCATCGGCAGCCTGCTGGTGCGTCATCGAAAATTCGTCCACCAAACGCTGCAGGCCGAGCGCCTCTTCGAGCGGGTTGAGATTTTCGCGCTGAATGTTCTCGATCAGCGCCATCGCCAGCGCCGCATCGTCTGGAATTTCGCGGATCAGCGTGGGCACTTCCTTGAGACCGGCCAGCTGCGCGGCGCGCCAGCGGCGCTCGCCGGCAATGATCTCGTAGCGGTCGACCGACACCGGTCGCACCAGGATCGGCTGCATCAGGCCCTGCGCACGAATCGAGGCGGCAAGCTCTTCCAGCGATTCCTTGTCCATCTGCGTGCGCGGCTGATACTTGCCGGGCTGCAGGTCGCCAACCGGCAACGAGCGCTGGATTTCCTTCTTCGCCTCGTCGCCGGCGAGCAGCGCATCGAGGCCACGGCCAAGACCTCTCATCTTGATGTTCATGCCAATACTCCCTGTGCCGACATCGCGATCCTGCCGTCGCGGCGATCCAGCATTTCCTGCGCCAGCTGCAGATAGGCCTGTGCGCCCTTCGAGGCGCGGTCGAAGGCGATCACCGGCTTGCCGTAGGACGGCGCCTCGGCAAGGCGAACGTTGCGCGGAATGATGCTCTTGTACACCTTGTCGCCGAAATGGCTTTCCAGTTCGCCGGACACCTGCTGCATCAGCGTCATGCGCGGGTCGAACATGGTGCGCAGCAGGCCTTCGATCTGCAGCACCGGATTGAGGTTGGCGCGCACCTTGCGCAGCGTCGTCACGAGATCGGTCAGGCCCTCGAGCGCGTAATACTCGCACTGCATCGGAATCATCACCGCCTCGGCGGCAACGAGGCCATTGACTGTCAGCATGTTCAGCGCCGGCGGACAGTCGAGCAGCACAAAATCGTACTGGTCACCGGCGGCGACCAAGGCGTCGCGCAGCCGAAATTCCCGGTTTTCCAGCTCGATCAGCTCGACCTCGGCGCCCGCCAGTTCGCGGTTCGCCGGCAGGATGTCGAAGCCGAACTCGGTATGGATGCGCGACTGCTCGAGCGTCGAACGGCCGATCAGGATCTGGTAGACGGTCGGCAGCGCCTCGCGCTTCATCACCCCGCAACCAGTCGTCGCATTGCCCTGTGGATCGAGGTCGATCATCAGCACGCGCTGGTCGAGCGCCGCAAGGCTCGCCGAAAGATTGACAGCGGTGGTGGTCTTGCCCACCCCGCCCTTCTGATTGGTTACTGCCAGAACCTTGGCCACGCTTATGACTCCCTCATCACGACGAGATGGCGCCCGCCATCGACCCCCGGCACAACCAGCCGGTGCACTGCCTTTACCGATACCCCGGCCGGCAGTTTATTCATTTCTGCGTCCGGGCGCTGCCCCTTCATCGCCAGCCATTCCCCCCCGGGGGCCAGCAAATGCCGCGTCAGGCCGACGAAATCGGCCAGTTCGGCAAAGGCGCGCGAAGTAATTGCCGCAAACGGCACCGCCGGCTTGAACTCCTCGACGCGCGCCGTAACGACCCGCACATTCCGCAATCCCAGCTCGATGACCGCTTGCTGAAGAAAGGCGGTTTTCTTGCCGTTGCTGTCGAGCAACGTCACGGCCAGGTCTGGCCTGGCGATCGCCAGCGGAATGCCGGGCTGCCCCCCGCCACTACCGACGTCGAGCAGGCTCGGCGCACGCACATGCGGCAGAATCGCCAGTGAGTCGAGCAGATGGTGGCTGACCGTCAGCTTCGGGTCCCGCAAGGCAGTCAGGCTGTAGGTGCGATTCCATTTTTCGAGAAAGGCCGCGTAGGCCAGCAACTGCGCCTGAATCTCAACCGACAGTTCAAGCCCGAGACTTGCAATACCCTCCACCAGTTGCTGATTGCGAGTCATGCGGTTTTCTTCTCGTGCGCGCCGGCATTCTGAGCGCTCGGACCAATCCGCTTCAGATGCACCAGCAACAAAGAGATTGCCGCCGGCGTAATGCCCTGGATGCGCGAGGCCTGCCCCAGCGTCTGCGGCTGGTGCTGCTTGAGTTTCTGCTGCACTTCCTTGGAGAGACCCGGCACCGTCGCGTAGTCCAGCCCTTCCGGCAATCCGGTTTCCTCGTGCGCGAGGTTGCGCGCTACCTCGTCCTGCTGGCGGTCGATGTAGCCCTGGTACTTGGCCTGGATCTCGACCTGTTCGATCACCAGCGGATCGGTGATGCCGGCGTCGGCCTCGGGTAAGGTCACCAGCGCCGCGTAGCTCACATCCGGCCGGCGCAGCAGGTCGAAGAGCGTGTATTCGCGTTCGATGCCCTTGCCCAGCACGCGCTCGGCATCGGCTTGCGGCAGCGTCTGCGGCCGCACCCAGGTGGCCTTGAGGCGCTCCAGCTCGGCGGCAATGGCATCGCGCTTGCGGTTGAAGGCGTCCCAGCGGGCATCGTCGACGAGGCCGAGTTCGCGACCCTGCTCGGTCAGGCGCAGGTCGGCGTTGTCCTCGCGCAGCGAAAGGCGATACTCGGCGCGGCTGGTGAACATGCGGTACGGCTCGGAAACGCCGCGCGTAATCAGGTCGTCGACCAGCACGCCGAGGTAGGCCTCGTCGCGGCGCGGGCTCCATGCGGCCTTCTCCTGCGCGTAGAGCGCCGCATTGGCGCCGGCCAACAGGCCCTGCGCGGCGGCTTCCTCGTAGCCGGTGGTGCCGTTAATCTGGCCGGCGAAGAAGAGGCCGCGGATGGCCTTCGTTTCAAACGAGGACTTCAGCCCGCGCGGGTCGAAGTAATCGTATTCGATGGCATAACCGGGGCGCAGGATGTGGCAGTGCTCCATGCCCTTGATCGAGCGCACGATCTGCAGTTGCACGTCGAAAGGCAGCGAGGTCGAGATGCCGTTCGGGTAGATTTCGTGCGTCGTCAGGCCTTCTGGCTCAAGGAAGACGTTGTGGCTGTCCTTCGCGGCGAAGCGGTGAATCTTGTCCTCAATCGACGGGCAGTAGCGTGGCCCGACACCCTCGATGACGCCGGTGTACATCGGCGAGCGGTCGAGGTTGTTGCGGATGATGTCGTGCGTGCGCGCGTTGGTGTTCGTCACCCAGCACGGCAACTGCTTCGGGTGCTGCCCGGCATTGCCAAGGTAGGAAAACACCGGCAGCGGATTGTCCGAGTGCTGCTCCTCCATCACCGAGAAATCGATGGTCTTGCCATCCAGCCGCGGCGGCGTGCCCGTCTTCAGCCGACCCACCGGCAGCTGCAGCTCGCGCAAGCGCGCGGCGAGCGACACCGAGGGCGGATCGCCCATCCGTCCGCCGGTGTAGTTCGAGAGACCGACGTGAATCAGGCCGTTGAGGAAGGTGCCGGCCGTGAGAACGACGGCACGCGCATCGAAGCGGATGCCGAGTTGCGTCACCGCGCCGGCGATACGATCACCCTCGACAATCAGATCGTCGCAGGCCTGCGCGAAGATGGTCAGGTTCGGCTGGTTCTCCAGCCGCGTGCGGATCGCCTGCTTGTAGAGCACGCGGTCGGCCTGCGCGCGCGTGGCGCGAACCGCCGGCCCCTTCGAGCTGTTGAGAATGCGGAACTGGATGCCAGCCTCGTCGGTGGCCGCCGCCATCGCCCCGCCCAGGGCATCGACTTCCTTGACCAGATGGCCCTTGCCGATACCGCCGATCGACGGGTTGCAGCTCATCGCCCCCAGCGTTTCCATGTTGTGCGTGAGCAGCAGCGTGCGCTGCCCCATGCGCGCCGCGGCGAGCGCCGCCTCGGTGCCGGCATGGCCGCCACCGACGACAATTACGTCGAAACGCTCGGGATAGTGCATCGAGTTTGGAAGCCGGAGTATCGGGGTAAAGGGGCGCGATTCTACGCCAGTTCTCTGAAAAATAACAGTTTTTTCTTTGCAATAGCCTGTTTGGACTAAGCATGGAAGAACGTTTGGCCCGTTCGGACTATTGTTCCTGCATAACGCTCCCGCGAACTATCGGCGCCTGTCGTCGAATCACGACGTTCATCCAAAAGCGCTTCACTTTCAGGGAATCAGTCATGGTCATGGCTTACAGACTCAGCGCGGTCACCGACATCAACACCCCGAATAACGTCTCGCCGCGGGCCGGCGAATATGTCGGTCTACGGAATGGCAACAGCTTCCATTCCGTCTGCGTCGACGTTGAGCATTACCTCAGTTTCGGCAACAGCTATTCAAACGACACCGCAAAGACCCCCGCAGCATACGGACTGAGTGCGGGGCAGGAATCGTCTCTGAACAATCTGCAGACCAGGTTCGCGCAGCAGCAACGACAAGGCCGCTGCCTTTCAGATCGCCGCCTGGGAAGTTCGCAATGACTTTGGCAGCTGCCTCAACCTCTACGAAGGGCTCTTCAAGATGGGCACGGGTTGCAGTGACAGCGCCCGCGATCACGCGACGACCTGTTTCTCCAGCCTCTCGGGCAAGAATTCCGGAAACTGGACTTTCACCGTTCTCGACAGTGTGGGCGATCTTCTGGACACGACCAGCCATCAGGATTTGCTAGTCGCCATGCCGGTTCCCAAGCCGTCCGAGATGGCGCTCTTCCTCGCCGGACTTGGTTTGATGGGTGCTGTGGCCCGCCGTCGGCAGCAAAGGATCTGACGCGAGATTTGCTTGGGCTTCAAGGGATGCTTCGGCACCCCCCCTTGTTTTTTCCGTGCGCCGTGGCAAGGTTACAGGCACCACACCCGCTCGCCATGCGCATACACAGACTGTTCCTCAATCGCCTCGACGGCACGAACGACGATCACGACATCGTCGTCGTCATCGACGTACTTCGTTCGTTCACGACCGCTGCCTACGCGTTTGCCGCCGGCGCTGGTGCTGTTTTTCCGGTGGAAACTGTCACTGCAGCCTGGCGACTGAAGGCGCAACTGCCCGATGCAATCACCACCGGCGCCCTCCCTGGTGGCGATCCGGTTCCCGATTTTGATTTTGGCAACACGCCAACTGTCTTTGCGAGCTTGCAGCTTGATGGAGAACCCGTCATTCAGTGCACCGCTGCCGGGGTGCTGGGGCTCACACGGTTCTGCCACGCGCGCGCACTCTTCGCTGGCAGCCTCGTCTGCGCCCGTGCGACGGCCGCAGCCATCGCCGAACTGGATCCGCAGGAGATCACTTTCGTCATTACCGGCGAATGGGTGGATCGGGATGGCGACGAAGACATCGCCTGTGCCGATTACCTCGACGCATTGCTGCATGGTGAATCTCCCACGCCGAGATCATTCGAGCAGCGCGTGCGCCAGTCCGATTTTGGTCGGCGCTTCGGCAGGCCGGAATACGCTCACCTGCCGATCAGCGATCTGGCGCTGTGCGCAAAGGCCGACCGCTTCGATTTCGCCATGCGCGCGATCCACGATCGGCAGCACCTTCAATTGCAGAGATCCTTCTTCGCTCGCTGAAATCCCCCGGCTTGTATCAGCGCATCGCATGGTGCGATGCACAATACGACTCCCGAAACATGCTCGCAATACGGGACAATTACCCTTGAAAGTTAGCGCGCAATGCACACAGCCGCTGTGCGCATGCAATATTTCGTGAATTTTTCCCAGGAGAACACCATGCACAGCCTGCAGGGCATGAAAGGCCTGATCACCGGCGTCGCCAACGACAAATCGATTGCCTACGCAGTCGCCAGGGCCGTTCGCGAAATGGGCGCGGAGATCGCCCTGACCTACCAGAACGACAAAACGGCCAAGTACACGCAGCCGCTCGCCGAAGGGCTCGGTGCACGCCTCTTCGAGAAGCTCGATGTCAGCCAGCCGGGCAGCCTGGAAGCGGTGATCGAGAAGTGTGGCGCGGTATTTGGCCAGATCGACTTCGCCATCCATTCGATGGCCTTCTGCAACGCCGATGACCTGCACGGTCGGGTCATCGACACCACCGAGGCCGGCTTCGACGCCGCGATGAACGTTTCCTGCCACAGCTTCCTGAGGATGGCGAAGGCGCTTGAACCGCTGATGTCCGAGGGCGGTTCGCTGATCACCATGTCCTATCTTGGCGCTGAGCGCGTCGTGCGCAACTATGGCGTGATGGGCATCATCAAGGCAGCGCTCGAATCGGCCGTGCGCTACATGGCCTACGATCTTGGCCCAAAGGGAATCCGCGTGTTCGCTGTCTCGCCGGGTCCGATCATGACGCGCGCGGCCTCAGGCATCGCCAACTTCAACCAGTTGCTCGAAACCGATGCGGTCAAGGCGCCGCTCGGGCGTACCGTGACCATCGAGGAAGTCGGAGAACTGACGGCCTTCCTGTGCACCGCCGGATCTTCCGGCATGACCGGCCAGACCATCTATGTCGACGCCGGCGCGCATATCGTCGCCTGACACTCCGCAACCGCAGGGCATCGTACGATCCCCTGCTGTATTCTGTCAGCGGCAGTCCGGCGGAGCATTTCATGGCAACTCAATGCGGCGAGATCATCAGCGATGCAGTTCCCGATCACCCCTTGCTCAATGGCCGGAAGGAAATCGGGCGCGGCGAGAACACCATCGTTCTTGATGGCGATGCCGTAGACGGGCAGGAACGGGTCTTCAAGATACTGTCGTCGCCGACCGATTACGCCTACTACACGGCGCCGGATCGACCGACGGGCCGGCATTTTCCTACCGTTTACGCCGACCACGGCACTGTCGGCCGCTCCAGCCGCGGCTTTCCGTTCCACATCGTCGAGGTGGAGAAACTCTACCCGCTGCCACAGCGCGGCGACGCCGCCGAGCTGGCCACCAAGATTTCCAGTTCCTACTTCGATGCCTGCATGACCTGGCGCAATTTCGCGCACGACATGGGGCGCATCGCCCTGCATCACCTCGTCGTCACGCCGATGGACTGGACCGAGGCGATACAGGAATCATTGAAAGCGCTGGAAACCTTTTCCAGCGACTACGATGCCCTGCCCGATCTGATCAAGGCCGACAACCTGATGATGCGCAAGGACGGCACCCTGGTCTTCTCCGATCCCGTTTTCATGGAGTGACCCGATGAGCATCACCCGCATCCATTTCGCCTCGCGCGAGCTGGCCGAATCGCTGTCCGGCAATCCCTACATGGCGGTCATCTCGATCACCGATCCGGGTACGCCCGAGGCGAAGCTTGACCCCCTCTTCCGCCACGTCCTTCGCCTCACGTTCTTCGACGCCGTTCCCGCCGATGAATACATGCCGGCGCTTCCCGGCCTCTTCAGCGGCGACATGGCGAAGCGCATCGACACCTTCGTTTCCGAGCTTCATGCGGCGCCGTTCGACATATCGATGATGGTTCATTGCGAATACGGCATCAGCCGCTCCGCGGCCGTCGCGCTCTTCGTCGAGGCAGTATCGGGCGCAGCGCTGGAAGCCCGCGAATTCACCTACGAGGCAAACCCGTGGGTGCTCGATCAGTTGCTGGCGCTCCACCCCGAACTGTCGGTCGAAATTCCGTGCCAGAGCGGCGCCAGTGAGCGACGTCTGCAACGACGCGCCTGACACTGTGGGCACCACGACAGCAAGACGGCCACCCGCGGGTTGCCGCTTGCGTTCAGCGGGGAGGTTCAGGCCAGGGCCGTTTCCGGCACTGACGTCCGGATCAGATGATCGAAGGCACCCAGTGCGGCGGTCGCCCCTGCCCCCATCGCGATGATGATCTGCTTGTACGGCACCGTCGTTGCATCGCCGGCCGCGAATACGCCGGGGACCGAGGTTTGGCCGCGGGCATCGATCTCGATCTCGCCGAAACGGGTAAGTGCCAGCGTGCCCTTGAGCCAGTCCGTGTTCGGCAGCAAGCCGATCTGCACGAAGACCCCTTCGAGATCGATCCGTTTCATTTCGCCGCTGGCGCGATCCGTGTAGCTCAGGGCGACCACTTTTTGCCCATCGCCGTGCACCTCGGTGGTCTGGGCTTCCGTGATCACGCTCACGTTCCGCAGACTGAACAGTTTTTTCTGCAACACTGCGTCAGCGCGCAACTTGTCGGCGAACTCGAGCAGCGTGACGTGACCGACAATGCCGGCGAGGTCGATCGCCGCTTCGACACCGGAGTTGCCACCCCCGATCACGGCAACGCGCTTGCCCTTGAACAGCGGTCCGTCGCAGTGCGGACAGTAGGCCACCCCCTTGCCGCGGTACTCGCGTTCACCAGGCACGTTCATCTCGCGCCAGCGGGCACCGGTCGAAATGATCACGCTCTTTGCCTTGAGAATCGCGCCACTGGCGGTACGTACTTCGTGGTAGCCGGTGCCCGAGGCATTCGGAATGAGCGCGTCGGCACGCTGCAGGTTCATGATGTCGACCTCGTAGTCGCGCACATGCGCTTCGAGGCCAGCGGCAAGCCTGGGGCCATCGGTTTCCTTCACCGAGATGAAATTCTCGATCGCCAACGTATCCAGTACCTGACCGCCGAAGCGCTCGGCGAGCACGCCAGTGCGGATGCCCTTGCGTGCAGCGTAGATCGCCGCTGCCGCACCGGCCGGTCCGCCGCCGACGACGAGCACATCGAAGGCCTCCTTGGCGCTGATCTTCTCGGCCTCGCGCTTTTCGGCGCCGACATCGAGCCTGGCCACGATTTCCTCGATCGTCATGCGGCCCTGGCCGAAGGGCTCACCATTCAGAAAGACCGTCGGCACGGCCATGATCTGGCGCGCTTCGACTTCCTTCTGGAACAGCGCACCATCGATCATCACGCTCGTCGCGCGAGGATTGATAGCCGCGATCAGGTTCAGCGCCTGCACGACATCCGGGCAGTTGTGGCAGGAGAGCGAGATGAAGGTCTCGAAGCGGTATTCGCCGTCCAGGGCCTTGATCTGCTCGACGACCTCCGGTTCCACCTTGGGTGGATGACCGCCGGTCTGCAACAGGGCCAGCACCAGCGAGGTGAATTCGTGGCCCATCGGGATGCCGGCGAACTCGATCCGCGCGGCCTCACCCGGGCAGGCGACCGCGAACGAGGGCTTGCGTGCAGACGCGCCGTCGAAGCGAACGCTGACCTTGTCGGATTGCCCGGCGATATCGCTCAGGAGTTCGCGGATCTCGCCCGCCCTGGCGCTGTCGTCAAGGCTGGCAACGAGTTCGATGGGGCGCTGCAGGCGGCCGAGGTAGGCCTTGAGCTGTTCCTTGATGGCGTTGTCGAGCATGTTGTTCTCCCTTGTAGCTTCATTGGAATGCAGGGCAAAGGCGCCGACGGGCGGTGCTGCAGTCGGGGGGTCGGGGTGAGGGTTGCCCGCCGGCGCCTTTGCGCTGCACCCCGGCCAGGGCCGAGGATGCAGGTTCTTACGTGATTACGCTTAGATCTTGCCGACCAGGTCGAGCGACGGTGCCAGCGTCTTCTCGCCTTCCTTCCACTTGGCCGGGCATACCTCGCCCGGGTGCGTGGCAACGTATTGAGCGGCCTTGATCTTGCGCAGCAGCTCGGACGCGTCGCGGCCGATGCCACCGGCGTTGATCTCGACGATCTGGATCTTGCCCTGCGGATCGATCACGAAGGTGCCGCGTTCGGCCAGACCGGCCGACTCGATCATCACGCCGAAGTTGCGGGTGATGGCACCGGTCGGGTCGCCGACCATCGGATACTGGATCTTGCCGATCGTTTCCGACGTGTCGTGCCAGGCCTTGTGCGTGAAATGGGTGTCAGTCGATACAGCGTAGATTTCGACGCCCAGCTTCTTGAACTCGGCGTAGCTGTCGGCAAGATCCCCCAGCTCGGTCGGGCAGACGAAGGTGAAGTCGGCCGGGTAGAAGAAGACGACGGACCACTTGCCCCTCAGGTCTTCATTCGTGACCTGCACGAACTTGCCGGCGTGGAACGCGGTGGCGGCGAACGGGAGGACTTCGGTGTTGATGACGGTGGTGTTCATGGCGAGCTCCTGATGATTTTGCGGGTTTGTGTGTCTGGGGGTGTGTCGGTTGACGAGTTGAATCTTAGGCAAGGCCCATTCATTTATCCAATTGATATATCGGATTGGTGTAATAGTTAATAGCTATTGATCGCCACCTGAGCCAACCGGCGTCATCGCCCGCTTGTCATCGCGCAGCGCTTGCCTTACCTTCGCGTCATGATCTCCCGTACCGATCCAGCCGCCAGCGAACTTTCTGCCGCACTGCAACGCGAATTGCCGCAGAAGCGCGTCCTCATCGTCGACCGCTTTCCGGCAGCGCGCGATGCCTTGCGCACGATGCTCTCCACCCTCGGCATCACGTCGGTTGCGGGCGCAGGGAATTCGGTCGAGGTGCTGCGCCAGGTGCGAGCCGCCAATTTCGACATCATCCTGTCGGACTACGTGCTTGACGACGGGCGTGACGGTCAGCAATTGCTGGAAGAGCTGCGCCAGCAGCAGCTCATCCCCCTTGGCACCGTGTTCATGATCATCACCGGCGAGCGCGGCTACCACAACGTCATTTCCGTCGCCGAACTCGCGCCCGATGATTACCTGATCAAGCCCTTCACCGCCGAGCAGTTGCAGGCCCGCCTGCTGAAGGCCGTGCTCAAGAAGAATTTCTTCGCACCGGTCTATCGCAAGCTGGACGAAGGCGCTTACATCGGCGCCCTCAACGCATGCAGTCAGCTGCTTGCCAATTCCTCCCCGTTCGAACTCGACGTGCTGCGTCTCAAGGGCGAGATTCTCAATGCGCTGGGGCGCCACGAGGAGGCGGAAGCCATCTACCGAGACGTGCTCGCACGCAAGTCGGTACCGTGGGCACGCATGGGACTGGCCATCTCGCTGCGCGGACGCAATTCGCTGGAGGAGGCTGAGTCACTGGCACAACTCGTCACGCAGGAGTGCCCTGAATACCTGTCGGCCTACGATTTCCTGGCAGGAGTACAGGAAGCGCTGGGTCGGCTAGGCGAGGCCCAGAGTGTCCTGCAGCAGGCTGCGGCGATTTCTCCAAAGAATGCAGCTCGGCAACGGATCGTCGGCGACGTCGCGATGCGCAACGGCGATCTCGATGCTGCCGAGAAAGCGTACGGAAAAGTGCTCGAACGGCACCGGGCGACCTCGCTGAAACAGGTCGACGACTACGCCAATCTGTCGCGCGTGCTGATCGAGAAGGGCCACACCGCAGGCGCGCGCCAGATCATTCAGGAATTGAAGCGCGACTGGCGCGGCAGCCGACAGGGCGAGTACGCCGCCGCGGTAATGGACAGCCTGTGCCTGTTCGCGGAAGGAGAACCGGCAAAGGCGCGCCTGGCGACCGAGCAGGCGCTGGCGCTGCACGAAGCGCTGGATGCCGCGGGCGAGCCAGGGAAACCTCTGCCGCACAAGATCGCGGTCGATCTCGCACATGCCTGTCTTGCAACAGGTGCCACCGACGAAGCACAGGCGATCATGCGCCGGGTCGCGGCCGAGAACAACGATAACGCCCAGTTGATCGCTCGCATCGAAGGTGTTTTTGCGCGCACCGGAAACGCCGAGGCGGGACGGGAACTGCTCGATGCCGTCGGTCGCGAGATCGTCGAGGTGAACAACCGGGGGGTGATGGCCGCGCGCGCCGGCGATTTGGAGGGTGCGGTGCGACTGCTGGTCGAGGCGGCAGAGCGCGTACCGAGCGTCCAGTTCCTCGTGAACGCGGCCAAGGCCATCTGCGCGCTGATGGATCGGCGTGGCTGGCGCGAGGATCTTGCCGAACAGGCACACCGCTATCTGGAGCAGGCGCAAGGCAAGAATCCGCGCGACGCACGCGTACTCTCCGGGCGCGAGGGCTACCAGCGGGTTGCCGCAAAGTACGGCGTCAGCGCCAGCTGAAGGTGTCCCACGCGAATTTCGCGATCAAGAGTGAAACGACGATCAGGAATACGTGCCGCACGAAACCACTGCCGTGCTTGAGTGCGAGATGGGTACCCGCGACCGATCCGGCAATATTGCAGATCGCCATCACCACCGCGATCTGCCAGAGCAGGTGGCCGTTGGGCGCAAAGTAGGCGAGCGCGGCAAGATTGGTGGCAACGTTGACCACCTTCGCCGCCGCCGAGGCATGCAGGAAATCGAAGCCGAAAAAACGGATGAACAGGAAGATCAGGAAGCTGCCGGTTCCCGGCCCGAAGAATCCATCGTAGAAACCGATCACCCCGCCGAGAAGCAGCGCCAGGGCAAATTCGCGCCGACCTGACTGCGTCGGCCCATGCACGGCACCAAAATCCTTCTTCATGAAGGTATAGATTGCGGCGGCAACCAGCAGCACGAGGATCAATGGCCGCAGCAGGTCGCGCGGCAACCACGCCACGGCGAGCGCGCCAAGGTAGGAGCAGACGAACGCAGCAAGTGCCGCCGGCACGGTGGTGCGCCACGGCATCGAGACACGGCGGGCGTAACGCCAGGCCGCGTTGGTCGTGCCGAACACGCTGGCGAATTTGTTGGTGCCGAAAAGAGTCGCCGGCGCTTCGCGCGGCAGCAGGGTAAATAGCGCGGGAATCTGGATCAGCCCGCCGCCACCGACCACCGAGTCGATGAAGCCGGCCGTGAGCGCGGCACCGGCGAGCAGGAGCAGCAGCCCGAGTTCCGCCTCCGGCATCAACGGGCAATGCGCCGCGCGCGCCAGTCGAGGAACCAGCTCGCGAAACGGGCGATGCCTTCGGCGAGCGGCGTGCGTGGCGCAAAATCGACCCAGTCGGCGAGCCGCGCGGTATCGGCATAGGTGGTGTGCACGTCGCCGGGCTGCATCGGCCGCAGCTGCTTGATAGCCTCGCGCCCAAGCGCCGTCTCGATCGCGCCGATGAAATCAAGCAAGGCCACCGGCTGGTGGTTGCCGATGTTGTACACCCGATGGCAGGCATGCGGCGCCACCGTATCGGCGGTTGCCGGCTTGTCGAGCACGCGCACGACCCCCTCGACGATGTCGTCGATGTAGGTGAAGTCGCGCTGCAGCTGGCCGTGGTTGTAGACCTCGATCGGTCGCCCGTCGAGGATCGCGGCGGCAAAGCTGAAGTAGGCCATGTCGGGCCGCCCCCAGGGACCATAGACCGTGAAAAAACGCAGGCCGGTCGCGGGAAAGGTGTAGAGGTGGCTGTACGCATGCGCCATCAGTTCGTTCGCCTTCTTCGTCGCCGCGTAGAGGCTGACTGGGCGGTCGACGTTATCGTCCTCGGCGAACGGCGTCTTTTCGTTGTCGCCGTACACACTCGAACTGGAGGCATAAACGAGATGCTCGCATGCGGTATGCCGGCAACCCTCGAGGATGTTGAGAAAGCCCGTCAGATTGCTGTCGGCGTAGGCATGGGGATTCTGCAGCGAGTAGCGCACGCCGGCCTGGGCAGCGAGGTGCACAACGCGCTGCGGCCGCTCGCCCGCAAACAGCGCCGCCATGCCCGCGCGGTCGGCGAGATCGAGGCGCTGGAAACGAAACCCGGGCAGCCCCTGAAGTTGTGCGAGCCGCGCCTCCTTGAGAGCGATATCGTAGTAATCGTTGAGGTTGTCGATGCCAACCACCTCGTCGCCCCGCGCCAGAAGACGCTGACAGACGTGCATGCCGATGAAGCCGGCGGCACCGGTAACGAGAACCTTCATCCCTGTTTCCGGCCGATCGGGAAATATTCGAGCCCGGCGGCGCGCGCTTGCTCCGGCGGATACAGATTGCGCCCGTCAAAGACAACCGGCGCCTTCAATGCGGCACGGATCGCTTCGAAATCCGGGCTGCGGAACTCCTTCCACTCGGTGACGATGATCAATGCATCGGCGCCGGCGAGCGCAGCCGTCGGGTTTTCCGCGTAGGCGATGCGCGCATCGTCGCCAAAGATACGCCGCGCTTCGCGCATCGCTTCCGGATCGTAGGCGCAAACCGTGGCGCCCGCGGCGAGCAGATCGGCGATCAATTCACGCGCCGGGGCCTCGCGCATGTCGTCGGTGTTCGGCTTGAAGGCCAGCCCCCACAAGGCAAATCGACGCCCGCTCAGATCATCACCGAAGCGCGCCCGCACCTTCGCGGCAAGCACGTGCTTCTGCGTCTGGTTGGCGGCTTCGACGGCCGCCAGCACCTGCATGCGGATCCCGGCATCGTCGGCCGCCGTGCGGATCAGCGCCTTGACGTCCTTCGGGAAGCAGGAGCCGCCGTAGCCGCAGCCGGGGTAGAGAAAGTGGTAGCCGATACGCGGATCGGAACCGATCCCCTGGCGCACCATCTCGATATCGGCGCCAAGTTTCTCGGCGAGGTTGGCGAGTTCATTCATGAAGCTGATACGCGTCGCGAGCATCGCGTTGGCGGCGTACTTGATCAGCTCCGCACTCCTCACGTCGGTGACCAGCAGGCGTTCATGGTTGCGCTGGAACGGTGCATAGAGTGCGCGCATCAATTGCACGGCCCGCTCGTCGGCGGCACCGACGACGATGCGGTCGGGGCGCATGAAATCCTCGACGGCTGCGCCCTGCTTCAGAAACTCTGGGTTGGAAACGACGCTGTAAGGAAGGTCTTCAGCACGTGCGGCGAGCGCTTCCGCAATCGCCGCGCTCACCTTGTCGGCGGTGCCGACCGGGACCGTGCTCTTGTCGACCACCAGCTTGTAGTCGTCCATCAGACGGCCGATGTTGCGCGCGGCGGCGAGCACATACTGCAGATCGGCGGAACCGTCCTCGTCAGGCGGGGTACCAACGGCGATGAACTGGATGGTGCCGTGGCGGACCGCGGCGGGAATGTCTGTCGTGAAATTCAGTCGGCCGGCCGCGACGTTGCGCCGGACCATCTCCGGCAATCCGGGTTCGAAGATCGGGATGCCGCCTTCCTTGAGGATGCGGATCTTCTCCTCATTCACGTCGAGGCAGAGTACATCGTTGCCGACATCGGCCAGGCAGGCGCCAGTGACCAGGCCAACATAACCGGTGCCGATTACAGTGATTTTCATCGGTGTTCTCCTGCCGATTCTTTCAGTTCATATGTGCGGCGCATCAATGCATTCACGCATTCACTTGCCGCGCAGCAGCGCTGCTGCCTCCGGTGCCTCAAGCAACGCAGCAACGCCGCCAAGATAACCGTGCACGGCAATCGTCTTGCGGCCCTGCAGCTGGCGCTCGTGCTTCAGATAGACGACCGCGCGCGCCTCGGGATTCCGCTCCAGCCAGCTCGCCATTTCGCCTTCATCCTCAAACGCGACGAGCGGCGAACGCAAACGGCCGGCGAAGTGAAATTGGTCGTGATAGAAACCGTCGTTGGCGACCTGCCTGCCTTCAGCCTGTGCGGCGGCAATCGCTTCGGCAAGCGGTTTCGTATCGTAATCGGTATGGAAACTCCTCAACAGCGACAGCTGCAGCAGCGCAACCGTCGCGGCGCCGAGCAGCGCAGCGCCGGCAAACGTCGGCCGCACGCGCCAGCCGAGAATGAGCGCCAGCGGCAGCAGCAACAATGCCGGCCACAGCAACGGCAACTCCGGAAGTGGATTGCGGGCAAGCGGCAGGCGCTCCAGCGCCAGCAGCGCCAACGCCGCCGCGAGCGCGAGAGAAATAATCGCCGGCAACCAGACGCCGCCGCGCGCATCCGCACGCAGAACGCGCGCAACGAGCAGCGCAAACGCCGGAAAGACCGGAATCAGATAGTGCATCTGCTTGCCGCTGATCAAGGAGAAGGCAATCACCACCGGCAGCAGCCAGGCAATGCAGAAGCGGGAACCACGGTCGAGCCCCTTGCACAGCAAATCCCGTACACCACGCCAGACGCCAGGAATCAGCAACCACGGGAAGAACATCACCGGCAGCAGCGGCAGATACCACCACAGCGCGCGCTTGTGCGCGAAGGACTGCACCATGCGGTTGGCGGTCTGCCCCCAGAAAATGGCGCGCTGATACTCGTCGCCACCAGCGATTCCCGCCGGAATCGCCCAGGCGAGTGCGATCGCCGCGCCGAAGAGGACCGCGCCAACGATTCCGGCGAACCAGCGCTGCCAGGGCAGGCCCGGCTGCCACCACGGCGCGAGCACCGCAAGCGGCAGCGTGTGCAGCAGGATCACCGGGCCCTTGGCCAGCACGCCAAGACCGATTGCCAGTCCGAGCAGTGCGAATCCCGAGAGATGTCGCCCCTCGGCCGCACGCACGATGCCATGCATGCCGACCAGTGTGAAGAAGGCCAGCATCACATCGAACATGGCCGCCGTGGAAAAGAAGATCCACAGCAGGCTGCTCGCCAGCACCAGCACGGCACGTGCGCCGAGGCCCGCTTCCTGTGGCCAGAGGCGACGCGCCAGTGCGAACGTGAGCAGGAGTCCGCCGGCGGAAAACAGCGGCGACACCAGGCGCGCCCACCATTCGCTGACACCGAACACCAGCCAGCCAAGCTGGAACAGCCACATCATGAGCGGCGGCTTGTGGCTGTATGGCTCGCCGTTCTTGTATGGAACCAGCCAGTCGCCGCGCAGCCACATCTCCCAGGCAACACTGATGTAGCGTGTCTCGTCGATCGGCGTCATCGGCCGCGCGATGATGGCGACGATGGTCGCCACCGCAAGGATGAGCAGGGCAAGCAGCAGGGGCGTGCGGTTCTGATTCATTGTGGCCCGCTTTCGCCGAGCGCTTCATCGACGCGCTCGTCCAGACTGACACCGTGGCGATGCCGGTGATAGAGATAGGCACCGAGTACGCCGGAGGCCAGGAACAGCAGCGCGGCCATACCGATCTTCAGTACCGGAGCGACGTCAACGCCACTGCCGACCAGTGCGAAGACAATCGTCTGCGGCAGGTAGCCGACGAAGGAAGCCGCCAGAAAGGGCACCGCGCGCGCGCGCGAGATGCCAGCCGCCAGATTCGTGAGTACATTGCTCCCGACGGGAAGCATGCGGATGAGCAGTGTCATCGAGAACGGATGTTCGTGGATGAATGCATCGAAGCGACGGGCGCGAGCACCCAGCCGCTCGCTTAGCAGCCCCCGTCCGAACAGGCGGGCATAGGTAAAGGTCAGCGCACAGCCGATCAGCGCCGCCAGTGCGCCGAACAATGTGCCGGCGACAAGGCCGAAGGCGTAGCCGGCGAGAAAGGCGATGATCTGGCGTGGCAAGCCAACCGCCGTAAACACGGCGCCCATCGCCAGGAACAGCAGTTCGCCACGGTAGCCCTGATCGCGTATGTGGCCGTCGATCCACGCCTCATTGATGGCGTTGCCGAGATCACTGCTCTCGAAAAAATAGGCCAGCAGGCCCAGGCTGATGATCAGCCCGAGTCCCTTGAGGAGAACCCGTGGATTCATTGTGCCAGCCGCCGCAGCGACACGGGCGCGCTAGCCGGCCACGCGGCAGCAAGCAGGCGATACGGACGCGACGACCGATTCATTCAGAGATCGGATTCCGGTTCGATCACCGGTAGCCGCACGCGACGCTGCAACCAGGCAACGCCGAACAGATCGACGATACCAACCCAGAGACGATTGTGCAGCCCGTACTTGGACACCCCGCGCTCGCGCGACCGATGATTGACGGGCACGGAAACGACGGCGCCGCCACCGCGCAGCACCAGCGCCGGCAAAAAGCGGTGGATGTGATCGAAATTGGGCAGACGGAGAAAGGTCTCGCGGGCAAACACCTTCAGACCGCAGCCGGTGTCCGGCGTGCTGTCCTTCAGCATGCGCGAACGCACGCCGTTGGCAATCTTCGAAGAGAGGCGGCGGATGAAGGTGTCGTTGCGCTTCGTCCGCCAACCGGCGAGCAGTTCGAGATTGGCCGGCTGCCCGGAAGCGACGAGGGCTGCGAGCAGGGCAGGCAGGTCGGCAGGATCGTTCTGTCCGTCGCCATCAAGCGTGGCGATCCATTCATGACGTGCGGCGCGCACACCGGTGGTGACAGCCTGGCTCTGCCCGCAGGCACGCCGATGGCGGATCACGCGCAGCTGCGCCACTTCCTGCTTCATCCGCTCCAGGACTGCCTGCGTATTGTCGGTGCTGCCGTCATTGACGTAGATGATCTCGAAATCGGTATTGCCGGACAGTGCGGAAACGATCTCGCGGATCAGCGGCTCGATGTTGTCGGCCTCATTGTGAACGGGTACGACGACGGAAAGGCGACCGTGGTAGGGATAAGTTGGCATGGATGGCAGAAAGTCTTTTTCGGTATTGCCGCAGGTCCGGCGATCGAACCCCATATGCTCGCTGATCGACGTTGCAGAAAAATGTTGGCCGCTGTGCTGGCCGATACGCGACGCACAACCGGTTTTCCGTGCAGCCAACGGCTGGTCCGCGCGGCATCGTTATCGGTTGTTAACAGGGCGCTATTTTATTCCATCGGCGCAGCATCGCTCGTTATTTTCCAATGCAGAAGCGGCCGAATATCTCACCGAGCAGATCGTCGGCGCTGAACTCGCCGGTAATTCGCCCCAGTGCCTGCTGGGCAAGCCGCAGTTCTTCGGCGAACAGCTCCAGTCGCGGCAGTACCGACTGCGCGGCCTCAAGATGAATGGCCGCCTCGCGCAAGGCCTGCAGATGGCGCTCACGCGCGATGAACACATCATCAGCGTGATGCCATCCGGCAATCGCCAGCAACTCCGTGCGCAACAGATCGATCCCCTCCCCGCCCTTTGCCGAGAGCGCGATCGTGACACCGTCGTCGTCCTCGCTGCGGGCCGGGTGCTGGCCGGCGAGGTCGATCTTGTTGAACACCGTGAGCCGCCGGATCGTTGCTGGCAGACGGCCGAGGATTTCACGCTCGGCGTGACCGATTCCGTGCTGTGCGTCGGTGAGCAGGAGAACGAGGTCGGCGCGTTCGATCTCGCGCCAGGTGCGCTCGATGCCGATGCGCTCGACCTCGTCGTTGGTCTCGCGCAACCCTGCGGTATCTATCACGTGGACCGGGATGCCCTCGATCTGGATACTGCCCCGGAGTGCATCTCGCGTCGTACCGGCCACCGGCGTGACGATTGCCAGTTCGTCGCCAGCGAGCTGGTTGAGCAGGCTCGATTTGCCGACGTTCGGCTGGCCGACAAGGACAACGTGCAGGCCACTCTGCAGCAATCGGCCCTGCTGTGCGCGGTCGAAAATGGCAGAGAGGCGGGCATGCAGGCGCTCGAGCCGACCGAAAGCGTTGGCGGCCTCCAGAAAGTCGACCTCTTCATCGGGAAAATCAAGCGTCGCCTCGGTCAGCGCACGCAGTTCGGTGAGTTCAGCGACGAGAGCATGGATCTCGCGCGAGAACTCGCCTTGCAGCGAACGCACCGCCGAGCGCGCGGCGCTCGCAGTCGCGGCGTCGATCAGATCAGCGACCGCTTCGGCCTGGGCAAGATCGAGTTTTCCGTTTTCGAAGGCGCGGCGCGTGAATTCGCCGGGTTCGGCAAGCCGGGCGCCCAACTCGCCGCAGCGCGCGAGCAACAGCTGCATGACGATCGGGCCACCGTGACCCTGCAGCTCAAGGACGTCCTCGCCGGTGAAGGAGTGCGGCGCCGGAAAGAAGAGAACGAGGCCGCTGTCGATTGCGGCCCGGTCAGCATCGCGAAAATCCGCCAGTGTCGCGTGGCGCGGCTGCGGTTTGATTCCGGTCAGCCTGTACGCCAAGTCGGCAAGGTCCGTGCCGGATACACGAACGACACCGATGCCGCCACGGCCCGGCGCCGTTGCGATGGCGGCAATCGTTTCGCTGGGCTTAGGCGGCTTTCTTGCCACCACCCTCGATCATCCGCGTGATCTGCCACTGCTGTGCGATCGACAGGACGTTGTTGACCACCCAGTAGAGAACGAGGCCGGACGGGAACCAGAAGAACATGACGCCAAAAATGAAGGGCATGGCCATCATCACCTTGGCCTGAATCGGGTCTGGCGGCGTAGGGTTGAGCTTGGTCTGAATGATCATCGAGACGACCATGATCACCGGCAGCACGTAATAGGGATCCTGTGACGAGAGATCGGTGATCCAGAGAATCCACGGGGCATCACGCATCTCGACGGCGCCAAGCAGCACCCAGTACAGCGCAATGAAGACCGGTATCTGCACAACGATCGGCAGGCAGCCACCGAGCGGATTGATCTTCTCGGTCTGATACAGCTTCATCATCTCCTGATTCAGTCGCTGGCGGTCGTCGCCGAAGCGTTCTTTCAACTGCTGCAGGCGTGGCGTGATCTGGCGCATCTTGGCCATCGACTTGTAGCTCGCCGCCGACAAGGGGAAGAAAATCGCCTTGATCAGCACGGTCAGCAGCACGATCGCCCAGCCCCAGTTGCCGACGAGCGCATGAATCCATTGCAGCACCCAGAAGATCGGAGCCGCTACGACCGTCAGCCAGCCATAATCGACGACCAGTTCGAGACCGTCGGCAAGCTTCTTCAGCGTCGCCTGCTCCTGCGGGCCGGAGTAAAGCGTGATCGACTGGCTGGATGTGGCGCCCGGCGCAAGCTGCGCAACCGGCAGGATCAGGCCGGCGGCGGTCACCAGCGGATCATTGCTGCCACCCTCGATCTTGCGCGTGTAGAACTCGCGCATTTCCTTGCCTTGCGGCACCCAGGCGGACACGAAATAGTGCTGGACCATTGCCAGCCAGCCGTTGTCGGCAGTCTTGACGTGTTTGGCCTTATCCTTAGCGATGTCCTCGAAGGTCAGCTTCTGGTATTTCTCCGCATCCGAGTAGACCGCCGGGCCGGTGAAGGTCATGACCATCGCACTTTCACCTTCCGGCGCCTTGTCGTTGCGCTGGAACTGGTAGTAGGCGTGCGTGGAAAGCGGCTGCGCGCCGCCGTTGATGATCTCGTGCGCGAGATCGACGGCATAACTGCCGCGCTTGAAGGTGTAGGTCTTTGCCACCTTGACGCCAGTGCTGCTGCTCGCTTCAAGCCGCAGTTGCAGCGCATCCTTGTCACCCAGATCTCGCGCACCAGCAACAGCGGTGTAAAGCGTGCGGTGATTCGGCAGACCATCGCCAATCAGACCGCTCTGCGCCGCGTAGCGGTGCTCCGGATCGATCAGGACAAAGCGTTTCTGCTTGTCGCTCGTTGCAGAGTAGTTCTTGAGTTCGAGACGGACGAGATCGCCACCGAGCGTCGACACATCGGCGATCACAAGATCGGTTTCGATGCGGATGGTTTCGGCCTTTGCCACGGCTGCCGGGCTTCCCTGTGCGGGTGCCGGCGTCGCAGTCACGCTGGGCGTCGGCGTGGCGGCTGCCGTACCACCCTGCAGGTTTGCGCTCGGTTGTGGCGCGGTCGCGGCCGGCTGGGCTGGCGCCGGCTTGGGCTGCTTGTATTGCTGCCAGGCATCCCACAACATCACCAGCGAGAAGGAGAAGATCATCACGAGGATGAGACGTCGGTTGTCCATGTACTACAGCCCTAGTGGTTGATTGTCAGGGTACGGGATCGTAGCCGCCGGGGTGCCACGGGTGGCAGCGGCAGATCCGCTTGCCGCCCAGCGCCAGACCCTTGCAGACGCCATGCTTGCGCAGGGCTTCCGTGGTGTATTCGGAACAGCTGGGAAGAAAGCGGCAACGGCGGCCGAGCAACGGACTGATGGCGTACTGATAGCATCGAATCAGCACGATCAGCAGTTGTTTCATCGTCGGCAATCCCTTGTCGCTCTATCGGTTATCCAACCTGCGTCGATTGAGGCCGAGCAGCAATTCGCTGATCTCTGCCGCCAGTTGCCCGCGATTGTCCAGCAGTTCCCGCGTCGGTCGGACTGCCAGCCGCAGTATCAGGTCGCAAGCCGGAAGTTCATTGCGCAGCAGGCGGAAGCGCTCACGAGCAAGACGCTTGATCAGGTTGCGGCGTACCGCCGCCTTGACCAATTTCTTTGGAACAACAATACCGAGCCGCGCGCTTTGCCTGATTACAGCTTCCTCACCAGCCTCGCTCCGTGGCCGGTAATGTAGCAGGAAGTGCGGACTTTTTACGGCCCTCCGAAAACCAAAAACGGATGAATATTCATCCGTTTTGGTCAATCGGTAGCGCTTTGGAAATACGAAGCCCGAGTTGGGCTGCGCAATTCCGGCCTGGACAATTCCGCCAGCGCCGGCGGCACTGGTGCGCGGCAGGTTCAAACAGCCAGACGGTGACGGCCCTTGGCGCGGCGTGCAGCGATGACCTTACGGCCACCTTTCGTGCGCATGCGGACGAGGAAGCCGTGGGTACGCTTGCGGCGAACAACCGAGGGTTGATAGGTGCGTTTCATGGTTATGCCCTTGATTTTGATGCAAAGATAAACGTGCAATTAGACATTGTGCGGGACTTCATGTCAAGGCCAATTTATTTCCGAGCCTGTGGATAACTCCACTACTCCACGCTGTAAAATAGTCGCCGAAAGAGCGACCTTCACTTGGAATTTTTATCCTCCGAGCAGCCTCCAAAAGCTGATAATTTATCTAAAAACAATAAGTTGCGTTTTCAATCCCGGCAGTTTAGCTGAAGGATTTGCCGTAGTCGAGCCAGCGTCTTCCTGTGGACGCTGGCATAAGCGGTTATGACTTCAATATTCGCGAATGCAGTGCATTCTGGACTAGCATCGAAGGCTTATGAGCAGTTTCTGGAATTGCTGTTTGAATCAATTTGAGCAAGAACTGCCGCAACAGCAGTTCAATACTTGGATCCGTCCCTTACGCCTGGAAGGTGACCTGGAAACGGGTACTCAACTACGTCTGATTGCCCCCAATGGATTCATTCTGAAGTGGGTCAAGGAGCGCTATCTGGGCCGCATTGAGGAGCTGGGGCGTGATTATTTTGCTGCTCCGATCTCCGTATCGCTGACACTCGGCGAGCGCAAGACTTCCGCGGCACTGGGCAGTGAAATTGCGGCAGCGCAACGTCCGGTACAAAAAGAAAACCCCACGGACAACTCAGCCAGACAGGTGCCAATCACTCGCGGCAATGGCACTTACGAAAAGACACGACTGATACCAGGATTCACTTTCGACAACCTGGTGGTTGGCAAAGCGAACGACCTTGCCCGCGCTGCAGCAGTGCAGGTCGCCCAGAATCCCGGGGGAGCCTACAACCCGCTGTTCATCTACGGCGGTGCAGGACTGGGCAAGACGCACCTGATTCACGCTATCGGCAATTTTGTCCTTGAGCAGCAGGCGCACAAGGTCGTCCGGTATGTGCACGCCGAAGACTACTATTCTGACGTAGTACGCGCTTACCAGCAGAAATCCTTCGATGCCTTCAAGCGTTATTATCGCTCGCTCGATGTTCTCCTGGTGGACGACGTGCAGTTCTTCAACGGCAAGAACCGCACTCAGGAAGAATTCTTCTATGCCTTCAATGCCCTGATCGAAGCCCGCAAGCAGATCGTGATCAGTTGCGATACCTATCCGAAGGATATCTCCGGACTTGAGGATCGCCTGATCACCCGCTTCGACTGGGGTCTGACCGTGCAGATCGAGCCTCCGGAAACGGAAATGCGCGTGGCGATCCTGAAGAAGAAGGCTGAGGCCGAGGGAGTATTCCTCGATGATGAAGTGGCCTTCATGATTGCGAAACACCTTCGCTCGAATGTCAGGGAATTGGAGGGTGCGCTAAAGAAAGTGCTCGCTTACTCCTCTTTTCATGGCCGCGAAATCGCGCTTGATCTGGCCAAGGAAGCACTAAAGGACGTTATCGGCGCAGTCAATCGCCAGATCACCATCGACAACATCCAGAAAACCGTCGCCGATTACTACAAGATCAAGGTGGCCGACCTGTTCTCACCCAAGCGCACCCGGGCAATCGCCAGGCCGCGGCAGGTCGCGATGTGGCTGGCGAAGGACCTGACTGCGCAAAGCTACCCCAGCATCGGTGATGCATTTGGTGGTCGCGACCATACAACGGTTCTTCATGCCGTGCGCACCATTGACTCGCTGCGCACCAAGGATAATGAGCTGAATCATGATGTGCATGTGCTGCTGCAAGTATTGAAGGGATGACGCCATACCTCGGGTTGTGGATAAGTCTGTAGTGAGCTTAGGGACAGAATGTGGAAAAATCTGATTTTGATCGCTTGTGGATAATTCTTCCACTTTTCATCAACAGACATCAGGCAGGCTTTTCAACTGCGCTTTTTGATGCGCAAGCTACTGTAGAATATGAGTTTTATTGAGCTATCCACAGAGTTGACCGGCAGTATATCTATATAGGAACTATATATATGATCCTTATTAAAACCCAACGCGACACTTTGCTAGCACCTTTGCAGTCGGTTTCCGGCATTGTAGAAAAGCGTCATACCCTGCCGATCCTCTCGAATGTGCTCCTGGAGAAGAAGGGGGATCAGTTGACCCTTCTTGCAACCGATATCGAGATCCAGATCACGACCAGCACGCAGGGTGCGCTCGGTGAAGGTGATGGCGCAGTCACGGTAGGAGCTCGAAAACTGCAGGACATTCTTCGTTCCTTGCCTGAGAGTGCAGAGGTCAGCTTGGCGCTTGATGACAAGCGCTTGCAGGTTCGCGCCGGAAAAAGCCGCTTCAGTCTGCAGACACTGCCCGCCGATGATTTTCCACGCATGGCAATCGCTGAGGGAAGCGCGCAGAAGATCAATGTGACCCAGAAGCAGTTCCGTCAACTTCTGGCGCAGACTCAGTTTGCGATGGCTGCTCAGGATGTGCGGTATTACCTGAATGGACTATTGTTGCTGCTCGAAGGTGATCAGTTGCGTGCCGTGGCGACTGATGGTCATAGACTCGCATTTGCTGCCATGACGATCGAAGGGAATCTGCCACGCCAGGAACTGATCCTGCCGCGCAAGACGGTGCTTGAGTTGAATCGCCTGCTGGACGACAGCGATGAGCCCTTGCTGATCGAGGCTACGGCGAACCAGATCCGCTTCCAGTTTGGCCAGATCAATCTCGTGTCGAAATTGATCGACGGCAAGTTTCCCGATTATGAGCGGGTCATTCCGGCTTCGCTGCGTAATGCGCTCGTGATCAATCGAGCATTGTTGCTTTCGTCAATGCAGCGCGCGGCAATCTTGACCAATGAGAAATTCAGGGGAGTTCGGCTTGTTTTGTCGCCGGGCAGTCTGAAGATCATGGCGGCCAATGCGGAGCAGGAGGAAGCGCAGGAAGAACTGGAAATCGATTATTCGGGTGATGCGATCGATATCGGTTTCAACGTCAGCTATCTGCTCGACGTACTCAACAACAGCGCGGTAGAGAGTGTGCAGTGGGGGTTCAACGATGCCAATTCGAGCGCATTGGTAACAATTCCCGGGAACGAGCATTTCAAGTATGTCGTGATGCCGATGCGCATCTAAATCGCCAGCAATTCATTGATGTTCCACGTGAAACAAGGAAGTAAACAGTGAGCGAAGAAAATAACGCCCCGGCCTACGGCGAATCGAGCATCCAGATCCTGGAGGGACTGGAGGCGGTCAGGAAGCGCCCGGGCATGTACATCGGCGATACCTCGGACGGTACCGGTCTGCACCATTTGGTCTTCGAAGTCGTCGATAACTCGATCGACGAGGCGCTGGCCGGCTACTGCGACGATATCGTCGTCACCATCCACCCGGACAACTCGATTTCCGTGACCGACAACGGCCGCGGCATCCCGACGGGCGTCAAGATGGACGACAAGCATGAGCCAAAGCGCTCGGCGGCCGAGATCGCGCTCACCGAACTGCACGCCGGCGGCAAGTTCAACCAGAACTCGTACAAGGTCTCCGGCGGTCTGCACGGCGTCGGCGTGTCCTGCGTCAATGCCCTGTCCAAGTGGCTGCGCCTGACCATCCGTCGCGACGGCAAGAAGCACTTCGTGGAATTCAACCGTGGCGTACCGGTCGAGCGCGTGCTGGAAATGCGTGATGGCTTCGAAGTGTCGCCGCTGAAGGTGCTGGGCGATACCGAAAAGCGCGGCACGGAAGTGCATTTCCTCGCCGACGACGAAATCTTCGGCACCGTAGAGTTTCACTACGAGATTCTCGCCAAGCGCCTGCGCGAACTTTCGTTCCTGAACAACGGCGTCAGCATCAAGCTGGTCGACCAGCGTTCGGGCAAGGAAGAGCTGTTCGCCTTCGCCGGCGGTGTAAAGAGCTTCGTCGACTACATCAACCGCTCCAAGTCGGTGCTGCACCCGACCGTTTTCTATTCGACCGGCGAGAGCACGGCACCGAATGGTGCGGTGATCGGCGTCGAAGTGGCGATGCAGTGGAACGACTCGTACGCCGAGCAGGTGCTGTGCTTCACCAACAACATTCCGCAGTCGGATGGCGGCACGCACCTGACCGGCCTGCGTACGGCGATGACGCGCGTCATCAACAAGTACATCGAGGAAAACGACATCGCCAAGAAGGCGAAAGTCGATATTTCGGGTGACGACATGCGCGAAGGCCTGGCTTGCGTGCTATCGGTGAAAATGCCCGATCCGAAGTTCGCCTCCCAAACCAAGATGAAGCTGGTTTCGTCGGAAGCCCAGCCGGCGGTGCAGGAAGTCGTCGCTGCCAAGCTCGCCGAGTTCCTGCTCGAGCGCCCGGCCGACGCCAAGGTGATCACCGGCAAGATCGTCGAGGCCGCCCGCGCCCGCGAGGCCGCGCGCAAGGCGCGCGAAATGACCCGACGCAAGGGTGTGCTCGACGGCGTCGGCCTGCCCGGCAAGCTGGCCGACTGCCAGGAGAAGGATCCGTCGCTATGCGAACTGTATCTGGTCGAGGGTGACTCCGCCGGCGGCTCCGCCAAGCAGGGCCGCGACCGCAAATTCCAGGCGATCCTGCCGCTCAAGGGCAAGATCCTCAACGTGGAGAAGGCGCGTTTCGACAAGCTGATTTCGTCGCAGGAAATCGCGACGCTGATCACCGCCCTCGGCACCGGCATCGGCAAGGACGAGTACAAGCCGGAGAAGCTCAGGTACCACCGCATCATCATCATGACCGACGCCGACGTCGACGGCGCGCACATCCGCACCCTGCTGCTCACCTTCTTCTACCGGCAGATGCCCGAGCTGGTCGAGCGCGGCCACATCTACATCGCGCAGCCGCCGCTGTACAAGGTCAAGGTTGGCAAGACCGAGCGCTACATCAAGGACGACCACGAGCTGAACCAGTTCCTGCTAAAGATGGCGCTGGACGAGGCAGCCGTGGTGCCGAAGGCCGGTGCCGAGCCGATCACCGGCGCGGCGCTGGAGGCGATGGCGCGCGAATATCTGCTGGCGGAAGCCGTCATCAACCGCCTCGACCATCTCGTCAATCCGGAGGTGCTGCACGCCATCGTCGATGCCAACCTCAAGCTGGATCTCTCCTCCGAGGCAGCGGCGCAGGCCTCGGCAGCCGATCTCTCGAAGCGCGTCAACCACGGCATCCAGATCCGCGCCCGTTACGACGAAGCGCACGAACGCTGGCAGTTGCGCGTCGAGAAGATGCACCACGGCAACCTCAAGGTCGGCGTCATCGACGAGGATTTGCTGATTTCGGGCGACTGGGCGCAACTGATGAAGACCGCCGACATGCTCTCCGGCCTCTTCGGTTCCGGTGGCTATGCGCAACGCGGCGAGAAGAAATCGCCGGTGGTCGGCTTTGCGCCGGCAATGAACTGGCTGCTCGCCGAAGTCGAGCGCACGGTCAGCAAGCAGCGCTACAAGGGACTCGGAGAGATGAACCCGGGGCAGCTGTGGGAGACGACCATGGACCCGAAGGTTCGTCGCCTGCTCAAGGTGCAGATCGAGGACGCCATTGGCGCCGACGAAATCTTCACCACATTGATGGGCGAGCTCGTCGAGCCGCGCAGAAACTTCATCGAAAGCAACGCGCTGGCGGCACGAAACATCGACGTCTGAACCTCGGGTATTCCAGGAAGGGAAAAACCCGCCATAGGGCCCCGCAAGGGGCTCTATGCGTTTTCGGGGTCAAAACCCGGTTTTCAGTGTGCGGTCTCGTCGGCGAGCAGGGTGCGGATGACCCGAACCATCTCGATGTCCGACTCGTGATACGCGGATTTGACGAATTCGGCGTAAGCCGCATCCTCGTCGTCGGTAACTTCGCCAAGCGTCGTTGCATAGGCGAAACGCAGGAAGAGATGTCCCTCCTCCGGCTCTTCGATGGTGATGGTCAACGTGCCGCCGGCGTGGTTGTCAGTGCGCTTGACCGCAAAGCACACCCACTCGAAGCGCGACCAGGTGACGGTATCCTCGATAGCCGCCTTGCCGAAGTCGAGACGTCGCTCCAGCCGGCGGTCGCCGCGTTCGAGGATGTGGCAGGCTTCCAGCCCGGGCAGGAAAAGCGTGGCGTCCTCGGCACGCGCCATCAGGCCCAGCCACAATTGGTCGCGACTCAGGTTCGGGATCAGCGGGTTGCCGGGGTCGTTGATCTGGACGATGTGTTCGAATTTCATGCCGCCATTGTCGCCGCGAAGCGGCGCGATTGTCATCCCGGGTGATACGATGCGCGCCATGAAAACGCTTCCGCTCGAACGCCTCCTCCATAGCCAGGGCTTCGGCAGCCGCAAGGAATGCCGGGCGATGATCGACAACGGCCGCGTCGCCATCGCCGGCGAGGAGATAGCCGATCCCGGCAGGCAATTCGATCCCGCCGGCCTCGTCTTTTCGGTCGACGGCACCGACTGGGTCTATCAGGAAAAAGCCTACCTGATGCTCAACAAACCGGCCGGCTACGAATGCTCGCATCAGCCCAAGCACCACGCCAGCGTTTACGCGTTGCTGCCGCCGCCGCTGAACGGCCGTCAGGTGCAGTCGCTCGGTCGTCTCGACGAGGACACCACCGGCCTGCTGCTCTTTTCCGACGACGGCCAGTTCATCCATCGCATCATCTCCGGCAAGCGCAAGGTCGCGAAAACCTATCGCGTCACGGCGAAGCACCCGCTGCCGGATACGGCCATCACGGCGCTGCTTTCCGGCGTCGAACTGGCCGATGAACCGGGTCTCGTCGTCGCTGCAGGCTGCGAGCGGGTGGATGAGAAGACGATCCTGCTGACCGTCACCGAGGGGCGCTACCATCAGGTGAAGCGCATGATTGCCGCCGTCGGCAACCGGGTGGATGCCCTGCAGCGCGTCGCGATCGGCCGCTTGCCGTTGCCGGAAGATCTGCCCGAAGGCAAATGGCGCTGGCTGAGCGCTGGCGAATACGCCAGCCTGCTGGCAACGGAACCCAACCCGGCTTGATCTCCCCTGCCCTCCGGGTTCATCATAGTCTCCGTCAATCAGGAGACAGTCATGCAGAAAATTCTCATCATAGTCCACGCGCCGCCTTACGGTAGCGAGCGCGTTCTCTCGGCGCTGCGCGTCGCGACGGCGCTGGTCTCGCAGGAGCAGGAGCGCGTCGATCTTTCGTTGTTCATGATGTCGGATGCGGTGACCGTCGGCCTGCCCAACCAGCCGGCGGCGGAGGCGGGCGGCGGCCTGCAGCAGATGGTCGAAACCCTCGTCGAGCACGGCGCGCTCGTTCGTCTCTGCCGTACCTGCGCCGTCGCGCGCGGGCTGGAGAAGCTGGCGCTGATCCCCGGCGTCGCCATCGGCACCTTGACCGATCTGGCCGCGGTGGCGCTCGAAGCCGACAAGGTCATCACCTTCTGACGATGACCCTGACCGATCTCCGCTACATCGTCGCGCTGGCCCGTGAGCGGCATTTCGGCCGCGCCGCCGAGAAGTGCCACGTCAGTCAGCCGACGCTGTCGGTGGCGCTGAAGAAGGTCGAGCAGCGCATTGGCGCCCTGCTTTTCGAGCGTTCGTCGACCGAGGTGCGCCCGACGCCGCTCGGCGAGCAGGTGGCGGCGCAGGCGGAGCGCGTGCTCGAAGAGGCGACCAAGCTCGACGAGATCGCGCAGCAGGGCAAGGATCCGCTGGTCGGGCCGCTGCGCCTCGGCGCCATCTATACCATCGCGCCCTACCTGCTGCCGCGTCTGATTCCGGCGCTGAACCGGCGCGCGCCGCAGATGCCGCTCTACCTGCAGGAAAACTTCACGGTGCGGCTGGCCGAACAATTGCGGCGCGGCGAGCTCGACGTCGCAATCCTCGCCCTGCCCTTTGCCGAGCCGGGCATCGTCACCCGCGCCGTTTACGACGAGCCCTTCCGCGTCGCGGCGCCGGTCGGCCATCCGCTCGCCAGGGAAAAGAAGGTCAAGGCCGAGCGGCTGACGGCCGAACATCTGCTGCTGCTCGGCCAGGGCAACTGCTTCCGCGACCAGGTGGTGCAGGCCTGTCCGCATCTTTCCGAGCCGGGCGGGCTGGAGGGGGCGCTGGAGGGCAGTTCGCTGGAAACGGTTCGTCACATGGTCGCCTCCGGGGCGGGGGTTTCCGTGGTTCCGGCCTCGGCGGTCGAAAGCTGGCAGCCGGACGAGCGTTTGATGAGCATCCGTCCCTTTGCCGACCCGGTACCGACCCGTCGCGTCGTCCTCGCCTGGCGAGTGACCTTCCCGCGGCCGCAGGCGATCGACGCCATCCGCGAGGCGATCCTCGCGGCGCCGCCGCCCGGCGTGCTGCCGCTGCCATAGGCGCAGCCTATCCGTGCCATTGCCGACAGCGATTGGACGGGCGCGCCACCGTTGCGTAAGCTGATCCCATCACCAACCCGAAGGGAGCGCATCATGGCAACGAAGATCGATATCGGCATCGGCGACAAGGATCGCAAGAAGATCGCGGACGGCCTCTCGCGTCTGCTCGCCGACAGCTACACGCTGTACCTGAAGACCCACAACTTCCACTGGAACGTGACCGGCCCGCAGTTCAACAGCCTGCACGCAATGTTCATGACCCAATACACCGAGCTGTGGAATGCGCTCGACCTGATCGCCGAGCGCATCCGCGCGCTGGGCTACCCGGCGCCGGGGTCGTACAAGCAGTTCGTCGCGCTCTCGTCGATTCCCGAGGAGGAAGGCGTGCCGAAGGCAAAGGACATGATCCGCCAGCTCGTCGCCGGGCAGGAGGCAGTGACGCGGACGGCGCGCGACGTGTTCAAGGTCGTCGAGAAGGCCAACGACCAGCCGACCGCCGACCTGCTTACCCAGCGCATGGAAGTGCATGAGAAGAACGCCTGGATGCTGCGCGTGTTGCTCGAAGAGTGAAACCGGGGAAACGTTTCACGTGAAACAACGAGGGCTGCCCACGGGCAGCCCTCTGATTTTCCCGGAATCGGCGGCAGACTACTTCCTGGCGGCGGGTTTCTTCGCCGGTGCCTTCGCGGTCTTTGCCTTCGCCGGCGCGGCTTCTTCGCCCTTTGCCGCCTTTGCTGATTTTGCGGGGGTCTTGGGCTCGCGCTTCTCGAACTCGAAGCCGACCTTGCCGTCCTTGTCGCGCACGAGGAAGGCCGAGAACTTGCGCCGCGTCCGGTTCGAGACAAAGTTCTTCAGCAGGTCGGTGCGGCCGGTGGCGAGCAGCTTCGTCATCTGCTCGCGCTCGATTGGCTGCTGCAGGATGACCTGACCGGAGCGGAAGTCGCAGCTGCGTTCCGGCCCGACTGATTTCTCGCACACATAGGCCAGTCCATGCTGGAAGACACCCGCGCCACACTTCGGGCAGGCACCGAGCGATTCCTGGCCGGAGAAATCGACGGCCTCGCCGGCGCCTTCCTCGCCACCAGAACCCTGCCCGAAGTCGAACTCCGGCGCCTTTTCGTCGTTGAGCTTGATCAGCGCGTTGAACGGCCGCCCCATCTTGTTACGGAATCCGGTCAGCGGGCCGATGCTGCCCTCGGTGAGCAGCGTTTCGATCTCCTCCGGCTCGAACTGGCGGCCGGCGACGATCTTCCACAGGCCGTAATCGCAGCCCTGGCACTGGAATTTCTTGTAGGTTTCCTTGATCTTGCCGCCGCACTTCGGGCACGGCGCGGCAAGTTCGCCGAAGTCGCCGGGAATGGTGTCGCTGTCGTAGCTCTTGGCGCGGGCGACGATGTGCTGCGTCATCGCGGCGATTTCCTGCATGAACGCCTCGCGCGACATTTCGCCCTTCTCCATGCGGGCGAGCTTCCATTCCCAGTCGCCGGTCAGCTCCGGATGGGTCAGTTCGGGGATGCCGAGGCCGTTCAGCAAGGTCATCAGAGAGAACCCCTTGGCAGTCGGGATCAGCTCGCGCCCTTCACGGTGGATGTACTGCTCGCCGATCAGGTTCTCGATGATCTGCGCGCGCGTGGCCGGCGTGCCGAGGCCACGACCGGCCATCGCCGCGCGCAGTTCGTCGTCGTCGACCATCTTGCCGGCGCCTTCCATCGCGGAGAGAAGCGTCGCTTCCGAGTAGCGCGCCGGCGGGCGGGTTTCGTTGGCCTTGACCAGCACATCCTCGGCTTTCACCTTCTCCTTGGGTTGGACCGGCACCAGGTTGGCTTCCTCGTCCTGGCTTTCACGTCCATAGACGGCGAGCCAGCCCGGATTGACCAGCACCTTGCCCTCGGTCTTGAACGGTTCGCCGGCGACGCGCGTGATGCGTGTGGTGACGAGGTATTCGGCGGCCGGGTAGAACACCGCGAGGAAGCGCTTGACGACCAGGTCGTAGAGCTTCTGCTCGGGTTCCGAGAGGTGCTTCGGCGCCTGTGTCGTCGGGATGATCGCGAAGTGGTCGGAGATCTTGGCGTTGTTGAAGATGCGCTTGTTCGGCACGACCCAGTTCTTCTTCTGGATCTCGCTGGCGAAGACACCGTAACGGTTGGCGATCGACGGGTCGGAGCCCTTCTGCAGGTCGCGTCCGGCGAGCATGTCGAGCGTCGCCTTGACCGTGCCGAGGTAGTCCTCCGGCAGCGCGCGCGCGTCGGTACGCGGGTAGGTCAGCACCTTGTGCTTCTCGTACAGCGCCTGGGCGAGGCCGAGCGTCGCCTTGGCCGAGAAGCCGAAGCGGCCGTTGGCCTCGCGCTGCAGGCTGGTCAGGTCGTAGAGCAGCGGCGAGAGCTGCGTCGAGGGCTTGGCTTCTTCCAAGACCTCGCCGGGCTGGCCGAGGCACTTGGCGCGCAGCGCGTCGGCTTTTGCCTGATCCCACAGCCGGTCGGCACGGGCGTGCTCGTCGTCGTCCTTGCCCTTGAACTTCTCGTCGAACCACTTGCCCTTGTATTCACCGGCAGCGGCGCCGAAGATGCCCTCGACTTCCCAGTAGGCGCGTGGCTTGAACTTCTTGATCTTCTCCTCGCGCTCGACGAGGATCGCCAGCGTCGGCGTCTGTACGCGGCCGACCGTGGTCAGGTGGAAGCCGCCGGTCTTCGAATTGAAGGCGGTCATCGCGCGCGTGCCGTTGATGCCGACCAGCCAGTCGGATTCGGAGCGGCAGACGGCGGCATCGGCCAGCCCGCGCAGCTCGGCGCCCGGGCGCAGTCCGGCAAAACCGTCGCGGATCGCGCCCGGCGTCATCGACTGCAGCCACAGGCGCTGCACCGGCTTGCCGCTCTTCGCGTGCTGGGCGATGTAATTGAAGATCAGCTCGCCCTCGCGGCCCGCGTCGCAGGCATTTACGAGGCCGGTGACATCCTTGCGCTTGATCAGCTTGGTCACGAGCTTCAGGCGCGATTCGGTTTTCTCGATCGGCTTCAGGTCGAAATGCGGCGGGATCACCGGCAGGTGCGCAAACGACCACTTGCCGCGCTTGACCTCATAGGCCTCCGGGCAGGCGATTTCGAGCAGATGGCCGATCGCCGAGCTGAGGACATAATCCTCGCTCTCGAAATAGTCGTCGTGCTTGGTGAAGCCGCCCAGCGCGCGCGCGATGTCGGCGGCGACGGAGGGTTTCTCGGCGATGATCAGCTTCTTGCTCATGAGGGAATGCTCTGCGGGCGGCCGTGGTGGCCGTGGTCGATGGTTGCGGGGATGATAAGTGGGTTGTGCCGCGGCGCGCAAGCGGCGGCAGCTTTGCGACTAGTGCAGGATGGCGTCGCTGTTGGCGCTGAGCAGTTCCTCAATGATCAGCGGTTCGAGCGTCTGTGCCTGGCTCCAGAGCACCATCAGCACAACGATCTTCAGCTTCTCCACCGGGATCACGTCGTCGGTGAGTGCAAGCGCGCGGTCGATAATCAGTTCCCGCTGGGCGGCCGAGATTACGCCCGCCGATTCGAGGAAGGCGATGAAGTTGAGGCTTTCGTCAGCAAGGCGGGCGTTCTCCTCGGCGGTGAACACACGGAAGGAGCCCGGCGCAGCAGAGAGCGGCTCGGGTGCAGCTAGCTTGAGATCGTCGAGCCAGCCAAGGGCAAGGGAGATTTCCTCGCCATCGAATCCGGCTGCGGAAAGCTTGCGCGCCAGCGCGTCCGGCTCCGGGTGCGCGCCGAGGTCGAAGTAGTTTTCGAAGAGGAAGACGAGAACGTCGATCATGTTATGTACGGACTGCTGCCAACCGCTGGTAGCGGCCTCCCGGCAGGCTGGAAACGCGACCATCAAGCTCCAGTTGCAACAGGATCACGGAAAGCGCCTCTGCCGTCAAGCCGGATCGAGCGATCAGCTCGTCGATCGTCACCGGATCAAAGCCCGCGCAAGTCAATACCGTCGCGCAGCGCTCATCATCGATGGATGCTGTGGCGGATGTTGTCTCTCCGCGTCGTTCGCCGGTGGCGGTCATGGGTCCGGCGAGCGACAACCGGAGCTCCTCGAGCACATCCGTCGCGGTTTCCACCAGCTTCGCGCCCTGACGGATCAAGCGGTGGCAGCCGCGCGCCTGCGGCGAGTGGATCGACCCGGGAATGGCGAATACCTCCCTGCCCTGCTCGCCCGCCAGTCGGGCGGTAATCAGCGAGCCGCTTTCCACTGCCGCCTCGACGACGAGTACGCCGCAGGAGAGGCCGGCAATCAGGCGATTGCGCCGCGGAAAATTGTAGGCTGCGGCCGGCGTACCCAGCGGAAACTCGGACACGATGACACCGCGCTCGGCAATCTCTTCGGCGAGCGCGCGGTTGCGGGCCGGATACAGGCGGTCGGCGCCGGTGCCGATCACCGCGATGGTGTTGCCGTTTGCGGCGAGCGCGCCGCGATGCGCGGCTGCATCGATGCCCAGCGCCAGCCCGCTGATTATCGCAAGTCCTGCATCGCTCAAGGCGGCCGCGAAGGCGCGGGCATTGGCTTCCCCCTGCGCGGTGGCGTTGCGGCTGCCGACAATGGCGAGTCCCGGGCGCATCCGCGCCCCCGCCCCGACACCCAGCAGGTCGCCGCGACCGCGAACGTAGAGCAGCGTCGGCGGATCGGGAATATCCAGCAACTGCTGCGGATAGGCCTCGTCGGCAAGCGTCAGGATGTTGTGCGTGGGGTGTAGCGCCCAGTCGAGCGCCTCGTCAACGGCTTGCCGATTGTCGTGTTCAAGCAGCCGGCGTGCTGCATCATCGCCAACAACGGCACGGAGCGCGTCGGGTGCCGCAGCAAAGACTTGATCGGGAGGGCCAAAGGCGGCGAGCAGCCTGCGCTGCGTTTCGCCGCCGATACCGGGAATGAGGGTGAGGCGAAGCCAGTCGGCGAGCGTGGCGCCTTCGGGCATCGCTGCTCAGGGATTGCGCAGCAGGTCGCTGAGATTGACCGCACCGTTCGAGTTCAGCACCAGTGCATAGGCGACTTTCTCGAAGGTACGGAAAACGAAGATGAGGCCGTAGCGTTCCGGCGGCAGCGTGATCGTTTCCTTCTTGTCGGTTTCCCAGTTACGGAACGTATCGGAGCGATCACGGTAGAGCGCAAGCACGTGACCGACCTCGAGCCCCGCGTTGCTGCCCTTGTTCAGTGCAATCACTGATCCGCGCCCGGCGTTGCCGACGCCGCCATAAACCGACAGCACTCGTGCATTCATTTCCGCTGAGGGCTTGTGCGGTGCGTAGTTGACGAGCTGCGGGCGCTTCGCCGGCAGCAGCCGGTCCCCACGGCCGATCTCCTGCTTGAAGGTGCGGATTTCGAAAACGCCCGGCTCGCCCGGTTGCTGCTGCTCCGCCGTGCCGAGGTAGAACGCCTCATAACCAAGAACTTCCTTTGTTTCCGGGTCCAACATCGGCTTGCCCGGGCGATAGATCTGCCACAGTTCCTGCTCCGGACGGTCGCTGGCGCCTTCGACGAAGGCTTTGTCCCCGGGGCCAAGGTGGACGCGCTCGATCTGCATGCCGACGATGCGTGCGCCATTGTTCACGGTGATGTCATCGACGATCTGCGGTTCCGAAATGAAGGGTTCGATCACGTTCGGCGGAATGCTGGGGATGCTCTGTTCGATCTTCTCCGAGTACACCTTCGGGGAGAGCTTGCCATTGCCGGCCACGCGCAGGATCGGGCGTCCGTTGGCATCCCGCTCGAGGACAATCACGTCGCCGGGATAAATGCGGTGGGGATTCTTGATCTGCTCGGAATTCAGCCGCCATACTTCGGGCCAGCGCCATGGTTCCTTGAGGAACTTGGCCGAAATTCCCCACAGCGTGTCGCCGGGAACCACGATGTGGCGATCGGGTGCGTTGTCGGCAACCTGCAGCGGTGTCGGTTCGGCGGCGAAGGTCAGGCTGGCCGCCAAGGCCAGCAGCAGCGCGGATATAATGCGAGTCATCGTGCTATCCTCATTCTGGCTCCCGGAACAATCGGGGCGTGGGATTTGTCATAGCAGCGCAATCGGTGAGCGGCGTTTCGACAATCAATCACCGAACGGCATCAAAGTCAAGACTTTGCGTTAGATTCTGCACGTAATTACTTCTTCGAGCAAGCTTTTTTATGGCCCTACTGCCTATTCTTCGCTTTCCGGACCCGCGTCTGAGGAAAGTGGCGGCGCCGATCACGAATATTGACGACAGCATCCGCAGGCTGGCGGCGGACATGGCCGAAACGATGTACGAAGCGCCAGGCATCGGCCTCGCCGCGACGCAGGTCGACGTCCATAAACAACTGATCGTCATTGACGTATCGGAAGCGAAGGACCAGCTGCTGGTACTGATCAATCCCGAGATCGTTTCCAACGAAGGCGCACAGGTCGGCGAAGAAGGCTGTCTTTCGGTTCCCGGCGTCTATGACAAGGTCGAGCGTGCCGAGCGGGTGCTGGTCCGCTACCTCGATCTGGACGGCAAAGCGCAGCAGCGCGAAGCCGACGGACTGCTCGCCGTATGCATCCAGCACGAGATGGATCACCTGAATGGCAAGGTGTTCGTCGACCACCTGTCGTTGCTGAAACAAACCCGGATCAAGTCCAAGCTGGCCAAGCAGGCCCGCATCACTGCCTGAATCCCCCACAATGAAGATCATCTTCGCCGGGACGCCGGAATTTGCTGCGTCCGCGCTCGCCGCCATCCTCGAAGCCGGGCACGAAGTCGCCCTGGTGCTGACGCAACCTGACCGTCCAGCGGGGCGCGGGATGAACATGCAGGCGTCGCCGGTAAAACAGCTGGCCGAATCGCGCAACATCCCGGTCTTTCAGCCCCCCAGTCTCAAGGATGCGGTGACTCAGGAAAGGATCGCCGCCGTCACCGCCGATGCGATGGTCGTTGCCGCCTACGGCTTGCTTTTGCCTCAGGCGGTACTGGATCTGCCCCGCTTGGGCTGTCTCAACATCCATGCCTCGCTGCTGCCGCGCTGGCGCGGTGCGGCGCCGATCCAGCGGGCGCTGCTCGCCGGTGATACCGAAACCGGCGTCTGCATCATGCAGATGGAAGCCGGCCTGGATACCGGCCCGGTACTGCTGCGTGAAGGAACCGCCATCTCCGCACAGGATACGGCAGCGACCCTGCACGACCGGCTGGCGACGATCGGCGCCCGACTCATCGTTACTGCGCTCGATCGCCTGCCGCTGGCGGCTGAGCCGCAGCCCGGGACGGGCGTGACCTACGCAGCAAAAATCGACAAGGCGGAGGCTGCCATCGACTGGACGCGCGCGGCTGAGGCCGTCGATCGCCAGATCCGCGCCTTCAATCCCTTTCCCGGCGCCACGACGACACTCGCCGGCAACGCCGCCAAGATCTGGCGGTCGCAACTTGCTGACCCCGCTGGCGGCAACGGCGTCCCCGGCGAAGTAATTGCCGTCGAGCGCGACGCGCTGCTCGTCGCCTGTGGCGCGGGCGCTGTGCGCATCTTCGAACTGCAGAAGGCGGGCGGCAAGCGTCTGCCCAGTGCCGCTTTCGTTGCCGGGCATCCTGTAGCTGTCGGAGCGCGCTTCGGCGATTGAGGTCAAGTCGCTGCCGTTTCAAGCGAAACGGCGGGAGCGACTGCTTACCAACTCAGTAGCAGTTCCGTCAGCAGGCGTGCCAAGCGACGCCCGGCGGTGACAACACGTTCATCGGCTGTGCGTTGCGCACGTTCGTGGTAATTCGCCGAGATGCTCGGCGCGTCGCCGTCGAGATCAGCATAGACGACCATTTGTGCCAGCGAACGTCCCTCCGAAAGCCAATCGCTGAGCTTGGCTCCGGTCGCCGCCGTGGTTGCACCCGGCGGATGACTCTCAAGCAGGCGGCGCGCCCGACGCTCCAGTCGTTCGCCGCGCAGCCACGGCGGCCCCGGCAGATCGTCCCAATAGGCATGCAGGGTCATTTCGCGCAAACGGGGATGGAACGGGTTATCCACCCACAACCGGTTGCCGCCATCATCGCCGCGCCCCTCCTCATCGATGCGGCTCACCGTATGCAGCGGCTGATGCGCATCCCCGACCAGATGGATCAGCCAGACGAGTGCGTAGGCCCGGGCCGCTGGCGGCTGGGTGGTGTCCGCGATGCTGCGTCGCAGTCGTGCCAATTGCAGGTGAAGCTCTCCGTCGCCGATATTGCGCACGATCGGTGCAGCAAACAGTGGCTGGTCGACGTAATGCCAGCGGGTATGTCGCGCCATGTCGGGAAAGCCGGCAAGCGTCCGGGTCGGGTCTTCCCCGTCATCGTGGAAACGTGCATCGCGACGTATTTCGTCGGCCCAGGTGCTCGCCTCAAGAAATGCAGCGTAAGCGGGCGTCGCGTTCTTCTGGCGGGCCAGCCAGCGATCGTGGTCGGGGTGCGCGGCGAGCAACTCGCCGATCCGCGTCCGCGCTTCGTTAGGGAGTTCGTGCCAGGCAATTGCTGCCGTCAGCCGGTGACCCGCTGCATTCCAGGCATGGGCGGGGGGACTCGCAGCGTTGAGGAAAAAAGCGAAGACCGCGGCAAGCCGCAGGGGGTGCCGCCTCATTGCCCGGGCGCCTGCCGGGTGCAGGCACGCGCCGGATCGCGCTCCTGCTTGCGGTCCAGCGCAATATCCTGTTCCGAAACCGGGTCCTCGATCGGCTCCAGATGCGTCAGCACGGAGGCGTGCGGCAGCTGTGCGCGGATGTCGGCCTCGATCCGCTCGGCAAGATCATGGCCTTCCTGCACCGTCCACGCACCCGGCACCAGCACATGCACCGTGACGAAGCAGCGGGCGCCGGCCTGCCGGCTGCGCAGTGCGTGGAACGCGATACCGTCTGCGCGGTAGGTGTCGAGCACCCGCAGGATCGCCTGCTGCTGTTCAGGTGGCAGCGACTCGTCCATCAGGCCGGCGGCCGAGCGACAGAGCAGCTTCCAGCCGGTCCAGACGATATTCGCGGCGACCGCCAGTGCCAGAACGGGGTCCAGCCATAACCACCCGGTCGCGACAACCGCGGCGACGCCGACGATGACGCCGGCGGAAGTCCACACATCGGCCATCAGATGGTGCGCATCCGCCTCGAGCGTGATCGAGCGGTGCTCTCGCCCCGCAGCGAGCAGCACGCGCGCAGTGAAGAGATTGATCGCCGATGCCACCACCGAAACGATCAGGCCGATGCCGGCACTCTCCAGTGGTTGCGGATCGAGCAAGCGCTCGATTGCCGCCACGGCGATCCCGACTGCCGCAACGAGGATCAAGAAGCCCTCGAAGCCGCTGGAAAAATACTCGGCCTTGCCGTGTCCGTGACTGTGGTTCTCGTCCGGCGGCTGCGCGGCGAGCGAGAGCATCGCCAATGCCATCAACGCGCCGGCGAGATTGACCCCCGATTCCAGAGCGTCCGACAACAGACCCACCGAGCCGGTCATCCACCATGCGATCGTCTTGAGGGCGATCGTCGCCAGCGCTGCCGCGATCGACAGCCACGCATAGCGCTTGAGAGACGGAGAAAGCATGCCGCCATTATGCCGGAAGACTGTTGTAAGCATGCTACACTTTCTCACCTTCAGCCCGGAAATCAGTCGCTTGTCCGCCACAGCTGCCCGCCCTGCCGCCCTTCGGAAACTGCCTGCCGATTCTCTCGCGCAGGCCCTGCTCCATGCCGCGAGCGCGGTGGCCGGCGTGATCGCCGGACGCAGCCTTGCCGACCTGCCGCTTGCGCCTCCCGGCGCCCTGCCAGCAACACGCGCTTCGGCGCAGGAGCTCGTCTATGGCGCACTGCGCCGCTTCGGCGAGGGCGACGCGGTGCTCGCCGCCTTGCTCGACCGGCCATTGGACAAGCCCGACATCCGCGCACTGCTTCTGTGCGCGCTGCATCGGCTCGCGGTGCGCCCGGAGGCCAGCCACACCGTCGTCGACCAAGCGGTCGAGGCGGCCGGGCACCTGGCCGGTGGCAAGCTGCGCGGGCTGGTCAACGCCGTGCTGCGCAACTACCTGCGCCAGCGCGATGCACTGCATGCCGCGTCGCTCGGCGACGAGGCGGAATACCGGCATCCGCGCTGGTGGCTTCATCGCCTGCGCCGCGCCTATCCCGATGCCTGGCAGGCCATCGTTGCGGCCGGCAACCAGTTGCCGCCCATGAGCCTGCGCGTCAACCGTCGCCGCGTGGCACGTGCCGAATATCTGCAACAGCTTGCCGTGGCGGGTATTGCTGGCAGCGCACTTGGTGAGAGCGCCATTCGCCTCGCCGAACCGCAGGCCGTCGATGCACTGCCCGGCTTCGCCGAAGGCCTGGTCTCGGTGCAGGATGCAGGCGCACAGCGCGCCGCGCCGCTGCTCGACGCGGCAGACGGCATGCGTGTTCTCGATGCCTGCGCTGCCCCCGGCGGCAAAACGGCGCATCTGCTCGAACTGGCCGCGCTTGATCTGACGGCGCTAGAACTCGATGCCCGGCGCACCCGTCGCATTACCGAAAATCTCGATCGTCTCGGGCTCGTGGCGAAGGTTTGCGTCGCCGATTGTCGTCGCGTGCGTGATTGGTGGGACGGCCGTCCCTTTGATCGCATTCTTGCCGACGTGCCGTGCACGGCGTCCGGCGTCGTGCGTCGTCACCCCGACAGCAAGTGGCTGCGCCGGGAGGACGACATCGCGCGCTTTGCGCGCATGCAGCGCGAGATCCTCACTGCGCTGTGGCCGACGCTTGCCGCCGGAGGTAAACTGCTTTACGCGACCTGCTCGGTATTTCCGGAAGAGAATCGCGAGCAGCTCGCCGCCTTTCTGGCGTCCGTACCGCAGGCCTCATTGCTCGCTGAAGAGCAGTTGCTGCCGCAGGGGGATCATGACGGTTTCTACTATGCGCTGCTGCAGAAAACTTGCTGAGCTGCTGATCGCCCTCGCCCTGTGCATGGGCGTCCTTGCCGGCGGGGCTGCGCAGGCGGGCGAAATCGAGCTGCGCAACATCGAATTGACGGTCACCGACGACGGCGGCACCGCACTGGCGGCCGATCTCGCCTTTGATTTCAGCGCCCGTCTAGAAGAGGCGGTCGGCAAGGGTCTGACGCTCCACTTCGTCGCCGAATTCGAGCTCACCCGCCCGCGCTGGTACTGGTTCGATGAGAAGGTCGTGCAGGCACGCCATACCTGGCGCCTCACCTACCATGCCCTGACGCGTCAGTACCGCCTGTCGACGGGCGTCCTGCACCAGAGCTTTTCCAGTCTCGACGAGGCCCTGCGCGTGCTCGCACGCATCCGCCACTGGCAGGTCGCCGAGCGCGAGCGGCTGACGCCCGGAGAAACGCTGGAGGCAGCGCTGCGCGTGCGTCTCGATATTTCGCAGTTGCCCAAACCCTTCCAGGTCGAGGCGCTCGCCAACAAGGACTGGCTGCTCGCCTCCGACTGGAAGCGCTGGACCTATACCGTGCCGCGCGGTGCAGCCAGCAGCGAGGAGGCGAAATGAAGGTCCTCCTCATCGTCGCCGCCGCCTTCGGCGCCATTCTTCTCTTCCTGCTCGCCACGGCCAGCGCCAATACGGCCCTGTTCGCCCGCCACTACCCGTGGCTGATCGGCCTCAACGTCATCGTCGCGCTGGCGCTCGCCTCGCTGGTCGGCTGGCAGTTGCGCCAGTTGTGGCGCGAGCACCGGCAGAAGGTCTTCGGTTCGCGGCTCAAGCTGCGGCTGATGCTCTTCTTCGGCCTGATGGCCGTGATTCCGGGAGCGCTGATCTATGGTGTCTCGGTGCAGTTCCTGACCAAGAGCATCGAAAGCTGGTTCGACGTGCGCGTCGAAAAGGCGCTCGAATCGGGTCTCGCGCTCGGTCGCTCGGCGCTCGACGCGCAGCTCGCCGATCTCATGGACAAGGCGCAGAGCGCAGCGCTGGACGTGGCCGATTACCCCGAACTGCAGCAGCGCAGCCAGCTCAATCGCCTGCGCGAGCAGGCCGGCTCCGAGACCATCGGTCTCTTCTCGGCGTCCGGCCAGCTGATCGCCAGCGCCACCAGCAGCCTCGGCATGCCGATCCCGCCGCTACCCTCATCGACGCAGCTGCAGCAGGCGCGCAGCGGGCGCGGCGTCGGTGTCATCGAGGGCGGGCCGGATGATCTCTACCTGCGCGTACTGGTGCCGGTGCTGACGCGCAAACTCGGCGCCGAACAGCGCCTGCTGCAACTGACGCACGCAGTACCCGCCGGCGTGGCACAGAACGCCGAGGCCGTGCAGGCCGTCTATCGCGACTACCAGGAGCTTTCCCTCGCCCGTCAGGGGCTCACGCAGATCTTCGCGCTGACGCTGACGCTTACGGTGCTGCTCGCTCTTTTTGCTGCCTTCGCCCTCGCCTTCGTCATGGCCCGCCGCCTGTCGGCACCGCTCTCCATTCTCGCCGAGGGCACGCAGGCCGTCGCCGCCGGCGATTTCACGCCGCGACAAGCGATCTACAGCCGCGATGAACTTGGCGTACTCACCCAGTCGTTCAGCCAGATGACGCGCCAGCTCGACGATGCGCGCAAGGAAGCCGACCGCCATCGCGCCGAGGTGGAGTCTGGCCGCGCCTACCTCGAATCGATCCTTGCCAACATTTCCGCCGGCGTGCTCGTCTTCGACAGCGCCTTCTGCCTGCGCAACGCCAATGCCGGTGCGGTCGCCATCCTCGACGACAAGTTCGAGGGATTGCTCTCCGTGAGCATCGCGGCGTGGTCTCGGCAGCAGGTTCTCGGCGAGGCCATCCGCGAAGGTTTCAGCGGGCGCAAGGACAGCGACTGGCACAGCCAGCTCGAAATCGAACGGCCGAATGGCATGCCGCAGATCCTGTTGCTGCGCGGCTCCAAGCTGCCGCAGGCAAGCGGTGGCGGCTACGTGGTCGTCTTCGACGACGTGACCCGCCTCGTTGCCGCGCAGCGCAGTGCCGCGTGGGGCGAGGTCGCTCGGCGCCTCGCACACGAGATCAAGAACCCGCTGACGCCGATCCAGCTCTCCGCCGAGCGCCTGCAGATGAAGCTCGCCGACAAGCTCGGCAATGGCGACATCGAGTTCCTCAACCGCGGCACGCAGACGATCATCAACCAGGTACAGGCCATGAAACGCATGGTCGATGATTTCCGCGACTATGCCCGCCTGCCGGCACCGGAAGTGGCGCCGCTCGATCTCAACGACCTGATCGGCGAAGTGCTCGGGCTCTATGAGAACTCGCACGCCGAGGTCGATGTGACGCTCGCCGCGCATCTCCCGCTCGTGCTTGGCGACGCCACGCAGATGCGCCAGATCATCCACAACCTGCTGCGCAACGCCGAAGACGCGCAGGAAGGAAAACCCGGCGCCCGCATCGAGATTGGCACCCGCCAGGTCGGCGAGCGCGCCGAGCTCCGTATCGCCGATTGCGGCCCGGGTTTCCCGCCGGAGATCATGGCGCGCGCCTTCGAGCCCTATGTCACGACCAAGGCCAAGGGCACCGGCCTCGGTCTCGCCATCGTCAAGAAGATCGTGGACGAGCACCACGGCAGCATCGACATCACCAACCGCCCGCAGGGTGGCGCGCAGATCTGCATCGCGCTGCCGCTGTCACCCTGGCAACATCAAGAAACGGAAGCAGCAAATGGCACACATTCTGGTCGTTGACGACGAAATCGGCATCCGCGAACTCCTCTCCGAGATTCTGGCCGACGAGGGGCACACCGTCTGGCTTGCGGAAAACGCCACCGAGGCGCGCCGCGTGCGTGGTGAAAAACGCCCCGACCTCGTGCTGCTCGATATCTGGATGCCCGATACCGACGGCATTTCCCTGCTCAAGGAATGGTCCGCCAGCGGTTTGTTGACGATGCCGGTGGTGATGATGTCCGGCCATGGCACGATCGACACCGCGGTCGAGGCCACGCGCATCGGCGCCGCCGATTTCCTCGAAAAGCCGATCGCCCTGCAGAAACTTCTGGCCACCGTGAAAAAGGCACTCAAGCACGAGATGGCGCCCGCGAAAGCGCCGCTGACGCTCGACACCTTTACCCGGTCGCCGCTGATCAAGGATCTCAAGAAACGGCTGGAGCAGGCCGCGGCCAAGACCCCGGTGCTGATGCTGAAATCGGCATCGAGCGCGATCACCGAACTGTGCGCCCGCTCGCTGCAGCCACCGCACGCGCCGTGGCTCGATTTCGCCACGGTCACCGGGCCACTGTCGCAGGAAATGCTGCAGAAGGCTGGCGGCGGCATCGTCTTCGTCGCCGACCTCGCCGGGCTGGGCAAGCTGCAGCAGATGAACCTCGCCTTCGCGCTCGATCGTCTCGACAAGCACAATGTGATGATGGTCTGCGGCACGACCAAGCCGGTGCAGGTGCTTGCCGAGGCGGGCTGGGACAACGGCCTGCTCAACCGCGTCGCCGAAGTCTGGCTGGCCTTGCCGCAGCTTTCCGCTCATGCCGACGAGATTCCCGAAATAGCAACGCTGCTGCTCACTCATCTCACCGAGCGGGGCGAGGTTCCCATGCGCCGCCTCTCGATCAGCGCGCTGAACGCGCTGCGCATGCACCGCTGGCAGGGCGACTGGCCGGAACTGCAGGCCGCCGTGAAGAATCTTGCGCTGACCGCCCTCGATGAAGAAATCGTGGCCGAGGATGTCACGCGCATCCTGCACGCCGAACTGCGCGAAACGAGCGAGGCCCCCTCGCTGCTGCCCTTCTTCGAGCAGCCGCTGCGCGACGCGCGCGACGAATTCGAACGCCTGTATTTCGAGCACCACCTGCGGCTGGAAAGCGGCAACATGACACGCGTCGCCGAAAAATCCGGCCTTGAGCGTACCCACCTCTATCGCAAGCTGAAACAGCTGGGCATACAGATCGGACGCCGCGGCGAGGAGTAGGATGTTCGGTACGGATGAAACAGTCGCGGAACATGCTGGCGGGCGGGAGATAGCCGCCGTGCCGCTTGGGGGGAGCCGTTCATGAAGATCGTCATACTCGGCGCCGGCCAGGTCGGCGCCAGCGTCGCCGAAAGCCTGGTGTCGGAAGAGAACGACATCACCGTCGTCGACAATGATGGCAGCCGGCTGGCGCTGTTGCGCGACCGGCTCGACCTGCGCACCGTGGTCGGCAATGCCGCGCACCCGTCAACGCTCAAGCAGGCCGGCCTCGATGACGCAGACCTGATCATCGCCGTCACGCAGAGCGACCAGACCAATCTCGTGGCCTGCAAGCTTGCCCATGCGCTGTTCAACGTGCCGACGCGGATTGCCCGCCTGCGCGGCGCCGATTTTCTCGAGAACGATGCGCTGCTTTCGCCGGAGAACTTCGCTGTCGATTACGCGCTCTGTCCCGAGGAAGTGATTACCGAGTACATCACGCGCCTGATCGAGTTTCCCGAAGCACTGCAGGTACTGGGGTTCGGTGAGGATCGCGTGGCACTGGTTGCCGTGCGTGCCTATGCCGGCGGGCTGCTTGTCGGAAAACCGATCAAGGACATGCCGGATCACCTCCCGAAGCACGTCGATGCGCGTATCGCCGCCATCTTTCGGCGCGACCGCGCCATCACGCCCACCGGCGAAACCGTGATCGAGGACGGCGACGAAGTCTTTGTGCTCTCCGCCGACGAGCATATCCGCACCGTCATGCGCGAACTGCGGCGCATGCTGCGCCCGGTGCAACGCGTGATGATCGCCGGCGGCGGCAATATCGGCCTGCGCGTGGCGCAGGCGCTGGAAGACAAGTACTCGGTCAAGGTCATCGAGGCGATCCGTCCGCGCGCGGAGCTGATCGCCGGCCAGCTCCGCTCGGCGCTGGTGCTCGGTGGCGATGCCACCGATGAGGATCTGCTCGAAAAGGAGGGCATCGAGGATCTTGATCTGTTCCTGGCGCTGACCAACGACGACGAAGACAACATCATGGCGGCTTCGCTCGCCAAGCGCATGGGCGCCAAGCGCGTTGTCGCGCTGATCAATCGCCGTGCCTACGCCGAACTGGTGCAGGGGGGGCCGATCGACATCGCCATCTCGCCGGCACAGGTCTCGATCGGTTCCCTGCTTGCGCATGTGCGCCGTGGCGATGTCGCGCAGGTGCACTCGTTGCGCCGTGGCGCGGCCGAGGCGCTGGAGATTGTCGTGCACGGCGACGAAAAGAGTTCGCGCGTCGTTGGTCGCCGCATCGGTGACCTGCCGGTGATCCAGGGCGCCATTCTCGCCGCCATCGTGCGCGACCTCGACAAGTACGAGGATGTCCTCTACGACGGCGAGCACCTCAGGCGCCGGCGCGGCCACGTTGTCATCGCGCACAAGGATGTGGTGATCCGCCCGGACGATCACGCGATCGTTTTCTGTCTGAACAAGCGGGTGGTGAAGAAAGTCGAGAAACTTTTCTCGGTCGGCTTCCACTTTCTCTGAGCGATCATGCGCCATCTTCAGGTACTCAATGCGCTGGCGGTCGTGCTGGCAATCTTCGCGCTGACCATGCTGTTGCCGCTCGGCGTTTCCTGGTACTACCGCGACGGCGCTGAATTTGCCTACGATGAAGCGATCCTGCTCGCTCTCGGCAGCGCCGCGGTGCTCTGGCTGCTGACTCGCCGACGCAGCCGTGACCTGACGGTGCGCGACGGCTTTCTGCTCGTCGTGCTGACGTGGACGGTTGTGCCGATCTACGCCGCGCTGCCGCTCTGGCTGCACATTGCCGATCTCAGTTTCACCGATGCCTATTTCGAGGCGGTCTCCGGCCTGACGACCACAGGCGCCACGCTGCTCACCGGACTCGATGCGCTGCCGGTATCGATCAATCTGTGGCGCATGCAGCTGCACTGGCTCGGCGGCATGGGTGTCATCGTGCTTGCGGTGGCCATCCTGCCGCTGCTCGGGATCGGCGGCCGGCAGCTGTTCAAGGCGGAAACGCCGGGGCCGATGAAGGAATCGAGCCTGACGCCGCGCATTGCCGAAACCGCACGCGGTCTGTATGTCGTCTATTTCCTGCTCACCATCGTCTGCGCGCTGGCGCTCTACTACTTCGGCATGCGCGACATGGATGGCTGGGATGCCGTGATGCACGCGTTCACGATCATGGGGCTGGGCGGCTTCTCCAGCCGCGATGCCGGTTTCGGCCATTACGCGAGCCTCGAACTCGAACTGGTGGCGATGGGCTTCGCGCTGCTCGCCGGCATCAATTACGCAACGCATTTTCTTGCGCTGCGGTTCAGGAACCTGCGCCCCTACCGCGACGACAGCGAACTTCCCTACTACTTCGGCGCGCTGACGGTCAGCATCCTCGGGTTGACCGCCTATCTCGTCTTCGTGGGCGCCTACGACGATGTCGCGACCGCTTTGCGCCATGTCGCCTTTCACAGCATCTCGATGGCCACCTCGCTTGGGCTGGCCACGATCGACTTCACCGTCTGGCCAATGTTCGCGCAGTTGTGGATACTCTTTCTCGGCAGCTTCATCGCCTGCTCCGGGTCGACGGGCGGCGGCATCAAGATGGTGCGGGCGATCATCCTCTACAAGCAGCTTTTCCGCGAATTGCTGCGTGCGATGCATCCGACGATGGTGCGTCCGGTCACGCTCGGCGGCGCTCCGGTATCCGAATCGGTGCTGCATGCCGTGCTCGGCTTCTCGTTCATCTACATGGCCAGCATCGTGTCGCTGACCCTGCTGCTTTCAGCGAGCGGCCTGCCCATCGTCACCGCCTTCTCGGCCGTGGTCGCCTGCATCAACAACACCGGCCCGGGGTTGGATGCGGTGGGACCCGCCAGCAACTTCAGCGTACTCACCGATTTTCAGACCTGGGTCTGTACCTTCACGATGCTGCTCGGCCGTCTCGAACTGTTCACGCTGCTTGTCGTGCTGACCCCGGCGTTCTGGCGCAAATAGGCAAGGATCAGCAAATGAAAGCCATCGTCACCGGGCACAACCGCGGCCTCGGCGCCGCCCTCGTCGATCACCTGCTGGCGCGCGGAGTGGCGGTGCTCGGCATTTCACGCAGGCGGCGCGCGGATATTGGCGGCGCCATGCGGCCGGGTTTGCAGGAAGTCGTACTCGATCTTGCCGACACCGGCGCCCTGCTCGCCTGGCTGGCAGGACCGGCGCTCCCGGAATTTCTTGGCGACGACGGTCCGGCGTTGCTGATCAACAACGCCGGCTTGCTGCAACCGATCGGCCCGGCCGGCAGCGTCGACAATGCCGCGCTGGCGCTGGCGCTTTCCGCCAACACCGTGGCGCCGCTGTTGCTGGCCAACGCCTTCGTTGGCGCGACCACCGGGGGGCGCGAGCGGCGCATCCTGCATGTGTCCAGCGGCGCAGCGCGGCAACCCTACCCGGGCTGGAGCGCCTACTGTGCCGCCAAGGCGGCGCTCGACCATCACGCGCGCGCCGTCGCGCAGGATGCACTGCCGATGCTGCGCATCGCCAGCGTCGCGCCGGGCGTGGTGGATACCGGCATGCAGGCCGAGATCCGTGCCTGCAGCAGCACCCAGTTCCCGTTGCGCGACCGTTTCGTCGCCATGCAGGACGCCGGGCAGCTCAGTCCGCCGGAGACGGCTGCCGGGCAACTGGTCGATTATCTGCTCGGTGACGCTTTCGGCGCCGAGCCGGTCACCGACATCCGCAATCTGCCGGCGTGAGCGCGCCGCAGGGCAGTCCGAAGGGGGGCGCTCATCCTCCCTCGGGGAGGACGTCCCGCAGGGACAGGAGGGGCATCCAGTGAGTGCCTCGCCGCTGGTCGAGTCGACGCACGGCGATCCCGCCTTCCCCGCGTCGCTCACCGCGATCACCGCCGCCGTGGTTGGCGTCATCCTCAACCTTGCACTGTTCTTCGCTTGGCACGTGCTGTGGCCGCAGGGCATGGCTGGCGGCATCGAATGGCCGGCGCTGGCGATCGCGGCCGGAGCGGGGGTCGCGCTGTTCCGCTTCAAGGCCGGGGGGATTCCGGTCATCCTTGTTTGCGGCTTGGCCGGGCTGGTGTTGCACCTGGTGCGTTGACCTCGCGCATGGCGGCGCCATGCGAAAACGCGGATAATTCTGCTCTTTCCGCAATTCTGGCGCCGCGATCATGACCCGACCCCGCAACGACACCTTCCTCCGCGCACTGCTCAAGGAACCCACCGACTACACGCCGGTGTGGCTGATGCGGCAGGCGGGGCGCTACCTGCCGGAATATTGCGAGACCCGAAAGCGCGCCGGCAGCTTCCTCAACCTGTGCAAGAACCCGGCGATGGCCTGCGAGGTGACGCTGCAGCCGCTCGCCCGTTACGACCTCGACGCTGCGATCCTCTTTTCCGACATTCTCACCGTGCCCGACGCGATGGGCCTCGGCCTCTACTTCGCCGAGGGCGAAGGGCCGAAATTCGAGCGCCCGCTCAACGAGGAATGGGCGATCCGCGATCTCGCCGCGCCCGATCCCTATGACCACCTGCGTTACGTGATGGACGGCGTTTCCGAGATCCGCCGCGCGCTCGACAACTCGGTACCGCTGATCGGCTTTTCCGGCAGCCCGTGGACGCTGGCCTGCTACATGGTCGAGGGTGGATCGAGCGACGACTACCGCAAGGTCAAGACGATGATGTACGACCGTCCCGACCTCATGCACCGCATCCTCTCGGTGACGGCCGATGCCGTCGTCGCCTACCTGAATGCGCAGATCGACTCCGGCGCGCAGGCAGTGATGATCTTTGATTCCTGGGGCGGCGCGCTGTCGGCGGCGGCCTATCAGGAGTTCTCGCTTGCCTACATGAAGAAGATCGTCGCCGGTCTCAAGAAGGAGAAGGACGGCGAGAAGGTGCCGAGCATCGTCTTCACCAAGGGCGGCGGCCTGTGGATCGAATCGATTGCCGATACCGGTTGCACCGGCGTCGGTCTCGACTGGACCATCGACCTCGGCGAAGCGCGCCGCCGCGTCGGCGACCGTGTCGCGCTGCAGGGCAATCTCGACCCGAACGTGCTGTTCGCGTCGCCGGAGACGGTGGCCGCAGAAGCGAAAAAGGTGCTCGACAGCTACGGCTCCGGCAACACCGGCCATGTCTTCAACCTTGGCCACGGCATTTCGCAGTTCACGCCGCCGGACCGGGTGACGGCGCTGGTTGAAACGGTGCATGCGTACAGCCGCGAGCTGCGCGCAAGCAAGGTGTAAGGGCAAAAAAAATCTGGTGGAAAGACGCTTTCGGCACTTGACTTATGCACAGAAACTTCGCTGCCGCCTGGCGGAGGGGAAAAAAGTCAGTAAAATCAGAGGTGTCTTTTCAAGCCATTGATTTAAAACAACAAAATTATTGCCAATTTTTACGGCAAAGTGACAAAAGCCCTTGTGGGGTGGGCAGTTAGCCTTGTTCGGCACCGGCAATCCACAAAGTTATCCACAGAAATTGTGAACAACGGAAAAATCCCTGTAACTGCAATGGTTTGGCGAATTTTTCAAGAAGTCGCACGAACTCCCGGTCCTAACTAAAACCCGCGCCAATGCTGCGTTGCAGCGAAATTGCCCCCTTGTTCCACTGCACATGAAGGCGACGCATCGATGAGTATTGTCCGCGTCGCCCTCGACGTACCTCTCTATCGCTTCTTCGACTATCTCGCCCCGGGAGCGACGCGCGACGCCGTCGGCTGCCGTGTGCGGGTGCCGTTCGGGCGGCGTACGGTAATCGGCGTCATTGTTGACCTGCCGGAAGACAGCGATCTGCCCGCTACCGAGCTGCGTCCGGTCGAGGAAATCCTGCCAGCGCCGAAGCTCCCCGCCGACTGGTTTCGGCTGCTGGCTTTCTGCGCTGCCTATTACCAGGCCCCCCCGGGCGAAGTGATGCTGGCTGCGTTGCCGGCGGGGCTGAAGCGGCTGGTGCCGCCGCAGCCGCGTGCCGCGCGGGTGCCGGGCAAGCGGCTGGCCGCTGTATCCGCCCCTGAATTGACCGTCGAGCAGGCGGTCGTGATCGAGCGCATTCGCGCCGCCGGTGCCGGCTTTACGCCCTTTCTGCTCTTCGGCGTCACCGGCAGCGGCAAGACCGAGGTCTACCTGCGCCTGATCGCCGATGCGCTGGCGCAAAATGGGCAGATACTCGTGCTCGTGCCCGAAATCAATCTGACGCCGCAGCTCGAAGCGCGCGTCGCTGCCCGCTTTCCTGATGCCGGGCTGGTCAGCCTGCACAGCGAACTCACCGAAGCCGCGCGCCTGCGCAACTGGCTGGCCGCGGCCGAAGGCCGGGCGCGCATCGTGCTGGGAACGCGGCTGGCGGTGTTCACACCCTTGCCCGATCTGGCGCTGATCATCGTTGACGAGGAACACGACCCCTCGTTCAAGCAGCAGGATGGCATGCGCTATTCGGCGCGCGACGTGGCCGTTTTCCGCGCGCGTGACCGCAAGGTGCCGATCGTGCTCGGCTCGGCGACACCCGCGCTGGAAAGCTGGGCGAACGCGACGGCGAAGGAAATGAACGGGCGTTACACGCTGCTCACGATGCGCGAACGGGCCGCCGCGCAGGCGCGGCTGCCTGCCGTGCAGCGCGTCGATCTGCGCAAGGAAAAAGCCGAGGAAGGTCTCTCCGGCATCCTGCTCGAAGCGATCGAAAGACGTCTCGCGCGCGGCGAGCAAAGCCTGGTCTTCCTCAACCGGCGTGGCTATGCACCGGTACTCGCCTGCACTGCCTGTGGCTGGATCTCCGATTGCCGGCGCTGTGCCGCGCACCTCGTTCTGCATCTCAAGGACCGGCGGCTGCGCTGCCACCACTGCGGTTTCGAAGCGGGCATCCCGAAGCGCTGCCCGACTTGCGGCAACCAGGATATCCACCCCTTCGGACGCGGCACGCAGCGCCTCGAAGCGTTCCTCGCCGAGCGCTTCCCGCAGGCGCGCATCCTGCGCGCCGACCGCGATTCGGCAAAGAGCCGCAAGCAGTGGGAGGCGCTGGTCGAGCGCATCCATGCTGGTGAGGCGGACATCCTCGTCGGCACGCAGATGCTGGCCAAGGGGCACGATTTTCCCAAGCTGACGCTGGTCGGCGTCGTCGGTGCCGATGCGGCGCTCTTCGCCGCCGACTGCCGCGCGCCGGAACGCCTCTTCGCACAGCTGATGCAGGTGGCCGGTCGCGCCGGCCGCGCCGATCTGCCCGGCGAAGTACTGATCCAGACGCAATACCCCGATCACCCGCTCTATGCCGCGGTGGTCGCGCACGATTACGCCGCTTTCGCGGCCACGCAACTTGCCGAGCGCAAGACGGCCGGCTTTCCGCCCTTCAGCTCGCAGGCCATGCTGCGCGCCGAAGCGCCGCAGATGGCCGACGCGATCGCTTTCCTCGCGACTGCACGTGCCTGGCCGGGGATCGAGACGCACGCCGGAATAACGCTCTACGATCCGGTGCCGATGCGGTTAGCGAAGCTCGCCAATCTGGAGCGCGCACAGTTGCTGATCGAATCTGGATCACGACGGGCGCTGCAGGATTTTCTAACCGAGTGGCGCGCAGTGGTCGACGCCATCAAGGCGCCGTCACGCCTGCGCTGGCATCTGGAAGTCGATCCGCTCGACTATTGAGCGTTCGCCACACGCCAGCGGCCGCGCCCGTCCGCTTTCGCCGCGTACATGGCCTCGTCGGCCGCCTTGAGCAGTGTTTCACGCTCGCTGCCGTGATCCGGGCAGAAGGAAATGCCGATCGAGGTGCCGACCATGACTGTCGCGCTGTCCAGCGCCACCGGCTCGGCGATGCTGCGAACGATCTCGCCGGCAATGCGCTGCGCGCGTTCGTTGCTGTCGATGTCGCGCAGCAACACGATGAACTCGTCACCGCCCAGGCGCACCACCGCGTCCGTTTCGCGCACTGCCTCGCGCAGGCGGCGGGCGATTTCAACAAGTAGCTCGTCGCCGGCATCGTGGCCATGCGAGTCATTGACCTTCTTGAAGCCGTCGAGATCGAGGAACAGCAGGGCGAAACGGAAGCCGGTTTCGCGATAGCGCGCAAGCGCAAGTTCCATCTCGTCGTTCAGCTTGAGCCGGTTGGGGAGATGGGTCAGCGCGTCGGTCAGCGCCATCGCCCGGATGCGTTCCTCCGCCTGTTTGCGCTCGGTGATGTCGATGTAGATAGAGACGAAGCCGCCGGTGGGTAACGGGCGTCCGATGATTTCCAGCACGGTGCCGTTCGGTCGTGTGCGCTGCACGGTGTGCGCCTCGAAGCTACGCGCGCGCGCCACCGCCGTGGCGACGTAGCTTTCCGGATCGTCATCGCCGTACTCTCCGCGCAGCGCGTTGAAACGGATCAAATCTTCAAAGCGCACCCCTTCACGTTCAAGCAGGTCGCGGGGAATTTCCAGCAGCGTGCTGAATTGCGAATTGAAGGCCACCAGCCGCAGATTGCTGTCGAACACCGAGACTGCACCCGGGAAGTTGTCGATGATGGTGCGCAAGGCATCGTTCTGCCGAGACAGCTGTTCCTCGATACGTTTGCGCTCGGTGATGTCGGTGTAGGTCGTCACGAAGCCGGCGACACGTCCGCCGAAACGGAACGGATAGCCATCGACCAGCAGGAAACGGCCATCGCGCGCTGCACGCTCGAAGCGGTGCGGCTGGAAACGCCGGGCGAGTTCGACCCGCTGCGCAACCAGATCATCCGGATCGCCGGGCCCGTACTCCCCGCGCCGTGCCGGATAGCGAATGAGGTCGGCGAAGCTCACGTACTTATATACAGCGCCCTGCGGCAGACCGAGAATGTCGTAGATATGGTCGTTCCAGAAGAGCAGGCGCAAGTCCTCGTCGAATACGGTAACACCCACCGGAAGCCCCGCGACGAGCGCATGCAGCTGGCTGAGTACGGCTTCCCTCTGTGCCTCGACAGCCTTCTCGGAGGTGATGTCCTGGAACACGCCCGCAAAGCGCTGTGTGCCGCCGTGATCTGTCGGCGAGCCCTTGACGAGGATGCTTGCTCGATCGCCGCGCAGACTCGACAGCTGCAGTTCAAGGTGAAGTTCAAGCCTCTGCTCGCACGCCTGAACGAGGGCCGTGCGAAAGCGCTGGCGCTCCGCTTCCGGCATGATCTCACGCAGCGTCGGCATCGCCAGCGGCGAGGTGCCGACCAAGGTCGACAGCAGTTGCAGCGATGGCGTCGGCAGCCAGAAGCGGTTGCTCGAACCATCGTATTCCCAGTAGCCGACGCGGCCGAGTCGCTGGATCAGGTCAAGTTGTTCCCTGTCGGCGAGCGGTGATTCGTGGACCGTCGATTCCTGAGAGCGCGGTGCCGGCATCTTCGCGTTCCTCCCTGAAGCGCGTGGACTTTCTTCAGCCTACTCTTCGCTCTTGAACCACGCAATTCGCCATGCAGCATGGCATGCGGCTTGCCTGTCGTTCCCTCCCGTCGTACGTATCCCGAACCAGGAGGAGAACGCATCATGAAGATCGAATCGTCCGAACTGCAACTGCAGGCAAGCCACCATCTCGTTCGCGATACGCGCTATGCAACCGAGACGGCGTTCAGCTTCGGCAGCGCGCTGCGTGCCGCTGATGCGGCGCTGCCAGCCGCGGCTGCGCGCAGCGAGCGAATGCCCGAAATCGACGATGTTCGCCGCGTGCTGCAGGAGCTGGTCGCGGCAATCCTCGCCGTTCTGCGGGGTGAAAACTGCCGCTGCCGGACGGAAAACATTGCCACGGAAGCCCCTGCCGGTCTGCGCGGTGGCTGGCGCGTCGAGTGGCGACGGCGGACGACGGAGGAAATCGATGAACGCGAGCGCACCGAGGTTTCGGCCAGCGGCGTCGTGCGTACGGCCGATGGTCGCAGCATTGATTTCCAGCTCGGGATGACCATGTGTCGGGAGTTCTCCTGCAAGCGCGAGGCGATCGAGGAAGGCAGCGTCGAATTCAGGGATCCGCTGGTCATCAACTTCGACGGCAAGCCGGCCGGCCTGACCACCGAGCGCTTTGCGTTCGACCTCGACGCCGACGGCAGGACCGAGCTCTTGCCAAGGCTCGCCGCCGGTAGTGGCTACGTCTGCTTCGACAGCGATGGTGACGGGCGGATTGCCAATGGCCGCGAACTGTTTGGCGCCACTGGCGCCTGCACCGGCGACGGCTTTGCCGATCTTGCCCGCCTCGATGGCGACAGCAACGGCTGGATCGACGAGGCCGACCCAGCCTTCGCAGCGCTCGGCGTATGGTTTCCCGACGGTCGCATCACGCCACTCAAGGAGGCCGGTGTCGGTGCCATGAATCTCGCCAGTGCCTGGTCCCCGTTTGCCTTGCGCGATGGTGAAAACCGGCCGCTTGGGCAGGTCTGGCGCAGTGGCGTCTTCCTGCACGAGGACGGTCGCGTCGGCAGCCTGCAGCAGATCGATCTCGCGACGCCCGTGAACGAGCCTGCCGAGGCCGCGCCGCGAGCCGAGGCCTGACCCTGCCCCGAACGCTGCCCTGAGTGGCGTCGGAACTCCTCGGCCGGAGGCTCTCAGCTCCGTCGCTCAGCCGGGCCTTGCTCGACTGCAGCGCGCTCCAGCCTGAGTGGCGGCGGCAAGGGCTGCGCGCGCAATACCCGCGGAGCGCTAGCGAACTGCGCCCGCTGCAGAAAGGTGAACACCGATTCGACGGTCACGGTATCGATTTGTCCGGCCATGCGCCGGTCGAAGGGGTGATCGTCGAAGGCAATGTGCGCGGTGGCGATGCGCGCGCCGAGGCGCTTCACGGCCGGCACGCGGATCGTCTGCGGGCGGTAGTCGTGTGCGCGCAGCCAGGCACGTGCTTCGGCGCGGCTGTTCACGCCCGGGTCGGCGAGCAGGGCCAGCGTTTCCAGCGCCCACTGGTTGCTTTGCTGGTAGGGGCCGGACCATGGGTAGGCGAGCATGTTGTAGCGCGGTTCATGCAGGCGCGCGAGCAAGGCGTCGTTCCTGAGCTGCGGCAGCAGGCGTGCCGCGAGTTCCGCGGAAAGCACGGCAATGCCGGCTTCGTGCGTGTAGAGCCCGTCGCTGAAGAACTCGGCGAGCCCTTGCCGGTAAAGCATGCTGCGGTCGCTGCCGCACTGGTTGAGCTTGTGCACCACGCGCCAGGCGCCGCGTCCGTCGAGCGCGCTTTCGTCGCGGTAGGCGATGCCGAGATGCGACCAGCGCAGGCCGTACTCCGCCAGATTCTGCCCGGCACGCGCAATGACGAGGACGCGCGCCCCCTCTTTTGCAGCGAGCTCGTCGAGCTGCAGCGCCACGCTTGCCGCGAGCGCCAGATCCTTCTTCATTGACTCGACGCTCGGCCGACGGGCCTCGCAATTCTGACCGGCGGCAGCGGGTGCGATGGGCGCCACCAGCAGCGCCAGCGTGCAGGCGATGGTGGCAACACCGCGCAACAGCAGCTCCAGCGGCGTCTTCATCAGCGCACCCGCTCGTTGTAGAGCAGCGATTCACCGAGCGCGTTCGGCACGATGCACAGTACCTCGCCCGCGGCCGACAGCAGCCAGCCGGCCGCAACCGCCGTCACCGAGATCGCAGTGCCGACGCCGACGGCGACGCTCGCGGCGAGCTCACCCGACACCGCCAGGCTCGCGGTAACACCATCGGAGCTGCGGCGCACGATCCATACCGCGCCATGCGCCGAGGCCTCGATGGCGGTGACTGTCAGCACCGCACCGGCGAAGAGGAAGGCGACTGGCGCCGCGACCAGCACGGCAACCGGCAGCGATAGCGAAAGACTGGAGGCGGCGCTCGCCTCCGGCGCGCCGGTGTGGGCCGCAGCCTTGCCGGCAACGGTGAGGGCGAGCGGCACGGCGGCGAGCGAGAAGCAGGCGTGGCGGCGGGAGGGGTTGGCGGGTTGCATATCGGGGGCTTTGCTCATGATCCTTGCTCCTTTCGCTTATTCGGCATCGCGTTCGATGCGGTCGGCCTCGTAGGCGTCGCGCAGCGTCTTGGCGAGCGTGAAGGCGGCGGAAATCAGGTACAACCAGCTGACGACGAGATAGGCCTTCCAGGTCGGGTTGATGTCCATGCGGAATAGACCCCAGCCGGTCAGCGCCATGGCGAGGCCGAAGCCGCCCCAGACGACAAGCGACCACAGCGGTGTGTCGGACGGCTGGTCGGCGTTGTCGCGCACGAATTTGGAGAGTGCGAAGGCGGTGGACAGGCAGAACACGTAGCCCATCACCATGAAGGCACGGTCGAGGTCGGCGCCTGGCAGCCAGGCGAGTCCGACGCCGCAAACGAGCAGTGCAAGGCCGAACGAGATCCAGACCTGCATCCGCCAGGCGCGCGTGTCGCGCTGCACGATGCGAAGGGTCTTGCCGGTGAAGGTGCTGGTTTCCATGTGATGTCTCCGTGTGTGGTGAGTGACGGACTCATCATCGGCAATGCAGGGCGTGAGTACAAGAATAAGCGCCAATGTGCAATTGTCCGGCGCCTGTAGTATCTTCCATCGATACTTTTGCCCGGAGCAAACACGATGAGCACAACCGCCGACCTTGTCACGTTGTTGAAGACGGAGTTGAAAACCTGCGGCGTTACCTACGCCGCGCTTGCCACTCGCCTCGGCATGGCGGAATCGAGCGTCAAGCGCATGTTCTCGAAGAGCGGCGACATGCCGCTCTCGCGTATCGACGAAATCTGCCGCGTGCTCAACCTGGATTTCGCCGAACTCGCGCGGCGCGTCGCCGACACCCAGCCGCTGCTCATGGAACTCACGCTTGCGCAGGAAAAGGCGGTGGTCGCCGACCGCAAGCTGCTGATCGTTGCCATCTGTGTCATCAGCCAACTACCCGCCGAGGAAATTCTCGCCACCTACCGCTTCAGCGAGGCCGAGCTGGTCAAGGCGCTGACCCAACTCGACCGCCTCGGCATCATCGACCTGCGCCCCGGCAACCGTTACCGGCTCAAAGTGGCCAAGGGTTTCCGCTGGCGCCCGCACGGGCCGGTGATGGAATTCTTCAGGAAGGAAGTGCTCGACGACTATTTCGCCGGTGGCTTCGACGGCGAATCGGAAATGCTGATGGTGGTGCACGGCGAGATCGGCCGCGGGCTGGCCAACTCTTTTCGTGAGCGCCTCGCGCGCATCGGCCAGGATTTTTCCAACCAGCACCTCGCCGACCAGAAACTTCCCCCCGACCAGCGCCGCCCCTACACCATCGTGATCGGCATGCGCTCCTGGCTGATGGCGGCGCTGGCGGAGATGCAGCGGCGGGAGGGGGCGTAGGAAGGAAGACCTTCTTTGCAGTATTTGCGCTGACATCGTCATGCAGAGGACAATCGCGACATTCCATTGCCGGATAACACCATGGCCTTATCACGATGTGGCAAATGCTTTCAGCTTGCCGAACACGAACGCGAAGCGGTAGGAATGCAGGTGGCTTGCGCGCACTGCGGAACTCTGAACACCGTGTACGACACGGTGTTTTTCGTAAGCAAGTTGCTTGAACAGTATTTTGTCCAACGTCGCGAACTGAGCGCTTTTCGCGAGAATTCACCAAGTGCTGAGCCTGCAGCAAGTGCTTTGAGCAACCGGGTCGATTTTGATATCCACGATACCGATCGTTTCAGCAATGATGCTCAGCATCAGAGCATCGTTGAGTTTTTTCGTAAGAGATCAATCTTGGTTTCGATCAATCCTGGTGCAGTAGATACAAGCGGCTTCTTTGATGAGGCCGCTATGGTTCTAGGAAGCGACTATGCCTTGTGCAAAGAAATGCTCGACCGCATCCGTTTTGCTCAGCACAAAGAATTCAATAGCGCCCTTATCCAACTCGACCGAAAAACAAACGAGGAAATCAAGGCACTGGAGGCGATCGGTCGGAAACTCTACGAGTATTCGCTTGTCGCCAGGTTTTTCCACAACAAGCCGGAAAAAAATATGCGACTTGTCCTGCAGAATGCCCCGAGTGTTCGGCATTTTTTCTCAGGAGCATGGTTGGAATGGTTTGCTCTGATGACTGGGCTCAGGGTTCTTCAAGATCGAGGCACCGTGTTCTCGTGTGCCCGCAACCTTGAACTGAGTTTTCCGCCTAACGAGAAGCGGGAACTCGATGTTTTCTTTCTGTTGGAGGACGAGCGGCCGATTTACATCGAGTGCAAGAGCGGCGAATTCCGGCAGGAACTGGACAAGTACGTCGCTCTTCGTAAGAGGCTCGCCTTAGAAGCCAGAAGTTTCATCGTCTGCGTTGCGGATCTTGATGTCGATCAGGCAAAAGCATTGGGGGCCATGTACGACATGACGTTTTCCAATACCGAAAGTCTGGGGCCACATCTCGCAAGCTTGCTCTGAGATTACGTTGATGCAAGAACTACCGAGAACGAACATGCGCGAAATTGCGCCGGTATCTCCCGGCGAAATGCTGGAAGAGGAATTCCTGAAGCCGCTCGGCCTCAGTAAATATCGTCTGGCAAGGGACATTGGCGTGCCGCCGCAGCGCATCGGTGACATTGTCGCCGGCAAGCGGGCGATCACCGCCGACACCGACTTGCGTTTGTGCCGCTACTTCGGCCTCAGTGATGGCTGGTGGCTGCGTGGACAGGCTGCCTACGACACGGCGCTGGCGCGCGAGGCGATGGCAGACGAGCTGGCGAAAATTCCGCGCTGTGCGCTGGTCGCCGCCTGATTATCCCTCGACCCGGTTCCTTCCGCCCTGCTTGGCCCGATAGAGCGCGGCATCGGCCTCGGCGATCAGCGCGTCGAGGTCGGCGGTGTCCTCCTTGATGGCGGCGACGCCGATGCTCACGGTGTAGGGCGGCAGCGCCTTGTCGCGGCGCATTTCGATTTCCCGCCGGATGCGTTCTGCCGCCTGCAGCGCTTCCTTGCGACCGGTGTCGGGCAGCAGGACAACGAATTCCTCGCCACCGAAACGGGCAAGGATGTCCGGAATGCGCAGCATTTCGCCGGCACGTTTCGCGAAATCCTTGATCACCAGATCGCCGACGTGGTGGCCGTGCGTATCGTTCACCTTCTTGAAGAAATCGATGTCCGAGACGATCACGGCGAGTGGCCGCTGCGTGCGCGCCACGCGCGCCAAGCGTGCCCACTCGATGGCGGCGCGGGCGAAGAAGGCGCGCCGGTTCAGTGCCCCGGTCATCGGGTCGCGCGTCGCGAGATACTCCAGTTCCTCGCGCAGCCGCTCGTTGGCGAGCAGGACGAAACCGATCGAGAGACCGAGGATGCCGAGCGAGAAGGCGCCGAGGTAGACCTGCTGGATGAGGCTGCGGTCGAAGATATCGTCGGCTTCCGCCGTGTTCATCGACAAGGTCGCGATGCGCAAGCTTGCAACGGCAACGGCGAAGACGCAGGTGACGAACAGGAAGCGGCTGCCGAACCCCTTCGGTTGCGCGTGCCAGACCAGCCAGCCGGCGTAGCTGAAGAAGGCGACGTGCGCGAGGCTCATGATGAAGATGCGCCCCGGGTAACTATGGCTGCCCCAGGTCAGCCAGACCACCAGTACGATCACGCCAGCGATGGCATCGAGCGCCGGTCGCCATTTCGGCTGTCGCCCGGTGTAGCGCATCAGTCCGAAGACGAGAAACAGCTCGCCGAGCAGCAGCAGCGCGCTGGCGAGAACGATCGTTATGGCATCCGGCGCCAGGCCGCGCAGCGAGGCGAGACCCGAGGCGCAGCCCATGAGCACGACGCCCTTCGCCCAGTCGGCGAGCCCCCCGATGTCGGCCGGAAAGCTCTTCGCCTGCACCCAGAGCACCAGCGCGCAGAGCAAGCCGAGCAGGTTGGCGACGACGAGGAAGGTGCGCGGGTTGATCAGTTCCATGGCCGGGTATTAGAGCAGAATTGCCGGCGCAACGATGTGCCGTCGGGCAGCCGGTGCGTGCCGGTCATGCCGGCGGGAGAGCGGCCCGGCGACGCCACAGGAACCAGGCGAACGCCGCGGCTTGCAGCAGCAGGAGAAGGCCGAAGGCGCCGCGCAGTGAGCCCGGTGCATCGTGGCCGCGCGCGACGAGCCCGTCGATCAGGAGCCCCATGCCCCATTGCGCGCCAAAGCCGCCGGCAAAAACCAGCAGGTTATAGGCTGTTGTCGCGCGGCCGGCGAGCGCGAGCGGAAAGCCGGCGGCGGTGAGCGAGTAGCCGAGCGTGCCAAAGCCAGCGCAGATGCCGTAGGCGACCCACAGTGTCCGCGTCGCCGGCAGCGCTTCGCTGGCGATCAGTGCGAGCATCACGATTGACAGACCGATGCCGGTGCCGAACAAGGCAATGGGCGGAATGCCGCGCCGGGCGAGCCGCGTCGACAGGAGGCCGATGCCGATGTAAGTGAACAGCATCGCGAAACTCATTGCCGCGAGATGATCGGCGGCAACCGCGCGCGTGTAGCCATTCACCTGCATCAGCCAGGTCATCGACCACAGGCCCTGCACGGCCATGAAGCCGCCGGTCATCGTCAGGCCGAGCGGTGCGAAGCGCCAGAAATGCGGGCTCGCGAATATCCGGCGCACGCCGCGCCACTGCGCGGCCAGTCCCGCGCCGTTATGTGGGTCGCCGCCGTTCTCGGGAATGCCGAAGAACAGCCATGCGGCAGCCGTCAGCGTGGCCACGGCGAGCACGCCGAACACCTGCCGCCAGCCGGTCACGTCGAGCAAGGCCTCGAGCGGTGCCGTTGCCGCCAGTGCGCCGAGGCCGCCAGCCGTCATCATCCAGCCAGTCAGCGACGCCTGCCGTTCCGGCGGGTAGTGCTGCGAAAAGGCCTTGAAGGCGGCCATCAGACAGGCCGAGACGCCGAGCCCGATCACTGCCCGCGCGCCGGCCAGCCCGCCCATGCCGTCGGCGAGCGCAAACGCACCGGCGCCGATCGCCGCGATGACGAGCAGCGCGCTCTCGACGCGGCGCGCGCCGAAGCGGTCGAGCAGCATGCCGAGCGGCAGCTGCGCGAGGCAGAAGGCGAGCAGGTAGGTGCTGGTGAGCAGCCCCAGATCGCCGGCTGAAAGCCCCAGTTCCCGGGCCAGCTCCGGCCCGATGACGGCGTTCGCCGAGCGGTAGAAGTAGGACAGGAAATAGGCCGCCGCGAACGGCAGGAGCAGGCGGGAAAGCGGTGTCGGTGGGTTCGGCGGTGTCGGTGGTTTGGGCGACATCAGCGGTGCATCAGGCAGTTGCGGCCGTTCCGGGGTTCGCGCGCAGCCAGGCCAGGCGATTCTCTATCCTCGCGACCCAGGCCGGCGTGAGGCCGGGCGCAGCGGCGATCGCCTGCATCAGTGCCACATCCGGGCGGTGCTCGCGCCAGGTCTCCCACAGTGTCATCAGCGCCACCGCGCCCGGCGGACGCTCGACGAGCACGCAGGCATCACCGGGGGCGGCGATGCCCTCTTCCTGCACGCGGTAGTACCAGCCGGTCAGCCCGCTCTCGTTGATGTACGCGGTCATGCCCGGCGTCTTGAAGCGGGCATCGATCTTCCAGCACGGGCGGCGCGGCTGGCAGACCTGCAGCAGCGCGCTGCCGACGCGATAGCGATCGCCGATGCACACCGAGCGCTCGTCGAGGCCGAAAGTGGAAATGTTCTCGCCGAGCGATCCGACAACGAGCTCCGCGGCGATCTGCGGAAAGCGCGTTGCGAGCTTTGCGTAGTTGTCGCCAGCGTAATGATGCACCGCCTTTTCCGGCCCGCCGTGCACACGCCGGTCGGCCTGTTCGTCGCCGTCGAGGCCGGTTCTGGTGATGCGCACGGGGCCGCGCACGGGCGCTTTCCAGATGGCGCTGAACTGCCCCTCGTCGCCGATGTAGCGCGGGGTACCGGAATAGAGGGTGATCGGCGTCTCGTTCATGTTCTTCAGTTCGCTGGCCACAGCCAGGCGGCGCCGCGCACGCCGGATGAATCGCCGTGCACATGCTTCACCAGGCGCGTGGCGATGGTGTCGGAAAAAACGTGCGGCACCCACAGGCGTGGCACGTTCGCGTATAGCCGATCGATGTTGGAAAGGCCACCGCCGAGAACGATTACCTGCGGATCGACGATGTTGATCACGGTCGCCAGCGCCTTGGCGAGGCGTGTCTCGTAGCGGACGAGCGTCGCCTGCGCGGGCGCATCGCCGCCGTCGGCGCGCGCGGCGATCGCTTCCGCGGTGAGGGTCTCGCCCGTGACCGCGACGTGGTCGCGCGCCATGCCGGGGCCGGACAGCCAGGTTTCGACGCAGCCGGCACGTCCGCAGTAGCAGGCGGGTGGCGGCAGCTCACTGGCGTCGGGCAGCGGCAACGGGTTGTGGCCCCATTCGCCGGCGATGTGATTGGCACCGGCCAGCACCTCGCCGCGGACGACGATGCCGCCGCCGACACCGGTGCCGAGAATGACGCCGAAGACGACACTGGCGCCCTTGCCGGCACCATCGACGGCTTCCGACAGGGCGAAGCAGTTGGCATCGTTGGCCAGCCTTACCTCGCGCTGCAGCAGCGCCTGCAGGTCGCGTTGCAGGGGCTTGCCGATCAGGCAGGTGGAATTCGCGTTCTTGATCAGGCCATCGGCCACCGACACCGCGCCGGGCGTGCCGACGCCGACGCTGCCACGCTTGCCGAGTTCAACCTCGAGCGCCTCGACGAGGCCGGCGACGGCCGTCAGCGTAGTCATGTAATCGCCGGCGGGTGTTGCGATGCGGCGCCGGGCAAGCTCGTGTTGCCCCGCGAAAGCGGCGGCCTCGATCTTGGTGCCACCCAAATCGATGCCGATGCGCATCGACGACACTCAGTCTGCGTCGAGCGCCCGCAGCGCCGAGGCATAGCCGGCCTGCACGCGCGCTGGCGCATCGATCGAGATCGACAGATCGCGCACCAGTCCGTCCGACAGCCCGTAGATCCAGCCATGGATGGTCAGATCCTGGCCGCGATTCCAGGCGTCCTGAACCACGGTCGTCTGGCACACGTTGAGCACCTGCTCGATTACGTTGAGCTCGCACAGGCGGTCGATCGCACGGGGCTCGTCAGTGATGCCGGCAAGATGCCGCGCATGCTTGTGCTTCACGTCCTGGATGTGCCGCAGCCAGTTGTCGACCAGACCGAGGCGTTGATCCTGCTGGGCCGCCTTGACGCCGCCGCAACCGTAGTGGCCGACGACGAGAATGTGCTTCACGTGCAGCGCATCGATCGCGAACTGCAGTACCGAGAGGCAGTTCAGGTCGCTATGCACAACCTGGTTGGCGATGTTGCGATGGACGAAGACTTCGCCCGGCAGCAGGCCGGCGATCTGGTTGGCCGGCACCCGCGAGTCGGAACAGCCGATCCAGAGATATTCCGGCTCCTGCAGGTGCGACAGCCGGTTGAAGAAATCGGGATCGTCGCGGCGGATGCGCTCGGACCACTGGCGGTTACGATCGAAGAGATGCTTGAGGTCGGACATGCGGCGGCAGCGGAATGTTGCGATGCCGGATTCTACCGCAGCCCCCGCCTGCTAGTAGTCAGTCACGCAGGTTCGCGTGGATGCCGAGGATGAGCGACAAAGCGAGCGGGGATGCGGGGCGTGCCGAACATGGCAGAATCTGCGTGACTGACTACTAAATCCGCGCAGCGATCCCGCGTACGTGGCCGAGTGCGCTGCTCGATGTCTTGAGGATGGCGCCGCCGCACTCCATCAGCAGCATGAAAAGATTGCGTTCGGAGTAGAGGCACACCGGACTGTCGATGCCGTAGCGTCGCGCCAGATCGGGGGCGACGACGGCGAAACGATCGCAGACGAGCTTGCCGCCGTCGGTGTAATGGTCGCCGAGATCGGAATGAATGCCGTACAGCGAAACGAAGAGCTTGCCGCCGATCTTCAGTCGGCCGAGTAGCCTGCGTACCCGCCGGCGTGCCTCGGCGTAGGGCAGCGCGGAGAGCGCGCGCTGGCAGAGCACGATGTCGAAGGGCTGCAGCGGCAGCGCCTCATCGCTCTCGGCGAGCGCGTCGAACAGCGCCGCAGGACGACGCAGGACATTGACCTGCGTTTCTTCATCGAGATCGGAGAGCAACACCACACGCGCGCCGAGTGCCGCCATGCGCCGCGCCTGGGCTTCGGCGCCAACGCCGATCAGCAGCGCGTGCACGACCTCGCCGCTGCGCTGCCGCTTCTCGACTTCGGCGAGCGCCCACTGATCCAGCTCACAGCTTGGCGGCGGTAATTCGCCCATGCGAACCCTCCCGGTTTTTCCGTCTCTTTCAATTCCATTGTTCTCGCTTCAACGATGGAACACAATAGCCGCAACTTACAGGGAGACTATTGCATGCTCGTGAAGTTCGATTCGAATGTGGCCGGCGAGCTGCTGATGTTCGCCGATGTGGCGCGGCGCCTGCTGACGCTGGCTGGCAAGGCGTGCACGGCCCGCGGCGTGATCCAGGCCGATCAGATACCCGGAATCGTGGCCCGCCTGCGTGCCGCGGCAGACGCGGAAAAGGCGGCACAGGGCAACCCGCCGCCGGCGGATGAAGAGGTGGATGCGCCCGTTAGTCTCGGGCGCCGGGCGCAACCGTTCATCGAGTTCCTGGAACTGACGGCGCGCGAGAAAGACGGCTTCGTGCTCTGGGAGGCCGCACGCGATTTCGGCGAATGAGGTCGGGGCCGGTGCGCCGCGTGCGGGTGACGATCAACCGCTCTGCCTCAGGGCGCGTCGATCATCACATAGCGTTTGCGCACGGGTTCGAGTACCTCGAAACGTCCACTGAAGCCCGCCGGGATGATGCCGGCCTCGCCGGCTCCGAATTCGCGCGCGTGTCCGGCGTCGTCGACGATGCGCAGCGAGCCTTCGAGAACGTGGAAGAACTCGTGCCGATGTGCGTGAAAGACGATCTTCCAGCAGCCCGGTTCGCAGGCCCATTCGCCGATCGAAAGTCCTTCGCTGTCGGCGGCATAGGCCTCCCAGGTGGTACGCAGCGGCGGCATGCCGATTGCTCGCTCGGGGGGCGGCCGATCGGTGCTCGGCGCCGGCAGCGGATCGGACAGATGAATCACGGCGGGAGACATCGGTAAACTCCGGATGATGAAGCTCCGCATTGTAGCGCTCACCTTTCTCCTCACCGCGATCACGGCCGATGCCGCCGAGGTCGCCCTCGACGTCGGGCACACGCTCGCCGATCCCGGCGCCATCAGCGCCCGCGGGCGCGGCGAATATCACTTCAACCGGGCGCTGGCGCCGCTCGTGCAGGCCGCGCTCGAAGCACGCGGCATCGCGGTGCGGCCGATCAACTACGACGGCCGCATTGGCAGCCTCGCGGCTCGCCCCGACGCAGCCAGGGGCGCCGATCTGTTCCTCTCGCTGCACCACGACTCGCTGCCCGCGCACGAGCAGGAAACCTGGGAGTGGAAGGGCCAGCGCCTCAGTTTCAGTGACCGCTACGCCGGCCATTCGCTGCACGTGTCGCGGCGCAATCCGGAAGCGGCGACCAGCGCCGCCTGCGCCTCCGCGATCGGCGCCGCGATGCAGATGGCCGACTTCGTGCCGACGCGCCATCATTACCCGCGGCATCCGTGGGCGGATGAGGCGAATGCCGTGCATTGGCACGACAACCTCGTCGTGCTGCACCGCTCGACGATGCCGGCGGTCCTGTTCGAGGCCGGCGTCATCAAGCACCGTGGTGAAGAACTGCTGCTCGCCGACCCCGAGCGCATGGCGCGCATGGCCGACGCCATCGCCACCGGGGTGGCGGCGTGTCTTTACGCCACGCAGAGGTAGATCGGTTCCGGCACCAGCGTGACGCCGAAGCGCGCGGCCACGTCGGCCTGCACGGCGGCGGCCAGTGCCCGTACGTCACCGCCGCGCGCCGCGCCGCGATTGACGAGCACCAGCGCCTGCTTTTCGTACATGCCGACCGGGCCGAGACTGCGTCCCTTCCAGCCGGCGGCCTCGATCAGCCAGCCGGCGGCGAGCTTCACGCGGCCGTCGGCCTGTGCGTAGCGCGGCAAGGCCGGGTGTGCTGCGGCCAGGCTTGCGGCCGTGGCGGCATCGACCACCGGATTCTGGAAAAAGCTGCCGGCGTTCGGCAGCACCGCCGGGTCGGGCAGCTTGCGCTGGCGGACGGCAATCACCGCATCGGCCACCGCACGCGGCGTTGGTTCGGCGATGCCGCGTGCTGCCAACTCGCCGGCAACATCGGCATAGCGGGTATTCGGCTGCCAGCGCAGCGGCAGCCGGAAGCGCACTTCGCTGACCAGCATGCGCCCGTCGCGATGCCAGCCTTCCTGCTTGAACACGCTGTCGCGATAGCCGAAGCGGCAGGCCGCCAGATCGAGTGTTTTCGTTTCGCCACTACCGAGGTCGATGGCGGTCAGCGAATGAAAGCGCTCCGCGAGTTCCAGCCCGTAGGCGCCGATGTTCTGGATCGGCGCGGCGCCGACGGTGCCGGGGATCAGCGACAGATTCTCCAGCCCCGGCCAGCCCTGCGTCAGCGTCCACTGCACGAAGTCGTGCCAGATTTCGCCGGCGCCGGCGGCAACCACGCGGTACCCGTCCTCCTCGGCGACGAGCGCCCGGCCGGCGATTTCAGCCTTGAGCACGAGGCCGTCGAAATCGCCGTCGAGCACGAGATTGCTGCCGCCGCCGAGCACGAAGCGTCGTTCGCCGCGCAGTGCCGCATCGCCCGCGAGCCGGCGTGCGTCGTCGGCACTGCGGATGTGCGCCAGCATGCGGGCGCGGGCCGGCAGCGCCAGCGTGTTGAACGGCGTCAGATCGGCGTCGTGGCGCAGCATCAGGGGTGTGGAGGACGCGGGTAGCATCGTGGGCATCGTCGGCATTCTACCCGCGTCGATTACAATGGCCGCCATGCCACTCTCGACGACCCGCCTGCTTGACCTCCAGCCCCATCCGGCCCAGCCGGCGCCACCGGGAATCTCCGTTGTCGCCGGCGCCGAACCCCTGCCCGGCGGCAGCCTGCGCCTCGGCTTCGTCATCTGCGGCGACCCGGCCGACCTTGCCCGTGTCGTGCTGCCCGAGGCGAGCGCGCCGATCCGTGTCGATGGCCTCTGGCAGCGCACCTGCTGCGAAGCCTTCATCGCGGCAGCGGACGAAGAAGCCTATCGCGAGTTCAACTTTTCCCCGGCCAGCGCCTGGGCAGCCTATGCCTTCTCCGCCTACCGCAAGGCAGCTGCGTTGCCGCTGGGGCCGGTACCGCCGATTGCCTTCATCCCTTCCGGCGGCACGCTGACGCTGGTCACCACGCTGGCCGCCGGCTGGCTGCCACGCGCGCCGCGGCTGTGCATGAACCTCAGCCTGGTCCTCGAAACGACGGATGGTGCGCGCAGCTACTGGGCGCTCGCGCACCCCGGCGCTCAGCCTGACTTTCACCATCGTGACGGCTTCGTGCTGACACTGGAGATGAACCATGAAGCTCGGCCTTGAGCGGCTGCTCGCCGATGTTTCCCTGCGCCGCCCCCTGGCCGGCAAGCGCGTCGCCCTGCTCGCGCATCCGGCGTCGGTGACGCGTGAGCTGACGCACGCGCTCGATGCGCTGGCGGCATTGCCGGACATCACGCTCGCTGCTGCTTTCGGTCCGCAGCACGGCCTCAAGGGCGACAAGCAGGACAACATGGTCGAGTCGCCCGACGAGATCGACCCGCGCTACGGCATCCCGCTGTTCAGCCTCTACGGCGAAGTGCGCCGGCCGACCGATGCGATGATGTCGACCTTCGACGTGCTGCTCGTCGACCTGCAGGATTTAGGCTGCCGCATCTACACCTTCATCACGACGCTGCGCTACGTGCTCGAAGCGGCGGCGAAGCACGGCAAGGCGGTGTGGGTGCTCGACCGACCGAACCCGGCCGGCCGCCCGGTCGAGGGACTGACACTGCGCGAGGGCTGGGAAAGCTTCGTCGGCGCCGGTGCGATGCCGATGCGCCATGGCCTGACGATGGGCGAGCTGGCACACTGGTTCGTCGCGATCCTGAAGCTCGATGTCGAACTCCGGGTCATCGAAATGGAAGGCTGGCAGCCCGACGCTGCGCCCGGCTACGGCTGGCCGCTCGGCGAACGGACCTGGGTGAACCCGAGTCCGAACGCGCCGAACCTGTGGATGGCGCGTGCCTACGCCGGCACCGTGATGCTCGAAGGCACAACGCTCTCGGAAGGCCGCGGCACGACGCGACCGCTGGAACTGTTCGGCGCGCCGGACATTGATGCCGGCGCCGTGCTGCGCGAGATGCACTCGCTGGCGCCCGAGTGGCTCAATGGCTGCGTGCTGCGCGAATGCTGGTTCGAGCCGACCTTCCACAAACATGCCGGCAAGCTGTGCAGCGGCGTGCAGATCCATGTCGAAGATCAGGCGCACTACGACCACGCCGCCTTCCGCCCCTGGCGCGTGCAGGCGCTGGCCTTCAAGGCCATCCGCCGGCGGTATCCGGACTACCCGCTGTGGCGCGACTTCGGCTACGAGTATGAATTCGAGCGGCAGGCAATCGACCTGATCAACGGCTCGCCGCTGCTGCGCGAGTGGGTCGATGACGCGGTGGCGATGCCTAGCGACCTCGATGCGCTGACACTGCCGGACGAGGCGGCCTGGGAGGCGCTGCGGCGGGACTATCTGCGTTACTGAGAATCACACCTGAAATGAAAACGGGGCGGGCCGCTGCGGTACCGCCCCGTCGTATTTCGGCCGATGCTCAGAGGATGGGCGCCAGCCAGCGCGCCGCTTCCTCGACGCTCATGCCCTTCCTCGCCGCCCAGTCCTCGAGCTGGTCGCGACCGATCTTCTGCACCGCGAAGTACTGCGCCTCGGGGTGGGCGAAGTACCAGCCGGAAACCGCGGCCGCCGGCGTCATCGCATAGGCCTCGGTGAGCCCCATGCCGGCGTTCGTCGGTGCATCGAGCAGCGAAAAGATCGTGCCCTTCTCGGTGTGGTCCGGGCAGGCCGGGTAGCCCGGGGCCGGGCGGATGCCCTGGTACTCCTCGCGAATGAGCTGGTCGTTGGAGAGCTGCTCGGCGGTGGCGTAGCCCCAGTACTCCTTGCGCACGCGTTCGTGCAGCCACTCGGCGCAGGCTTCGGCGAGACGGTCGGCGAGCGACTTGAGCATGATGGCGCGATAGTCGTCGTGCGTCGCCTCGAACTCGGCCAGCTTCTTCTCGATGCCGAGGCCGGCGGTGACGGCGAAGGCGCCCGTCCAGTCAGCCGTACCCTTCGGTGCGACGAAGTCGGCCAGGCAGTAGTGCGGCTTGCCCGACGGACGTTCGTGCTGCTGGCGCAGGTGGTGCGTGGTTGCCAGCACCTTGGAGCGCGATTCGTCGGTGTAGAGCTCGACGTCGTCGCCGATGCGGTTGGCCGGCCACAGGCCGAAGACTGCGTTGGCGCTGATCCACTTCTCGGCGATCAGCTGTTTCAGCATCGCCTGCCCGTCCTTGAAGACGTTGCGCGCGGCCTCGCCGACCTTCTCGTCGTCGAGGATCTTCGGGTAGGCGCCGGCGAGATCCCAGGTCTGGAAGAACGGACCCCAGTCGATGTACTCGGCGAGCGTGCCGAGGTCGATATCCTTCAACACGGTGACGCCGGTCTTCTTCGGCTGAATTGGTGAACAATTCGGCGTGCCGGAGAACGGCAGCGCATTGGCGCGTGCCGCCTCGAGCGAAACGAGCGTCACGCCCTTCTTGTTCGCGTGCTGGGCGCGGACCTTCTCGTAGTCGGCGGCGACCTCGGCCTTGAAGCCTTCGGCGTGGTCGATCGACAAGAGCTTGGTGACGACGCCGACGGCGCGCGAGGCATCCGGCACATAGACCACCGGCGACTCGTAGTTCGGCGCAATCTTGATCGCGGTGTGGGCACGGCTGGTCGTCGCGCCGCCGATCAGCAGCGGGATTCCTTTCTCTGCGAAGCCCTGGCGCTGCATCTCGGATGCGACGTGCGCCATTTCCTCCAGCGACGGCGTGATCAGGCCGGAGAGGCCGATCGCCTGTGCACCGTGTTCCTTCGCCGCGTGCAGGATCTTGTCGCAGGGCACCATGACGCCGAGGTCGACGACGTCGTAGCCGTTGCAGCCGAGCACGACGCCGACGATGTTCTTGCCGATGTCGTGCACGTCACCCTTGACGGTGGCGACGACGATCTTGCCCTTCGACGCGGCGCCGGTGCGCAGCTTCTCCTCCTCGATGAACGGGATCAGGTGGGCGACCGCCTGCTTCATGACGCGTGCCGATTTGACGACCTGCGGCAGGAACATCTTGCCGGCACCGAAGAGGTCGCCGACGACGTTCATGCCGTTCATCAGCGGGCCTTCGATCACCGACAGCGGCGGCTTGCCGGCGGCGGCGAGCGCGGCACGGCACTCCTCGGTATCGGCGACGACGAAGTCGGTGATGCCCTTCACGAGGGCGTGCGACAGGCGCTCCTCGACCGGCAGCGTGCGCCAGGTGAGGTCGGGGCCGCCCATGCCACCCTCCTTGGCCTTGCCCTCCTTGACCGTCTGCGCGAATTCCACGAGGGCCTCGCCGGCGCCTGCATGTTTGTTCAGCACGACGTCCTCCACCTTGTCGCGAAGCGCGGGGTCGAGGTCGTCATAGACGCCGAGCATGCCGGCGTTGACGATGCCCATCGTCAGCCCGGCCTTGATCGCGTGGTAGAGGAAGACGGTGTGGATCGCCTCGCGCACCGGGTCGTTGCCGCGGAACGAGAAGGAGACGTTGGAGACGCCGCCGGAAATCTGCGCGTGCGGCAGGTGGGCGCGGATCCAGCGGCAGGCCTCGATGAAGTCGACGGCGTAGTTGTCGTGCTCGGCAATGCCGGTGGCGATGGCGAAGATGTTCGGATCGAAGATGATGTCTTCGGCCGGGAAACCGACGACTTCGGTCAGCACCTTGTAGGCACGTGCGCAGATCTCGGTCTTGCGCGCGAAGGTGTCGGCCTGGCCGGTCTCGTCGAAGGCCATGACGACCACTGCGGCGCCGTAGCGGCGTGCGAGTCGGGCCTGCTCGATGAACTTCGCCTCGCCCTCCTTCATCGAGATCGAATTGACGATGCCCTTGCCCTGGATGCACTTGAGGCCGGCCTCGATCACTTCCCACTTCGAAGAGTCGATCATGATCGGCACGCGCGCGATGTCCGGCTCCGAGGCGATCAGCTTGAGGAAGCGATCCATCGCCGCCTGGCCGTCGAGCATCGCCTCGTCCATGTTGATGTCGATCACCTGCGCGCCGTTCTCGACCTGCTGGCGGGCGACCGCCAGCGCGTCGTCGTAGCGGCCTTCGAGGATCATGCGGGCAAAGGCCTTGGAGCCGGTGACGTTGGTGCGCTCGCCGACGTTGACGAAGAGCGACTCCTTGCCGACGTTGAACGGCTCGAGTCCGGAGAGACGCAGCTTCTTTTCGATCACCGGGATGGCGCGCGGCGCGATGCCTTCGACGTATTTCGCGATCGCCGCGATGTGGTCGGGCGAAGTTCCGCAGCAGCCGCCGACGATGTTAACGAAGCCGTGCTTTGCCCAGTCGGCCACTTCCTCGGCCAGCTGCTCGGGCGTCTCGTCGTAGCCGCCGAAGGCATTGGGCAGGCCGGCGTTGGGGTGGGCAGAAACGACACAGTCGCAGACACGCGAGAGCTCCTCGACGTACTGGCGCAGCTCCCTGGCGCCGAGCGCGCAGTTGAGGCCGAAGGAGAGCGGGCGGATGTGGTTCAGCGAGTTCCAGAAGGCTTCCGCCGTCTGGCCGGAGAGCGTGCGGCCGGAGGCGTCGGTGATCGTGCCCGAGATCATCACCGGCCAGCGGCGGCCGGCGGCATCGAAGAACTGCTCGATGGCGAACAGCGCCGCCTTGGCGTTGAGCGTGTCGAACACCGTCTCGACCAGCAGCAGGTCGGCGCCGCCGTCGACGAGGCCGCGGATGGCCTCGGTGTAGGTCTCGACCAGCTCGTCGAAAGTGACGTTGCGGTAGCCGGGGTCGTTCACGTCCGGCGAGATCGAACCGGTGCGCGAAGTCGGGCCGAGCACGCCGGCAACGAAGCGCGGCTTGGCCGGATTCTTCGCCGTGAATTCGTCGCAGGCTTCGCGCGCGAGCTTCGCGCCGGCGACGTTCAGTTCATAGACGATGGATTCCAGCTTGTAGTCGGCCTGCGAGATCGCCGTCGCGTTGAAGGTATTGGTCTCGAGGATGTCGGCGCCGGCCGCGAGGTATTCGGCGTGGATGCCTTTGATGACCTCGGGTTTCGTCAGCAGCAGCAGGTCGTTGTTGCCCTTGAGGTCGTGCGGGTGGTCGGCGAAGCGCGTCCCGCGGTAATCCTTTTCCGTCAGCCCGTGGCGCTGGATCATCGTGCCCATGGCGCCGTCGAGGACGAGCAGGCGCTGTTTCAGGAGGGCGGAGAGTTCGGATGTACGGTCGGGCTGCATGGCGATACCTCAAAAGCAAAAAACCCGTTCAGCGTTGGGGAGCGAACGGGTTCGGAACGAATCGCCCGCTTTAGCCGCATTTGTAACGCGCCCGCAAGCTGAACTTCAAATCGGCGCGAAGCGCGGATTCTAACGCCAAGCGGCTGATAATCCAAGAAAAGCGCCGCAAATGACGCTGCGCGGACGACGCCCGGATCAGTACTGCCCGCCCTTGTTGGCCGCGCTCGAAGGGCAATCGGCGATTTCGCCCCAATGCCCCGGGCAGTGCCGCCAGCGCGCTTTCTCGATGCAGAGCACGCGCCGGAACACCGGCAGCGATTCGCATGCGTTGAGGTCGGCATGCAGCATCGCGCGCCAGTCGGAAGGGCGGGCGGCAGGTCGTGCCGCGGCGTCGTTGGCTGCCTTGCGTTCCGTGGGCGGTGCAGCGGGCCGTGGCAGCGGACGTTGCGGTGGACGTTCCGCAGGCCGTGTTGCGACCGTGTCGCTTGCCGCCGTTGGTCGCTCCGCGGCCTGACTTGCCTGTTCCGTGGTTTGCGCAGCGGGTGGTGCTGCGGTCGGGGTTGCGGCCGTGCCTGCGCTTTGCGCAGCCGGCGGCGCACTTGCGCTTGCTGGAGGCGTCGGCGCTGAAGCTGGCTTCGCTGTCGGCCGCCAGAAAAGCACGGCTGCGCCTGCGAGCAGCAGAAGCGCACCGGCGACCGCAACCTTGCGCAGGCGCCGAGGCGCCGGTGCCGCTGCCGCTGCCGATAGGGCCAAATGTGCCCCGGACGTTTCCGTCGCGTGAGCTTCGGTTTTCCCCGCCGGCCGTGCCGCTGCTTCGCGCAGGGCGCGCCGCAGGTCGGTCGCCAGCGCTGCGGCATCCTGATAGCGTGCGGCCGGGTCTTTCGCCAGCGCCTTGGCGATGATGGCATCGAAGGCGTTTGTCTGCCCGTCGCGGCACGTCGATGGCGGCGGCGGCTCCTTGTGCACCACCTGATACATGGCGGCGTGCAGGTTCTCTCCTTCGAAGGGAGGCTTGCCGGCGAGCAGCTCATAGAGCACGACACCGAGCGAGAAGATGTCCGAGCGGCCGTCCGCCTTGTGCCCGGAAATCTGTTCGGGCGCCATGTACTTGGGCGAGCCGAGTACTGCACCGGTCATCGTCAGGCCGCTGCCCGGCAGTTGCGCGATGCCAAAATCGGCCAGCTTCACGACGCCGCTGTCGAGCACCATGATGTTCGCCGGTTTCACGTCGCGATGGACGATGCCGCGCGCGTGCGCGAAAGCCAGCGCGTCGGCCACCGCGGCGCCGATGCCGACGATGCGGCCGGGCGCGAGCGGCTCCCCGGCATCGAGCAGGTCGCGCAGCGAGCGGCCGGCGAGAAACTCCATCGCGATCCAGGCCAGATCGCCGTCGCGGCCCACGTCGTACACCGTGACGATGTTCGGATGATTGAGTCGCCCCGCCGATTTTGCCTCGCGGAAGAAGCGCTGCTCGAACTCCGCGGCCTCCTTTTCGGAGAGCGCGGCGCAGGCTACTGTCTTGATCGCCACCGTGCGCTCGATCAGGGGATCGCGCGCCTGATAGACGACACCCATGGCACCCCGGCCAAGCGTGCCGGTGATGTCGTAGCGTCCGAGTCGGGTGGGTGTCATCGCAAAGTATCCATGATCGAGGAACGATTCTAGTTGAGAGCCGCGGTGCCGACAAAAATCAGGTGCGCAGGTGTTCGTATGCGCTGCTGCCCATTCGGGGTACATTGGCATCCGGCGGCAAACCGTACGCATAACGGAACCACAGGGAGATCACCGATGAAACTCATGCATCTGCTTGCTGCGGCAATTGCGCTGCAGCTTTCCGCGACGGCACTTGCCGAACCCGGCGTCAGCGACAAGGAAATCCTCCTCGGCCAATCCGCTGCCCTGAGTGGCCCCGCGAAGGAACTGGGCAGCGAAATGCGCTCCGGTGCGCTGCTCTACTTCGAGCAGGTCAACGCCGGCGGCGGCATCCATGGTCGCCGCATCAAGCTGCAGACGCTCGACGACGGCTATGAGCCCGAGCGCACGACGGCCAACACGCGCAAGCTGATCGAAGAGGAAAAGGTGCTTGCCCTCTTCGGCTATGTCGGCACGCCGACCAGCCTGGCGGCCCTGCCACTGTTCACCGAGGCGAAGGTGCCCTTCGTCGGCGCGTTCACCGGCGCGCAGGCCCTGCGCGAGCCGTTCAACCGCTATGTGTTCAACGTACGCGCCTCCTACTTCGACGAAACCGAAAAGATCGTCGAGCAACTGACGACGACCGGCGTCAAGCAGATCGCCGTCTTCTATCAGAACGATGCCTACGGCAAGGCCGGGCTGGCCGGCGTCGAGCGGGCAATGACGAAGCGCGGCCTGAAGGTGACCGCCACCGCGACCGTCGAACGGAACACGGCCGATGTGGCAAAGGCTGTCGCCTCGCTGGCGGCCACCCGCCCGGACGCAGTGGTCATGGTCAGCGCCTACACCTCGGTGGCGGCCTTCGTGAAGGGCATGAAGAAGGCCGGCAGTGCGACCCAGTTCCACAACGTCTCCTTCGTCGGCAGCAAGCCGCTCGCGCTGGCGCTGGGCGACGACGGAGTCGGCGTGGCCATCGCCCAGGTCGTCCCCTTTCCGTGGAGCGGCACCCAGCCCGTTACACGCGAGTATCAGGCACAGGCGCGGGCGGCGGGCGCCAAGGATCTTTCCTTCACCGAGCTTGAGGGCTACATCGCGGCGCGGGTTTTGGTGGAGGGGTTGAAACGTGCCGGGCGCGAACTGACACGCGAGCGCCTGGTGACTGCCCTGGAATCGCTGTCGCGCACCGACATCGGCGGCTTCCAGATCGATTACTCGCCGAGCAACCACAACGGCTCGACCTTCGTAGACCTGACCATCATTGGCCGGGGTGGCAAGTTCCTGCGCTGAACATCGGGAATCGACAGGGAGACCACACGATGAAGATCCGCGCCGCGGTGCTCGACCGCATGCAGCAAGCAACCCCCTATGCGCAGTCGCGCCCGGTCTCGGTCGAGACCATCCACCTCGGCGACCCCGGCCCCGGCGAAGTGCGCGTGCGCATCACCGCCGCCGGGCTGTGCCACTCCGATCTTTCCATCATCAACGGCGACCGGCCGCGGCCGATGCCGATGGTGCTCGGCCACGAGGCCGCCGGCATTGTCGAGGAGTGCGGCGCGGGCGTCACCGACCTCGCGCGCGGCGACGCGGTGGCGCTGGTCTTCGTTCCTTCCTGCGGCCACTGCCTGTCGTGTCAGGAAGGCCGGCCGGCGCTGTGCGAACCGGGTGCCGCGGCGAACGGGGCCGGTACGCTGGTCGGCGGCCATCGCCTGCTGGAACGCCCGGATGGGCAGGTGCTGAACCATCAGGTCGGCGTCTCCTGCTTCGCCGAGTACGCGGTGCTCAATCGCGGCTCGCTGGTCAAGGTGCGTCCCGACCTGCCGGCGGAAGTGGCGGCGGTATTCGGTTGTGCAGTGCTCACCGGGGTCGGTGCCGCGCTCAATTCGGCGCAGGTGCGCCTCGGACAGACGGTGGCCGTCGTCGGCCTCGGCGGTGTCGGTCTTTCCGCCGTGCTCGGCGCACTTGCTGCCGGCGCGCGCGAAGTGGTGGCGATCGATGTGCTGGCGGAAAAGTGCGAACTCGCGCTGGCGCTCGGCGCCACGCGAGCCCTGCGCGCCGACGACCCGGAGATCGTCGCGCAACTCAGGGCGCTCATTCCCGGCGGCGTCGATGTCGCCATCGAGGCGGCCAGTGCGGTGCCGGCGCTTGAACTTGCCTGGCAGCTGACGCGGCGCGGAGGTACCACGGTCACCTGCAGCCTGCCCAACCCGGCGCACCGGTTACAGTTGCCGGTGGTGCAGATGACGGCCGAAGAGCGCACGCTGAAAGGCAGCTACCTCGGCTCGGCGGTGCCGATGCGCGACATTCCGCGCTACATCGAGCTCTACAAGGCCGGCCGGCTGCCGGTGGATCGCCTGATCACGCACCGGCTGACGCTCGACCAGATCAACGAGGGCTTCGACCGCCTCGCCGCCGGGCAGGCGGTGCGCCAGGTGATCATGTTCTGAGGCGCGGGCGGGACCGGGCACCCCGTCTCTTCATCCCGGTGTAAGGTTTTCGGCGTGGGCACGACCAAGAGGCATGTTCCTGCCACCGGAGTGCACCATGACCCGCCGCCTGCTTGCGCCACTTCCCCTGTCCGCTGCCGTGGCGCTGGCGCTGCTGGGCTCGCCACCGGCCACGGCCGCAACCCGCTGCACGCAGCAAAGCCCCGCGCATACCGTCGCCCTGGTCGAGCTATATACCTCGGAGGGTTGCAGCAGCTGCCCGCCGGCCGACCGCTGGCTGGAGTCACTTGCCGGGCAGCAGGCCGCCGGGCATCTGGTTTCGCTCGCACTTCACGTCGATTACTGGGATTACATCGGTTGGCGCGATCCCTGGGCGCAGCCCGGCTTCGCAACCCGCCAGCGCCAGCTGGCCAGGGGCGGCACGATCTACACGCCGGAGGTGTTCGTTGGCCAGCGCGAGCTGCGCGGCTGGTACGACGCCGGCAGTTTCCAGCGCCGGCTCGCGGAGATCAACCGCCAACCGGCGCGCGCGGCTATCGGCCTGGCGATGGAAGTGGCCGCGGCACGCGACGCGGCGAGCGGAACGACCACCCCCTCACCCGCCGCCATCGTCGCCGAGGCACGCTTCACGCTGCGTGCAAAGCCGCTGGATGGTGCGACGACGGCGGTGCTCGTGGTCTATGAAGATGGGCTGGTTTCCGAGGTCAAGCGTGGCGAAAACCGTGGCGCGAGCCTGCATCACGCCCGCGTCGTCCGCCGCTGGGAGCCGGTGACCCTCGCTGGCGAGCGCGAGACGTTGCGCCGGGAGTTTCCGCTTGAAGCTGGATGGAACCCGGCGAAACTGGGGCTCGCGGCCTTTGTCCAAGATTCAGGCAGCGGCGAAATTCTGCAAGCGCTCGCCTTGCCGGCCTGCGCATCATGAACTCCGTTACGGGGCGATCTGCCTGAACTGAAACTGGAGACCACCATGGATCGACGTCAATCCCTCTTTTCCCTTCTCGGGCTCTCATTTGCAACGCTGCACGCCGACCGCTCCGCGGCCGCTGCATCCGCGCGCCCGGTGCTGCAGAAAACCAAGGCCGAATGGGCGAAGCTGCTGCCGCCGGACGCCTATCACGTGCTCTTCGAAGAAGGCACCGAGCGCGCCGGCAGCAGCGCGCTGAATACCGAAAAACGCGACGGCACCTTCATCTGCGCCGCGTGCCTGCAGCCGCTTTTTGACAGCGCCCAGAAATACGACAGCGGCACGGGCTGGCCGAGTTTCTGGCAATCCCTGCCCGGCGCGCTGGCGACGAAGACCGACTACAAACTGCTGCTGCCGCGCACCGAATACCACTGCACGCGCTGCGGCGGGCATCACGGACACGTATTCGACGACGGACCGCCGCCGACCGGCAAGCGCTACTGCAACAACGGCGTGGCGTTGCGCTTCGTGCCGCGCGGCGAGCCGCTGCCGGCGCTGCGCACATGAGCGGCCCCCGACGTTTGCGCGTGGCGATCGCTGGCTTGCTGGCTGGCCCGGCGCATACCGAAGCCGTGCGCGTCACCTACGATCCGGCCCGTGTCAGCTATGCGCAACTGCTCGATCAATTCTGCGACTTCGGTAGCCAGTATCGGAGCGGCATCTACTGGCAGAGCGAAGCCGAGCGCCGGGCAGCGACGGAGAGTCGCGACGCGTTGCTGAAGAGCGGGCGCTTCCGGGAAATTCACACGGAAATTCTCGCGGCCGGCACCTTCTACCCGGCCGAGGCCTACCATCAGGACTATTACAAGAAGAACCCGATTCGCTATTCGTACTACCGCAACGGCTGCCGCCGGGACGAGCGCTTGCGCGAACTGTGGGGGAGGCCGGCCGAGATGAAGTAGGCGGGGTGGGGAAACGCACTCTGATGGTTTCCGTAGCGCGCCTGCTTGGGTGGCTCAAATCGACCATGAAGAGCAACTTACTACCCCGCTGGCACTGCGGCAGTCGAAATCTGGCAGGAATGTGGCGCATATCTGCCGTTCTGCCTGAACTACGTGAGGGTCTTGCGCAAGCGCCCCTCAGAAAAATTCCGAAACGAAAGGTTCGCCGTCCCCGGCCTCAACCCACAGGCCGTCGTGCCACCATGCCATAGTGATATGGGGCGTTCGACTCTAGGTCCACACGATTTACCGAATCGAATCCCGCTTCAGACAGCCAGGACTGGCATTGTTCCGGTTTTGGCCGGATCGTCAACGGCGGGCCACGCGGCGTCTCAATGTCGCTGCGCCAGTGAATCACCGACAAAATGCCTCCCGGCTGAAGCGTTCGGTAGGCTTCACGCAGCAGGGCGACGGGGTCTTCGATGTGCAGCAGATTGAAGATCATGGCGTGGCCTTGCGATTCATCGGGCACGCCTGTGCCGTGCTCGACGAAGTCCCGCAATTCGGCGACCACATTGGGCAGTCCTTCTGCTTTCGCCCGTTCAGCAACCAGTTCAACCATCGCCGGTTCGATATCCAGCGCAGTAACTACGCCCTGAGCACGCTGTGCGGCAGGCAGGCTGAATGTGCCGTAGCCGCACCCGAATTCGAGGACGTTGCAGCGCTCACCGGGCATCACGAGCAACTGGTCGAGCATCGCCTCCGGGTTAAAGAAGGAGGACCAGTAGTCCTCCTCCGGCATGCCGCTTTCCCGCCCCTTCATGTCGACAGCGCCTGCTCCAGATCGGCGATCAGATCTGCGGCGTCTTCCAGTCCGACCGAGAGGCGCAGCATCGCATCCGAAATGCCGCGACGCTGACGCTCTTCCGGCGTCAGCCCATGGTGCGTGGTGGTGCAAGGTTGCGTGACGAGGCTTTCGGCGCCGCCCAGGCTGGGCGCCAGCGCAAACAGGCGCAGGGCATCGGCAACGCGTGTCGCATCGGCGCCGGTACCACGCACCTCGATGCTGAGCATGCCGCCAAAGCCGTGCATCTGTTCCTGCGCCAGTGCATGGCCCGGAAAATCGGCGAGGCCCGGATAGTAAACGCGGGCAATCTTCGGGTGCTTGTTCATCGCTTCGGCCACCGCCTGCGCCGCCGTATTCTGCTGGCGTACGCGCACAACCAGCGTGCGCAGGCTGCGCGAAAGCAGCGAGGCAGTTTCCGGGGCAATCATCGAGCCGAGGTTCTTGCGCCAGTTCCAGACCGGCATCAGATCATCCTTGCGCCCCATCAGCGCGCCGGCGGTGAGATCGCTGTGGCCGCCGAGATACTTGGTGGCGCTATGCACGACGAAGTCGGCGCCGAGTTCGAGCGGGCGCTGGTTCACCGGCGAGGCAAAGGTGTTGTCGACGGCGACCTTGGCCCCGTATTTGTGAGCGACGAGCGAAATCGCGCGGATGTCGATCAGCTCCAGCGTCGGGTTGGTCGGGGTCTCGAAGAACACCAGCCGGGCGCCGTCGGCCAGCAGGGCATCGAGCTTGCCGAGTTCGTTGCCGAGGATGCAGTGCGTCTTGATGCCAAGCAGCGGCAGTTGGGCCGAGAGCAATTCCAGCGTGCCGCCGTAGGCGTCGCCGATGCAGACGACGCCATCGCGGCCATGGGTCAGGAACAGCGCAGTTTCTGCCGCCATGCCCGAGCAGAAAGCCCATGCCGCCTCGGCACTTTCGAGCGCAGCCAGCGTTTCCTCCAGCGCGAAGATGCTTGGATTCAGGCCGTAGCGCGTGTAGAGGCTGCCGGCCTTGCGGCCGTCGACGACATCGAGCAACTCGGCCGTAGAGGGAAAGGCGAAGGTGGTGGTGTTGTAGATCGGGACGTGCGGGCTGCCATGGGCATCCTTCAGGGTGGTGCCGTGAATTGCGCGCGTCGATAGTCCCTGCACATGTTTGCCCATGACCTGTCTCCCTGTCGGCAATGAAATTAGGTAACTGCTCTGCTTCAGAACACCAGAACCTTGTCCGCTTCGGCGGTCCAGGTTGCCAACTGGTCGAGCGTGCCACGCGTGGCGCCGGGCACGATCTCGCTATCGGCAATGCCGCGTGCATTGAGACAGGTACCGCACAAGGCCACTTCGCCGCCAACCATGCGCACCATGTCGCCGGCGTTGTAGTAGCCCTCCGGCACCTTCTGTCCGCCCTTGGCGCAGGCGACGGAATCGCCCATGAGGAAAACGCGAACCTTCTCCCCTTCCTTCTTGCCGAGGGCGCGCGCCAGACGCAGGGCGTTGTAGCTGCGCTCGCTGCCATAGGGGGCATCGTTGAGGATGAACAGCGTGTTCATGGCATATCTCCCTTCGTCGTGAGATTCAACGGTCCAGCGGCATGCCGTTCGTCGACCATTCGGTCACGCCGTCGCTGATCTTGCTGGCCGAGAATCCCCGCGCGCGCAACAGGCGAACGGCTTCGTCCGACATCAGGCAGAACGGGCCGCGGCAGTAGGCGACGATCTCCTTGCCGGGTGGCAGGTCGGCGATGCGTTGCTCCAGTTCTTCCAGCGGCATCGAGCGGGCGTGTGGCAGATGGCCGGCCGCGAACTCATCGCCGGGGCGCACGTCGATGACGACGAGTTCGCCGCTGCGGGCCTTCGCCAGCAGCGATTCGCGGCTCTCGGAAAGCAAGGCATCCGGCTGTGTCGCCATCTGTTCGAGTGCGACGCGAAGTTCGACCAGATGTTCTTCGGCCGTGCCACGCAGGGTCAGCCAGAGTTGTGCGATGTCCGGACCGCTCAGGCGGTAGCGAATGAATTTGCCTTCCCGGCTGCTGTCGACGAGACGCGCCTCGCGAAGGGCGCGCAGATGCGCACTCGCCAGCCGGATGTTGATGCCGCAGCGCTGTGCCAGCACATCGACGGTCTGCTCGCCCTGGGCGAGAAGTTCGATGATCTCCAGACGCTTGGAACTGGACAGGGCCTTTCCGATGCGGGCGACCTGCTCGTAAAGGTGGGTGCGTGTTGGATTTTGTTTCATACCAACAATCTAACGAGTTAACGAATGTAGGTCAACGATTTGCTGCTGTATCCGGCCGACCATGAGGCCCCAGTGGTTAGCGACGATCAGCTGCGTCTGGCCGACTGCGGACTGATCGCAATCAGTCAAGGCCACGACCCCATCCAGGGTCAGGTCGAATGAGACGATGTACCCGATATCGTCGTTAGTCCGCAGGCAGGAACGTACGCGCTCCTTCTTACCGTTGCCAGGAATGCAGGTGTTGCTGGCGTCCCCGAGACGCGCGCCAGTGCCGGCCCTGGGCTTGCCGTTCATCGTATATTAGCTTATGCTAATAAACATGAATCGCACCTTTCACCCCCTTCTCATCGCGCTTGCAGCCTTGACCCTCGCTGCCGGCGTCGTCCGTGCCGACGAACTGCCGTCGCGCGTGCTTGCCCTGCAGACCGTACCGCTCGGCATCGCCGCCGAGGCGACCGTTGAGGCGGTGCAGCAGGCGACGGTGGCAGCGCAGGTCACCGGGCGCATCGTCGATGTGCGCATCGATGCCGGCAGCTCGGTGAAGAAGGGCGATCTGCTGATGCGCATCGATGCCCGCGAGGCCAGCGAGGCGGCCCAGGCCGCACAGTCGCAACTGGTCGTCGCCGAGGCGCAGTACGCGCGCAGCCGCCAGCTGCGCCAGCAGAACTTCATCAGCCAGGCCGGGTTCGACAAGGCCAAGGCCGATTTTGACGCGGCCCGGGCGGTGGCAACGCAGGCCGGCGTCGGCCTCGGTCACGCCAGCGTTACCGCGCCGATGGCCGGCCTCGTTGCACGGCGCCACGCGGAAGCCGGCGAAATGGCCGCGCCGGGCCGTGCACTCGTCACCCTCTACGATCCAGCCGGCTTGCGCGTCACTGCCAGCATTCCGCAATACCAGCTGCGCGAGATGCGCAACGCGAAGACGGCGCGCGTCGAGTTTCCCGAACTCGGCCGCAGCGTTGATGCTACCTCGGTCACCCTGCTACCCACCGCCGATGCGGCGACGCACGTTTCGCAGGTGCGCGTGGGGTTGCCGCCCGATATCGAGGGCGTCATCCCGGGCATGTTCGCACGCGTCACCTTTGTCACCGGCAAGGCCGAGAAGCTGACCGTGCCTGCTGCGGCGCTGGTACGGCGCGGCGAGGTCACCGCCGTCTATGTCGCGACCGACAAGGGGCCGCAATTGCGCCAGATCCGCCTCGGCGAGAACCACGCTGGCGAGCATGAGGTCCTGGCAGGCGTGGTCGCCGGCGAGCGCATCGTGCTCGACCCGGTGCAGGCGGCGATCCGCCTGAAATCGATGACCGGTCGCTGACGGGGGCGCGGGATGAACCCCCTCGACAGCGACGCTCCCGCGGACGCAAGGTCCGCAACGGCTGAAAAGCTCGGCGTTTCCGGCCGCATCGCCTCCGCGTTCCAGGCGTCGCGCATGACGCCGCTGCTGGCCATCGTCGCCTTCCTGCTCGGCGTCTTTGCTGTACTCGTCACGCCGCGCGAGGAGGAGCCGCAGATCGACGTGACCATGGCCGATGTCTTCATTCCCTTCCCCGGCGCGTCGGTGAAGGATGTCGAGTCGCTGGTCGCGACCCCGGCCGAGCAGGTGTTGTCGCGCATCTCCGGGATCGATCATGTGTACTCCGTGTCGCGGCCCGGCATGGCGATCGTCACCGTGCAGTACGAAGTGGGCGTCAAGTTCCAGGAAGCGGTGGTGCGCCTGTACGACACCATTCATTCGCACCGCGACTGGGTGTCGCCGAATCTCGGTGTCGGCGAGCCGGTAATCAAGCCGAAAGGCATCGACGATGTGCCCATCGTCGCCCTCACCTTCTTCAGTTCTGATACCGGGCGCAGCGCGCACGAACTGCAACAGGTGGCCCGCGCGGTCGAGATCGAGCTGAAGCGCATCCCCGGCACGCGCGATGTGTCGACCATCGGCGGCCCGGATCGCGCGGTGCGCGTGCTGCTCGACGCCGAACGCATGACCGCCTTTGGCGTCACGCCGCAAGCGCTGATGACTGCTCTGCAGGGAGGCAATACCCGCCAGCCGACCGGTTCGCTGCTTGCCGGCAACGGCGAGGTGCTGGTCGAGACCGGTGCCTGGCTGGAGAACGCCGCCGACGTGCGCCGCCTCGTCGTCGCGGTTCGCGGCAGCGGTGCCGAACGCAAGCCGGTCTTCGTCGGCGATCTGGCGCGTGTCGAGGAAGGGCCGGAAACGCCGACGCGCTATGTCTGGCATGGCACGAAATCCAACGTCGGGGAGGCCGCAGCAACGTTCCCGGCGGTAACGCTGCAGTTGTCGAAGAAACCGGGTGTCAACGCGGCCGATGTCGCCAATGCCGCAATGCGTCGCATCGACGCACTGAAGGGCACCGTGATCCCGGCGGGCGTCGAGGTGACGGTGACGCGCAACTACGGCCAGACGGCGACCGAGAAGGCGCAGAAGCTGATCGGCAAGCTCGTCTTCGCCACCGCCTTCGTCGTACTGCTGGTGCTCGTAGCACTCGGCCGGCGCGAGGCGCTGATCGTCGGCGTGGCGGTGACGCTGACGCTGGCCGCCACCCTGTTTGCTTCGTGGGCATGGGGCTTCACGCTCAACCGCGTGTCTCTGTTCGCGCTGATCTTCTCGATCGGCATCCTTGTCGACGACGCCATCGTCGTCGTCGAGAACATCCACCGCTGGCAGGCGCTACAGCCGCAGAAGACGCTGCTGGAGATCATTCCGCAGGCGGTCGATGAAGTCGGCGGGCCGACCATCCTCGCCACCTTCACGGTCATTGCCGCGCTGCTGCCGATGGCCTTCGTGAGCGGCCTGATGGGGCCGTACATGAGTCCGATCCCGATCAACTCGTCGATGGGCATGGCCATTTCGCTGGCCGTCGCCTTCGTCGTCACGCCCTGGCTGGCGGCGAAGCTGATGAAGACCGGCCATCACCCCGGCGAGTCGTCGAAACTCGATGCGAAGATCGCCGGCTTCTTCGGCGGCCTGCTGCCGCGCTTCCTCGACGAGCGCACCGGTGCTGCCGCACGGCGCAAGCTCTACATCGCCGTCGTCGTCGCCATCCTCGCCTCGGTGTCGCTCGCACTGGTCAAGCTGGTGGTGCTAAAGATGCTGCCGTTCGACAACAAGAGCGAATTCCAGGTGGTGCTCGACATGCCGCTCGGCACGCCAGTGGAGCAGACGGCGCGCGTGCTCGCCGAGATCGGCGCGGAAATCGGCCAGGTGCCGGAAGTCACTGACTATCAGGCCTATGCCGGCACTGCCGCGCCAATCAACTTCAACGGTCTGGTGCGCCAGTACTACCTGCGCGCCTCGCCGGAACTGGGCGACATCCAGGTGAATCTGGTCGACAAGCAGCAGCGCTCGCGGCAGAGCCACGAGATCGCCATATCCGTGCGCGATGCCGTCGAAGCCATCGGCCGCAGGCATGGCGGCGTTGCCAAGGTCGTTGAAGTGCCGCCGGGGCCGCCGGTGCTCTCGCCGATCGTCGCCGAGATCTACGGGCCGGACGAAGCCGGTCGCATCGCTGTGGCCAAGGAAGTTCGCGGCGTCTTCGAGAAAACGAAGGATCTCGTTGCCATCGACGACAGCGTCTCGGAAGACGCGCCGCGCACCGTGCTTGCCGTGCTGCAGAGCAAGGCGGCGCTACTCGGCGTGGCGCAGTCGGACATCGTCGAGGCGGTGCGCATCGGCCTCGCCGGTGCCGATGCGACGCCGCTGCGCAACTCCGGCGCCAAGCACGAACTGCCGGTACGCGTGGCGCTGCCGGCCGAGCGCAAGGGCAGCCTCGATGCGCTGCTGGCGTTGCGCGTGCGCGCCCGCGACGGGCAACTGGTGCCGGTGTCAGAATTGGTCGAGGTGCGTCCGGCGCAGCGCGAGAAGGTCGTCTATCACAAGAACCTGCTGCCGGTGGTCTATGTCGTCGGCGACATGGGCGGCAAGCTCGATTCACCGCTCTACGGCATGTTCGACGCGCGTGCTGATCTCGCCGGCAAGGCGCTGCCGCAGGGCGGCACGCTGAACGACTGGTTCATCCACCAACCGGACGACCCCTACAGCGGCTATCAGCTCAAGTGGGACGGCGAATGGAAGGTGACCTACGAAACCTTTCGCGACATGGGCGCTGCCTACGCCGTCGGCCTGGTCCTGATCTACCTGCTGGTCGTTGCGCACTTCGGCAGCTATCTGGTGCCGCTGGTCATCATGGCGCCGATTCCGCTCACCATCATCGGCGTCATGCCCGGCCACGCCTTGCTCGGCTCGCAATTCACCGCGACCTCGATGATCGGCATGATCGCGCTGGCCGGCATCATCGTCCGCAACTCCATCCTGCTCGTCGATTTCGTGCGCGGCGAGGTGGCGGCAGGCAAGCCGTTCCGCGAGGCGATCGTGCAATCGGCCGCGGTGCGCGCCAAGCCGATCGCGCTGACCGGGCTTGCCGCCATGCTCGGCGCGCTGTTCATCCTCGACGACCCGATCTTCAACGGGCTGGCGATCAGCCTGATTTTCGGCATCCTCGTCTCCACCCTGCTCACGCTGGTGGTGATCCCGGTGTTGTACTACGCCGCATTCAGAAAGGAGCATCAATCATGACCACGAGTTTTACGACAGACCGAGCCATCCGCATCATGGCCGGCAGCTTCATCCTGCTGTCGCTCGCATTGGGCGTCGAGGGCAGCCCGCTGTTCGTCTCGAAGAACTTCCTGTGGTTCACCGCCTTCGTCGGCGCCAACCTGTTCCAGAGCGGCTTCACGCGCTTCTGCCCGGCCGAGTCGATCATGGTCAGGCTCGGCATGAAGCGCGCCGACGGCGGCTCCTGCTCGCGTTAGGACGCAAGAACGGCGCGACCCAGCGCGCCATCGTCAGCCAGCCGCCAGCCTTTCAGGCCTTCGGCACGAACATCTTCGTCGTTCCCACGACCAGGCCGCTGTGCACATCGAAGTGCACGTAGAAGTGCCATTCCTCGCCCTGCGGCATGCCTTCGACACGCCAGTCCCAGACTTCCTCCCCCTTCATCGCAAAGGTGCTCGTGCCGCCCGGCTTGCCGAGGATGCGCTGCACCTGCGCCTTGTCCAGTCCGACGATTACCTTCGCGTAGTTCTCGTCGGTCAGCACCTGCTCGATGCGCAGCAGGATGCGGTCGCTGCCGAAGGTCAGCATGTGCGTATGCACCCCCTGCGGCTGGCGGTTGTATTCCCAGGTCACGCTGCCGTCGGCGTTGGCGTATTCCGCGCTCGGCGGCCCCATGCGCTGCTGCACCTCGGCGCTGCTGGTCACGCCCGGCTTGAACTCGTCGAGAAAAATCGCGTCACACCCGGGCAGCACAGTGGCTGCCAGCGAAACGAGTCCGGTGAGCAGTCGTTTGATCATGGCGGGCTTCCTTATAATGGCGTTCGCGATATTGCGGAGTATAACGATGCGGCACCTGACCCCGACCGAAACCCACGCGTTCCTGAAGCAGCACCCGGAAGCCGTCTTCATCGACTGCCGCAGCACGATCGAGTACTTCTTCGTTGGCCATCCTCTTGGCGCCATCCACGTCGCCTGGAACGATGGCGAGGACTGGGAAGTGAACCCCCATTTTGCCGCCGAGATCTGGCGGCAGGTCGATCGCGATCCGCAGCGACCGGTCGTCATCATCTGCCGCAGCGGCCGCCGTTCGGTCGAGGCCGGCGAACACCTGGAGACGGAAGGATTCCAGAACGTGATCAACGTGCGCTACGGTTTCGAGGGCGACCGCGACGAGAACATGCATCGCAACACCGTGAACGGCTGGCGCGTGGATGGCCTGCCGTGGGAGCAGAGCTGAGCGCTCGCCACGATTTCTTCGCGAGCGCTGATCCAGTGGCGGGCTTTTCGACTGTCCCCGGTACGTAGTAGTGCGCAGATGCTGCCTGCTCACGCTGTGTGATAATCGACGCAGCCCCTCAGCGTTGCGGGTGAATCCGCAACCGACAACCGCCGCCGACACATGCTCCTGACACCCTGCCATTTCTCTGCCCGACCGCTTGCCGCGCACGGGAGCCGATCGTGAGCGAGCCACGCTACCCGCCCGCCGCGCTCGCGTGGAGTGTCTGGGGCCTCGGTGCCCTGCTCTACCTGATCGGCTTCTACCAGCGCGTCGCCCCCGCGGTGATCACCGACCGGCTGATGGCCGATTTCGCGCTCGGTGCTGCCGCTCTCGGCAACCTCTCGGCCTTCTACTTCTATTCCTACGTCGCGATGCAGATCCCGACCGGGATCATCGCTGACCGCTGGGGGCCGCGCCGTCTGCTCACCGTGGGCGCTGGCGTCGCCGCGCTCGGCACCTTCCTTTTCGCCTTCGCGCCGACGATCTTCTGGGCCAACGCCGGCCGCCTGCTGATCGGCGCTTCGGTGGCGGTGGCCTTCGTCTCCATGCTCAAGCTCGCCACGCGCTGGTTCAAGCCCAGCCAGTTCGCGCTCGCATCGGGCATCGCGCTGTTCTGCGGCGTGTGCGGTGGCGTCGTCGCCGGTGTGCCCTTGCGCATGCTGGTCGAGGCCTTCGGCTGGCGCCCGGTGATGGTCGTCACCGCCGGCGTCACGGCTGCGCTCTGTGCGGCCATCTGGCTGTTCGTGCGCGACGACCCCGCCGAGCGCGGCTACCTGAGCCATGCGCCCGCCCCGGCTGCGGGCGCCGCGCACCACCACACCTCGGTCTGGCACGGATTGATGCAGGTGCTCTCCTACCGCAACAGCTGGATTCTCGTCATCGTGCCGATCGGCATTGCCGGTTCGGTGCTCACCTTTGCCGGCCTGTGGGGCGTGCCCTATCTGAAGCAGGTGCATGGGCTGGAAACGAAGACAGCGGCGATGATCACCTCGACGCTGCTGATCGCCTGGGCGCTCGGCGGACCGATCCTCGGCTTCCTGTCCGAGCGCATGGGCCGGCGCAAGCCGCTCTATGTCATTACCACGGTCATTGCGCTGATCGGCTGGGGCATCGTCATCTACCTGCCGCTGCCCTTGTGGACGCTGGTCTGTGTGTTGATCATCAGCGGCTTCGCTTGCGGCAACCTGATCATCGGCTTCGCCTTCGCCAAGGAATCCGTCCCCGTGCGGCTGATGGGCACCGCCTCCGGCGTCTGCAACATGGGCCCGCTGATGGGCGGCATGTTCCTGCAGCCGGGCGTCGGCTGGATTCTCGACCATCACTGGCTCGGCAGCACGGTCGGCGGCGCCCGCGTCTACGACGCGGCCGCCTATCAGGCCGGCTTTTCGCTGATGTTCGGCGCGATGGTGCTGTCGCTGGTACTGATCCTCTTCGCGCGCGAAACGCACTGCCGGCAGGCGGCCTGAGCCTCAAGCCCGGTTCGCTCGATGGTCCGTTCGGACCATTGCCGGATAGCGCGCCGGCACACACAATGTACGCTCCTTCAATGCCCCCGCGCGATGCCTGTCCGTCGCCCGCCCATGTCAGTCTGGCCGTCCCTTCCCCCGTCGTCGAAGCGCCTGCACCGCACCTGCCTGTCTGTCGCGGTCGGGCTGTTCGCGCTGCTGGCGGTGGCGCCGGCGGGCGCCAATCCGGCCGCGAGCTACCAGTTCGACGAGCGCTTCCGCCTGCAGCGCGGCGATGACACTCGCCCCTATGCGCGGGAGATCGTCACCGCCGCACGCGCCGCCGGCGTCGATGCGGAACTGGTGCATGCGCTGATCGCCGTCGAATCGGCCTATCAGGCGCATGCGGTGTCGCCCAAGGGAGCGCTTGGACTGATGCAGCTTCTGCCGGAAACCGCGGCGCTCTACGGCGTGCGCGATCCGCTCACTGTCGCGGGCAACCTGCGTGCCGGAACGCGCCACCTGCGCGAATTGCTCGACCGCTTCGACAACCGCCTCGATCTGGCGCTGGCGGCCTACAACGCTGGCGAAGCGGCGGTGCGCCGGCACGACAACGCGGTGCCGCCCTTCCCCGAAACCCGTGCCTACGTGCCGGCGGTGATGACGCGCTATCGCTCGGCCCGGCCCGCGGCAAGCGCGCGCCATACGCCGACACCGATCAACTACCTGCCCGGAACGCGGCTCGATGCGCGGGCGCTGACCCGACTGCGCGACGGATCCTGAAGCGACGCCGGCAAAGGCTTCGACCGCAGGCAAAATGAAACGGGGAGCGTGTTGCGCACGCTCCCCGTTGTCTTGAAAAACGTACAGCCAGTTACTTGCTGCGCCGGCGCGCGATGCTGCCCATCAGGCCGAGGCCGGCGAGCAGCAGTGCATAGGTCTGCGGTTCCGGAACCGGCGAGATCGCGTAGACCGTGGTCGTCGCCGATGTCTCGTTGGCGATCGCCAGCATGTGCTTGCCTCCCGCCATGAACGTCGTGATGCCCTCGGGCGAGATATCGCCGTCGGTGACGATCATGTCGACGAAGCTCGCACTCGCCGGATCGGTAATGTCGTAAACCGCCACCGCGCCCTTTGTCGTTCGCTCAAGGCCGATGAATGCGTACATGCGGCCACCGATCTCGCGCAGGGCAACGCCTTCCGGCTCCACGCCCTTGTCGTCGCTGCGCTCATCATTGTAGATGCCGCGCGCGATCGCTTCGGCGTCCAGCCGGCTGCCGCTGTCGAAGACGATGTTGCCGGCCTCGTCGCGGATCGAGAACGAGCGGCCGCCGAAGGTCACCAGCGCGCCGGAGGTCGAGTCCGGCTTGGCGATGTTCAGTTGCTTGAGATCGGCGGGAACGCCGCTCAACCCCGAGTCCTTGGCGCGCACCTTGTCCAGATCGTCCTCGCGGGTGTCGCCCTCGTTGGCCATCACCAGATAGGTCTTGCCGCCGGTCTCGTAGGTGGCGATCGCATCGGGCTGGTAGAGCCCCTTCACGTCGGCCGTGCGCAGTTCGATCTTGCCGTCCTTGTGGCTGGGGTCGATCGCATTGCCGGGCAGCGAGAAATCCTTGGTGCCCAGGCTGGTCACGCTGGTGACCTTCTGCGTGCCGAGATCGACGACGGCCATCGCGTTTGCTTCCTGCAGCGTCACGTAAGCCTTGGTGCCGGCGTTATTGACGGCGATGTACTCGGGTTCGAAATCCATGCCGGCGTAACGCACGGCGTTGGTCGGCAGCACGCCGGTGAAGGTGGCATTGGCGGTGACACTGCGCGAGGCCATGTCGATGATGCTGATGCTGCCGGCCGGATCGTAGCCCGCGTAGATTCCGCTGACCGGATCAAGGTTCGGCGTGCCCTCGTTGGCGACCAGCAGCCGGCTGCCATCGCGGGTGAACGTGACCATGTCCGGCAGCGCGCCGACGGTGATGCTGTTGGTGCCCGCGGCCAGCGCGCGCGACGTGGTGTCGTAGAGCTTGATCGTGCCCGGCAGTGTGCGATCGGCGGACGATTCGATGGCCACGGCGGCGAGACCGTTGTGGATCGCCACGCTGTTGGCGCCACCGAAGGCGCTCGTGTCGATGTGGCTGACGAGGCTGCCGGTGCTTGCGTTGAGCACGTCGATGCCGACCACGCCGACGACCCACAGCGTATTGGTGACGGCGTCGAAGCTGGCGATTTCCGACGTCTGGCCGCCGCTGTGTGCGAATGTCCATTGATGGGTAAACGACAGGGGGCTGGCGGCGGCAATGCCCGGCAGGGCGGCGAAAGCGGCGGCAAGCGCTGCGGCAGTCAGGGTACGTTTCATGGAATCCTCTCCGTGGGAGACATTATTGTGGGCACCCAATTATTGGGCTTGGCCATGAAAGCTTGATGACAAACAGATGACGTGCGACAGCGAGGCGCAGCGCCGCGAACCGGCGTGTTCAGCGCCGGGTCAGTCGCACGTAAAGCGGGCCGTCGTGCGGCGGCACGCTGACGCGCAGCCGATTGTCGCCGCGCGTCAGCGGCAGCGTCGTGCCGCGCCGGTAGGGACCCATCGGCGCCTGCGCAAACTCCACGGAGAGCATGCCCTCGCGTGGTGAATGGAGATGCAGCTCGGCGTCGCCGCCCGCGGTCGTTGTCAGTACCGGTTTGAACGGCCGGGCCAGCGGGTCGCCGATGAAGAGCCCCTCGCCCGGCCAGGCGACGCTCTTCCAGTAAGCCTCGACCGCCGTTGCGCCGCTTGCATAGAAGAACATTGCCACCGCCGGCAGCGGGAACTTCTGCGGGTGGTTGCACGGCTCCACCACCGTGCCGTAGCTCGCGCTTGCACCGGCCTCCAGCCAGCGCAGGCTGCTCATCTGCGAGGAGTCGGTGAGCTTGCCGCCAAACGAAGTCAGATGATCCGCCAGCGCACCGGGAAGAAAGCCGAGCGTATCAAGCTTCGGCACCTGCGCCAGACCGGTGAAATAGAACAGCACCTGCTGCCGGTGGCTGATCGAATCCGCCTCGATCACCTCGATCGGGAAGACGCCCTGCAACTCCCTGCGGGTCTGCTCGAAATGGGCTGCACGTACGCTGCGCGTCCGGTCGGCGGTGCTCAGCAGATAGGCGCGGCCGGCGGGAAAGCTCGCCTCCGCGGCGAGACCCCGATCGATCAGCCGCTTCACAGCGGCAAGATCCTCGCCGGCGAGCAGCATCGACGGTCGCATCCGGTGGTCTGTCTGCGGATAGAGGCTGGGCGAGTTGAAGTACGGGCTGTCGGCGGTGCGGCCGCACTGCCGCGAGCAGTATTTCTCGTCAAAACCAAGCGTCAGCAGCGAGGTGATCGACATGCAGCCGGCGCGGTACGGCGCGGTCCACGCCACCGCGTAGGCCTGCACGTGGGCAGGCGTCGCCCGGTCGACCTCACGCTTCAGCGCGATCGCCTCATCGCCCGTCAATGCCGTGCGGCCAACGGGAAAATGCACGCGGATCAGGTTCGCCTCGGGAATGCCGCGCACGCGCCGGTAGTACTCGCCGATCTCGCGTGAGTGCGGATCCTCGTCATTGACGACGATGCCGACTTCCTCCGGCACGATCCCGGTGCGGGGCAGGACGAACTGTGGCGCCGCGAGAAGCGGTGACGCCAACAGAATCGACAGCAATACGTGGAGGCGGCGTGCAAATGCGATCATGCCCGCGATGATAACCCGCCGGTGTGACAGCCCCGCCGCAGGCGAAGCGCATATCTACTGTGCCGGCTTGGCGTTCCCTTGCGCGATCAGTCCGGCGAGCTGCGAGTTGCTGCCCACCGTTTCGATGAACTGAACGCGCTCCAGCGGAATCGTCATCGATTCGGGCGCATGCCAGTCGTTGCGCTGGCGATTGATCAGCCGGTTGTCACGCTGGCCGTTCGGCATCGTCACCGTTTCGACGTAATGTACGCCGCTCAGGCGCAGATAGCCGGCGGGCGCTTCGCCAAGCTTGCCGTAGAAGACGCCGCCGCCCGTAAGGGTGACGGCGACCAGCGTTCCGCCAGCCATCGGCGGCGCCATCCTGCCGCCTCGCTGCTCGACCAGGAACCAGACGAGTGCCAGCTGAGCGGCCAGGAACAGCGCCGCCGCCATCAGCCAGCCGCGGCCGGAACTGCCCGCGTTGTCGTGCATGACGAAGGCCATGCGCTCAGGCGTCGGCGCGGCCGGCGCGACGGCCGCGCGCGACCAGACCCATCAGACCGACACCGGCCAGGAACAGCGCATAGCTCTCGGGCTCCGGCACCGGGGCTGTCGCGACGAGATAGCTGAAGTCGGCGCCCTTGGATGCGCTGGCCGTCAGGTTGTAGGCGATCTGCATGTCGAGGTCGCCGTTGAAGGTGCCAAGATCCAGTACCTGATTGTTGAAGAAGGCCGTCGCGTCGCCGAGGGTGGTGAAGGTGTTGCTGTACAGCACCGTCGCATTCGCGGTAACGACAAAATTCAGCGAGTCGAAACCGCCGCCGAACGAATTCATTCCGAGCAAGCCGAGCTTCAACGCGTGCGCACCGGTGTAATCGAAATGGAACTCCGATTTGGCGGAGAAGGTATGCGTCGTGCCGGCGGTCGAACCGGAACCGTAGATCGCTCCCATGACGCCGGTGCCGATGACATCGGCGCCGACCAGCGCGCTTGCCAATGCCGGCTTGCCGTACAGCAGCGAACTCACCGTCGTCACCGAGGGAGCGGCATTCACGTAAGAGAAGGTGTAGCCGTCTGCCCGCGCGCTGACGGACGGCAGGCCGTAATAGCTGCCGCCATAGTTGGCCTGTGTCGTCGCGGTGGCAACGCTCCCTACCGGTGTTTCGGCGATGCCGCGACCATACTGCGTGCCGCCGAAATTGCCCGCGGTACTTTGCGCATGGGCCAGACCGGAAGTCCCGTCAGCCTGTGCATTGGCATGGTTGTAATTGGTGCCGAAGGCCTGCGATGCGGCGAACGCGTTTGCGATGTTGCCCGTCGCCGAAGCGTTGGCATTGGAGTGACCGTTGTTGGCGGTCGTCTTTGCGATTGAATAGGCGGAGGCGTCGCCGCGTGTCGAGCCTTGGCCGCCGTAGGCGTTGGCAGTGCTGGTGGCGGTATTGACGGCGCTGGCCTGCACCGTGCTGTCGGCCCTGCCGCCAACAGCACTGTAAACGCTGGCCTTCGTTCCGCCGTTACCGCCGTAAGCTGTACTGGTCGCGTAGACCGGGGTGCCGGCACGGGATGACGTGAGCAAGAGCAAGGCATTGGCATTGCCGCCAACACCGGCAGTGCCGGCATCGGTGTGGCCACCGGCGCCGCCGAAGGCGGAAACCGAGCCGGAAAGGCTGGACGCGCTGACATCGGCAAAGTTGAGCGAAGAAGTTGCATTGCCGCCAACGCCGGCGTTGCCGCTTGCGCTATAGCCGCCGGTACCGCCGTGGGACGCCTGCGTCAGCGAGAGGCTGCCCGAAGTACTGCCGGAAACCGCATCGACGAGGGTGGATGCGGCACCATTGCCACCGGTGGCGCCGTTGTAGCCGTAGCCACCCGTACCGCCCCACTGCGTGAGCGAGACAGTGACGCTGCCGCTATCCGAGGCAGCCGAAGCCGTGCTGCCGCTGGCGACGCCGCCATTGCCGCCGAACTTGCCGGCGCCATAACCAGCGCCGCCATTGCCGCCGGTTGCGGAAACCTGGGAATTCGCCGAACCGTTACCGGCCGCATTCGAACTGTTGCTTGCGGTGGCGCTGCCACCATTGGCGCCGTTGGCGGGATTGGCATTGTTACCGCTGCTGCCCCCCGTGCCGCCGCTG
>JAKLLG010000005.1 GCA_023150275.1 Rhodocyclaceae bacterium
TCCTTTTTTGATCGTTTGGGGCTGGTGTCGCTACTCGATACGATGCGACGACTCCAGTGTGTTCAATGAACCGCCGGATGCGGAACCGCACGTCCGGTGGTGTGAGAGGGCGACGGGGGTGACCCCGTCCCCTACTCGATATTTTTTTCTTGACCAACAGGTCGAACAGCATATAATTCAAACGTTCGTTTAATTCGGCTTGGGGTTTGAATGCCGCCGAACAAGGACACAACAGCCAACAAAAGGAGAACAGCTTGAGCAACTTCATCGTCAAGAAAGTCGCGGTGCTCGGGGCGGGGGTGATGGGCGCGCAGATTGCCGCGCACCTTGCCAATGCCGAAGTGCCGGTGGTGCTCTTCGACCTTCCTGCCAAGGAAGGCGACCCGAACGGCATCGTCAAGAAGGCCATCGACGGCCTCAAGAAACTGCAGCCGTCGCCGCTGGCAACCAAGGATCGCGTTGCCTATATCGATGCTGCCAACTACGAGCAGCATCTGGAGCAGCTGAAGGGTTGCGACCTGATCATCGAGGCGATTGCCGAGAAGCTCGAGTGGAAGGACGACCTTTATCGCAAGATCTCGCCGTTCATCGCGTCGGACGCGATCATCGCCTCGAATACCTCGGGTCTTTCGATCAACCGGCTGGCTGAAGGCCTGCCGGCGAATCTGCGTCCGAACTTCTGTGGTATCCACTTCTTCAATCCGCCGCGCTATATGCATCTGGTCGAACTGATCGCCACCCGCGAGACGAACGCCGGCATGCTGAACAACCTCGAATCGTGGGTCGTGTCGCGGCTGGGCAAGGGCGTTGTGCGCGCGCTTGATACGCCGAACTTCGTCGCCAACCGCGTCGGCGTTTTCTCGATCCTCGCGGTCATGCACCACACGCAGCAATTCGGTCTCGGCTTCGACGAGGTGGACGGCCTCACTGGCCCGTTGATCGGTCGCCCGAAGAGCGCCACCTACCGCACCGCCGACGTCGTTGGCCTGGATACGATGGCGCACGTCATCAAGACGATGCAGGACACCTTGGGTGGTGACACTCCCGATCCGTGGCACAAGTACTACGCCGCGCCGGCTTGGCTGCAGGCGCTGATCGCCAAGGGTGCGCTTGGCCAGAAGACCAAGGCCGGCATCTTCAGGAAGGACGGCAAGGCGATCAAGGTGCTCGACCTTCAGGCACAGGACTACCGCGATTCCGCTGGCGAAGTCGACGCCGAGGTGCTGGCCATCCTCAAGAGCAAGAACCCGGCCGAGAAGTTCGCGCAACTGCGCGCCTCCAGCCACCCCCAGGCGCAGTTCCTGTGGGCCATCTTCCGCGACATCTTCCATTACGTTGCCGTGCACCTCGAAGGCATCGCGCACAATGCACGTGACGTCGACTTCGCCATGCGCTGGGGCTTCGGCTGGTCGCAGGGCCCGTTCGAGACGTGGCAGGCGGCAGGCTGGAAGGCCATCGCCGAAGCCGTGCGCGACGACATCGCCGCCGGCAAGGCGATGAGCGATGTGCCGCTGCCGGCCTGGGTGTTCGCGCGAGTTGACCAAGGGGGCGTGCATGCCGCCGAAGGGTCGTACTCGGCGTCCGCCAACACGCTGCAGGCACGCTCGACGCTGCCGGTCTACCAGCGCCAGATTTTCCCCGAGCGCGTGCTCGGCGAAAAACCGGTGCAGGGCGAGACGATCTGGGAAAACGCCGGTGTCCGCCTGTGGAAGCTGCCACAACTCGATAACGAGATCGGCATCCTGTCGATCACCAGCAAGAATCACACGCTTGGTCGCGACGTCATTCTTGGCATCAAGGAAGCGATCCCCCTCGCCGAGAAACAGCTCAAAGGCCTCGTTGTCTGGCACGAAGCGCCGTTCGCCTTCGGCGCCAACCTGAAGGAAGTCGCCGAAGGGCTGCAGGCGAAGCAGTTTGACCTGCTCGAAACCTACGTTGCCGAGTTCCAGAACGCTTCGATGGCGTTCAAGTACGCCAAGGTGCCCGTCGTTGCCGCCGTGCAGGGCATGGCGCTGGGTGGCGGTTGCGAGTTCCTGATGCATGCCGCCAAGCGCGTCATCGCGCTGGAAAGCTACGTCGGCCTCGTCGAGGCCGGTGTCGGCCTGATCCCGGCCGGCGGCGGCTGCAAGGAATTCGCCATCCGTGCCGCGCAAGGGGCAGCGAAGACCGGTGGTGGCGATGTATTCGAGTTCATCCAGCCGGTGTTCATGACCATTGCCATGGCCAATGTCTCGAAGAGCGGCGCCGAAGCGGTCGAACTCGGTTTCGCGCGCGACACCGATCGGATCGTCTTCAACGCCCACGAGCTGCTCTACATCGCCGTCAAGGAAGCGCGTGGCATGGCCGAAGCCGGTTACTACCCGAAGCTCTCGCCGCGTGGCATCAAGGTTGCCGGACGCACCGGCATCGCCAACTGCGAAATGATGCTCGCCAACATGAAGGAAGGCGGCATGATTTCCGGACACGACTACCAAGTGGCGAAGGCCGCAGCTACCGCGCTGTGCGGCGGTGATGTCGAGGGCGGTTCGCTGGTCGACGAGCAGTGGCTGCTGACGGTCGAGCGCAAGCTCTTCGTCGAGCTGCTGAAGACCGAGAAGACCCAGCAACGTATCCAGCACATGCTGGAAACCGGCAAGCCGCTGCGCAACTAAGTCGAGACGAGAGCGCGGCCGCCGACTTCGTTGCTCCTCACATTCGATGCTCACATACAAAACGTATGCTCCGCTCGAATGTTCCGGGGCGCCTCGCCGGTGACCGCTACTACGTCTCTATGAACAGAATGGAGAACTGACAAAATGAGCAAACAGATTCAGGACGCCTACATCGTTGCCGCCACGCGTCTGCCGGTGGCCAAGCGCAAGGGCATGTTCGGCCACGTCCGTCCGGACGACATGCTGGCGCACGCCATCAAATCGGTCATGGCGCAGGCGCCGGGGCTCGATCCGGCGCTGGTCGAGGACGTGATCGTCGGCTGCGCGATGCCGGAAGCCGAGCAGGGCATGAACGTCGCCCGCATCGGCGTGCTGCTCGCCGGCCTGCCGAACACGGTGCCCGGCATCACCATCAACCGCTTCTGCTCTTCCGGCGTGCAGGCTGTCGCCGACGCCGCCGCGCGCATCCGCCTCGGTGAAGCCGATGTGATGATCGCTGCCGGCACCGAGACGATGTCGCTGATGAACCAGATGATGGGCAACAAGATCGCCATCAACCCGGCCATCTTCGAGAAGGACGAAAACTACGCCATCGCCTTCGGCATGGGCCTGACCGCAGAGAAGGTGGCGGCCAAGTGGCAGGTGTCGCGCGACGACCAGGACACTTTCGCCGTTGCCTCGCACCAGAAGGCCTGCGCCGCGATCCAGGCCGGTCATTTCAAGGCCGAAATCTCACCGTATGCCGTCACGGCGCGCGTGCCGGATCTGAAAACCGGCGAGGTGAAGGTCAAGGAATACCTTGCCGATACCGACGAAGGCCCGCGCCCGGATTCGTCGCTGGAGCGCCTTGCCAAGCTGAAGCCGGTGTTCGCCGCACGCGGCTCGGTGACCGCCGGCAACAGCTCGCAGATGTCGGATGGTGCCGGCGCGGTGCTGCTGGTTTCCGAGAAGATCCTCAAGCAATTCAACCTCAAGCCGCTGGCGCGCTTTGCCGGCTACTCGGTGGCCGGCGTGCCGCCGGAAATCATGGGCATCGGCCCGATCGAGGCGATTCCCAAGGTGCTCAAGCAGGCCGGTATCAGCCAGAATGACCTCGACTGGATCGAACTCAACGAAGCCTTCGCCGCGCAGGCGCTGGCGGTGATGCGTCAGCTCAACCTCGATCCGGCCAAGGTGAACCCGCTCGGCGGTGCGATCGCACTTGGCCATCCGCTCGGCGCCACCGGTGCCATCCGTACCGCCACTGTCGTGCATGGCCTGCAGCGCACGAAGCAGCGCTACGGCATGGTGACGATGTGCATCGGTACCGGCATGGGCGCGGCGGGTCTCTTCGAAGCGATGTTCTAAGCCGTTCCCTCCGCGGGCTGTCCCGAACCGTCTCCTCCGGGGCGGCCCGCACCCCTCCGCACTCCCGCCTGCATGATTCCCGCCTATTTCTGGAAACGGATTCCCCCGCGCTGGCGCCCGACGCTGCTGCGCCTCGGACTCAACTGGTTCCCCGCCTACCGCGCCACCGGCGCCCGGCTGATTCACGTTTCGGACGATCTCAGGCGCATCGTCGTGCGCCTGCCCCTGAAGCGGGCGACGAAAAACGGCGCCGGTACGCTCTTCGGCGGCAGCCTCTATTCGGCGACCGATCCCATCTACGCGCTCTTGCTGGCGGCAAACCTCGGGCCGGACTACATCGTCTGGGACAAGGCCGCGAGCATTCGTTACCGCAAACCCGGCCGCGAGGCACTCACGGCGGAATTCGTCATCGATGCCGAGGAAGTGCGCGCAGTGCGCGACGCGGTTGCCCGCGACGGAAGCTGTGACCGCAGCTACAGCGTCGCCTTCGTCGATCGCGAAGGTGTTGTTCACGTCGAGATCGAGAAGACTGTCTACGTCGCCTGCAAACAGCACTACAAAGCAAAAACGGGCGCCTGAGGCACCCGTTTCGGGTTCAGGTGGCAGGTGGCTATTTCGGCGCGCGCGCCTGCGCCAGTGCCCGGCCGTAGAGCGACTGTAGCGCCGCGACGGTCGAGTGTCCGGGGTACGCCGAGTCGATTCGCTTCAGTTCCGCCTCGATCCGGTCGTATTGACGCAGATCGTAGAGACCGGCGAGCAGCATCACTTCCGGCAGCAGATCGTCCGCCGGCGTCTGTTCCCGCAGTTGCTTGTATTCGTTCTCCAGTCGCGTCACAGCGTCCGCCGGCGGGATGCCGCGCATGCGCATCATGCCGACGCGACCATCCGGCGCCGTGCTCGGCGTCTTGTTCATCTGCTTCGCCGCCTCCGGCGGGATGCTGCGCACCTGCACCTGTGGCTTGCCGCTGACGGGTTTGCTTTCGCTTTCGCCAACAACAATGCTGCCGGCGCCCTGCCAGGTTTCCTGGCGCGCCTTGCCAACATAGACCAGATTGACCTTGCCGCCGGCCGGCACGCCTAGCTTGTCGCCTTCGCGCAGCCGCACGAAAGGCTCGAGTGGTGCCTTGGCGACGCCGGAAGCCTCAAGCGTCACTTCGCCCTGCAGTGCAGTGACGAGGACCGTGTCGGCCAGCGCCGGCGCGGTTGCAAGCGACAGTCCTGCCGCAGTCAATAACAGAAACTTGCGCATGATCACTCCTTGATTGCGAGAATGGCGAGAACCTCGACCGGCTCTTCACGCCCCTTGACCGTCAGAGTTTGCCTCTCGCCGATGACAATGTCCAATCCGGCACGATCGACGGCGGCACGGCTGGCGGCAACGGTGCAGTTGAGGGTTTTGGTGCTTCCTTCAAGCCGGGAGGCGAGGTTCACGGTGTCGCCGATCGCCGTATATTCCATACGCTCCGGCGCGCCGATATTGCCGACCACGGCGCGTCCGCTATGCACGCCAACGCCGATGGCGAATGGTGGCAGGTTTCGCCCGGCAAAGCGCGTCTGCATCCAGTCATGCATTTCGCCGGCCACGTCGCGCAGCCCGAGTGCAGCGCGCAGGGCGCGCGCTGCGTGATCCGGAACATGCAGTGGGGCGCCGAACTCGGCCATGATCGCATCGCCGATGAACTTGTCCACCGACCCGCCCTCACGCTGAACCTCGCCACAGGCCGCTGCCAGCCAGCGATTGAGCATTTCCACCACTTCTTCCGGACTGAGTCGTTCGCTGATGGTCGTGAAGTTGCGAATATCCGAAAACAGAACGCTGAGCTCCACGGCCTCGCCACCCAGCACCGGCATTTCGTCGCTGTCGAGCAGCTTGCTGACGACGTCGCGCGACACATAGCGCGAGAACATCCGCCGCACACGTTCGCGTTCCCGCTCACCGGTGCTGAAGCGCAGCCCGTAGATCGCCAGGAACAGTGCCGTGGCGGCGAACTGCAGCTGCGCCAGCGGCAGCGTCAGCCACTGGCGATGCATCACATAGGCGCCGATGGTGAGCCCCGCGAGCAGCGCGCCGAGAACGACCGCACCGGAGCCGACGGCGAAGCGCATCCAGCACGTTGCTCCGATCGCGAGCACGACGATGAGCAGGCCGAAACGGCCTGCCGGCGGCAGCGGGTCAAGAAAGCGGCCGGCAAGCAGGGCGTCGACTGCCTGCGCCTGAATTTCCGGGCCGCGCATCCATTGCGAGGAAAAGGCGCCACGGCCGTATGGCGTCATGTGCACATCGTTCGAACCGCCGTAGGCGACGCCGATGATGACCACCTTGTCACGCAATGCCTGCACCTCGGCATCTTGCGCGGCCCCCGGTGCCAGCAGCCGTCGCATCGGCAGGCGTGGCACGCTGTCGGGCGGTCCGGCCCAGGCCAGTGGCCAGGGGGGCGTGTCGCGCGTAAACGATCGGCCGCCGAAGCGCCAGGACTCGGCATCGATCGCCTGCCCGCTCGCGTGCAGCGCGAGCAGCAGCGAGAAGGGGAGCAGGCGCGTGCCATCGGCGGGCGCCCGCGTGGCCCCCGGCGGCTGCGCCTGCAGGCTGCGAAGAACGCCGTCGCCATCCATGAGCAGATCGGTTGCACCGATAAATCGCCCGATATCGAAATCAGGAAGCACGGCTATGTAGTCGGAGGCCGGCAACAGCGGATCGGCACCGCTCTGCATGCCGCCTAGGATCACGCGGCCACTCGCCAGTTCCTGCCGGAAGCTGCGATCAAAGCTCCGTGTCGCCTGGCTGCCCTGACCGGAAATCTTGGCAAACCAGAGCTCCGGACTCGCACTGAAGAGGAAATCAAGCCCGACCACCCGGGCACCAACGTCGCGCAGCACCTGCAGTGCATGTGCGAAGTGCGGTGTCCAGAACACCAGCGGGTCATCCGGGTGCAGCGCCAGTGTCGCATCGTCGAGTTCAACCAGTGCCACGCGGTCGATAGCCACGCGTTGTCCGGCAATCCGGAAGGCGAGGTCTCCGTAGTAGGTGTCGATACTCTGCAGCCAGCCGGCGCGCCCGACCAGCTCCGACAGCACGCCGATCGTCAGGCAGAAGCCGATCACCCAGAGGCTGAATTTCCTGTTCCGTATACCGTTCATCCGATTTCGCCGTTGTGCTTTGTCATATTCTACGATGGCGCGCCGTACTCATTCGCTAGCCGCCGTCTGGCATAATAGCCCGCACCATCGACCGCACGAACAACCTGGACCGGGAATGAATTTCGAGGAGTTGGCCATCGGCTGGCGCGAGGCCTTGCTCGCGCTTGTCGTCCTGCTGGTGCTCTATATCGCCATCGTGGTGATCCGCCTGCGTCGCCTGCGCAAAGCTGCAACATCAGCGCTCGATGCAGGAAATGATGCGGTCGCGCCAGCGGATCCCACTGCTACCGCAGAGCCTTCCCTTCCCGGCGAATCAGCCAGGGAGCGCGATTTCCCGTGGAACGAACCCCCGGAGTTACCGCCGGTTGCCGAGTCGGCGCTGGCTGACCGCTTGCTGGTCGCCGAAAATGATCTGATGCTGGTTCGCGAGGAACTCGCGGCGATGCGCGGCGAACTGGCAGCGATGCGCGAGGAGAACACGCGTGCGCTGGAGCGTCTGCAGGCCGCCCAGAACGTGGCGCCGATCTACGGCGATGCGATGCAGATGGCGGCGGCGGGTTATGATGCCTCGGCCATTGCCGAGCGCTGTGGCGTCGCGCGTGCCGAGGCCGAACTGGTGGTCGCACTGATCCGCAACAAGAATGCCGCCGATACGATGAGGGAGAGATGAGCGAAAGCACGGTCAGCGTCGATGCCCCCGAAGATAACCTGAAGCAGAAGCTGGTGATGCGTGTCGCCTTTGCCGGCGTGCTGATTGCCATGCTGCTGGCGGCGCTTGCGCTGATCGATTACCTCGGCCAGCCGGGCGAGGAACCCGCCGCGAGCGGGCCAAGCTACACGACGCCGGTGCCTGTCGCCAAAAAGGAAGTTACCCAGCCGGTCAAACCAGCGCTACCGGAACCGCCGGCGCCAGCGGTCGCTGAAACGGCCGCCGCTACTCCGGCACCGGCGGAGGGCGCCCCTGCCGCGCCGTCGGCGATCGGCGATGCACCGCCAAAGCCGGAGGTCAGCGCGCAGCCCGCCCTTCCTGCAAACCAGGGCAAGGCGGCCGCCATGACACCGGCGCCGCGCACAACCAGGACCGTGCCCGAGACCCCCGCCGAGGGGACATCGGCGTCCACATCCGTCGTGGCGGAAAAGCCCGCGCCGCAAGAGACACGCTCCTCCGCGCCGGCTACGGTGGCTACCCCGGCGGCCACTCCCGCCCCGCCGCGACTCTTCTCCGGCTTTGCCGTGCAGGCCGGCGTGTTCAGCGACGCGCAGCGTGCCGAAGAACTGCGGGCCAAACTCACGCTGAACGGCATTCCATCAACGATGGAGGCGCGCGTCCAGGTCGGCCCGTTCAAGACGCGCGAGGAGGCCGAAGCGGCGCGCCAGAAGATGAAGGCGCTGGGCATCGACGGTATTCTCCTGCCGCCGAAAGGAACGAGGCGCTGAGATGCGGGCGAGCGGTGTATTGCTCGCCGCCTTCGTACTGGCCTCGACCGCGGCGAATGCCGAGACGCCGCTCCTCGTTACCTATATCGAGAAGCCGCCGTACTACCATACCGATACGCAGGGGGCACCACGAGGCTTCCTGATCAAGCGTCTGCAGCAGATCATGGCGCGTGGTGGCCTCCCCTATCGCCTCGAAGCGCGCCCGCCGAACCGGGCGCTGCAGGAGTTGCGCCTCAACCCTGCGGCAAACTGCTCGCTGGGCTGGTTCCGTAACGCTGAACGCGAGGGATTCGCACACTTCAGCCAGCCGCTCTACCACGACCGCCCGCTGATCGCTGTCGCGCTGCGCGACAGCGCTGCCGGTCTTTCGGGCAAGGGGCTGGCCGGCATCCTCGCCGAGAACGGCGTCCGCGTCGGTGCCGTTGCCGGCTATTCCTACGGTGAGGAGGTCGATCGCATGCTCGCGCCGCTTGGCGACCGCGTCGATCGTGCGCCATCGCCCGCCTCGAACCTCGCCAAGCTTGCCGCGGGACGTTTCGAGTTTGCCCTGTTCAACAGCGAGGAACTCGATCACTTGCTGGTGCTGAGCCCTGAACTCGAAGGCCGCCTGCAGCGGATCGAACTCAAGGACGTACCGCCGGGAAAGGCGCGGCATTTGATGTGCAGCCGGCACCTGCCGGCGGAAACGATGGCCCGGATCGACCGGGCCATCAAGTCCCTGCGCTTCGATCGCTCGCCGGACCCCCCGTGAGTTGCTTGCGCAGGCGCTTCGCGAAAACCGCCATCTCCTTTTGCGCCTGCACATCGCCGCGCGCCTCGGCGACGACGATTCCCTGCTCGTAGGCGGCCAGCGCACCGGCAGCGTTCCCCGCCTCGGCGAGCGCCTTGCCCAGCATCTTCCAGCCGGCCGAATAGTTCGGGTCGCGCTCGACGCTTTCGCGGAAGCGCATGGCCGCCGTGGGAGCGTCGCCGGCCTTCAGCAGCTCGTTGCCGAGCGAATAGCGCAGCAGCGCGCCATCGCGTGGCCCACCGAGCAATTTTTCAAGATTGGCGATGATGGCTGCGCTCATTTAACATCCTCGTTTTCGATCACATTCATTTGAGACACCATTATGGCAAAAACGATCGTTTCCACCGCCGGCGCACCTGCCGCCATCGGTACCTACTCGCAGGCCGTCAAGGTCGGCGATACCGTCTATCTCTCCGGCCAGATCGGCCTCGACCCGCAAAGCGGCCAGCTCGTCGAGGGCATCGACGCGCAGATCGTGCGCGTCTTCGACAACTTGAAGGCCGTGGCCGAGGCTGCCGGCGGCTCGCTCGGCGACTTCGTCAAGGTCAACATCTACCTCACCGACCTCGGCAACTTTGCCAAGGTGAACGAAACGATGACCCAGTATTTCGCGCAACCCTACCCGGCCCGCGCCGCTGTCGGCGTTGCCTCGCTGCCGCGCGGCGCGCTGGTCGAGGCCGATGCGGTGATGGTGCTCGGGCAGTAAATGCCGGGCATCGCGGCGACGCCGGCGCTCGCGGAAAAACTCGCGAAGCTCGGCCTCGTCCGCGCCGACGATCTCGTCCTGCATCTGCCGCTGCGCTATGAGGACGAAACCGCGCTTGTTGCCATTGCCGCCGCCCCCTGGGGCGAGCCGGTGCAGATCGAGGCGATGGTCGCCGACGTCGCGGTGCAGTTCCGCCCGCGCCGCCAGCTTGTCGCGCGCGTATGCGATGCCGCCGGCGACGAACTGACGCTGCGCTTCCTCAACTTCTACGGCAGCCAGACGAAGCAGCTCGAAAGCGCCCGCGACAGCGGCCGGCCGCTGCGCCTCTTCGGCGAAATCAAGCAAGGCTTCTTCGGGCCGGAAATGGTGCATCCGCGCTACCGCGTCGTTGATGCCGCCGCGCCGCTGCCGGAAGCGCTGACGCCGGTCTATCCGACCACCGCCGGCGTCTCGCAGGCAGCCCTTCGAAAACTGATCGCCGCCGCACTCGCCGCGGCCGATCTCGGCGAAATCCTCGACGCCGCTTTCTGTGCGCGCCATGCGCTGACGCCCTTCGCCGACGCCGTCGGCTTCCTGCACGCGCCGCCGCCCGGCGCGCCGCTCGGCGCGCTGCAATCGCGCGAGCACCCCGCCTGGCGACGGATCAAGTTCGACGAACTGCTCGCCCAGCAACTTTCGCTGCGCCGTGCCTTCCTCGCCCGCCGCGAGCGCGGCGCACCGGTGCTCGCGGCGTCTGGTGAGCTTGGCCGGCAATTGCGCGCACGCTTGCCCTTCGCGCTCACCGGCGCGCAGCAGCGCGTTGTCGCTGAAATCGAACGCGACCTCGCGCAGCCGTTTCCGATGCAGCGCCTGCTGCAGGGCGATGTCGGTAGCGGCAAGACCGTCGTCGCCGCGCTCGCCGCCTGCCGCGCAATCGAGGCCGGCTGGCAGGCGGCCTTCATGGCGCCGACCGAGATTCTCGCCGAGCAGCACTACCTCAAGCTGAAGGCCTGGCTGGAGCCGCTCGGCGTGCGCGTCGCCTGGCTCGCGGGCAGCCTCAAGGCCGCCGCCAAGCGGGCGATGCAGATGGAAGCGGCGAGCGAAGCGCAGCTTGTCGTCGGCACGCACGCACTGATTCAGGATGCGGTCGATTTCGCGAAGCTCGGCCTCGCCATCGTCGACGAACAGCACCGCTTCGGCGTGCAGCAGCGCCTCGCGCTGCGCAAGAAAGGGGGCGATGCTGCTTCGGGCGCCATTCCGCACCAGTTGATGATGTCGGCGACGCCGATCCCGCGCACGCTGGCGATGAGCTACTACGCCGACCTCGACGTGTCGGTACTCGACGAACTGCCGCCCGGCCGCACGCCGGTGAAGACCAAGCTGATCTCGGATGCCCGCCGCGACGCGGTGATCGCCGGCGTGCGCGCGGCCGTCGCCGAGGGCCGGCAGGCCTACTGGGTGTGCCCGCTGATCGAGGAATCGGAAAAACTGCAACTGCAGACCGCGCTGGACACGCACGCGCTGCTCGCCGAGGAACTGGCAGGCCTCACCGTCGGCCTCGTGCACGGCCGGCTGAAGGCCGATGAAAAGGCAAGGACGATGGCCGCCTTTGCCGCCGGCGAAATCGACGTGCTGGTCGCCACCACCGTCATCGAGGTCGGCGTCGACGTGCCCAACGCCAGCCTGATGGTGATCGAGCACGCCGAGCGCTTCGGTCTCTCGCAGCTGCACCAGCTGCGCGGCCGCGTCGGCCGCGGCGCGCACGAATCGGTGTGTGCGCTGCTCTACGCGGGGCCACTCTCCGCAACCGCGCGGGCGCGGCTGAAAATCATCTTCGAACATACCGACGGTTTCGAGATCGCCCGCCAGGACCTGCACCTGCGCGGCCCCGGCGAGTTCATCGGCAGCCGGCAAAGCGGCGTGCCGCTGCTGCGCTACGCCGATCTGGAACTGGATACGGCGCTGATCGAACTCGCGCGCACGGAAGCCGAGCGCCTGCTGTGCGACAATCCAGCCGCAGTCGAACGTCATCTCGCGCGCTGGCTGGGGTCGCGCGAAGAACTGCTGAAGGTATAGGGAAACGATACGCGCCGTATGACGTTTGCAGATCACGCCTGTTGACGGCAGACTAGCGCCCGTTCGGGGTCGAAAGCGACCAATCAAACAACGCCCCGAGAACTGCCGCCACATGAGGAGGATCCGTGAATCACGCAACGCATGCGCGACAACTTCTGCGCGCTCCCGCTTATTTCCGTCTTTCTGCCGCCGCTGCGATCCTGGCAATCGCTTCGATATCGGCCGCGGCCGCACCGGCCGTGGAGGTAAAGGACGCACTCGCGACCGGCGCCCTCGGGCTGCATCAAGCCGACGAGTTCCGGCTGGCGAACGGGCGCTGCAGCGATTGCCCGGCCGCAGCGCAGGCCCTGTGGTATTTCCAGGACGATCTGGTCGCTGTGCCAAGGGAAAGGGCGTCGGGCTTTGTCCGCGGCGCACGGGCGCAGGAAGATGTCAGGCGCTGGGCATCCGGCAATGGCGGAGTGCCCGCCGGCGAGCGTCCGCCGATGCTGTGGATCGGCTCTCCGCAGGTCGTTTCCGGCGTGCAACTTTCGGATGACGGGCAAGCCATCAAGACCGGCAACGGCAGCTTGCCGTTCGCGGTGACCGGGAAGATTCCCGCGAACCTGTCCTATTACGACGCAAGCAGCGTCCGTCATTTCGCGGCCCGCCCCCTGCGCATGCGCGGGACGCTCGAGAACGGACGCTTCGTCGCACGAACCCTCTGGCCCGAGGATTTTGCGCTGACGCCTTCGCGCCTGCCGCTACGCCCGCTCGCCGCAGGCGAATCCTTGTCGTCGCTGGTGCGTGCGGAAGGCGGCGGCGCCACGCTGCCGATGGACAGCCGGGTTTTGTGGCAACGCGATCCCGGCACCCCGCTGCAGGTCGCCGGCAAGCCCGTGCTGACGGTGATGCTGAACGGCGCGCAGGGCGACGACGACGAGGCGCATGGCGGCCATTTCGCGATCGCCACCGGACGCTTCGGCGAACGCGGCGAGTGGGGCGACTGGCTGGTCAACAATTTCTATAATCTGGATTCGTACAGCGAGAAGGGCATCGTTGCCGCGACGTTGCCGATGGATGCCTACATGGCGGATCTGAACAGCGGGCAGTCCTGGTATCGCCCGTCCTACATGCTGGTCGCGGTGCTGAGGAGCGAGCGCGGCGCAGCGCTCTATCAGGAAGCGATCAACCGCGTCTTCAGCCACTTCTATCGCCACGACTTCCGCTATCGCCATGCCAGCGCCAACTGCGCCGGAATCAGCATGGAAACCATGCGTTCGCTCGGCTGGGCCATCCCCGAACAGGGGTCGACGAGCAGGCTCAAGGCCGCCGTGGCTCTTCCCTACATGACGATCAAGGAGATGAGCCTCGACAGCGGCAGGAGCGCTTTCGACTATCTGGTTGCCGAAACCACGAACCTCTATCCCTTCGTTGCCTTCGAAGCCGCCGGCAACGATCTTCTGAACAGGATCGCGCCTGCCAGGCATCTTTCCGGAAACCTCGACAGGATGCTGGCCGACGATCTGGAAGCGCTCGTGTATGTGCGGATTCCGCAGTTCCCGTCGTCGCGGGCGTTCGGTCAGGCGCCGGTGGCGTCGATCGACGAATACATGGCGCGCGCGCCACAGGATCGTGCCGACTGGAAGATCGTCCCGGTGCCACCCCGACCGTTCCCGGATGCTTTGAAGGATTCGGACACGCTCACCGAGGATATGTCTGCATCACAAATCGCAACCTATGCGTACGGTGGCTTTTTTGGCGTGACCGCACTTGGCATGTGGCGTCGTCGCAGGGGCAATATGCAGCGCAAGGTTCAATAGAGGAAGCAGGTTATGAGCAACCAATTTCAGTTGTTAAGCGAACGGCGGTTCCGCCCCTTTTTCCTGACGCAGTTTCTCGGGGCGTTCAACGACAACCTGTTCAAGAACGCGCTCGTCGTCCTGCTGACGTTCCAGTCGGCGCAATGGACGACGATGGCGCCGGAAATACTCGCCAACCTCGCCGCGGGCATCTTCATCCTGCCCTTCTTCCTGTTCTCGGCGACGGCAGGACAGCTTGCCGACAAGTACGACAAGGCAAGACTCGCCCGGCTGGTGAAGGTGCTCGAAATGGCGATCATGGGCGTCGCCTTCGCCGGCTTCGCGCTGCACAGCCTTGCCGCCCTGCTCTTCGCGCTGTTCCTGCTCGGCCTGCATTCGACGCTGTTCGGGCCGGTCAAGTACGCGATCCTGCCGCAGCATCTCAGGGAAGACGAACTGATCGGCGGCAATGCGCTGATCGAAGCCGGCACCTTCGTCGCCATCCTCGTCGGCACGCTCGCCGGCGGGCTGCTGGCGGGCGCCGGCCTCGATCCGTCGTGGATCGCCTTCGCCGGATTTGGCGTGGCGCTTGCCGGCTACCTGTTCAGCCGCGGCATTCCGGAGGCGCCGGCGCCGGTTCCCGACCTCGTCGTCAATCCCAACCCGCTCACCGAGACCTGGCGCAACATCGGCTTTGCGCGGAAGAACCGCACCGTCTTTCTCTCGATACTCGGCATCTCGTGGTTCTGGCTTTACGGCGCCCTGTTCCTCGCCCAGTTTCCCGCCTATGCGAAAGTCGTGCTGGGCGGCGGCGAGTCGGCGGTAACGCTGCTGCTGGCCACCTTCACCGTCGGCATCGGCATCGGTTCGCTGCTCTGCGAACGGATGTCGGCGAAGTATGTGGAACTCGGCCTCGTCCCGTTCGGCTCGATCGGCCTGACGCTGTTCGGCCTCGACCTCGCGCTCGCCTCGGCGAGCTTCGTCCATCCCGAAGGGCAGACGCCGGTACTGACCCTGCTCGCGATGCCGCAGGTCTGGCGCATTCTCGGCGATCTCATGCTGCTCGGCGTCTTCGGCGGCTTCTTCATCGTGCCGCTGTACGCGCTGGTGCAACTGCGCAGCGAACCCGAACATCGGGCGCGCATCATCGCATCGAACAACATCCTGAACGCGCTGTTCATGGTCGTCGGCGCCCTGGGCGCGGCCGCGCTGTTGAGCGCCGGTCTCGGCATTCCGGCGCTCTTCGCCGTCGCCGCCATCTGCAACGCGGCAATCGCGCTGTACATCTACGGGCTGGTGCCGGAATTCCTGCTCCGCTTCGTCGCGTGGCTGCTGATCCATACCTTCTACCGCGTCGAGAAGCGCGGTGTCGAACACATCCCGCACGAAGGTGCGGCGCTCATCGTCTGCAACCACGTCAGCTTCGTCGATCCGGTCATCCTGATGGCGATCTCGCCGCGTCCGATCCGTTTCGTGATGGATCACCGCATTTTCAGGACGCCGATCATCAGCTTCGTTTTCCGCCACAGCCGGGCGATCCCGATCGCGCCGGCCAAGGAAGATCCGGCGATGATGGAAAAGGCCTTCGACGAAGTCGCCAAAGCGCTCGACGCCGGAGAACTGGTCGGCATCTTTCCCGAAGGGCGGATCACCGACAACGGCGAGCTGTACCCCTTCCGCCCGGGCGTTGCGCGCATCCTCGAACGCAACCCGGTACCGGTCGTTCCGCTCGCCTTGCAGGGGCTTTGGGGCAGCTTCTTCTCGAGGAAGGACGGGCCGGCAATGAGCAAGCCTTTCCGTCGCGGCCTGCTGTCGCGGATCGCCGTTGCCGGCGGAACGTCGATCGCCCCGGCCGAAGCGACGCCCGAGCGCCTGCAGGACATCGTTGGCGAACTGCGCGGGGCGTGGAAGTAAGTTCCTGCGAGGAGCTGATACGACTTCGATGATCACGATCTACGAGTTGAAACCGCGCTTTCAGGCGCTCTTGCGACCGCTGGTGCGGAGCGCCGCCAGTGCCGGCATCACGGCGAACGGCGTCACCATGTCCGCGATGATGCTGTCCATCGCGCTGGGCGCGGTCCTGCTCGCATTTGGTGATGAGCAACGCGAACTGTTCTTGCTGCTGCCACTCTGGATGTTCCTGCGCATGGCGCTGAACGCCGTCGACGGCATGCTGGCGCGCGAATTCGACCAGAAATCCGCGCTCGGCGCCTATCTCAACGAATTGTCCGATGTCGTTTCCGACGCGGCGCTGTACCTCCCGTTCGTCATCGTTGCGCCGTTCGGTTGGGCAAGTGTCGGCGCCGTGATTTTCCTGGCGGCGCTTTCGGAAATGGCGGGGGCGCTGGCCCCGATGGTCGGCGCCGAACGGCGCTACGACGGCCCCATCGGCAAGAGCGATCGCGCCTTCGTCTTCGGCGCGCTCGGACTCTGGGTCGGCATCGCCACGGAGTTGCCGGCGGCGGCCTTCTGGCTCATGCCCGCGCTGGCGGCGGGGATCCTGCTCAACACGATTCATCGCGTATCGCGCGGCGTTGCTGCGGCGCGCGAGGCAAACGGAAAGGACATTTCATGAACGACACGCGTCAGGTTCTGGAGCGCAGCTTCGCGACGCACGACGGGGTTCAGCTCTTCTATCGCCATTGGCCATGCCGGACGGCCGAGCGCCGCGGCTGCGTCGTGATGTTCCATCGCGGCCACGAGCATTCCGGCCGCATGGCGCACGTGGCAGATGAACTTGACCTCCCCGATTTCGATGTCTTCGCGTGGGATGCGCGCGGTCACGGACGCTCGCCGGGCGAGCGTGGGTACTCGCCAAGCTTCGCGGCGTCGGTGCGCGACGTGCAGACCTTCATCGAACATATCCGCGACACCTACGGAATCGCCGAAGCGGACATGGCGATTCTCGCGCAGAGCGTCGGCGCCGTGCTGGTCGCCACCTGGGCGCACGATTACGCACCCCGGGTACGTTGCCTCGTTCTCGCTTCACCGGCGTTCAAGGTCAAGCTCTATGTACCACTGGCACGGCCCGGGCTGCGGCTGCTGCAAAAGCTGCGCGGCAATTTCTTCGTCAATAGCTACGTCAAGTCGAAATTCCTGACGCACGATCCGGTACGGCAGGCCTCCTACGACGCCGATCCGCTCATCACCCGCCCGATCTCGGTCAATATCCTCCTCGCGCTCTACGAGGCCGCCGAGCGCGTGGTTGCCGATGCACAGGCGATCACCGTCCCGACCCAGTTGCTGATTTCGGGCGCCGACTGGGTGGTGCACCACGGCCCGCAACACACCTTTTTCGAACGCCTCGGTACGCCGGTCAAGGAAAAGCATGTGCTGCCGGGCTTCTATCACGACACGCTCGGCGAGGCGGATCGCCAGCGATCGCTCGGTCTCGCCCGGGCCTTCATCCTGCGCCGCTTTTCAGAGACGCCCCAACGCGTCGATCTGCGCCATGCGGACAAATCCGGCGCGACCTTCGAAGAGGCAGCGGCCCTCTCCCGCCCCTTGCCGCTGCTCTCGCCGCGCGGGTTTTTCTGGGCGCTCGCCCGTCTCAACATGAAGATCGGCGGCTGGCTGTCGGACGGTGTTCGCCTTGGCCACGAAACCGGCTTCGATTCCGGAAGCACGCTCGACTACGTCTACCGCAACACGCCGGCCGGCTGCGGCCCGCTCGGACGCCTGATCGACCGGCAGTATCTCGATTCGATCGGCTGGCGCGGCATTCGCCAGCGCAAGCTGCACCTTGAAGAACTGCTGCGCAAGGCGATGGACGCGCTCGCGGCGGAAGGTCGTCCCGTGCGCCTGCTCGACATCGCGGCGGGGCACGGGCGCTACGCGCTGGAGGCGATGGAGGGGTACGCGCGGCGACCGCAAGCGATCGTCCTGCGCGATTTCAGCGAACTCAACGTAGGTCAGGGCGCGGCGCTGATCGAGCAGAAAGGACTGCGCGACATCGCCCGTTTCGAGCGCGGCGACGCCTTCGACCGCGCCTCGGTCGCGGCGGTACGCCCGCAGCCGACGATAGGCATCGTTTCCGGACTGTACGAACTCTTTCCCGACAACGATCTTGTCTGCCGATCGCTGGCCGGCATGGCTGACGCCATCGAGCCCGGCGCTTACCTCGTCTATACCGGGCAACCCTGGCATCCGCAGCTCGAACTGATCGCACGCGCCCTCACCAGCCATCGCGGTGGGCAGGCCTGGGTAATGCGCCGGCGCACGCAGGCCGAGATGGATCAACTGGTTGCCGATGCCGGCTTCGACAAGATCGATCAACGCATCGACGAATGGGGCATCTTCTCGGTCTCGCTGGCGCGCCGCCGAAACTCATGAACGCAGCTGTCCGCGAGTATCTCGATGGCATTCCTCTCTGGCGCCGGAGCGTCCTGTGGCTGCTTTTCCTTGGCCCCTTCTTCTTCGCCAGCTACGGCTTCGCGAATCGCATGGCGGCCGAGCGCGGCATTACCGATTCGCTGGTCTTCGAATGGGAACGCCACGTTCCTTTCCTGCCCTGGACAATCCTCCCCTACTGGTCGATCGATCTCTTCTACGGCCTCTCGTTCCTCTGCTGCCGCGACCGTGCGGCGGTCGACCGGCATGCCTTTCGTCTGCTGACCGCGCAGTTCGCCTGCGTTGCCGCCTTTCTGCTGTTTCCGCTTCACTACTCCTTCGCGCGCCCGCAGACCGACGGCCTCTTCGGCGCCATGTTCGACGCCCTGATGGGCTTCGATCAACCCTACAACCAGGCGCCATCCCTGCACATCGCGCTTCTCGTCATCATCTGGGTGCGCTTTGCCGAGGCGGCATCCGGCGCCTGGCGAGTCGCCGTGCACCTCTGGGCGACGCTGATCGCGATCTCCGTGCTCACCACCTTTCAGCACCATTTCTTCGACATCCCGACCGGTGCCGCAGTCGGCCTCTTCTGCCTGTGGCTGTGGCCGGACGACAGGCCGTCTCCGCTTGCCCATGCCGTACGCAGGGAAAGCGGGCATCCGCGTCTGGCAGCAATCTACGCCGCAGGCGCGATGCTGCTGCTTGGCGCCGCCGCTGCAACGGGCGCTTGGGGGCTATGGCTGAGCTGGGGCGCGCTCGCGCTTGCGCTGCTTGCGCTGATCTACATCCGGGTGGGCGCGGCCGGATTCCAGAAAAGCGAAGGCCGCCACAGCCTCGCGGCGACGCTCCTGCTCGCGCCTTATGTCGCTGCCGCCTGGCTGAATTCGCGCTGGTGGACACGGCGTTCGCCCGCGCCCTGCCACATCGCAGACGACGTCTGGCTCGGGCGTATGCCGACCGCGACCGACATGCGCAGCGGACACTTCACGGCGCTGTTCGATCTCGCCGCCGAACTGCCCGCGCCCGGCGGCAACTGGCGATACGACAGCGCAGCGTGGCTCGACCTGATTCCGCCCGATGCCGTGCAGCTTGCCGATGCCGCCCGCCGCATCGAGGCCATGCAGGGACGGGGCCGGCTGCTGGTATGCTGCGCGCTCGGTTTTTCGCGCAGCGCCTGCGCGGTCGCGGCTTGGCTGCTTGCCTCGGGCCGTGCAACAGACGTCGATGCGGCCTTGCGACTGCTCCGGCAGGCGCGTCCGCAGATCGTGCTGGGAGACGCGCATCGCGCGGCCCTGAACGCCTTCGCGCAATCCTGCCAGGGGATGCGGCATGGATAGCCGGCAGCAAGCATCGGCAGCGGCGCTTCGCGCCGGCATCGCCGCCGATGCCCTCGCGCTCGGCCGAGGCATCGACCGCTGGAGCCTCGTCTTCGCCTTTCTCGCGCTGCTCTGGATGGCCCTGCAAGCGACGTTTTCGGTAACGGGCTTGCTGTTTCTGCTCGCCTTTCTCGCCGCCGGCGCACAGAAGCTGTTCGCCCTGCGCGTCGCCTTCGACCGGCGCATTTTTGCGCGCTGGGCGGAGCGCTGGCAGCATGCGTCGCTGACCGGGCAAACGGCGGATGCGGTCGCGAACGATCTCGAGGCCTTCGATCGCGGGCTTGCTGCCGCAGGCATGCGCAAGCTTGGCGGCGAAGCGCCGCGCGGCCTCGATGACCGTATCGGTGGCGCGCTGCGCCTGTTGCGTCTCCAGTCGCTCGCCTTCGTCATCCAGTATGCGGCATCGGTGTCGGCGGCGCTGATCGCGGCGCTGCCGTTGCCCGCCTGAACAACTGGAAAATCGCCGGAACAGGGGATCTCAACCGCCATGGCTTTCGAACATCTGATCGCATCCGGCTTGTGCGCATTCGCCAAACTCCTGACCGGCGTCCGCGCCGTATGGCGAACGACGGAGCCGCTCCCGCGGCGGCGCATCTATTTCGCGAATCATCGCAGTCATGGCGATTTCGTACTGATCTGGGCATCGCTCCCTTCCCCCCTGCGGCGACGGACAAGGCCGGTTGCCGCCGCCGACTACTGGCTGCAGGGTGGCCTGCGCCGCTACATCGCCAACCGCGTGTTCCGCGCCGTGCTGATCGAGCGCGCCGCGAAATCCGGGCGCGCCGATCCGGTCGGACAGATGGCCGAAGCGTTGGCGGCCGGCGATTCGCTGATCATCTTTCCGGAGGGAACGCGCAACCTCGGCGATACGCTGCTGCCGTTCAAGAGCGGGCTTTACCACCTGACCCTGGCGCATCCCGATGTCGAGCTGGTGCCGGTATGGATCGAAAACCTCGGACGCGTGATGCCCAAGGGAGCCGTGGTACCGGTGCCGCTGCTGTGCTCGCTGACCTTCGGGCCGGCGCTGGCGGTCGCGGCCGGCGAAACACGCGATGCGTTCCTGGCGCGCGCCAGCGCCGCACTTCTGGCACTGGCGCCGCCGGCCGATTGAGGAATTGAGATGAGCATGAGCCTGCAGGAATCCCTGGTCGCCGTTTTCGGCGGAATCTTCGCCGTGCTTGCCGTGGCGAGTTGCATCGGCGCGCTGCTGAAATGGCGACTGGCACCCGGGGCATCGCACGCGACGGTCGACAATCTCAACTCGCGAATCCGCGCCTGGTGGGTGATGATCCTGCTCATCGCGGGCGCCATCTGGATCGGCAAGGGCGGAATCATCGCTCTGTTCGCCTTCATTTCCTTCCAGTGCCTGCGCGAGTTCGTTTCCCTGACGCATACCCGCCGCGGCGATCATCAGGCACTGCAGTGGAGCTTCTTTTTCTTCCTGCCGCTGCAGTACTACCTGATTGCCATCGACTGGTACGGGCTTTTCTCGATCCTCATCCCGGTCTATGCCTTCCTGCTGCTGCCGATCTGCGCCGCGCTCGGCAGTGACACGACCCGCTTTCTCGAACGCGCGGCGAAGGTGCAATGGGGGCTGATGATCTGCGTCTACTGCCTGTCGCACGTACCGGCGCTGCTGTCGCTGGAGATCATCGATTTTGCCGGGGGCAATGTGCTGCTGATCGTCTTTCTCGTGCTCACCGTGCAATCGAGCGATGTGTTCCAGTACGTCTGGGGAAAACTGTTAGGAAAGCGCAAGATCTCCGCGGCGATATCCCCTTCGAAGACCCTCGAGGGGCTGATCGGCGGCGTGCTGACCTCGACCGCGGTCGGTGCCGCGCTGTGGTGGATGACACCGTTCCTGCCCTGGCAGGCGGCGCTGATCGCCCTGACCATCAATGTCATGGGCTTTTTCGGCGGCTTTGTGCTCTCCGCGATCAAGCGTGACCGCGGCGTCAAGGACTGGGGCGCACTGATCGAGGGGCACGGCGGCATGCTCGACCGCGTCGACTCGATCAGCTTTTCGGCACCGATCTTCTTTCACATCGTTCGCTACTGGTGGGTGGCGTAGCCCCACGATGGATCGTATGCGATGCTGTCTCCGATTGAAGCATGCGTTGGCGCAAGCTCGATCAATGCCGTCTGAGTGAGCAACCGGGTAAAATCCGCCCCCATGGAACTGCGACTCGACCAGATCAAGGAACGCCTCGATCTCTACGAAAAACTGATGCGGCTCGACAAGCCCATCGGCATCCTTTTGCTGCTGTGGCCGACGCTGTGGGGGCTGTGGTTCTCCGCGCTCGGCCAGCCGCACTGGCTGGTGGCATGGATCTTCGTGCTCGGCACCGTGCTCATGCGCTCGGCGGGGTGCGTCATCAACGATTTCGCCGACCGCAATTTCGACCCGCACGTCGAGCGCACCAGGCACCGGCCGATGGCTGCCGGCAAGGTGTCGACGAAGGAGGCGATGATCCTCTTCGCGGCGCTCGTCATCTGCGCCTTCCTGCTCATCCTGCCGCTGAAGAGCTGGCTTGTCGTCGGCCTTTCGGTACCGGCGCTCTTCCTCGCCGCGAGTTACCCCTTCACCAAGCGCTTCTTCGCGATTCCGCAGGCCTACCTCGGCATCGCCTTCGGCTTTGGCATCCCGATGGCCTATGCGGCGAATACCGGCGGCGTGCCGGCCGAAGCCTGGTGGCTGCTCGTCGCCAATATCTTCTGGGCCATCGCCTACGATACCGAGTACGCCATGGTCGACCGCGAGGACGACCTGAAGATCGGCATCAAGACCTCGGCGATCACCTTCGGCCGCTACGACGTGGTGGCGGTGATGGCCTGCTATGTGATTGCGCTCGGTCTGCTCGCCTGGATTGGCCACGGGCTGGCAATGGGGGGGGCCTATTTTGCGGGCCTTTCCGTCGCCGCCGGCATTGCCGGTTATCACTACACGTTGATCCGCCATCGCGAACCGGCAAAATGCTTCAAGGCCTTCCTCCACAACAACTGGCTGGGAATGGCAGTGTTCGCCGGACTGGCCGTCGACTTCCTCCGCTAAGCACCGCGTTCCGGCAGCGTCACGCGAAAGCGGCTGCCGCTGCCGGGCGCGCTGTGCGCCTCGATTCGCCCGCCGTGTTCGCTGACGATACCAAAACAGGTGGCGAGCCCCATGCCGGTGCCCCGGCCCGGTTCGCGGGTCGTGAAAAACGGTTCGAACACATGTGGCAGATTTTCCGGCGCGATGCCGCAGCCGTTATCGGCGATCTCCACATATTGTGTCGCCTCATCCTCGCGGCCGGTGCTGACGACGATGCGGCCGCCAGTCGCCGGTAGCGCCAACGTGGCGTTGAGCAGCAGCGCGTGCGCCACCTGGCTGAGGTGCACCGGCTGGCCGCGCAGCGGCGGCAGATCGGCGTAGCGGCGCTCGATATGCGCCGACGCCGGCAGTTTGCTGCCGATCAGGTTGATGGCGCTGTCGATGCAGTCGCAAAGCCGGCAGTTGCCCCATTCGGTTTGCCCCTCGCGCGCGAACTCGCGCAGGTCGGCGACGATCTTGCGCACCCGGTCCAGGCCATCGCGGCTTTCGTCGAGCAGTTGTGGCGCATCTTCGCGCAGGAACTCCACGTCGGCGGTGCGGAGCGCTTCGGCGAGCGCTGTCATCGCTGTCGGCGACGGCTCGGCGCAGACCGCCTCGGCTCGCGTTGCCACCGCCAGCAGCTGGTCGAGATAAGTGCGCAAGGTTTCAACGTTGGAACGCACAAAGCCGATCGGGTTGTTGATTTCGTGCGCCGTGCCCGCCGCCAGTTGGCCGATTGCCGCCAGTCGCTCGGACTGCTGCAGGCGCGACGCAAGCAGGCGGCCGGCGCTGATGTCGGAGGCGATGCCGTAATAGCCGACAAAGCGACCATCGGCAGCGAAGCGCGGCTTGCCGCTGACGCGGAACCAGACGATCTTGCCGTCTGGCCGCCGGCTCGGGTATTCGAAATTGCGGAACGGCCGATGCGCTTCCAACAGGCGCTGGTGTTCGTCCCAGTCGACGTCACTCAAGCGTTCCCGGCCCAGGCCTTGCCAGCGCGTCTTGCCCAGCCCGCTGGCACTCGGCACACCCGTTACTTCCTCGAACTCGCGCGAAAAATAGGTGAAGCGGAAAGCCTCGTCCTGCTCCCAATACCAGTCCGACGACATCTCCGCGTAATCGCGGTAGCGTTGCGCGTCTTCGGCGAGGCGCTGTGCGGCTTCTGGCGAAAGGATTTCCATGCGCGGACTCCGAGGACGGTTGCGCCACGTGACCTGGCTCGAAAAACAAGGATAATCGCGAAATTCTGACGAAACAATAATCAATGAACGGCCATGCGCTACCACGATCTCCGCGACTTCATCGCCCAACTCGAAAAGCTCGGTGAGCTGAAGCGCGTCGCCGTCGAGGTCGACCCGGTGCTCGAGATGACCGAGATCTGCGACCGCGTGCTGCGCGCCGGCGGGCCGGCGATTCTTTTCGAGAAGGCGCGGGGACACTCGGTGCCGGTGCTCGGCAACCTGTTCGGCACGCCGCGCCGCGTCGCGCTCGGCATGGGGCAGGAAAGCCTGGAAGCGCTGCGCGAGGTGGGTCGCACGCTCGCTTACCTGAAGGAACCGGAGCCGCCCAAGGGCATCAAGGATGCATGGGACAAACTCCCGATGCTGAAGCAGGTGTTGTCGATGGCGCCGAAGGTGCTGTCGTCGGCGCCGTGCCAGGAGATCGTGTGGGAAGGCAAGGACGTCGACCTCGCACGCCTGCCGATCCAGCATTGCTGGCCGGGCGATGTGGCGCCGCTGATCACCTGGGGGCTGACCATCACGCGCGGGCCGAACAAGCCAAGGCAGAATCTCGGCATCTACCGCCAGCAGGTGCTGGGGCCGAACAAGCTGATCATGCGCTGGCTGGCGCATCGCGGCGGCGCGCTCGATTTTCGCGACCACTGCCAGAAATTCCCGGGGCAGCCGTATCCCGTCGCGGTGGCGCTCGGCGCCGATCCGGCAACCATCCTCGGCGCCGTGACGCCGGTGCCGGACACGCTCTCCGAATACCAGTTCGCCGGTTTGCTGCGCGGTTCGCGCACCGAACTGGTGAAGGCCATCGGCAGTGACCTGCAGGTACCGGCCTCCGCCGAGATCGTGCTCGAAGGCGTCATCAATCCCGGCGAAACGGCGCTGGAAGGCCCCTACGGCGACCACACCGGCTACTACAACGAGCAGGCCGAATTTCCGGTATTCACCGTCCTGCGCATCACCATGCGCCGCGACCCGATCTACCACAGCACCTACACCGGCAAGCCGCCGGACGAGCCGGCGATGCTCGGTGTCGCACTGAACGAAGTCTTCGTGCCGATCCTGCAGAAGCAGTTCCCGGAGATCGCCGATTTCTACCTGCCGCCGGAAGGTTGCTCGTACCGGCTGGCTGTGGTCAGCATCAGGAAGCAGTACCCCGGCCACGCCAAGCGCGTGATGTTCGGCATCTGGAGCTTCCTGCGTCAGTTCATGTACACAAAATTCATCATCGTCGTGGACGACGACATCGACATCCGCGACTGGAAGGAAGTGGTGTGGGCGATGACGACGCGGGTCGACGCGGCACGCGACACGCTGATCGCGGACAACACGCCGATCGACTACCTCGACTTCGCGTCGCCGGTGGCCGGCCTCGGCAGCAAGATGGGCATTGATGCCACCAACAAGTGGCCCGGCGAGACAGATCGCGAGTGGGGGCTGCCGATCACGATGGACGCCGAAGTGAAGGCGCGCGTAGACGCCTTGTGGGATTCGCTCGGATTGTGAGACTGTGAGCCTGCGCATCCTCCCTGTCGCGCTCGACGATGCCGCGCAGGCGGCCGCCTTCCTCGATCTGCTTGACCACTACGCGCGCGACCCGATGGGCGGCGGCAAGGCACTGCGGCCAGAAGTGCGTGCCCGTCTGGTCGCGACGCTGCAACAGCAGGCCGGATTCCAAGGCGCGCTGGCCTGGGAGGGCGATGCCGCCGTCGGCCTGATCAACTGCTTCACCGGCTTCTCCACCTTCGCGGCGCAACCCCTCCTTAATGTGCACGACATCGTCGTTCGTCAGGATAGGCGTGCGCGTGGCATTGGCCAGGCATTGCTCGCCTGGGCCGAAGCGCGGGCGCGCAAACTCGGTTGCTGCAAGCTGACGCTGGAAGTGCTGTCGAAGAACGAACGCGCAATGGCAAGCTACCGCCGCGCCGGCTTCGCCCCTTACGAACTTGATCCGGCGGCGGGGCAGGCCCTGCTGCTACAGAAGATACTCTGACCGGAGATCGCGCATGCCCCGCTTTGCCGCCAACCTCAGCATGCTCTTTTGCGAACTGCCGCTCGCCGAACGCTTCGCCGCCGCTGCCCGGGCCGGATTCACGGCGGTGGAAGTGCAGTTTCCCTACGAACTGCCGGCGGCACGGATTGCCGAACTGCTGCGCGAACACAAACTGCAACTCGTGTTGCACAACCTGCCCGCCGGCGATTGGGCGGCCGGCGAGCGCGGCATTGCCTGCCATCCCGATCGCGTCGACGAATTCCGCGCCGGCGTCGCGCAGGCCATCGCCTACGCAATGGCGCTCGGCTGTCCGCAGCTCAACTGCCTCGCCGGCATCGTGCCGGCCGGCGTGTCCGAAGCCGAGGCGCGCGCAACCTTCGTCGCCAACCTGCGCCATGCCGCGGCCGAACTGAAACGCGCCGGACTGAAGCTTCTGGTCGAACCGATCAATACCTTCGACATCCCCGGCTTCTTCGTCAGCCGCAGCGACGCGGCGCTGGCGCTGCTCGGCGAAGTCGGTGCCGACAATCTATTCCTGCAGTACGACGTCTATCACGCGCAGCGCATGGAAGGCGAACTCGGCGGCACGCTCGCCCGCCACCTGCCGCGCATCGCGCACATCCAGATCGCCGACAATCCCGGTCGGCACGAGCCGGGAACCGGTGAGATCCATTATCCGTGGCTGTTCCGCCATCTCGACGCGCTCGGCTACGCCGGCTGGGTCGGTTGCGAGTACAAGCCGGCCACAACCACCGAGGCCGGGCTCGGCTGGCTGCGTGAGGCACTCGCCGATCCGCTAGCCCGACGCTGAACCAGATCGACATTCCGGAAAACCACCCATGCAGCCCCGCGAACTCCTCAACGAACTCTTCCACACCGCCCTCGCCGTCGCCTCGCCATCGCGCCGTATGCCGGAGTTTCTCGCCGAAGCGGCCGGCATGGCGCGTGGTCGCGTCATCGTGGTTGGTGCCGGCAAGGCGTCAGCGGCGATGGCGCGGGCGGTCGAGGACAACTGGCCCGGGATGAAATCGCAGCTCTCCGGGCTCGTCATCACCCGCTATGGCCACGCGGTGCCGTGCAGACACATCGAAATCGTCGAGGCCGCGCATCCGGTGCCGGACGCGGCGGGGCGCGATGCGGCGCGGCGCCTGCTCAACGAAACGGTGGCCAATCTGACCCCGGACGATCTCGTCCTCTGCCTGATTTCCGGTGGTGGCTCGGCATTGCTCGCCCTGCCGGGCGAGGGCATCACGCTGGAAGACAAGCAGGCGCTTTCCCGCGAGCTGCTGAATTCGGGGGCAACGATCGGCGAGATCAATTGCGTCCGCAAGCACCTCTCGGCAATCAAGGGCGGGCGTCTGGCCCTCGCGTGCCGCCCGGCGCGCATGCTGACCCTGCTCATTTCCGACGTGCCGGGCGACGACCCCACGGTGATTGCCTCCGGCCCGACCTTGCCCGATGAGAGCACCTGCGCCGATGCGCTGGCGGTGCTGGAGAAGTACGCGATCCCGGCTTCACCGGCGATCATCGACTATCTGAAGAGTGGTCATGGCGAAACGCCAAAGCCCGACAACCCGGCTTTTTCCAAAGGGCTCGCACGCATCATCGCAACGCCGCAGATCGCGCTGGAGGCCGCTGCCGCGCGGGCGCGCGAACTTGGCTACCCGGCCCACATCCTCTCGGATGCGATCGAGGGCGAGGCGCGCGACGTGGCACTGGTGCATGCCGCTCTGGCCAGGCAGGTGGCGGCGCGCAACCAGCCCTTCGCCGCGCCCTGCGTCATTCTCTCCGGCGGCGAGACAACGGTGACGGTGCGCGGCAAGGGGCGCGGTGGCCGCAACGTCGAATTCCTGCTCGCACTGGCGCTGGCCTTGAAGGGGCATCCGGGCATCCACGCGCTTGCAGCGGATAGTGATGGCGTCGACGGCGCCGAGGAAATCGCCGGTGCAGTGATCGATCCGACAACGCTCGCCCGCGCTGCGGCTGCCGGGCTGCTGCCCGCTGCCTCGCTGGCGAACAACGATGGCCACGCCTTCTTCGAGGCGATCGGCGACTCGCTCGTCACCGGCCCGACGCTGACCAACGTCAACGATTTTCGCGCTATCCTCGTCATGCCGCCGACGCACTGATCGGCATCCAGGAGCCCTCCATGCAATCTCCCGTTCCCGCGCCCGATCTCGGCGGCGTTCGTCCGTCGCTGGTGCAGCTCACGCATGTCATCTACGGGCTGCACGCCTTCTCGGTGCTCACCGGCATCTTCGGCGCGGCGAGCGTGATCGGCGCCTTTCTCATCGGCTGGCCGTCGATCATTGCCGTCATCCTCAATTACGTGAAGCGCGGCGATGTCGCCGGCACCTGGCTGGAAAGCCATTTCAGCTGGCAGATCCGCACCTTCTGGTACACCTTCCTGTGGGTCGGCATCGCCTTCGTGCTGGCGGTTTCCATCATCGGCTTCCCCTTTGCCATGGTGCTCGTCGCCGGCGTTACCGTGTGGCTGGTCTACCGCGTCGCGCGCGGCTGGATCGCGCTCTCCGGCGTCAAGCCGATGCCGATGCAGTAGGGGGGTACTGTGAGCGATCCACGCGTTCCCGGTGCCCGTTTCTGCCTTTACGACACGGCGGCGCTCGATGCCGTGCTCGATCGCATGGCGCGCGAGGCCTTCCCCCTGCTCGCCGGCGCCGCCGATCCGCTGCTGCTCGGCATCCTGCGCCGTGGGGCGCCGCTCGCCGAAATGCTGCAGGCGCGCCTCAAGAAGAATCACGGCCTCGATGTGCCGCGCTACGCAATGAAGCTGAAGCGCTACGGCGACGACCTGACGCTGCTGCATGCCGACACGCAACTGACCGAGAACGCCGAGTTCGCGGCGCGCGATCTTGCGGCAGCCACCGTGCTGATGGTGGATGACGTGCTCTACCAGGGGCACTCGCTGGCACGGCTGCAGGCGTATCTGATCGGCCGCGGCGCGCCGGTGATCCGCGCCGCCGTACTGGCCGACCGCTGCTGCGCGGTGCTGCCGGTGAAGGCGGATATCGTCGGCGTGCATCTGCAGATTGCGCCCGCCGACGTCGTCGAATGCAACGTGCCGCCCTACGAGGAAAGCTTCAGGATCGAGGTACTGCGGCCCGATTGTTGAGCCGGCCGGTCGACTACCGCTCCGCCACCCAGCGCACCAGCGCATCGAGTGGCTTCGAGCCGTTCTTCATCTGCGCATCGTTGAGGAAGCCGACGACAACCCAGCGCTGCCCGTGCCGGTCCATCACGTAGCCGGCGATGGCGCGCACGCCTTCGATGTAGCCGGTCTTCAGGTGGGCGCGTCCGGCGGCGGCGCTGTCGCCGAGGCGTTTCTTCAGCGTGCCGTCGCTGCCGGCCACCGGCAGCGAGGCTACCAGTTCCGGCATCACCGGGCTCTGCCAGGCCGCGAGCAGCAGGCGGCCCAGGCCTGCGGCGCTGATGCGTGCTTCGCGCGAAAGCCCGGCGCCGTTGTCGATGATGACGCCGTCGATGCCCTTGTCGCGCAGCCATTCGCCGATGCGCGCGCGTGCCGCTTCCGGGGTGGCCGGGCGTTCGCCGGCAAGTGCCAGAAAAATCTGGCGCGCCATCACGTTGTTGCTCCACTTGTTCACATCGCGCACGGTCTCGGCCAGTGGCGGTGACTCGTGCGTGGCCAGCACGCGTGCGCTGGCGGGAGTCTCGCCGTCGCGGACGCGGCCGTTGAGGCTGCCGCCGATCTCCTTCCACAGTGCGCGGAAAAGCTGCCCGACCTGGACCGTGGCCGGCCACGGCGAAACATGCAGCGCCTTTTCGCCACAGGTGGCCGCGAAACTGCCGGAAAGCGTCAGCAGGTTGCCGTTCATGGTGAGTGCGATCTTCTCGCGCCAGTCGCCGCAGGGGCCGTCGGCGAGCGTCAGCCGCTGCTCGATGCGCAGTTCGTCGGCCGGCGTGTCGAGGACGGCACTGACGTTTTTTGTCAGCGGATCGGGGATCAGCGTCACGCGCAGACTCTTGAAATTGGCGAGCAGGGCGTCGGGGCCGGCGTTGTAGGGGCGCAGCGGTTCGTTGTCGAAGGCCGCCGGATCGTGCGGCGGCAGGCGGAAATCGCTGCGATCGAGGACCACGTCGCCGCTGATCGTACTTACTCCACGGGCGCGCAGCTGACGCAGGAACAGCCACAGGCGCTCCTGCGTCAGCCCCGGATCGCCGCTGCCCTTGAGGTAGAGGTTGCCGGCGAGCACGCCATCGCGCGGCGGCGCCTCAGAGAGCGCCTGCGTCTTCCAGGTGTGCGCGGGGCCGAGCAGTTCCAGCGCGGCGTAAGTGGTCACCAACTTCATCGTCGAGGCGGGATTCATCGCCCGGCTTGCGTTGTGCGCGAGCAGCGGCTGGGCGGCATCCACCCGCTGCACGAAGAAGGCGGCGTGGGCAGGGGGCAGCTGCGCGTCGCGCAGGCTGGCGGCAATCGGGGCGGGCAGGGGCTGGGCAGCAGGCGTGCCTGAAGGCGCCGCCTTGGCGACGAGGGGTGGCAGCAGCGCGAGCAGCAGCGCGAGGGTAGTTGGGAATATTTTTTGCATGGCGGTAATATTGCCGAAATTCACGCCGGCGCCCAAGTGCGACCGGATGGGTTCAACCTTTCCTGACCGCGATTGCCTGCCCCAATTCGCCCCCTGCCCATGCCGCTCGATACGCCGCAACCCGCCAGCGAACAGCGCCGCCACCAGCGCATCCGCTTCGATACACCGCTGCCGATGAAGGTGGCCCATCTCGGCGAACGGGCCGATGGCGGGCTGGAAAACCTGTCGCTCGGCGGCTTGATGTTCCGCAGCAAGCTGCAACTCGTGGTCGGGGAAACGATCGGCTGCGAGTTCAGCGTCTACGGCTCGCCGCTGATCGACATTGCCGCTACCGTCGCCAGCCGGGTGGGCGATGGGCTCTATGGCGCGCGCTTTCAGGCCGGCCCGGTCAGCCAGTTTCTCGTTGATGATGCGATCAACGATGCCATCCTGCGCGGCAAGGCGACAGTGCTCACTATCCACGACCGCGATGGCGGCAAGGTGATGCGCATTGCCGGCGGGCTGACCGCCGCGGTGAAGACCGACTTCATGCACGGTCTCTCGCGTGTCGGCATCGCCGAAATCGATCTCTCCGAAGTTACCCGCATCGATAACGAGGGCGTCGCCATGTGCGCCCATGCGGTCGCGCGCTACGGCGTGCGCGCCGAGCGGCGCTCGCCCTGCGTGCTCGCCGCCTGGCAACATCGCTGAACAAGTCCGGGTTTCGAATGCAAGCAGACGAGGCCTCAGCCGTCGAAGCGCGCGTGCGCGATGCGCTGCGTGAAGTGATCGATCCCGAGGCGGGAATCAACATTGTCGAACTGGGGCTGGTCTATCGTATCGAGGCGCGCGCCGGTGCCGTCGAAATCGATCTGACGATGACCTCACCCACCTGCCCGATGGGCGAAATGATCGAGGATGAGGCGCGTCAAGCCGTTGCCGGCGTTCTCCCCAGCGGCATCAATGCCGATCTGCGCATCGTCTGGGAGCCGCCATGGGGCCCGGAGCGCATGAGCGAGCAGGCACGTCGCCACTTCGGCTGGGATGGTGACTGAGGCGGCCGGCCAGCGCGCCGGCACCGCCAGCCTGCCAATCCGCTGGCGCGTTCCGCTGCTCGTGCTCGGCATGCTGTCGCTGCTGGCCGGCGTCGGCGCCGGTCTGCTGCGCCTTGGCTGGGCCGTGCCGCTGCCGCGGCTCGAACTCGCCGCGGTGCACGGGCCGCTGATGGTGGCTGCGTTCTTCGGCACGGTGATCGGGCTCGAACGTGCAGTCGCGCTCGGCCGCGTGTGGGGCTTTCTCGCGCCGGCGGCGTCCGGTCTCGGCGGTATTGCGCTGCTGGCGGGAGCGCCGGCCGCCATTGCCATGGCGCTCCTGTTCAGCGGCGGCCTGCTGCTGGCGCTGGCAACGGTGCGCGCCGCGCAACGCCAGCCCGCACTGCACACGCAGCTGCTGGCGCTCGCCGCCGCGCTGCTCGCCACCGCGTCGCTGGCCTGGTGGTGGGGTTCGGTGGCAGCGGCCACGGCTAGCTGGATGGCGTTTCTGGTGCTCACCATCGCCGGCGAACGCCTCGAACTCTCGCGCTTCCTGCCGCCGTCACCGATCGCGCGCCGCATTTTCCTGGGCATTGTCGTGCTGCAGCTGGTGGCGCTTGTCGTGATCCTCTTCGATGCGAGCGTTGGCGAGCGCCTCTTCGGCCTTTCACTCGCGGCGCTCGCCGTCTGGTTGCTGCGCCAGGATGTCGCCCGCCGCACGGTGCGGCAGGCGGGACTCACCGGCTTCATCGCACGCTGCCTGCTCTCCGGCTACTTCTGGCTGCTCTTCGGCGGCATGCTGCTGCTCGTCGATCCGCCGCTGCCGTTCGTGCGCGACGCGGCACTGCACGCAGTGTTTGTCGGCTTCGTGCTGGCGATGGTGTTCGGCCACGCGCCGATCATCTTTCCGGCGATCCTGCGCGTGAAGCTGCCCTATCACGGCAGCTTCCATCTGCCGCTCGTGCTGCTGCATGCCTCGCTGCTGTTGCGCGTGGCAGGCGACCTCGCCGGCCTGCCGGAATGGCGCGCCTGGGGCGGCGCCGGCAACGCCCTGTGCATCGCCGCGTTCATCCTCACGATGCTGGCTGCCGCGGTGCGTGGGCGTGCGGGGGGCGAAAGCGCGAGCCCGGACAGATAACACCCGCCGCAGAAACGCAAAGGGGGCGCAGAGAAAGATTCTGTGCGTGGCGCTCGTCGGCGGGTGAGGAAGCTTGGGTCGTTGCAGCTTTGTTTCAGGGGGAAAACCGGTGCTCCAATTTGGCGGCCCAACTCGCTTGACCGGCGCCGGCAAAGCCGAAATACTCGCCTTCCCCGCATGCGCCCGCCGCCAACACCTTCTTCATGGACCCACTGACGCACGCCCTGCTCGGCGCCTCCGTTGCCCACGTCGCCCTTTCGCCGCGACTGGGCAGGCGCGCCTGGCTGATCGGTGCCGGTGCCGGTCTGCTGCCCGACGTCGAGTTCTTCATTCGCAGCGCGGAAGATCCGCTGCTGCAGATCGAGGTGCATCGCCAGTTCACGCACGCCTTTGCCTTCATCCCGATCGGCGGCGCGCTGGCGGCAGCGCCCTGGCTCATCAAACGCGATGCCCGCCGCGACTGGAAGCCCGTGCTCGCCGCGGCCACACTGGGCTATGCCACGCACGGCCTGCTCGACGCCTGCACCAATTACGGCACGCAACTCCTCTGGCCCTTCTCCGAGCTGCGCGTCGCCTGGCACTGGCTGACGACGATCGGCCCGCTGTTTACGCTGATCCTGCTGCTCGGGCTCGTCTTTGCCGTGCGCGGCAATCGCCGTTGGCCGGCGGCGCTCGGCCTTGCCGGCATCCTCGCCTACACCGGCCTTGCCGCCTGGCAGCAGGCGCGCGCGCTCGATGCGCAGCACGCGATCGCCGCGGCGCGCGGCCACCCGGTCGAGCGCGCCAAGATGTTCCCGACCGTCGGCAACGTGCTGCTCTGGCGCTCGGTCTATGAAAGCGGCGGCACGCTCCATAGCGACCGCATCCGCGCCGGCGGCGAACTGAGCTGGAAGGCCGGCAGCACGGTGGCGCTGGCGCCCGAGTCCGCGCTCACCGACGCCGAACGCGCCAATCCACGCGTCGTCCGCGACTACCGCCGCTTCGCCTTCTTCTCCGATCACTGGGTCGCCCGCGCGCCGGGCGATCCCACCGTCTATGGCGACGCCCGCTACTCGCTCTCCACCGAGCGCTTCGAGCCGATCTGGGGCGTGCGCTTCCATCCCGCGCGGCCGCAACCCACCGAATGGGTCGATTTCACCGCCGGCAACCGCGTGCCGCTCGGCGACCTGTGGGACGAACTGCGCGGGCGCGCTGCGGGGTATGGGCCGTTGCCGGGCGGGGCTGTCGTGCCAGCGAATCTGTCGGGTACCGGTGGTGCGAACCCTGGCGATGGCACTGACCGCACCTCTTGAAGGGCTTGCTTGCGCAGTGTCCCAAAATGGGACTATACTTTGCGCATGCGAATCATTGCCGTCAGCTACTTGCGACCTTTCTGGGAGGCCAACCCGGGTGCCGAGCAGTCGTTGAAGTCGTGGGTTGATGAAGTGAAAAAGGCAAACCGGAGTCAGCCGGCAGACATCAAAGCGCAGTACCGCAGTGCCAGCATCCTGAAGAATCGCCGGGTCGTCTTCAACATCAAGGGTAATGACTATCGCCTGGTGGTCTCGGTGGCGTACCGATTCCAGGCCGTCTACGTGAAATTCATCGGCACACACGCCGATTATGATCTGATTGATGCTGAAACCGTTGAGATGGAGCACTGATATGGACATCCGCCCAATTCATACCGACGCCGACTATCAGGCTGCTTTGCGCGAGGTGTCTGCGTACTTCGAAAACGAACCGGAACCCGGAACCCCCGATGGCGATCGATTCGAGGTGCTGCTGACGCTGGTCGAAGCCTATGAGGCCAAGCACTTCCCCATGGATCTTCCTGATCCGGTTGAAGCCATCAAGTTCCGAATGGAACAGGCCGGATTGGCGCCAAAGGATTTGGTGCCGGCGATTGGACGTCTGAACCGCGTCTATGAAATCCTGAATTACAAGCGGCCGCTAACGCTCAACATGATCTGGCGGTTGCACGAGAAGTTCGGAATTCCCGCCGAGAGCCTGATTCGGCCCTCCAAGCTATCCGCCGCCGCTTGATTCCGCAGGGAGCGTCGCGTCCGTCCTGACCTGTACGGTCTGGATAGGGTGCTTTCGCGAAACGGACACCGAATGCCGCGCCGCTCATTTCGGGGAGATCAGGTATGTCCGGCACCTCTTTCGGCGCCTGAAATCACTCGTTCCTTGCGATGAGGTTCCCGATCGCTGCTAGCCCGTTCCTGGCGCAATCCGCGATAATCACGCTTTTTGCGCCGCTAGTTGCTATGGCTATGCGGCACCTTCCCGCAGGAATCACGCCATGCTGCAGAAATCCACCTCCTTCCCCGGCGTCGCCGGCCCGGTCGTCGTCGTCGTCATGGACGGCTACGGCCTGCCCAGGAACGATACCGGCAGCGCCATCGCCGCCGCCGTGAAACCCAACCTCGACCGTCTCTTCGCCGAATGCCCGCACATCCGCCTGCGCGCGCATGGCACCGCGGTCGGCATGCCGTCGGACGACGACATGGGCAACTCCGAAGTCGGCCACAACGCGATCGGCGCCGGGCAGGTCTATGCGCAGGGCGCGGCGCTGGTGGCGAATGCCATCGCCTCGGGCGCCATCTGGCAGGGCGAGGGCTGGAGACAGATCGTTGCCGGCTGCGGCAGCGGCACGCTGCATTTCATCGGCCTCTTCTCGGACGGCAACGTGCACAGCCACATCGACCACCTCAAGGCGATGGTCGCGCAGGCCAAGGCCGAAGGCCTGAAGCGGGTGCGCATCCACGCGCTGCTCGACGGGCGCGACGTGCCGGAAACCAGCGCGCTCGACTATGTGCTGCCGTTCGAGGCCTTCCTTGCTGAAATCAGCGATGCCGGCTTCGATGCCCGCATCGCCTCCGGCGGCGGCCGCCAGAACATCACGATGGATCGCTACGAAGCCAACTGGGCGATGGTCGAAAAAGGCTGGCAGACGCACGTGCTGGGCGAAGGCCCGCAGTTCGCCAGCGCCGGCGAAGCGGTGCAGGCGCTGCGCGAACGGCATCCCGGCACCATCGACCAGGATCTGCCGCCCTTCGTCATCGGCGAGGGTGGCAAGCCGGTCGGCACCATCGAGGACGGCGACGCGGTCGTCTTCTACAACTTCCGCGGCGACCGCGCGATCGAGATCACGCGCGCCTTCGAGGAAGCCGGCTTCGACAAATTCGACCGCGTGCGCGCGCCGAAGGTCGCCTACGCCGGCATGCTGCAGTACGACGGCGACCTGAAATTGCCGGCGCGCTTCCTCGTCGCGCCGCCGGCGATCGCCAACACCCTCTCGGAATGGCTATCAAGGAGCGGTGTCGCCCAGTACGCGTGCTCGGAAACGCAGAAGTTCGGCCACGTCACCTATTTCTGGAACGGCAACCGCTCGAACCGGTTCGACGGCGAAACCTGGGAAGAGGTGACTAGCGACGTCGTGCCCTTCGAGCAACGCCCGTGGATGAAGGCCGCCGAAATCGCCGACGCGATGATCGCCGCGGTGAAGAGCGGCAAATACCGTTTCCTGCGCTGCAACTTCGCCAACGGCGACATGGTCGGCCACACCGGCAACTTCCGCGCCGCGACGATGGCCGTCGAAGCGGTCGACCTCGCGCTCGGCCGCCTGCTCGCCGCGATCGACGCGGCCGGCGGCGTCGCGCTGATCACCGCCGACCACGGCAACGCCGACGAGATGTTCGAGCTCGACAAGAAAACCGGCCAGCCGGCGCGGAACAAGGACGGCAGCTTCAAGGCGAAGACCGCGCACACCCTGAATCCGGTGCCGCTGATCCTCTTCGGCAAGGCGGCGGGTGGCTTCGCATTGCAGCAGCGCGAAACCGCCGGCCTCGCCAATCTCGCGGCGACGGCAGCGAACCTGCTCGGCTTCGAGAAACACGCGAGCTGGGACGAGAGTCTGCTGACGCAGCGATGACGGGAACTTTCGGTCGCAGGACGGCACTCACCACACGCTTGCTTGTGAAATCGTCCGCGAGAGGAATGAGATGAATGCCGAACAGATCGATGCGATCCTCACGATCGCGCTCTTTGCAGCCTTCGCCGACGGTGCGAAGGATGAACGCGAGCGCGAGGCGGTGCGCGGCATCGCCGAATCGCTTGCTGGCGAAGCCGGTGCGCCGGATCTCGCCCGGCGCTATCAGGATGTGCTGCTCAAGCGCGTGACGCTGGGCGAAGTCGCCGCTCGCGTGCAGGCCGATGAGCATCGTCAGCTGGCCTATGAGATGGCGGTCTGTGTCTGCGATGCCGATGGGCGCCAGAACGATGCCGAGCGCCGCTTCCTCGCCGAATTGCAGGGGCTGCTCAAGCTGGGTGCCGGCGACGCCGATGCGCTCGCCCAAGACGCGGATGCCTTCGCGGCGCTTGAGGTGGCCCCGGCGGCCGCCGCCGGGGCGGCAGGCGTGGTGGCAACAGCGGCTACAGCCGAGGGCGTCCCGTCCGCCACAGCCGCAAGCACCGCCGCGTCGTCGGCAGCGGCCGCCGCACAAGTCGTCGACGCCGACTTCGACCGCACCGTCCTCAACTACGCCATCCTCGCCGGTGCGCTGGAGTTGCTGCCGCAGTCGTGGGCCTCGATGGCGATCATTCCGCTGCAACTCAAACTCGTCCACCGCGTCGGCGAAATGCACGGCGTATCGCTCGACCAGGGGCACGTGAAGGAGTTTCTCGCTGCCGCCGGCGTGGGCCTCACTTCGCAGTATCTCGAACAGTTCAGCCGCAAGCTGATCGGCGGCCTGCTCGGCAAGGCGGCGGGCAAGTGGGCCGGCCATGCCGGCCGCGCGGCGACAGGCATGGCCTTCTCGTTCGCCACCACCTACGCCCTCGGTCAGGTGGCCCGGCGCTATTACGCCGGTGGCCGGCAGATGAGCGGCGATCTGCTGCGGCAATCATTCCAGGGGCTGCTTGGCCCGGCGAAGGAGATGCAGGCGCGTTACCTGCCGCAGATCGAGCAGACGGCGAGCGGGCTTGATGCGCGGCGCGTGATGGACATGGTCAGCCGGCTCTGAGGCCCCGGTGGAGCCGCCCATCGCCGGCCGGCAACGCCTTCAGGCGAACTGCGCCTGTGGTCCCTGCGACGCCGAGCTTTGCGCATCAAGCATCGTCAGCAGCGCATCGCGGCTAACCGGTGGCGAGAAAAGATACCCTTGCATGACGGTGCAGCCATTCGCTTCCAGATAGCGGCGCTGGGCATCGCTTTCCACCCCCTCGGCGATCAGCTGCAGGCCCAGACCGCGGGCGATCGAGATGATCGCCAGAATCACCGGATAGTGCCCCTGCTCGCTGCTGATCTCGCGCACGAAGGACTGATCGATCTTCAGGGTATTGATCGGAAAACGGTGCAGGTACGCAAGTGAGGAATAGCCCGTGCCGAAATCGTCGATGGCGGTACTGACCCCCAGCGCATGGAGTCGGTGCAATTGCTCGGTGGCGTGCTGCGGGTTCCGGATGCAGATGTTCTCGGTGATCTCGACTTCGAGTCGGTGAGGCTCGATGCCGTGGCGCTTCAGCGTTTCCTGCAGCTCCGTGCCGAATGATTCCTTCTCCAGGCATTGCGGCGAGACATTGATGGATACGCGAAGCATGCTGCCGCCATTGCACAGGCGGGAGGAGAGGTCGCGACAAACGGCATCCTGCAGCCATTGGCTGAGTTGCACGATGAAGCCGTTTTCCTCGGCGATGGCGAGAAAGTCGCCGGGACTCAACAACCCGCGCTGCGGGTGGCGCCAGCGAATCAGTGCTTCGGCGCCGACAATCGCATTGGCGCTGACGTCGATCTGCGGTTGATAGAACACCTCGAACTCATCCTGCTCGATGGCGTGCCGCAACTCCTTTTCCAGAATGACGCGGTGGTGCACGTCGTCGAGCATCGCATTGGCAAAGAACAGCACACCATTCTTGCCGCCCCCCTTGACGCGGTACATCGCGATATCGGCGTGGCGAACCAGTTGCTCGCCGCTGGCGCCGTGCTCGGGATAGATCGCGATGCCGATGCTGGCCGAGATGAACACCTCGTGGCCGTCGAGATCGAAGGCCTCGTGCAGGACAGAAAGGATCTTTTCGGCAACGTGAAGGGCGTCGCGGCGATCGGCGATGTCGGGCAGTACCAGCGTGAATTCGTCGCCACCGTGCCGCGCCAGCGTGTCGCCCTGGCGCAGGCATTGCTTGAGCCGCAGCGCGACCTCGCGCAGCAAGAGGTCGCCTTTCACGTGTCCGAGTGAATCGTTGACGATCTTGAAACGGTCGAGATCAACGAACATCACCGCCAGTTCGCGCTGGTTGCGTTTGGCCTGCATGATCGCGAGGCCGAGACGATCCTGGAAGAGCGAGCGGTTGGGCAGGTCGGTCAGTACGTCGTGATAGGCCTGATAGGCAATCTGCTCTTCGGCCCGCTTGCGATCGCTGATGTCGCGGGCCACGCCGTAGGTGCCGAAATACTCCCGTTGGTGCGCCGGCGCATCGGCCAGGTAGATGCCTTCGGAATTGAAGGCGATGGTAACCAGCGAGTTGTCGAAATAGCGGGTGCCCTCGCGACTGCACAGGCACTTGAGCCGGAGTTCGACGTTGCGCGAAGCGCGATCGCCGACGCGGCGCTCGTTGAAGACGTACAGGGCGCGTTCCAGGTCCTCCTCGTAGACGACCTCCGAATAGTGCCTGCCGAGGAGAAGCTCGCGGTCGTAGCCGAGCAGCGATGTGACCCGGTCGTTCACGAAAGTGAAGCGGCCCTCGTGATCGAGCGTGTAGATCAGGTCGGGCGAGCTGTCGACGAGATAGCGGTAGAGCTTCTCGGAGGATTCCAGCTGTGCGGAAATGCGCCGGTTCTCGGCCGTCAGTTCCCGTTCCTGAAGGGCATTGGCAATGATCTTGTGCAGTTCCGCCGAGGCGTACGGCTTGCGCAGGAAGTCGTAGGCGCCTCGCTTGAGAGCGCCGATTGCGGCATCGATCTCGACGTTGCCGCTGAGCACGACGACATGGCAGTCGAGGTCGTGCGACTTGATGAAATCCATGACCTCGTGGCCACTCAGGCCGGGGAGGCGAAGATCGAGCAGCACGAGGTCGAAATGGAGCCGGGACAACTGCTCGACAGCATCTTCGCCGCTCGTCACGGCAACCAGCTCGTAGCCCTTCCCGTCGAGAAGGTTGTACAGGCTGCGCAGCAGGCGCGGTTCGTCATCGACCAGCAGGAAGCGGGTCGCATGCTGTGGCAGATGCCGGATGATCGGCCCGCACAGCGCCTGTTTCAGTGCTGTCGCATCACCGTTCTTGAGCAGGCTTGGAGTGCTCATCGAGGAATCCGTCGTCCCATCGCTCAGGCATCCTCCGTGCAGGCGGCCCGTCGTTCCACCGGCAGCAGAACGGTGAAGCTGGTGCCTTCCCGACTGCTGCAACAGATGACTTTTCCGCCGAGCTTCTCGACCAGCTCGTTGACGATGCAAAGCCCGAGCCCGCGATGTCCCTCGCCCTTGCTGCTCTTGATCGGCCCGAAGATCTGTCCGAGCGTCGCTTCCGGCATGCCCGGGCCGGTGTCCTGCACGCCGACTTCGGCAAACAACTGGCCGCCGAAGTTGACCGGGCCGCGCGTGCTGACCCTTAGCTCGCCGCCGGCAGGCATGGCCTCGACGGCGTTCTTGACCAGATTGATCAGAATCTGGCGCAGCGCATTCGGGTCGCCCGGAACATTCAGCAGCGCATCGCCCGCGTGCACCGTCATCGTGATATTGCCAGCCGCGAAACCGGTTTCCTCGAACAGGCGGACCACGTCTCTTGCGGCCCGGTTGAGGTCGGCCAGTCCGTCAGGAATGCTGGCGCGCCGGTGGGCGAAGGAATCGAGGATCCTGCCGACCCGATCGAGTTCCTCGTTGAGAATGGAGAGCTCGCTGCTGACGATCGATTGCGAATCGAGCTTGGCGTGCAGGATGCTCATGTAGTTCTTGATGATCGCCAGTGGATTGCTGGCCTCATGAACCATGCGGCGGGCAGCGTCGCCATACTCGTCGACGAGTTCGTCGATCGCCGTGCTGGTTTCTTCCCGCTGGCGTCGGGTGGCCTGCAGGGCCTGCGCGCCCTGATGCGCAAAATCCTGCAGCAGCGCCACGTGCTCACGGAGCAAGGCTTCACTCGATGTCCGTGCCGTGCATACGAGCACGCCGATCGGATGCGGCGCTCCCGGCAGCGGCAGGCAGATCGCCGTGTCGGTGCCGAGCATGCGCAGCAGCTGCCGCTCGGCGATGCTGCATGCGGCATCGTGCGCGATGAATTGCGGTTTGCCCGAGAGCGCCGCCTCGACGATCTGCGTGCCCCGGTGCATCGGCAGCGACATCTGCGCGAGGCGTTGCCGCTCCTTGTCCAGCGGCACGCCGACCAGAACGTTCTCGCGTCCGTCGTGGAGCAGGGCGACGCCATCCTCGATCCCGAACAGGATGCCGGCTGCACGCAGCATTGCCTGCAGCACGGCCTGGTCGCTGCGCTGCACCAGCAGGGGACGTGTCGCCTCGGTCGCCAGCACCATCTGCCGGACCTGCTCGGCCAGGCGGGCGTGACTGCCGTTGGCGCCGTCACTGCCTTCTTCGGCGGCGAGCGTTCCCAGGTCGATGCCCAGTTGTGCCGCGGCAGCGGTGACCAGTTCGTCGGCGCGCGCCGCCACCGTCTGCAGCAGGGGCTGGGCGATGCGGTAGAGTTCGGCGGCCTCGCGGCTTTCGTCGCTGTCCGCACCGTGCTCGGCAATGCGATGCGCGAGGTGGGTGAGCTGGATCAGCGGCGCGGCGGTCCGCAGCGCGCTTGCCGCTTCGTGGTGGTAGAGAACGCTGTCGGACAGGAATGAATCCAGATGCCAGCGCTCGACCAGCCAGGCGCCTGCCTCGGCATGCGTGATGGCGAGCGTGCTTCGTTCAAGCGCGCAGGTGGCATCGGTGTCGGCCGCCCGGAAGAACGGCAGGTACTCGCGAGGGCAGGCGCCCGCCAGCGCCAGCCGCCCGACGTTATGCAGCAATCCGGCGAGATAGGCTTCCTCCGCATGCGGATAGGCGATGCCCTGCGCCAGTTCCCGTGCCAGCACGGCGGTGGTCAGCGAGTGCCGCCAGAAGCCGGAGATGTCCGCCGGGCACTGCTGCGAAAGACGATTGAACACCTGCGAGACCGATTCTCCGATCACCAGCGTCTTCAATGTTTCGAGGCCGAGGGTCAGCAGCGCCTGCTCAAGACTCAGGCGCTTGCCGGAACGAGCAAAGGCCGCGCTGTGCGCGACCCCCATCACGCGCCCGGACATGCCGGCGTCCATGGCAACGATACCGGCAAAATCCCCGATCGAAGCGTTGTCGCTGCGGCACAGTTCGAGCAGCTTCAGCAACACCTGCGGCATTGCCGGCAGGCGCGCAGCGAGCAGTCGGTCGCGAATATCCACACTCACCAGAGGCATTCCCGGGTTCATTGAACGAATGGTTCCGCCGCGATGGCAGAAAACCGCAGGCGGCGCGCGAGGTATTTCACGCCGCTTCAGAGGGGCCGCAACGCGCATCAGGCATGATTCCGATGCGCATCGCCGGACTGTCTGGCGGGAATGCTAGTCCAGCGATGTTACAGAATTGCAATCGACATATTGCTCCGAACGGCTCATTACGCGTCGGTGGCTGTAACAATTGGTGCCTCCGGCTGCAGCCACGTCATGTCGCTGTCGATTTGCGCCGTTCCGGGGTTGCCGCCGGAACTTGTGCCAGGATGGCAAAGTCCATCCGCCATTCCTCTTTCCGGACTTCTTGCTCAGTGGATTCCGTTTCCCAGCTCGCCCTCGGAGCCAGTGTCACCCTTGCCGTGATGGGGCGGCGCACGGCGCCGTGGACGAGCGTGCTCATCGGTGGCGCGCTCGGTACCGTGCCCGACCTCGACGTCGTCATCGACTATGGCGACGCCGTGCTCAACATGGTGCAGCACCGCGCCGACAGCCATGCGCTGTTCTGGCTGACGCTTGCCGGGCCGCCGATTGGCGCCCTTGTTGCCCTGCTGTCTGGCGAACGCCAGCACTGGCGACGCTGGGCGCTGGCGGCCTGGCTGGCCCTGTTCACGCACCCGCTGCTCGATTTCTTCACCGTCTATGGCACGCAGCTGGCGCGGCCATTCAGCAGTCATCCCTTCGGGCTCGGCAGCATCTTCATCATCGATCCGCTGTACACGCTGCCACTGCTGGCCGGCCTCGGGTTCAGCCTGGCGAGTGGCCGCCCGCGCGCGAACGCGATCGCGCTCGCCATCTCCACCACCTATCTGGCGTGGAGCTTCGCCGCACAGCAGCAGGTGACGGCGCTGGCCCGCCAGTCGCTCAGCGCACAGGGCATCGTCGCGGAACGTGTCCTGGTCACGCCGACGGCGTTCAATACGGTGCTCTGGCGTGTCGTGGCGGTGACGCCGACGGAATTTCACGAGGGCTACGTGAGCCTCCTCGATGCCCCGGAGCCGCTGCGTTTCGCCACCTTCGACCGCGGCGCCCCGCTGATTGCCGCCTGGGGCGGGCACTGGGCGGTGCAGCGCATCGCCGCCTTCAGCCACGGCTTCTACAAGATGCAGGTGCGCGATGGTCGTGTCCGGCTGGTCGATCTGCGCATGGGACAGGAACCCTTCTACAGCTTCGATTTCGATGTGGCGGGGGTGGGCGAGGTACCGGCGCAGCAGGCCCCGGTGGGGCGCGAAGGGCGGCGCGTGCCGCTCGATCAGGGGCTGCCCTGGCTATGGCAGCGGCTGCTCGGCACCCCGCTGCCGCCGCCGCGCTGAAGCGCGTCAGCCGAGGTGGCTGCCGGGGGAGTCGTTCGGACCGTGCGTGTCGTCTGCCCCGTGCGCCTTGCGGTCACGGTGGCGCGCGAAGATCGCGATGACGACGATTACGGCCGGTACGATCGTCGCCAGAATGATCAGGTCGAGGCCCATCAGTAATCCTCCGCTTCGCCCATCAGGGGTGGCAAGAGAATATAGGCGCGTGCCAGCGCCTGATCAAGATCGGCCGTGTTGTTGTTGGCGCCGATGCGATCGAGGAAGCCCGAGCGCTGCAGCAGGGAACCCGGCTGCTGGTTGAGCCCGCACACGAGCAGCGCGCAACCGCGCTTCGCCAGCTTGTCACGCAGATTCTCCAGCCCTTCCAGACCGGTCGTGTCGAGCTGGATGAGGCGGCTCATTTCGAGAACGACGATTTCCGGGTGCCCGGCACGCGGGTCGAGCAGTTCCTCCAGCTTGTTCACCGCGCCGAAGAACAGCGAGCCGTAGAGCTGCCAGGCGGCGACGCGCATCGTGCCGTCGGGGTAGATGAAGCGCGGGTCGCTGGCTTCGTCGTCGAGCGGCAGGCGCTCGATGCGGGTGAGTTCCGACATGCGGTAGATGAAGAACAGGCTCGCCAGCACCATGCCCAGCTCGACGGCGATGGTCAGGTCGAAGACCACCGTCACGAAGAAGGTGGCGAGCAGGATCACGCGGTAGTTGTACGAATAGCGGCGCAGTTCCTTGAATTCGTGCCACTCGCCCATGTTGATGGCAACGACCATCACGATCGCGGAAAGCGCGGCGAGCGGAACATAGGAGGCGAGCGGCGCGGCGACCAGCACGATGGCAAGCAGCACCGCGGCATGGATGATGCCGGCGATCGGCGTGCGGCCGCCGGTCTTCACGTTGGTGGTGGTGCGGGCGATGGCGCCGGTGGCGGCAAAGCCGCCGAACAGCGGCGCGGCGATGTTGGCCAGCCCCTGCGCGACGAGTTCCTGGTTGGGGTCGTGGCGGTCGTCGATCTGGCCGTCGGCGACGCGCGCCGAAAGCAGCGATTCGATGGCGCCGAGGAGCGCGATGGTGATCGCCGGCGAGATCAGCTTGCCGAGATGGTGGATCGATACATCGGGAATGCCGAAGGCCGGCAGTTCCTGCGGGATGCCGTTGAAGCGGCTGCCGATGGTTTCCACCGGCAGTTCGAACAGCCAGGCCGCGAGCGTGCCGATGATCAGCACGGCGAGGGGGCCCGGCAGCCGGCGCAGCGGGGCGATGCGTTGCGCCAGCCGGTTGTAGGAGAGCAGGAAGACAAGGCAGGCGAGCGCCAGCCCCAGCGTTGGCAGGTCGACGGTGCCGGCGTGTGCCGCCAGCGTCTTGATGCGGCCGAAGAATTCGGCCGGCAGGTGGTCGATCCGCAGGCCGAAGAAATCCTTGATCTGCGCCATGAAGATGACGACGGCGATGCCGTTGGTGAAGCCGATCACCACCGTCACCGGAATGAAGCGGATCAACTGCCCCATGCGCGCGAGGCCCATGGCGAGCAGGAAAACGCCGGCGAGCAGCGTGGCCCCCATCAGGTTGCCGAAACCCTGCGTGGCGACGATGCCATAGACGATGGGGATGAAGGCGCCGGTGGGGCCGCCGATCTGCACGCGCGAGCCACCGAAGGCGGAGGTGATGAAGCCGGCGACGATGGCCGTCCAGATGCCGGCGGTAGGTGAGCACCCGCTCGCGATGGCGAAGGCCATGGCCAGGGGGAGGGCGAGTACGCCGACGGTGATGCCGGAGGCCAGATCCTTGCCGAACTGCGCCCGGTTGTAGGTGGGCAGGCAGTCGATCAGCTTGGGGCGGAAGGCTAGGCGCATGGCGGTCGCTCGGGGAATGAGCGACGCATTCTATTACTTCCGGATGGTTTGTAAATTGTAATCAAATGGTAATTCGTGGCGGAAAGAGCGAAGGGAGAAGGGGGCGGAGAGAAGGGCGGTCAGGCGGTGGTGCTGGTTGCCGGGCAGACGCAGCGCGGGTGTTCGCGGGTGCGGTCGATGCAGCCGCCGTCGGCGTAGATGCCGCTGAGGTCGCGCAGGCGGGCCATGCGGGTGAGGATTTCCTCCCGCTCCGCGGCATCGGCGTTGGAGCGGGCGACGCGGCGCGCCACCTCATCCTCATCGATGCAGCCTTCGCCGGCGGTGTCGTGGCACAGGCCGTGGCGCCAGTGATAGACCTCCAGGCACTTGTCGTCGAAGGTGTAGGGGTGCTCGGGTTGCCAGAAATTGCTGAACAGCCCGCTGCCCAGATAGAACACCCAGGAACCTTCGTAGCCGGAGACATCGGACGAGGCTTCGTCCGGATTGCGGAACCAGACGCGATCGCCCGGCGTGTAGAAGCGTGGCGGCAGCGGCACCTCGTTGCTGCCGTGCTCGTCGAGGAAGATGTCGTGAAAGGCGCGCGACATGATTGCGCGCCGTTCCCACTGGCGCTGCAGTACGGCGAGCAGGCCGGGATTGCGTTCCGCCAGTTCCTCGGCCAGAGCGAGCAGGATCACGTATTCCGACGCGCGATAGCAGGAGAAGGCATAGCGGCGCCCGCCGATTGCGGGTTGGGTCGTATTGCGCAGCGCGTCGATCAGGGGGCGGCCCGGCAGCAGCGTGAAGCCGGTTTCCTCATCGTAGCGCCAGTCGTCCCACGGACGCTCCGCGGCTTCGGTGTCGAAACTGAGCGCGGTGCGACTGGCGGCGGCGACGATGCGCTCGCGCACGCGGATCGCCGAATCGAGGCCGTCCGGACAATGAAAGACAAAGGGGATCGGGCTGTGCAGCAGGCAAAGCAGGATTTCGCGCCGCAGAATGTCTTCGTTCGCCACGCCCTGTGCCGCCAGCGAGGCGGCGAGGCCGAGCGTGTCGTGGCCAGGCATCAGTTTCCGAGCGGCATCCGCAGCGAGGGAGAATGAAACGGCGTCTTCGTGATCGTCGCGCACGGCGGCATTGGTGAGGCCGGCCTCGTCCAGCAGGCGCTCGACCTCATTCACGCTGGCCGCGTTGCGCGGAACGACGATGCCCGAGCACGCCGCGGCGCATTGCAGTTCGGGCGGGAGCGGCGGAAAGATCACGAAACCTCCTGCGCACAGCAAAAAAAACGGCACCTGTGCCGGGTGCCGCTGGAACTCACGAAGCCGTGACGACGAACGACGGATTATTTCCGCCTCGTGAGGAGAGGACTACAAAATGGCTGTAGCGAGTCAAATTATATTTACTCGCAGTGCTTGTGCAATTAGAATTTGATTAACATTCTATTTGGCATAGCCTGCTGGAAGGAGCCGTTGTGGAGAACCGTACCGCCCGTCTCACCATCCTCATCGATCCGCGCAAAAAAGCCCTGTTCGAGGAAATCTGCTCGCAGCAGGACTTGACGCCCTCGCAGGTCGTGCGCCGCCTCATTCGCCAGTACATCGTCGATAACGCCAATGGGCGCGAGCTGCCCGAATGGCTCACGACCGCGGCGCAGCGAGGCGCTGAGCCGCGCTGAGGGTCTGTCTGCTTTTGCGCCGGCACGTGGCGCGTGTCTCTGGTCCGGCGGCGCACGCCTGCTGAGCCGGCTTCGCATTTCCCCAAGGGAATTTTCACTTCGCCGCTGGTGTCTGAAAATATACTGGCAGACAGGCTTTTGTTTGAAATCAATGTGATGGCAGCGATAAAATCGATTCCAGTGTCCTGCAATGTCGGAGACTCAGGAAAATAACGTCCCCGCTATAGGATGAATTGGTTGGAATCGCGCGTTGCGCCAGGATGCCCGGCTTCTGCCGGCGACGTAGCAAACGGGCGGCAGCCTATGCCAAGCCTAAAAACACCGACTGCTCAGTGTTGAAAAGCAGTCATCGAACGTGTCTTCGGAAGCCCAGGCGATTCAGACCGACGAGTTATCTCTTGTTCCAGATTTCGCTCTTGTGGGCGGTGTTCATAGCAGTCTCCGTGATTGTTGATCGGAGTTTGATTCTTCGCTATCGGTCAGGCTCACGGTTAAACAGCCTTTGAACCTTGGTGGCAAGCACAGGCTTCTCCGTGTGCTGCTGCCACGAGTTCATGCAATATGCCGCATTCAGAGGCGTTGTGCGGGGCCGAACATTGTCCACGCAAAGTCACCAGTTGTCGCTCTAGGGCTTGCATGCTGGCAAGCCGCGCGCGCACTTTGGCCAATTGAGCATCTATTAAGTGGTTAATTTCTCCGCAGTCAGATTGCGGGCTATCTATGAAGGACAAAAGGCGCTGGATGTCCGCCAATGAAATGTCGAGCGCACGACAATGGCGAATGAAGGCGAGCTGCTCTAATTGAAGATGGGAGTAGAGGCGATAGCCGTTTTCGCTACGCGACGGGGTGCTCAGTAGCTGCACCTTTTCGTAGTAGCGGATGGTTTCGACATCAACGCCGGTGGCCTTCGCCAGATCGCCAATCCGCATTGCATTCTCCCGCTTGAAACAAGCCTGCATTTTAGACTTGACCCTGTAGTTGCTCCAGAGATTCTAATAAACGAATCTAAACTGGCAACTTGCCACTGGAGATTGCAGATGTCCGCTCCACATCAGACCACCAACTCGAACGCACAGCCCGACAAATGCAGTGCCTGTAACCATGTCACCGACGCCCCGGCCAAAGCACCGGGTGGGATTGACGTGCATCAAACTGTACTGCCCGGACAACTCTTGCTAAGCGTTCCCACGATGGACTGTCCCACGGAGGAAGGGCTCATCCGCCGCGCACTGGAAAATTTTCCCGCTGCCCGCCGTCTGTCGTTTGACCTAGCTGCCCGAACCCTGAGTGTCGACGCCCCGGCAGAAGCGTGGCCAGATATTCAATCGGCCATCAAGGAAGCTGGCTTCGATTCGCAACGCATCACTGAGCCGCCATGCGTGAATCCATCTGAGCAGATCCGAAACCCGTTTCTTCAACCGATTGTCGCGCTTGTAGTGGCCATCGTCGCCGAGGCGGTTGCCTATGTGGCGCCTGAAACGCTGGCTTGGAAACTGCTGGGCATGGGTGTCGCAGGCGTGGCCATTGCGTTGTCTGGGCTTTCGGTCTTCAAAAAGGGATTGGCAGCTCTCCTGCGCGGGCAAATGAACATCAATGCCCTGATGTCAGTCGCTGTAGCTGGTGCTTTTGTGATTGGCCAGTGGCCTGAGGCAGCCATGGTGATGGCCCTCTACGCAATTGCAGAACTCATCGAGGCTCGCGCGGTCGACCGTGCTCGCAACGCCATCAAAAGCCTGTTAGCGCTCTCGCCGCAGCACGCTGAAGTGCTGCAACCGAATGGGGTATGGCTCCAAGTCCTGGCCAAGGAAATACAGGTCGGCCAGATAGTCCGTGTCCGTCCGGGAGAGCGCTTTGCGCTGGACGGCAGAGTTACCACCGGCAATAGTGCCGTCGACCAGTCCCCTGTGACCGGTGAAAGCATGCCCATTGAGAAAGGACCGGGCGACGAGGTTTTTGCGGGGACTATCAACCAAAGCGGCGCACTGGAGTTCGAGGTAACTGCGCCGGCGAGCGACACCGTCCTAGCCCGAATCATTCATGCCGTGGAGGAGGCCCAGGGGGCACGGGCCCCTACCCAGCGATTTGTTGACCGTTTCGCCGCCATCTACACACCGAGCGTCTTTGTCTTGGCACTGGGCGTCGCACTCATCGGTCCCATGGTGCTGGGTTGGACCTGGATGGCCAGCCTCTACAAGGCGCTGGTGATGCTTGTGATCGCCTGCCCCTGTGCCTTGGTCATCTCTACACCGGTGACTGTGGTCAGCGGTCTTGCTGCGGCGGCGAGACGCGGGATCCTGATTAAGGGCGGCGCCTATTTGGAGGGGGCCCGGAAACTCAAGGCGGTGGCTTTGGACAAGACAGGGACGGTGACCGAGGGGCGGCCAAAACTCGTGGCCCAAATCATCCTTTCCGAAGCGCTTCCCGAGTCAGATGTCTTGCGCATTGCCTACGCCTTGGCTGAGCGCTCCGACCATCCGGTGTCGAAGGCGGTGGCAACGGGTTTGGCGCTCCCCGAGCAACTGTATGTTCAAGACTTCGGCGCTGAAGCCGGGCGTGGTGTCTACGGAACAATAGCCGGCCACGAATACGTGTTAGGCAACCACCGCTGGATTCACGACCGTGGACAATGCTCTTCCGAACTGGAAGAAATATTGTTCGAGCATGAACGGCAGGGGCGTACCGTCGCAGTGCTGGCCAACCACGAGACGGTCCTCGCGATATTCGCAGTCGCGGACACCATCAAGGCAAGTTCCCAGGATGCAATTGGGGAAATGCTGATGCTCGGCGTTACCCCTGTCATGCTGACCGGCGATAACCCGGCCACCGCGGCGAGCATCGCCGCGCAAGCCGGAATTCAAGATATTCGCGCGAACCTGTTGCCGCAAGAAAAGCTGGAGGCCATTCGTGCATTGTCCAGCGCTGGCTACCAAGTGGCCATGGTCGGGGATGGCATTAACGATGCCCCGGCCCTCGCAACGGCAGATATTGGTTTCGCCATGGGTAGTGCCGGTACACATACCGCGATGGAGGCCGCTGACATAGTCATCATGAACGACGACCTGCGACGGGTGCCGGAGACCATCCGCCTGTCCATGAAAACGCACGTTGTGCTGTGGCAGAACATTACACTGGCGCTGGGTATCAAGTTCGTTTTTCTGCTGCTCGCCATCTTCGACAATGCCACCATGTGGATGGCGGTGTTCGCTGACATGGGCGCGAGCCTGCTGGTGGTGACCAATGGATTGAGGCTTCTCGGAGGACGGAAATGAGCATCGAAATAGTCAAAGCAAGCAGCGAACGCCCTACCGCCGAGGAAGTTGCCCTATGGTTGCAACCGACCCGGCTGCTCGATTATTCAAACCCATCGATTCAGCAGTTGATTGAAAGCCGCGGTTGGATGCGTATGCCACCAGCGGAAAGACTCGGTGCCGCGTACGACTTTGTCCGTGACGAAATCGCATTTGGTTACAACACCTCCGACGATCTATGCGCTTCGCAGGTGTTGCGGGATGGTATCGGGCAGTGCAACACCAAGGCCACATTGCTGATGGCCTTGTTTCGGGCGATGGACATTCCCTGTCGCCTGCATGGCTTTACCATCGACAAGCGCTTGCAGAAGGGAGCGGTGACCGGTATAGCCTACTTGTTAGCGCCGCAGAGCATCATTCACAGCTGGGTCGAAGCATGGCTCGACAATCGCTGGTTCCGCCTTGAGGGTTTCATCCTTGATCGCCGGTATCTCGATGCTTTGCGATTTCAATTTTCCGCATGTCAGGGACCATTCATTGGATACGGGGCGGCTACGCCGGATTTGAAGAGTGCCCCGGTTGAATGGCGTGCTTGCGATACCTTCATCCAGAAAGAAGGGATTAACAGAGATTTCGGTTTCTTCGACACTCCCGACGATTTCTATGCGCGCCTTGGCGTCAACTTGTCCGGGCCAAAACGCTGGCTTTTCCAGAATTTCATTCGTCATCAGATGAACCGCAATGTCGAGCGTATCCGCGAGCAGGTACCGAAGGTTGCATCGCCCAGGGGAAATTAAGCTACAATCCGCTCCCATGCGTCGCTGGCTTGCTACCTTCCTGCTAGTCCTACTGCCGCTCCAGTTCAGCTGGGCGGCGGCCGCGAGCTATTGCCAGCATGAAACCGGACCTGCCACGAAACACTTCGGGCACCACGAGCATAAGCATCATCAGGATTCCAACACCACATCCGATGATTTAAAACTTTCGGTCGATGCCGACTGCGCTGCTTGCCATGCCGGCTGCGCAGCAGCTACCGTGACTGTTTCATCCCTCGCGCTTGATACGGCTCCTGCCTTACCGGCGCCATGGTTCCCGCATGCGCCGGCGTCACCGCCAAAAGCGCAGCCGGAACGCCCCAACTGGTCTGTTTCCGTCTGATCGACGGGGCAGGCGTCTAGAACACCTTCCGACGTTTTCCTGCATGCCGGCGGCCTAATCGCCGTTGCTCTGGCTCTGCTCCGTTGATTCTCCGCACGGCAACTGTCCGTGCGCCTGTTCATCCACGGAGAATCAGATGTCGAAAGCAATACCGAAGTTCTTGCTGCCCTGCGGCTTGTTGATGCTGACCATGGCCGTATCGCCAGCGCTGGCGCAAACGGGCAGTGGTTCTGCCCGCTCTCTGGCGCAAATCTTTGACGCGGCCTGGCAGCGCCAGCCAGAGGCGAAAACTGCCGAACTAAGACGAGAGGTGGCCGAAGCCCGGCGGCAAACCACTGAAAGCTGGACAGTAGAGCCGCCATCGCTCGAACTGTCGTCGAAGTCCGATCGTCTCCTCCGAAACGACGGCAATCGGGAATACGTCGCGGGCGTTGCCATTCCGTTGTGGTTGCCAGGCGAACGTGCGCGTGCGGGCGCGCTTGCCGAGGCCGAGTCACGCGCAGTCGCCAGTCGTATTAGTGCAGCGCAACTGCGTACTGCCGCCGCGGTACGTGAGGCTTGGTGGAACTGGCAACGTGCCCGGGGCGAACGGCAATTGGCTAGTGAGCGACTTGCGAACGCACAGCGAATCACCGAGGACGTGCGCCGGCGGGTCAAGGCCGGCGATCTTTCCCGCGCTGACCAACATCAGGCAGACGGTGCATTGGCAGGCGCCGAGGCAGCGCAGGCCGAAGCGGAGAGCAACCTACTTGCCACTACACGCCAGTTGTATGCATTGGCAGGCATGGCACCGGATGAAACTGCGGCTGACACACCGGAGCCCATGCCTAAGCTGGAGCGGGATGCGGCGGTAGGTGAAGCGACACATCCTGGCCTTGCCGCGCTGCACGACCGCGCCGAGATCGCGCGGCGCAGTGCCGATCTGGCGAGCGTACAGACACGGAACAATCCCGAACTTCTGCTGGCCACCACACGCGAACGTGGAAATTTCGATGACAGCTACTCGCAGACGCTGACATTCGGCGTGCGCATTCCCTTTGGCTCGGAAAGCCGTAGCCGTGTGAAGAACGGGCTTGCGCGAGCCGAGGCGCTAGAAGCCGAAGATCAGTTGCGCCTTGAGCGCGAGCGGTTGCTCGCGGATGTTGATGCCGCCGAGGCACGCGTGAAGGCGGCTCGCAGCCAGCTTGCCGCAGCCGATAAGCGTGCCCGACTGGCGGGCGAATCGCGCGGCTTCTTTGAAAAGTCCTTTCGCATGGGCGAAACCGATTTGCCGACGCGATTGCGCATAGAACTCGAAGCTGCCGAGGCCACAAAGCAGGCGAGCCGCGCACGAATTGAGCTGGCAGCTGCAATTTCCGGACTGCGCCAGACGCTCGGCATCATCCCGGATCAGAAATGACAGGAACAAAGAACACCATGAAAAATGCAGAAATATTGATTGCCGCCCTGTTGGCGGTGACGCTGCCGGCCTACGCCGGCGGCGGACACGATCACGGCGAAGCAGCAGTCTCAGCGGCCGGTATCGTCCTGCCGTCAGTGACCGCCGTCACGGAAAGCTTCGAACTGGTGGGGCGGCTGGGTAGTGGCGAATTGTCGATCTTGGTCGACCGTACTGACAGTAACGAGCCTGTACTCGGCGCTCGCCTTTCCGTCGAGCTGGACGGTCGCACCGCCGAAGCGCCGTTTCATGCCGATCATGGCGACTATTCGTTGACCGATACCGCATTGCTTGCGCTACTGGAAAAACCCGGCATCAAGGCGATGACGTTTACGCTGATTGCAGGCGACGAGAGCGATCTGCTGACCGGCGAGATGGATATTCACGACGAACCCGTTGCTGCCGGTCATGTTGCAAGCTGGCGTGACTACGCGACCCAAGGGGGCGCCACTGCTCTCGTCATCCTGCTGGCTGTCGTCGTCCTTCGTCGTTTTGCTGCCGTCCGCCAAGCACGCCGTGGAGGTGTCGCATGAAGCCACGCCTGATATTCCTGCTCGCCCTGCTGACCGGTTTGTTCGCCATGCCGGTATTGGCCGGAGACGGACACGATCACGGCGACTCGCCGCCGGTTGCCAATGGCAACGGGCCAAAGCGCCAGCCGGACGGTAGTGTATTTCTTCCCAAGCCGGCCCAGCGCCAGATCGGCGTACGTACCCTGCCGGCCGCTGCAAGCGAGTTGGCGCGCACATTTGAGCTACCCGGAAAGGTGGTGATGGACCCCAACGCTGGCGGTCGAGTGCAGTCGATGATCGCTGGCCGTGTGACGGCAGGACCGAAGGGGCTGCCGCAGCCCGGCCAACAGGTAAAGAAGGGCGAGGTGCTGGCCTGGGTGACGCCCGAAGCCGGTGGCAACAGCCGATCGCTCGCCGAAACCCGGCTGCAACGCCTGCGCGAGCTAACCGACACCGTACCGCGGAAAACAATTGAGGAAGCCGAGGCGGCAGTCGCCAACGAGCAGCTAAGGGCACCAGTAAATGGCGTGGTGGCGATGGCGAACGCTGTCGCCGGGCAGGTGGTAGAAGCACGCGAGATACTTTTCGAAATCGTCGATCCGCAACGCCAGCAGGTTGAGGCACTGTCCTTCGATCCGCTGCTCGCCGACGACATCGCCGGCGCTTCGCTAGCAGTCGGTGAGCGTCGGGTGCCGCTGGTTCTGGTTGGCGTATCGCGCATTCTTCGTGAGCAGGCACTACCTATCCGCTTCCGGGGCGAGGGTGATGCGCTCGCCACCCTCGCCGTCGGTCAGCCGGTCAGGGTATTCGTCGCGACACGGGGAACGGTTCGCGGGATTGACGTACCCGCTGCTGCACTGATGAAGAGTCCGGCAAACCAGACCATCGTTTGGGTAAAGACGGCCCCCGAACGTTTTGAGCCTCGTCCTGTACAGGTCGAACCGCTGGATGGCGTTGCCGTCGCCATCACCGCCGGTCTGAACCCGGGCGATCGCGTCGTCGTGCGTGGCGCGACGCTAATCAACCAAGTGCGTTGAGGACGGGCTGACATGTTCAAGTGGCTACTCGAAAACAGCCTGGCCAATCGCTTACTTGTAATCATTGCAAGCTTGGTACTGATGGCCTACGGAGCGTTCACCCTGTCGCGAACGCCGGTGGATGTTTTTCCCGACCTTAACAAACCGACCGTCACAATCATGACCGAGGCCGGCGGTATGGCGGCCGAGGAAGTGGAGCAACTAATCACCTTTCCGCTGGAAACGACGATGAATGGTCTGCCCGGCGTAGAGAGCGTGCGCTCGACGTCAAGCGCCGGCCTCTCGTTCCTTTACGTTACATTCGACTGGAGGACCGAGATCTTCCGCGCCCGTCAAATGGTTGCCGAGCGCCTGTCGGCGATGGAGGAAGGGTTGCCGGAAGGCGTTGTGCCACGAATGGGGCCGATTAGTTCGGTGATGGGCGAAATCATGCAGATCGCGATTCCGATCGATATCGGCAAGATCACCCCAATGCAGGTGCGCGAATACGCCGACTGGGTGCTGCGCCCACGCCTGATGGCGGTGCCGGGCGTTGCGCAGGTGATTCCCATTGGCGGTGAGGTGCGCCAGTTTCAGGTACAGCCGAACACCGTGCGCATGGCCGAGTTAGGCATATCGCATGAGCAGCTCGAAAGGGCGCTCAAAGGCTTCAGTTCGAATACATCGGGCGGATTCCTTGAGCTGAATGGACGGGAGTTCCTGATTCGCCATCTGGGCCGCACCTCGCGCCTGGAAGACCTGAAGAACTTGGCATTGACAGCGAAGAACGGCCAGCCGGTGCTGCTGCGGCAGATTGCGGAAGTGGCGTTCGCGCCAGCGATCCGACGCGGCGACGCCGGTTTCGAAGGACAGCCTGCGGTGATCCTCGGCATCCAGAAACAACCGACGGCCGACACCATCCATCTGACACGGACGATCGAGGCGGCGCTCGCCGATCTCGGTAAGACGCTGCCGGCGGGGATGGAAAAACCACAGGTAACCTTCCGTCAGGCCAGCTTCATCGAAGCCTCGATCTCGACGCTGCAAGGAAAGCTGATCGGTGCCTCGGTCTTCGTTGCGGCGATCCTGTTCTTCTTCCTCGGCACACTGCGGCCGACCGTCATCGCGCTGACCGCAATACCGGTGTCGATCTTTATCACCGCGCTCGTTTTTCAATACTTTGGACTTTCAATCAACACCATGACACTGGGTGGCCTGGCCATCGCCATCGGCGGTCTGGTCGATGATGCCGTGGTCGGCATCGAGAACGTGTTGCGCCGACTGAAGGAAGAGCGCGCGAAGCACCATGACCACCGACTGCATCCGCTCGAACTGGTTGCCCGCGCGACGATGGAGGTGCGTTCGGCGATTCTCTACGCGACGGTCATCATCGTGTTGGTTTTCCTGCCGCTGTTTGCGTTGCCGGGCATGGAAGGTCGTCTGTTCGTCCCACTCGGCATCGCCTTCATCGTATCAACGCTGGCATCGCTGGTCGTTTCGGTGACGATCACGCCGGTGTTGGCGTTTTATCTGCTGCCCCGCATGAAATCACTCGACCACGGCGATACGAAGGTACTGGCCTGGCTTAAGGGCGCTTACCGCGGCTCTCTGCAAGCAGTCCTCGACCGGCCGCGGGCCGCCGTTATCGCCGGCACGATGGCGGTGCTGCTCGCTGCTGTGGCTGTACCGTTCTTTCCGAAGACCTTCCTGCCACCATTCAATGAGGGTACGTTGCTGGTCGGCCTGCGCCTCAATCCCGGCGTCACTCTAGCCGAATCGTCGGCGTTGGCGTCGCAGGCTGAGGTGTTGGTGCGGCAGGTTCCCGAGGTCACTCATGTCGGCCGGCGCAGCGGTCGTGCCGAACTCGACGAGCACGCCGAGGGGGTGCATGTCAGCGAACTTGATGTCGGATTGAAGCCGGCCGGCGAACTGACCCGACCGATGGGCGAGATTGCTGCCGATATCCGTTCCCGCCTGGTGAACCTGCCGGCGGCGATCGCCATTGGCCAGCCGATTTCGCACCGCATCGACCACATGCTCTCCGGCGTCCGCTCGCAGATCGCGATCAAGCTTTTCGGCGAAGATCTCGATACGCTACGGGGGCAGGCCGATGTGCTGCGCAGCAAGCTCGCGGCGATTCCCGGCTTGGCGGACCTGGAAATCGAGAAGCAGGTGCTGGCGCCGCAGATCAAGGTACGCATCGACTACGCAGCGGCCGCGCAGTACGGCGTGCCGGCACCGCAAATTCTGGCGACGCTGCAAAGTCTGGTTGAGGGCGAGCGGGTGGCGCAGATTGTCGAAGGTGGGCGTCGCTTCGCACTGGTTGTCCGCCTACCGGAGGGCGCTCGCTCGCTGGACGGGCTTGGCCAAATCCTGCTGGAAACACCGAGCGGCCGGATTCCGCTCGCGCGTATTGCCAGCATCGAGGAAAGCGACGGGCCTAATCAGATCAGCCGAGACGACGGCAAGCGGCGCATCGTCATATCGGCCAACGCGCAGGGTCGAGCACTGTCCGAAATCGTCGAGGACATCCGCCGCGTGGTTGATGCGACGAAACTGCCGGAAGGCTACTTCGTCACCCTTGGGGGACAGTTCCAGGCTCAGGAGGAAGCCTCTAAGCTGGTTGGCCTGCTGTCGGTGGTGTCATTGACGCTGATGTTCGTCGTTCTGTTCTCGCGCTACAAGTCGGTGCGCTTGTCGGTACTGATCATGGCCAATATTCCACTGGCTTTGGTTGGCGCAGTGATCGGCCTGTGGCTCTCCGGCCAGCCGCTGTCGGTGGCAGCACTTATCGGTTTCATCACACTTGCCGGGATCTCAGTGCGCAACGGCATCCTCAAGGTCAGTCATTACATCAATCTGATGCGCATGGAAGGCGAGTCCTTCGATCACAAGATGATTCTGCGCGGTTCGCTTGAACGGCTATCTCCGGTGCTTATGACGGCGCTCGTCACCGCTTTCGCTCTGGCACCGCTGCTCTTCGAGGCCGAGCGACCTGGAACCGAGATCCTGCACCCGGTGGCCGTTGTCATCTTCTCCGGGCTGATCAGCTCGACGTTGCTCGACACCTATCTGACACCTGCGCTGTTCTGGCTGTTCGGCAAGAGTGATGCTGAGCGACTGACAGCTGACCGTGACGTTGGTGCCCTCTAATTTTATCGATGAAAGGAAATACTATGAATCTGCCCTACTTTACTGTCGCCCTCTCGATTTGTTTCGCCAGCGCCGTATTTGCAGCAGACAAGCATGATCACGGACATGAACACAAACCGCTGCACGGCGGGGTCGTAACCGAGGTCAAGGATGTCGACTACGAGCTGGTCGCTAAACCGGACGTGATCCAGTTGCACCTTCGGGACCACGGCAAGCCGGTCGATGTGTCGAAGGTTGGCGCCAAACTGACCCTGCTTTCCGGAACGGAGAAGCAGGAAGTCGAGTTGAAGCCGGCTGGTGCCTTGCTGGAAGCCAAAGGCAATTTCAAGGTGGCGAATGCAAAAGTCGTAGCTTTGGTATCGCAGCCAGGCAAAGCTGCAATAACCGTCCGCTTTGCATTGAAGTAGCGTATGCGCCAGAAAGGGCGGCCTGCAATGAGAATTCCGGGAACATTGCTCGCGGTATCGCTGCTCCTGACAGCCTGCACGACGCCTCATTCACACCCTTTGCTGGCACAGGAAAGCGCTCCCTTCGTCTTCGGCGCAATTATCCACCGGGGCGAAACAGATTTCCTCGTCCTTGAAACAAGCGACGAGCGTTACGAGGGCGAGTTTCGGTTCGAGCGGGTCCAGGACTGGCGCGCGTTGCAAGAACGCTATCGATCAGATCCGAAACGCTGGAACGCAATCATGTCGGGACTTGACCGCAGTCACGTCTATAACCAGGCGATCGCCAAGCTGCGCGCCTCTAATGGAAATGTACTGATGTGCCAGTTGCTCTGGCGCCATGTGGACCGACCGTCCGGCACCTGTTCGGATGTCCACGAAAGCTCGTTCAATGTGGCCTTCGATAAGCCGCTGCCGGAAGATTCACGATGACGGATATCTCTCGGTAGCGGCACGCTTTGCCGCAGTCAAAGAGTAGGAGAAATGCATCATGATCCGCCGATTTTGTTCAGTGGTTGTTTTTTCAGCACTAGCACTTGCCGGGTGCGCGGGCACACCGGAGTCCCGCCTGCGCGCAGCAGCCGATGGCAGCGATGGCGGGGGGCTAGCCATAGTCAGCATGACGCTTTCGGGGACACCGCTGAGTCAGGTGAATGGCTTTGAATACCGGATTCGCCGTGTTGCTACCGCGGGTCGTGACGAGGTGACAACCGTGCAGCACGCGTCGTCGTCTGCTCAGCGCGTTCGCCAGGCGAGCACGCCGCGCGAATTCGGTGCTTCGTACTGGAGTGTCGCGGTGACCGGGCCTGGTGTGCCGGATTCGGCCGATCTCGTGGAGGCTGGCAATCTCGTTGGCCGGGTGCTCACGCTCAGCCTGCCCGCCGGCGACTACGAAATCTACGATTGGCGGATTCTGGAGGGCAGCGTCGGGGGCGAGACGGAACACGGTCCGGTGCGGAGTTTCAGCTACCGCTTCAGTATTTCACCAGGCCGGGCGGTCTATCTCGGTCGCGTGCACCTTTCGCTGTCGGCGGCACATAAACAAGCGATCGGCGTTGGGGACAGTCGTGAGGCAGATCTGGCGCTACTCCGGCAGCGTTTCCCTGCGCTTAATTCGACGCCGGTCGCTGTCGATCTCCTCCGGCAGTAGCGTCTGAAACTAGTAGCCGCTGAATGCGTTCCGCCAATGTTTCTTCACTGGTCGGACGTAGCCGCGAATACAACTGATCCTTCGGCGGTAGCAAATCTTCGAACCGCTCCAGACGATTCACCCTTCCAGAACGAAGAGCATCAAGTGCCGGATGAAGCAAAACAAATTGCGTGTCGTAGACCTTCTGGAGAACCTTCCCATCAACGGTCGCCAGGTTGTTTCTGATCGCGAAAACTTGGCTCGCGCGGTGCAGCGCGATGAATACTGCAAGAATTCCCTGGCTGAGTGTGTGCAGTTGCAGCCGAAGTGCATCGGTAAGGGGAGTCGGCTTGCCGACCCACTGATATTTTTTCCACACGAGCTCGACTACCAGCTTGTCCCAGACTGGCTCGCCATATGAACTTGGCAGCGCCAGATCAAAATAACCTCCACTGCAGACGCGCCGCGCATTCCGGGCAACCTTGGCGAATAACCGAGTAGCCGCATAGGTTCCCCCAAAAATGATGGGTACGCGACATACGTTTCCGAGTTTCAGGAAGAGGCTCAGCGCCAGCTTGGCCTCGTCGTCGCCACGGAGCATCAAGCACTGAATTTCGTCAACGAAAAGTACGCCAAGGTGATGGGTGGCAAACACCTGTGAGAGGCTGCCGATCATGGTGTCGATCGAAACCTTCGATTTTTCGTACTGCTGCCGATAGTTGGTTCCAAGCGCATCGTCGACTGCGCCAAACATGGAAAGGACCAGCCCCTTCAGGCTTGCATCAAAACTGGCGTTGACCTTGATCCATACCAGTTGGCGAACATTGAACGACTCTTCCAGGTAACGCGTGTGAGAAATCGTTTGCGGATACATTTCGAGTAATCGCTCGACCAGTGTCGTCTTGCCGCTACCGCTGACGCCAGTGACCATCATTGCCGGAATGGTCTTGGAGCGAAACTGGTATTCCACGAGTGGCTCCGACATAACTTCCTTCATGCGAAAGTGTTGGCGACGCCACTTGAGGTCGAACGGATTGCGCGCGGCGTAACCCCGCCTGAGCATGACGGAGAGTGCACATTCCACGTCAAATGCGGAAGGGAGCGCCACGACGAGATCATCGATATCGGAAACGCAATGCACCCGCTCGTGGACCGGCAGCGCGCGCTGCCGAGCGGTAGGGGAAGGCGGATGATTGCGTAGGTGAGTCGCTATGACATCTTCGCTGGCGATTGATGGCAAGGCCTCAATCAAAGGGTTGCCGGCGTATGCCGGGTGCGCCTCGAGAGAGTGGTATGAAGCGCATTGATGGATGATCGGATCAGGCATGGGAAAGCTCCTCTTCCGTCTCGGAAAGCAGCCTGGACAGAAGGTCGCTTGTAGCACCCAGATCAGTTTCCAGGGCTTCGGTCTGGTTGGGCGCGAGGTTGTGGACCTTATGCATTACAGCTTCCTTGATCTGCTCAATATAGGCTTCAAACGCACGCTTCTCGGTCACTCCGGACAGATGTGCAGCCTTGTTTGCCGGCGGGATTGCATCCGCCTTCGCCCGCAGCGCCGCCTTGATTTCAGCCTCGCGGAACCGGTCGTGACCGATACGATCAATCTGACGAGCGTCGGCAGAGCCCTCATGGACGAGCCCTCGGTATTCTCGGCAATCGATGATTTCTTCGAACCGTGCATGCGCGGGAATCTGGTCACCATTCCGCATGTGCAGTGACTCGTAGTTCCCCGTCGCGTTGTTCAGGACATAGAGTTCCTGTGGGTCGTTCGGGTGATACTTGAACTTCACCTGACGGGTTTTTCCGATGCGCGCGTACTCCTGCCACCGTTCCCGCTCCGTAATGGCGCCGGTGTAGCAGCGCCCCGCGAAGTGAACGCCATCCTTGCGGATGGAGGATGTCGCGGTTGGCAGCAGTGCGGTGTAGAGCGTTTCATCGTCCCACTGCGGCGCCGAGCCGTTCAGGTTCTTCAGTCCCCAGCGCCAGAGGTTGATCGGCGTCGCGTCGATCTCCAGCCCGGCAATCGGGCCAACGAGCCGGTCGCGCATGTCCGCATTGCGATTGAAAGTCAGAATTGCATTAATGATGATGCGCGTGAACTGATACATGCTGAGCGTGGCATCCAGGCGATTGTCACGTTCGCCGCGTTCCCGTTGCCGCGATAGGACCGCCCCTGGTAACCAATGAACGGTCTCGCGATTCAGCCAATGAAACATCGTCTCAATCGCACCCTTCTGGTCCGGCCGGAATGATGGACAGGCGCTGAGGTTGACGCGGAGGTCATGTGCGCTGTCCGTACTTGGGATCGACAGGGACTCGCCGCGATCATGGCGTAGATCCAGGCAACCGTGTGCGCAGGGCCAGTGCTCGTCGGACATGTCAAAACCAAACGAGCGAAGGAATTTCCCCTTGGGACTGAACGCGTTGAAGATTGCCAGCCGTGCCGTATCCCAGCTAGGGCCCTCAAGGGCGACGTGAACCCCGACGATCATTCCAGACCATGCATCTCGAACCAGATAGACGATCGGGCGTCCAATGATCCAATAGGGGTTGTAGCTGCTGACCAGGTAGACGTCCGCTACAGTAGAATCAATCAGGAACATCTGCGCCGGCCCGAACAAGCTTTCGAACGACTTCCCCTTGATCGCGCGCTTCGTCTGCAGCCACGTGATGTTAGGAATCAGCTGTTGGAGGAGTTCGACAGGCGTGTACTTCTTCTTGACGTAATAGCGGAACGTTTCAAGCGAGGGGCACTGGTCGAGTGACTGTTGGGTGGGAACCCAGAGTCCCTGTTCGTTCTCGTGCCAACCATCGCAGAAGTAGTTTTCGATCATCTTCCTGTGGGCGGCGGCATATTCGCCCAACTTGCCGCCATAGGTATCCCATGTGAGCCAGATGAGGGCGCGCTCATCCGGGCCGGTGTTGACGCCTGTGGCCGTTAGCGAGTGGCCGGTTGCAACGCGCTGGCGCGGCCTGCCCCGCTTGCGTGTTCCCGGGTTTCGGTATTTTCCCGGTGCGCCGCAGTTTCCACTGTCGGCGATGAGCGCATTTTCGACGCAGCCATACAGCCAGAAGCGGTAGGTCACCTGGTAGACGTGGTGGCGGGTGAGTTTTTTGTCGTCGTCAGTCAATGATGCGTTGAATTCAGCGACGGTCCGGGCAACATGCGATCCCATTTGCCCGTACTCGAAGATGCGTAGCAAATCGTCGTCGGACATGAAGCTGTGCAGGAGAAACTTCCGCCGCACCTTGGTCTTTTTCTCGAAGTCGGTCAGTTCATCCGTTTCCTTACGCAAACGCTTTGGCAGGTATGCGCGCGTTTTCACGATCCAGCGCATGCCTGCCAACTGCTCTAGCGCGGCTAGGCTGACCTGCGTCGGGAAATGGAGCTTTGGCTTGGTCCGCTTGCGTCCGGTGCTGACGTCGGACTCCTCCTGGCGATCCGGAAACCGCAAGAGAAAAGCGTTGTCGGTCTTACGGTTGGCCCAGACCACGCGAAAGAGGCCTGCCGCGACTGGTAAGTCGCCAGGTTTTATGATTTGCAGGACGTTGTGCCTTCCGATCTGCTGTGGTGCGTCAGGCGGGCACTGGTTGTGTTCAACGAAAGCGTTCGGGTCGCGGGCGTTCATGATGCCCTCCTGAGCGCGCGCATGAAGGACCAGGAAGGAATCGCCGTCGGAGCGTGCGCGGCACACTTCGGCGTTGGCAACTGCAAATGCACGGGGCGACTAAGGTCGACTGGTAGAAGTGCCCGCATGAGTGCGAGTTTGTACAAGCGGATGGTTGTTTCGGTATTGATTTGCAGCGCGGTAGCAATGGCATTCATCTGGTCGATGCAACGTCCCTGTGCACCAGTGGCGCAATGCCAGGCCCAGAGGAATCGCTTCAGGAGAACGACATCCTCGTCGCGGACGCGCTGGATGGCCCCGCTCAGCGCCCATTCAAGATTTCGGTGGGCTTGCGGATGGATGTTTCGGTCCGTGACCAGCATCCACGGAATGCCAAGTCGCGCCCAATAGGCGCGCTCGAGGCGCAACTTCAGAAAGCGCTTGCGACGCGCCTTGGCATGCCTGGCGTTTGCTGGACGTCTCGGAGCCTTGCTTCCGCGTAAATCGGCCCAGTACTTGTTGGCGATGGCCACGAGAGACGGAGGGCGTCCCGGGAAATGCACCGTCAGCAGTTGGTCGGTCGTATACACGTAGGGGATGCTCAGTCCCACAAAGCGCGCGTGCCGAAGCTTCTGCGCCGCTGCAATCGCGACCGTGCCTTCACTCTCCTCCGGAATGCCGTCGGGTACAGCGCATCCATGATGCGTCAGAAGCTCGATCAGGGGGTTGGCATGCGGATGGGGCCAGAGGGGATACTGCTCCCGTATGTCGGTAACGAAAGGGTGCGACATCCCGACTACGCAGGTTGCCCGCTCAAGGTTGGACAACAGGTGGTGTTGTCGCCCGATGAATGGATCGAACAACAGGTGCGACTGTCCGAGCGAGGCGTGATCCTGCCGTGTGATCTGCAAAAAGGGCTGATAGTCGCGACCGACTCCCTGCCCACGACCAGCCTTCAACCAATTCAACAAACGAACTTCAGTAATCGCGGCGCGATGCATCATGATCTCCCGGCGGCGGACGACGAAGGCGACGGGGTGTCGTTAGCGCCGAAGACTCGGCGCGACATCTCTGCGATACATCGACCGTGAATCGAGGGGCGAAAAACCCCGTTGACTCCGGGTGCCGGTAGAGCGATACTGAAATTGTCCTTTCGTATGTGTCCCGTTGGCGCGGGATGCTCAAAGCACACGGAGCCGTGCCTATGCAAATAGGTGCGGCTTTTTCATTTCTACATGGTGGTGTCCTCCAGGACTGCACCCGGCAATCTTTCGTCGGGTGACGGGGCCTTCCTTAGTCCGAGGCTGACGGCGATCCGGTGAGTCTGCCCGCGCTTTGCCGGAGACTCTCCGCGCAAGACTCGGTAGACCAACGCTGGCGAGAATCCGTTGTTGCGAGCCCATGCGGCAACTGACTGCCCATTGACTTCAAAAAGCGTACGAATTTCATAGACGGTTTTCATGCACCCAAGTCTAACAAAAAGTTTACAAATGTAAACATTGTTGATGCATTGAGTATTGTAGTGAATAATGTAGATCATTCACTATTGGATTCTGTGTGCCATGGACAATGAGCAGTTTTCAGCGCGCCTGCTGGCGGAAAGGAAGCGCCTGAAACAAAACCAGGCGGAATTTGGGGCCTTGGGCGGGGTGTCGCGTCTGGCGCAACTCAATTACGAACACGGTGATCGAGCGCCTTCGGCCGAATATCTCCTGAAACTCGGGGATGCTGGCGTCGACGTGGTCTACTTGCTGACAGGGCAGCGTTTGGAAATAAATGCGCTGGACTGGGATATCGTGGAGCGCGCGTTCAAGCTGGTGTTCCGGATGGTCGAGGACGAACCGGAGATGCGGTTTTCGTCGGATCACTTGTTTGATTTGTTCAAAACCATCTGGACGTCCATGATGCGAGACACCTATGGAGAGACCAACTTCTCACAGGAGCAAAGAGCACTGCCACCAGCGGGACGCACCGTAGAAGGGGTTTGATGTGAGCAACGAAGATGATCGCATCGAGTACTGGAAGAAACTAGTCGCTCGCCTGGAGGATGACAGGCGGAGTCGCGGCGATGAAGGCGTGCCGTTTGAGCTTGAAATGGAGCGGCTACTTAGGTCAGAGCAAGTCAGCGCCGATGGCCGCATCCATAAGCTCCGAACCGCTTGGAAAAAGATTCAACGCCGTTGCTCTGATGTGTTGTTTTGCATGGTGTATGGCCATGCCAGGCCGCAAGTGGACTCGGAACTGCGACAACTGCTTGAGGTACTTTTAAGAAGCACTGGAAAGCTAAGTGCAGAAGAGGTCCGCCAGATACATGAACAGGGAATTGTTCGGCGCGGTAATGATGGAAAGCCAGAGGCGGTCGGCCCCTCACGACGTGCGTGCAGGCTTGCCATGGCGGGGGTTGCATTGCTGATTTTGGCGCTGGCGCCCAGTCTGGTTTACCTGTTGGCGGATCCGTTCTGGCTGCCGACACATATTGCTCCCTCGATTCTTCTCGGTGTCGCAACGGGCATTTGCGGTCGCCACATCCACAAGCTTTACTGGGGACGTGAACGTTTGGCACGGAAACTGACCTATCTCTGGCCAGCGTTTCGATATGTTGCTGACGCATGACGATCTTGTAGGATCGGACGAAGTGTGTAAACTCGAGACCAGTGCCATATCTCCACCCGTTGCTCTCCTTTGCCGCCGGCGCGGGGCTCCCGCGACCTGCAGACAAAAGAAGGCGCACCTCTCCCGTCAGAATCCGTGCCCATTCGGTGTATTAATAAGACGCGAATCGCATTCGTCGCCAAGGCGCGGGCGCGAATCTTGGCAAATCCAATAAGCCGCTTCTAGAGCACCTGCGGGGATTGTAGACATGAGCGCTACACCGCTTTCGTTCATCTCGGGTTCTCAATGATCCTGATGCGCAGACTGCTCCGATTTACGAAATAGTTCTAATGTCGACTGGTCTTTCATGGAATCCTCAGGAAGCCTGAGAACAAATCGAGTCAGTCCATCGGCAGATATCACAGAAATCGTTCCACCGTGAGCCGCAAGAATGCTTCGCGTTATTGCGAGCCCCAACCCAGACCCTTCGCAACTCCTCTGACGAGAAGAATCGGCCCTATAAAAACGATCGAACAACCGCGGAAGATGTTCGGCTGGTATCGTGGTGCCAGTATTTGCGACAGTCAGTTCGATGTACTCGTCGGTTCCACGCCCGACGGAAACGAAAATATTTCCGCCCGGCGGTGTGTGACGCATCGCATTCGACAGTAGGTTGTTGATAGCTCTGCGTAGCATCAGACGATCCCCTTGCGTCTCCCCGTGCCCATATTGCGAGAGAACAATGCTCTTCTCTGCGGCAAGTACTTCATAAAATTCAAGCAGACTCTGGACTTCTGCGCCGAGATCAACGAGCTCTTTGTTCGGGATGATTTGATGGTTGTCCGCCTTGGCGAGAAACAACATGTCAGATATCGTTCTGGACAAGCGTTCAAATTCTTCAGCGTTTGACTCTAGAATTTCCCTGTATTCGTCAGCCGTTCTGGCTCGGCAGAGTGTGACTTGGGTCTGGGTAAGCAGGTTGCTGACAGGAGTTCTTAACTCGTGGGCCAAGTCGGAAGAAAAGTCAGAAAGACGCCGAAAGGAGTCCTCCAGGCGCGATAGCATGTCATTGAGTGCACCGGCAACGCTTCCTAGTTCTTCAGGGACTGCTTCAACCGGAAGGCGGGTATGCAGTCGGTTTGCGGTGATTGTGGTGGCCTCGTCCCTGATTTTCCGCAACGGGCTTAGCCCCCGTCTGACCACGACCCATCCGAGCAGTCCCATTGCTGCCGTTGCGCACGCAACGAAAATCCAAAGCGTGATTCTGAATGACTGCAGGAAATGTTCGTGGTGGGATATTTCCGTGCCGACAACAACGATAAGCTTTTCTCTGCTCGGCCCTGTCATGGGAATAGATGCAGAGATACCGCGCCACGGGATGCCTTCATTTGTTCGCCATTTAACGGGCCTGTTGCTTCCACCAGTGAGCGGAGGCGAGATGAGATCGCTAGGAATCGGCATGTCGATATTTGCGTAAAGACGCCTGCGGTCTGAAGCGAAAACCGCTACCGTAAGTCCGTGATGACCAGTAAGAGCATCGTCGAGTTGTTCCTTTACTGACCGTTGGAGTTGCTGAAGCTGCGTGCGTTCAAGCAGATGCCGTGCGAGGGCAAATTTTCCCGACAAGACTTCCATGTCTTGCTCCTCGAAATGTTGCTCGACGGACAGGCCGATAAAGATTCCGAGAAGAACCAAGACGGTCGCCGATGCTGCAGCGTAGAGGAGCGTCAGACGAAGGGTAAGGGATCGTCCGATCAATGATTTCAAGCTGCGACCTCAAGTACGTAGCCCATGCCCCGAACAGTGCGAATGAGCTTTGGCTCAAAATCCTCATCGATCTTCTTCCGTAGTCGTTTCACGGCAACCTCAATCACATTTGTGTCGCTATCAAAATTCATGTCCCAGACTTGCGATGCAATCAATGATCTCGGCAAAACCTCCCCTTGCCGGCGCAGCAGTAACTCGAGCAATGAAAACTCCTTAGCTGTTAAGTCAATCCGCTTCCCCGCACGTGTTACCCGTCTGCGCAGCAGGTCAAGTTCGAGATCGTGGGCCCGAAGAACTTCTGCTTCCTTGGCTTTGCCTCCACGTCGCAGGAGCGTTCTTACCCGTGCCAGAAGTTCGGAAAACGCAAAAGGCTTGACCAGGTAATCGTCCGCGCCCAACTCAAGGCCCTTGACCCGATCCTCGATCTGATCGCGAGCGGTAAGAAAAAGAACTGGCATTTCCTTGCCGGCACGCCGGATCCCTTGCAAGACCTGCCAGCCGTCTATTCCGGGAAGCATGACGTCGAGGATGGCGAGATCATAGGCTTCGGTCAAAGATTGATGCAATCCATCAAGGCCATCATGGACCAGGTCGACCACAAAGCCGGCTTCAATCAGTCCCTGTTTCAGGTAGGTCCCGGTCTTCGGCTCGTCTTCAACTACAAGAATCTTCATAGATACCCTCACCAATCACTGAAATATATGGCGCATTCTCCATCGGCTACCTGGTGAATTTTCTAGATTACTAAAATGTAATCTTTAAGTCAGGGCCGTGTCGGTTTGGCGGCCGCATGATGTCAATTCATTGGGGCAGCAGACCCCATCCCTGCCCAACGGAGACACCATGAAAAAGATGGCATTCGTAATCGCTGCCGCTGCCAGTTTTGCATCTGCTGCGGAAGTCCTGTCGCCCAGCACGACGGTCGAGAAATTCGATCCGGCGTTCAACGAGTACAAAGCTTTTGAAGATGTTGCGGTCGAAGGCTGGCGGTATGCAAACGAGGAGGTTGAACGTTTGCGGGGCCATATGGGGCATCTGAATGATGATCCATCCCCGCTTCGCTTGGATGGCCCTTCTGCAGACCCAAAAAAAGATAGTGGTTCGAGGAGGTGAATCATGGCCATCCGAGCCGAAACTCAAGATAGATCGCGATCCAGACGATTGGTTGTCCTTGCCTGGTCTGCCGTGGCCCTGACGGGATGCGCAACCTTTTCGGACGATGGCGGCTTTCGCAGCGTCGAGCAAACGACGCGCGAACGGCTGAAAAAGGAAGTTGTCTGGCCGCGCACCGACGAAGAACGGTCGGCCCTGCAGCAACGCGTGAACGAGCTCTTGGCGAGAACGCTGGCCGCTGACGATGCCGTCCAGATTGCCCTGTTCAACAATCGGGGCTTGCGGGCAGCGTTCTTCGACCTCGGAATCAGCGAGGCGGAGCTGGTTCAGGCTGGCCGTCTGCCTAATCCGCATTTCTCGATGCTGCGCGCAAGTAAGGCTGAAGAAGGCGGGCGCGAATACAAAATCGAACAGGCTTTGACATTCAATATATTCGCATTAATAACGATGCCGCTGGCTGTGCAGGTAGAGCAGCGGCGTTTCGAGCAGACCCAGCGGCTTGCCGCGATCGAAGTGGTGCGGGTCGCGACGGAGGCACGAGAGGCCTACTATTCTGCCGTGGCGGCTGAGGAAAGCGTCAGGTTTCTGCGCAAGGTGAATACAGCGGCCGAAGCCGGTGCAGAGCTAGCACGGCGAATGGCCAAGGTCGGCAATTTCAGCAAACTTCGTCAGATGCGTGAGCAGGCATTCTATGCCGATGCGGCGCTCAATCTTGCGCGTGCCGAGCAAGCCGCAGTTTCATCCCGAGAAAGATTGGCCAGAGCGCTTGGCGTTTCGAATCGCGACGCCTTCAAACTTGCTGAACGTCTGCCGGATTTGCCGTCATCGGTCGGCGAGCAGCCCGGAATTGAACAGGCCGCACTTGATCAGCGGCTTGATTTGCAGGCGTTGCGGGCCGAGACCGAGGCTCTGGCGCGGAACCTCGGGCTAACGAAAGCTACTCGCTTCGTGAATGTCCTCGAACTCGGGCCTGCACGCGTCCTGGAGGGGCCGCGTGATAGTCCCTACAAGCGTGGTTATGAAATCAGCTTTGAACTGCCGATCTTCGACTGGGGCGGCGCCAAGGTTGCCAAGGCAGAGGCAATCTACATGCAGGCCATCGAGCGAACCGGCGAAGCTGCAGTAAACGCCCGCTCTGAGGTGCGTGAAGCCTATCGCGGCTATCGAACGAACTACGATATCGCACGCCATTACCGGGACGAAATTGTGCCACTTACGAAGCGAATTTCCGATGAAAACCTACTCCGATACAACGGCATGTTGATCGGTGTATTCGATCTGCTTGCCGATGCTCGATCGCAGATATCGAGCGTTAACGCCTATATCGAGGCCCTTCGGGATTTCTGGATTGCTGAGGGTGATCTGCAGATGGCCATGATCGGCAAGCCATCCTTGAATACCTCTACACGAGCGGTTGCGGCATCTACCGGTCGCCCCGACCACTGAGAACGGAGGACTCTGACCATGAACTCTCGTCGAGACTTCATTCGCAATTTCGGAATCGCCGGCGGTGCTGTGCTGGCTTCTTCAGTCAGCTCGGTTGCCATGGGAGCGGTCCCCGAAGCACCCACGATGGGCTCGCCGAATACGCAGCCGCCTATGCGTCCCGCTGTGGGTCGCCCATACAACCCTGTTGTCACCCTCAACGGGTGGACATTGCCGTGGCGTATGAAAAACGGAACCAAGGAATTCCATCTGATCGCCGAGCCGGTGGTTCGCGAAATTGCTCCCGGTATGAAGGCGCACCTGTGGGGTTACAACGGCCAAAGTCCAGGGCCGACGATCGAGGTTGTCGAAGGAGACCGTGTTCGCATTTTTGTCACCAACCGTCTGCCGGAGCACACCACAATTCATTGGCACGGGCAGCGTCTGCCCAACGGGATGGATGGGGTTGGCGGCCTAAACCAGAAGCAGATTCCGCCCGGAAAAACCTTCGCCTACGAATTTGTCGCCCGTCGGCCTGGAACTTTTATGTATCACCCGCATGCCGATGAAATGACACAGATGGCGATGGGCATGATGGGGTTCTGGGTAACTCATCCCCGAGAAACGCATCCGCTGATCGATGTAGTTGATCGTGATTTCTGCTTTCTGCTGAACGCCTATGACATCGCCCCCGGCAGCTATACGCCAAAGGTCAATACGATGCTTGACTTCAACCTGTGGACATGGAACAGCCGCGCTTTTCCGGGAATCGACTCGCTCAACGTCCGCAAGGGTGACAAGGTCCGCATCCGAATCGGCAACCTGACGATGACCAACCACCCGATACACCTGCACGGGCACGAATTCGTTGTTAGTGGCACGGATGGCGGACCGACCCCGATCGGTTCGCGTTGGCCGGAAGTGACGACTGACGTTGCCGTCGGGCAGATGCGGCAGATCGAGTTCCTTGCCGATGAAGAAGGGGACTGGGCAATCCATTGCCACAAGAGTCACCACACCATGAACGCAATGGGGCATGACGTTCCTACCATGATCGGCGTGGACCACCGGGGACTCGTAAAGCAGATCACCGATCTGATCCCAGAATACATGGTGATGGGGGAGCGGGGGATGGCCGACATGGGAGAGATGGAGATGGCGATCCCTGACAACACCTTGCCGATGATGACTGGCCGCGGCCCTTATGGGGCGCTGGAGATGGGCGGCATGTTTAGCGTCCTCAAGGTGCGAGGCGATCAGAAGGTTGGCGACTATCGCGACCCTGGCTGGTATCGGCAGCCGCGAGGAACGCAGGCCTTCGAATGGGCCGGCACCGTGGAATCTCTGCGACGCGCACCTGGAACCGCGCAGGAGCTTTCATCCTCAAGTGCACAGGAAGCGACAAAAACGATAGAAGTCCGCGTTCGGAAGCCAAGCGCTGGTAAACCGCATTATTAATTTATAGAGGAGTCAAATGAAACACCTAATCTCTTTGTTCGCTACTGCGCTGCTATTTTCCGCGAACACGGTTTTTGCCCATGGCAGCGAAGTCCATTCCAGTGCTGCAACCGATGGAGCGGTTAAGGAGCAAAAGGAGTGGGGAATTGCCGGCGACCGGGGTTCGGCAACAAGAACAATCGATGTCAGGATGCTTGATTCGATGCGCTTCGTTCCGGACCGGATCGATGTTCGCCAAGGCGAAACGGTTCGTCTGCGAATCGCCAATGCAGGAAAAGCCATGCATGAGTATGTGCTGGGCACCAAGAAATACCTCGACGAGCATGCGGAAATGATGAAAAAATTTCCGAACATGGAACACGATGAGCCGTACATGGCTCATGTTGCTCCGGGAAAGCGGTCCGAGATCATCTGGACTTTCAACCGGCTTGGTGAATTCGACTTCGGCTGCCTGCTGCCGGGGCACTACGAGGCCGGGATGGTCGGAAAAGTGCAGGTTCGGTAATTGATTGCCAAAAGAACATCGCTGGTGTTCTGAAAGCCATGGCTGGCATTTGTTATAAGTACATCAGGCTTTGTCGGTGGCATTAGTTGTTTCGAACATCTGTTGCGCCAAAAAATTACAAAAATGTAATCAAAAGGTCAGGCAGATGTTGGCGTGGCTTTTGCATACTGCCCACATTCGCTTATGGACTGATCAATGACCAAGCCAGACACCCCGAGCTTCGCTCTGCTTTCCATGCTGATTGCTGGGGTTTTCCCCGCAATCGCCCGTACGGGAGAGGTCGTCGATGTTTACAAAACCGCCAACTGCTTGTGTTGCGGTAAGTGGGCCGATCACTTGCGCAAGGCTGGTTTCGAAGTACGCACACATAACGTGCTGAGCTTGCCCGCTGCACGGAAGCATTTTGGCGTTCCAGATCATGTGGCGTCCTGCCATTCCGCTAAGGTGGCTGGTTACGTAGTCGAAGGGCATGTACCGGTCCCTGACGTCCTCCGACTAATTAAGGAGAAGCCGGAAGCACGAGGTCTGGCTGTTCCGGGGATGCCCATTGGCTCACCAGGAATGGAGGGGCGCCAGGCCTCGCATTTCAATACGCTTCTGATCAAGCACGATGGCGGAACCGAAGTATTCGCGAAGCACTGAGCGTTATTTCATTCATTCTTTGGAGACCTCTCATGAAAACCATTGCTAGTACTTTCTTCATTGCTATCGCAGTAGCTGGGTCAGCTTCCGTGATGGCGGCAAATGATCATGCCGGCCACACGATGGTTGCTCAGGCTGGCAATACTGCCTCTTCGAAAATGGTTGATGGCCTTGTCAAGAAAGTGGACAAGGATGCCGGCAAGCTAACCCTGTCACACGGCCCGCTAGAATCCCTCAATATGCCTGCTATGACAATGGTTTTTCGTGTCAAGGAGGCGTCTTGGCTGGATCAGATGAAAACTGGTGACAAGATCATGTTCGTGGCCGAAAGTATCAACGGCACGATTACCGTGACGCACTTTGTTCCGGTGAAGTGAGATTTCGCTCGAGTCGGACCGTTTTGGCTACGGGAGTCGTGCGTCCTGCTTCGCGATAAAAATTAGGGAGTTTGTATGCGGGAACTACGATCTGCGCTGCTTGCGGCGTTTGTGCTTGCCTTCGGAATCGGTCTTTCGGCGCAAGCACAGGAGGCCGCGATCGGCCATTCGGCTGAAAGTCTGCTCGAGTACGCCATGAGTCGAAACCCGGAATATGCTGCGATGCAGGCCGAGGCAGATGCTTCAAGTGAGCGTATCACGCCGGCTGGTGCCCTGCCGGACCCGAAACTACGGATGGAACTGCGCGATATCACCCGCATGGGTGAGCAGAATGCGAGTCTTTCACCGAGCCGCGTCGGCAGTACGCAGTACACCCTGATGCAGGATATTCCATGGTTTGGAAAGCGCGACCTCAAGCGTGAAATCGCAGAACTGGAGGCGGATGGTGCGAAGGGGCGTGCGTTGGGCACTTGGGCGGATGTTGCGGGACGCATCAAGGTCATTCATTCGCAACTGTATTTCCTGAACGGTAGCGAACGGCTGACCCGCGAGATACTCGACCTGATGCTTCGTCTCGAAAAGATCGCTCAGGTCCGCTATGCAGGAGGGCTTGCAGCACAACAGGATGTCATTCGCGCACAAGTCGAGCAGACCAATATGCGCAATGAGCTAATTACGCTGGAAACAGAGCGAAGGCAACTGCAGGCACGTATCAATGCCTTGCTGGCCCGACCGGCGAATGCACCTCTTGCGGCGCCGACGCTGCTGCGATCGTTGCCACCGCCGGCGAAGCTTGATTTCTTAGCCTTGGAAGACCGTGTCCGGGCGCGCAATCCTCAGCTCTTTTCCGATGAATCCAAAGTCAAGGCGGCCGAGCGCTCACGTGACTTGGCATACAAAAACCGCTATCCGGACTTTACCTTCGGTGTGTCGCCGATCCAGTACCAGAACTCGGTGAAGGAATGGGAACTGATGGTCGAACTTAACATACCTCTCCAGCAATCCACACGGCGTGCGCAGGAGCGAGAATCCGAGGCGATGTTGAGCGCCGCCAGAGCCAGAAAGGATGCGACAGCCAATCAGGTGATCGCTGAACTCTCGGAGGCGCTTGCGGGGATTGATGCGGCCCGCCGAGCCGAAGTTCTGCTTGCCGGCAGCCTATTGCCGCAGGCGGAATTGACGTTCCAGGCTGCGCTCGCCGGATACGAAACGGGGAAGGTCGACTTCGCTACCCTGCTCGATGCGCAGCGTCAAATTCGGCAAGCGAAGGTAAATCAGATCAAGGCACAGGTCGACGCGCGGATGCGTCTGGCCGAAATCGAACGTCTACTAGGGGATGACCTATGAAGCAAGGTGTCGTGCTGACCGTCGGTGTCGTGGCATTGGCCATTGCGGCGGGTAGCGGGTATTGGCTAGGGAAAAGAAACGAAGTCGCAGGTGGCGACACATCCACCGCGGCCGCAGTGACGTCTTTGGTGTCGGCAAAGAAGGAGAAAAAACTTCTTTTCTACCGTAATCCGATGGGGCTGCCTGATACGTCGCCCGTCCCCAAGAAGGATCCTATGGGGATGGATTACATTCCGGTCTATGAAGGCGAGGACGAGGATGAATCTGCGGCAGGGCAGATCAAGATCAGCACGGAAAAGGTGCAGAAGCTCGGTGTCAGGGCAGAAGCGGCGAAACTGCGTGTGCTAGACAGACTGGTTCGTGCCGCAGGACGTATCGAGCCCGACGAACGTCGGGTCTACGCCATTTCCCCCAAGTTCGAGGGCTATGTCGAGCGGCTACATGTCAACATCACAGGCCAACCTGTCGGCAAGGGGCAGTCATTGTTCGAGGTCTATAGCCCGGAGTTGGTCTCGGCTCAGCGTGAGTACGCGATTGCTGCACAAGGCGTGGAGTCGCTTCGTGGTGCAGAGGGAGCCGCCCGGGACAGCATGCAGCAGCTTGCTGACTCGAGTTTGCTTCGACTGAAGAACTGGGATATTTCCGAAGAGCAGATTAAAGCCTTGGCGAAATCAGGAGAGTCGCGGCGCACTCTGACTTTCCGTTCGCCGGTTTCAGGTATTGTCACTGAGAAGAAGGCCGTGCAAGGTATGCGTTTCATGCCCGGGGAAGCGCTCTATCAGGTAGCAGATCTTTCCTCCGTCTGGGTTATCGCTGATGTATTCGAGCAGGATATCGGCCTCGTGCGGCCAGGCGCCAAGGCTAAGGTCAGGATTAATGCCTATCCGGAAAAATCCTTCGAGGGCACCATCACTTACGTCTATCCGACGTTGAAGGCAGAAACGCGCACGGTTCCCGTCCGCATCGAACTGCCTAATCCAGGGCAGTTACTAAAGCCAGCAATGTTCGCGCAGGTCGAACTGCCGGTCGGTGGCAAGGGGCCAGTGGTGACTGTGCCGACATCGGCTGTGATCGACAGCGGTACCCGCCGACTCGTCTTCGTCCAGGCGAAGGAGGGACGCTTCGAACCACGGGAGGTCAAGCTTGGCCAGCGCGGTGAAAATTACGTGGAAGTGATCGAAGGCGTCAGAGATGGAGAGCCCGTGGTCGTTGCCGCGAATTTCCTGATCGACGCGGAGAGCAATCTCAAGGCGGCGGTCGGGAGTTTTGGTCATGCAGAACATGGAGAAGGTGTGGCTGCGCAACCGACCAAAGTTGGGCATAAAGCCGAGGGCACGGTCGAAGGGGTCGATGCAGCTATCGGCATGGTAACGCTGAACCACGGGCCGGTTGCCAGCCTGAAGTGGCCTGGAATGACCATGGACTTCGCGGTCGCAAACCCGGCACTGTTGTCGGGGTTGAAGCCGGGCAGCAAGGTCGATTTCGAGTTTGTCGAGCGCAAACCAGGTGAGTGGGTGATTACCAGCGCAACGCAGCAGGAGGGGGGCAAGCCCGGTGCCGCAAGCCCCCACGCCGGTCACTGACAGGGGTTGCTATGCTCGCAAAAATCATCGATTGGTCGGCCCGAAACCGTTTTCTGGTTCTGCTGGCGACCCTGTTCATCACCATTGGTGGCATCTATGCGGTGATGAAGACGCCACTTGACGCGCTGCCAGATCTGTCCGATGTGCAGGTGATCGTTTACACAGAGTACCCAGGGCAGGCGCCCCAAGTTGTTGAAGACCAAGTGACCTATCCGCTGACGAGTGCCATGCTGTCGGTGCCAAAGTCAAAGGTTGTTCGCGGTTTTTCGTTCTTTGGGGCGTCGTTCGTCTACATCATCTTTGAGGATGGAACAGATATCTACTGGGCGCGCTCGCGCGTTCTGGAATACCTGAATTTCGCCGCCGGGCGAATGCCGAAAGGCGTTACGCCCCAAATCGGCCCTGATGCAACAGGGGTTGGTTGGGTTTACCAGTACGCTGTCTTGGCGAAGGATAAGACGCTGGCGGAGTTGCGCACACTTCAGGATTGGTATTTGCGCTATCAGTTGACGAAGGCCCACGGTGTTGCCGAGGTTGCTTCAATTGGCGGCTTCGTACAGACCTACCAGGTTACTGTCGATCCGGTAAAGTTGCGTGCCTACGGTATTCCGCTGGCCAAGGTATCGCAGGTGATTCGGGATTCCAACCGGGATGTTGGCGGTCGTGTCGTTGAGATGGCCGAGACCGAGTACATGGTTCGTGGCAAGGGCTACCTGCGGGGTATCGCCGATATCGAACAGTTGGTGGTGAAGTCCGAACGGGGAACCCCTGTTCTCATCCGTGATATCGCGCGTGTCGAACTATCCCCCGATGAGCGGCGAGGACTGACCGAACTCAACGGAGAGGGAGAAGTTGTCTCCGGAATCGCTATGGCGCGCTACGGACAGAATGCGCTAGAGGTTATTCATAACCTGAAGGAAAAGATCGGCGAGATTTCGAGCGGTCTTCCGGCTGGTGTAACCATCGAAACGGTTTACGACCGCTCAGATCTGATTCACCGCGCAATCGATACGCTTATACGAACCCTCGCCGAGGAAAGCCTGATTGTCGCGCTGGTCTGCATCGTCTTTCTCCTGCATGTGCGTAGTGCGCTTGTGGCAATCCTGATGTTACCGGTCGGCGTTCTAATTGCCTTCATTTCGATGCGCGCGCTTGGCATGAACTCGAACCTAATGAGTCTCGGAGGCATCGCCATTGCCATCGGAGCAATGATCGATGCGGCAATCGTCATGATCGAAAACGCACACAAACACATCGAACGGTTGCCCAGCGAGCATTCCCACGACGACCGTGTAGAGGCGATGATTGCCGCCTGCAAGGAAGTCGGCCCGGCGCTCTTCTTCTCACTGCTGATCATCACTGTCTCCTTTCTCCCAGTATTCACGCTGGAGGCGCAGGAAGGTCGGCTTTTCTCGCCGCTTGCCTATACCAAGACCTTCGCGATGGCCGGCGCCGCCTTGCTGTCGGTGACGTTGGTGCCAGTGCTGATGATGCTGTTTATCCGCGGGCGCATCATGCCAGAAGCGAAGAATCCCGTGAATCGCTTCTTGATCTGGGGCTACCGACCGATCATCGCTTGGGTCATGCGATGGAAGAAGACAACTATCGCCGCTGCCGTGGTGACGCTGGCAATCTCGGTCTACCCCGCCAGCAGGCTCGGTTCCGAGTTCATGCCGACCCTTAACGAGGGAACTCTGTTCTATATGCCGGCATCGTTGCCTGGTATGTCGATCACCAAGGCCGCCGAGTTGCTGCAGACTCAGAACAAGATCATCAAGAGCTTTCCCGAAGTTGCTTCGGTCTATGGAAAGGCCGGTCGTGCCAACACGGCTACTGATCCGGCGCCGACAGAAATGTTCGAGACGGTGATCAACCTGAAGCCGGAATCTGAGTGGCGCCCAGGCATGACCGTTGACAAGCTGATTGCCGAGATGGACAAGGCGCTGCAGTTCCCCGGCGTTTCAAATGCTTGGACAATGCCGATCAAGGCGCGGATCGACATGTTGTCTACCGGTATTCGTACCCCGATCGGTATCAAGGTATTTGGCAAGGATCTGAACGAGATGGAGCGTCTTGCGCGCGAGATCGAAGCTGTCGTCAAGAATGTGCCTGGCACGACGTCTGCATTCGCCGAACGCATCACCGGCGGCTATTACCTAACGATCGAACCAGATCGTGCCCAACTCGCCCGCTATGGCATGGCAGTCGGTGATCTGCAGGAAATTGTCGGGCAGGCACTGGGGGGCGAAATGGTGACCACCACGGTTGAGGGACGTGAGCGTTTCGGCGTCACCGTACGTTATCCACGCGAGTTGCGCTCGGATCCCGAAAAGATTGCGCGCGAGGTTCTCGTGCCGACTATGGAAGGGGCAATGATTCCGCTCGGGCAATTGGCTCGCGTCGAGGTTACCAAGGGAACGCCTGGAATTCGCACTGAGAACGCATTGCTTTCCGCTTACATCTTCGTCGATATCCGTGACCGTGACATTGGCAGTTATGTTGCCGATGCCCGAAAAGCTGTTACTGAAAAAGTAAAATTCCCGGCAGGCTATTACGCCACCTGGAGCGGCCAGTTCGAGTCTATGGAGCGGGCGATCGAAAAAATGAAAGTGGTCATTCCGGTAACCCTGCTGATCATCTTTGTTTTGCTCTACCTCAACTTCAGGCGCCTGACTGAGACGATGATCGTTATGTTGTCGGTGCCTTTTGCCTTGGTGGGCGGTATCTGGCTGATGTGGTGGCTCAACTACAATCTTTCCGTTGCCGTGGCGGTAGGATTCATCGCGCTGGCAGGCGTTGCGGCAGAGACTGGGGTCGTCATGCTGATTTACCTTGATCATGCATGGGAGGAGCTGAAAGCGAAGCGCCGAACGCAAGGGCAGGCGCCATCGCTTGGCGACCTTTACGAGGCAATCATGGAAGGCGCCGTTGAGCGCGTTCGGCCAAAGATGATGACCGTCGTGGCGATCATGGCAGGTCTCCTGCCGATCATGTGGGGCAGTGGTACTGGCTCAGAGGTCATGAGCAGAATTGCTGCACCGATGGTTGGGGGAATGATTTCCTCTACCGTCTTGACGCTGGCCGTCATCCCTGCCATCTATGCTCTAGTGAAGCAATGGCGAATGAAGCGAGGATTCGAAATATGAGCAGAGTTGTACTTGCCATTGCTGGATTTGCGGTATTGATCAGCGGCACGGTGCAAGGGCAAGGGTGGTCGATTCCGAAACCTACACCCGGGCTGGTGCCGAATACCACAGCAGGGAAAATGTTGTTTGCCCAGCATTGCTCGGGGTGCCACGGTAAGGACCTGAAGGGTTCGGAAAAAGGGCCGCCACTCTTGCACAAAATATATGAGTCATCGCATCACGGTGACGCGGCTTTTCAGTTGGCCGTCGCTAAGGGCGTGCGTGCGCATCACTGGCAATTTGGGGACATGCCGCCAGTGGAAAAAGTTAGTCCGGACGACGTGGCTCATATCACGGCTCACGTCCGAGAGCAGCAGCGGAGCGTCGGTATTCGATAAATGTCGACAGGCCGCTTGCCAACTACCGCATCTCGTGGACTGTTGCTGCGAGGTTTTGTCGATAGCAACAAATCGTTCTCGTGAATGGTTTCATGATTCTCCTAACTCAGGGAAATATTGAGTCGTCCCCTTTTCCCGCTGATGCAGTCGGGCTCTCGCCATCCAAGTCAGTGCTTTAAAAGGCTTCCTACAGCCATCGCAGCGACACCCCTCCAGACCTTCGGTGGCCATTGCGAACTATGTGCGCGACTGCGCAGTGCGGGAATCGCTGTCGCGCTTACGCGATTTCCTGAACGTTAAGGTCGATTCGATCTAATGGGCCTTGAGCGTCGCTCGCTCTTCCCGGCTCGGGCGGCCGAGCAGCCGTATCCATTCCCACAGTTTTCCTGTTCGAATCTCCGCGTCCTGTTCCATCAATAGAGGAGTTTGAAACCAACCTCTTTGGGCTCGTGGCATGAGCCATCATCAACAGATGCGAGCCGAGTCTTTCGCAAGCTCCTTGCTGCGAGCTCGGCATCATCACAATGGTCCCAATGCTGATGGGCTGACAGTCCGGTGACAGAAACGTAATCCCAACGATATGAAAACGTCACCTAGGTATCTGCAAAATACGGTGAGAAAAGTTAGTGTTAGCAGCCCCGGACAAGGATAGCAAGCTGAAGCGAACTGTGATGCTGGCCAGCGCAAGGTGCCGCTCACCGAACTGGTCTGCTGCGGGCAGACTAGCCGCTAAGACGCCGCGGCCATGCCCGGCGGCGACGCCAAGACGACCAAGTAGGTCGCCGGCCATGTCGGTGACAAACGGACCATGGAAAGCGGAGTCGGCCTTGTGGAGGTGCAAAGAAAAATGGAGGCACTTGGTCCGTCACGCTGACCCGAAAGCATTGTGGCGCGGAAGGCGATGTCTCACTTGCCACAGGGAAATTTGTTCCATTCTGTATTGCAATCACACCGACTATAGCTCTGGTCGCTCTAACCATCTTTCGCTGGGATATACGTTAGGACTCGGCGCGAAGGTCGATGTGACGACAGTAATGCAATAGAAATATGTGGCACGACCGGACCAGGATCGCCAAACCTTATTCGATAACTCGCAGTAATCTGCGCACCAAGGTCCTCTTGATTCAGCGTCGGTCCAAACGAATCCGATTATTCGGCCCGAGAAGTGGCCAAATTCTAGCTGCGGGGTCAGCTTGCTTTGGCATTTCGTCCGCAAAAGATGTATCTAACATAAGCTTAATCCATACAAGCTAACTCGGAGCATAGACTATGCAAACACTGTTGATAGATTTGAAAAAGCACGCGATATCACAACTCGATTCGACCGTTCGTCTGGCGAACGTTAACTGTACCTTTGTAGAGCGATTGATTTCCACACAGGTGACCGTCGCCGTCGACGCGATCCGTTTGCTTGTCGAGGTGCAACATAGTGGAAACTGCGGCCCGGTTAGCATGCCGTCGGTCATGAGCAAATCGATACTGAGCTACTGTAATTTCTGCATGCGCGAAGGATTTGCCTACCAGCAAGAGACTCTCAAAGAACTGTCTCGCCGAAGTAATGATTGACTCTGCCAAGGGGGACTCGATGAAACCAAAGCAAGATGTCGGGTTTGTTCCTGCGCTCGGATTTCACGTGCTGACGCCTTGTTACGATTTTGTCGTCGGCGTCACAACGCGTGAACGCACCTTCAAGACAGCGCTAATTCACCAAGCCAACATTCTTCCAGGACAGGTAGTACTTGACCTGGCTTGTGGTACCGGTACTTTGTCTATTTGGGCTAAGCAGGCTTGTCAAGGCGCCGAAGTGGTCGGTGTAGACGGTGATCCTGCCATCCTGTCAATTGCGAAGCGCAAGGCTCAAATTGCGGGACTTACGATAGGCTTTGATCTTGCGATGTCGGGGGCCCTGCCATACGAGGAGGCGTATTTCGATCGAGTGCTCTCAAGCTTGTTTTTCCATCACCTCGATATGGACGATAAGGAACGCACTGCTTCTGAATGCTTTCGTGTTCTGCGTCCTGGAGGGGAGTTTCACGTCGCCGACTGGGGAAAACCAAGTGGGTTAGCAATGCGTACCTTGTTTTATAGCATCCAAATGCTCGACGGATTCTCGAATACGCAGGGCAACGTGGACGGGCGATTGCCGGACATCTTTTTCAGGGCAGGATTTCAAGACGTTGCAGTGAGAAAAAGCTTCGATACGATCTTTGGAACGATGACGCTCTACAGCGCGAAAAAACCTGAAATGTGATTTGGGAGGCCTATTCGCTCGTCTTCATCTTTTTTGACAAAAATGTAATCGTCGCGTCACTTCGTTGACTGCCCGGGTGGGGCAAGCTGGTTACGTTCATCCGTTTGGATGTTCCACAACCTCCCACTACCTACATTGGAGCAATGTCCATGAAATCTACGCCCATCGTTGCCGCCGTCTTGGCGGCTGGATTCCTCATGATTAATCCTGTGGCTGCGGAAGGCGACAAAGCGGCTTCTAACGATGCAAAGGTCGAGAAACAGCCCAAGCATTCGCACGTTCAGGAGAAAACGGGTGTGCCGCAGAGTATGCCAGAGAAGAAATCTGACAAGCCCAACCCAGCCAAGGATATGAGCAAACATTATCATCCGCGCGACAACAAGTGAGTCTTGGCCGAGGCCCCGTAAGGGGCCTTGGCATTCTGTCATGACTCATCTGAATTCTGCTGGACATGGCGATCACTGTACGTGTCGGCTGCTGGCTATCGCAGTAGGAAGTAATCCAAAGATGCTCCGCTTCAACTACTGCAAGTCTGTGCTGCAACAGCGGTGGCGGGTTGAATGCAACCACGGATGTACGCCTGGTGAGGTGAAATCGACCCTGAAACAATGGCATGGACTTGGACCGATAGATTCGGTTAGGGCGATTCTTATCATGAATGAAGAGTAATTCAACAAAAAGTGTCCCCGTTATGCCGAGCGATGCCAGAAAGGGTTTGCGGCTACCTGAAACGCCCGCCGATCTGAAGTTGCTGCTGGCAAAAAAGATCGGAATCAGTGCTCTCATCGTCGGATTTCTTGGGGGGATGGCGGCATTTCTCCTGATTAGCTATAGAAACGACGCGGCGACCATGCAACAAGTACTAGTCGGCGTTCAACACTTCACGTCTCCAGCGATGAGTATCGCCGCTGACATGAATCAAAAGGACCATTCCGAAATCGAGAGGATGTTCGATCGTGCCGGGATTCTCGGCGTACGCGTGCTTGATCGGGATAGGCGTGTTCTTCTGGAACTGTGGTCCCCTGTAAAGGGCTCCCTGGTCACTGCTGTGCGAGAGCGGCCGCCTCTGTGGCCGGAACCCGGTACCGGCCACACATCGAGCTTTTTGGTAGAGGGCGCTCGAATCAACTGGGTTGAGTTACCACTACGAAGCGAAAACGACCTGCTGGGTTATCTGGAGGGGCTGAGTCTAGTAACAGCAGATGAAATGGCACTGCAACGCCAACAGGCTATTGATGTTTCCTTCATATCTGTCCTTGCTACGCTTATTGCGGCTGCATTGCTTTATCCCTTGATGTTGGCAATGCTAACCCGAACAAACCACCTATCCCGGGATCTTCTCGAATCGACCATTTCGCTGATGCGTTCTCTGGGTAACGCGATTGCGAAGCGAGATTCGGAAACCGATGCGCACAATTACAGAGTGACTTGTTATGCCGTAGCGCTTGCGGAAGCGCTACGCATGCCAGATCAATTGATCGCCGATCTGGTTGTCGGGGCATTCTTGCATGATGTCGGGAAAATCGGGATTCCTGACCAAATTCTTCTTAAGCCGGGAAAGCTGACCCCCGAAGAGTTCACTTTGATGAAATCACATGTTCTGCTCGGTGTCGAGATCATTGCAGATAATCCATGGTTGAGTGCGGCAGCTCCGACCATCCGGCATCACCACGAACGTTTTGATGGAGAGGGATACCCAGATGGTCTCGAAGGCGAGGCAATACCGCTACCTGCGCGTGTCTTTGCTCTTGTGGATGTCTTCGATGCTCTTACGTCCCCACGGCCCTATAAGCCGGCACTGTCGCTGGAGGAAACGATGGCGATCATGAATAAAGAAGTGGGCTCTCATTTTGACCCTGTGCTTTATGAGCATTTCCAAATTCTGTCAGCAGATTTCTACAATCAAAGCAGAACATGGGGGCATGACACATGGGGCGGAAAATTGCAGGCGATCCTGTGCCGCTACTTCAGATTAAAACAAGCTCCGTCTTCAGGGCGCTGCAAAGCTTGCTATTGATCTGCACGACTTCAGGCCCCTGTTTTGGGTTTCTGTCGATGTGCTGACACACATGTAACTTATTTGCCATTCTTAGTTCACGATTGAACTAGCAGCATGTTCGAATGTTTGCGAATTCGAACTTGCGATGGCGATAGTCTCTTCGAGCGGCCCACAGCTTTTTCCGTCTGTTGTGGACTCCGCGCATGGAACTCACCAGCCAAATGCAAAGTCTGCAGATGGAAGTGGAAGTGCTGATAAACCGGCTTTTTCGGCGGTGCTTGTACAAGCCACTAGTTCTGCGCCAGGAGGTGAGCATTCCACGCACTTTGCGACGACCGCGCGGAATCAGGGGGGGGCACATCTTCGCCAGCGTGGCAACTCTACAATTTCACATAATACTCCCGCACATCCTGGGCATATTCCACTCGGGGGGCCGAGTCGTCGTGGCGGACATTCCTTTCAGGAGCAGGCCTTGGGGTTGCGCGCATATCGCCAGCAGCTCATTGCCTCAAATATTGCCAATGCGGATACACCTGGCTATCAGGCAGTAGATATTGATTTTCAGGAGGCTATCAAACTTGCTCAGTCACTCTCCCGGAACTCAACAGTTACGCTTAATACAACGAATGCCGGTCATATTTCAGGAGCGGCTTCGAGGATTCAAGCACCTTTTCCGCTCAAATACGCACAGCCGACGCAAAGCAGCATCGATGGAAACACTGTCGAGATGGATATTGAACGAGCAAAATTTGCGGAAAATTCGATCATGTATGAATTTTCATTGAATCGAGCCGGCGGCCATTATAAGCATATGATGGAACTGCTCGAACAACTCAAAATCTGATGGAAAACGCCCCATTATCGGGGCGTTAGGATGGGAGAAAACGACGTCGCAGGTTCGTCGCGTGGTTAGCTACCTTTGTGGTCTTTGTGCAGCAATTCCTCAACGCGCCAGATCTCGTTGCCGTTCATGATGATTTTCTTTCCATCCTTGGTTTCCATGACGTGGCCGGGCGCCATGTATGATGCTCTGCCCAGCTTGTCTTCCATTCCCATCTTGCCGTCCTTGAATATGTAAACAGTCGAGCCGTCCTTCAGTTCGATCGTTTTCTGGACGTGGGCACGGTCTGCAGCCTGCGCAGAAACTGCCGCGATACTCAATACTGCGACAAACAATGCATTTTTCATATTGGCTCTCCTTTGTGTTGAAGGGGGTAACGAAGGGTGAAAACTGTTGATGCGCGATTTATGCTACTGACAGGACACTGACAAATACAGGACAGAGAAATGACGTTGTTGTCACTTCCCTGTCATTTGGTTAGTTGCCGCTGTAAGTCCAGTTGTCAGCAACATAGACCGTAATGCCGCTTGCGCCGGGTACAATTTTTTCCAGCGGGAAGGATTTAGTCCCGAGAGTGTCGAAAGTCCAAGTGACGATCTTTCCAGCGACGTTGATCCGAAGCGTCTCCATACGAGTCACATTCAGATATTTCTGACCAGCGGAGATTTGCACTTCGCGATCTATACCCTTTACTGCGGCGTAGCCGTAGGGAGCGAGTTGATTGGCGCTAGGAGCGCGTGTGTCTGCCGAAACATGGGATATCCAGTGATTGGTGCCAGCCTCGGAATTGTCTTCATGTGCAAAAGCAGAGCCGACAGAGAGATTCAGCGCGCCCAGAATGGCGATAGTGGCGATGGATGCTTTCATGATGTTCTCCTTGTGATGAAAATCATTCGACCTAAACGTGTATCGTTCAGCCGTAGATTCATCTTAGGAGTGGGATGCCAACAGAAAGCTGACTCTAAAATTACCTTTTGGTAATAAGTGGGTGAGCAGGACTCCCCATCAAACCATGACGGAGTGCGGAGGAGCGCTGGCCGCAGAAACGTTTGAGCAGAGCCCAAAAACGGTTTCTTGCCTTGTAGCGATGCCAGTCGGTCGCGCGCTGGGTCGATGATCGCCTGGGCACCCGAGTCTTCGATGGTCTCGATCAGGGCGTTGCTGTCGTATCCCTTGTCGGCGATGACCGCCCCGGTCGGAATGGCCGACACCAGGGCAGCCCCTTGCGTGACGTCGGCCTCTTGTCCGGCCGTCAGGATCAGGCGCAACGGGTTGCCCAGTGCGTCGACACAGGCGTGGATCTTGGTGGTCAGTCCGCCCCTCGAGCGGCCGATCGCTTGATCGCCACCGTTTTTTTGGAGCGCCGGCCGAATGCTGGTGCGCCCGAACGATCGTTGCGTCGATGAAGAGCTCTTCGAGATCGGCGTTCTCACGCAAAGCCTTGGCGACGCGATCCCATATCCCATATGTTTCCCAGCGGGCAAAGCGGACATACACCGAGCGCCAATTGCCAAACTCGGCCGGCAGATCCCGCCATGGATTGCCAACGCGTGCCGTGTATAGCACCGCCTCGACGAACAATCGGTTATTCGCCGCTCGCCCGCCTTTGTCCGTAGGTTTGCCCGGAAGCAGATGCTCAATATGTGCCCACTGCGCGTTGCTCAACATTCGCCGATCCATTGCTCGCACCCAAATTCCAGGATGTGAACACATTGCGGCTACTGTGAGCAGGCCCTAGTCACAACATATTCCGCTGGTGCCTGCGTCCGCGCAGTCTGAATTTCACGTCCGGGGCCGGACCTTCCCAATCACGCGGAATTTGATATTCGCGGAGTATCTCTACGATTGTTCCAGTGCGCAGCGTTCTGTTTGGCGAAAGAGCCGAAAAAAAGGAGCAAAGCAGCCGGGCACGATGATACTCAACGCCAGACAACTCTATCTGGCGCCACCGGGAAGATATCCCCTCTGCGCCCAGCCTGAGCGTCGCCCAAGCCATTCGTCTTGCGTAGTAATGCCAGGCGGACTCAATTTCCTCGTCGAGTTGCGCGTTGGTCAGTGGATATCTCTCACGTGCAACAAAATTACCTTGTTTCCAATCTATTTGCCGCAACAGGAAGGCGCGAGTCATTCGGATGGGTTTTTCGATAGATGCCTGCTGCACCAGCGCCTCTGCAGCAACTTTTTTTGCAAGTTCTAGATCCTTCGGGGACGATGTGATCGATTCTGCTGCTGGATCAGCGGTAGGATTTGCTGTTGCCCGCATTTGCTCCAACCAGCGCTCATCTGGCGTGCACGATCTGGCGATACGTTTCATCGCGCCATGATGCTGCTCCCAGAGATGCGGGATTGTTGATTCCGGTTTTTTTTCAAGGTACGCAGTTATTTTGGAAATTGCCTTTGAGAGGGGACTTCTCTCCGGGTTAGTTGCTTCAGGTGCGGTTTCTGTCGTGGGGTAATCAATGGTGTGCGGCTGGGGCGCTGATTGATCGGTCGTGGCTTCGGTAATCGAAGTTACTTCTTCCTGCCTGGGAGATTCAGCAAGCAGGCGTAGAGCAGCTGCAAGAAATTGGTCTGCGCTACCGAAAAGAAAGTGGGCAACCAACAGGTGCCTGGATAACGGGGTGTCGTGCATTCCCGATCGCGAGAGCGATCTGACCCATTGGCTATCCCTTCCGCTGCGAATGGCCGAATCGACGCGATGCAAAAACTCCACGCCGTAGTGCTCTTCTATTGCGGCGCGTGCCGCGATTCTGTCGATAAGCGCCCCCCTCGAGTATCCGGCTTCACGCAACCTTTTCCCGTGCAGGGTTGCAAGAAACTTGCTATTAATTGTGCCGGGGCTGGCTTGCAATAATTCGTGTGCAAATACTGCGTATCCGAGTTCGAGTTCGCTGCCCTGCTCAGGCAGGAAGAACGCGGAGTCGCATAGCAATTTCTGGCACCCTGGACATGGTTCCCATGGGGCCAGCACCAAATCAGCCTTCGGCTCAAATGGGCAGGTACAGTAGGGGCACGCATTCAATAGTCGACAGCCGTGTCGCCAGCATACGTTGACACCGGGGATCTGATGTGACCGGTGAATGTAGGGTATGCCGAAACTTTCGCGGTCCTGCAGCAAGCATTCAAAGCATAGGTGCGTAGCCCCGCTCTCGCCAACAAGGCGCTTTTGCATGCGCGACAACTGAAGTCTGAGATCTTCCCGTGTAGAGTTCGCGTCGTAGTGCGCGTTTCCAAAGATCTCGAATAGAGGGTACAGCGTGTTATGTCGTAATAGATGCTCAAGGTTTGCAGCCGCATCTCCAGGGAGTCGTGTAGCAAACACTTCGATGTTGGAGGGAATCCATTGGGTCAGCCTGAAGGGGCGTGAGCCATAGGCGGCAGCGAAGGTGTGGCGGGTTGATATGTTGCCGCTCTCACAGTGCAGGCGACCGGCTTGAGAGGCGTGTAGCTCGTCAGGGTAGGAGTGAGGGAACAGGGCAATTCGGTCAGGCGATGGGTGTTTTCCGTTCTCGATAGCAGTCATGGAGGATGCTTTGCGTGCGGAATTCGTCGCGAGATATCTCGCCGTGGTTGAGATTAGCGGCGAAGTATAGCAATGCTCCGCGACGTGCCAACCTGGCGCCCTTCCGCTTCAGAAACGAGCTTCACTGCCGGAAGCTAAGTTCAAAATTGCTCCAGTTTCCATAGAGCCAGTCGATGATCAACATCCACTCCAGTGGATGGGCATGCGACTCTGATCCTTCGAGCAGCATCCAGAGCGCTCGTATGCCTCGTTGTCCTATGATCGTGCCAATTTCCGGGGCGAGGATCACCGACTCGAAGTGACGGGTGAAGTCCGATGACATGGCCAAGGGATCAGGCCGGAAGCGAGACGAGGTGCTCGCAAAGCGTATGGCGATTTGTTTTTGGCAACTGGATAACAGGATTGAGCGATTGCTGGCTCCTTCAAAGCCGGAGTCGGCCATGTCCTTTGCCAGGATTGCAAGGCGGAGCGCCGTCGGGTTGTTTGCCCAATTCACTCTCACAATCTGGTGGGGCGTTGTAGAGGGCATTTGTCGTGTGGGGGTAAGAAAAGACGATGTGCTGTGCGAATGAATGCTTGCTTCGAAGTGCAGCGCAACGCCATGCCTATGGCAGACGAGAGCGCCTGGAAGTTGGTGTGCCCTCCGCCAATAGGCAAAGCCGAGGCGCTCTTGGTCGAGATGGATGCAATCCGGGCAGCTTTTTTTGGGAAGCGCCCAATAGGGGGGCTTTCTATCCATGTGCAGCATCTGTGGCAGCCCCGTTGCACTCTTGCCTGCGACCAGCGCTATGGTGTCATCGGTGACTGTTTTCGGGCGGAACCGGGTAAAGAATGGCAATACGGTCGCGGTAGCGACAAGTTTCCGCACATCTCCCAGCGCGAGTTGCGTATGTGCGCAAAAGGCTGCCAGATGTGAAGGGATATGGAAGTGTAATCCTGCCTTTTCCGAGCCGAATAGCTGGCGCCTCGTTTCATCGGGAGAGATGTTTCCCGATAGCGAATGGAACATTGCCACCCAAGAATAGAGTGTTTGATCCGCAAGCAGTTGTGGGACAAACGATATCTGTTGTGCACGACGGCTCATTCGCAATCGCCCCTTGAATTCGAGTGGCGCTTGCAGGTCACCACGCTCGTTGACGGAGCGTCTGCACCGCCAAGGGGGGGCTGCTTCGTCGGGGTCAAGTTGTCTTCCCCTCTATTTTTTTGTCGTCCGCAGTATTTTCGCGAACCAGCCGCGTTGGCGGCCTTGAAATTCTCCCCTGCCGTCCCTATTATTAGCACTCGTTGGCAATGAGTGCTAACACCTTCTGTTTTGAATCCTGCGCTGATTGTTCCTGGCCTTGCGCCAAGACAGCCATTTGTTAGCAATCACTTTCGTATAAACCCAAGGAGAACCTTATGAAAATCCGTCCGTTGCACGACCGTGTGATCGTCAAGCGCGTTGAGGCCGAGCGCACCACCGCCTCCGGCATCGTCATCCCCGATACCGCCGGCGAGAAGCCGGATCAGGGCGAAGTCCTGGCCGTCGGCCCGGGCAAGCGCGACGAAAACGGCAAGCACATCGCCGTCGACGTGAAGGTCGGCGACCGCGTGCTGTTCGGCAAGTATGCCGGCCAGGGCGTCAAGGTCGATGGTCAGGAAGTCCTGGTCATGCGCGAAGAAGACATCATGGGCGTTCTGGAGTCGTAATTCGGCTCGCTGACACCTAGCCCCCCCCTTCGATACGCCCGCTGTGCGGGCTACTCAGGGCGAACGGTCGTACCGTCGCCCGTATCAACAGAATTCAGGAGATACATAAATGGCAGCCAAAGAAGTCAAATTCGGTGATTCCGCCCGTTCGCGCATGGTCGAGGGCATCAACATCCTGGCCGACGCGGTCAAGGTGACCCTCGGTCCGAAGGGCCGCAACGTCGTTCTGGAGCGCTCGTTCGGCGCCCCGACGGTGACCAAGGACGGCGTTTCCGTCGCCAAGGAAATCGAACTGAAGGACAAGTTCGCCAACATGGGCGCGCAGATGGTCAAGGAAGTTGCTTCGAAGACCTCCGACATCGCCGGCGACGGCACCACCACCGCCACCGTGCTGGCCCAGGCAATCGTCCGTGAAGGCATGAAGTACGTTGCCGCCGGCATGAACCCGATGGACCTCAAGCGCGGCATCGACAAGGCCGTTGCCGCCACCATCGAAGAGCTGAAGAAGATCTCCAAGCCGTGCACGACCAACAAGGAAATCGCCCAGGTCGGTTCGATCTCGGCCAACTCCGACGTCTCGATCGGCGACATCATTGCCAGCGCCATGGAAAAGGTCGGCAAGGAAGGCGTCATCACCGTTGAAGACGGCAAGTCGCTCGACAACGAACTCGACGTCGTCGAAGGCATGCAGTTCGACCGCGGCTACCTGTCGCCGTACTTCATCAACAACCCGGAAAAGCAGATCGCCCTGCTCGACAACCCGTTCGTCCTGCTCTTCGACAAGAAGATCTCGAACATCCGTGACCTGCTGCCGGTGCTGGAACAGGTTGCCAAGGCCGGTCGTCCGCTGCTGATCATCGCCGAAGACGTCGACGGCGAAGCGCTAGCCACCCTGGTCGTCAACAACATCCGCGGCATCCTGAAGACCGTTGCCGTCAAGGCCCCGGGCTTCGGCGACCGTCGCAAGGCCATGCTGGAAGATATCGCCATCCTGACCGGCGGCGTCGTCATCTCGGAAGAGACCGGCCTGACCCTTGAGAAGGCCACCCTGAAGGATCTGGGCCAGGCCAAGCGCGTCGAGATCGCCAAGGAAAACACCACGATCATCGACGGCGCCGGCGAAGAGAAGTCGATCGAAGCCCGCGTCAAGCAGATCCGCGTGCAGATCGAGGAAGCCACCAGCGACTACGACCGCGAGAAGCTGCAGGAGCGTGTCGCCAAGCTGGCCGGCGGCGTGGCCGTGATCAAGGTTGGCGCTGCCACCGAAGTCGAAATGAAGGAAAAGAAGGCCCGTGTCGAAGACGCGCTGCACGCGACCCGTGCCGCCGTTGAAGAAGGCATCGTCGCCGGTGGTGGCGTTGCGCTGCTGCGCGCTCGCGCGCAACTCACCGGCCTCAAGGGTGACAACCACGACCAGGACGCCGGCATCAAGATCGTCCTGCGCGCGATGGAACAGCCGCTGCGCGAGATCGTCGCCAATGCCGGTGACGAGCCGTCGGTCGTTGTGAACGAAGTGGTCAAGGGTTCCGGCAACTACGGCTTCAACGCCGCCAACGGCACCTACGGCGACATGGTCGAAATGGGCGTGCTGGACCCGACCAAGGTGACCCGTTCCGCACTGCAGAACGCCGCGTCCGTCGCCGGCCTGATGCTCACCACCGACTGCATGGTCGCCGAGCTGGTCGAAGACAAGCCGGCTGCCGGCGGCATGCCTGGCGGCATGGGCGGTATGGGTGGCATGGGCGGCATGGATATGGGGATGTGATGCGGGGGATGTATATCCGCCTGAGCATCCACTGCTCAAGCAGCAACGGACACCCGGCTTCGGCCGGGTGTTTGCGTTGACGTACCCGAAATGTCGGTATTGACCCCGGCGCTCCTTGCAACACGCCCGCAAACGCCCGGATTCCCTGGCCCGTTAACGCGGCGCCGCTACGTTTCCCACGGGTTGATGACCGGAACGCCGGCTGCCCCATAGGGCGCGGTGTCGCGTGACGCGACGATGAATCCGCGCGAGGCGGCGATTGCGGCAATGTAGCCGTCAGGTGTCGGGAATCCTCGTCCGGCGACCCTGGCTGTCACGGCCAACTCGGCATAGTGCCGTGCGGCATCGATATCGAATGGCAGCACCCGCTCCCTGAACAGTCCCACCAGACCGTCAAGGGTTTGCGCCAACAGCTCCTTGCGCTTGCCGGCCGGGAGCGCACCGATGCCAAACAGCAACTCCGCCAACGTCACGCTGGACAGATACAGCGTTTCGGCTGTCTGATCGTTCAGCCAGGCCCGCACAGCCGGATGCGGCTCGGGTTTCATCGCCTCGGAAACGACGTTGGTATCGAGAACGATCATTCAAACCTCGGCGGCTCGGCCGGCGTCTTCTCTCTCACTTGCTGAAAGACCTCGAAATCCTCGTTCGCAAGGCCGACCTTGCGCCCCAGTTCCGCTAGGGCATCACCTAGGCGAACGCGCGTTTCCGGCTTGACCGCGACAGCCAGAATCTCGCGAACTTCGGCCTCGGTGCTGCGCCCATGTCGAGCGGCCTGTACCCGTAACGCGCGATGCACATCATCGGGCAGGTTTCGTACTGTCAGCATTGCCATGTCACCGCTCCATACAAGTGCATTCAACGCATTCACTATAGTTATTTGAATGCATTTCAGCAAGGAGAAATTTTCAGGCAGATAAAGATTTCGGCGGACTACCGCCCCGTCAATCGCTCTTCGCGCTGTCTCCGGATATCCGCCGGCCACTGGCTTTCGATCCAGAGCAGCACGTTCTCGATCTGCCGGTCGGAGAGCTTGCCGGCAAACGCCGGCATGTCCGACACATAGCCCTCCGGCGCGTTTGGCGGCACCATGCCGTGCTTGGTGATTGCCTGCAGTTGCGCCATCGGATGGTGCCAGGTGTGGCCGCTCGCATCGTGCGGTGGCGCCGGCAGCTTGCCGTCTGGCCGGCGCGTGCGCCACTCCGGCTGGCCTTCCAGCTTCTTGCCGTGGCAACTGGCACATTCCGCCTTGTAGATGTTCTCGCCCTCCATCAGGGCAAAGGGATCGGGGCCCTTGCCGCGCTCGCTGCAGGCGGTCGCGGTGAGCAGCAGCGTCGCCGCCAGCCCGCACCAGCCAGCGCGGGCCAGAGGGCTGGCTGCACGCGCCGTCTGCCTGCTCGTGCTCATTTCGCCTTGCGCTTGTTCTGCGCGGCGGCGGCTGCCGCTTCTTGTGCGGCCCGCTTTGCCTTCGTTTCCTGCACCAGCTTGATCGCGCCAAACACATTCACGCCCGCCACCAGCAACGCCGGCCACAGCGGCAACTGTTGGCCGGATAGCCAGCCCCAGGCGAGCAGCGCGAACAAGGCGAGGCCGCCAACCGCCAGCGTCATCGAACCAAAACTGAGCATTCCCTTGTAGTCTTCCGCCACTTGCGGATCCTCCATCAAAAAGCGCCCGGGCAATTGCCCGAAAGGCGCGTAAGTTACCACACCGTCGCCGCTCATCGGCGTGCCGGCCGCTCCGTCGCCGTGCCGCTCTCGATCGCCCGCCACAGGGCGTCGAGCGATGCCAGCAGCAGCGGACTCGCCGATTCAGGATGCGCGGCCGCCAGCGCGATCACCAGGCGGCGATCGAAATCGACATAGACGCTGTTGCCATAAGGGCCGATCAGCGCGATGCGGTTGCCCTTGCCGCCGAGGCGGACAAAGCCGTAGCGCAGCGTGCTGCCTGCCGGCAGCCCGGCCAGCCCGGGATCGCCGGGGCCACTGGCCGGGGCCAGCAGCGCCTCGATCAGCCAGTCCGGGATGCGCCCGCGCTTGCCGCTGGCACGCGTGTCGAGCAGGAGCTGGCCGAGCTTGGCATGGTCGCGCGGGCTGAGCGCGAGGCCGGCGGCAAGCGGGTGCCCGGCGGGATCGTTCAGCCACAGCGCGCCGTCTTCCGGCTTCATCGTCGACAACAACTGCTCGCAGAGCAGCCGTGCCGGCCCGGTGCCGGCGCTCTCGGCGATCGCCCAGGCCAGCAACTCGTCTTCGGGGCGCCCTTCGGCGGGTGGCAGGCCGGGGTTCGGCGAAAGTGCCGTCCAAGTGTCGTAGCGTGTCAGCCAGGCGCGCACGCCGTCGCCGGTCGCTGCGGTCCAGCCGCCCGCACGCTGCCAGTCGGCGATATCGGCGGCGCCCCAGCCGTAGCCGTCTTCACCTTCAAGCAGGCGGCGGGTAGAGAGCTTGCGCAATGCGGTGTTGTCGACCAGCGGCGCGATCGGGCGCGCGATCGATTTGTCGGCCGCGAGCTTGCCCTGGCTGATCATCATCGCGCCGAGCAGCGAGAGCACCGGCCGCGTGCCGGAAAGGAGCAGGCGCGGGGCCTGCGGTGCGGCGCCGTGCCAGTAGCGCTCGACGACGCGCTGCCCGTTCTTCAGCACCACCAGTGCATCGGCATCGAGGCGGCTTTGCAGCAGGAAGGCGAGATCACGGCGGCTGCCGTCGGCCGGGTCGGTGGCCGGCAGGCGCTCGATGTCGAGGGGGCGGGCGGCCGTCGCCGGGCGTGTGCCGCTCGCCGGTGCCCCGCCGACTGCCATCTGCGTCGCCGGCATGAAGCGCGTTGGCGCCGCCAGCGTTACCCGGCGCGCGCCGGCGCGCAGCCAGTTGTCGCCGTCGATCCATTCGCCCAGTCGCTTGCCGCCGGCCGCCACGGTTTCGTAGCTGCAGCGGTCGGCGGCCTGCAGCGGCGCCGTCAGCAGCAGGGCGAGTGCTGGCCAGAACGCCAGACGACAGGGTCGCCGCAATGCCTGCCCGGTTCTCATGATGCGTCTCCTTCTCCCATCCATCGCTCCGACGCCGTACGCACGACATCGTTCATATTGCGTTCGCGCTCCCAGGTGGCGCGCAGCCAGTCGGCATCGCTCGGCGCGCCGCGCTCGGCGAGCGTGCGCAGCCAGTTACCGCAGCCGAGCGCCTCGGCATCGCCGGCCAGGGTGACGAGCAGCGCGTCGAGCCATTCGCGCAGCGGCCGCTGCCGGCGTGCCGCCGGTTCGGAAAGCTGCGCCTCGCGCCCGTAGCGGCAGGCCTGGAACTTGTTGTAGCGGGCCACGTGGCGCAGCCCCTCGGCGTCGAAGGCGGGCCGCTCGCGCAGCAGGTAGCGGCACAGCGACTGCGCCAGCGCGGCAAGCGCCGTCGCCCGCTCGATCGAGAGCGGCGTGTCGCAGACGCGGATCTCGACGGTGCCGTACTCCGGCTTCGGCCGCACGTCCCAGTACAGATCCTTGATGCTCTTGGCGATGCCGCAATCCTGCAGCAGGCGGAAGTGGTCGAGGAAATCCGCCCAATCGGCGAGCGGCGGGCACTGGCCAGAAAGCGGAAAGGCCGAGACGGCGTTCAGCCGCGCCGACTGGAACAGCGTATCGACGCCATCGACGAAGGGCGAGGCGGCGGAGAGCGCAATGAAGGCCGGCACATACTCGCCGAGCGCCTGTGTCAGCCAGATCGCGTCGTCGGCCGAGGTGACGCCGACGTGAACATGCTGACCGAAGACGGTGAACTGCTTGGCCAGATAGCCATAGCGTTGGTAGATCGCATCGAAGCGCTCGCCGGGGCAGATGCGCCGCTCCGGCCAGCGGTGGAAGGCGTGCGTGCCGCCGCCGCAGAGCGCGATGTTGTTGCGCCGACAGAGCGCCACCAGCGTCTCGCGCAGCCCGGCGAGATCGGCGGCGATGCCGGCGACGGTGGCCTGCGGCTGCGTGCTCACCTCGATCATGCTCTCGGTGATTTCGAGCTTGATCTCGCCGAAGCGCTCGTCGTAATCGAGCGCCTGCATCAGGTCGGTGGCGCCGCGCGTCAGGTCGAAGTCGCGCCGCGACAGCAATTGCAGTTCGAGTTCGACGCCCAGCGTCAGCGGCTGGCTCTCGCGAAATTCACCAATGCCTTCGCTCATGCAATGCCTCCCTTCTTCTCGCCATCGCCGGCCGTTTCGCCGGCGCGCACCAGCGCCAGCCGGCACAGCACCGGCCCGGCAATCTCCATGATTGCCGCGGCGAACAGCGGCAGCAGCAGCGCCGAGCGGCCGACCTCGGGGTAGAGCGCGGCGATTTCGTAGGCCATGAACACCGCCGTCGCCGACAGCGGCTGGATGCCGAGGCCGACCCACAGGCGCTTGGCGGGCGGCAGATTGCGGTTGCCGAAGTAGGCTGCGCCGGTCTTTGCGGCGGCACGCACCAGCAGCAGGCCGAGCGCCTGCAGCGCGGTGAGCCAGGTGAATTCCCGCCAGGGCAGCGAAGCGCCGACGATCACGAAGAGGATGATCGCCAGCAGCCAGTGCGCTTCCGGCAACTGCGTGTAGGCGAGCGTCTGCCGGCGGTCGTCGAAGGCGAGCAGCGCCCCCATCACGAACAGCGTCAGGAACACCGGCACCGCCAGCATGCGCGCGACGCCAACGGCGAGCAGCGCCATTGCCACCAGCACGAACACCTGTGCCAGCGAACGCTTGGGCAGGCGCGCGGCGACCAGCAGCGTGAGCCGTGCCGTGCCCCACGCGATCAACGCGGCACCGACGGCAACCCACAGCGGATGCGCGACGGCATTGATCCAGTCGGCGCTCAGTTCGGCATGCACGAAGCCGAGCACCAGCGCGAAGAGCACGAAGGAAACCGCGGTGGCGATCGCCGTGTGCAGGATCACACGCTCGGTCACCTGCCCCTGCGCCGACGATTCCTCGACGGTGAGCAGCACCACCGCCGGCGCCGAGGCCATCGTCACCGCCGCGGTGGCCGCCGCCCAGCCGGGGCTGAGGCCGACCAGCAGCCAGGCGAAGAAATAGATCGCAACGAACGAGAGCAGCACATCCGCCGCCGTCGCGCGCAGCAGCGCCGGGTTGCCGAGCAGCCAGCGCAGATCGAGGCGGCGGCCGGCTTCCATCAGCAAGAGGCCGAGTGCCGCGTCGGCGATCGGGCGCGCCTGCGTCAGCGCCTCGACGCTGATCCAGCCGAGCAGCGAAGGGCCGAACAGGGTGCCGGCGAGCACGTAGCCGACCATCTTCGGAAAACCGAAACGGGCGCGCAGCCACTCCCCGGCGAGCAGGCCAACCACGAGCAGCAGGCCAAAGAGCGCCAGCGTGTCGATCTGGTCGGGGAAGGGCGGCAGGAAGAAGAGGCGTTCCTGTGTCGATTCCCAGAGCGCCCGGGCGTAAGCGTTCAGGGTTTCCATCGGCAATCTCGCGTGCAGGCCCCGGGCGCGTGACGCGTCACCATCGGCGACGGCGTGCGGCGGTGAGGAACTCGTCGAGAATCGGCGTGCAGTCGAGCAGATGCGGCGCGCCGGGCGGATGGAATTCCGGATGCCATTGCACGCCGAACACGTAGTTGCGGCCTTCGAGGCGGATCGCCTCGATCACCTCGTCGTCGGCGCCGCGCGCTTCCACCTTGAGGCCGCGGCCGAGCGAACGGATCGCCTGATGGTGGATCGAGATCGTGCCGCCGCGACGCATCTCCGGGTAGAGGCGGGCGAGCGAGGAATCGTCATCCCAGACGATGTCGTGGCAATGGCGGTCGTAGTCGTCGTGCAGGTGCACCTTGGCCTCGGGAATCTGCGTCGCGATGTCCTGCCACAGCGTGCCGCCGAGCGCCACGTTGATCAGTTGCGCGCCACGGCAGATGCCGAGCACCGGCCGCCCGAGTTCCATGAACTCGTGCAGCAGTTCCATCTCGTAGGCATCGCGGTGGCGGTCGCCGTTCCATTCCGGCTGCAGCGGTTCCTCGCCGTAGCACTGCGGGCTGACGTCGGCGCCGCCCTGCAGGATCAGGCCGTCGAGGTACTCGGCGTAATCGGAGAGGCGGAAGTTGCTGCGGTTCACGACGCCGTCGCCGCAGACGGCGGGGATCATGAACACCATGGTGTCGCGCGACATGACCCAGTGCGCGACGGATTGTTCGAGATACTGCAGCGATTTCGACTGCAGGCCGGTGGCGCCTTCGGGCGGATGGTAGATCCGCGCCGAGAGACCGATGCGCAGGGGGCGACGGCTCATGCGGTGCTCCTTCCTTCAGGGGGTGGAGATCGCCGTGCGGAGTGCGGCGAGGGTTCTGCGGCCGCGTGCACGAAGTGAATTTCAGGGGCCACTATAATCGCCCCCTTTCTTGATGGTCAAACCTGATGCGTGGTGTCGCCGACAGGCGTCAGCACGCCAGCGATTTGCTTTCCGTAAACGACAAAGCCCCCGACAGTCGGGGGCTTTGCGAAGACGGCGGCTTGCCGGGTCAGTGCATCAGGTTGTACTGCAGTACATAGACGCCGGCGCCGGCGAGGTAGCCGATCAGCGCGAGGCCGCTGATCTTCTTCACGTACCAGAAGAAGTGGATCTTCTCCAGACCCATGGCGGCAACGCCCGCGGCCGAGCCGATGATCAGGATCGAGCCGCCGGTGCCGGCGCAGTAGGCGAGGAACTCCCACAGGAAGTGGTCGGTCGGGTAGGTCTTCAGGTCGTACATGCCCATCGCGGCGGCGACCAGCGGCACGTTGTCGACGATGGCGCTGACCATGCCGATGATGATGACGATGATGTCAAGACGGCCGACGGTTTTATCCAGCCACTGTGCCAGCGAGGTCAGGATGTGCGTGTGCTCCAGTGTGGCGACGGCGAGCAGGATGCCGACGAAGAAGACCAGCGAGCTCATGTCGATCTTGGAGAGCGCATGCGCCAGCGTCAGGTGTTGCTTGTACTCGTCTTCCTTGTTGCGGTGGATCAGGTCGCCGACCAGCCACAGCAGGCCCAACCCGAAGAGGATGCCGAGGAAGGGCGGCAGATGGGTGATGGTCTTGAAGGCCGGCACCGCGACGAGGATGCCGATGCCCATGCAGAACATCACGTTGCGTTCGAACTCGGTGGTCTTCAGGCCGTGATCCATCTCGATGTGCTCGGGGCTGACCACCGGCTTGCCACGCAGGACCATCGCGGTGATGGCGAGCGGCACCAGCAGGCTGACGGCAGAGGGCAGGAACACCGAGGTGATGATATTCATCGAGGTGATCTGGCCGCCGATCCACAGCATCGTCGTCGTCACGTCGCCGATCGGCGACCAGGCGCCGCCGGCGTTGGCTGCGATGACGATGATGCCGGCGAAGAAGAGGCGGTCGGCATGGTTGGAGAGCAGTTTTCGCATCAGCGAGATCATGACGATGGTCGTCGTCAGGTTGTCGAGCACCGCGCTGAGGAAGAAGGTGACGAAGCCGACCAGCCACATCAGCGTGGACAGCTTCTGCGTGCGGATGCGCTTGGTGATCACCTCGAAGCCGTTGTGTGCATCGACCACTTCGACGATGGTCATCGCACCCATCAGGAAGAACGCGATCTGCGCGGTGCCCATCAGCGATTCGCCGAGCTGGTGCGTGATCACGTGGTGGTCGGTGGTGCCCATCGCGTAGATGGTCCACAACACGCCGGCGCCGACCAGGGCGGACGCCGACTTGTTGACCTTGAGCGGATGTTCCAGCGCGATCGCCGCGTAGGCGATCACGAATACGATGACCATTGCAGTCAGCATCTCATTACCTCGGTGTTAATTTGAAAGCGCGAAAATCGGGCGATCTTGTTGGTCTGTGCCCATGGCCTGCGGTCCCGCTGTCCCGTGCAACTGTCAGTGCGAGGTCAGGTTCGCAAGGCGTGCCGATTCTAGCATCAAGCGATTGATCGTCCTCCGCTTTTTCGTTGCGGTCACTACGTAGTCCGGTCGGCAGTAGCAAAAGTATCGTGGCACTTCCTTACGCCGACTGTCAGAAATTTATGCGCTCAATGTCAGCGCGCCGTCAGGTTGCGGTAAGGATCGCTGCAGATAATCGGCGCCGTGGTAAAGCCGGCAATCCCTATTGCCGATGGCGCCGCTCAAAATCCATCACTAAACGAGGAGGCACTCATGAATGACCAAGGCGCAGCCTACTGGTCGGCAACCCTCAGGTTGCTCGGCGGTATTCTGGCAGTGTGGTTCATCTGTTCGTTCGGCGCGGGCATTCTGTTCGCGGACGCACTGAACAGCATCAAGCTCGGCGGTTATCCGCTCGGTTTCTGGTTTGCACATCAGGGTTCGATCTACATCTTCATCGCGCTGATCTTCATTTACGCGAAGCTGATGGGCGACCTCGACCGCAAATTCGACGTTCACGAAGAATAAGGAGCCGGCTTAATGGATCTGCAAACTACAACCTATCTGGTGGTCGGCGCCTCGTTCGCGCTGTACATCGGCATCGCCATCTGGGCGCGCGCCGGTTCCACCAGCGAGTTCTACGCGGCTGGCGGCCAGGTGCCCCCGGTCATGAACGGCATGGCGACGGCGGCTGACTGGATGTCGGCGGCCTCGTTCATCTCGATGGCCGGCCTGATCGCCAACATGGGTTACGGCGGCGGCCTCTTCCTGATGGGCTGGACCGGCGGCTACGTGCTTCTCGCGATGCTGCTCGCCCCGTACCTGCGGAAGTTCGGCAAGTTCACGGTGCCGCAGTTCATCGGCGACCGCTTCTACTCGAAGTCGGCTTCCACCGTGGCCGTGATCTGCCTGCTGACCGCTTCGCTGACCTACATCATCGGTCAGATGACGGGCGTTGGCGTGGCGTTCTCGCGCTTCCTGAACGTGTCGTCCGATACGGGCATCTACATCGGCCAGGCGATCGTCTTCCTGTACGCCGTGTTCGGCGGCATGAAGGGCATCACCTACACCCAGGTCGCCCAGTACATCGTGCTGATCTGCGCCTACATCGTTCCGGCCGTGTTCATTTCGCTGAACCTCACCGGCAACCCGATCCCGCAGCTGGGCCTCGGTTCGACGATGTCGGGTTCGGATATCGCCCTGCTGACCCGTCTCGACACTGTTGTGACCGAGCTCGGCTTCGGCAAGTACACGACGACGACGGCCGGTTCGACGCTGAACATGTTCGTCTACACGATGTCGCTGATGATCGGTACCGCCGGTCTGCCGCACGTCATCATGCGCTTCTTCACGGTGCCGAAGGTTGCTGACGCACGTTCGTCCGCCGGCTGGGCGCTGATCTTCATTGCGCTGCTGTACACGACCGCCCCGGCTGTTGCCGCGATGGCCAAGTACAACCTGCACGCCACGGTGAACACCGCCGTTGCCAAGGGTGGCGATCTGTACGCGCCGGAAGCCAGCATCAAGGCGGAAGATCGTCCGGACTGGATGAAGCGCTGGGAAAAGACGGGCCTGTTGAAGTTCAAGGATGCCAACGGTGACGGCCGCATCCAGTTCTACAACGACAAGACCAAGAACCCGGAAGCCAAGGCCAAGGCCGATGCCGCCGGCTGGAAGGGCAACGAGCTGACGGTTAACGCCGACATCATCGTGCTCGCCAACCCGGAAATCGCGCTGCTGCCGAACTGGGTGATCGCGCTGGTGGCTGCCGGTGGTCTGGCTGCTGCCCTCTCGACCGCTGCCGGCCTGCTGATGGCGATTTCGTCCGCCGTCTCGCATGACCTGGTGAAGGGCATCTTCGCGCCGGACATCAGCGAGAAGAACGAGCTGCTCGCCGGCAAGATCTCGATGGCCGTGGCCATCGTCGTCTCCGGTTACCTCGGCCTGAATCCGCCAGGATTCGCGGCCGGTACCGTGGCGCTCGCCTTCGGTATCGCGGCTTCGTCGCTGTTCCCGGCGATCATGATGGGTATCTTCTCGAAGAAGATGAACAAGGAAGGCGCCATCGCCGGCATGCTGGCAGGCCTCTTCATCACCCTGTTCTACGTGTTCGCGCACAAGGGCATCTTCTTCATCAAGGGTACGGACTTCCTGCCGATGATCGGTGGCGCCAACAGCTTCTTCGGCATCACGCCGGAAGCTTTCGGTGCGGTCGGTGCGCTGGTTAACTTCGCCGTCGCCTTCATTGTCGACAAGATGACGAAGGAGCCGCCGGAGCACATCCAGGCGATGGTCGAGGCTGTCCGCGTGCCGCGCGGTGCCAAGGTTGTCGATGGCGCGCACTGATCGGCGTATGATCCGCGCTGCCTCGTATCACCGGCAGTAAAGGGTAAGCCAGAAACCCCGCCGGCCTTGCCGGCGGGGTTTTTCTTTCCGCGTTATTTGAATGATTCCGTGTGCTCCGTGCGCACGGCCTGTAGCAGGAGTTGCTTGCATGAGTATCAGCGTAGCGCTGACCTGGATTCTGTTTCTTGCGCTGTTCCCGATTTCGTTCTACTGGTTGCGGCGCGCGTACCGCATCATCGTCAAGCGCGATTTCTCCGAGGTGGCGCTGAAGGGCGGCCTGCCGCCGCCGAACGCCGCCAAGTACGCGCCCTATACCGCGGCGCTCAACCTGATCGCCGGCGTCATCATTGTCGGCACGATCCTGCTGGTGGTGACCGCGACCGCGGACTACGACACCTGGAGCGCGATTGCCGGCTCGACGATCTGGATGAAGTTCATCTTCGATTTCATCATCAGCCGCCATGCGCGACCGATCTGGGGCAAGAAGGACGAAGAAAGAACCGGCAGCTGACTGCCGCGAGAGCAGCCACCGTGGCCCGGGATAACGACAACAGGGCCTGACCACCCGGACGAGAAATGAGCGAGATTCATGCGAAGACGCCGCAGGGCGTCGAGGAAGTGGAGAAACGCGCCGCAGGCCTGACGCCGCGCCAGCGGCGGGTGCTGATCATGATCGACGGCAAGCGCTCCGTCGACGAGCTGGCGGCGATGGCGCTGGTCGAGGATCTGCCGGGCACGCTGGCCTTGCTTGCCGAGGGCGGACTGATCGAACGCGTTGCCACGGTAGCGGCTGTGGCGGCACCGGCTGCGGCCGCTGATCCGCTGACCGAGCCACCCGCCTTCCGGGAGGTGCCGGCAACGCCCAGTGCGCGCGATCTCGACATGGCGCGCAACTTCATTACCAACACGCTGCGCACTTTCTGTGGTGCGGCAACGCACCTCTCCATCGTTGAGGCCGTGCATGCGGCGAAGACGCATGAGGAGATGCGCGCCCAGTTCATGCCCTGGCTGGCGGCGATTCTGGAAACCCGATCCGGCCGTGGCCGTGCCGCTGAATTGCGCGCGGAATTGCTCAAGGTGATCTGATTTTTCTGCTGCCGCCGGCTGCAGGCCGGCGGCAGGGGCTGCCTTTCTCTTGCTGTTTCCCTTGCCGTTTCTGTGCCGTTTTCCTCTTCCCTGCCCGAACCTTCCTCGGTAAGCTGCGGCCCTCTGGCCCTTACCCGAGGAATATTTCATGCGCCTGCTGCTGATCGAGGATGACGACGCGCTCGCCGACGGCGTCGTGCGCGCCTTGCGCATTGCCGGCTATCTGGTGGATCGCGCGGCGGATGGCCGCGAGGCCGACACCTGGCTGAGCGAACGCGAATACGATCTGGTGGTGCTCGACCTCGGGCTGCCCGGGCTCGATGGCAGCGAGGTGCTGCGCCGCCTGCGTGCACGCAAGCAGGGCATGCCGGTGATCGTGGTCTCGGCACGCGAGATGCTCGACGAACGCATCCGCCTGCTCGATCTGGGTGCCGACGATTATCTGGTGAAGCCGGTCGCCATCAGCGAGCTGGAGGCACGCATCCGGGTTCGCCTGCGGCGCGGCATGTCGAGCGAGGACAACCGCCTGCGCATCGGCGAGTTGGTGCTCGATCTCTCCGGCCGGCTGGCGTGGATCGGCGAGCGTCCGCTCGAACTTACGGCGCGCGAATGGTCGGCGCTGGAGTATCTGGCCACCCGCGCCAATCGCATCGTCAGCAAGGATCTGGTGCTGCAGGCGCTGTACCACTGGGATGCGCAGATCACGCCGAACGCCGTGGAGAAAATCATCAGCCGCTTGCGCGCAAAGCTGGAGCCGGCGGGCGTGGTGATCCGCACCGTGCGCGGCATGGGCTATTACCTTGAACAGCCGAAACCGGCCGTCGGCTAGCCTGCGCCAGTCGCTGCTCGCCTGGCTGCTGCCGGGGGTGGCAGCCCTGCTGGTGGCAAGCGGTGTTGCCTCCTATTACATCGCTTCGAACAACGCGACTGAGGCTTACGACCGCTCGCTGCTCAATCTTGCACTGGGCCTTGCCAATCAGGCGCAGATGCGCGACGGCAAGCTGCACTTCGAGCTGCTGCCGCAGGCGCGGCAGATTCTGCTCACCGACAAGTACGACGAGATCCGCTACGCGGTCTATGGCCCGCGTGGCCGCCTGTTTTCGGGTGAGGACGGGCTTTTCCCGGAGCGCGGATTTTCCGCCGAGGATTTCGTCGAGGGCTACGTCTTTTTCGACAACGTCGTGAAGGGCAAGCCGGTGCGCGGGGTGATTCTCGTGGCGCCGGTGGAAGGCGGCGAGCTGACCGTGCTGGTCAGCGAGACGCTGAACAAACGCGAGATGCAGGTAGGCGACATCCTCTTGAGCGTGCTGGTGCCGGAGTTGCTGCTGTTTACAGCGACCATTGCGCTGGTGATGAGCGGTGTCGGCGCTGGCCTTCGGCCGCTGGAGCTTCTGCGTGTGCAGTTGGCGCGGCGCACGCCAGTCGATCTGCAGCCGCTGGGTGCCGATGCGGTGCCGATCGAATTACATCCGCTGGTCGAGGAGATCGATCGTCTGCTCGAACGGCTGGCGACGGCGCTCGACGCGCAGCGCCATTTCGTTTCCGACGCGGCGCACCAGCTGCGCACGCCGATCGCTGCGCTACTCGCGCAACTGGAGTCGACGCGGCTGGAGACGGCCGATGCGCGCCTCGATCCCTCGCTGGCCTCGGTGCGGCGGCTGATCCGGCTGGTGAATCAGTTGCTCGCACTGGCGCGCGCCGAGCCGGGGGGCATGGCGATGGCGCCGCTCGATCTGCGCGCACTGGTCGAGGCTGAGGCGGATGGCTGGTTGCGGCAGGCGCTCGATGCGGAGATCGACCTCGGCTTTGAACTGGCGGCGGCGCCGGCGGCGGGAATTGCGCTGCTGCTGCGCGAGATGATCGGCAACCTCGTCGACAATGCGCTGCGCTATACGCCGCGTGGCGGCAGCGTCACCGTGCGCACCGGCAGCGTGAACGGGGCGGCCTTCGTCTGCGTCGAGGATAGCGGTCCCGGGATACCGCCTGAGCAGCGCGCGCAGGTGTTCGAGCGCTTCTTTCGTGGAGATCGTAGCAGCGGCGGCGGTTGCGGTCTTGGTCTGGCGATCGTACGCAGGATTGCAGGGCAGCACGGGGCGACGGTCGATGTGGGCGAAAGCATGGCTGGTGGCGCTGCGTTTATGGTCCGTTTTTCGTCTGTGTCAGATTGCGGTCAGGGTTTTCCCCTCTGACAATTTGCCGAAAGCGCGCGTGGAGTGTTTTCAAGTCGATGTAAATAAAGAATTTTTTTGTGCTTTGCTGACTGTCGGATTTTCCTTGCTTGCGTAAGAGGCTCGTCAGTGCACCTCCCTAGAATGGTGTTCGACCCGAACAAGGTCGACCACCTTAGAAGATAGAGGAGCACTCAATGTCACAGCAAATCAGCGACAACATCGCGAAAGACCCGCGGTTCCTGAAGTTCGTCGCCAAGCGCAATACCTACGGCGTCATCATGACGATCCTGGGCGCGCTGGCCTACTACGGCTTCATCCTTGCCGTTGCCTTCAACCCCGCTTTCATGGCTCAGAAGATGGGGGCTGGCATGGTGACTTCGGTCGGCGTGCCGATCGGCGTCGGTGTGATCGTGTTCACGATCATCATCACCTGGATCTATGTGCGTCGCGCGAACACCGAGTTCGACGACGAAGCCGCCGAAATCCTCAAGGGAGCGCACAAGTAATGAATCTCAAGCACATCATTGCCGCCGTTGCGGCCCTCGCCGTTGCCGGTGGCGCCTATGCCGCCGGTGCCGACCTCGGTCAGGCGCAGAAGCAGGCCACCAACTGGACGGCCATCGTCATGTTCGCCCTGTTCGTTGCCGGCACGCTGTGGATCACCAAGTGGGCGGCCGCCAAGACCAAGTCGGCGGCTGATTTCTACACCGCCGGCGGTGGCATCACCGGCTTCCAGAACGGCCTGGCGATCGCCGGCGACTACATGTCCGCCGCGTCCTTCCTCGGTATTTCCGGTCTGGTGTTCGCCAACGGCTTCGACGGCCTGATCTTCTCGATCGGCTGGCTGGTCGGCTGGCCGGTCATCACCTTCCTGATGGCCGAGCGCCTGCGCAACCTGGGCAAGTTCACGTTTGCCGACGTTGCCGCCTACCGTTTTGCCCAGACCCCGGTTCGCATCTTCGCCGCAGTGTCGTCGCTGGTCGTCGTCGCCTTCTACATGATCGCGCAGATGGTCGGCGCCGGTCAGCTGATCAAGGTGCTCTTCGGCCTCGAGTATCTGTACGCCGAAATCCTGGTCGGCACCATCATGATGATGTACGTGCTCTTCGGCGGCATGACCGCGACGACCTGGGTGCAGATCATCAAGGCCTGCATGCTGCTCGGCGGCGCCACCTTCATGGCCATCAGCGTGCTGATGCAGTTCGGCTTCTCGCCGGAAGCGCTGTTCGCCAAGGCCGTTGAAGTGCATGCCAAGAAGGATGCGATCATGGCTCCGGGCGCGCTGATCAAGGACCCGATCTCGGCGATCTCGGTCGGCATGGCGCTGATGTTCGGCACCGCCGGCCTGCCGCACATCCTGATGCGCTTCTTCACCGTGCCGAACGCCAAGGAAGCCCGCAAGTCGGTGGCCTGGGCGACGACCTGGATCGGCTACTTCTACATCCTGACCTTCATCATCGGTTTTGGCGCCATCACCAACCTGATCCAGAACCCGGGCGACTTCTACGTCGGCGGCGAGCTGGCGAAGGGCCTCAAGGGCGGCGGCAACATGGCGGCCGTGCATCTCTCCAAGGCTGTTGGCGGCGACCTCTTCCTCGGCTTCATCTCGGCCGTGGCCTTCGCCACCATCCTCGCCGTGGTTGCCGGTCTGACGCTCTCGGGCGCCTCGGCGGTGTCGCACGACCTCTACGCCTCGGTGATCAAGAAGGGTAACGCCAACTCGGCTGACGAACTGCGTGTCTCGAAGATCACGACGATCTGCCTCGGCATCCTGGCCGTTGTGCTTGGTATCGCGTTCGAGAAGGAAAACGTTGCCTACATGGTGATGCTGGCCTTCGTGATCGCCTGCTCGGGCAACTTCCCGGTGCTGTTCATGTCGGTGCTGTGGAAGGATTGCACGACCAAGGGCGCCGTGGCCGGTGGCTTCGTTGGCCTGATCCTCGCCGTGACGCTGACCATCGGTTCGGCCTCGGTGTGGGAAGCGGTCATGAAGAACCCGAAGGGCTCGGCCTGGTTCCCGTACAACTCGGCCGCGCTGTTCTCGATGACGGCTGCCTTCTTCACGATCTGGCTGGTGTCGATCCTCGACAAGTCGGCCCAGGCTGCGAAGGAGCGTGCGCTGTACCCGGATCAGCAGATTCGCTCGGAAACGGGCGTTGGTGCTGCCGGCGCCAGCGGTCACTAAGCAAGAGGAACCTCGTGTTCAGAAAACCCGGGCCTTGGCCCGGGTTTTTTTGTTTACGGCCGCCGGAAAGCAGACGCGCGGGGGCGGGCGTCGACGACGGTTTTTCGGCGCGATGCTGGCGAGGGTAAGCGGGTGAAGCGTGAGGGGGTGCGGCTGGAGGAAAACGCGGAAGAAACGGAAGGGAAACGAGAGAAAAGCGGGAGAGAAAAAAGGAGGTAGGGGGCTATTCGGTGCAGGTTCGAACCGCCCCCTGAGTCGCCGCCTGGGCAGCGAACTCCAAGACCATAAAAGGAGAACAGCGGGACGAATGTTATAGTTTCACGCTTACAGCATCCTTACTGTTTCAAACGCGGTTCGATTTCTCTCCCAACAGGTATTCCTGATGCGCATTCTCATTGCAGAAGACGACCCCATCATTGCCGATGGCCTTTGCCGCACGCTGCGTGCGAGCGGCTACGCCGTCGATCGCGCGGCCAACGGCCTTGATGCCGATACGGCACTGGTGGCCAACACCTACGATTTGTTGATCCTCGATCTTGGCCTGCCCAAGCTGCCGGGGCTGGAAGTGCTGAAGCGGCTGCGCGCGCGCAACAGTACGGTGCCGGTGCTGATCCTGACGGCGATGGATGGCACCGAGGATCGTGTGCGCGGGCTCGATCTGGGGGCCGACGACTACATGGTCAAGCCCTTCGAGCTGCCCGAGCTGGAGGCGCGGGTGCGTGCGCTGACGCGGCGTTCGAGCGGGTCGTCGCCAATGATGTATCACGGCCCGCTGCGCTACGACCAGGTGGGCCGCGTGGCGCTGATGAATGGCGTGCCGCTCGATCTTTCGGCGCGCGAACTGGGGTTGCTGGAAGTGCTCATTTCGCGCGCCGGCCGGCTGGTGAGCAAGGATCAGCTGGTGGACCAGCTGTGTGGCTGGGGCGAGGAGGTCAGCCACAACGCGATCGAGGTCTATGTGCATCGCCTGAGAAAGAAACTGGAGCCGGGCGGCGTGCGCATCGCCACGGTGCGTGGTCTTGGCTACTGTCTTGAAAAGCCGCAAGAAGTCAGCGGCGCCTGACGGGCAGCGTTCGCTGTTCGGCGAGATCCTCGACTGGATGCTCGCCCCGCTGCTCTTTGTGTGGCCGCTGTCGATCGCGGTGACGCATTATTTTGCGTCGTCGGTGGCAACCTATCCCTACGACCAGGCCTTGCGCGAGAACGTCAATGCGCTGGCGCGGCAGATCCGCTTCGACAAGAGCGGCCGTTCGCAGATTGCGCTGCCGGCCTCGGCCCGCGCGATGCTGCGCGCCGACGAGATTGATCATGTCTATTTCCACGTGGTCAATCGCAAGGGGGTGAAGCTCGCCGGCGACAGCGAATTGCGCGTGGCCGAGGACATGGCGTATCAGCCGGACGAGCTCGGCGAGATCTATTTCCGCGAGGCCGAGGTCAATGGCCAGGATCTGCGCGTGGCCTACGCCTATGTCGGCGACCCTTCGCTGCCGCGCGAGAAATGGCTGTTGGTCGAGGTGGGCGAGACGCTGGAGAAACGTTCGCAGCTCTCGAACAAGATCATCGCCAGCGTGATCCTGCCGCAGTTCGTGATCATTCCGCTCGCCGTGGTGCTGGTGTGGTTCGGACTTTCGCAGGGCTTGCAGCCCCTGACGCGGCTGCGCGAGCGCATCGAGGCACGCGCAGAGAATGATCTTTCGCCGATTCGCACGCGGCGCGTGCCGGAGGAGTTGCAGCCGCTGATCGATGCCTTCAACGGGATGCTGGAGCGCATGCGCGCCAACCTCGCGGCGCAGCATCGTTTCATCGCCGATGCCGCGCACCAGATGCGGACGCCGCTCACCGGCCTGAAGACGCAGGCGCAACTGGCGATGCGCGAATCGGACCCGGAGCAGTTGAAGAACTCGCTGCGCCAGATTGCAACCAGCGTGGATCGCGCGGCACACCTGGTGAACCAGTTGCTGACACTGGCGCGGGCCGAGGCAAGCGAGCAGGCGCAGCAGGCGCTGGTGCCGCTCGATCTGGACAGCGTGCTGCGCCAGCAGGTCGAGGAGTGGGTGGTGCGCGCGCTGGACCGGCGCATCGATCTCGGCTACGAACCGGCGCCGCCCTCGGAGATTCTCGGCAATGCCTTGCTGCTGCGCGAGTTGATCAGCAACCTGATCGACAATGCGCTGCGCTACACGCCGGAAGGCGGGCGGGTAACCTGTCGCGTCGTGGTGCAGGGCGATTTCGTGACGCTGGAGATCGAGGATAACGGTATCGGCCTCAGCGAAGAGCAGGCAGCAATGGTGTTCGAGCGTTTTTACCGCGTGGATGGTACCGGCGTTGACGGTTCCGGCCTCGGCCTCGCCATCGTGCGCGAAATCGCTGAACTGCACCGTGCCGATGCGAGCCTCAGGCCGAACCCGGCCGAACGTGGCGCCATTGCCCGCGTGGTCTTTTCCCGCTATCAGCCGATGTCCGCCGATGGCGCCTTCGACGCCCAGGTTGAAGGCGAGCTTGGCGTGCGCAATCCGCCGGCCGGCTTCGTTTGAAGACGTTGGCATTCGGTCAGCCCCCTGTAAGTATCGCTCCCTAGACTTCCGGCAAGGAGTGAGGATGCTTACTCCGTGCCCGCGCGTCTGTCCGATGAACGCGCGGCGCTCGGACAGGAGACGAAATGGCCGTAGATGCCATGGATTGGGCTGCGATACAGGCTGACCCGCGCTTTCAGCGGCTGCACAGGCGCAAGACGCGCTTTCTGGCTGGCCTGATGGTGCTGGCGATGGTCTATTTTTTCCTGCTGCCGCTGGGGGCCGCCTGGGCGCCTGAGCTGTTTGCCACGCGCCTCGTCGGTCACGTCAATGTCGGTATCGCGTTTGCGTTCTCCGAGTTTCTGATGGTGCTGACCGTGGCCGCGTTCTACCTGCGTCGAGCCAACCGCGAATTCGACCGGCTGGCCGAGGAAATCGAAATCGAGATTCACGCCCGCAGTCGGCGCCCGAGGGTCATGTGAGGCGCTTTGCGCTGTTAGGCGCGGCACTGTGCGCCGCACCGGCTTCGGCGGCCGTTGCCGCCATTCCCGAGCCGCATCGCTGGCTCTCCTTTGCCGTGTTCCTCGGGGTGATCGCCTTCACGCTGATGATCACCTATGTCGCCGCCCGGCGCGTGCGTACGCCGGCCGATTTCTACACTGCGGGCGGCAGCGTCTCGGGCATCGTGAACGGCTGGGCGATTGCCGGCGACTACCTTTCTGCTGCCTCCTTTCTCGGCATCGCCGGTCTCGTTGCCCTGTGGGGCTTCGATGGCTTCATGTACTCGATCGGCTGGCTGGTCGCCTACGTGGCGGTGCTGCTGCTGATTGCCGAGCCCTGCCGCAACATTGGCAAGTACACGCTCGCCGACATCCTCGCCTATCGCAACAATCCACGCCTGTCGCGTATCGTCGGCGCCCTGTCGGTGGTCGGTATCTCGACTTTCTATCTCATTGCACAGATGGTCGGCGGCGGCGTGCTGATCAAGACGCTGGTGGGCATCGATTACGAGATTTCGGTGCTCGCGATCGGCGTGGCGATGCTGGTCTATGTGATCTTCGGCGGCATGGTGGCCACCACCTGGGTGCAGGTGACGAAGGCGGTGCTGCTGGTGCTGGCCTCGCTGCTGATGGTGGTGCTCGTCTGGCAGCAGTACGGTTTCTTCGGCGAGTTCTTCGCCAGCGTGGCCGGTGACCCCAAGGTACAGGCGCGCGTTGCGACGATCCTCGGCGATGCCGCGCGTAACTTGACGCCCGAGCAGCTCGGGCAGCGTTTCCTTGAACCAGGATTGCTGTTTACCGCACCGGTCGACCAGATTTCGCTGGGGGTTGCGCTGGTGTTCGGCACGGCCGGGTTGCCGCACATCCTGATGCGCTTCTTCACCGTGCCAACGGTGCGCGCGGCGCGCAGTTCGGTGATCTGGGCGATGGCGATCATTGGCGGTTTCTATGTGCTGACGCTGTTTCTCGGCCTTGGCGCGGCGATGAAGGTGGGCGCGCCGGCGATCCTCGACATCGATGCCGGCGGCAACATGGCGGCGCCGCTGCTCGCGCAGGCCCTCGGTGGCGGGCCGGACAGCCTGCTTGGCAATTTCCTGCTCGCCTTCGTGGCGGCGGTGGCCTTCGCCACCATCGTGGCGGTGATCGCCGGCCTGCTCCTCGCGGCCACGTCGGCGCTGGCGCACGATCTCTACGTCGGCGTGATCCGCGAAGGCCGCGTGTCGATGGAGGCACAGGTACGCGCCGGGCGCATCGCAGCGGTGCTTTTCGGGTTGTTCGCAATCATCCTCGGCATCGTCGCCAAGGGGCAGAACGTTGCGCACATGGTCGCGCTGGCCTTCGCCGTTGCTGCCTCGGCGAACTTCCCGTGCATCCTGCTCACCCTGTTCTGGCGGCGCTGCAACACGGCCGGCGTGATCGCCGGCATGGTCGTTGGATCACTGACCGCGATCGGGTTGGTGCTCGTGTCGCCCAACATGACCTATCCGGAACAGGTGAGGGCTGCCGCACGGCGCACACTGGACGCCGCGCCGCAGGAACTGGCGCACATCGAACAGGAGCTGGCGTCCGGCGATGTGCGCCGCATCGACGCAGCGAAGCGTGCGCGGGCGACACTGGGGCGCAGCGTCGCCCAGGCCCGCGAGGATATCGAGCGCCTGCGCCATCAGGAAACATCGCTGCTCGGCCTGCGCGAGCCGCTTGTCAGCCTGCGCAATCCCGGCCTCATCTCGGTGCCGCTGGGCTTCCTTGCCGTGATCATCGGTTCGCTGCTCTACCGCGACCCGCGCGCCCTTGCCGTCTGGGACGAGTTCTACGTGCGCCAGAATACCGGCGCGCTGTTGGGCGCACGCGCGGGCCACGCACCTGCCGAGCGGCACCAGAACAGGCACCAAAACAGGTTTTGACGCGCCTGTCCGCGATCGCTATAATGCGCGCTCAACTTTTGGCCAGTTAGCTCAGTTGGTAGAGCAGCGGATTGAAAATCCGCGTGTCCGTGGTTCGATTCCGCGACTGGCCACCAGATTTCAAGCGGCCTCCAGAGATGGGGGCCGTTTTCATTTTATGGGTTAGTTGCCTGTGCAAGCGCCTTGTAACGGGATTTACAGCACGGCCTGCTCCTTTGCGGCAGATGGCGTGCACGCGGATTATTTACTTCTGGATTCCGTTCAGTTCTGCGGCACGAATTAGCGCTGGCTCCAGTGTCGCTCGCAGCATGGCTACAACATCCGGCAGCGCTTGTTGGGCCAATTCGTTCTTCTTGAGAAACGCATGCCACAGGGCTTGCCGAGTCGCGTCCCCTGAAAACTCATCGGTTAGGCCGACTGGTAGCGAAGTAGGAACTGCCATGCCGCGCCGGATGAATGTGGCCGCGATCGCGCTGGCCAGGGTGTCGGCATCCAGGGTTTCGCGATACAGCAGCACTGACAAATCAAGGTAGTCCTTCAGTCGGCTGTTTGCCATGCCCAGCAAGGCGATGGCGTGCAGTTTCTCCGCGACAACGGTGTAAACAGAATAGGTACGTAGCCGAGGTGCAGGCAGGCCATTGATCAGCACCGGGTAGACGGCATCAATCGGTCCTGGTGTGACGGTATCGCCGAAGCCGATGTCGATCTGTGTTTTGCATCGTGCCTTGGCGATCTCGCCGCTGATCAGTACCCGAGCGCCGGCATAGCCAGCTTCCTTGCGGATCTCCTCGGCGGTGACTGATGCCGGATCGAAAACCATGCCATCGTCCACATCGATATCGGCGATATCCCGAAACGTCTGGGCAATGGAGTCCAAATCGCAGGGCCCGAAACCAAGCAGGTCGGCGTCGCGCGTCGGGCGATGGGGCATGTCGTACCAGAGGGTGAACAACAGCGCGCCCTTGAGCAGAAAACGGTCAGCATGCTCCGATTGGCTCAGGCGGTAGAGGATGCGCTCCAGGGCGAATCGAATCAGCACCTGATTGAACTCCACTCCCTGCGCCTTGGCAAGATTGAGCAGACGTGCCCGGACGGAGGCGGCGATATCCTTGTTCATTCGATGGCCTCGAGATAGGGGCGCATCACATTGGCGACCCTGCAGATCTTGGCGTAGCGCCAGAGATCATCGGCCGAAGCCTTCCTTTTTGCCCGGGCATCCTTCAGGGCTTCGAGCGCCACGTCCAGACCGATCTTGTTGCGGTGCTTGAAGCAATCGGCCACGGTCTTGGCTACGCAGTAGACCCGCAGCTTGACCTGGTCGCGCTCGACCTCCTCGATTCCTTCCGAATAAGCCTCCCCGGCGAACTGCACCATCTTGATCGGCGGGTAGTCGATTTTGGGGGTATGGCTGCCCCGGGGCATGGCGATCCAGACCTGGCGGGGCAGTTGGGTTGTCAGTTCATGGAATTGCAGGGCCGTGAGCAGGCAAAAAACCGCCTGTGGTACCTTGGTGGCGATGGCGACCAGACTCTCGTTTTCGGAGCCCGGACTCGGAAGGCGATAGAGGCCACGACCGATTTTTTTGAGCTGGCCAGCGATGCTCATGCGCGTCAGTACCACCCGAGGGATGCCGATGGCGTCCAGATCGATAGGGCGCAGCATACCCTTCTGGGCAAGCAGATCGATGACGCGCTGGGTTTGAGTGGCTTCACGCATGGTTGGAATTATGTTCCGATTGTTCGTCGAAAACAAGCAAGTGACGAATAATCGGAACTTTGCCGGGTGACCGCCGATCCGGTCGGCGGAGCATCCAATCGAGTGGTCATGCCGGCCGTGACCACCGCACCCGACCCGACATGCAAAGCGGATTCGAGCCGACGACTGTGTATTGATCGCGACTCTTTCCGTTACAACCTGGGCTGCCGGATGCGGCGATTAGTCGGTACATTCACCGCACATAACGCGGAGAATGGCTTGTCATTGCGGCGAATTGGGTGTTTGATCTCCGCATGAATTACGGAGAAAAACGCTATATCTGGCAAGCCGACGACTGGCCCAACTGGCGCTACGATCTGTCCGCGCTGACGTGGACATTGACCGAGGTCAGCCGCGCCCAAGGCGTTCTGCTGGGGCGTCTGGCCGACGTGGGGCCGGCACTGCGCGATCAGGCCAGCCTCGCCGCCTTGACCGAGGACGTGGTCAAGACCAGCGAGATCGAAGGCGAAGTGCTGAACGTGGAGTCGGTGCGCTCGTCCATCGCCCGGCGGCGTGCGCAGCACCGGCTACGAGCTGGCGGACTGAAGTGCATCGACGGGCGTGCCCGCATCGCTGCGGCACGGACGCAGGTGATGCACCTCCCAGCGGATGACTTCTTCGATGCTGAAGCGGATGACTTCACCGTTGACCAGTTTGTAGAAAGGAATGCCGAGCCGCTGGCGTTCCTGATTCTGTTGAAGCCAGGAGGTGGGCTGTCCGCGCTGAAGCGAAAGAGCAAGGAGTCCGACGATGGCAAGAAAACTCGATGATGTGATGGCCGCGCTGCCCAAGACTCGCCAGCAGCGGATCGAAGCGCGCGCCATGGAACTGGCCACGCTCAAAGACCTGCGCCTGGCAGCCGAGAGGACGCAGGAGCATCTGGCCGAGGCGCTCGGGGTCGGGCAGGACACCATCTCCCGGCTTGAAAAGCGCAGCGACATGCTGCTGTCCACCTTGCGGCACTACGTCGAGAGCATGGGCGGCACGCTGGAAACCGGCCGCCGGTGGTGATCGAGCACCTGGGGGGAGAGTCCAAGCCCCAGCGTAAGGCTTCAGGTGCGAGGCGAGGGACGCGGGTGGCGGCCTGACCTCGCTTCGAGATTGCCTTTATGGCGGCGCTTCAAACTTCAAGCTGCCACCAGATACGAGAACGGTCCGCATTTTTTGCGGGCCGTTTGCCTTTCTGCGGTCGGATCAGACCAGATTGTTTTCCTTCAGGTGCTTCTGGTAGAGCAGCAGGTACTGCTCGTCGGCCTTCTTGAGGCGCTCGGCGGCGAGGCGGAAGAAGATCTGCAGCATTTTCGACTGCAAGCCCGGCGACGCTTTGTGCAGGTGGCTGTAGGGCCATTTGCCGACAGTGACGGTGTCGACCGCGCTCACCGTTGCGCTGCGCGGGCTGGGCGTCGTTTCGGCGAAGGCCAGTTCGCCGAACAGCGTTCCCGGCTTCAGCCAGTTGATCAGCTTGCCCTGCTGCGTGACCTTGGCTTCGCCCTTGAGCAGGAGGTAGCAGGATTTCGCTTCCATCCCTTCCTGCACGAGGATGGTGCCGGGCGCGACACGGTTCCAGCGCGAGATGCGCAGCAGTTCCCACAACTGCGCGCCATTCAGGTCGGCGAGCAGCGGCAGCTGACGTAGCTGGTCGTAGAGTTCCGCCTGTGCCGGCTTCTTGCCAGCGTTGCTGCCTTCGCTGTCGAGATTGGGCAGCAGCTCGGACAGTGCGGTGAGCACGGCGGGCCACTCGGAGAAGCGGTCTTCAAGGCTGCGCGCGATCATGCGGCTGACCAGGTTTTCCAGTGCCGGTGGCAGATCATTGCGCAGGTCGGTGACGCGCGGTGGCTCGCCGTTGAGGATCTGGTACATCAGTGCTGCCGGTGTGTCGGCGCGGAAGGGCTGCTGCCCGGTGAGCAACTGGAAGAGCACGATGCCGAGTGCGTAGATGTCGGCCTGCGGCGTGACCCAGTGACGGAACAGTTCCGGTGCCATGTAGGCGAGCGAACCGATGTCCATCACCTGCGTCGAGTCGTCCTTGGCCCAGTAGGCGGCGCCGAAATCGCAGACCTTGGCTTCGCCGTGGCCGACGTACTGCAGGTTCGCGGGCTTGATGTCGCGATGGACGATACCGGCGCGGCAGGCGTAGTCGAGCGCGCTGGCGCACTTGTACATGATTTCCAGAACCTCCTGCACCGGCTTCAGGCTTTCCGGCCGGCAGTAGGGTTCCAGCGTGCCGCCGGGCAGGTATTCCATCACCAGGTAGGCGCTGCTGGCGCTGACGCCGGCGTCGTAGACGGCAACGATGTAGGGGTGCTGCAGGCTGCCGGCGAGGTGCACCTCGTTCAGCCACGCCTTGCGGATGATCGTCTGCTCGGTATCGTCGCTGCCGCCGGAGAAGATCTGCGGATGCGCCACCTTGATCGCGACTTCCCGCTGCTCGAAGCTGTCGTGCGCCAGATAGACGGTGCCGGTGGCGCCGGCGCCGATCTCGCGACGGATCTCGTAGCGATGCTGGAGGCCACAGGCGGTGAGGGTGGCGATCGAGTGAGCGGGCATCAGACGGTACCGGAAAATTTGCGAATGACGATGTTAGCGCTTGCCGGCGCGCTTGTGGGCACGGCATTGGTGTCGTCCTGATCCGGCGGCCTCGCGCAGGAGGCAGGGGTGGAGGGGGTGGATGCTATAATCCGCCCCCAAATCCCCACGGCCCCCAAGGTTTCTTCGCGCATGGCGCTGTTTACGCTCGGCATCAACCACCATACCGCTCCGCTCTCCGTGCGCGAGCAGGTGGCCTTCAATGCCGACAAGCTCCACCACGCATTGATCGAGCTGACGCGCGCCAATATCGCGCGCGAGGTGGCAATCCTCTCCACCTGCAACCGTACCGAGATCTACTGCGCCGCTGACAATCCGGACATGGCCGTCGATTGGCTGGCGGAGTACCACGCCATCGAACGCGGCGTCATCCAGCCCTACGTTTACACGTTGCCGCAGCGCGAGGCGATCCGCCATGCCTTCCGCGTCGCTTCGGGGCTCGATTCGATGGTTATCGGCGAGCCGCAGATTCTTGGCCAGATGAAGGACGCCGTGCGCGCCGCGGAAGAGGCCGGCACGCTCGGCACGCACCTGCACAAGATGTTCCAGCGCGCCTTTGCGGTAGCCAAGGAAGTGCGTTCAACCACGGCGATTGGCGCCAACATCGTGTCGATGGCGGCCGCCGGCGTACACCTTGCCGAGCGCATCTTCGAACGCATTTCGGATCAGCGCGTGCTGTTCATCGGCGCCGGCGAGATGATCGAACTGTGTGCCACCTATTTTGCCGCCAAGCAGCCGAAGGAACTGGTCATCGCCAACCGCACCATGGAGCGCGGCCGCGCGCTGGCCGAGCGTTTCGGCGGTTCGGTGATGCGTCTCGACGAGATCGGCGACCGGCTCGGCCACTTCGACATCGTCGTTTCCTGCACGGCGAGCCCGCTGCCCATTGTCGGCCTTGGCATGGTCGAGCGGGCAATCAAGGCGCGCCGGCACCGGCCGATGTTCATGGTCGATCTCGCCGTGCCGCGCGACATCGAGCCGGAGATCGGCGAACTGGATGACGTCTTTCTCTACACCGTCGACGATCTGGCGCAGGTGGTCGAATCCGGGTTGGAGTCGCGGCAGGCAGCGGTTGTCGAGGCCGAGGGCATCATCACCGCGCAGGTCGATGCCTTCATCGGCTGGCTGGAAACGCGCGACACCGTGCCGTTGATCCGTTCGCTGCGCGACGCTGCCGAGCGCACGCGCCGGCACGAGATGGAACACGCGCTGAAGCTGCTGGCGAAGGGCGACGACCCCGAAAAGGTGCTCGATCAGTTGTCGCAACGTCTGACCAACAAGTTCCTGCACGCCCCGACGCAAGCGCTCAACTCCGCCGAACCGGAGGAGCGCGAGGCGCTGCGCCTCGCCGCCCAGCGTTTCTTCCATCTGCACGGCGAGTAGCGACGCCCTGTTGGCGCAGCTACCCGTTCACCTTCTCCTTTTCTCATGAAACAGAGCATCCGCGACAAGCTTGATCATCTCACCGGCCGCCTCGAAGAGCTGGATCTGCTGCTCGCCAGCGGGGATACCGCAAGCGACATGGCGCAGTTCACCAGGCTCTCGCGTGAGCGCGCCGAGATCGAGCCGGTGGTGCTGCTCTTCGCTGATTTCCGCAAGGTGGAGAATGACCTCGCCGAGGCCGAGGCGATGCTTGCCGACCCGGACATGAAGGCGTTTGCGGAAGAGGAAATGAAGGCCGCCAAGGCACGCCTGCCCGAACTGGAAACCGATCTGCAGAAGCTGCTGCTGCCGAAGGACCCCAACGACGAGAAGAACGTCATCCTCGAAATCCGCGCCGGCACCGGCGGCGAGGAATCGGCGCTGTTTGCCGGCAGCCTGTTCCGCATGTACACCCGCTACGCCGAGCGTCAGCGCTGGCAGGTCGAGGTCATGTCGTCCTCGGAATCCGATCTCGGCGGCTACAAGGAAATCATCGCGCGCATCGTCGGCCAGGGCGCCTATTCGAAGCTCAAGTTTGAATCAGGCGGCCATCGCGTGCAGCGCGTGCCGGAAACCGAGGCGCAGGGGCGCATCCACACTTCCGCCTGTACCGTCGCGGTGATGCCCGAGGCCGACGAAATCGAGGATGTACAGATCAACGCCGCTGACCTGCGCATCGACACCTTCCGCGCTTCCGGCGCCGGCGGCCAGCACATCAACAAGACCGACTCGGCGGTGCGCCTCACCCACCTGCCGACCGGCATCGTCGTCGAATGCCAGGACGGTCGTTCGCAGCACCAGAACAAGGCGCAGGCGATGCGCGTGCTGGCGGCGCGCATCAACGATGCGCAACTGCGCGCGGCGCAGGCCAGGGAAGCGGCGCACAGGAAAAGCCTGATCGGCAGCGGCGACCGCTCCGAGCGCATCCGTACCTACAACTTCCCGCAGGGCCGCGTCACCGACCACCGCATCAACCTGACGCTGTACAAGATCGACGCGATCATGGACGGCGACATGGAGGAACTGGTGATGGCGCTGACCACCGAACACCAGACCGAGCAGCTGGCGGCGTTGGCCGGCGAGCAATGAGCGCACCGGCAGCCCAGACCCTGAAGGCGACCGTCGAGCAGGTGAAGCGGCGCGTGCCGCGACTGGATGCGCGCATCCTGATGCAGCACCTGCTTGGCATCACGCATGCGCAGTTCCTCGCCGACCCCGAGCGCAGGCTTTCCGGCGAGGAAGTCGAAGCATTCATGACGCTGGTGCTGCGCCGCGAGCGCGGCGAGCCGGTGGCCTATCTCGTCGGCGAAAAGGATTTTTACAGCCGTCCGTTCAAGGTGACGGCGGACGTGCTGATCCCGCGCCCGGACACCGAGCTGATCGTGACGCTGGCGCTGAAGCGGCTGAAGACGCTTGCCTGGCCGCGCGTGCTCGATCTCGGCACCGGCAGCGGCGCCATCGCCGTGAGCATTGCCTGCGAGCACCCGGAAGCGGCCGTGGTGGCCGTCGATGTCTCGCCGGCGGCGCTGGCGGTGGCGCGCGAGAATGCCGAGCGCCTCGGCGGCAAGGTCGGTTTCATCGAGAGCGACTGGTTCTCGGCGTTGCGCAGTGGCGTCGCTTGCGAACAATTCGACCTGATCGTCGCCAATCCGCCCTATGTCGCGGCCCGCGACCCGCACCTCACGCAGGACGGTCTGCCCTTCGAGCCCGATCTGGCGCTGACCGACGGCGCCGACGGGCTCTCCTGCATCCGCCGCATTATCGCCGAGGCGCCGGCGCATCTGCTGCCCGGCGGACTGCTGCTGATCGAGCATGGCTATGATCAGGGCGACGCCGTACGCGCACTGCTCGCGGCGGGGCCGTACGAGGAAATTGCCACCTGGCAGGATCTTTCCGGCAACGACCGTGTCTCAGGCGCTTGTCTGGCTGCCGCGGCAGCGGCTAAAATAGCCGACTAAACAACTCAACTATTCAGCAGGAGTCCCCGATGGACGTACAAGCCCTCATCCACGAACAAGTTACCGGCAACCCGGTCGTCCTCTACATGAAAGGCACGCCGCAGTTTCCGCAGTGCGGTTTTTCCTCGCGCGCCGTGCAGATCCTCAAGGCCTGCGGCGTGAGCAAGTTCTTCAGCGTGAATGTGCTGGAAAATCCGGAGATTCGCGCCGGCATCAAGGATTACGCCAACTGGCCGACGATTCCGCAGCTCTTCATCAAGGGCGAGTTCATCGGCGGGTCGGACATCATGACCGAGATGTACCAGTCGGGCGAACTGCAACCGCTGCTCGAAGGGCTGGCCGACCCATCCTGATGCGCAAGCGTCCCGGAGGATGCCGGGTTCAATGCAAGGGAGGCTGCGGCCTCCCTTTTCACAGGGGCCGTCCGCGTCAGGCGCGGTGCCGCTGGGGTAAGATTGAACAATCCGCAAAGGGAGATTGACGATGCCCCGCCTGTTCCTGGTTCTTGCCGCTCTAATGCTGACCGCCTGCGCGACCGGGTACCCGGGGGGTGATCTGCGGCCCGGCGTGACGACCGAGTCCGCCATCCGTCAGCAGATGGGCGTGCCGGCGATGGTGTGGGCGCTGCCCGATGGCGGCCGTCAGCTTGCCTACCCGCACGGGCCGGCCGGTTTCGTGACGTTCATGGTGTATCTGGACAAGGCCGACCGCCTGCAGCGCATCGAGAACGTTCTCGATGCGCCCCACTTCGCGCGCATCCAGGCCGAGATGACGCAGGAGGAAGTGCTGCAGATTCTCGGGCCGCCGCAGCCGCAATGGACCGCTTACTTCGCCGCACGTGACGAACTGGTCTGGGAATGGCGCTACTGCGACAGCTGGCGCGAGGCGGCGCGCTTCGACGTGCTCTTTGACGGAACGACCAAGCGTGTGCGTTCGACCCTCAGCTGGACCGAAAGCCAGAAATCGCACTGGCGGGTGTCCTGCTGACGCGTCAGAAATTCGCGAGTCGCTGATTGGCGAGTGCCAGCCGGTTGGCGAGCACTTCCAGAAAACTCTGGTAAAAGTGCATGCGGCAGGCTTCGGAGGCGCGGCGCAGGGTTTCGCCGCGCACCGTGATGACTTTCGATTCGGTGAGCGCGACAACATCGGCGCCACGCAGCTGCTTGCCCTTGGCGATCACCGCCATTTCGCCGAAGCAATCGCCGGCGGTGAGCAGGTTGAGGATCTTGCCGTTCTTGGTGACTTTCAGCTCGCCCTCGGCGAGGAAGCAGAAGTAGTCGCCCGGCTCGCCATCCTTCATGATCGCGTCACCGGGCGCTACATTCTGCCACTCGGAAAAGCGCACCACTTCCCAGATCTCGACGTCGGTGAAGTCGCCGAAGAAGGCCAGTGCGCGCAGGGTGTCGAACTTCTCCGATTCGGCGAATTCGCGAGTCGGCGCCTTCACCGCCTTGTTGCGGAACGCCTGCGCCAGATCGTGCGCGAAGTCGGCCCAGGTCTGGTAGCGCTCGTCGAGATCCTTGGCCATCGCCTTGGAGACGATCGCGTCCAGCGTTGCCGGAATGTCCTTGCGTAACTGGCCCACCGGTGTCGCCGCGGTGTTGATGATCTGATAGACCATGTTGTAGTTGTTGCTGGCCTGGAACGGTAGCTGGCCGGTGAGCAACTGGTACATCACGACACCGAGCGAGTAGATGTCGGTGCGATGGTCGAGCGGCTGTTCCTTCACCTGCTGCGGCGACATGTAGGCCGGCGAACCGATGCCGGAGACCTGCGTACGCTCGGCGCCGCCGGTGATCGCGGCGCCGAAATCGGAGATCTTGATGTCGCCGGTCTGCGCGTCGCCGCCGACGATCAGGATGTTGGCCGGCTTGATATCGCGATGGGTGATGCCGAGCCGGTTCGCGAAATCGAGTGCGCGCGTGCACTTGAAGACGATCTCGACGACCCGTTCGATCGGCAGCAGCTTCTGTTCGGCACAAAAGACCTCCAGCGTGCCGCCAGGCACGTATTCCATGACGATGTAGCACAGCGAATCGGCGACCACGGCGTCGTAGATCTGCACGATGTGCGGGTGGTTGAGCTTGCCGACCAGCGAGGCTTCGTTGAGGAAGAGGTGGGTGTAGAGCTTGCCGCGCTCCGGATCCTTGAGTACCTGCGGGAAGACCACCTTGACCGCGACATCGCGCTGCGCGAACGGGTCGCGGCCGAGGTAGACGTTCGAGGTCGCCCCTTGTCCGATCTCGCGGACAATTTCGTACTTGCCGATCTTCTTCATCGGCGGGCTCATCTCAGAGCCTCTGGCGGGCGCGCTGGATTGCGGCGCGTACCTGGTTCGGCGCGGTGCCGCCGATGTGGTCGCGTGCAGCGAGCGAGCCTTCCACTGTCAGCACGGCGAAGACATCGTCACTGACCAGCGGCGAGAATTTTTGCAGGTCGGCCAGCGACAGCTGCGGCAGATCGACGCCCAGTTCCTCGGCGCGCTTCACGGCCAGTCCGACGGCCTCGTGCGCATCGCGGAAGGGCAGGCCCTTCTTGGTCAGGTAGTCGGCGAGGTCGGTCGCGGTGGCGAAGCCCTGCGTCAGCGCGTTGCGCATGTTCTCCGGCCGGGCCTCGATGCCGCCCATCATGTCGGCGAAGATGCGCAGCGTGTCCGTTACCGTGTCGGCGGTGTCGAACAGCGGTTCCTTGTCTTCCTGGTTGTCCTTGTTGTACGCCAGCGGCTGCCCCTTCATCAGCGTCAGCATCGAAATGAGGCTGCCGTTCACGCGGCCGGTCTTGCCGCGCGCCAGTTCCGGCACGTCCGGGTTCTTCTTTTGCGGCATGATCGAACTGCCGGTGCAGAAGCGGTCGGCGATCTTGACGAAGCCGAAGCGCGGGTTCATCCACAGCACCAGTTCTTCGGAAAGGCGAGAGAAGTGCGTCATCAGCAAGGCGGCGGCGGCGCAGAATTCGATGCCGAAGTCGCGGTCCGACACCGCGTCGAGCGAGTTCTCGCAGACGCCGTCGAAGCCCAGTTCCTTTGCCACGAATTCGCGGTCGATCGGATAGGTGGTGCCGGCCAGCGCGGCGGCGCCGAGCGGCAGGCGGCTGACGCGCTTGCGGCAATCGGCGAAGCGCTCCTTGTCGCGCTGCGTCATCTCGAAGTAGGCGAGCAGGTGGTGGCCGAAGGTCACCGGCTGCGCCACCTGCAGGTGGGTCGAGCCGGGCATCGGCGTGGCGGCTTCCTTCTCGGCCAGCAGCAGCAGGTTTTCCTGGAACTGGCGGATGAGCACGAGGATGTCGTCGATGGTGTCGCGCAGCCAGAGGCGGATGTCGGTCGCCACCTGGTCGTTGCGCGAACGGCCGGTGTGCAGGCGCTTGCCGGCGTCGCCGACGAGCGCGGTCAGGCGCTTCTCGATGTTGAGGTGCACATCTTCCAGATCGAGCTGCCATTCGAACTTGCCGGACTCGATCTCTTCCCACACCTGCTGCATGCCGCGTTCGATGTCGGCGAGATCCTGCGCGGCGATGATGCCCTGCTTCGCCAGCATCTTCGCGTGGGCCAGCGAACCGCGGATATCCTGTCGCCACATGCGCTGGTCGAAATCGACTGAAGCGGTGTAGCGTTTGACGAGATCGGACATCGGCTCGGAAAAACGTCCGGCCCACGTGTATTGGGAAGTTTCGCTGGTGCTCATGATGAATGGGAATTTGGTCTAAAATGGCCTGAAATCAAGTGATTCCAAGCGATTCGAACAGGTGACAAGTATAAAGCAAAACCCTCGCGCCCGCCGGCTGCCGGACTTCCGCAATCTCGGCGTCATGCTCCGGCTGCTGCTCGGCGTCAATCTGCTGGCGTTAGCGGTGGCGCTGGTGCTGGCGTCCGACGTGCTTTCCTGGCCGTTGCGCTATGTCGAACTCGCCGTCTGGGTGGAGCCTTTGTTGCTGAGCAGCTTGCTGCTGCTCGCGATGCTGCGCAATGCGCTATGGCGCATCCCTTATGTGGTGGCGGTGGTGGTGGTGATCGGGCTGGTCGCGCTGCAGGCGGCACTGCTGGCCGATTTCTGGCGTTTCATGGGCTTCGTCGATGGCGGTTGGTCGTCATTGCTGCGTGCGGCCCTGCTGGCGGCGATGGCGGCTGCGTTGATGCTCGCCTACTTCGACCTGCGTGCCGACGCGCTCTCACCGGCGGTCACTGAGGCGCGCCTGCAGGCGCTCACCGCGCGCATCCGTCCGCATTTTCTGTTCAACAGCCTGAATGCCGTGCTTTCGCTGATCCGCGCCGAACCGAAGCGGGCCGAGCACGCGCTGGAGGAACTGGCCGAGCTGTTCCGTGCGCTGATGCGCGACAACCGCGAACTGGTCCCGATCGCCGACGAGATCGCGCTGTGCCGGCAGTACCTCGATCTGGAGAAGCTGCGCCTCGGCGAGCGGCTGCGCGTGCTCTGGCAGATCGACGATCTTCCCGGCGAGCTGCTTGTGCCGCCGCTGATGCTGCAACCGCTGCTCGAAAATGCCGTCTATCATGGGGTCGAGCCGGCAACCGAGGCGGGCGAGATCCGCATCGCCTTCGCGCGTCGCGGCGACGAATTGCAGATCGTGCTCGAAAACCCGGTCGTACCGGGCGGCGCGCACGCTGCCGGCAACCGCATGGCGCTCGGCAACATCCGTGAGCGGCTGGCGTTGCACTATGATCTGGAGGCGCGGCTGGAGGCCGGCGAAGCGAATGGAGTCTACAAGGTGACGATGGTGCTGCCATGCCGGAACTGAGAATCCTGATTGTGGACGACGAGGCGCCGGCGCGGGCACGCCTGCGCGAATTGCTCGGCGATATCGCCGGCGAGGTGCCGAACGTCGTTACCGGCGAGGCCGAAAATGGCGTTGCTGCGATCGCCTGCCTCGCGGAAGCGGCGCCCGATGTGATCCTCTCCGATATCCGCATGCCGAAGATGGACGGTATCGAGCTGGCACGGCACATCGCGACCCTGCCCAATCCGCCGGCAGTCGTTTTCGCGACTGCCTACGATGCCTACGCCATGCAGGCCTTCGACCTGAATGCCGTCGACTACCTGCTGAAACCGGTGCGCGCGGCACGACTTGCCGCGGCACTGGGCAAGGCGCGGCTGCTGCACCCGCCGACGGAAGTGCTCGCCGCACTGCAGCCGGAAGGGCGCAGCCACCTCTCCTGCCACGAACGCGGCCGCCTGCTGCTGGTGCCGGTCAGCGACATCCTCTACCTGAAGGCGGATCTCAAGTACGTGACCGCGCGGACCAGGGAGCGCGAGTTCCTGCTCGACGAATCGCTGACGCATCTTGAGGAGGAATTCTCGGTGCGCTTCATCCGCCTGCACCGCAGCGTGCTCGTCGCGCGCGAGGCGATCGTTGGTTTCGAGCGCAACACGGCCGACGATGCCGAGACGCACTGGCTGGCGCTGGTGCGTGATATCGACGACAGGCTGCCGGTGAGCCGCCGGCAGTGGCCGCAGGTGAAATCGTATGCGCGGCAGCTCTCCACATGAACGAACTGGTACGCGCACTGTGGCGTGACGAGACGCCGTACATCCTCGGGGCGGCCATCGTGCTTGGGGGGTTGCTGTTCCGCTTCCTCGCGGCGGGACGTGTGACGCTGAAGCATTCGCTGCTCTTCTTCGTCGTCTGGCTGCTGGTCGATGCCGTGGCCGCCGTCTTCGCCGCGCGCGGCGAGGTGACGATTGCCGCCGCCCTGCATCAGGTTGCGTTGTTCGGCCTCGGGCTGGTCATCATCCGGCTCTCCGGACTGCTCGTTTTTCGCGTGCTGCTGCCGGCGCTACGCGTGCAGACGCCGCGCATCCTTGAAGACATCGTCGTCATCGGCGGCTATGTGCTGTGGACGATGGTGCGCCTCTCCTATGCGGGGGTCGAACTGTCCAGCCTGGTGGCGACCTCGGCGGTGATCACTGCCGTGCTTGCCTTCGCGATGCAGGACACGCTCGGCAACATCCTTGGCGGGCTGGCGCTGCAGCTCGACAATTCGCTGGAGATCGGCGACTGGGTCAAGCTGGATGACCTCTCCGGCAAGGTGGTCGAGATCCAGTGGCGCTACACCGCGATCCTCACGCGCAATGGCGAGAAGGTGGTGGTGCCGAACAGTCAGCTGATGAAGGGGCGCTTTTCGGTGATCGCCGACAAGGATCTTGGCATTGCGGGGTGGCGGCGCTGGATCTGGTTCAACATCGACTACAGCGTCAATCCATCGCTGGTGATCGCCGCGGCCGAGCGCGCCGTGGCCGATGCCGAGATCGCCAACGTGGCCCGCGATCCGGCACCGTCATGCGTGGCGATGGAGTTCGCGCCAGGGTCGGTACGCTACGCGCTGCGCTATTGGCTGCTCGAACCGCGCGACGACGATCCCACCGATTCGGCGGTGCGCACTCATCTGCTGGCAACGATCCAACGCAATGGCTGGCGTGTGGCACTGCCGGATCAGGTGGTGCATCTCGTCCAGGAAGGCGACTCGCACCGTGAAGCCGTCTGGCAGCGCGAACTGCAGCGTCGCATGCGCGCCCTTTCCGGCATCGAGCTGTTCGCGACGCTCGACGAGAACGAGCGCCAGAAGATGGCCGAGCATCTGGTGCCAGCCCCGTTTGCGAAGGGTGGCGTGATCACGCGCCAGGGGGCCGTTGCGCACTGGCTCTACATCATCGTCAGCGGTGAAGCGGATGTCTTGTGGGAGGCCCCCGGCGGCGAACGTCGCCTGCTGACGCATCTGCCGCAGGGCAGTATCTTCGGCGAAATGGGGTTGATGACCGGTGCGCCGCGCGCGGCAACCGTCGTGGCCAGCACCGACATCGAGTGCTACCGGCTCGACAAGACCGGCTTCGAGGAAATCATCCGCGCACGCCCGGAACTCGCAGAGACGATGTCGCATATCCTGGCGCAACGCCTGCAGCAGATCGACGAACTGCGCAATGAATATCGCCGCGAGCAGAGTGACAGCGAGAAGGCGGCGCACCGGGCGGCGCTGGTGCGGCGCATCCGCGAATTCTTCGGTCTCGGGTAATTGCGGTCAGAAAATGCGTTGCCGCCGGCGTGTTCCGGCTGCCCGCTGTCAGCGCCCGCTCAAACCTTGATCCATCCCTGCTGCAGCGCGTAGCGGATCAGCCCGGCAGGTGTTTCGATTCCCAGTTTCTTGCGCAGGTTGAGGCGGTGCGTTTCCACGGTGCGCACGCTGACGTCGAGCTGCTGCGCGATGCGCTTGTTGCTGTTGCCCTGCGCCACCAGGATGAGCACTTCGCGCTCGCGCTCGGTAAGGGGCGGCGGCTCGCTGCCGCCGGTGGCGAGCGCTGTGGTCAGCGGTGCGCTGTAGTAGGAGCCGCCTGCGGCGACGGCGCGAATCGCGGTGATGATCTCTTTCGAGCTGGCATCCTTCAGCACGTAGCCGGCGGCGCCGGCGCGGATGGCGCTGATCACGTATTCGCGGTTGTCGTACATCGACAGCATCAGCGTGCGCGTGCCGGGAGCGACCTCGTCGAGACGCGCCGCGACATCAAGCCCGCTCATGTCGGGAAGTCCGATGTCGAGCAGCACCAGATCAGGCTGCAGCATTCCCGCAAGGCGCAGGGCCTCGGCACCGCTGCCGGCCTCCCCGACGACGCAGATGCCGGGTGTTTCGCCAAGACGCGAGTGCAGTCCGTCGCGGACCAGTTGGTGGTCGTCGACGAGCAGGACGCGAATTTCCTTTTCCAGACTGTCGCTCACGCCATTTTCTCCTCGGCCATGTGCAGCGGCACGGTGGCGATCAGTAGCGTACCACCGACCTCGTTGCCCTGTTCGACGCGCAATGCGCCGCCATGGTGCTCGACCCGCTCGCGCATGTTTCTGAGGCCAATTCCCTTGTTGAGCGGGCCGGTGGCCGCCATGCCGAGGCCATCGTCGCGGATCGCCAGGCGCAGGTCGCTGCCGTCCTGATCCAGCGTCAGTTCGACCTGGGCAGCGTGCGCGTGACGCTCGACGTTGGTCAGCGCCTCCTGTGCGACGCGGAAGAGACTCGTCGTGGCGCTGCCGGCAGCGAGCGGCGGCAGTGGGCCGATCGCCGCACGGACGGCGATGCCGGTGCGGTGGCCGAAATCCTCGGCGAGCTGTTCGAGCGCTGCCGGCAGGCCCAGATTGTCGAGCAGCGAGGGGCGCAGATCGTGCGAAATGCGGCGGATCTCGTTGATTGCCCCGGCGAGCCCGGCAATGCCCGACTCGATCGCTTCCGCCGCGTTGCCGCGACCTTCCTGCAGTCGTTCCTGGGCCAGTTCGAAACGGAACTTCGTTGACACCAGCAACTGGCTGAGCCCGTCGTGCAATTCGCGCGAGACGCGGGCGCGCTCTTCTTCCTGCGAGGAAACGAGGCGCTGCGTCAGCAGCTTCAGTTGCTGATCGGCGATGCGCTGTTCGCTGATGTTCAGCGCGAGGCCGCCGGCAAACACCGCCAGCGTGGCGACGACAGCGACGGCGGCGAGGCCGAGCAGCGTTGCGCTGATGTTGTGCGCGGTCCGTTCCTTGATCTCTCCGGTCACGGCGGCGACGTCGTCGAGATAGATGCCGGTGCCGTACATCCAGCCCCAGCGGTCGAGCGCGACGACGTAACTTAGCTTGTCGGCGGGCTGGCTGGTGGACGGCTTGTTCCAGACGTAGCGCAGGAAGCCGCCACCCTGCTGCGCGGTTTCGAGCAGGCGCTGAATCACGGCCACCCCCTGCGGATCGCGGACCTTCCACAGATTCGTGCCGACCAGATCCGGCTGTCGCGGATGGACGAGATTGGTGCCGTCGGCGTCGTAGGCGAAGAAATAGCCATCCTCTCCGAAGCTCATGGCCGACAGGATGCGCTTCACCTCTTCGCGGGCGAGGGTGTCGTCACGGTCGGTTTCGTCGTAGATGTGGGCGATTGCAGTGCGTGCCATCTGTACGTAATGGCGCAACTCGGCGCGCTTTGCGGCGAGCATGCTGTCTTCCAGCAGTTCCGCTTCGAGGCGGGCGAGTTCGCGCGCCTGGTAGGCGACCAGCGCGGCGATCGCCAGCACCGCGGCGACCATCGGCAGGATGGCGAGAACGATGATCTTCTGCCTGAGGCGCATGACCTTCTCCGGCTTGGGGCAATGCGCCGCATTCTAATGAATCGCCACGCGACGGGCGGCAACTGCGTAGCACTACGTAGCGGCCTTGGGTAGTAGTGCGAATGGCCCGCGGCGGCCGCTTGACCGATAGTGTGGCCCGCGGACGGTTCGCACAACGCGTCACTTACGCTTCGCTTCCGTTCGCGAAGCGGGCGTCGGTGCCGCTGGATGATCAAGGGGCCCAAAAAGGAGAATGGCAATGATGGAACAGTTCATGGCGCTCGTTGCAGGCGGCGCGACCGAGCTCGACGACGAGCACATGATGCGGCTGATCGAGGATGCCGCGCGTTACCGCTGGCTGCGCGAGCAGCAGGCGGTCGGCTGCTGGCCGCAGGTGGTCGACGGGCTGTATCGCCTGTCCGGCAATGAGCTCGACGTCGCCGTCGATGATGCGATGTTCCGCGAGCGCGGCCGCCTCAACTGACCCTGCGTCGCCAGACGTACCACTCTTCGCGGCCGGCAAAGACCGGCAGCGAGTCGTCGACCTTGCGCGCATCTTCCAGCGTGAACCACGGCGCCAGCAGTTCTGCGAGCGCCACCGGCGTGATGCCGAAGGGCGGCCCTTTCGGATCGTCACCGTGGAAGAAGACGCCGATCAGCGCGCCGCCGGGCACGATCAGTTCGCCCATGCGGCGGGCGTAGTCCGGCCAGCGCTTGCGCGGCAGCGCGCACAGGAAGGCGCGTTCATAGACGAGGTCGAACGGTGCCGTTTCGCTGAAGGTGAAGAAATCGTCGTGGCGCAGCCGGACCGGGCTTCCGGCAAGTATCCGTGCGGCCACCGCGACGGCGGCGCTGGAAAAGTCGAGTGCCGTGACGTCCCAGTCACGTTCCGCAAGCCAGGCAGCTTCCCGGGCGTGACCGCAGCCGGGAATCAGGATGCGTGGCGTCCCGGAAACGGTGCCGGCATGACGCATGAGGTCCTGCGGCACCCCGCTCGCCGCCCATGGCGTCACGCCTTCGGCGAAGCGCTTGTCCCAGAAGGCAGCGTGCTCGGGGCGCTGGTGGTCGGGTTTCTCGCTCATTGAAGCCTTGCCGTTATTGCGTCGGGGCGGCGGAGCCGCGTGGTGCGCGTGATAAAATCGCGGTGTTTGTTCCAGCCGAGGTTCCTGTCTTGAATACCCCCGCCGACCCGAAAAAAATCGTCATCGCCTCGCGAGAATCCCGCCTCGCGATGTGGCAGGCAGAGCATATTCGTGATCGCCTGCGCGGTCTATATCCGGCGGCCGAGGTAGACATCCTCGGCATGACCACGCGTGGCGACCAGATCCTCGACCGCCCCCTGTCGCAGATCGGCGGCAAGGGACTGTTCATCAAGGAGCTTGAAGTCGCAATGCAGGAAGGTCGTGCCGACCTCGCCGTGCATTCGCTCAAGGACGTGCCGATGGAGATGCCGGAAGGCTTCTCGCTGACGGCGATCACCGCACGCGAGAATCCGCGCGATGCCTTCGTCTCGAACAACCATGCCGGCCTCGACGAGCTGCCGGCGGGTGCCGTGGTCGGCACCTCCAGCCTGCGCCGCGAGGCAATCCTGCGCGCGAAATATCCGCAACTGAAGATCGAGCCGCTACGCGGCAACCTCGATACGCGCCTCCGCAAGCTCGATGAAGGCCAGTACGATGCGATCATCCTCGCCGCCGCCGGCCTCATCCGCCTCGGCCTGAAGGAGCGCATCAAGACCGTGCTGACGCCTGAGCAATCGCTGCCGGCGCCGGGGCAGGGCGCGCTCGGCATCGAGATTCTCGCCAGCCGCGACGATGCCGCCGCTTTCATCGCACCGCTCACCGATGCCGAGACGACGCACTGCGTGCGCGCCGAACGCGCGTTCTCGCGCGCGCTTGGCGGAAGCTGCCAGATTCCGCTCGGTGGCTACGCGATCATCGAGAGTGGCAAGCTGTGGCTGCGCGGCTTCGTCGCGACGCCGGATGGCAAGGAGATGGTCGCCGACGAACTGTACGGCGACCCGGCCGACGACGAGACGATCGGACGCGCGCTGGCGGAGATGCTGCGCGCGCGCGGGGCCGAGGCCATACTCACCAAACTCGCCACCTGTTGAGAGCTCTGAGTCCCCGATGACCGGCCCACTCGCCGGCAGAACCATCGTCGTCACGCGCCCGCTGGCGCAGGCGGCGGAACTGGCCGCGGCGATTCGCGACGCCGGCGGCAATCCCTTCGTCTTCCCGCTGCTCACCATCAGCGCGGCGACCGATCCGTCGCCGCTGGCCGCTGCGCTGGCGTGTCTTGACGATTACCGGATGGCGATCTTCATCAGCCCGAATGCGGTCGATTTCAGCGTGCCGGCCATCCTCGCGAGCGGGCCATGGCCGGCGCAACTGCAGGCGGTGGCGGTCGGTCAGGGAACCGTGCGTGCGCTCGCTGCACGCGGGGTACGGGGCGCCATTGCGCCCACCCAACGTTTCGATTCCGAGGCATTGCTCGAACTCCCGGAGATGCAGTCGGTGCGGGTGTCCGGGTGCCGAGTTGCCATCTTCCGCGGTGACGGCGGCCGCGAATTGCTGGCCGACACGCTGCGTGCCCGTGGCGCCACGGTCGATTGCGTGACCTGCTATCACCGGAGCGGCCCGGCCGATCTCGCACCGCTGATCGATCAGTGGCGACAGGGCATCGATGCCTTCGCCGTGTCGAGCAGCGAAGGTTTGCGCTATCTGGTCGATGCGCTTGACGATGCAGCGCGGGGCCGTCTTCTCGACACGCCGGTGTTCGTGCCGCATGCGCGCATCGCCGAGAATGCGGCGGCACTTGGCTTGCGCCGGGTCGTTCTGACCGGGGCGGCCGATGCTGGCATCATCAAGGGGCTGTGCACGTATAATTGGCGGTGACCATGAACGAGAACAGCAGCCTTCCGTCCGACACGGCATCGCCCGCGCCGGGGCCGTCGACATCCGCAGCACCGGCACCAGCGCCGACCGGCGGCGGTGCGCAACCTCTGTGGCGCAATCCGTGGCTGATCGTGGCACTGCTCGCGCTGGGCCTCGCCGGCTGGCAATGGCTGGAGACGCGCTTGCGGCTGGCCGATGCGCAACAGGAAATCGCGCGACGCCTGGCCGAGGGCGACGGCATGAACCGCGAAAGCCGTCTCCTTGCCAAGCAGGCGCAGGATCAGGCGCTCGCGCTGCAGACGCAGATCGGCGCGCTGGAAGCGCGCCTCGCCGAATCGCAGAACCAGCAGACCGCACTTGAAAACCTCTATCAGGATCTGGCGCGCAGCCGCGACGAATGGGCGCTTGCCGAGATCGAGCAGAGCGTGACCCTCGCTGCGCAGCAACTGCAACTCGCCGGCAACATCCAGGGGGCGGTGCTCGCGCTGCAGGCGGCGGACAACCGTCTTTCCGGCGCTTCGCGGCCGCAGTTCATCGGCGTGCGCAAGGCGCTGCTGCGCGATCTCGATCGTCTGAAGGCCTTGCCGCAGATCGATCTGGCGGGGATGAGCGTGCGCCTCGAATCGGTGATTGCCGCCATCGACGGCATGCCGCTCGCCGTCGATGTCCGCCCGCGAGAGACTGCGGAAGCTCCGCCGGAATCCGCGGCCACCGCCACTGGCGCGGCCGCCGATGCTGCTGCGCCGCCGAGTGTTCCGGAAAGCGCCTGGCGTACCCTGCTGCGCGATGCCTGGCGCGAGATCCGCAGCCTCGTCCGCATCCAGCGCTTCGACCGTGACGAGCCGGTGCTGCTGGCCCCGGGCCAGGATTTTTTCCTGCGCGAAAACCTCAAGCTGCGCCTGCTCAACGCCCGTCTCGCCTTGCTGGCCCGCGATCAATGGACCTTTCGCAACGAACTCAAGGCTGCCCAGTCCGTGCTCGAACGCCATTTCGACGCGCAAGCGAAACCGGTACAGGCCGCCGTTGCTTCGCTGCAACAGCTGGCTGGCGCCGAACTCGTCATTGATTTGCCGACGCTCAACGAGAGCCTGTCGGCGATCCGCAGTCTCAAGGCCGGACGCGACAAGAATGCGCGCCGATGAACGTGGCGTGATGAAAGCGCGCGCATGAGAGGCCTGCTCTGGGTTCTTGCGTTGTTCGCGCTGGCCGTCGGCCTGTCGCTGGCGATGCGCTTCAACGACGGCTACGTGCTTGTCGTGCTGCCGCCCTGGCGCGCCGAGGTATCGCTCAATCTTGCGCTGGCGGTCCTCTTTGGCGGCTTCGTGCTGCTCTACGCCGCCTTGCGTACCATTTCGCTGACGCTGGGGCTGCCCGCCCGTGTGCGCGCCTATCGGGAATCCCGGCGCAAGGAAAAGGCCGCCGCTGTCTTCGAGGACGCCGTGCGTCTGCTCTTCGAGGGGCGCTTCGGTCACGCCCTGAAAAAGGCCGCGGAAGCTCACGATGCCGGCGAAGCGCCGGGACTGGCCGCGCTGATCGCGGCGCGTGCGGCGCAGCGCATGCGCGAATCGGCGAAGCAGGAGGCGTGGCTGGATCGTGCCACGCAGCACGATGCACGCACCGAAGCGGCGCGCCTGATGCTGGAAGCCGAGATGTATCTCGATGCGCGCCGCTTTGCGGAAGCGATCGTCGTCCTCGAACGTTTGCAACAACTGAGCGGGCGCCACATCGCCGCCCTGCGTCTCGAACTGCGCGCGCAGCAGGGCGCCGGCAACTGGAACGAGGTACTGCGCCTTGCCCGCCAGCTTGAGAAGCGCGATGCACTGCCCGGCGAGGCGGCGCGCGAACTGATCGTGCGCGCGCATTGCGAGAACATCGCGCTGCAGGCCGGCGATGTCGGATTGCTGCTGGCCTACCTGCGCGAGGTTCCTGAACGCGAGCACCATCCGCGGCTGGCGCGTGAGGCGGTGCGCTGCCTCACGGCACTGGGTGCGCACGCGTCGGCGCGTCTGATCATCGAAGCGCAGCTGACGCGCGAGTGGGACAGTGAACTGGTGGCCCGCTATGGCGACGCCGACGGCGACGTACCGGCACGTATCGCCACTGCGGAGCGCTGGCTCGCAGAACATCCGCGCGACGCCGCCCTGATGATGACGCTGGGCCGCCTGTGCGTGCGTCAACAGCTCTGGGGCAAGGCGCAGAGCTACCTGGAGGCCGCCATGTCGATCGAGGACACGCCTGCCGTGCGTCTCGCGCTGGCCTCGCTCGCCGAGCAGCTCGACCGGCAGGGCGAAGCTGACCGGCACTATCGTGCTGCGGCGCAGCTTTCCGTATCTGCCTGATTCGATCTAAGCTTCAGCATCATATCCCGCGTGTGGAGTTGGCCATGCTCGGCATCGATCTGCGCAAGATCTACCGCTTTGTCCCCGTCGAACCGCAGCCTGCAGCCGATCGCTTGCCGGCCGGCGCGATGTATTACTACGAGTGCCTCGACTGCCAGGGCATCGTGAACTCGGCGCCGCATGTGGCTGCCAAATGCGTGTGCGGTAATCTCGCCGGCAATGCGGGAAAGATCGTCGTCCGCGATCCGGCACGTGTGCGCGTGATGACCGGCCGGCTCAAGTAAGTCTCAAACCCAGTCGCGCGGCGGCAGGTAGCTTTCGTACAACGCCGCCTCCGGCGTCCCGTTTTCAGGGTGCCAGTCGTAGCGCCACTTCACCACCGGCGGCAGCGACATCAGGATGGCCTCGGTGCGCCCGCCCGATTGCAGGCCAAACAGCGTGCCGCGATCCCAGACCAGGTTGAATTCCACGTAGCGGCCGCGGCGATAGGCCTGGAAGTCGCGCTCGCGTTCGCCGTACGGCATGTCGCGGCGCCGGGCGAGGATCGGCAGGTAGGCCGTGGTGAAGACGTCGCCGACGGCCTGCGTCAGTGCGAAGCAGCGCTCGAAAGGATTGTCGCCGCCCGCGCCGCCCTCGTTGAGGTCGTCGAAGAAGACGCCACCGACGCCGCGCGGCTCGTTGCGGTGCTTGAGGAAGAAATACTCGTCGCACCATTTCTTGTACTTCGCATGCACGCCGTCGCCGAACGGCGCCAGTGCCGCCTTGCAGGTGGCATGGAAGTGACGGACGTCTTCCTCGAACGCGTAGTAGGGCGTCAGATCCATGCCGCCGCCGAACCACCAGACATCTTCTTCGCCTGCCTTCGTTGCAACGAAGCAGCGCACGTTCATGTGCGCCGTCGGGCAGTAGGGATTCTCCGGATGCAGCACCAGCGACACACCCATCGCCTCCCAGGCGCGGCCGGCCAGTTGCGGGCGCACGGCGGTGGCCGAGGCCGGTAGCGATTGACCGGTGACGTGCGAGAAGTTGACGCCGCCGCGCTCGAAGAACGCGCCCTGCTCGATCAGCCGCGAAAGGCCTCCGCCGCCTTCGGGCCGCATCCAGGCATCGCTGTTGAAGGGCTGCCCGTCGAAGTCTTCCAGCTCGGCGACGATGCGCGACTGCAGGCCAGTGAAGTAGTGCTTGAGTTGGCCGGTATCCATGAGCTCTATTTGTTGCGGTAGCTGAGTTTGTCGCCAGTGATCGATATCTTCCCCAGATTGGCCAACTCCTTGACGATTAGAGAAAAATCGTTGCCAGGGCTTTGTTTTTTGAAGTGGCTGGCGAGGTGGGCGGCAAGGGTTTTCGGTTTTTTCGGTCGGGTGCGTGGCGGGATGGCATTCAGGTGCAGAATGACCTCCGTTAGCGTTGGCGCCTTTCCGGATGATTTCCCCGGTGCGAGAGGAGGGGCGGTTGTCTGAGCCAGATTTTCTACAGATGCTTGACTTGCCGTTGGTGCCGGTTTTATCGGAGAGGGATTGGCATCTTTAGCGGTCAGGAATTTCCCTAGTTCCTCAATACGTTCGCAGGAGATACTGCGTTTGGCAAGGTAGGTAATCAGCGGATCGAAGCCGGTGTCCTTGGAAAGGACAAAAATCCGGCGCTTGCGATCCTCAGCGACGACTATGCCTATGGTGTACGCGATGTGGAAGTCGAGAGCATTCTTGCCATTCCCTTCCATCTGTATCCATTGCAGCCGGCTACCGAAGGGTTGTGCGTGGCGAACTAACGCGGTGGGCAGCTTTGCTTGCTGCGGCCCCAGGAAAACTCGGATCTCGTAGTCGGTATTGCGCAGCCTCTTGAGATGATCGAGATCCTGAATATTCTCGAAGTCGACAAGCAGTACTGGGGGTTTTACGTCGGCCACTGGAGTCCCTTTCGTGAAGGGGGTTACCGGCAAATCGCCCGGAACCCAATATCCTTGCGGTACTGCATGCCGTCCCAGCTGATCGTGGCGGCAGCCTCGTAGGCCCGCTTCTGCGCGATCCTCACGTTCTCGCCAAGCGCGGTAACGCAGAGTACGCGGCCGCCGGCGGTGACGACTTCGCCATCCTTGTCGGCGGTGCCGGCGTGGAAGACGTGCGCGTCGTCGCCGCAGCGATTGCCGGCCGGCAGGCCGTGGATGACGTCGCCCTTCTTCGGCGTGTCCGGGTAGTTGGCGGCGGCGAGCACGACGCCGAGCGCGACGCGGCGATCCCATTCGGCCTCGACCTGATCGAGCGTGCCGGCAACAGCGTGTTCGAGCAGATCGACGAGACTCGACTTCAGCCGCATCATGATCGGCTGCGTTTCCGGATCGCCCATGCGGCAGTTGAATTCCAGCGTCTTGACCGAGCCGTCCTTTGCGATCATCAGACCGGCGTAGAGAAAGCCGGTGTAGGGGATGCCATCCATGGCCATGCCGCGCACCGTCGGCAGGATGATTTCGCGCATGGCCTTGGCGTGCACTTCCGGCGTCACGCAGGGCGCCGGCGAATAGGCGCCCATGCCGCCGGTGTTCGGGCCGGTGTCGCCGTCGCCGATGCGCTTGTGATCCTGGCTGGAGGCGAGCGCCAGCACGTTCTTGCCATCGACCATGACGATGAAGCTGGCTTCTTCGCCCTCCAGAAACTCCTCGATCACCACACGTGCGCCAGCATCGCCCAACTTGTTGCCGGAGAGCATGTCGTCGACAGCCGCGTGCGCTTCTTCCAGCGTCATCGCCACGACGACGCCCTTGCCGGCGGCGAGGCCGTCGGCCTTGACGACGATCGGCGCGCCGATTCGGTCGATGTAGGCGTGCGCGGCGGCAGTGTCGGTGAAAGTTTCGAAGAAGGCCGTCGGGATACCGTGACGCGCCATGAAGCGTTTGGCGAAATCCTTGGAGGATTCGAGCTGCGCGGCTTCCTTGGTTGGGCCGAAGATCTTCAGGCCGCGGGCGCGGAAGATGTTCACGACGCCGGCGGCGAGCGGCGCTTCCGGGCCGACCACGGTGAGGTGCACGCCTTCCTTCTCGGCGAAGTCGGCGAGTGCGACCGGGTCGGTGATGTTCACGTTCTGCAGTTCATGTTCACGTGCCGTGCCGGCATTGCCGGGGGCGACGAAGACGCGCTGCAGGCCGGGGGTCTTGGCGAGGCGCCAGGCCAGCGCATGTTCGCGGCCGCCGGAACCGATGACGAGGAGTTTCATTTGCTCATTCCTGAAAAACGCGCCTCACAAAATGAAGCGCAGCGGCCCTGACGAGGCGCGCCGCCGCAGACAGTACATTTTAGTACGGCAAGGCGGCGCAACGACGTCAGGATCATTTTGTGTGGTGCGTTAATGGCGGAAGTGGCGGGCGCCCGTGAATATCATGGCGAGGCCATGCTCGTCGGCCGCGGCGATCACTTCCTCATCGCGCATCGAGCCGCCAGGCTGGATGACGGCGACGGCGCCAGCTTCGGCCAGCACGTCGACACCATCGCGGAACGGGAAGAAGGCATCCGAGGCGACGACCGAGCCCTTCAGTTCGAGGCCGGCATGCTGTGCCTTGATGCTGGCGATCTTGGTCGAGTCGACGCGCGACATCTGGCCGGCGCCGACGCCCAGCGTCATGCCGCCGCCGCAGAAGACGATGGCATTCGACTTGACGAACTTGGCGACGCGCTCGGCGAAGAGCAGGTCTTCGATCTGTTGTGCAGTCGGCTGCTTCTTGGTGACCACCTTGAGGCCGGCGGCCTGGGCGGTGAAGTTGTCGGGCGTCTGCACCAGCAGGCCGCCACCGACGCGCTTCAATTCCAGTGTGTTGAGTTGATTACCCAGCGGCACAACCAGCACGCGCAGGTTCTGCTTCGAGGCCAGTGCAGCCTTGGCTTCAGCGCTGAAGGCCGGGGCGATCAGCACTTCGACGAAGTGCTTGCGCTCGTTCATGGCGTTGACCACGTCGATGCCGACTTCGCCGTTGAAGGCGATGATGCCGCCGAAGGCCGAGGTCGAGTCGGTCTTGAAGGCCTTCTCGTAGGCGCCGAGCAGGTTCGCGTCGATGGCAACGCCGCACGGGTTGGCGTGCTTGATGATGACGCAGGCGGGAGCTTCAAATGCTTTTACGCATTCCCAGGCGGCATCGGCATCGGCGATGTTGTTGTACGAAAGCTCCTTGCCCTGCAGCTGCGTGTAGGCGGCGATGCTGCCAGGTAGCGGCTGCGCATCGCGGTAGAAGGCGGCGCTCTGGTGCGAGTTTTCGCCGTAGCGCAGGATCTCGCTGCGGTCGAAGGCGAGCTGCAGCTTGGCCGGGAAAACCGACGGCACCGGTGCGGCGTCGGCCGGCTTGGCTTCGGCCCCCTCGTCGAGGCCGGTCAGCCAGTTGGCGATCATGCTGTCGTAGCGCGCGGTGTGCGTGAACGCCTTCTTCGCCAGGTTGAAGCGGGTGGCGAGCTGCAGGCCGCCGTCGTTCTGCTTCATCTCGGCGAGCAGCGGCGCGTAGTCGGTCGGGTCGGTGACGATGGCGACACCGGCGTAGTTCTTCGCCGACGAGCGGACCATCGCCGGGCCGCCGATGTCGATGTTCTCGATCGCATCTTCCAGCGTCACGCCGGCCTTGGCGATCGTCGCCGCGAACGGATAGAGGTTCACGCAGACGAGGTCGATGGTCGGGATGCCGTGCTGCTCGATCGTCGCGATGTGTTCGGCGAGATCGCGGCGGGCGAGGATGCCACCGTGCACCTTTGGATGCAGCGTCTTGACACGGCCATCGAGCATTTCCGGGAAACCGGTGTAGTCACCGATCTCGGTGACAGCGAGGCCGGCGTCGCGCAGCATCTTGGCGGTGCCGCCGGTGGAGAGGAGTTTGACTCCCTGTGCAGCGAGTCCCTGGGCGAATTCGAGGACGCCGGTCTTGTCGGAAACGGAGAGAAGGGCCTGACGGATTTTCATGGCGATGGCTTTGGATGGATTCGAGATCAGAGGAAATCAGAGAAGGTTGTGTTCGGTGAGTTTCTTGCGCAGCGTGTTGCGGTTGATGCCGAGCATCTCCGCGGCGAGCGTCTGGTTGCCCTCGGCGTGGTGCATCACCACTTCGAGCATCGGTTTCTCGACGTTCTTCAGCACCATGTCGTAGATGCCGCCGGGCATTTCTCCGTCGAGATCGCGGAAGTACTTTTCCAGTGCGCCGGCGACGCAGGTTGATATATCGTTCTGTCGGGCCATGTCGGCCTCTCCCCTTTGGTGTGTTTGTCGCTCAGGCTGCGAGCGGATCGTGTTTTTCGATATCGGCGTAGCGCAGATGCTCGCCGTGTTCGGCAAGACTGAAGAAGAAATCGTTGACCGCCTGCTGCTGCAGTTCGAGTGTCGGCAACTGGTTCATCGCATGGCGGAAGGCCGCCGAACCGACCAGTCCCTTGGTGTACCAGGCAATGTGCTTCCGCGCGATGCGCACGCCGGTTTCGATGCCGTAGAAGCTGTACAGGTCGTCGAGGTGCGCGCGCAGGATGTCGTGGATTTCGACGACGCGTGCCGGCGGCAGGTGCTCGCCGGTCTTCAGGTAATGCTCTATCTCGCGGAACAGCCAGGGGCGTCCCTGCGCGGCGCGGCCGATCATGACGGCATCGGCACCGCTCTGTTCGAGCACGGCCTTCGCCTTCGCCGGCGAGTTGATGTCGCCGTTGGCGATGATCGGTATGCGGGCCTCGGCCTTCACCGCGCGGATCGTTTCGTATTCGGCTTCGCCGGTGTATTGCTGGGCGCGCGTGCGGCCGTGGATGGCGAGTGCGCGGATGCCGGCGGCCTCGGCGATCTTCAGGATGGCGAGTGCGTTCCGGTTGTGGCTGTCCCAGCCGGTGCGGATTTTCAGCGTCACCGGCGTGTCGGGGACGGCCTGCACCACGGCTTCCAGAATCTGCTTCACCAGCGGTTCGTCGCGCAAGAGCGCCGAGCCGGCCATCACGTTGCACACCTTCTTCGCCGGGCAGCCCATGTTGATGTCGATGATCTGCGCGCCGTTGGCGACGTTGTGGCGCGCGGCCTCGGCCATCATCTGCGGGTCGGCGCCGGCAATCTGCACCGAGATCGGCTCGACCTCGCCGGTGTGGTTGGCGCGGCGCAGCGTCTTGGCGCTGCCGTAGAGCAGCGAATTCGAGGTGACCATTTCCGATACCGCGAGGCCGGCGCCGAGCTTCTTGCAGAGCTGGCGGAAGGGACGATCGGTGACGCCGGCCATGGGGGCGACGAAGAGATTGTTCCGTAGCGTGAAGCCGCAGAATTCCATGGCGTGGCGGGGGCGTGGAAATGGGAAAGGCGCGGATTGTACCCGAAAGGTTGCCTAAAAAATAGTCAGTAATGAGGCGAATCTTGAGCCCGTTCTGCATTGCTTTCGCGGCTGGATTCAGTTCGTTTGCCGCGCGCCGTAAATAAAGCTATGTTGAACATAATGCTACGCAGGACCGTTCATGGAAGATATGAAGGAAAGCACCGGGCAGGAGTCGCCCCCCGCCGACGAAGCGGTCGCGACGCGACGCTTCGCGCTGCCGCAGTTGTCGAAACGCACCTTGCTGCTGATCGGTGCTGGCGTGCTGCTGCTGATCATCGCGATTGCCGCCGCGCTCTCGTATCGTGCTGTTGCTGCCAAGAAGGAAGCGGCGAAGCAGCTTGCGGAAAAGACCCTGCGCGAGCGCCAGGAGGGTGAGCGCAAGGCGGCGGAAGCGGCGGCCGAGATGGCGAAGGCTGGCGAGGAAGCGCGCGAGCGGCACCGGCGGATTCTCGATCAGAGCGCAATGCCGGCAAGCGTGCCGGCGCCTGTCGAGGCCGCAGCGGCTGTTTCCGCCGCTGCGGTGGTGCCGGCGGTCACGCCGTCGGCACCGGTATCGCTGTCGGCGGAAAAACCGGTGCCGATTGCAGCCCCTTCCCCGGCACCGGGTGCCGCTTCTCCCCCGGCGCCGATTGCAGCCCCTCCCCCGGCAGCGAGTGCCGCCCCTGTCCCGGCGGCGAGTGCAGCAGCCAAACCCCCTGCCAATGCGCCACAGACGACACGCGCGCCGACAGCCTCGCGTGGCACCGGTGAGGTGGCGACGCCCGATGCTGCCGGCGGATGCACGCTCAGCGGGCAGGTGGCGGAAGATTATGGCAAGGCGCTGGCGCGCTGTCTGGAAGAGTACAACCGGCTGGAGGGGCGTCCACGGCGCTGAGCGCTCCGCGGTTTTTTACGGGCGGCGCGTATAGACGACAAACGCGTAGCCGAGTCCGTCGGCGCTGGTGTGAGTGGCGCGCGAGGATTCGTGCCAGTCGCCCGCCGGCAGTTCCGGAAAATGGGCGTCACCGTCGACCGTGCAATCGATCTCGGTCAGGTAGAGACGTTGCGCAAGCGGCAAGGCCTGGCGATAGAGTTCGGCGCCCCCGATCACGAAGCATTCCGGCGTGTCGCCACAGGCAGCGAGCGCGGCGCTCAGCGAGGTGAATACCTCCGCCCCCGCGGCAGGATAATCCGCGTTGCGGCTGATCACGAGATTGCGCCGTCCGGGCAGCGGCCGACCCAGCGATTCCCAGGTCTTGCGGCCCATGATCACCGGCTTGCCGAGCGTTGTCGCCTTGAAATGCTTGAGATCCTCCGGAAGATGCCAGGGGAGGGTGTTGTCGCGCCCGATGACGCGGTTGCTGGCCATGGCGGCGATCAAGGAGAGCATGGTGTTCAGGCCTTGTGTTGGTGATACCAGCGCAGCAGGCCGGCGGTGGAGGAATCCGTCTCGATTGTCCGATCGGCCTCCTCAACGGCGGGCAGCAGCCTTGCCGCAAGTTTCTTGCCCAGTTCGACGCCCCACTGGTCGAAGGGATTGATACCCCAGATCGCAGCCTGCGCGCACACCTTGTGTTCATAGGCCGCGAGCAGGCGGCCAAGGTTGTAGGGGTCCAGTCGCTGCAGCAGGATCATCGACGAGGGCTGGTTGCCGGGGCAGGTGCGCAGCGGGTCGGCATGGTCGTTGCCGAAGGCGAGGGCTTCTGCCTGCGCGAAACAGTTCGCGAGCAGTTTCTCGTGGTGCCCGGGCAGCGGGAAATCGCTTTCGACGAAGGCGATGAAATCGCTCGGAATCAGCGTGCCGCCCTGGTGCAGCATCTGGAAATACGCATGCTGCGTGTTGCTGCCGGCACCGCCCCAGAGCACCGGTGCGGTCGAGGCGCCGACAGGCAGCCCGTCCGGGCGCAAGGCCTTGCCGTTCGATTCCATGTCCAGTTGCTGCAGATAGTCCGGCAGGTAACGCAGCGACTGGCTGTAGGGGGAAATTGACAGGCTTTGTGCCGCGAGGAAATTGATGTTCCAGATGCCGATCAGCGCCATCAGCAGCGGAACGTTGCGCTCCGTCGGCGCATCGCGAAAGTGATTGTCCATTGCATGCGCGCCGGCGAGCATCGCCTCGAAGGCATCCATGCCGATGGCCAGCGCCAGCGGCAGACCGACGGCGCTCCACAGCGAAAAGCGGCCGCCGACCCAGTCCCAGAATTCGAAGAGGCGATCGGCAGCGATGCCGAAAAGCAGCGCTTCGGCGGGATTGGCGGTGACGGCGACGAACTGGCGGGCCATTGCCGCGTCGCCGGCATCGCCCGCCGCGGCGAGCAGCCAGTCGCGCGCGCTGCGGGCGTTGCACAGCGTTTCCAGCGTCGTGAAGGTCTTGCTGGTAACGATGAACAGCGTCGTGCGCGGATCGAGCCGCTCCAGCCGGGGGGCCAGATCGGCTGCGTCGAGATTGGAAACGTAATGCACGTTGAGTCCCGGATGCGCGTACGCATCAAGGGCGACGGTCGCCATCCGCGGGCCGAGATCGGAGCCGCCGATGCCGATATTGACGACGGCACGGATCGGCTCGCCGGAGTAGCCGCGCAGGCCGCCGCCGCGAACGCTGTCGCAGAAGTGGCGCATGCGCGCCTGCGTGGCGCGGATCTTCGGCATCACATCCTCGCCGCCGGCATGCATCAGCAGGGATTCCTCGCGGTGACGCAGCGCGATGTGCAGTGCTGCGCGGTTTTCGCTGCGGTTGATGGCTTCGCCGGCGAACATGCGGCGTGCCCATCCGCGCACGTCGGCGGCGTCAGCCAGTGCCGCGAGCAGGGCGACGGTTTCGCTGTCGATGAGCTGTTTCGAATAATCGAAAAGCAGACCATCGGCATCGACCGAGAAGCGCGCGAAACGATCGCGGTCGGCGGCGAACAGATCGCTCAGGTGGCGGGGGCGCATCTTCGCGGCATGCGCGGTGAGAGCCTGCCAGGCGGGGGTGGCGGTGATGCTCATGGGATTTTTGTCAGACGGCGACGGGGGCCGGGATATGCGGGTGCGGGTCGTAGCCGGAGAGCGTGAAATCCTCGAAGCGGAAGGCGAAGAGATCCTTTACCTGCGGGTTGATCTGCATGCTCGGCAGCGGGCGGGTTTCACGCGCAAGTTGCAGGCGGGCCTGCTCCAGATGATTGCTGTAGAGATGCGCATCGCCGAGCGTATGCACGAAATCGCCGGGGCGGTAGCCGCATACCTGCGCCAGCATCAGCGTCAGCAGTGCATAGGAGGCGATGTTGAACGGCACGCCGAGGAAGATGTCCGCGCTGCGCTGATAGAGCTGGCACGACAGACGTCCGTTTGCGACGTAGAACTGAAAGAGCGCGTGACACGGCGGCAACGCCATGCGATCAACATCGCCCGGATTCCAGGCGCTGACGATGTGCCGGCGCGAGTCCGGATTCTTCTTCAGGCCCTCGACCAGCTGAACGATCTGGTCGACCTCGCGTCCGTCGGCGGTTTTCCAGTGGCGCCACTGATGGCCGTAGACCGGACCGAGATTGCCGTCGGCGTCGGCCCATTCGTCCCAGATGCGGACACCGTTGTCCTGCAGGTACTTGATGTTGGTGTCGCCGGCGAGAAACCACAGCAGTTCGTGAATGATCGAGCGCAGGTGCAGCTTCTTCGTGGTCAGCAGCGGGAAGCCTTTTTCCAGATCGAAGCGCATCTGCCAGCCGAATACCGAGCGGGTGCCGGTGCCGGTGCGGTCGGTTTTTTCATGGCCGTGTTCGAGCACGTGCCGCATCAGTTCCAGATATTGCTGCATGTCTTGTTGCTCGCTTTGTCGGGGCGGGGGAAAGTGTCGGGCATTCTAAACGATTTGATCGGCATAAATTCGTTGCTGCTGGTGGCGCTCCGGTGGTCGGCCCCGGGCTTCGCAATGTGAAACGCCTACTCAGGTCTCTTCGGCAATGGTATCCTGTGCACTGTTCAGGTTGTCTGACATATTTGCGGCTATGGGAGCGCCCGGATCGCCGCACCCGAATAGGAGATCGTTCATGTACCAGCGCATCCTCGTCGCCATCGACGACAGTTTTATGACAGACAAGGTGCTCGACACCGCCATCGACCTCAGCAAGCGTTATGGCGCAACGCTGGGGCTGCTGCACGCGCTCGATGAGGCCATGTTCGGCCATCATCCTTCGGCCGAGAATTTTTTGCCGAACAGTGTTGGCAAACTTGAATACAAGATGCGCAAGGGCGCGGGCGCTTTCCTCGATCGGGCCGCGAAGCGCGTGGCCGATGCCGGGATCGATGCCGAGCTCAAGCTCGTCGAATCGGAAACCAAGCATATCTCGGACATGCTCGCCGAAGCCGCGAACGAGTGGAAGGCCGATCTGCTGGTGGTCGGCACGCACGGACGTCGCGGCGTCGAGCGTTTCTTCATTGGCAGCGTCGCCGAGCGCCTGGCGCGCAAGGTGGAAACCTCGCTGTTGCTGGTGCGCGGCGAATAAGCCGCGATTGAACAGACGATAAGCCAGCTTTCCCTCTCGCGACTCCGGCGGCGCGTTACAGCCGCCGGGCGTCGGATCGTCTGTGCCGCGGCGATGCGCCCGCTGCCGATTTCACTTGCCTGTCTCCGCCGCTGCTCATTAGACTCTCCGCTGATCTGGTTCTATAACAACAGCATGCTGGTGCAGCAGCGCCGGCGGTGGAGCAGCGTTCATGATCCTCAGTCTATTCTCCTCGCGGCCGGACCATCCGCTTGCCGACCCCAAGGAGCTCAAGCGAATCGTCGGCGAGATTCCCCTCGACAACGCCTTCAAGGCGGTCGACGAGATCAGTGGCTGGCTGGAATCGCTCGCCAACGCCGACGGTTTTCGCCCCGACCTGCTTTTCGACGTGGCGCGGCAACTCGATGATGCGGCGCAGCCGCACCTGAGGAAGCTCGCGCGCGACTACCTCCACAGCCCGCGCCTGTCGCGCTCCGAGGAAAAGAAGCTGTGGTCGGCGGTGTTCGGCTACTGGACGCTGCTGACCGGTGTTGGCGAAAGCTGCCTTCGCTATGTCGCGGAGCACCCGAAGGGCGACAAGGGTGTCGACGCGCTCAAGCCGGCCCTGCCCCTGCTTGCGGCACGCACCGTTGCCGGGCTCGCGCAGATGGTGAAATGGGTCGAGTTCCGCTACGGTCCGGTGACCAACGAGCTATGGCGGCGCCTCGGGAGCGCCTATCTCATCGCCGAGGCGCAGAAGGTCGCCCAGAAACCCCTCCAGCTCTATCCGCAGGTCTCTGGCGCAACCACGGTCAGCGGCGAGTATCTGCATGCCCTCATTTTCCACGCGTCGTCGATGGACAATCTGATGCCGCTGGAGATCGAACTTGCCGACCGCGTGATCGCGCACTTTCTGCCCGGTTTCGATTTTTCGACCGAGGCCAGGCACGACAGTGTCTACTGGGTCGATGCCAGGGAGGCGCAGGGGCCCATGCGCATGGCGCGGCTGCCGCAGGCGCTGACGCCAAGTCTGCGCTTCTTCTCGCCGGGCGGCGTACCGAAGGCACTGGCCGAGTTGATCAGCCACGTCGAGCGCGGCGAGGTTCCCGCTGACCTGAATCTGGGGGCGCAGTATCAACCGCGCACCGTCCTGCCCGTGCTGCGGCATCTCGCAACCTACTGGGCCAAGCAGCCCCCGCTGCGCGAGCACCCGCGTCACAACGTGAAAACGCGGCTGGCCGTGTTGCAGGGCTTTGACGACAGCTTCACCGTTTTTGCCGGCGATGTCGCGCGCATTGGCAAGGAACGGGCTGCGGAGAGTTGGGTCGTCGAAAACGTCAGCCTCGGCGGCTTCGGTGCAGCGATCGACAACCTGCGCGGCGAATGGCTGAAGGTGGGTTCGCTGCTCAGCATGCAGCCCGAGGGTGGTGAGAACTGGGTGCTTGGCATTGTCCGCCGTTTCTCGAAGGACAGCGAAACGCACGCCAGTGTCGGCATCCAGACGCTGGCGCGACAGGCCCTCAGTGTCCGTTTGTTGCCGCGCACCAGCAGCTATGCCGCCGGCAACGAAATTCCCGGAATCCGCCTGCCCGAGGATCGCAGTCCCGGCGAGGTGCGCATGGTGCTGCCGGTGGCAACCTTCGATGTGCGCGAAAGCCTCGAATTCGTGAGCGGCGAGCGGCGCTATCTGCTGACGCCGATCGAACTGGTCGAGTCAGGCAGCGATTACGAAATCGCACGCTACCGCGAACTGGTCGAGGGCTGACCGGCTTACTTGGCGCGGATCGCTGATTTCGGCCGGAAGGCCTTGATCACGGCCTCGTCGGTTTCGACATAGGGGCCGCCGATCAGATCCAGGCAATAGGGCACGGCGGCGAAGATGCCGGGCACCGTCGTCTGGCCGTCGCTGTCGCGCAGACCCTCCAGCGTTTCGCGGATCGATTTCGGTTGCCCGGGCAGGTTGAGGATCAGTGCGCGGCCGCGGATGACGCCGACCTGGCGCGAGAGGATCGCGGTCGGAACGAAGTTCAGGCTGATCTGGCGCATCTGCTCGCCAAAGCCCGGCATTACCCGGTCGGCGACTGCCAGTGTGGCTTCGGGCGTGACATCGCGCGGCGCCGGGCCGGTGCCGCCGGTGGTCAGCACCAGATGGCAGCCGACCTTGTCCACCAGTTCCACCAGCGCACCTTCGATCACCGCCTGTTCATCAGGAATCAGGCGGGTCTCCATGCGCCATGGCGTCGTCAGCGCGCGCGCGAACCAGTCGCGCAGCGCGGGAATGCCCTGGTCTTCATAAACCCCCTGCGACGCCCGATCGCTGATCGAGACGAGTCCGATCAGCAGTTCATCAGTCGTCGTCATTCGCATCCTCGCCTTCGTCGCGGATGCCCGCATCCAGTGCCTTCAACTCCTGAAAGAGCATGCGGTAGCTGCGCGGCGGCTTCTGTCCTTCCTGCTCCTTGAGGGCGCTGCGACGCAGCGCGCGCAAATGCTGCAAGTCGGCTTGCGGCCAGGTGTCGGCAATTTCGGCCAGCGTCTTTTCGTCAGCCAGCAGGCGTTCGCGCAGGCGTTCGAGTCGGTGCATGCGCGCCACCTCGGCGGCCGATTCGCCGCGGATCGCGGCCAGCGCCGCACGGATCGGCTCCGGGTCGATATCGCGCATCAGTTTGCCGACATACTGCAGCTGCCGCCGCCGGGCGCCGTGACTGGTGATGCGCTGCGCCGCGAGCAGCGCCTCGCGCAGGCTCTCGGGGATGTCGATCTTGCGCAGCCGCTCCACGGAGAGGGCTGCCAGTTCCTCGCCGAGATCTTGCAGGGCGTGCATTTCCTGCTTCTTGCGGGTTTTCGAGAGGGGGGCGAGTGCGTCGTCGGTCATGTGTGGAGCTCTTGTTCAGGCGGCAGTGCGACAATGCGGCAATGCGCGGGCTGCTATGATAGCGGCTTTCCTGCGACTTCCGAACGCGCTTGCGCGCGCACCCAGGCCAACATGTCACGATCCCCTGCAAACCGTACCGGTGAATCCCGCTTCAGCCACACGCATGCCACCCTGCAACAACTGGCGCACGATGTGCTCTCGCACGCCGCCCGGCTCGGCGCCAGTGCCTGCGATGTGGATGTCTCGGAAGGCTTCGGGCAGTCGGTCACGGTGCGCCAGGGCGAGGTCGAGACGATCGAATACAACCGCGACAAGGGCATCGGCGTCACCGTCTATCTCGGTCAGCAGAAGGGGTACGCGAGCACCTCCGATTTCTCCGCCGCGGCGCTGCGCGACACTGTGCAGGCGGCACTCGACATCGCCCGCTTCACCGCGGCCGACCCCTGTGCGGGCCTTGCCGATGCCGCGCTGATGAGCGGGGCATCGCCCGATCTCGATCTCTATCATCCGTGGCCCTTGCCGGTCGAGGCGGCCATCGACATCGCGCGCCGCTGCGAGGCGGCGGCTTTCGCCGTCAGCCCGCAGGTGTCCAACTCGGAAGGGGCCAGCGTGTCGACGCAGGAGGCACATTTCGTCTCCGCCAACAGCCTCGGGTTCATGGGCGGCTATCCGACCTCGCGCCACTACGTTTCCTGCTCGGTGATCGCCGGCGAGGGCGATGTCATGCAGCGCGACGACTGGTACTCCACCGCGCGCAGCGGTGAAGCGCTGGCTGCGCCCGAGGCGATCGGCGACTATGCGGCACGGCGCGCGCTGGCCCGCCTGGGCGCGCGCAAGATCCGCACCTGTCAGGTGCCGGTGCTGTTCGAGGCGCCGCTGGCGGCAACGCTGATCGGCAACTTCGTGCATGCCGTCAGCGGCGGCGCGCTGTACCGCAAGTCGAGTTTTCTGCTCGACAGCCTCGGCCGGCAGGTTTTCCCGCGCCATGTGAATATCAGCGAGCGGCCACATCTGCGCGGCGGGCTCGCCTCTTCCGCCTTCGACAACGACGGCGTCGCCACGCGCGATCGCGAGGTGATCACCGATGGCGTGCTGCAGGGCTATTTCCTCTCCGCCTACACCGCCCGCAAGCTGGGCATGCAGACCACCGGCAATGCCGGCGGCTGCCACAACCTCCTCGTTCGCGGCGGCGAACGCGATTTCCGCGGGCTTCTGCAGCAGATGGGGCGCGGCCTGCTGGTCACCGAACTGCTCGGTCACGGCGTCAATTACGTCACCGGCGACTATTCGCGCGGTGCCGCCGGCTACTGGGTCGAGAACGGCGAGATCGTCCATCCGGTCGAGGAAATCACCATCGCCGGCAATCTGCGCGACATGCTCGCCAACATCGTCGGCATTGGCAGCGACGTCGTTTGTCGCGGCTCCAAGCAGGTTGGCTCGATCTTGCTGGAGCGCATGCAGGTCGCCGGAAACTGAGTTTTTCCTGATTAGTGAAAAGCGCTAGACGATTCGTAAAAAAGTTGTATGATAACCCGGTTTTCTGTGTAGAAAGGGTGGCCTCGGCGTTCACGTCGACGCATCCGGAAACTGCGGAAACACCCGGCTGACAATGCTTGCAGCCCCGTCGTTTCACAATGTGAGAGACGTTGCGGCGCGCGAGCCTTGGCTATAATCGATTCGCTGTTCGTTTGTTCAACTTGGAGGAGACAACTCTATGGAACGTCGTTCCTTTCTGAAAAAAGCCGGTGTTGGTATCGCCGCCGGTGCCGCAACCGTAGCCGCTCCGGCGGTCCATGCCCAGCAGACCATCCGCTGGCGCCTCGCGTCGAGCTTCCCGAAGGCGCTCGACACCATCTACGGCGGTGCCGACGTGTTTGCCAAGAAGGTCAGCGAACTGTCCGGCGGCAAGTTCACGATCACTGTGCATCCGGGTGGCGAGCTGGTGCCCGCCTTCGGCGTGGTCGATGCGGTCAAGGACGGTACGGTTGAATGCGCGCATACCGCGCCGTACTACTTCTTCGGCAAGGACGAAACCTTTGCCATGGATTGCGCCATCCCCTTCGGCCTCAATTCGCGCCAGATGACGGCGTGGATGTACCAGGGCAACGGCCTCAAGCTGTTCCGCGAGTTCTACAAGCCCTACAACATTGTCAATTTCCCGCTCGGCAACACGGGTGCCCAGATGGGCGGCTGGTACCGCAAGGAAATCAAGTCGCTGGCCGACATCAAGGGCATGAAGATGCGTATCGGCGGCTTCGGCGGCAAGGTGCTCGAGCGTATCGGTGGCGTGCCGCAGAACATTCCCGGCGGCGAGATCTATCAGGCGCTGGAAAAGGGCACCATCGACGCGACCGAGTGGGTTGGCCCGTACGATGACCAGAAGCTCGGCTTCAACAAGGTGGCGCCGAACTACTGCTACCCGGCCTGGTGGGAAGGTGGCCCGCAGCTGGTGCTGTACGTCAATAGCAAGGCCTATGAATCGCTGTCGCCCGAGTACAAGGCGATCGTCGAGGCGGCTGCTTCCTACGCCCACGTTGACATGCAGGCCGACTACGACGTCAAGAACCCGACCGCACTGAAACAGCTGGTTGCCGCCAATACCAAGCTTTTCCGCATGCCCAAGGACATCATGGACGCAGCCTTCAAGGCGTCGCAGGAACTCTACGGCGAATTGTCGGAGAAGAACCAGAACTGGAAGAAGATCTACGCCGACTACTCGAAGTTCCGTGCCGACCAGAACCTCTGGTTCCGCTTCTCGGAAATGGGTTTCGACAGCTACATGCAGTCGCAGAAGCTCTGATCGGTTCAGTCCTTCATCAAGAAGCCCCGCCAGCGTGCGGGGCTTTTTTTCGCCATCTTGTGGCGTTGGCGCCGAGCATGTGTGCGAATGGGAGGCGCAACAACGCTCCGCTGTGGGGGGGCTTCTGCAGTTTGTGGTTGGAAAGCGCTTGATGCTCCCCCCGCCAACGCTGCCACCCCGCGCATGCGCATCGCGTGTCGTTTGCCTCGGGGCGCGCCCGGCAATCGCTTGCCCAATGCTGCGCGTTTGCTGGTGGCCGCCGGGTGTCGAGCGCTGAACTCTCTTGTTGCGGGGGCACGTGCCGCTCATGCCGTGGCAGGGTGCCGACTGCGGGGGCAAGAAAAAGCCGCGCCCGGGTATCCGGAGCGCGGCTTCGCAAACTGCCATATGGTCGGGGCGTTGCCCGGCCGGGCGAGCGCTTAATCCTTCTTCAGTGACTTGAGCACGTCTGCGTTGGGGTCATTTTCCTTTGCCCCTCCGTCGGCGGGTGCCGGCTGGCCGTAGCCGCCTGCCGGTTGCGCATTGTCATTGCTGCCCCAGCCACCACCCGAGTTGTCGTCCATCTTGATCTCGACGGCGTCCAGATCGACCTTCGCTGCTTCCTTCTCCTTGCCAACGAGGTCCGGGTAGGCGACTACAGCGACCACCATGATCAGCTGGATGACGATGAAGGCAATCGCGCCCTGGTAGATCTGGCCGGTGGTCACCGCTTCGATGCGCTTGCCGGTGACGCGGTCGTCGTAGCTGTTGCGGGCGGCGACGCTGCGCAGATAGAACAAGGCGAAACCGAAGGGCGGCGTCAGGAACGAGGTCTGCAGGTTCATCGCGAGGATGACACCGAACCAGATCAGATCGATGCCCATCTTGTCGGCGACTGGTGCCAGCAGCGGCACCACGATGAAGGCGATCTCGAAGAAATCGATGAACATGCCGAGCACGAAGACCAGCAGGTTGACCACGATCAGGAAGCCGAGTTGCCCGCCGGGGAGCTTGTCGAACAGATGCTCGACGAAAACGTGGCCGTCGGCGGCGTTGAAGGTGAAGCTGAACACCGTCGAGCCGATCAGGATGAAGAGCACGAAGCAGGAGAGCTTGGTCGTGGCTTCCAGCGCCTGCTTGAGCAGCGAGAAGTTCAGCTGGCGACGCGAACCGGCCATGATCATTGCGCCCACCGCGCCCATGGCACCGCCCTCGGTTGGCGTTGCGATGCCGAGGAAAATGGTGCCGAGCACGAGGAAAATCAGCACCAGCGGCGGAATCAGCACGAAGGTAACGCGCTCGGAAAGCTTGGAGAGCAGGTTCATTCCGAACAGCCGGTTGGCCAGCGCCAGCCCCAGCGCAGTGAAGGAGCCGGCAGTCATGCCGGCGATGATGATCTCATCAGGCGGCGCTGCAACCGGGCGCTCCAGCATTGGCGTGATGATGCTGTCGTGAACCAGGGCCCAGCTGATGCCGGCCGCGGCGGAGATGATCATCAGCACGAGCAGCGACATGTGGCCGCTGGCACCGTTGGCCTCGGTGTAGATGCGCGCCTCCTTCGGCAAGGCCGGCACCCACGAAGGACGGACGATGGCGACGATGATGATGAAGATCGCGTAAAGCGCGACGAGCAGCAGGCCCGGCACCAACGCGCCGGCGTACATGTCGCCGACCGAACGGCCGAGCTGGTCGGCCAGTACGATGAGCACCAGCGAGGGCGGAATCGCCTGTGCCAGCGTACCCGAGGCAGTGATGACGCCAGTGGCAATCATGCGGTTGTAGTTGTAGCGCAGCATGATCGGCAGCGAGATCAGGCCCATCGAGATCACCGCGGCGGCAACGACGCCGGTGGTCGCGGCGAGCAGCGCGCCGACGAAGATAACGGCGATGGCCAGTCCTCCGCGCAGCGGCCCGAACACCTGCCCGACCGTTTCCAGCAGATCCTCGGCCATGCCGCTGCGTTCGAGGATGATGCCCATCAGCGTGAAGAACGGAATTGCCAGCAGCGTATCGTTCTGCATGATGCCGTAGATGCGCAGCGGCAGCGCCTGGAACAGCGAGGGCGGGAACATGCCGGCTTCCATGCCGAGGAAGCCGAAGAAGAGGCCGACGGCAGCGAGCGCGAAAGCGACCGGGAAGCCCGTCAGCAGGAAACCCAGTAGCCCGACGAAGAGCAGCGGAACAAAGTTGGCGGCGATGAATTCCATTATTTCGACTCCTGTTTCTTCTGCTCGATCGCCTCGTGCTCGGCGATCTCCTTGGCCAGATCTTCTTCAGCGCTATGGCCGCCATGCGCAAGGGCGTCGGGGCCGGCGCCGCTGAGGAAGGCGATGCGCTTTACCAGTTCGGACAGGCTTTGCAGGGTCAGCAGTGCGATGCCCAGCGGTAGCACGGCGTACACGGGCCAGCGGATCAGGCCGCCAGCGTTCTGCGACATTTCACCGGTCTGGTAAGCCTGAATCGTCAATGGCCAGGAGAGGGTGAACACCAGGTAGCAGAACGGCAGCAGGAAAACGAGGATGCCGACGATGTCGATCACATTTCGTGTTTTCGCCGACAGGCGACTGGAAATGAAGTCGATGCGCACGTGGGCGTTCTCGAGGAACGCGTAGGCAGCGCCGAGCGTGAACACGGCGGCGAACAGGTACCACTGGATTTCCAGCAGCGCGTTCGAACTGGTGCCAAAGATCTTGCGCACGATGGCGTTGCCGGCGCTCATGATGACGGCGCCGAGCACCAGCCACATGACCATCCGTCCGACACGGTGGTTGAGCCCGTCGATCAGGCTCGATAGTTTTAGAAGGGCGTTCACGTCTCTATCCTCCGCTATGGCGATAAGATGCCGGCCATGACTGCAGCCGGCGGTGGCCGGCATTCTCGCGATGGGTGCCGGCAACTTGGGCGCAAGTGTAGCACAAAAGTTGTCAGACGACCTGACTTTCGGCTGACTGGTTAATTATCGTGCCATGGATTTAACGCTATGATCTTCATCCCGCCATACGAAACCTTGCAAAAGCGGCCATGAACGACACGCTTTTCTGCTTCATCCGCCATGGTGAAACGCCGTGGAATGCCGAACGGCGCATTCAGGGGCACACCGATATCGGGCTGGACCCGGAAGGCGTGCATCAGGCCGGGCTTGCTGGTCGCTGGCTCGCGGCGAGCCAGCCGCGCCCCGGCTTCCTGTATAGCAGCGATCTGCTGCGCGCCCGCCTCACCGCCGAGCCGCTGGCCGAGGCCTTGCGCGTGTCGATCCGCTACGTGCCTGCCCTGCGCGAACGTCGCTATGGATTCTTCGAGGGGCTCACCTATGACGAGGCGCGCGCCAGCCATCCGCAGGATTACGCCGCCTTCGAGCACCGCGAACCGGACTATGCGTTCCCGCAGGGCGGCGAGAGTCTGCGCACCTTTTCCGCCCGCGTTGTCGGCGCGCTGCAGGCGCTGCACGCGGCGCACCACGACGAGGTGGTGGCGGTGGTCACGCACGGTGGCGTGCTCGACATCATCAACCGCTTTGTGCGCGGCAACCCGCTCGATACCCCGCGCGACTTCCATATTCCGAACACCGGGCTCAACTGGGTACGCGCCGGCATCGATGGCTGGCATATCCTCTCCTGGGCGGAAACGCGGCATCTGGATCATGGGGCGCTCGACGAACTCGATATCGCCTGAACGGGCCGCCGCAAGCCAGAATGCGCCCGGTGGCATGTTACAATTCGCCCCTTTTTCAATGGTTTGAGAGGCAGAACGATGTTTTCCGCGAAAGACACCCTGAGCAAGGTCGATCCCGAACTGTGGAGCGCCATCGAGGAAGAAAACCACCGTCAGGAAGAGCACATCGAGCTCATCGCCTCGGAGAACTACGTCAGTCACGCGGTGATGCAGGCGCAGGGCTCGCAACTCACGAACAAATATGCCGAGGGTTATCCGGGCAAGCGCTACTACGGCGGCTGTGAGTTCGTCGACAAGGCCGAGCAGCTGGCCATCGATCGCCTGAAGAAGCTGTTCGGCGCCGATGCTGCCAACGTGCAGCCGAACTCCGGTTCGCAGGCCAACCAGGCGGTGCTGATGGCGTTTGCCAAGCCGGGCGACACGATCATGGGCATGAGCCTCGCCGAAGGCGGCCACCTGACGCACGGCATGCCGCTCAACATGTCCGGCAAATGGTTCAACGTCGTCGCCTACGGGCTGGATGCGAAGGAAGACATCGATTACGACGCGATGGAGCGCCTGGCGCGCGAGCACAAGCCGAAGATCATCGTCGCCGGCGCCTCGGCCTTTGCGCTGCGCATCGATTTCGAGCGCTTCGCCAAGGTGGCGAAGGAAGTCGGCGCCATCTTCTGGGTCGATATGGCGCACTACGCCGGCCTGATCGCCGCGGGCTGCTACCCGAACCCGGTGCCGCACGCCGATGTCGTCACCTCGACCACGCACAAGACGCTGCGCGGCCCGCGCGGCGGCATCATCCTGATGAAGGCCGAACACGAGAAGGCGATCAACTCCGCCATCTTCCCGGGCCTGCAGGGCGGCCCGCTGATGCACGTGATCGCCGCCAAGGCGGTCGCCTTCAAGGAGGCGCTGACACCGGAATTCCGCAGCTATCAGGAACAGGTGGTCAAGAACGCCGCAATCATGGCCCGTGTTCTCGGCGAAGAGCGCGGCCTGCGCATCGTCTCGGGGCGTACCGAAAGCCATGTGTTCCTGGTCGATCTGCGTGCCAAGAACCTTACCGGCAAGGAAGCCGAAGCGGCGCTGGGCAAGGCGCACATCACGGTTAACAAGAATGGCATCCCGAACGATCCGCAGAAGCCGATGGTCACCTCCGGCATCCGTATCGGTTCGCCGGCGATCACCACGCGTGGCTTCACTACCGAAGAAGCCGCACGCGTCGCGCACCTCGTTGCCGATGTACTCGATGCACCGAATGATGAAGCGGTGCTGGCGCGGGTGCGCGGCGAAGTTGCCGCGCTGTGCGGCAAGCGGCCGGTGTATGGGGCGTAAGCGCGCATGAAATGTCCATTCTGCGGCGCCCTCGATACCACCGTCGTTGATACGCGTGTCAATGACGATGGCGACATCGTCCGCCGTCGCCGTCGCTGCCTCTCCTGCGACAAGCGCTTCACCACTTACGAGCGGGCGGAAATCCGCCTGCCGCAGGTGGTGAAGAAGAACGGTTCGCGCGTCGATTACGACCGCGAGAAACTTGCCGCCAGCTTCTGGCTGGCACTCAGGAAGCGCCCGGCGACGACGGAAGCCGTCGAGGGGGCGATCACCCGCATCGAGGAAAAGCTGCTGGCGCTCGGCGAGCGCGAAATTGCCTCGGAAAAGGTGGGTGAGATGGTCATGCGCGAGCTGAGAAAGCTCGACAAGGTAGCCTACATCCGCTTCGCCTCCGTGTATCGCGATTTCGAGGATGTCGACGACTTCTCCGACGCGATTCGCGAGATTTCGCCGAAGGCTCCGCCGCGCCGCGGGCGCTGATCGAACACTCATGGTTAGCGCCGCCGATCACGGGTTCATGGCGCAGGCGCTGCGACTCGCCGAGCGCGGCCTGTTGACCACCACCCCCAATCCGCGCGTCGGCTGCGTCATCGTTCGTGATGGCTGCGTCGTTGGCGAAGGTTGGCACGAGAAGGCTGGCGAGCCGCATGCCGAAGTGCATGCCTTGCGTCAGGCCGGCGAGGCGGCACGTGGCGCAACCGCCTATGTGACGCTGGAGCCCTGCAGCCATCATGGCCGCACGCCGCCCTGTTGCGAGGCGCTTTCCGCGGCTGGCATCCAGCGTGTGGTGGCGGCCATGCAGGATCCCAATCCGCTGGTGGCCGGGCAGGGGCTTGCCTGGCTCACCGACGTCGGCATCGAAACCGACTGTGGCGTGCTCGAAAACGAGGCGCGCGAACTCAACATCGGATTTGTTTCGCGGATGACGCGCGGTCGCCCCTGGGTGCGCCTGAAAGCCGCCGCCAGCCTTGACGGGCGCACTGCGCTCGAAAATGGCGACAGCCAGTGGATTACCGGTGCCGCGGCGCGCGCCGACGGTCATCGCTGGCGTGCGCGCGCGTGCGCCGTGCTTACCGGCATCGGTACCGTGCGTGCCGACGATCCGCAACTGACGGTACGCGAGGTGGCGACCTTCCGGCAACCGCTGCTTGTGGTGGTCGATAGCCGGCTGGAGATCGATCCGCGCGCGCGCATCCTGTCCGGGGAGCGCGTACTGGTCGTTGGCGGGCCGGAAAACCACCTGTTGGCCAGCGTGATCGAGACCACGGGCGCCGAGGTACTGTTCTTTCCCGATGCCGAGGGGCGTGTCGACCTGGCCGGGCTGATGCGGGAGCTTGCGAAACGCGGTGTCAACGAAGTACATGTGGAAGCCGGTGCGCGGCTGAACGGCGCATTGCTGCAGGCGGGGCTGGTCGACGAAATCGTGCTCTACCTGGCGCCGAGCATCGTCGGCGACATGGCCCGCGGCCTCTTTGCGATGCCCGCACTCGAACGTCTTGCCGATCAGCGCCGGCTGGTCTGGCAGGATGTGCGCCCGGTGGGAGGCGACCTGCGGGTGATCGCTCGTCTCAGCTGATTCCGCAAACCGGACAGCCCGGGTCCCGCCCGAACTTCACGCTGCGCCATTCCATCGACAGCCCATCGAGCAGCAACAGGCGACCGATCGGCGATGTGCCGCAGCCGGCTACCAGCTTGAGTGCCTCGGCCGCCTGCATGGCGCCGATGATGCCGGTGAGCGGGGCGAAAACACCCATCACCGCGCAGCGCACTTCCTCGACATCCTCGCCTTCCGGAAACAGGCAGTGATAGCAGGGCGACGCCGCGCGCCGGGAGTCGAAGACCGATAGCTGGCCGTCGAAGCGGATTGCAGCGCCCGAGACAAGCGGCGTTTTGTGTGCGACGCAGGCGCGATTTACCGCGTGCCGCGTCGCAAAGTTGTCGCAGCAGTCGAGCACCACGTCGGCGGCGGCGACGGCCGCGCTGAGCGCTTCGCCCTCCAGCCGCTCGTTTACGGCGATGACCTCGGTGGCCGGGTTGATTGCGGCGAGCGCCTGTTTGCCGGAGAGCGCCTTCGCCTGACCGACACGCGCCTCGCTGTGCAGGATCTGGCGCTGCAGGTTGGTGAGATCGACGGTGTCGCCATCGGCCAGCGTCAGGCGGCCGATGCCGGCTGACGCAAGGTAGAGCGCAGCCGGCGAACCAAGCCCGCCGGCGCCGATGACCAGCGCGTGCGCCGCCAGAATCCTTTCCTGGCCTTCGACGCCGATTTCGTTGAGCAGCAGGTGGCGGGAGTAACGAAGGAGTTCGCTGTCGTTCAAGACTATTTGTATTCCCGCCATTCCGGCGGGGTATCGTCGCGATCGCCGTGCGGATGCTGTTCCCAGGCGTGAATGTAGGCCTCGTTCGAGCGCTTCATCTTGCGCTCGGGGGCGTCGAGGTTGTGCAACTGGGTTTCCTCGACATAGTGGATCAACGCACGTGTGAGCTTTGAGAGCAGGGTGTTGTCGAGGTGGAAGCCCTTGTCGACGAGCTCCTCTTCGAGGTCGGCGAGTGTGTATTGGGTGAGTTCGTAACCCACGCCGACCGAGCGACGATCGACGTGGGGTTCGACTTCAAGTGCATCCTTCCGCGCGAGCTGGTCGCTCGCCTCGGGGACCTGGCCGGGAGGAAACTTGGCAAACAGGATTTCGCGCTCCTTGTGGAGCTCGGCGTCCTTCTTTGTGGAACTCGGCGCCATCCTGTTCTCCCTGTGGGCAGATGATTACTGCTTATTCTGCATGATCTGCAGACCCTTGAGAAGGTTGATCGCCTGCGAGAGCTGGTAGTCGTTCTTCGAGGCGAATTCCAGCGGACCGGATTTCTCTTCGTCAGCATCATCCTTGCCGCCGTCCTTCCCATTCCCCTTGCCCTTGGGGGTCGCAGGCGCCTTGCTCTGTGGCTTGGCTGGTTCCTTCGTGGCCGGAGCGCCGTCCTTCTCGCGGTCGTTTTCGAGGTGACGGTCGAGATCCGCTTCACGGATGCGCTGGCGAGTTTCCCCGTTGGCGCTCTCCTCGACGAGGATGTCCGGCACGATGCCCTTGGCCTGGATCGAGCGTCCCGACGGCGTGTAATAGCGCGCCGTGGTCAGCTTGATCGCAGTGTTGCCGGGCAGCGGCAGCACGCTCTGTACCGACCCCTTGCCGAAAGTCTGCGTGCCCATGACGACGGCGCGCTTGTGATCCTGCAGCGCACCGGCGACGATTTCGGAGGCTGAAGCGGAGCCGCCGTTTACCAGCACAACCATCGGTACCTTGAGCGCGTGCACTGGCAGGTTGCGGATGTAGTCCTCCCCGCTGCGACCGCCGCCGCGCAGGTAGTCTTCCGGCGCCACGTAATACTTGTGCCGTGCATCCTCGACGCGGCCGTCGGTATAGGTGACGAGCGTCTTTTCCGGCAGGAAGGCGGCCGATACGCCAACCGCGGCGTTGAGCAAACCGCCCGGGTCGTTGCGCAGGTCGAGCACGAGGCCGTTCAGCGTGCCGTTCTTGTACAGGTCGTTGAGGTGCTTGACCACGGCGGAGCCCGTGTTCTCCTGGAAGGAGGTGACGCGCAGGTAGCCGTAGCCGGGCTCGACCAGCTTCGATTTGACGCTCTGGATCTTGATCACTTCGCGCGTCAGCGTGATTTCGAGCGGCTTCGTTTCGCCCTTGCGGATGATGCTGAGCTTGATCTGGGTTTTCGGCTTGCCGCGCATTTTTTTCACGGCGTCGGACAGCGTCAGGCCCTTGACCAGCGTGTCATCGAGCTTGAAGATCAGGTCGCCGGTCTTGACCCCGGCGCGGAAGGCCGGCGTGTCCTCGATCGGCGAGATCACCTTGACCAGACCATCTTCCATGCCGACCTCGATGCCGAGGCCGCCGAACTCGCCCTGCGTGCCTACCTGCAGATCCTTGAAGGCATCGACGTCGAGGTACGAGGAGTGCGGATCGAGGTTCGAGACCATGCCGCTGATGGCGTGCGCGATCAGCTTCTTGTCCTCGACCGGTTCAACGTAGCCCTGCTTGATGGCGTTGAACACCTCGGCGAAGGTGCGCAAATCCTCCACCGGAAGCTTGGGGGCGGCTTCCTTGTCAGCGAAGGCCGAGAACTGCAGGCTGATGAGAATGCCGGCGACGAAACCGGTGCTGATCAGTCCTGCCTTTTTCAACTTGCCTGTCATACTTGCTCCTGCCCGATTACCTGAGAGATGCCCATTTCAGGGGGTCTACGGGCTGCCCCTGATGGCGGATTTCGAAGTATAGCCCGGATTCCGGGTTGCCACCGCTGTTGCCGACGGTGGCAATGGTGTCGCCGCCGCGCACGGCGTCGCCGACGTGTTTCAGCAAGGCGTCGTTGTTCCCGTAGATCGACAGGAACGAATCTCCATGATCGACGATGAGCAGGTTGCCGAAGCCGCGCATCCACTCCGCGAATACGACGCGGCCGCCGGCAATGGCTTTCACTTCGCTGCCCACGTTGCTGCGGATGAACAATCCCTTCCAGTTGCTGCCTTCCTGACGCGGCGCGCCAAAACGGTTGCCGATCGTGCCGCGGACCGGCAGGCGCAGGTGGCCCTTCTGCGCTGCGAAGCTGCCTGCCGGCGCGGCTTGCGGCAGCTCGGTGTTCTCGATCTCCACGGCCTTGCCGGTCGCCGCGCGCGGGGTTGTTGCCTTGCCTGCCTGCTTTGACGCTGCCCGAGCCCGTTCGGTTCTCTCCGCGATCAGCTTGCTCAAGCGGTCGATCAGTTGCGTCAGCCGTTTCTCGTCGCGTTGCAGCGCGCCCACCTCCTTGCGCTGCGCCGCTATCTTGGTCGATATCTTCGACAGGGTGGCCTTCTTTTCCTCGCGCTGGCTAAGCAGGCGGCCGTGCTTGTCCTTCTGGCGCGCCTCCACAGCGGCAAGCGCCGTGGCCCGCTCCTGCGTGCGCGTGGCAAGTTCCTGCTTCTTCTTAAGCGTGGCCTCAATCTGGGCAAGCATCTCGCCGCGGGCCTGTGCAATGATCCCGAGGTAGTAGAGGTCGCGCGCCATCCGGTTCGGATCGTCGCCATTCAAAAGCAGTTGCAGCGTATCCGGCGAGCCCTGCAGGTACTGGCGATAGAGCAGCTGTTCCAGTTGTCGCTGCTGCGCAGCCAGTTGCCCCTCCAGTGACTTTGCCTGCTGGCCGAGCTCGCGCAGCGTGCCCTGCAGTTCGCCGCGCTCGTCGCCAAGTTCGCGGAGTTCGCGTTGCAGCTGCGAGATCGAGCGCTCGGAATCCTTCAGCTGGTCGGCAACCTCGGCGCGCGAGCCTTCGGCGCTGGCGATCTCCTTCTGCAGCGAATCGATGCGTTCGCGCAGCTCGCGCAGATCGGATTTCTTTTCCGCCACCGCGTTGTTGTCCGACGCGCCGCGCTGGGACTTGGCAGCGGTGCTTGACGGCGAGAGAAGCGTTGCCAGCAACAGCGCCAGGAGCGCTGCCGAACGGCATTGCCGATGAAGGAGGAGCATGGTCTTGACGATCAAGCGCAATCGCCTGATGTTGGGGGCGGAGGGGGCAGTCGCCGGGGGCTGCGGCCACCTGCGTCCATTAGGTTAAACTGATGAAACATTTTATAATGATTCGACCAATCGTACGACAAAGTCCGGCGCGCCTTGCGCCTCATCCCGATCGTGGATCACGCCATCAATCTCATAGACAAGCAGGAGCATATCGAACAGGCCGCCAAGGCGCTGAAAGCGATATCGCATCCGCTGCGCCTGAAGATTCTCTGCGTGATCGGCCCGGAGGAGGCTTGTGTCCAGGAAATCGTTGATGCGGTCGGCACGTCGCAAAGCAACATCTCGCAACACCTCGCCATCCTGCGCGAAAAGGGGGTGCTGGTCACGCGCAAGGATGCCAATCGGGTATATTACCGCGTCGGCGATCAGCGTACCCTGCAACTGATCGGCATGATGCGGGAGGTGTTCTGCGGTATCCCCCTGGACTAAGAGCTTGTGAATAAATCTACTGCGCGATCCGATTGCTTCGTTGGGCGGTGCTTGCTCCTCGCCTATCTATTTGATATGTCTCGTCGCTGCGCTCCGTCCGCCTCGCACTCGGATCGCTCGCTACGATTTCTTCACAAGCTCTGATCGTTCGGACTTTTCGTTACGCCGCCCACCGTGTGGGCAGCCTGTTTTTTCGTTGGAGTTTCCCTTGGATTTCATTCAGCAGAACCTGATGCTCGTCATTCTCGTCGTGACCAGCGGCGCCATGCTGCTTTTCAACCTGATGCAGGGTGGAGGCGGAGCGCAAGTGACGACGGGTGAAGCCACCAAACTGATCAACCGTGAAGACGCGCAGGTGCTGGATGTGCGCGAACCGCTCGACTATGCCGGCGGGCACGTGTCAGGCGCCCGTAACATTCCGCTGGCAAAGTTGTCGGAACGCGCTTCCGAACTGGAGAAGTTCAAGACTGTTCCGCTGATCGTCTGTTGCGAGACGGGCATCCGCAGCAATCGGGCGGTCAAGGACCTCAAGAAGCTCGGTTTCGAGCGGGTGTTTTCGCTGGATGGCGGAATCGCCGCCTGGAACAAGGCCGGGTTGCCGCTGACGGCGAAGAAGGAAAGCCGCAAATGAAGCCCGTGCTGATGTACAGCACCGCCGTATGTCCCTACTGCCAGCGTGCGGAGCAACTGCTGCGTGCCCGTGGCGTCAGCGAGATCGAAAAAATCCGCATCGACCTCGATCCCGCCGTGCGCGACGACATGATGCAGCGGACCGGCCGTCGCACCGTTCCGCAGATTTACATTGGCGATACCCATGTCGGCGGCTGCGACGACCTGATCGCGCTGGACCAGGCGGGCAAGCTTCTGCCGCTGCTTGCCGGTGAAGCCTGAGTCGGTGCCAGATTCGACCCTCCGTCCACGTTTCGAACCATTTTCAATTTGATCCCAGAAAGCCCAGTCATGAGCGAACAGCAGCAAGCCCCGTCCTTTTCCATCGAAAAACTGTACCTGAAAGACCTCTCCGTCGAAGTGCCAAACGCGCCGGAAATCTTTCTTGAGCAGGATGCTCCGCAGGTCGAGATCCAGTTGCAGACCAACGGCCAGAACCTCGGTAGCGGCGCTTACGAAGTGGTTCTTACCGTCACCGTCACCGCGCGCATCGGCGAGAAGACTGTTTTCCTCGTCGAGGTCGGCCAGGCAGGCATCTTCCGCATCGTCAATGTCTCCGAGGACAACATGGAGCCGCTGATCGCCGTGGCCTGCCCGAACATCCTCTTCCCGTATGCGCGTGAAGTCGTTTCCGATGCGGTGACCCGCGCCGGCTTCTCGCCGGTGGTGCTGCAGCCAGTCAATTTCGAGGGCATGTATCTCTCGCGCCTGCAGGAAGCGGAGGCGCAGGCCGCCGCAGCCGGTGCGCACGAGGTTCCCGTTCAGTAATCCTTTGCAGGGGAGCGCACCATGGCACGACCGTCGACAGGCACTCGTGGATATTCCGTGGCAGCGCTCGCTGCCCTGTTCATCGCGGCGCCGGCGGCCGCCATTGAGTACCGCTCAGTCGATAGCGCCACGGTGCTCTACGACGCGCCCTCGGTGAAGGGGCGGCCACTCTTCGTGATCAAGCGTTTCACGCCGGTCGAGCCGGTCGTCAGCCTCGAAGGCTGGACCAAGGTGCGCGACGCCGAAGGCGGGCTCGCCTGGATCGAAAAGAAACACCTCAGCGAGCAGCGCACGGTGCTGGTGACAGCGTCGGAGGCGCAGGTTCGTCGTGAGGCCTCGGATACGGCGCCGCTCGTGTTCGAGGCACAGAAGGGGGTGGCACTGGAACTGGTCGAGCCGGCCGCCGCTGGCTGGGCCAAGGTCCGTCATCGCGACGGGGTCGGCGGATTCGTGCGCGCCAGCCAGGTCTGGGGGCTCTAGGCACATGAAGATCGCCGTTCTCTCGGCCGGCGCCTGGGGTACCGCGCTCGCCATTGCCTTTGCCGGCCGCAACGATGTCTGTCTGTGGGCACGCGAAAGCGATGTCGTCGACAGCATGCGCCAGCAGCGGGAGAACACGCGTTTCCTGCCCGGGCATCCGCTGCCGGAGAATCTGGAAGTCAGCGGCGATTTCGCTGCCGTGGTTATGGCCGCCGAACTTCTCGTACTGGCGACGCCGCTCGCCGGCCTGCGTGCCACACTGCAGCGCATTGCCGAACTGGTGCCGGGAAAACCCGTGGTCTGGGTGTGCAAGGGGCTGGAAGCCGGCACTGCAAAGCTGCCGCATGTGATTGCCGAGGAAGTGCTCCCTGCGGGCACCGCTTATGGCGCGCTTTCCGGGCCCAGCTTTGCCGAGGAAGTGGCCAATGGCCTGCCGACGGCGGTCACGCTTGCCGCCAACAATGGCGACTTCGCGCGCGATACCGCGAAAGCCCTGCATTCGCCGCGCCTGCGCATCTACGCAAACACCGATCTGGTCGGCGTCGAGATCGGCGGCGCGGTCAAGAACGTGATGGCCATTGCCACCGGCATCTGCGATGGCCTCGGCCTCGGGCTCAATGCGCGCGCGGCGCTGATCACGCGCGGGCTGGCCGAGATTTCCCGCCTCGGGGTTGCCCTCGGTGCCCATCGCGAAACATTGATGGGACTCTCCGGCGTTGGCGACCTGCTGCTGACCTGTACCGGCGACCTCTCACGCAACCGCCGTGTGGGCCTGGCGCTTGCCGCCGGCAAGACGCTGGCGCAGATTCTCGATGAACTCGGCCATGTTGCCGAGGGCGTGAGCACGGCACGCGAAGTCGCGCGGCTCGCGAATGAGCTGGGCATCGAAATGCCGATCACGCAGGCGGTCGATGCCATCCTGCATCGCGGCGTCGGAGCGGCGCAGGCCGTCGAACAGTTGCTGATGCGCGATCCGAAGGTCGAGTCCGCCTGATCGGCTTCACCCGCCGCCGGCAAATCCGTGCTGGCGCCACGCCTCGTAGACCATTACCGCCACCGCATTGGAGAGATTGACGCTGCGCCGTTCCGGAAGCATCGGCAGGCGTAGCCGATGGTCGGCCGCAAATTCCTCGATCAGGTCATCAGGCAGGCCGCGGCTTTCCGGGCCGAAGACGAAAACGTCGCCTGCCGCAAACGTCGGCGCATCGTGTCGCCGACTGCCCTTGGTGGTCAGCGCGAACATGCGGCGACCGGCGAGCGCGGCCTTGCAGGCAGCCCAGTCGGCGTGTCGTACGACGCGGGTGAACTCGTGATAATCGAGGCCGGCCCGTTTCAGTTCCCGATCATCCCAGCGAAAGCCCATGGGTTCGACAAGATGGAGTTCTGCACCGGTATTGGCGCAGAGACGGATCACGTTGCCGGTGTTGGGGGGGATTTCGGGCTGGTAGAGAACGACGGCGAACACTTGTCAGGCCTTGAAAAGGGGCGTAAAAAGAAACGATATTTCAAAAAACTCGGCTAATAATCAGCCGATTACAAGAATAATCTAGAAAATACTGGAGCTTGAATGGCGCGCCCGGAAAAAATCCGCCTCGGCGATCTGTTGATTTCGCAAGGGCTGCTCACCGATGAGCAGCTCAAGTTCGCGCTCGACGAACAGAAACGCAGCGGCCGCAAGCTGGGGCGTATTTTCGTCGATAGCGGCTTCGTTACGGAAGAGGCAATCTCGAAAGCACTGGCTGGCCAGCTGCGCATTCCCTTCATCGATCTCAAGCAGTTCAACCCGCGGGCCGAACTGATCAAGCTGCTGCCCGAGGCGCAGGCGCGACGGTTCCGTGCATTGGTGCTGGATGAAGTGGATGGCCGCCTGCGCGTGGGTTTCACGGATCCGACCGATCTCGCCGCCTACGACGAAATCGCGCGCGTCGTGCGCCGCGACATCGAGCAGGCGGTGGTTACCGAATCGCAGCTGCTGGCCACGATCGACCGCGTTTACCACCGTACCGAGGAAATTTCCAACCTCACCAAGGAACTGACGGCCGAACTTGGCGATGTGCCGGTCGAATTCGGCGATCTGCTCGGCCTTGCGCCGGGCGCCGAGGATGCCCCGGTCGTCAAGCTGCTGCAGACGGTTTTTGAGGAAGCGCTACGTACGCGCGCCTCCGACATCCATATCGAGCCGCAGGAAAAATCGCTGCGCATCCGTTTCCGCATCGATGGCGTACTGCATGTGCAGACTGAGGCCGACGCCAAGATCGCGACGGCGATGGCGCTGCGCCTCAAGCTCATGTCCGGGCTGGATATTTCGGAGAAGCGTCTGCCGCAGGACGGTCGCTTCAACGTCAAGGTCAGGAACAGTTCGGTCGACGTACGTATCTCGACGATGCCGACGCAGTATGGTGAATCGGTCGTCATGCGTCTGCTCAACCAGGGCTCCGGCCTGCTCGGGCTCGAGCGCATCGGCATGCCGGTGCGCATCCTGGAGCGCATGCGTCACGCCATCCGCCGGCCTTCCGGCATGGTGCTGGTGACCGGCCCCACCGGTTCCGGCAAGACAACCACGCTCTATGCCGCGCTGACCGAACTCAACTCGCCGGAAAAGAAGATCATCACCGTCGAGGATCCGGTCGAATACCGCCTGCCCGGCATCAACCAGGTGCAGGTGCACGAGAAGATCGATCTGTCGTTCGAGCGCGTCCTGCGCTCTGCGCTGCGTCAGGATCCAGACATCGTGCTGGTCGGCGAAATGCGCGATCAGACCACCGCCGAGATCGGCATGCGTGCCTCGATCACCGGCCACATGGTGCTCTCCACGCTGCACACCAACGACGTTATCTCGACGCCGATTCGCCTGCTCGACATGGGCGTGCCGCGCTACATGGTCGCGCTCTCGCTGCAGATGGTGGTCGCCCAGCGGCTGGTGCGCGTGATCTGCGAAAGTTGCAGTGAGGCGCACACGCCAACCCCGGCCGAGCATGAATGGCTGAAGTACGAACTCGCCGACAAGGTCGATGCATACAGCTATAGGCGCGGGCGTGGTTGTTCGCAATGCAACGGTACCGGCTTCACCGGCCGTACCGGCGTCTACGAAGTGCTCGAAATGTCGAACGACCTGGTCGAGGCGATCAACCATGAGGACACCGGCGTCTTCGTGCAGGCCGCGCGCAAGCAGATGGCGGGGCAGGCGTTGCGCCGCGATGCCGTGCGCCTGGTGGTCAATGGCCGCACGACGATCGACGAAGCAATGCGCATCAGCAACGAGTTTGAAGAATGATGGTGAAATCTGTTCATCCATCTAGCGCGCTTCTGATGGCGTTCGAATTTTATAATCGCGATTTTTTCGCGAAAGAAATTCAATATTTCTCACAGATCGGCCGCGTGCCGTACGCCGGATAGCCATGCCCTACTTCGCATACAAGGCGCGCAACGCCGGCGGCGAGATGATCGAAGGCGGCTTCGAGGCAGCCTCGTCGGGGGCAGTCGCCGACGTGCTGCTCGGCCAGGGGGTGGTGCCGCTCGAAATCCGCGAATCCCGCCCCGCGGCAAAAGGCGGCGGCCTGGAGATTTCACTGTTCAAGCCCAAGGTCGGCCATATCGACCTGCTGCTCTTCAGCCGGCAACTGCACACCTTGCTCAAGGCGGGGGTGCCCATCCTGCGGGCACTTGCCGGGTTGCAGGAGTCGGCTATCAACCCGGCGATGAAGGCGGTCATCCAGGACGTGCGCGAGAGCCTTGAAGGCGGCCGCGAACTGTCGGTTGCCCTTTCCCGCCACCCGCGCGTCTTTTCGCCGTTCTACGTGTCCATGGTCCGCGTTGGCGAGGCGACCGGTCTGCTCGAAGAAATTTTCCTGCGCCTGTTCGAGCACCTTGAGTTCGAGCGCTTCATGCGCGAGCAGGTGAAGTCGGCGCTGCGTTATCCGGCATTCGTCGTCATCGCAATGGCCGCGGCGCTCGTGGTCATCAACCTGTTTGTGATTCCTGCGTTTGCCAAGGTTTTTTCCGGCTTCGGCTCGGAACTTCCCCTGATGACCCGCATCCTGCTCGCCACCTCGAATTTCTTCGTCGAATGGTGGCCGTACATGCTGGCGGCCGTGATCGGCGCGGCCCTGGTTTTCCGTTCCTGGGTCGCCACGCCGGCCGGGCGCTATCAATGGGAGGCCATCGCGCTGCGCTTTCCGATCGCCGGCAAGATCGTGCACAAGGCTGCGTTGGCGCGCTTTGCGCGCAGCTTCGCGCTCGGTACGCGCAGCGGCGTGCCGGTGATGCAGGCGTTGGCCAACTCCGCGATGACGGTCGATAACAGCTACATCGCCAGGCGCATCGACGCCATGCGCGACAACGTCGAACGCGGTGAAAGCGTGCTCCGGGCCGCAATCACCACCAAGATATTCACCCCGGTCGTCCTGCAGATGGTCGCCGTCGGCGAGGAATCCGGGGCGCTGGATGACATGATGGAAGAAATCGGCCAGATGTATCAGCGCGATGTCGAGTATGAGTTGAAGACCCTTGGGGCGCAGATCGAGCCGATCCTCATCGTCTGCCTCGGTGCGCTCGTGCTGGTTCTTGCCCTCGGCGTATTCCTGCCGATGTGGGATCTTGGCAAGGCGGCGTTCAAGCGATGATGCGGATGCGGCGACGCTGCCTGCGGGAGCGGGGCTTCACCCTCCTCGAACTGCTGGTGGTCATTGCCATCATCGGCATCCTCGCCGTTGCGGCACTGGATCGATACTGGTTGCTGCAGGAATCCGCGGAAGCGGCGGCAATGCAACAAACCCTGGCAACGCTGAAAACGGCGGTACTCGTACGCTCGGGAGAATTGACGGTGGCGAACAAATGGGAGGCCTTGCGCCAGTTGCCGAAGCAGAATCCATTCGACCTGCTCGCCGAGACGCCTTCCAATTACACCGGAACCGGCAGCGCGCCACCCGGAAGCTGGTCCTTCGATGCACGCGATGCGCTGATCACCTATCGCGTCCGGCGGACGGCGACATTCGTGGCGCCCGCCGGGGAAGCCGCCGATCTGATGCGCTTTCGTGTGGTGGCCATTGATGCGCAGGGCGGGGCGGCGAGCAAGGGCGCGCCGCTCTATCTTGTGCGGCCGCTGGCCGAGTATCGCTGGCAGGAGCGGGTAATTCGCTGAACGTGACATGCGTCACGGGCGAAACCCCTTACTTTTGTTATAGTGAATAAGTGATTACTACTAAACCAAACGGCATTGCCTGCCGTTAACGATGCAGGAAGGAGGTCGTATGCGACTTCGGAAAAGTTCGGGTTTCACGCTGATCGAGCTGATTGTCGTGATCATCATCATCGGTATCCTTGCCGCCGTTGCCCTGCCGCGTTTCATTGACCTGCAGGTGCAGGCCCGGCAGGCCAAGCTGAGCGCGGCGGTGGGCGCGGTGAGGGCGGCAGCTGCGCTCTATCACGCACAGTGCTTGGCGCAGGCCTCGGCCAACCCGCCGCAGCCATGCCCGGCAACGAACGCAGGAACGACCGGGGTTTCGATGGAAGGCTTGGCAATTGCCGGCCGTGCGCAGTATCCATCGTCGAACGCAGCGGGTATCGTGGCGGCAGCAGGATTGCGGGCCGGTACGGTCGCCCAGTACACGGCAGCGCCGGGTGATTATGATTACGTAGTCACTGGCGGCGGCGGCAACGGCGCGGCAACGCCGCTGACCATCAGCGCCCCGAGCCCGACGACAACCGGCTATGGTGCAGCGGGTACCGATACCTGCTTCTTCACCTATACCCCGGCGAGTGCCGCCGGCGCCGTCGTAACGGCACCAACAGTTTCTGTAACCGGTGCGGCGGGCAACTCCGCATGCAACTGATTTAACTTCTGGAGACCACCATGAAAATGCAAAAAGGCTTCACACTCATTGAACTCATCGTTGTTATCGTGATTCTCGGCATTCTTGCGGCGACGGCGCTGCCGAAGTTTGTCGATCTGAGCGGCGACGCACGGCGCGCGGTATTGAATGGCATCGAAGGCTCGATGCGTAGCGCTAACACGATGCTTTACGGCAAGGCTGCTGCGGCCGGTGTTGTGAATAGCGCGTCGGCTACAATCTCGGCCACCAGCACAATTAGCGTAACGCTTAACTATGGCTATGCTGCCAATGGCGCTGAGTTGGCAAAGGTGATGGATATTTCCGGTGGTGGCATTACTGCCCCCACCGGTGTAGGGAACGTTTTTTCCGTGCAGACGAACTGCACTGTCACGTACTCTGCGGCCGGTGGGGTTGGAGCTGTGCCGGGCTATCTCCAAGATCCGTCTGGCTGCTGATCTTGGCGGGCTGATCTGCTACCGTGATACGGTTCAAGACCCCGGCATCAACGCAGCGGCGCCTTGGATCCAAAGAACCCGGGCGTCCGCCCGGGTTTTGTTTTTCTGGCCGGTGGACGGCTCATGCGGGGCATCGCGGTTTCACGCTCACAGAGCTGATCGTCACCATCGTCGTTGCCGGCATCCTTGCGGCCGTTGTGCTGCCGCGTTTCGACGGGCGGCACGGCTTTGAGGAACGGGGTTTCCGCGACGAGACGGTGTCGGCGTTGCGCTATGCGCAGAAGGCGGCGATCGCACTGCGGCGGCCGGTATGCGCGGCATTTGCCGCCAATCAGATGAGCTTGTCGGTTGGCAATGCCTATGACCCGGCGCCGCTTGCCTGTGCCGGCAGCACGGCCCTGCGCGGCCCTGACGGCAATGCCTACGTTGTCAGCGCGCCTTCTGGTGCAAGTTTCACGGCATTCCCGGCTGGCGGGATCGTGTTCAATTCGCTGGGAGGTGTTCCTGCCGCGGCGAGCATCGCGGTCTCCGGCCTGCCGGCGAACCTCGCCATTACCGTCGAACGGGAGACTGGCTATGTTCACTAGCCGTTCTCAGCACGGGGTCACGCTGGTCGAGTTGATCGTCTTCATCGTTGTCGTCAGCGTCGGTGTCGTCGGTGTGTTGTCGACCATTGGCCCGATGGTGCGCGACAGCGCCAATCCAATGATTCGCAAGCAGATGGCGGCAGTCGCGGAATCGCTGCTGCTGGAGATCATCCGCCAGCCGTTTACGTACTGCGATCCGGACGATGCCAACGCAACGACCGCGACCCTGTCCGGCACTACGCCGACCTGTGATGTTGCTGCCAATGCGCAGACGCTGGCGGCGTCGCCTCAGGCCGGCGAGGCACGGCTGGGGCCGGCATTCTTCGACAACGTTGCTGATTATCGGGGCTATGCGCAGACCCCGGTAACGGATTCCGCCGGTGCCGGCGCCCTCAACGGCTATTCGGCGGTAGTGGCCATCAGTACTGCCGGTGCGAGTTTCGGCCTGCCGGCCGAAGACGCGCTGGAAATTGCAGTAACGGTGAGCTTCCCCGCCGGCACCGAGCCGCCGCTCACGTTCAGTGCCTATCGCTTCCGCTATGCGCCGCGCTATTGATTCCCACTCGACGAACGAGGCCGGCGTAACGCTGGTCGAGATGATCGTGGCGATCGTCGTCACCGGCATTCTCGTGTCGCTGGCCAGCATGTTCGGGCGCTGGCAAATCCAGGCTTATTTCGATGTCACCAACCGGGCAGCGCTCGCTGATGCAGCGGATACGGCGCTGCGTCGTATTGCCCGCGATCTGCAGGCAGCCTTGCCGAACAGCGTGCGCGTGACTGGCAACTATCTCGAATTCGTACCGGTCCTCGACGCCGGCCGCTATCGGGCTGCCCAGACGCCGGCTGCAGTTGGCGACATTCTCGATTTCTCGGCTGCCGGCGACAACAGCTTCGATGTGCTCGGCCCCACCGTCGCGGTCGCCAACGGCGATCAACTGGTCGTCTTCAATCTCGGCATCACGGGGGCCGATGTCTATGCCGGGGATGTGCGGCGCGCCATTCCGGCGGGGGGCGTTGGTGCCGCGCGCAGCAATGTCGTGTTTACGCCAGCGGCAGTGCCGCTGCCGCTGGCGTCGCCAATGAATCGCTTTCACATCGTCGGGTCTCCCGTGACTTACGAGTGTGCCGGTGGTGTTTTGCGCCGTTACTGGGGATACCCCTTCGCCTCGGGACAACCGGCGCCACCGGTGGGCGGCAACAGCGCCATTCTTGTGAACGGCGTCAGCGCCTGCGCCTTCACCTATGCGCCCGGCGTGCAGCAGCGCAACGGCATTGTTTCGATCCGGCTGACGATCTCGGGCAACGACGAGAGCGTGACCCTGCTGCAACAGGTCGATGTACTGAATTCGCCATGAACGCCTTTCGCCATATCCCCGCAGAACGATATTGCCAACAAGGGGTTTCGATCCTCGCGGCGATCTTCCTGCTGTTGCTCTTCGCTGCATTGGCCGCGCTGATCGCGAATTTCCGCAGCACCTCGGAGCTGAGTTCCGCGGAAGACATTCTGGGCCTGCGTGCGCATTTCGCCGCCCGGGCCGGCATCGAACGCGTGCTGCACGCGGTGATGGACCCGAACACGGTTCCCGTCGCGGCGACCGATCCGCTCCCTGACTGCCCAGCGTCGCCGCTCGTACTGCCGGCCTTGCCCCAGTTTCCCGGAGTTGCGGTCAGCGTTACCTGCGTGCAATCGCCGGCGGCGCTCGCAGTGCCGAATTACCTTGAAGAAGGCAGCCGTCGGCTTCGAATCTACCGCATCGTCGCCACGGCGACCGTCACCGGGCCGGCCGGGGTCGTCGAGCGTCAGATGGAGGCAACTGTTGAAAAGTGTCGCGATACGGCGAGTGTGACGTCGCCGTTCGAGTGTTGAGGACAAGGGGGCGAATCATGCGAAACCTAGCGTGCGAGTGGATCATGCGAAAGTTGCCACGTCTCGCCGGCGCCGTTGGTGCGTGCTGCCTGTTGCTGCTCGCCGGCCTCGCCGAGGCGCAAACCTACGCTTACCGCACCGACACCTTCAGTTGGGTCGCGCCCTCCGGTGCGGCAACCACGGTCACCTGGAACAACACCTGCACCAGCTATCCGAACGGCGACGATGTACGCGCCGATGTTAACTTTCCCGGCGGCTTCACATTCACCTTCGCCGGAACCGCCTATTCGCAGGTGCGCGTTCTCTCGAACGGGATGATCCAGTTCGGCGCCGACGCCGGCTTCCATCGTGACTACACCTCGCAGAACCTGCCGATCACGGCAGCAGCAGGGGGCGGTGGTGGCGGGTGCCCGAACACCGTGCCGCAGAACCTGCTGCTCGTCTATTGGCTGGATATCAACACCGCCCCGAACATTGCCGGCGCGCTGGTGCAGTACGAGATGCTGGGATCGGCGCCGAACCGGCGCTTCGTGATCACCTGGAACAACGTCGCCCTGTATGGCAACCCGGCGACACGCTACTCGTTCCAGGTCATCCTCAACGAAAACGGCACCTTCAAATACCAATACACCACCGGCTCGTCGACCGGAACCGGCGCCACCGTCGGTGTGCAGGTGAGCACCACCGACTATTCGCTTTACTCGTACAACCAGGCCTTCATCGATACGACCAACGGCACCGCCATCCTCTGGTACCGCGCCGATCAGGCGCAGCCGAAGTATGCGGAGTACTTTTTCAACGAAGCGACGTGGACGCCATCGCCGGCGACCGATGTCAAGGATTCGTCCGGAAATGGGCGCGATGGCGCGCGTATCGGCGGTGCGCAGTCGTCGAACGTGCAGTTCCAGGCCTGCCGCTCGGCACTCATTCCCAGCAATACGACGGACACCGCACAGGATGCCGTCTCACTGCCATGGACGCCGGGCCCGGTGGGATCGGTGAGCTTCTGGTATCGACCTTCGTCGAACAATGACGGGATGTTGTTCGATGCCAGCACTGCGGCTAACCGGCCATTTTTCCTGATGAAGGCCGGGCAGCGCTTGCGCCTGGTCGTGACCGATACGGCCGGCAATACGGTGACCGCGGATACGACGACGAACAACATCCCCCAGAACAACTGGCGGCATATCGCCGTTAGCTGGTACATGCAGTCGGGAACGAATCAGACCGTGCTGCGCATCTATGTAAACGGCGTGCTGCAGAACGTCTGGCGTGGCACGACCAATGGCACGCCGGGCAGCGTCACCAACGCCTATCTCGGCGACAATCGTACCTCCGGCGTCACCCCCGCCAACGGCACCGCCCGTTCCGCCAACGGCTACATCGACAACCTCAAGATCTACACCTACGACATGAGCAACGTGCAGGCGGTTGCCGACATGGTCGTCGTTCCGGGATGTGCTGCCTTGGATCACTTCGATGTCACGGTGTCGCCTGCCGCGGCGCTCACCTGCGAGTGGGTGGATGTGACGGTCACCGCGCGCGATAACCTCGGCGGTGCCGTGCAGACGAGCGTCACGACGGCGCTCGGCAGTTCGACGGCCCATGGCGACTGGCGCGTCGGCAGTGCGAGTGGCCTGTTCACGCCGGGGGCGGCCGGCGGTGGCACGGCTAGCTATACATTCAACAACGAAAGCAGCGCCACTTTCCAGTTCAACACCCGCTGGGAAGAGAACGTCAGCCTGACGGCGACGGCTGCCAGCGTTCTCGGTGCGTCGACGCCGGTGCCCTTTACGCACGCCGGCTTCAAGTTCGTGACTGCCAGCATGAGCGAGGCAACGATCTCGAAGAAAGTGGCCTGTCTGGCCTCGAATGTTTCCGCCGCCGGATCGCCGGGGCAGGCCGCGCAGACGCTCTACCTGCAGGCGTGGAAAACCGATCAGTCAAACTTCACCTGCAACGCGGCCAATCAGGATTTCCGCAATGGCCAGACTGCAAACATCGGGTTCTCGCTGCAATGTTCCAACCCGGCCAGTTGCGTTTCCGGCCAGACGGCAACGGTGAACGGTACGTCGATCGGGCTGGCGCCGGCGGCGCCTGCAACACCGGGAACCGCAGCCTATACCAATGTTGCACTGACCTTCGATGCGCAGGCGAAGGCGCCGGTCGTCTTCAGCTACAGCGATGCGGGCAGGGTTCAGTTGTGGGCAAGCTACAACCCGCCAGGTGCAGGTGCTGCAACGCCCAATCACATGAATGGCGTGACCAATCTGTTTACGGTTGCGCCGGCGAGTTTCCGGATCGACTCGGTGATCAGCTCCGGCGGCACGGCGAATCCGATCGGCTGGCCCAGCGCCGCAACCCCGTCGCTGGCAACGGCCAAGTTCACGCACGCCGGCGATACCCTCTCGGTCGCGATGTCCGCCCTCAATGCCTGCAGCACACCGGCGGTGACCCCCAACTTCGGCAACGAGGCGACGGCACCGACCAATACCCGCCACGGCGGTGGCGCCTTCGACTTTTCGATTGACGCCGGCAATGCCGTTCCGACGATCAATGTTCCGGCGCCGCAAACGACCACGGCGCCGGTATTCACCAATGGTGTGACATCCACGCCAGCGGTGATCCGGTGGGATGAGGTGGGCGCGTTCCGCGCGACCGTCTCGCTCTCCGATTACTTCGGTGCCGGGACGGTGCGCGGAACGAGCGACTGGATTGGCCGCTTCTATCCGCATCATTTTGACACGGTGCTGACACCGCTCGCCGGGTGCCCCGGCTTCGCCTATTCCGCCCAACCCTTCCAGGTCGAGGTGACGGCGAAGAACGGCGTCACACCGCTTGCCGGTACGACACAGAACTACCACTACGACAGTGCCGTCGCCGCGAATACCTTCTCGCGTCCGGTCGATCTCAGCGAGGAATCGGCTCCGGTCGTGGCGGGCAGTATTTATGTCGGTGCCGTCGCCGGCGGCAGCGGTGCGGTGCCGGATACCGTCTTCGTTTCCGGAGTGGGATCCGTACCCGCCACGGCAACCAGCAATCCGTCGCCGATCTCCTTCCGCTATACGGCGACGCCGAGTGAACCGCGAACCATCAACCTGCATGCCGAAGACAGCGATACGCTGCCGACCAAGGCAACGCACGGCGGCGCCAATGGCTCCCTACTCATCTATAGCGGGCGGCTGGCACTCGCCAATGCCTTCGGTTCGGAATTCATGGCGCTGCCGGTGCCGGTGCGGGTGCAGCGCTGGCAAGGCGGTGCCTGGCAGTTGAACCAGTTCGACAACTGTACGGCGCTGACGGTGCCGACCAGCGGCAACGGCGGCCTCGCCTTCTTCCCGCAAACCGGCCGCAACCAGCTTGCTGCGGGTGAAACCACCGCGACCATGCGCGGAACGGCGGTGTCGCCGGTGACCGTGTTGTCCGGGGATTCGCAGTTGCGACTCAGCGCGCCGGGGAGTGGCAATCAGGGCTTTGCTGATGTTGTCGGTGCCAGCCTTGGCGCGCCCGCCTGGCTGCCGCCGACGGGCAATGCCCGGGCTTGTTTCGGCATCTGCGGACCACGCTCTCCGGTGATTTACTCCAGAGAGCGGTATTGAAGCCAATTTTCGGTAAAAAGTCATTGTTATTTAGTAAGTTAAGCGCTATTCTTCGCTTAATACTTTAGTAAAGGGGAGAGGGATGCTGCCGTTCCTTGCGGCGAGGCGCGAACCGGGGTGGATGGCCGTGCTGCCTGAGGCGGGGCGCATCGATCTCGCGCGGGTCCTGCGCGCAGGCGAGGGGCGGCCCGAGATCGCGATGCTCGACTCCTTCCGCTACGACGGCGATCTCGCGGCGGCCTTGGCGCGCCTGCGCGCGAGCCGGAAGCTCGGCACCTTCCACTGCACGACGCTGCTGGCCAACGGTCAGTACCATCTGGCCCAACTCGAAACACCTGCGGTGCCGCAGGAGGAGCGGAACAGCGCGTTGCGCTGGCGATTCAAGGATCTGGTGGATTTTCCTGTCGATACCGCGAGCGTCTCGGCCGTCGACATTCCGGTCGAGAATCAGGGCGCCGGGCGTCCGGCGCTGGTCTTTGCGGCTGCGGCCGGTGCTGCAGCGGTGGGCGGCCTCATGCAAGCCTTTTCCGGGGCAAAACTATCCCTCGATGCGATCGACATTCCGGAAATGGCTCAGCGCAATGTCGCTGCGCTCTTCGAGGAGCCCAATCGCGGGCTTGCGTTCCTGCATCTTGACGAGAACGGTGGCCTGCTGACGATTTCCTTTCGGCAGGAGCTCTATTCGGTGCGTCGCATCGAGGTTTCGGCCAAGCAATTGACGAACGCCGATCCTGAGCGTCGCCAGCAATTGCTTGAACGCGTGATGCTGGAACTGCAGCGGACGCTGGATAACTTCGATCGGCAGTACAGCTTCATTTCGGTGTCCGGCATGCTGGTTTCAAGCTGCCCGCAGGTTCCCGAATTGCAGCCGTATCTGGCGGAGAACCTGTACACCCCGGTACGGGCCATGGATCTGGCGACCGTGTGCGACTTTCCGCGCGTTCCCGAACTCAGCAACACCGAGCGGCAGAGCCAATGTCTGGCAGCAATCGGTGCCGCCCTGCGTTCGGAGATGCCCACATGATGGCCTGCCGGCGCGCACTGCGGCGTGAATGCCTGCTGACGCCTGCGGCACTCCTGCGGTGCGGCGGCGAGGGGGGGCGATGAGTCAGGAAATCAACCTGCTTGACCCGGCGCTTCGCGTGCGTCGGGATTTTCTTGGTTTTGAGAGCGTGGCCATCGCGACCCTTGCGGCCTTTCTGCTGATCGCTGCATCCTATGCCTTTGCAGCGTTGCGCGCCGATGGCGCGAAGCGGGCGAATGAAGCGGTGACTGCCCAGTTGCGGGCGGCACAGCAGTCATTGACCACTGCGCAGGCGGCATTGGCGGCAAAGAAGAGCGATCCGGCATTGGAGCAGGAGGCGCTCCGGCTCGGCGAGGCGGTCAAGCACAGCCGGGAGACGCTGCGGCGGGTGACCGAATCCGCCAGTAACGCCGATCCCGTTTCGGAAGTGATGCGCGGTTTTTCGCGCCAGATTGTCGAGGGTGTGTGGCTGACCGGGTTCACACTTGGGCCTGCCGGGATGGAGATTCGCGGGCGGCTGCTCGATCCCGGGCTGCTGCCGGGGTACATCAAGCGACTCAATAGTGAACCTGCGTTCCGCGGGCGTCGCTTTGCCGCACTGGACATGCGGGCCGGTGTTAGCGAGTCGCCTGCTGCTGCGTCCGCGGCAGGGGCTGCCCCGGCAACGCCCGCCGTCCCGCCGCGCTACACGGATTTCGCCCTGCAGGCGTCGCTGCCCCAGGCAAGCAGCAGTGGGGAGCGTCGGTGATGGACATGAAGCAACTGCTACGCCCGCTGCGCCAACGATTCTCGGCCTTTTCGCAACGCGAGCGCGGGCTGATCGCGGCGGTCATTGTCGGCGGCACGCTGCTGGTCGGCTACTCCGCCCTGATCGATCCGGCGCTGGCGCGCGCCCGCATCGCAGAGCGTCAGGCCGCGCAGGCGGGAGATGAACTGACGCAGCTGCGCACTCAGCTGCAGGTGCTGCAGACGCAGATGCAGGTTGATCCGGATGCGCCGCGTCGGGGCGAGATCGCCGCGTTGCAGAAGGAACTCGCAGAGGCCGACGCCGCGTTGAAGCGCGTGGAAAGCGGCCTGGTTCCGCCGGAGGAAATGAATGCCCTGCTTGAGCGCCTGCTCGCGCGCAATACAGGCCTGCGCCTGCTCAGCCTCAAGTCGCTGCCGCCGGTGAATCTTGCCGAAGCGGCTGCGGCCGATCAGAAGAATGAAAGTGCCGGCCCGCGCCTGTTCCGGCACGGTGTCGAATTGAAGCTTGAAGGCGGGTACGGCGAGTTGCATGCCTGGCTGCGCCAGCTTGAGGAGGCGCCACAGAAGGTGCTTTGGGGCGACGCGCGCTATGTGGTTGCCGAGTACCCGCGTGCGCAGTTGACGCTGGTCGTTTATACGCTGAGTTCGGACAAGTCATGGCTGGCCATCTGAAGCTTTACTGCGGCCTCGCGCTGGCGCTGCTCGCGATGGGCGCAGCAGCTGCTGATCTGCTTGCCGATCCGACCCGGCCACCTGCGTACATTGCCCAGGACGGAACGGCGGGTGATGTACCCGCCGGCCGGCTGACTTCAGTGATGATGCCGCGCAAGGGAAAGCCGGCAGCCGTGATCGATGGTCAGGTGGTGCCGCTGGGTGGCAGCGTCGGCGAGGCACGGTTGTCCCACGTCAGCGAGTCGTCGGTGGTGCTGGAGGGGCCGGACGGCGTCGAACGGCTGTACCTGACCCCGGATGTGGAGAAACGCGTGCGAGTGATGAAAGGCGCAATGCGCCAGCAAAAGGACAAACCATGAATCCGCGAGCCAATGCCAGATTGCTCCTGTGCGGAGCCGCGCTCCTGCTCGGCGCCTGCGCCACCCCGATGCGACAGCCTGGTGTCACCTTCGATCGCGTCAGCCAGGAAATGAAGGATGCCGCGGCCTCCGGCAAGCCGGCCGGTAGTGATGCGATCAACCAGGCGATGATGCCGCCGCTCGATCCGGGGGCGCCGCAGGCGGGCACCGAGCATCGTTTCGACCTGGTGGTGAATGGTGCCCCGGCGTCACAGGTGTTCATGGCCATCGTTTCGGGTACCCGTTTCTCGATGCTGGTACCACCCGAAGTGGGCGGAACGATTTCGCTCAATCTCAAGAACGTGACTGTTCGCGAGGCGCTGGAAACGATCCGCGATCTCTATGGCTACGACTTCACGGTCAAGGGAACGCGCATCTTCATCCAGCCGAACACGATGCAGACCCGCATCTTCCAGATCAACTACCTGTCCGGGCGTCGCCAGGGCGTCACCGATACGCGCGTGACATCGAGCTCGCCGAGCGTGGTCAACCCGGGAGGTTCCAGTGGCGGCTCCGGCGGCACGACGACCGCGGCGCCCGCGCCCGCACCCTCGACGCCGGGAGCGCCCGGCCAATTGAGTACGTCGGCAGCCGACAGTTCGCGCGTGCAGACGCGCAGCGATGCTGATTTCTGGACCGATCTCGGCAACGCACTGCGCACCATCGTTGGCAGCGGCGACGGGCGCAGCGTGATCATCAGCCCGCATTCGGGCGTGGCGCTCGTCAAGGGAATGCCGGCTGACATTCGCGCGGTGGAGAACTACCTGAAGGCGACGCAGCTGATCGTCGAGCGGCAAGTCATGCTGGAAGCGAAAATCGTCGAGGTGCAGCTGTCCGAGTCTTACCAGACGGGCGTGAACTGGGCGCATTTCGGCGGCAGCAACAATCGCTTCGCGTACGGAACGGTGTCACCGGGAACCTCGCTGAACACGACCGGCGCGATTACCGGACCCGCTGGCGGAATCACCGGTTCATCGGGTGTTGGCCTCGCTGCTCCGAGCACCACGGTTACGGCCACTGCTGGCGCCGCCGGCGCACTGGCTGCCAATGCCCTCGGCAAGGGCTTCTTCGGCCTTGCGCTGCAGACCGCCAACTTTGCGGCGCTGCTGTCCTTCCTCGAATCGCAGGGCGATGTGCAGGTGCTGTCCAGCCCGCGCGTGGCGACGATCAACAACCAGAAGGCGGTGCTCAAGGTTGGCACGGACGATTACTACGTGACCAACATCAGTACCTCGACCACGGCCAGCGGAAGCAGTACCGTGACCACGCCGACGATCACGCTGCAGCCCTTCTTCTCCGGCGTCGCGCTCGACGTCACGCCGCAGATGGATGACGAGGGCAACGTCCTCCTGCACGTCCATCCCTCGGTCACCGTGGTACAGGAAAAGACCAAGACGGTCGACCTCGGTACGCTGGGCGTTTTCTCGCTGCCGCTGGCATCCTCGTCGATCAACGAGACCGATGCCGTGGTGCGTGTTCAGGACGGCTACATCGTGGCCATCGGCGGTCTGATGAGCCAGGAGCAGGCGCGTGACCACAACGGACTCGCCGGTGCCTCGTCGACGCCCGGCATCGGCGCGCTGTTCGGCCAGCGCGGCGGTCTGCTGCGCAAGCGTGAGATCGTCGTGCTGATCAAACCAACCATCATCCAGAACGAACAGAGCTGGAAGCAGGATCTGCTCGATACCAGCGGACGCATCGAGAAGCTTGACCCGCGAACGCGCATTCCACGCAGCGAATAGAAGGAACGACGCCTTTGTACCTGCAGCATTTCGGTCTCAACGAATTTCCGTTCGGCATCACGCCCGACACGAGTTTCGTCTTTTCCGCGCAGGGGCATCAGGAAGCACTCAATACCTTGTTGGTCGCCCTGCAGTGCGGCGAAGGTTTCGTCAAGATCACCGGCGAGGTTGGCACCGGCAAGACACTGCTCTGCCGGCGCCTGCTGCAGACGCTCGGCGACGGGGCCGTGACGGCCTATTTGCCGAATCCGAATCTCGAACCGCAGACCCTGCTGCTGGCACTGGCGGAGGAGTTGCGCATCGACGATGCTGCCAACCTCGACCAATACCACCTGTTGCGCCGGATCAATCGCGCCCTGCTTGATTTTGCCCGCAGCGGCAAGCGCGTCGTGCTTTGCATTGACGAGGCGCAGGCGATGCCGCTGGATACGCTGGAAGCACTTCGTCTTGTGTCTAACCTTGAAACCGAAAAACGCAAGCTGATCCAGATCGTTCTTTTCGGGCAGCCGGAACTGGACGAAAAGCTCGCCAATCCGGTCGTGCGTCAGCTGCTGCAACGGATCACCTTTCACCAGCGCCTGCAGGGGCTGGACCGGGAGGAAATTGCCCTCTACCTGCAGCATCGGATGCGGGTGGCTGGCTATCGCGGCGAGCCGCTGTTCTCGCCGGGCGCCCTGCGCGCCTTGCGTCGTGCCACCGGGGGTACGCCGCGATTGATCAACGTATTGGCCCACAAGTCGCTGATGTCGGCCTTCGGGGAGGGGCGGCAGGTCGTGAAGTTCCAGCACGTGAAGGGGGCGGCGCAGGACACCGAAGGTGCGCGCTCAGCGGGATGGTGGTGAGATGAGCCTGATCAACCAGATGCTGAAGGACCTCGATGCCCGTCACGAAGGCGAGGTACGGGGAAAACTGCATCGCGAAGTGCGCCCTTTGCCCGCGGCAGATGCGAACCGCGGATTGCGTGTTGCGATCATGGCGCTGCTCGCGCTCGCGCTGCTGGCAGCGCTGTGGTGGGCTTATCAGCGTACGGCTGCAAACCATCCTGTCGCGCCCGTTATCGTGGCCGAGGCCGTGGCGCCTGCGCCTGCACCCGTGCAGCCGGGTACTCCGCAACCGGTAGCCGAGGTGTTGGCGCCGCCAGCGGCGCCGGCGGCACCGGTGCCTGCGGTGTCTCCGGCCACGACCGAAACCCCCGCAGCGGCGCCCGCGACCATGCCGCTCGACGAGGCAAGCGGATTGAAGCTGTCTGCCGCACTTGAGCGCCTGCCGGAAGAATCGCCCGTTGCGCAGACGCCGGCGAAGCCGGTCCGGTCGCCGCCAGTACGCGACGCCCGCGCGGATGGCGCGCTGGAGAAGGCGGCCGCAACACAAGCCGGAAAAACAACCGACAAGACGGCGAAGGCCGAGCCGGCGACGAAGCTTGATACAGCGCCCGCTCGCGTAGAAAAGCAGCCGGCAGCCCGCAGCGAGCGCGAACGCTCCGAAACGGACTACCGTCGAGCGCTTGCGCTGGTGAATGGCGCGCGCGTGGCCGAGGCGACCGATCTGTTGCTCGACGTGTTGCGCCGGGATGGCGGGCACACTGCTTCTCGCCAGTTGCTGGCGCGCCTCCTCATCGAGCAACGTCGGCTCGACGAGGCCTACGCCATTCTCGCCGAGGGCGTTGCATTGCAACCGGGGCAGGTTGGCTGGGCGATGACGCTGGCACGGCTGCAGGTTGAGCGCGGCGATCTTTCAGGCGCAGCCCGCACCCTGCAGGGGGCGCAGGAGTATGCGCGCGGCAATGCCGACTATCTGGGCTTTGCCGGGCATGTGCACTACCGGCTGGGTGACTATCGCACTGCCAGCGAGCGCTATCAGGGCGCGGTACGTATTGCGCCCAACGAAGGGCGCTGGTGGCTTGGCCTGGGTCTTGCGCTGGAAGCCGAACAGCGTATCGCCGAGGCCCGCGACGCATTCCTGCGTGCTCGCGCCACCGGCACGCTCAACGCCGACCTGCTCGCACTCGTCGATCAGAAGCTGCGCTGAACGCAGCATCGCTCCATGAACACGCGCAGATCCGGCTCTTGCCGGGCCGCCTCGCCAAGCAGCGCGAGGGCGTGTGCCTGTTCGCCTGGGTAGGCGAGCGCCGCCCTCTGCCACTGACGCAGCGCCTCCGCTTCCTTCCCTGCCAGCCACAGCAAGGCTGCGTGGCGATAGACCGCGCCACGAATCGGTGAGAAATGCTGCGCCTCTTTCATCAGCGCCAATCTTCCTGCGAGTTCCTCGCTATCGAGCGGCATGCGGCTGGCGAACTGCAATGCCGCGTAGGGCCGCAGCAGAGAACGTAAGTAGATATGTCTCAAGGCCGCATGCTGTGCCTCTGCCGCGATTGCGCGGCCATCGGCGTTGCGCCCGTTGGCTGCCTCCTCAAGTTGAACGTAGTCACGTCGCAGTCCCGCGAGGATCGCGAAACCGGCGAGGCAGAGGCCGCCCAGAACGATACGGTGGCGGGGTGCGACTGGCAGCCGCCATTGCCCGTTGTCGACCAGTGTGATCATGAGTGCTGCGATCGCGAGGAAATTTGCATACCAAAGCGGATACTCGAGCAGCGAGTGGATGCCGAGCACGAGCAGGACGCCGCTCGCCAGCTTCGTCGCATCGTCGATGCGCTGGCGCAGGCCGCGGACGAGAAGGGCGCCTCCCGCCGCGAGAAGTGCCAGTCCGACAAGGCCAAACTCTGCCGCGAATTCGGTCAGCAGATTGTGCGAATGCTCGGGAATTCCGGCGCCGTTGATCGGGTGGCTTTCGATGCGCAGGAAAAACAAGCGCGAGAAGCTGTCGAAGCCGGCGCCCAACAGGGGATGGTCCGAGAAGATATCGAGCGCAGCGCGCCACAGTGTTGCCCGGACAGGATCGTAGGAACCCTGTACCGCTAGCCGCTGTGCCGTTGCGAGGCTGCCGCTGTCCATTGTCCCGATCATCCACTGCAGCACCAGCAGCAGCGCTGGCAGAACGGCCGCGAGCGTCAGCCAGCGCCGCCGATCGCCATCCGGCCGTGCCCGGCTGCAGAGCAGCAGCCACAGTGTCAGTGCGCCGGTGTAGAGATAGACGCTGCGCGAGCCGGACATCAGCGACAGACCGATCAGTGCGGGGAGTGTGATCAACAGGAACAGCGCATGCATGCGTCGCGTCGCGGCCAGCCAGCAGGCCGCGGCAATGCCGATCCACAGGTAGTCGGCGAAATTGTTTGGCTGTGCGACATTACCCTTGATCGTCTGGCTGGGAAATATCCACGGCATTCCCAGCCATGGCGCCCAGTGCTGTAGCGCGCCGGTAAAGGCAAGCAGCAGCGCGCCGGCAAGCAGCGCGCCGGCAAGCAATTCCGAAGTCCGGGCGCGTCCGAGATGATCGGCGATGGAGCGCGTCACGAGCATCAGCAGGAAGGTCCAGACGAGGTAGAGTGAGGCGACCAGTCTGCTCTCGAAACGAATGTCGAAGTCGACAGCGGCCTGCAGCCACAGCGCGCCGACGAGTGCAAGCGGTAGCGTTGCTGTGTGCGGCACATGCCACGAGCGATTGCGCGCAAGCGCCAGCGTCAGGGTCGCAGCCAGACCGAGCGCGCCGGACAGCCATTCCTGATGGAAGGTGGGAATTGGCAGATGATGATGGGCGCCGAGGAACGGCAGCGTGATCGCGAGCGCCAGCAATAGAAGCGCAAGAGCGGACGATGGTCGGAAAGGCGGGGCGATCATCCGGAAGTCGGCGCGCTTTGGGGATTTGGAAGAATCGCCATTCTGCCCTAGTCGAGTAGTGTGCGGGCCACGGCGAGAACAGTCACTGACTCAGCGCCGTGCAGCCGCAGCGTGCGCGCACACTCGCTCACGCTGGCACCAGTGGTGACCACATCGTCCACTAGCAGGACGTGCAGCCCGCTGAAATCGGTGTTGCAGGCAAAGGCGTTCTTCAGGTTGCGGCGGCGCTGCAGTAGCGTGAGCCCTTCCTGCGGCGCGGTATCCCGGTTGCGCACGCAGCTTGTCGCGGAGAGACGGACGCCGGTGTGTCGCGCCAGCGGCCGGGCAATTTCCAGTGCCTGATTGAAGCCACGCTCGCGCAGGCGCTGCGGATGCAGCGGCATCGGCACGATCAGGTCGCAGGCCAATCCATCGGCGACGCGAGTGAGTTGCTCGCCGAACCAGCGAGCGAGTGCCAACTGATGGCCATATTTCAGCTGCTGCAGCATGCGGTCGACCGGAAAGGCGTAGGGAAAGCAGGCGAGCAGCCGCTCGAAGTGCGGCGGGTGGCGCAGGCAGCGCCCGCAGGTTTCGCCGCTGCTGGTGGGCAGTGCGCAGTGCGGGCATGTTGGCGCGGGCATCCGGGGCAACTCGGCGGCGCAGGTCGGACAGAGCAGCGTGCCGCCGGCCGGTGCGGCACAGAGCAGGCAATCCTGCGGCATCACGGCATCGAGTACGCGCCGCCCGGCAGCCCCGAGCTTTTCCGCTAGAATTGACATTTGAACCGGTTTCGGCAATTATTCATAATTATGAGCCGTACGCTGCGGTACGGATCGCTCTTCCAAAACATGCGGATCGCATTGTTTTCATTGATCTATTCCGCAGCACCATCTATCAGGTGACCCCCATGAATGCCATTCCGCAAGCGATACCCGCCTGTTCCTCGCAGCCCGCCGCACAGCCTGTTTCCGATGATGCAAGCACCAGCAAGACGTGGTCGGTCGCCGAGATCGAAGCCCTCTTCGCGCTGCCGTTCATGGATCTGGTGTGGCGCGCGCAAGAGGTGCATCGCCAGCATTTCGATGCCAACGAGATTCAACGCTCGACGCTGCTTTCGGTCAAGACCGGCGGCTGTTCGGAGGATTGCGGCTACTGCTCGCAGTCGGCGCGCAACAAGGCGGAGCTGGAGCGCGAGAAGCTGCTGCCGGTGGCGGACGTCGTTGCCGCTGCCCGGGCCGCCAAGGACAAGGGCGCCTCGCGCTTCTGCATGGGCGCCGCCTGGCGTGGCCCCAAGGACAAGGATCTGGAACCGCTGCTGGAGATGATCCGCGAGGTGAAGGCGCTTGGCATGCAGACCTGCGTCACGCTGGGCATGCTCAAGGAAGGGCAGGCGGAAAAGCTCGCTGAGGCGGGGCTGAATTACTACAACCACAACCTCGACACGGCCGCCGAGTTCTACGCCAACGTGATCACCACGCACACGCAGCAGGACCGTATCGACACCATCGGCGAAGTGCGCAAGGCCGGCATCAACGTCTGCTCGGGCGGCATCATCGGCATGGGCGAATCGCGCCGTAACCGCGCCGCGCTGATTGCGCAACTCGCCAACCTGAATCCGGCGCCGGAATCGGTGCCGATCAACAATCTCGTCGCCATCCCCGGCACGCCGATGGCTGGCGTCAAGGGCGTGGACAACTTCGAGTTCGTGCGTACCATTGCCGCGGCCCGCATCACCATGCCGACCTCGTTCGTCCGCCTGTCCGCCGGGCGCGAGGCGATGAGCGAGGAGATGCAGGCGCTCTGCTTCCTTGCCGGCGCCAACTCGATGTTCTACGGCGACAAGCTGCTGACCACCGGCAACCCCGATGTCAGCCGCGATGAGGCGCTGTTCGAGAAGCTCGGCCTGCGGGCGATCTGATGCATGGCCGCACCTGACGCACGCTTCGTCGATGCGCGCCAGGTGCGGCGCAATTTTTCCCGCGTCGCCGCGGGCTACGAGAACGCATCTTTCCTCACGCGCGAAGTCGATCGGCGCATGCTCGATCGCCTCGACTACGTGCGCATCGAACCGCAGCGCATTCTCGATCTCGGTTGCGCCAGCGGCGCCAGCCTGAATGCCCTGCGCGAGCGCTACCGCGATGCGCAACTGATCGGCGCCGACTTCACGCTGCCCATGCTGCGCGCGGCGCAGCGGGAAAAATCCTTTCTCTCGCGGATGCTGCCGTTTCTGCGGCCGCAGTCGACGGCGCTGGTGGCCGCCGATGCCGAGGCGCAGCCTTTCGCCCGCGCGCAATTCGGTCTCGTTTGGTCAAACCTGCTGCTGCACTGGCTGAACGAACCGCGCCCGACCTTGCGCGAGGTGCATCGCACGCTGGAAGTCGGCGGCCTGTTCATGTTCTCCACCTTCGGCCCCGACACGCTGCGCGAACTGCGGCAGGCCTTTGGCGATGGCGATGCGCACACGCAGCGCTTCACCGACATGCACGACATCGGCGACATGCTCGTCGAGTGCGGCTTTGCCGATCCGGTGATGGACATGGAGGTGCTGACGCTCACCTACGCCAGCGTGGACGATCTGCTCAGCGAACTGCGCGCTGCCGGCGAATCCTGCGCGATGACCGCGCGGCGCAAGGGCCTCGCGGGCCGCGCGCTCTGGCAGCAGGTGCGCGACGCCTACGCAAGGCTCGCTGACGAGGGCCGCATTCCGGCAACCGTCGAGGTGATCTACGGCCACGCCTGGAAGGGTGAACCGAAAAAAACCGACGATGGCCGCGCCATCGTGCGCTTCGAACGGCGGCCTAAATGAAGGCCGCACGCCGGCTGCGACCGCGCAATCCGGTGGCTGTGCAACCGCTCTTGAAGAAGGGTGGCGCGCACCAGCGCAAGGACGACAAGGCGTCCCGCGCGCGGCAGAAGGTCGCCCTGCGCCGCCGCCTGCGCGACGACGCTAGCGAATGAAACGGATCGGCTGCACCTTTGGCGCCGGTCGCAAGGCCCCCCGCGGCTGATAGCGGCGCATGCGCTCGCGCGCCCGCCAGCCGAGCAACGCGACGACCGCCGCTGTATAAAGCAGCGGCCACTGGATCGCGGTGATCTTCACCAGCCAGAAATAATGCACGCAGGCGAGAATGGCGATGCCGTAGACGCTGCGGTGCAGCTCCTGCCAGCGCCGCCCACCCAGCCAGCGGATCGCCGCATTGAATGAGGTGGCGGCAAGCGGAATCATCAGCACGAAGGCGGCGAACCCAACGGTGACGAAGGGTCGCTTGAGCACATCGCGCATCATCTCGCCAAGGTCGAAGGCGTGATCGAAGCCGGTGAAGGCGAGAAAGTGCAAGGTCCCGTAGAAGAAGGTGAACAGGCCAAGCATGCGCCGCAGGCGCAGGAGCCAGTGCTGGCCGGTGATGGCGCGCAGCGGCGTGATCGCGAGCGTGAGCAGCAGAAAGTTGAAGGTCCAGTCGCCGGTAGCGTGCGTCAGCGTTTCCACCGGATTGGCGCCGAGGGCGTTGTGCCCCGCGCGCCACGCGAGCTGCGCGGCCGGCGCCAGTGCGGCGATGAAGACCGTGCCCTTGAGCAGCGTAATCTGACGGTTTTCCATCAGTAGTTCTTGCGCAGATCCATGCCGGCGTACAGGGCGGCGACCTGTTCGGCATAGCCGTTGAAGGGCAGCGTTTTGCGCTTGCCGAACTCGCCCAGACGGCGCTCCTGCGCCTGGCTCCAGCGCGGATGCGGCACCTCGGGATTCACATTGGAATAGAAGCCGTATTCCTGCGGCGCCGATTTCATCCACGCGCTGCGTGGCATCTCGCGCACGAAACGGATCTTCACGATCGACTTTGCGCTCTTGAAGCCGTATTTCCACGGCACGATCAGGCGCAGCGGCGCACCGTTCTGCTTCGGCAGCACTTCGCCGTAAAGACCCACTGCCAGCAGCGTCAGCGGATGCATTGCCTCATCGATGCGCAGGCCTTCGCTGTACGGCCAGTCGAGCAGCGGCACGCGCACGTAGGGCATCTGCTCGCGATCGGCCAGCGAAATGAATTCCACGAACTTGGCATTCGATGTCGGCTCGACGCGGCGCGCGAGTTCGCTCAGCGAAAAGCCGATCCACGGCACCACCATGCTCCAGCCCTCGACGCAGCGGAAGCGATAGACACGCTCCTCCAGCGGTGCCAGTTTGAGGATGTCTTCGATCGCGAAGGTTCGCGGCTTCGCCACCTCACCCTCGACGACGACCGACCACGGCCGCACCTTCAGCCGGTGCGCCTGCTTGGCGGGGTCGTCCTTGTCCGGGCCGAACTCGTAGAAGTTGTTGTAGGTGGTGGCCGATTCGTAGGGCGTCAGCTTTTCTTCGACTGTCCATGCGCTTTTGCGCACATCGGCGAGCGCTTCGCCGCGCGGCGCGGCGATGGCCGGCAGCCCGAGCCCGCCGGCCAGTGCGCCCGCAGCGGAAGCGAGCAGGAAGCGACGACGGTCGGCGTAAAGCGCCGGATTGGTGATTTCCGAGGACGGGATGGCGGAGGCGGCGCGGATGAGCATGGCTTTCTGGCGGATCATGAGAGGGTCTCGATAGGCTTGGGCCTGCCGAATAGTCGTTCGACGCCCCGATTCCTTACACGTTCCCCGTCGCCGCCAATAATGACAAGGCCCGCCGAAGCGGGCCTCGCATATGGATGCTGCTGTCGTTCAGCCGGCGATGTAGTGCTGCAGCTGATCGATGATGAATTGCTGCTCGCAGATCGTTTCCTTGACCAGATCGCCGATCGAGACGACGCCGAGAATCTTCTGTTCTTCATCGAGCACCGGCAGATGGCGGAAATGCCCCTCGGTCATCAGCGCCATGCATTCCTGCACGGTGTTGTTCGGCGTCACGTACATCACCTTGTCGGTCATGATTTCCGCAACCGGTGTTTCCTTGGACGTCTTGCCGACCAGGATGACCTTGCGCGCGTAGTCGCGCTCCGAAAAAATGCCGACGAGACGTTCGCCATCCACTACCAAGACGGCACCGATCTTCTTGTCGGCCATCACCTGGAGTGCATGAAAGACGGTGTCGCGGGGGGAAACGACAGCCAGTGGCTGGTTCTTTCCGGCGAGGAGTTGCCTGAGCGTTTTCATCGTTTTTCTCCTGTTGCAGGGGGCGCCGCAAAGGACGGCGTGGCATCAGTCTAGCGCTGCCGCTGCAGCCTAGCAAACAAAAATGGCGACCCGCGGGCCGCCATTTTCATCAGGCTGCAAGCGCCGTTCAGCGCAGGCCGGCGGCATACTCCGAAACGGCCTTCATCTGCTGGTCGGAAAGCTTCGCAGCGATCATGCGCATCATTTTTTCCGGATCGTTGGCGCGCTCGCCGGAGCGGAACTTCATCAGTTGATCCAGCGTGTATTCGGCGTACTGGCCGGCCAGTGCCGGGTACTGGGCAGGCAGGCCCGCACCAGCAGGGCCGTGGCAGCCGGCGCAGGCCGGGATGCCCTTTTCGAAATCGCCCATGCGCCACAGCTTCTGACCTTCGGCAACCAGCTTTTCGTCCTTGGCTTCGGCCGGCTTCAGCTTCTGCTGGCTGAAATAGGCGGCGAGATTGCGCATGTCCTCAGGCGAGAGGGCCGCGACCATGCCGGCCATGATGGCGTTGTCGCGCACGGCAGGCTTGCCGTCGTCGCCGGCCTTGAAGTTCGCGAGTTGTTTGGCAATGTAGGCGGCGTGCTGGCCGGCAAGGTTCGGGTTCGGGGCGGCCGGGCTGTTGCCGTCGGCGCCATGGCAGCCGATGCAAACCGATTCCGCGATCGGTTTCGCTGCTGCGGGGTCGGCCTTGGCAGGCGCCTTGTCGGCGGCATTCGCATGGAAGGTGGCGGCCAGAAGCAGCGCCATCGCCGTGGTACGGATCATGTCCAGACTCCTTGTTTTCGGCACGCGGCCGGAGATGGGAATTAACAAACCTGCTATTCTATATCAATTCGCCGGCGCGGCGCACGCGCCCCGAATCCCGCTCGTTGGGCGCTCCGCCGTGCTGCCGCAACGATACCCGCGTACCCATACCCGCTTTCCGATGCCCATCTTCCGCAACGCTTCCTTTCAGATCACCGTCGCCCACCTGCGCGATTTGCCGCCGGAATCCGTCGCCGAAGTCGCCTTCGCCGGCCGCTCGAACGCCGGCAAGTCGTCGGCGATCAACACTTTGGCCGACCATACACGGCTCGCCTTCGTATCCAAGACCCCCGGGCGCACGCAGCATCTCAACTATTTCCGGCTCGCCGAGGGCAAGTTTTTTGTCGATCTGCCCGGTTACGGCTTTGCCAAGGCTCCGGAGGCGGTTCGCAGCGAATGGGATGGTCTGGTCGGCCCCTATCTGGCGGGCCGTTCGCCGCTCAAGGGCGTGGTGCTGATCATGGATAGCCGCCATCCGCTCACCGAACTCGATATCGCGCTGATCGAATGGTTCGCGCCCACCGACAAGCCGATCCACATCCTGCTCACCAAGGCCGACAAGCTCACCCGCCAGCAACAGGCCGACATTCTGCGCGAAGTGCGCGAGGGGGTGGCCTCGCTCGGCGAACAGTGTTCCGTGCAACTGTTTTCCAGCCTGAAGAAAACCGGCATCGAGCAGGCAGAGCAGGTGCTTTCGCGTTGGCTGGACCTGCAGCCTGCCGAGGCAGTAGAAAAGCCGCCGACGAAGCGGGTGCTCGCGCCGGGCGAAAAGCGCAACCCGGAACTGGCGGCGCGGCTGGCGGCGCGCAAGGCGGCGAAGGCCGCGAAGGTGGGCCAATCCGCTGCACGGCAGCCCGACAAAAAGAAAGCCCCCGGCAAAGGGGGAACCGGGGGCTAAAATGCCTTAATGTGATTAAGGCACCCGCTCAGGGAGGTGAAGCGGGAGACGGCGGACCATCTGCGTTTAGGAGCCGCCAGCCGTGAAAAAAGTTCCCGGCGGTTGCGGGATTCCCCGCTCCGGATGCCGAAAAATTCCCCTTGTTGATTGATTTAAAAGAGATTTCAAAGGTTTACAAATGAGCGAAACCCAGACGCCTACTGGTAACTTTCCTGGCACCCGCATGCGCCGCATGCGTCGCGACGAGTTCTCCCGCCGCCTGATGCGCGAGAACGTACTGACCCCCGACGACTTCATCTACCCGGTGTTCGTGCTCGATGGCGAAAAACGCATCGAGAAGGTCGGCTCCATGCCCGGTGTCGAACGCCAGAGCCTCGACCTGCTGCTGAAGACCGCCGAGCGCGCGGTGAAGCTGGGCGTGCCGGCGCTGGCCCTGTTCCCGGTGGTCGACCAGTCGTTCAAGACCGAATTCGCCGAAGAGGCCTACAACCCCGAAGGCTTGGTGCCGCGCGTGGTGCGGGCACTGAAGAAGGAATTCCCCGAGCTGGGCGTCATCACCGACGTGGCGCTCGACCCCTACACCATCCACGGCCAGGACGGCCTGATCGATAGCACCGGCTACGTGCTCAACGACGAGACGCTCGCCGTGCTGGTCAGGCAGGCGCTCTGTCATGCCGAGGCCGGTGCCGATGTCGTGGCGCCCTCGGACATGATGGACGGCCGCGTCGGCGCGATCCGTAGCGCCCTTGAGGCCAAGAAGCTCATTTACACGCGCATCCTTGCCTACTCGGCCAAGTACGCCTCGGCCTTCTACGGCCCTTTCCGCGACGCAGTGGGTTCTGCTGCCAACCTTGGCAAGGGCAACAAATACACCTACCAGATGGACCCGGCCAACAGCGACGAGGCCATCCGCGAAGTCGCGCTCGACCTCGCCGAAGGCGCCGACATGGTGATGGTCAAGCCGGGCATGCCCTATCTCGACATCGTCCGCCGCGTGAAGGAAGAACTGAAGGTGCCGACCTACGTCTATCAGGTCAGTGGCGAATACGCGATGCTCAAGGCCGCCGCGCAGAACGGCTGGCTCAACGAGGAAGCCTGCGTGCTCGAAGCGCTGCTCGGCTTCAAGCGGGCGGGGGCGGACGGCATCCTGACCTACTTTGCGCTCGATGCGGCGGAGTGGCTGCAGAAGTGATGCCGTAGTGCCGACGATCAGCCAGTTCTTCGGTATCGTCATCCAGATGTTCTGGAGGTGATCGCCGGTTCGCTGCCTCGCCGCGCGCTCGGCCTGACGATAGAATGGGCCGTCGAGCACCGTGCCGAGTTGATGGAGGACTGGAATCTATGCCAAGCCAAACAGCAACCCAGGAAAATTCGGCCGCTGGAGTAACGCCCTCCGCGCCTTGGCGCGTTCAGGCAGTATCGGTATTGCCCGGCCATCGGTTGGCGGTTACCTTCCGTGATGGGGCAAGCGGTATCGCCGATTGCTCGGCTTTGTTGACTGCGACCGATGCAGGAATCTTCGGCGCGCTGGCCGATCCGGAGTTTTTTGCCAAGGTGACCGTCGAGTTGGGTGTTCTGACGTGGCCGAACGGCGCGGAGCTGGACCCGGCATGGATGCACGAGAACATCGTCGCTCAAAAAGCTTGGGCGGTCCCATTTTGACGCCGCTTGTTCTCCACGCCGGGGTAAGCAGCCGCCGTTCTTGAGAGGAGCCTTGCGTAGCAAGGTTCCTCGGCGCGGCTCGGGACAGGCTGCTCGAACCATGAGCGGCGGATCATAAAATTCCGCCCGAACGAAAACGGCCCGCGCGATGCGGGCCGTTTTCGTTGGTCTGTTCCGGGTTGCGGGGTGGGCTTCCCGTTATCTCCGTCACCGGTAGGATCAGGTTCCTTCGCGAATCGCGGCCGGTTGGGCCTGTGGGCCGCCGCGGGTAGCGGCAGTGGTTCGCGTTGGTCAGATGGCTGCATTACACCTGAAGCCAATCCATCTGAAAAACACTGAATTCAGATCGTGCTATCGCGATAACAGATCGCTGGCGTATCATCGGTGCATCATGGAATTGCGCCAGCTCCGCTATTTCTGCGCCATCGCCCGCTGGGGCAGCTTCTCGAAAGCTGCCGGAGAGGTGTTCATCGCGCAGTCTGCGCTCAGCCATCAATTGGCCCAGCTCGAGGAAGAACTTGGCGCGCCGCTCTTCCACCGCACCCGGCGCGGCGTCGAGCTGACCGAGGCCGGGCGCGTCTTCCACGCCCACGCCACAGCCATCCTGCGTCAGGTCGAGGATGCGAAGGCCAGCGTGCGCAACGCCGAGGGCGAGCCGAGCGGCAAGGTCGTCTTCGGCATCCCGCACAGTGCCTCCAATGCGCTGGCGCTGCCGCTGCTGCAGGCCGTGCGGCGTGAACTTCCCAAGGTCGAACTCGAAATCACCGAAGAACTCACCGGCAACCTCGTGCCGCAGTTGCGCAGCGGGCAGATCAGCCTCGCTGTGCTGTTCGACGACGGCACGCTCGACGAATTCCAGACGACCCCGCTGCTCAATGAACGCCTCTCGCTGATCGGCGCTGCCAGCCTTGCCGGCCGGCCAAAGAAAGCGGTCACGCTGAAACAGGCGCTGGCGCTGCCGCTCATCCTGCCGGCGCATCCGCACGGCGTGCGCCCCATCATCGAGGAAGCCGCGCGTCGCCATGGCCTGCCGCCACCGAACGTCGTTGCCGACATCAGCTCGGTCAGCATCCTGCGAACGACGCTGTTGGCGGGGATGGGCTACACGCTGCTGCCGGTGATGCCGCTGCAGCAGGACATCGCCGCCGGCGCGCTCTGCGCGGTGCCGGTCGAGCGGCCGGTGGTAATGCGGCGATTGATGCTATGCACGTCGAAGCATATTCCGTTGTCGGCGGCCTCCGTCGCGGTCGCGCGACTGGCGGTGAGCCTGGCGAAGGAACTATGCGAAACAAACGCATGGAAAGGCGCCGTTCCAGAAGCCAGCTCGGCGTGAAGATCAGCTTTGGATTGCTATGCGGAATGGGTACAATCGGCCAGAAGCTGCTATCGCGGTGTGAAGCCATAACGAGACGTTCAAGTGGAATACGGAGCCCAACGGGCCCAATAACCCCTGTTAGACCTTTATGCGTGCTTTTTGCCTGCAACAGTTGCGACTAATTGCTTTACTAGTCATAGCGATACTGTGGATTGTTGCCTTCCCCATGTGGAGCAGCTGGGTGACCAAGAACCCGTTGGATATGGCTATCTCGCTCTCGCCACAGGGTTCGATCCGGGAAGCGATTGAGATCCGAATACCCGAACGCTATGTGGTTCAATTCAAATTTGAGCGTAATGGAACCGACTTTAATCAGCTCAAGAAGTTAATTGGTGCAATGGGGCTTTGTCAGCCTAATGAGGAATGCTCAAAGGGTGTGCCAATTCCCGTTCGGTGGTCGTTGCGTAATAGTGAAACCGGCGCAACAGTTTTAAGCGGTTTGGTCGAATCTATTGATTCAAACGGCTGGTCCCGGGCTCACGTATATCGCGGCGTCGGCATCATCCAAGTTCAACCCGGACGATATGTTTTTGAAGCGGAAATCACTCGGCCTGTACCGGAACTCGCCCACATTGGAACGCACATCGCAGTCGAACATCAGCCTAAAAGAACTACAACATGGCAGATGGGGCTCGTATGGTGGGGCTCCATGGGCTACGCCTTCCTCGCGTGGCCTGCTGCCGTATATGCCATTGCACTCCTGATTTGGCGTGCATTCCGGACATATCGTTCAATAGGGCGAGCCGCCTAAATTGGTGTTTAACGTCTGCTTTATCCAGTAGCGACAGGCAGCATTGGGTCGGATGCTGACTGAGTGGCTCCATCGAACCGGACGTTCGATGGAGCGTGAAAGTCAGAAATCAATTGCGCTCATGAAACAAAAAGGCCTGCCGAAATGGCAGGCCTTTGTCTTTGGTGCGCCCGGCAGGGCGCACTTACTTGGAGGTGGAAGTCCTCTACTCGCCCGACAAGGGGAAGAGTTAGCTGAACGGCAAGGGTGTTCTGGGCGACTGGAAATCTGGAGGAAGCCGAAGGCAAAGCGCTGGCCTG